>CBDAQC010000006.1:0-789177 GCA_965198915.1 Acetobacteraceae bacterium | reverse complement strand
GCGGGCATGGTGCTGAACCAGCCATCACTGTCCAAGGCAGCGTGGACCAGCGAAGTTCACAAGATGATCGCCGTCTACAAGGCGCCTGTCTCGGCCGCAGATGCGGACGCGGTGATCGCCTACCTCGTCGAAACCAAGGGCAAGCCGTAGCGGCCGTTCAATACACGCGGGATGATCAAGGAACAATCATGCACAATCCGTTCGCATCCAAGACCAACCTGATCGTCCACACGCAGCACCCTTACAACGCGGAACCGAAATTGCACCGGCTACGTGCGGCGATGATCACGGCGCAGGCCGATTTCTACGTCCGCAGCCACGGCGACATTCCGCAACTGGGTCTGGCGGACCACTGGTTACGCGTGAGCGGCCGCGTCGCCACGAAGCTGAACCTGTCGGTGCCGGAGCTCCGGCAGCGG
This sequence comes from Acetobacteraceae bacterium, assembly GCA_965198915.1. Classification (GTDB taxonomy): domain Bacteria; phylum Pseudomonadota; class Alphaproteobacteria; order Acetobacterales; family Acetobacteraceae; genus BOG-908. Next base: position 788,758 of record CBDAQC010000006.1, on the reverse strand, counting down.
TTCGCCGAGCACACGGTGACGGCCGTCATGCAGTGCGCCGGCAACCGCAGGGCGGACATGCAGACGGTGCGCCCCACCTCCGGCGACCCTTGGGCACCGGGCGCCATCGGCAACGCCGCCTGGACGGGAATTGCTTTGGCCGACGTGCTCCGCGCCGCCGGTGCGGACGAGGACGCGGCCTTGCATGTCGCCTTCGAGGCCTGCGACGAGGTCGAGATGCCGAGCGAAGGCCGCTTTCGTTATGGCGCATCAATCCCGATGACAAAGGCGATGTCGCCGGAGGTTCTGCTGGCTTACGGAATGAACGGCGCGCCCCTGGCCGCCGAGCACGGGTTTCCACTGCGCGTGGTCGTTCCAGGCTTTGCCGGCGTGCGCAGCCCGAAATGGCTCGCCTCGATCACTGTCCAGGACGCACCATCGGCCAACCACATGCAGCAGCGCGACTACAAGCTGGTGCCACCCGACACCACAGAGGCCACCGTGGATTGGGAACAAGGCATCACGATCAACGACATGCCATTGAACGCCGCGATCTGCGAACCCCCGCCGCAAGCAAAGCTTCCAGTGGTATCCTTGAAAGTTTGCGGATACGCCATCGCCACGGCGCGTGCAGTCGTGCGGGTGGACGTGTCGATGAATGGCGGCCGTTCCTGGACACAGGCGGAGCTCGAACACGATAGGTCTTCGCCCTGGAGCTGCACCTTCTGGACCGCCGCCGTGGAACTCCCCAAGGGCGAGCACGAGCTCGTCGTCCGCGCGTGGGACTCGGCCGGACAAACCCAGCCTGCGCTGCCGGACGATACCTGGAACTTCAAAGGCTATCTCAGTGCAGCCTGGCACCGGGTGCTCGTGTCGGTCAGCTAAGCTGCTTCCAGCATGATCGCGCCGATTCTCGCCCGGCGGGATGCCGCCGGGTTCTGGCTGGCGGTCGTGTTGACCGGCGTCGGGACCGGACTTGCCGCCGCGGCACTGACCGGGCTGCTGGAACTCGTGCAGCACACGGTCTGGTCCGGAGGCGGCGTTGACCTTCTGGAGGCCGCATCCAAGGCTATACCCTGGTGGCATCTGGGTGTGCTCTGCGCAGCGGGGCTGCTGACAGCCGCCGGACAGTTGCTCCTGAAACGGCTTGTCCAGCGCCAACAGCATCGACATCACCGCGGCGATTTGGTTTCACGCCGGCCGGCTGCCGGCCGGCAAGACGCTTGCCAGCGCCGTGCTGTCGATACTGCTGGTGGGCATGGGCAGCTCGCTTGGTCGGGAGGGTGCTCCCAAGCAGACGGGCGCCGTCATCGCCAATGCGCTATCAGACCGGGCGAGACTGTCGGACGATGCTCGGCGCCTGTTGGTCGCGTGCGGAGCGGGTTCCGGCATGGCTGCGGCCTACGGTGTGCCATTGGGCGGCGCGTTGTTCGCATTGGAGGTGCTGCGAGGCGAACTGGCGCTGCGCCTTGTCCTGCCTGCCCTGCTCACGTCGCTGATCGCCACAGGCGTGTCCTGGGCCTTCCTACCAGATGCGCCGACCTATCTCATTCCCGACTACCCCGGTTCGATTTCCAGCGCCGCCTGGGCGCTCCTGGCTGCGCCGGTCATAGGGCTCGTCTCCGTGCTCTATGTGCGTGCAGTCGCCTGGGCGGATCACCACCGTCCAACCGGCAGATGGCGCCTTATAGCCCCGATCCTGGCACTTACCCTGCTGGGAGTGGTTTCTATCCCGTTCCCTCAGTTGTTAGGCAATGGCCGGGACGTGGCCGAACTGGCCTTCACCGGCCGAGTGACACTGGCGATGCTGGTCGCCCTCGTTCTGCTTAAACCGGCCGCAAGCCTGATTTGCCTTGGTAGCGGAGCGCCCGGCGGACTTTTCACGCCATCCCTGGCGATCGGTGCGTTGCTAGGCGGCCTGCTGGGCGTGCCATGGTCCTCTTTGTGGCCAGGTGTTCCGTCGGGGTTATTCGCAGTGTTGGGCGCCGGCGCATTCCTAGCGGCGACCACCCAGGGGCCGATTTCGGCGGTCGTGCTGATGATGGAGCTGACCGGGCATGCACGGTCTTTCATTGTGCCAATGTTGCTTGCTATTGCCATCGCAACGCTCGTGGCACGTACTATAGAGCCTCGCTCGATCTACGACGCACGGCTCAGCGACGAGGAGGTGCTGAAACGTCAAGACCAGCGCAATCACACAAGCTCAATGACTTGAGCGTGCGTGAGTCGCGTGCAGGTTACAGCGCTGAGTTAGTCGATCGGGCTCGATTCACTCAGCGATTCCGAAGCCAGACGATGGCTCGATTGCCCGATCAGGAAACCCTCCAGGCCACGGTGCCGGCCGGCGCTCGATACCAACCGGGATCGTCGTAGCTGGCAAGCTGGTCGCGCACCTTCAGGGTGGTGAACATTCCGCCCATCTCCATCGAACCATAAGGGCCGCGGCCGCCCATCATCGGCGTGGTGTTGCGTGGGCCTCGCATCATTCCCGACATGCTCTGCATCTCGGCCATGCCGTCCTTCCCCATCGGCATGTAGCCCGGCACCAGGCGGCTGATTTCGCTCGCGGCGGCGCCCTGGTCCACCCCGACCATGTTCGGAAAACTGTGGCTCATCGCGTTCATCGTGTGGTGCGATTTGTGGCAGTGATAGGCCCAGTCTCCAGGATTATCGGCGATGAACTCGACATCCCGCGTGGTGCCGACCGGTACTTGCACGGTCGCCTCGCGCCAGCGGCGCTCGGGCGGGATTGGTCCGCCATCGGTGCCGCTCACCTCAAAATGGTGGCCGTGCAGATGCATGGGGTGCTCGACCATGCTGAGATTGCCGACCCGGATGCGCACGCGCTCCCCCGTGCGCACCACCATTGGCAGGGTGGCCGGGAAGATACGGCCGTTCAGTGACCAGATGTTGAAATCCGTCATCTCCGCGGGGTTTGGCCGCGAGGTGCCGGGGTCGATCTTCCAGGCATGGGGCATCCAAGCGAAGTCGCGATCGACGCGGCCCTCGTCGGGGTCCTTCGGGTGAATGATGAACATGCCCATCATGCCGAGCGCGATCTGGAGCATCTCGTCGCCGTGTGGGTGGTACATCTGCGTCCCATGCTGGCGCAGGTTGAATTCATAGGCGTAGGTCTCGCCGGGCTTGATGTGCGGGCCTGACAAGCCGCCCACACCATCCATGCCGGACGGCAACAGCACGCCATGCCAATGCACGGAAGTGTGCTCGGGTAGCTTGTTGGTCACCAGGATGCGCACCCGGTCGCCTTCCACTGCCTCGATAGTCGGCCCGGGCGACATGCCGTTGTAGCCCCAGACCTTCACCTTGAAGCCCGGCGCAAACTCCTGAGTGTACTCGCCGGCGACAAGATGGAACTCCTTGACCCCATCCTTCATCTCGAACGGCAGAGATCGTCTCTGCAGCGTCGTCACCGGGGTTCGGGCCGATGGCGTGGCAGGCGTTCCCGGCGCGGCTGGCGCTTGAGCCGAGGCGCGGCGCAGCAGCGTGCCGCCGGCAGCGAGCGTGGCGACGGAGGCGAGGACGTTTCGGCGCAACCAGGTCATACGGGTTCTCCATGGGTAGGAAGCGGGGGTGAGGCGAGCCGGGCGGCGGGGCGCGGAGCTGCTGCGTTCGAGGGTGGAATAGCGGCTTGGCCGCTCAGGGCGCGGTCCAGCTCAGCGCGCGCGATCCAGTAATCGCGAGTCGCCTCGATCAGACGGCGTGAGGCGGCAATCTCGTCCTGCTTCGTGCGCAGAAGGTCGAACGGCCCTAGCAGCATGAAATTGTATTGCTGCAAGCCGAGGGCGAGCATGCGTCGTTGCAGCGGAACGACTACGGCGCTGTAGCGGTCGATCAGGTCGCGTGTGCGGATCAGCCGGTCACGTAGGGTGCGCACCTGCGCCCGGATGTCGATGGCGAGCTGCGCCATCTGATCCTCGTTCTGCTGGAGCGCCGTGGCGGCCCGGGCGCGCGACGCTTGGCCGCGGTTGAACAGCGGAATGGGGAGTTGGATGGTAGGGCCGGTGACCCGATAACCCTCTGAGTTCTTTTCCGAGCTGACGCCGATCTGTACGTCGGTAAGCCAGCCGAAATCCGTGGCCAGGCCGAGCGCCTTGGCGGACGTCTCCGCCTGCCGGCGCAGGGCGGCGATCCTCAGGTTGCCGGAGATAGCCATTGTCTCCAGCCGGGCGTAGGGAAGCGCCTCCGGCGGGATGTCCGGCAAGTGATCCGGGACCATCCAGCCGGTATCGGCACCGAACAGGCCCATCAACCGGTTCAGCTCCTCCCGGTCCGCTGCCGCCCCGGCGAGCGCGTCGGCGTACTCGGTCCGCGTCAGCTCGGCATCCGCTTGCTGGCGGGACAGGTCGAGATCGCTGATGTTTCCCGCGTCGTGCAGGCGCTTGGCGAGTGATGCCGCGGCATCGGCGGCCGACACGCGATCATGCAGAAGCGCTCCGATCGCCTGATCCGCCTCCAACCGGAAATATGCGGTCTTCACCTCGGCCACGAGATCGAGCACCTCGGCCGCCACGCGCAGCTTCGTTGCCTCAGCCTGCCCCGCCGCGATCTCCTTCTTTGCGGGCAGCAACAGCAGGTTCAAGAAGCTCTGCGTCAGGCCGGTTTCCAGATCGGTTGCGAGATGCGCGGTGTCAGGGAAGCGAATGCTGGTGTCAAAGACGGGGTTCTGCAGCAGCCCGGCTTCCACCAGGTCGGCCTGTGCCACGCCCAGCTCGGCATAGCTCGCCTGGAGGCCGCGATTGCGTAGCAACGCGACCTGCACGGCATTTTCGGCACCGAGCGGCCGCGACAACAGCGCGGCCACGGCCGCGCCCGCGTGCTCGTCGGCCGGCGTCCCACGGCTCCATGCCACGCGTTGTGGTATCCGGCCTGCGACCGCATCGGCCACGCCCGAAAAACCTTGGTCTGGCGGTATGGCAACGCAGCCGGCCAGGCTCATCCCGACGACGACAACTGCGCCGAGGCGTGGTCGGCGACACCGCTTCATTGCGGATCGCCTGGCATCTTCATGCCCGGCATGGAGCCGTGACCCATTAACGGCATGCCGCCTTGGCCGCCGGCCGACCCGGGCACCGGCTTGAGTTGCACCACCTGCCGGTTGCCGTCCGCATCCGGCCGGCCGAGCGTGAAGCTGATCCGGTCGCCTGGCTTGATCGCGCTCAGGTTGATCGATGATGTTACCGGGAAATCCATGGTCATGGAGGGCCAGCCCAGTGCCTTGATCGGCTGATGCGTCACGTTCACGGAGTGCTTGGCGGCATCGACTGCGTTCACGGTGCCGACAGCATTGGCCTCGCCGGCAGCGACCGGCGCGGCCCGTGCCATTTTCATCCCCGGCATCGGAGCATCACTGGCTGCCGCGTGCGGCATGCCGGGCATCGAACCCTGCCCCATGCCGGACATTCCTCCAGACATATCCATGCTCGGCATTGAGCCGCCGGCCATGTGCATGGCTGCGGGCGGGATGGTGGTCTGCGGTGCCGCACCCTCCGCCAGCACGTTGACGGGCCGGACGAACGGCACTGAGGCCGCGTCGGGGTTTGCGGGATTGTCGGCGGCGAGCGCGATGTTGGTTGATGGCGCCGAGCAGCCGGCGCACGCAGCGCCGAGCGCTGCAAGCATGACGAATTGAGGGAGCATGGTGCCTCGCTAAGACGAACAGAGTTCAAGCGGGTCGGCGGCGCGCGGGCGCGCGCGCCATGACCGGGCCGAACAGCAGCGGGGCGCGGAGGCTAAACGCCTCCGTGCCCAGCGCGAACCATGTTCGGCCGGGTTAGCTCTGAGCGGTGGGTCTAGGCGGGTAAGGGTCGAGAGAGGCCAACACGCCACGGCCAAGACGCAGTTCCGCAGCAAAGACTGCGTGCGGCGGTGCGGTGCCTAAAGGGATCGTCGCCATCACGGGCAAGATAATCCCGCAGCACGTCATTGCGCACACAGGGCAGAACTTGCCACAGGCGCCACTCTGTTTTGCCGGGCCCGAGTTGGCGGTGCGCATGGCATGGTGGTGATCCATGCTTGCGGGAGACATTTCCGTCGTATTCGCAGAATGCTGATGCTGGGCAGGCATCTGGGCAAAGCTCGGCAACACGAATCCCACGGCCATCACCAGGGCCACGAGGATCGTCATCATCAGCCGAGGGCAGGACCTCTTCGCCAAGCAGTGCTCCAAACCGGGAAATAGCCAGTCCGCTTCTGCCGAGATGGACAGGGCGCAGGCGATTGCCAGTGCGGTCATCCCTGAATCCTTCCATCACGGTAAGGTCAAGTCTTCCATTCCCTTGACCTTACCATAATGGGAAGCCCCATGTCTCTCACCGGGCCGGCGAAGCGTCGCGTCCAGGAGAGTTGCCATGGACCAGCATCAGCACGGTCACGACGCCAGCGATGGAAGTTGCTGCGGTCGCGGGAGCAAGGCGGCCGAAGGCGTGGCCGCGACGACAGTGACCGATCCGGTCTGCGGCATGAAGGTCGATCCAGCGACATCGAAGCACCGCTTCGACCATGCGGGCACGACCTACCATTTCTGCTCAGCCGGGTGCCGGGCCAAGTTCGAGGCCGACCCTGCCAAATACCTGGCGCCGAAAGCAGATGCGCCCCCGCCTGTCCCCGCGCAGGCCGACGCGATTTACACCTGCCCCATGCACCCGCACATCCGCCAGAAGGGGCCAGGGAGCTGCCCGATCTGCGGAATGGCGCTCGAACCCGTGGAGATCACGGCCGAGGCTGCCCCAAGCCACGAGCTGGCCGAGATGACGCGGCGGTTCTGGGTGGGCTTGGTGCTAGCCTTACCCGTCTTTATTCTGGAAATGGGCGGGCATATTCCCGCTCTCGGGATGCACCGGCTGGTGCCGCCGCACATCTCCATCTGGGTGCAGTTCGCGCTCTCCACTCCCGTCGTGCTTTGGGCGGGATGGCCCTTTTTCCAGCGAGGCTGGGCATCGCTCGTCAGCCGGCACCTCAACATGTTCACCCTGATCGCGCTCGGCACCGGGGCCGCCTACCTCTACAGCCTGGTCGCCACCTTCGCGCCGGGGATTTTCCCGGCCGGCTTCCACAGCATGGGCGGCACGGTGCCGGTCTATTTCGAGGCCGCTGCCGTCATCACCGTGCTGGTGCTGCTCGGTCAGGTACTGGAGTTGCGTGCGCGTGAGCGGACAGGCGACGCGATCCGTACGCTGCTCAACCTCGCCCCAAAGACCGCCCGCCGGGTGCGGGACGGCGCCGATGACGAGGAAATCGGCGTCGCACAGGTCGCGATCGGCGACCGGCTCCGCGTCCGGCCGGGCGAGGGCGTCCCGGTGGACGGCACGGTCATCGAGGGCAGCAGTGCCGTGGACGAGTCCATGGTGACCGGCGAATCCTTGCCCGCCGCCAAGGCGGTCGGCGGCAAGCTGATCGGGGGCACGGTGAACGGCACCGGCTCATTGGTGATGCGCGCCGAAAAAATCGGCTCGGCGACGATGCTGGCCCGCATCGTCGCCATGGTGGCCGACGCACAGCGCAGTCGGGCACCGATCCAGCGCATGGCCGACATGGTGGCAGGCTGGTTCGTTCCCGCCGTGCTCGCCGTGGCCATCGCCGCCTTCGTGGCCTGGTCGGTCTGGGGGCCGGCACCCTCCCTCTCCTACGCCCTGATCGCGGCGGTTTCCGTCGTCATCATCGCGTGTCCCTGCGCGCTTGGGCTTGCGACCCCGATGTCGATCGGCGTGGGCGTGGCCAAGGGTGCGGGCGCCGGCGTGCTGATCAAATCGGCCGAGGCGCTCGAGCGTATGGAGAAGGTCGATACGCTCGTCATCGACAAGACCGGCACGCTGACCGAGGGCAAGCCACGCGTGACGCGGATCGTGGTCGGTCCAGGCCTGGCCGAAGGGGACGTGCTGGCCATGGCCGCAAGCCTGGAACGGTCCAGCGAGCACCCGCTCGCAGCCGCCATCCTGGCCGCCGCCAAGGAAGCTGGAGCCGCCTCGCAGGAAGCCACGGACTTCGCCTCCGTCACCGGCAAGGGCGTGACGGGAAAGGTTGGCGGCCGTCCCGTGGGTTTGGGCAACGCGAGGCTCATGGCCGACCTTGGTATTCCTCTTGGCGACCTTGAAGCTCAGGCCGACGCGCTTCGCGGCGACGGCGCGACCGCCCTGTTCGTGGCGATCGACGGCAAGCCTGGCGGCATCATCGCCATAGCGGACCCGATCAAGCCGACGACGCGCGCGGCGATCGACGACCTGAAAGCGGCCGGCATCCATATCGTCATGCTGACCGGCGACAACCGGACGACGGCAGGGGCTGTCGCCCGTCAGCTTGGCATCGAGGATGTCCATGCAGACGTGCTGCCGGAAGATAAGCACCGGATCGTCAGTGAGCTGAGGAAGGGCGGTCGCGTGGTCGCCATGGCCGGCGACGGCGTGAACGATGCGCCCGCCTTGGCCGCGGCCGACGTGGGGATCGCCATGGGCACGGGCACGGAGGTTGCCATCCAGAGCGCCGGCATCACCCTGGTCAAAGGCGACCTGGCCGGCATTGCCCGCGCGCGCGCGCTCAGCCGGATGACGATGCGCAACATCCGGCAGAACCTGGCCTTCGCCTTCGCCTACAACGTCATCGGAATTCCGGTCGCAGCCGGCGTGCTCTATCCGAATTTCGGCATCCTCCTCTCTCCCGTGGTCGCAGCACTCGCCATGTCCCTCAGCTCGGTTTCTGTCATCGCCAATGCGCTGCGCCTGCGAGCGACGAAGCTGTGACCTCTGCGGCCATCACAGCGGGCGGAGGGGTCAACATCGGCGAGGCGTCCGCGGCGTCCGGCGTGTCGGCGAAGATGATCCGCTACTATGAGAGCGTCGGCTTGATCCGACCGGCGGGCCGGAGCGACGCTGGCTATCGGCGCTACGACGAGGCCGACGTGCAGACGCTCCGCTTCCTGCGTCGGGCGCGCAATCTCGGCTTTTCCGTGGATCAGATGCGCGAACTGCTGGCGTTGTGGCGCGACGACAAACGAGAGAGCGCGGACGTGAAACGGTTGGCACTCGCCCATGTCGCCGCACTGGATGCCAAGGCACGCGAGATCGCCGAGATGAGCGGCGCGCTGCGGCGTCTGGCAGAACACTGCGAGGGCGACCATCGGCCGGACTGTCCGATCATCGACGAACTGGCTGACCTCTTTGAACAACCGGCTTCGGCGTTGCTGCAACAGGTGTCCTCAACGCCCTCGCGAAAATAGGTGCATCACTGGGTCGGACCTCCATTGTCCGCGGTGAGTTCACTCCGACAACGAGCGAGAGATCTGATTGTGGGCGCGGTTGAGGCTGTGACGGGAGACTGGATAGTGCCGTAGTGTCGCTGGCGAATGGATCGGCGCCTCTGCCGCCGAACAACTTCGCCATTGTAAGTTAGAGATCTAGTCCCCGTTTGCGACCAAAATTCCAGTCGACCACACCGCCCGGTGACATGATGCCCGCCACGTGCTTCCCAAGTTGCTGCTCCAGCGCTGGCCGCCAGGGCACGAGCTGGAATCCCATCCCGTCATCGATCATGGCGAACCGACCGGACGACAGCGTGACGCGCTGGCGGTAGATCCCTGAGACATGCTCCCCCTCGGCGGACGGACGATGCGCAAGGCCAGTCTCTGCCGCGAGCTTTGAAGTCGCTTCCGTCATTTCCCGACCACGCAGGGTATCCAGAACGTCGCGGGCGAAGATAACGCGCTGCCCCTGGCGGCGGGCGAGACCTTCCTCGACCAGGTGATCGATGCGGCGTTCCATCGCCTCTCGCACCTCGGCGCCGAACCCGGCGCTTGAGGTCGCTTGGTCCCGCGCGAGAAGCTGGCGGTCGATCCATGTCGCGCCGCGGGCACCCACCTGCTCCTGGATCGGCAGGTCGGAGCGGGTGGCGAGGGACAATCGCTTGCGGCCGGCGGCATCCTCATACGCGCGTGCCTCGACAATCGCACCCGGCCTGGCGTCGCCGGTCAGTTCCAGGTCGGAGAATCGGAGATGGTGGGTGCGCCCATCAACGCCTTCGACGACGACATAAGCCGAACCCTTGAGGTCGTCGTGCAGCCCTCGGGCAACGAGACGGCCGACCACCGGCTCAGAGGCGTCCTCGCCATGCAGAGCGAAGCCGGCGACGTCCGGCTCGTGGCCGGCGCTGGTCATTGCGCGGTGCATCGTCTTGATGATGTCGCCCCGAATAGACAGGTCCCGCAGGATCTGCTCGGCGCCAGTCTTCAAGGTCCAGCTCGCGGGGCCGATTTGCTCGGCAAGTCCTAGCCGTTCGAGTTTGGCGGCACGGCCGAGCATCAGGCGGCGCAGCTCCGGGTCCTCGCCCGCCGCGCCGGGGCGCAAATCAGCGACACCGGCGCCGTCATCGGCGATGTCACGAAGCGCGCGGTCGAGACTGGTCCAACGCTCGGCCTCGACCTCCTTGTCCAGGGCTGATCGGATCTCGAGCTCGCTGCGTGGACCAAGTTCGAAGGTCACGCGCTCGGCGGCGCGGTCGCGAAAGCCTTGGGAGATATAATCGCGGCTGATGACGAGGTCCTTTCCGTCATCTGCGCGGCCTCGAATGAGGACGTGGATGTGTGGATTGTCGGTGTTCCAGTGATCGACCGCGACCCAATCCAGCCGTGTGCCGAGATCCCGCTCCATGTCGCCCATCAGCTCGCGGATGAAGGCACGGAGGTCGGCCATCTCGCCGGCGTCTTCGGGCGAGATCGTGAAGCGGAAATGATGCCGGTCATCCTCGCAGCGCTCGGCGAAACCCTTCGTATCGGCGGACTCCGAGGTGGCGTCGAACATGTGCGCATCCTGTCCGTCGCGGGTCACGCCTTCACGCTTGAGATAAGCGATGTGCTTGGCGAGCGGCGCCGAGGTGAATCCCTTGCCGTGGTGGCGGACGATCCGCGCCATGACGACGACGCGCCGGCCAGGCGATCTGGCGGACACAGCGAGCGCCGCACTGCGTCCTCGTCCAAAGTTCGAATGCTGCTTGCCGCCGCCCGAGCGGCCGAAGCTATTTCCCGTGTGACCGGCTCGCTTGGCGGCCCGCATCACCTCGCCGACGAAGGTCTTTGGGCGCTTGGCGCCCTGGTTGCCGTGCCGGATACGACCAGGCTGAATGCGGAGGTCATCGTCGCCGGTCGTCATGGGCGGCACCCGCCTCCCGAGGGGGTGCGACGGCGCCTGGATCGTTGAAATCGCTGGAAAATCCGGGCAGCGCGCCAGCAGGTGGCGATCCTGCGGTCCTCAAAAAACTCAACACAACCAACCACATGCGCCCGACCGAGGTCGGCGCTTTTATCTTGCCGTCCGTTGGTCGTGTTTCCCTGCTCCCCCTGTCTGACCCCCAAACCTGTCCCTGAGCACGCCACCCCACGATGAAGCGCGATCCCGGTCATGGCCGCTGATTCCGGCGGGATGTCAGCACAAACAGGCCTTCCGACTGCGGGGCGAGCGCCGTCAAATCCTGCGCGCCAGTGTCGGTCGCATGGTGAACGGCATGCTGTTCGGCGGCCCGCTGATCCGCCGCTGTGTGGTCATCCACGCGCACGGTGAAGAGCGGCGCCTCAGTCCAGGAACGGGCGGCGATTGCCACCATCGCAGTCTCGCCGATCGCGCCGGTGCCGATCAGCGGCGCGAGCAGTGCCACGTAGGCGCGCGTCTCGGCCGGTAGCGGTTGGCCTGTCGCGAGATGGTCCTCGTAGCGCGCCGGACCTGCATTGTAGGCAGCCAGAAATCCGGGCGATCCGTAGCGATCGTGCAACTCCCGCAGATACGCGGCGCCAGCGATAATGTTGTCGTGCGGATCGAACGGATCGGCGCCGAGGCCGTAACGGAGCCGCAGAGTGGCCCATGTCTCCGGCATGATCTGCATCAGGCCCATCGCGCCCTTGGGCGACACCGCCCGCGCATCACCACCGCTTTCGGCTTGCATCACGGCGCGTATCCAAGACGCCGGAATGCCGGATCGTTGCGCGGCCTCGGCGACAGGGGCCGCGACGGGATCAGGTGCGACCTGTGCGGCGCTGGTGCTCACGGGTTCAGCGTGAACGATGCGTCCAGCCAGCAGGGCTACTGGGGCGCCGATGCAGATCGCGCGGCAGAATTTGCGGGCATGGGAGTTGGCAATCGGACGATCAGCGAGATCAAGCATGGCCGGAAAGGAGAAAGAGGAATGCCGGGTTGATTGCTGAATTTTGGTGAAGCGTGGGCACGCGGGCGTCATCTTCACTGGGCCTCCTCGATCCAGATTGGATCGGCCCGGCCGACGATCGTCGTCGCGGGCAACATGCCGAAATACCGCCCATCGAGTGATGCGGCGGACTGGCGGTTCATGAGAAAAACCTCGCCGGCAGCGATAACTCGGCAGCCCTGCCAAACAGGCAGCGAGCGGCCCAGATGGTCCCGGTCGAGCGCCGCACCGATGGCGATGCCGTCGATGCTGATCGTGTCGTCCATTCGGCACACGGTCTGTCCTGGCAGTGCCGCGATATGCTTCAGCAGCGGGACGCCCTTGGGCAGGTAGCGCCGCACATCGAGGAACGTCGCCAGCGGCTCCGGCGGTGTCACCACGAGCAATTCGCCAGTTCGCAACGTACCTGCCGGATGCACTGCATAGAGGCCGATCGGCACGCTGGCGCTGGCATTCCAGATCAGCCTCGCCGCCGGATGGAACAGCGCGGTGGCGCCTATCACCATCACCGCAGCGTATGTCGTCATGACCCAGCCAAAGCGCGTCATGCGTCGATCCTCCGCCGCTGGAGCCAGGCGTGATGGCGATCCCGGCTGTAAGGTCGCGGCGTCTCGCCAGCGGCGAGGCGGTTGTGGACGTGGCGCCAGTGATCGGGACAGGCATCGGCGGCATCAATGCCGATTTGTTCGACCGCATCGATCGCTTGCAGCACGCGCTCGACCTTCGGCCAGCCGGACTGACGCAGGTAAATCTCGCCGCCAGGCCGCACATAGGGCACCGTCGAGAACGCCTCGCCCGGCATCACCGCGCGCAGAATGTCGATACGCGACACGACGGTGCCGAAGTCGTTCGCCGCCCATCGGACGTAGGCGAGCATGCTGCCCGGCGCGAAGCTCAGGATACGGCGACGGCGGTCGAGGATTTGCTCGGCCACATCACGGCCGAAGCGAACCCACTGCTCGATCCGCTTCTCGAACCAGATCAGCTCGACATGTGTAAGCGTGTCGGATGCGGGCGCGATCATGACGCCGTTCCGCCTTCATCGGGGAACTCGCGATCGAGCAATGCGCGCAGCATGTCGGCGACGGTCATGCCGCGCCGGAACGCAGTGACCTTGATGCGGCCGCGCAAAGCCGGCGTCACGTCGATGGTCAGCCGCGCGCTGAAATCCTCCGGCAGTCGGCTTGCTGGCGGCGGTTCCGGCGTGCGAACCCGGGAATCCGCATCGCCCGGGCGCGAAGCGAACCCGCGCTTTGCCGAACGCTCGCTCATGACGCCAGCCCCGCAACTTCGCCAGCGAGAGCGGTGATCTCGCGCGCTGCCGGGCTGGCGTCATCCAGTTCGGCGACCAGGCGGCCAGATTGCGCGGCGTCGGCGAAGGCAACGCGCTGGCCGATGCGGGCGGCCAGCACCGGCGGCTCATGTTCGGCCAGCGTCTCGGCGGTCTCGCGGGCGATGATCGTGCGGGCGGCGCAGCGGTTCAGCACGAACCGCGCGACGAGCCGCGGGCGGAAGATGCGCGCCTCCTCGATCAGCTTCAGCATCTCGCCGGATGCCCACCCGTCGAAGGGCGAGGGCTGGGCCGGGATCAGCACGAGGTCGGCGGCCAGCAGCGCCGAGCGCAGCAGGCCCGCCACCCTGGGCGGCCCGTCAATGACGACGTGATCGGCGTCACGGGCCATCTCCGGCGCCTCGCGATGCAGCGTGTCGCGCGCCAGGCCGATGACGCCGAACAGCCGCGGGAAGCCGTCCCTGGCGCGCTGCTCGGACCAGTCGAGCGCCGACCCTTGGGGATCGGCGTCGATGAGGGTGACTCTTTTCCCTTCCCGGCTCCATTCGCCAGCGAGATGCAGGGCGAGAGTCGTTTTGCCGACGCCGCCTTTCTGGTTGAGGAGAGCGACGATCATCGCGCCCTCTTCGCGGTTATCCACCGATCGGTGCGGGGGCCAACTTCAGAAGAGTTAGATTCTCTTAGGTTAGACTCTAAGTTAGGGACGCCAGAAGCTGCTGATTCAATTGATGAAAACGGCGCTTTCGGTTCCTGATAGCACGTGGTCCCGGTTCCCAATAGCACGTGCCCATTGGTTCCCGATAGCACGTGCTGTTTCACAGCTTGTCCACAGGGGGCTGTGGATAAGTCGGCCCGCGCGAACGCCAGCACCTCGCGCCCGCCGGTCTCGCGTTCGACTGCGAGGCGGTAACCCGGCAGTGGCTGCCGGCGGGCAATCTCCCGAAGCTCGAAGGCGAAGCGCTTGAAGGGCGAAAGGCTCGCGGACTTGCCATGCAGGTGCCGGAAATCGAACCGCCAGCCGCCTCGCTGCTGGCCGCCGTGCTTGCGGACGATGCGATAGAGCCAGCGCTCCAGCCCGCCGGTCAGGTCGAAATACGCGCGGTCGATCGTCAGCACGAGCGCATCGTCGAGGACGGCCCGGTAGAACCAGTCCGGCATGATCAGATCGATGCCGTCGGTCTGGCCGTGGGCGTCGGCGTGCTCGGTCCATTCGTTGATCCAGGAGAAGCGGTGCATCCGCCGCTCGCTGGTCTGGCGCAGCGATGTCGCCACCGTGGTGGACTGCAAGCGGTCCAGCGCGGCCTTCAAACGGTGGTAGTCGCGGGCGCTGGTGCCGCGGCCGGTGAAGGTCAGTATCTCGCGCGGTGTCGCCGCCATCAGGCGCGACGTGCGCACGCCGGCGTCGCGCGCTTCGACGATCTGGCTGGCCGCCCAGATCAGAACGTCGGCGTCCCAGATGGTCGCCATACCGTGCTCGGGCACCGCCTCCACCCGGATGGCGATCTCGTTCATCCGGTAATCGATCGGCGCCGTCCGGTGGGTCTTGGCGAGGCTGAAGAAAGGGTAGGCCATCAGGTCCTGCGCGTCGCGGGGCGCCAGATCGCCGGGCAAGGCGCGGAACAGCTCAAGCTGTTCGCGCTCGGATCGTGTGCGGTGGCGCAGTGGCATCGCGGCAGGCTCAGCGGCGCGTCTGCGCGGCCTGCGGCTGGGCCGCGGCGGGGTGGCGCTTCGCCGGCAGCACGGCGCTGGCGCCAGGGTCTGAGGTGGACGCCTTCGCGCCGGACTCGACCCAGGATTGGAGATCTTCCAGGCGATAGACGACGCGGCCGCCGAGCTTCGAATAGCGCGGGCCGGTGCCGTAAATCCGGTGTTTCTCCAGCGTGCGGATGGACAAGCCGACGAAGCGTGATGCTTCGGGGGTGCGCATATAGCGCGGCGGAAAACCGGCGAGATTGGCGGACATCAGAAACCTCCGTGATCGAATGGCGGGCAGCAGGGGGATGGCGGCTGTCGGTGATCACGGTGGCGGAGACGGCGGCCTGGGGGGGATGGTGATCTCGAGGGGTGGTGAGATCGCCACCCTGCCTGCGGAGCTACTTCCGACGGCGGTAGGGGTGGAGCAGCAGCGAGCGATAGCCGCCGCGCATCATGCCGAGGCCGAACTTGACGAGGCGGATGGCGCGGTCGCGCAGGTCATGGCTCTTCCAGGCCCGCCCGGAGACGTCCGGGGCGGCGAACAGGGCGGCAGCGATGTCGCGATAGCTGGCGTTCTCAAGGCGGCCGTCGAGCGCGCGTAGCCCGAGGATCAGGCGGTCACGTCGCGCTTTCGGCAGGGCGGCCGGGTCGCGACCCGGATTGCGCCCGCTCAGGCAGCGCCAGAGGCGGACAGCCGCACTGGCGCGTATCTCGAAGAGCTGGTCGAGGGGCAGCAGCACCGCTGGCTGGCCGTCGCCATCCTGGTGGAGGTGAACCCGAAGCGTCGTGCCGTGATGCTTGATGACGCGATCGGCGTCGCCGCTTCCAGTCGCGATATCGAGGGCGCTCGCCGGCAGCGTGAATTTTGGATCGGCGATATCAGTCGGCTGCTCCGTCAGCGTGATCACGCTGGGCAGCGCGGCGGGCGTCCAGAGGGCGGCGCCGGCGCCGGACCCAATCCCGGGCGCGAAATCGCAACCCCCAGCGCCGGGCGAACGCGTCCACCTCGGCTTGATTCAGCACGCCGCGCCGATCGGCGCGTTCCAGTCTCCGGCGGTCCTGCGTGAAGTCAGGATTGCGGTCGAGATACTCCCAGGCAAAGCCGGGCGCATCCAGCGATCCAAGTTCCTCATACGCAGCCGGCGAGGTCCAATCCCCGCGAGCCATGGGCGTCTCTCCATCCGTCTTGTTGCCGACGTTGACGCCGAAATAAATGGACGAGTTGGCGGCTTGCCTACATGCACAACCCGCAACGCGTGTTGCGGCCTCGGCAAGGAACCGGGTTAATGCGGAGCGCCACCGCGCAGCAGATGCCGGTATCCATTCTCGGTCATCCAGCGGGCGCGGGCCAGGTGCGAGGCCCAGATTGCCTTGGCGCGTTCTGTGTCATGCGATGGATCGAGATGCAGAACGATCCGGGCGACCTCCCGCCAATCCGCGCCTTCCGCATCGGCATCGAGAAGGCGCAGATAAGTGATGAGGTGCTGCTCGTCGTAGCCGGTGAGGACGTTGGTCGTCGGAGCAGCATCCGTTACTGGCGGATCGAGCTTGGGTGACTGCATGAATCGGCCCTGCGTGGTTAACGACGCTGAATTTCCCGATAACGATGCGGCGTTCAAGCGCCCGCGAGCGATGATTTCTGCGCGGGCGGGGGTGACGCCACGTTCATCAGCATCACGCCTTTGCCTTGAGCAGAATTCATGAAGACAATGCCGGCTGTTTCGAGCGCGCGCCTAACCTGGTCGTGCGTACTCTCATGCACCGGGAGACCGCGTTCGGACTCCAGGCGCTTCAGCGCGGTCAGCGCCACGAGGGCTTTCTCTGCGAGCATGTCCTGCTTCCAGTTCAGCAACGCCCGCGCGGCCCGAACTTGTCGGCCGGTGATCATCCATGATCACCTCCGACAGACGACCTGCGCGCACCAGAAATACGACTATAATAGTCGTCGTAACCGCATTCAACGCCCGGCGGACGCGGAACGGGCTAACTTTCACGGTCGCCTCATAAACCGGAACGACGAGTCGCGAGAGCCGGCATTGTGTCGCCGAGCCTGTCGCGTGCCGCGTTTGCGGAAAGGCGGCAATCCGTAAAATCGTGGAACCGGAAGGCCCCGCCCGGTGGACCGGGCGGGGAGTTGGGGAGGTCCGGCTTAGTCGCCGTTCGGCCGGCGGGCGCGAGACCAGATGAGGGTGAAGCCGTCGCCGTCCTCGTCGTCGAAGAGGTTGGCGTAAATCGGCGCGTTGAACGAAGGATCATCCAGCTTGACCGACAGGTAGTCGCGGCCCTCGTTGGAGCGCTTCGACCAGGCGGCCCCGATCTCCGCCCGGCCCACGAAGACCCGATGGCTGGGGGCGTTGTCGTTAGCCCGGTTGGCTTCCGGGACGATGCGGACGTTCTTGGTCTGCACGCTCAGGGTCACGATCTCGCCCTGGAACTCGCTGCCGGACTTCTTGAAGGCACCGATGTTGGCCATGTCACTTCTCCTTGGCTGTTTCGAGCCCGCGACCACCGCGGCCTCGATGGCGATCTGCAGGCCGGAGGCGATCGACGACGCACCAGCTTGCTGGCCGGAGCGCAGCGGAGGATGGCGGCGGCGGGACTTTCTTGGCTTCCGCGAGGAATGGCCGGAGGCCAGGGGAAGAAAGTCACGCCGCCGCCGTTGCGGCTCAGGCGATCGAGGTGCCAACCGTCCTTCGGCCAGATCAAGCCATTGAGAGGCCGTGTGGCCGCGCGCCGAACAGCTTGCACGGGAGAAGACGTGGCCGGCGTTGGTTGCTGCGCACAAGATGCCCGGTGTTCCAGGTGGGGAGGAAGAAGCCCTGGCGTGCAGATCGGACAGGCTGCAACCCACCCGAACCACAACGCTTGCGACGGCTCAGTTCATCGATCCGGCAGACCGGCGAGATTGGGGCCGACCTCTTGAAGCCGCCCGAGGACCGCCTCACTGCCGCGTCAGGCTGCCGTCCCGGTCATCCGCCGATTTGGAGCCCGATCGCCGACGAGGCTGACGATCACCCCTGTCTTGCAGCACCCGCCAGCCGATGGGTATCCGGACCTCCTTCAATGCGCCGCTCCTCCTCCGGGGGGACGAACAGCGCCATCCGTGCCCAGGCCGTGCCGCCGACTGCAACCGCCCCGATCACTGCGAAGGTCACACGCCAGCCCGCGGACGGAACGCCCATCTGGGCGAAACCGAGCGTGCCGTTGTAGCCAGCGATCACCGCCGGGACCGCATAAAGCAGCCCGATCGCCCCTCGGATCAGGGGTGATCGGATCGTGGCAAAGGCGATCTGCCCGATCGTCAGGGTGACGCCGCCCGCGATGATGGCGACGACGATAGCGCCGGCTATGCCGGAGCCGCTGTGGTAGGCGGCCAGGCCTGCGGTCAGGCCGGCAACGAACGGGAGGGCGTAGACGGCGAGCGTGAACAGCACCCAGCAGAAGAAGCCGATGCCGAAGACGCTGAGGACGAGTCCGATGATGAGCATGGTGGATAACTCCGTGACAAAGCGGCCAAGGGTTGCGCCTTCCACCACCACCACGGCGCAGGTTTGAATTTAGCCGAAAGTGATGGAGGGCGGCAGCGGAAAATCGATGGTGAATTCCCGCCGCCGGCGGATGTGATCGACGCCCTTCAGGGTTGAAAGGGGTCGAATTCGTGGATGATCGTTGCGGGGTCACCGTCATATTCGGCCGACGGCATGACGCCATATTCCCCGTTCCCAACGTGAAAGACGGTGATACAGACCATCAACGTGGTGGCGAGGTTCCAGCCACGGGCATGAGCGATTGAAAGGGCTTGCGACATCGTTCCGGCTCCTGTCTCGGAGGCGGGGACCATCCCCGCGCGACAGGCGCCCGATGTGTACGGCCCAGGGCCGCAATCACCGCGCAGGCGAAGCCGGAGAGGCCGCACGCGCGCGTAGCGGACCCTTCACGGGTTGATGGCGTCAGGCCCTGGGCCGGACCAAGGATTAGCGCCTATGGGGAGCGGGGTGGTGCCCGGCTCGTGAGCCGGTGAGCGTTCGCTAGATCGCAGCAACGCCCGGTTTAATCGTCACTCGACCGGCAACAGCGCATCATAGGGCTTGCGTTCATTCTTTATCTCCACGAATATGGAGATATGGAGAAGATGTATGCCATCGCCGCCTTGGCGGCACTCGCGCAAGAAACCCGCCTCGATATCTTTCGGCTGCTGGTCGAGGCTGGCAGCGATGGCATGCCGGCCGGCCTGATCGGCGAGAAGCTTGGGCTGCCAAGCGCCACGCTGTCATTTCACCTGAACCAGTTGAAGCACGCGCACCTGGTGAAATTCCGGCGCGAAAGCCGGTCGCTCATCTACACCGCCGAGTATCCCGTCATGAATGACCTGCTGGCCTATCTCACCGAGAACTGCTGCCAGGGCGACGCTGCCGCGTGCGGCCTTGCGTCCTGCGAGCCTGCAACCGTGAAGAAGGAGGAAAGCCATGAAGCGCCTGCACGTACACGTGTCCGTCGATGATCTCGCGGCGTCGTCTCGGTTTTACAGCACGCTTTTTGCGGCAGAGCCGACGGTGACAAAATCCGACTATGTGAAATGGATGCTCGACGATCCTCGCATCAATTTCGCGATCTCGACGCGCAGTGGCAAATCCGGCCTCGATCATCTGGGCATTCAAGTAGAGACGCAGGACGAATTGCATGAAGTCTACGGCCGGCTGCAACAGGCGGACCGCCCTGTGCTCGATGAGGGTGCAACCACTTGCTGTTACGCGCGGTCGGAAAAATCCTGGATCACCGATCCACAAGGACTGTCATGGGAAACCTTTCTAACGTCCGGTGAAAGCACCGTTTATGGCGATAGTGTTGACCTAGGCCCGATCCGCACGGCGGTGGCCGCTCCCTCCTGCACACCGGCGAGGTCGTCAGATACGTCCGGCGCACCGAAAGCTGAACTGCCACAAGCTGCTGCTTGCTGTGGAGTGGCGTTGTGACTGATCACATTTTCAACGTCTTGTTTCTCTGCACTGGAAACTCGGCGCGCTCGATCTTGGCGGAAAGCATCCTGCAACAAGATGGTGGCGGCCGTTTCAGGGCCTTCTCTGCCGGCAGTCATCCCAAAGGCGTCGTCAATCCGCTTTCGCTCAAGGTGCTGGCGGACTCCGATTATCCGGCGGTCGGCTTGCGCTCCAAGAGCTGGGAGGAGTTCGCTGTCCCGGGCGCACCTGTGATGGATTTTGTCTTCACCGTCTGCGACGACGCGGCGGGTGAAACCTGTCCGGTCTGGCCGGGGCAGCCGGTTACCGGGCATTGGGGCATTCCTGATCCTGCGGCCGTCGAAGGTTCACCGATCGAACGTGAGCGGGCCTTCGTGACGGCGTTCCGTCAGATGAAGCAGCGCATTTCTCTATTCACCGCGCTGCCAATCGCCAGCCTCGAAAAATCCAGCCTTACTGCCCGCGTGCGGGAAATAGGTCGCACCGCCGACGCGGCCATGGCACGGCCGACCGAAGGATGAGCACCACCATGGACATCATTATTTATCACAACCCCGATTGCGGCACCTCTCGCAACACGCTGGCGATGATCCGCAATGCGGGCATCGAGCCGCACGTGATCGAGTATCTGAAAACACCCCCGGCGCGGGCGCTGCTCGTGCAACTCATCGCGCGGGCGCGCCTGACCCCTCGTACGGTGCTGCGAGAAAAGGGCACACCGTACGCGGAGTTAGGCCTCGGAAATCCGGCGCTGACGGATGACCAGTTGCTTGATGCAATGATGGCGCACCCGATCCTCATCAATCGGCCGCTGGTGGTGACACCGATCGGCGTGAAGCTCTGCCGGCCCTCCGAACTCGTGCTGGATATCTTGCCTGCGGCACAGCGGGGTGTGTTCGTCAAAGAGGACGGCGAAGCGGTCGTGGACGGTCATGGCAACCGGCTTGCGCGAGTCGCATCATGAGCGAAGCAGTGGGCGTAACGGCACCGGGCAAAGCGCCATCCATGGGCATGTTCGAGCGCTATCTGACCCTGTGGGTGGCACCCTGCATCGTCGTGGGTATCGGCCTCGGTCAAGCGGTGCCGGCCGTATTCCACGCTCTTGGCACCGCAACCATTGCGCAAATCAATTTGCCGGTCGCCTTGCTGGTCTGGCTGATGATCATTCCCATGCTTCTCAAGATCGACCTGGCGGCGCTCGGCCAAGTCAAAAGCCACTGGCGCGGCATCGCTGCGACGGTTGGGATAAACTGGTTGGTCAAGCCGTTCTCGATGGCACTGCTCGGCTGGGTGTTCATCGCCCATTTGTTTCGGCCATTGCTGCCGACCGGGATGATCGACGGCTATATTGCCGGGCTGATCCTGCTGGCAGCGGCTCCTTGCACAGCAATGGTGTTTGTCTGGTCGAACCTCGTGGATGGCGAGACGCATTTCACGCTGTCGCAGGTCGCGCTCAACGACGCGATCATGATCGTCGCCTTCGCGCCGCTCGTGGCACTGCTGCTCGGTTTGTCGTCAATCACGGTGCCCTGGGCAACGCTGGTTTTATCCGTCGTGCTCTACATCATCGTGCCTGTAATCGTGGCGCAGCTATGGCGGCACACTCTGCTCGCCAGTGGTGGACAACCCGCGCTTGATCGGACTCTGCGCACCCTCGCGCCGCTATCGCTCTCGGCATTGCTACTGACGCTCGTGCTTCTGTTTGGTTTGCAAGGCGAGCAGATTATCCGGCAGCCCACCGTCATTGCGTTATTGGCGGTGCCGATCCTGATCCAGGTCTATTTCAATGCCGGGCTCGCCTACTGGCTCAATCGCAGGCTCGGTGTGGCGTGGTGTGTGGCCGGCCCATCGGCGCTGATCGGCGCCAGCAATTTTTTCGAGCTGGCTGTTGCAACAGCCATCGCACTATTTGGCTTTCAATCCGGCGCGGCCCTGGCCACGGTCGTCGGCGTTCTGGTGGAAGTGCCGGTGATGCTGTCGGTCGTGCAAATCGTGCGGCGTTCGCGCGGATGGTATGAACGGGGCGCGGCATGAGCCGCGAATTGCAAGACCCAAGTCTTCTCCCTGCGCTCGATCGTGATCATTTTAGACCACCCGATCAGACACGGCTCTCTGGGCCGGTGTCGCGCCACAAGCCGCGTATTTTGCTATTGCATGGTTCGTTGCGAGAACGCTCTTACTCGCGATTCCTGGCCGATGAAGCCGAGCGTCTGCTGATCGCGATGGGATGCGAAACCCGGCGCTTCGATCCGGCAGGCTTACCGCTGCCGGATGCGGTCGAACCGTCGCATCCGAAGGTGCAAGAGCTGCGTGCGCTATCGCTGTGGTCTGAGGGGCAGATTTGGAGCAGCCCTGAACGCCACGGCACCCTGTCCGGTGTCATGAAATGCCAGATCGATTGGCTCCCTCTCAGTGAAGGCGGCGTGCGCCCGACGCAGGGCCGCACGCTCGCGGTCATGCAGGTTTCCGGCGGTAGCCAGTCGTTCAACGCTGTCAACGCCATGCGCTTGCTCGGGCGCTGGATGCGGATGGTCACGATCCCCAACCAGTCGAGCGTGCCGAAAGCATTTGAGCTGTTCGATATAGCTGGGCGGCTACCGGCGGGCTCGCATTACGAGCGGCTGGTCGATGTCTGCGAGGAACTGGTGTGGTTCACCTGGCTGGTCCGTGAGAATGCTGTGGAGTTGGGCGATCGATACAGCGAGCGCATCGAACGTGCGGGCAAGGAGGCTGCCGCCGCGCGCAGCATCGCCGAAGCGCGGACAGGGTGATATGGCGCTGCATAAGGGCGCCCTGGTCTTCGGCCTTAGGGCACAATCAACGCGCAGGTGACTCGGGAGGGGCCGAACTCGCAAATGCGGACTTTTCAGGGGTGATGGTAATAGGTCCAGTTTTCTTGTGGCTCGTTATGAAAGAAGACCCTGGCAGAGTACGCTCAACGGAATCACTGACTTGGGAATGGTTTTGAATTTAGTTGGTTGATCGTTTATCTCTTCTGTTAGTCTCCGCGCTTGATCCGTGCTACGTACTAATATGGCTTGGATCCTTTTTGGAAGTTCGAATTTGTCTGGGCAGCGCCACTCTCTTTCGTGTAGCCAGCTTATCCATCCCTTTTTGCTGGCTTCAAATCGGACGACACGCCAAAGTTCGGACTTCGGAATCCCTAAAGTAGCTATTTCTGCATTTGATAGATACAGCACCGGGCGGCTGCCCTTTCCATAAGCATATCGCTTGGTAATCACGATCCCATAGGGCTCGTAACGCGGCCTTTGTGGGTCAGAATTCTCCGGCGTCAATACGTATTTCAATGACGCGAACAGGACGTCCATGAAACACGCTGCTTTGCGATTTCCCTTTATGAAACCCTTACTCGATTCACTTCCCCATATTTCTCCAGATTGTAGAATATGTACAAGGTTATCGTAAGCTGAATACTGATCATCAGCCTTTGTGTTTTTTGTCAAATGAAGCAAGTAGGGTGTGAGGTCTGGTCTCGCATTGAATGGTAGTTCATCGAACGTTGGGAGGGCCATGGCATTTCCAAGGTTATGTCATCTCCATTCTAGTTCATACAGCTTGCGGAGAAAGCGCTATCCCCGCGGCGGTCCCAGGAGCGCGGATCAGGATCAATGCGCCTTATCGACGGTTAGCGGCGCTCACGCGCCGCCGCTCCCGAATTTCCAGACCGGAATACCGAACTTCTTGGCCTTGTCGGCGAGGTTGTCCTGAATGCCCGTGCCGGGGAACACCATGACCCCGATCGGCAGCACGTCCAGCATCGCGTCGTTGCGTTTGAACGGTGCGGCCTTGGCGTGCCTGGTCCAGTCGGGCTTGAAAGCGATCTGCGGCACCTTGCGCTGATCGGCCCATTTGGCGGCGATGCGTTCGGCGCCCTTGGGTGAGCCGCCGTGCATCAGCACCATGTCGGGGTGCTTGGCGTGAACCCGGTCGAGCTTGTCCCAGATCAGGCGATGGTCGTTGAAGTCCAGGCCGCCGGTGACGGCGATCTTCGGGCCGGCCGGCACCAGCACCTCGGTCTCGGCCCGGCGCTTGGCGGCGAGGAAGTCGCGGCTGTCGATCATCGCCGAGGTCAGGGTGCGGTGGTTGACCATTGATCCTGCGCGCGGCCGCCAGGCGGAGTGGGTGTGGCGCTCGAACTGGTCGGCGGCCTGGTCGCGGAAGAATTCCATGCTGTCGCGGCGTTCGATCAGCGTCTGCCCTTCCGATGTCAGGCGTTCCAGCTCGACCGAGCGGATTTCCGAGCCATCCTGTTCCTTTTGGCTGCGCTTCTGCGCCTGCTCATTATCGTCGAGTTCGCGTTCGATCCGGCCGATGGCGCGGTGGAAGATGTTGACCGTGGACCACAGCAGGTCTTCGAGGTCCGGTTCGAGGCGGGTGTCACCCAGCGCCACCGCCAGGGCGTCGAAGATGTCGGCCACCGCGCCGGCGACGATCTTTGCGTCGGGCATCGGCCTCGGGTCGGGTTCGTCCTGGAACGGGCGGTAGCCGTAAAGCTGGAGTTCGGTGAGGACGTGATCGGTCTGGGATGAGGTGTGCGGCGGCTCGAAGCTGGTGTCGTCGTATTCGGTCGTCATAGGGTGCTGCCCTTCGTCGGATCGACCGCGCCCGTCGCGGCCTTCATGGCGACGAAGGCGGCGGGCGGACCGGACTTGCACCCGCAGCGAAGCGAAGGGCCGAAGCGGAGCGGAGGATGGCGGATGCCGGCTATTTTGCTTCGCGATGCAAAGGCGGCCCCCTCTTGGGCCGCCGGCGGAAAATAGCCGGCCCTCCGCCATTGCTTGTCCGGGCCGCTTGCCGCCCGATCGCCCTCTCAGAAGGCCGTGGGCGCGGTCCTTTCCGACGATTTGCGGGCGGCTACCCCGCGACCGGATGCGAGAGGACGCCGGCGACGCTGCACGACCCGGCGGCCGTGTCGGAAGACTTCGACGCCATGAAGCGAACGACGTCCTCCGGGACAATCTGCAACCGAATGGCTGTCCGCAGAGCATCGATGCCGGCGGCGCGGAGATCTTCGTTGAAGTCGCCCAGGCGGGGCGACAGCGTGATCGCCTCGATCCCGGCTTCGCGGCTGCGGTCGATCAGGTTTGCCACTGCGCCATCGCCTGCCGGATCGTTGTCGCGGGCGATGTAGAGGCGGCGCAGGGTCCGGGGGAACAGGATGGCGGCCAGATGCGCGGCCGAGAGCGCGGCCACCATCGGCATGGTGGGCACCACGCATCGGAGCGACAACATGGTCTCGATGCCCTCGCCAGCCGCCATGACATCGTGCGCCACACCGAACCGGACGGCATGGCCCAGGAGGTGGCCCATCGCCCGTCTCGGCGTGTCGATCGGCGCCTTGTCCCGCCCCGACGGGTCGAGCCAGGTGCGATGCGCGCCCGTGATCATGCCGCCGAGGTCAGTGACGGCTGCGATCATCGCCGGCCAGGTCTCGGTCGGCGAGTCCGGATCGGGCCGGTAATAGCAGCTTGGATGGAAACGCAGGTTGGCGGTTCCGTGCAAAGCCGTAATCCCGCGTCGGCGTAAATACGTTTCTACGATTGTGCCCGAAATCGGCTGGGACATTGCGAAGAGCCGCCTTGCCGACTCTGGCGATCCTGCGACCGCTGACAATGACGGTCGCACATGGTCTGGCGCCGGCTCCGGTCGTGGAAGGCTGAGAAAGCGCCGTGCTTCATCGGCGACATCGGAGAATTCGGCGAAACCGCAGCTTTCGCGGATGATATCGAGCAGATCGCCATGCTCGCCGGTCGCCGCGTCCGTCCATTTGCCGGCGGCGCCCTTCCCAGACTCCGGCCCGCGCAACCGGACGAAGAGGGAGCGCCCTGGTGTGTTGCGGACATCGCCGACCAGCCAGTAGCGGCCCTCCCGTCGGCCATTGGAGAGGTAGTGGCGGCACACCGCCTCGGCATCACGCGCGAGACGGTGCGCCAGATCGGCGGCTTGATGGCCCATGGCTATGCCGCCGCCCGGTCGGCGATGCGCTCCAGCCGAAATCGCTCAAGCAATTTCGCCAGAATGGCCGGGCCGCTGGTGTCGATCGGCACGAACATGCGCAGCTTCCAGGAGATGATCTCATGGAACAGGCCGTAGGCGCGGAGCCGGTCGCGCATCTGGTCGGTGAAGCCGGTCAGCTCGATGCGGTTGGCACCCATGACCCGGACGCGACGAAGCTGAAGCCCCTCGGAGAGATCGAGGATCGCTTTTCCGTCCATCAGCGCGGTGAAGGCGTTGTCAGCCGATAAAGTCGGTGTATCGGCATCGAGCGCGGTGGCGACCCATGCAGGCGAGACGCGGCGGCCGATGATTCGCTCGCCGGCGTCGGTCTGGAGCCGATAGACCCGCGAGGATTCGTTCGGCAGGCGCTTCCAGATCGGCAACAGCAGGCCGGAAACGATGTGGATTTCGCTGTCGGTGAACTCCGGCACCTGCGCGAGTTCAGCCTCCCACGCGCGGGCGAAAGCCTCGCGGTCGGCCTCGCGCCATTGGGTCTGCGGCATCGCTGCCAGCGGCAAAGACGGATGTTCCATCGGCCGAATGAGCCGCACACGGCGTTCAACCTCTCCATCGTCGAGCATCACGCTGGGCGCCGGAACCTGCACGGCGGCGCGGCCCGATTGTGTGTTCACCAGCAGCACGGCGCGCTTGTCGGAAAGCCGGTCCAGTGCCTGGTCTAGCGTGACCGGGCGATTGCGCTCCCGCTGCGTGATGGTCAGCAACCGGGTTTCCGCGGATGTGCCGGGGTGGGTGTAGATCGTTCGCCGACCCGTCACGATGAAGCTCTCGGCGGTCAAGGTTTCCAGCCCGATATCGTAAGTGCCACTTGCCACAGCACCCTCGATGCGCGCCGTGAGCAATTGCTCAAAGGCGGTAAACAGGATGTTCTGCAGATCGATGGTCAGTGCCAGCAGCCGGTTGAGGAATGTCGTGATCGGCGGCAGCTCATCGCGGATGCCGTTGCTGTCGGTCAGCCTCAGGCCTGTCGCATCCTCGAATGTCTGCAATGTGCAGCCTTCGACCTTGCCGGCGACCAGCAGCAGATAGAGCTGGCGCAGTGCATCGCGTGCATAGGGGCTTTCCAGATTGTCTTCAGGGCGGAACAGGCCCTGGCCGCCGGTCTGGCGCTGGCCCTTGGTGATGGCGCCCAGCGTATCGAGCCGGCGGGCGATGGTGCTGAGGAAGCGCTTTTCGGCCTTCACATTGGTGGCGATCGGCCGGAACAGGGGGGCTTGCGCCTGATTGGTCCGGTTTGTCCGCCCCAACCCCTGGATGGCGGCATCCGCCTTCCACCCAGCTTCCAGCAGATAATGCACGCGGAGCCGCCGGTTCTTGGCGGAGAGTTCGGCGTGATAGCTGCGGCCCGTGCCACCTGCATCCGAGAACACAAGGATGCGCTTTGCGTCATCCATAAAAGCCTGCGTCTCGCCGAGATTGACGGAGGCAGCGCGGTTTTCGACGACTAGCCGGTCGATGCCATCCGGGCCGGTCTTGCGGATGATGCGCCGGGAGCGACCCGTCACCTCGGCCACCGTGTCGGTGCCGAAGCGCTGGACGATCTGATCGAGCGCGCCATGCACCGGTGGCAGAGAGGCCAGCTTCTCGATCAGCCGATCCCGCCGTGCGACAGCGTCACGGCTCTGGACAGGCTGGCCGCCACGATAGACCGGGCGCGAGCAGAGATTGCCCTCGCTGTCGGTGAACGGCTCGAAAAGCTGCGTCGGGAACGAGTGCGTCAAATAATCCAGAACGTACTCGCGCGGCGTGATATCGACTTGCACATTGCCCCATTCCTCTGTGGGGATTTCCGCAAGGCGGCGCTCCATCAGCGCCTCGCCGGTCGATACGATCTGGATAACGGCGGCATGGCCGTTGGCCAGATCGCGATCAACGGCTTCGATCAGCGAAGGCGTCTTCATCGCGGTGATCAGGTGATTGAAGAAACGCTGCTTGGCGCTCTCGAAAGCGGAACGCGCGGCGGATTTGGCCTGGGCGTTCAGCGTTCCGGTATCGCCGGTGACGTTGGTCGCCTTCAGCGCTGCATCGAGATTGTTGTGAATGATGCCGAAGGCGCCGGCATAGGAATTATAAATACATATCTGCTCGTCGGTGAGTCGGTGCTCGACGAGATCATATTCGACGCCCTCGTAGCTGAGCGACCGTGCCGCATAGAGACCAAGCGCCCGCAGATCCCGCGCCAGCACCTCCATGGCCGCGACGCCGCCGGCCTCGATCGCTTCGACGAATTCGGCGCGGTTGGCAAACGGGAAATCCTCGCCACCCCAGAGTCCAAGCCGCTGGGCATAGGCGAGATTGTGAACCGTGGTAGCGCCAGTCGCGGACACATAGACGATGCGGGCATTCGGCAGTGCGTGCTGAAGGCGCAAGCCGGCGCGGCCCTGCTGCGAGGCGGCCTGATCGCCGCGTTCGCTTTTGTTGCCAGCGGCGTTCTGCATGGCATGGCTCTCGTCGAAGATGATGACGCCGTCGAAATCGGCGCCCAACCAATCGACGATCTGCCGGACACGCGAAACCTTCGCGTCGCGCCCATCGGTGCGCAGGGTGGCGTAGGTCGTAAATAGGACGCCCTGATCCAGCCGGATCGGCGTGCCCTGGCGGAAGCGCGACAGCGGTGTCACCAGCAGCCGTTCCTGGCCGAGCGCCGACCAGTCCCGCTGCGCGTCCTCGATCAGCTTGTCGGATTTGGACACCCAAACGGCGCGGCGGCGGCCCTTCAGCCAGTTGTCGAGCAGGATGCCGGCAACCTGGCGGCCCTTGCCGGCGCCGGTGCCATCGCCGAGAAACCAGCCCCTCCTGAAGCGCACCGCATTCTCCGCGTCGTCGGGCGCGGCCGAGACGATGTCGAAGGTCTCATCGACCTTCCACGATCCGGCCAAATGGCCGGAATGGGCCTCGCCGGCATAGATGACGCTCTCAAGCTGGGCGTCCGACAGCAATCCGCCCGAAATGACCCCGGGCGGCAGATGCGGCCGGTAGGAAGGTTTCGGGGGCGCGACCGACGCCATCGCCACCGACTGCACCAGCTTGGTCGGATGCGCCTGAGATTTGGGAATACGGATCGTCTGTAATCCGTATTCTTCATAAAGCGCCTCGGTGATGCGTCCGCTCTCGGCCGGCTGCCAATCCAAGGTCTCGTAGGCGAGTTCGATCGACTCGGCGGCGACGGCAATGGCCGGAAAGGAGGACGAGCGGACCGGGGTGCCGCGCGACGTCCGTGACACGACTGGACGGCATACAGGGCGAGCGGCGGCAACAATCGGTAACCTCGCTGGGACGTCCCGAAGCACCCAGTCCAGCAGCGTGACGGAGTCTGGCGCCATCCCCGGCGATGCTGGAAACTTGCATCGCTCGTCGGCGGGCTGCTTATCGATCACGGTCAGGCGCGTCTCGATGGTCGTGCCGTGCTTCGCATACACCGCCCCGTCGATCGCCGCCGAGAACACCACACGGCCGCGCTGCTGGAGCTGGGCGAACGCATCCGTCCAGGCCGGATTGTCCGGCGCGAAGTTTGCCCCGGTGATGGCGACCAGGCGGCCACCATTGGCGAGGCGTGCGAGGGCGGAGCTGACATGGCGGAGCGTGGTGTCGGCCATGCGACGCTCGACATTGGCCATTGCCGAGAAGGGCGGGTTCATCAGCACGACGCTCGGACGCACATCGGTGCCAAGATGGTCATCGATCTGCGCGGCATCGAACCTGGAGACGGAAACGCCTGGAAAGAGGTGGTCCAGCAGCCCGGCGCGGGTATCCGCCAGCTCGTTGAGCACGAGGGCGGCGCCGGCCAGCTCGGCGAGGATGGCGAGCAAGCCGGTCCCGGCGGAGGGCTCCAGCACGAGGTCCGCCGGCGTAATCGCGGCGGCGGCGCTGGCCGCGAGACCGAGCGTGATCGGCGTCGAGAATTGTTGGAACGCCTGGCTCTCCTCGGAGCGGCGCGTATGGGTCGGGAGGAGCCCGCCGATCTTGGCCAGCATCGACAGCATGGCGGCGGGTGACGCGGTCCTGGCACGCATAGCCGGGCCGAATTTGCGCAGGAACAGAACCGTCGCCGCCTCGCAGCAATCGTAGGCGGTCTTCCAGTCCCATGCGCCCTCCGCGTCGGAGCCGCCGAAGGCGCGCTCCATTGCGGCACGCAGCATGGCCGCATGGATGCGGCGGCCGCGTTCGAGATCGGGGAGAAGTAAGCGCGCGGCCGCGGCGATAGTGGCAGCCGGATCAGGATTGGTCGGAGCAGCAGCGATCGGCGTCGCCGCGAGCGCGGTACTTGCAGTGCTTGGCATTGGGGAACCTCGGGAGAGCGGGAACGGATCGAACCGAGGGGCGCTCTCTCAACCCCAACCGGATCAAACCCGTCCCGGCCGCCCTCTGCCTCTCACAACTGCCGGGTATGCCGGGTGGCGTCACACGCACGTACGGTGATCCAGTGCGGGCAGTCCGCGCGACCAAGCGATCCGCGCGTCGCGTGATGCATTGGCGACGGGCACACGACCACGAAATCGCGCCAAAGGTCGGACCCGCAATCTCTCTCCACTCGCGCCATCTTCCTGCCTCTTGAAAATTACAACAGCACTGTTATAACAGTGCTTATGGAAACGGCGACGCTTGGAACCCTACTCAGGCATATTGTTGAGCTTCTCGATGGAGCGGTGGCCGACGCATATCGCAGCGGGGCGCCTGGATACCGTCCGCGCTTTACGCCCGTGATACGTGCGCTGCTTCGCGACGGGCCGCGATCCATCACACAGATCAAGTGCAGCGTCGGTGCAAGCCATTCCGCGATCAGCCAAACCGTCGCTGAGATGGTGCGCGAGGATCTCGTCGCCCTTGAAGCGGGACAGGATCAGCGCGAGCGGATCATCGATCTGACCCCAAAGGCACGACAACTCCTGCCGGCCCTGGAGGCGCAATGGGCATGTACCGAGCGCGCTGCACGATCGATCGATGCGGACTTGGGCATGCCCCTAGCCGATGTCCTGCGATCTGTAATCGCGACGCTCGAAAACAAACCATTTGCCGTTCGAATTGCCGAGGCGCGGCGGGAATTAGAGGAGAAACCATGACAGTGTTCGGGAAGACAGGCTTTGCAGCGGCTGCGGCGCTCATGATGATCGGTCATGCGCAAGCCAGTGCCATCGGCACGCCGAAATCTTGTTCTGATAAAATTTCGACATTGCAAGCCGAGCGGTCCCACTATCGTCAGCGCTTCGTGCCGGTTGCAAAGGATGTTACGCTTGAGGTGCTCGACTGGGGCGGCCGTGGGCGCCCTTTGATACTCCTTGCCGGCCTGGGCAATACTGCTCACGTCTTTGACGACATTGCTCCTACTCTCACAAAGGATTTCCATGTTTATGGTATTACTCGGCGTGGTTTTGGCGCGTCGTCGGTGCCTAAGGCCGGCTATACCGCCGACCGACTGGGCGATGATGTGGCTGCAGTGCTCGATGCACTTGATATTCACCGGCCTATTATTGCGGGGCACTCGATTGCCGGGGAGGAACTGAGTGCGATCGGTCAGCGCCATCCTCATCGCATTGCCGGGCTGATTTATCTTGACGCAGCGCACGAATACGCGATCTACGACCCCCAGCGTGGCGCCTATCTGCCCGACCTCAGGCAGCTCGGCGCTCAGATCGCGCGCATGCACGATGATCCGCTCGACAAGCAACAGATGACCGCGCTGCTGCGCGAAGTGACAGCGCTGCGGCAGAGCCTGGCAGGCGAAATCGACGCCATCGCGACTGACGATGCAAGCGCAGCCGGCGCCGCATCTTCGGGACCGGGGACGGATGGAACGGCGAGCTTTGCCGCCTTCCGCTGCGTTGTTTCCGTGCAACTTGGCGGGCCGATCCCCGAGGACGAGTTACGCCAGTCGTTTGCAGAAACCACAGCGGGCGGCGTCGGCAAGCCGAAAACCCCATCCTTCGTCTACAGTGCGATATTGGAGGGGGAGGACCGCTTTCCAGCCCCCGACGCGCCAATCCTAGCAATTGTTCCAGTACCTCGCGCGTCCGACCTGCCGGTAGGTAACGATCCCGCAAATCGCCAAGCAGCCGAAACTATGCACACGCGGATGCAGGAGGCCGAGATGGCAACGCTAATGCGCCAGCAACCATCCGTCCGGATCGTAACGGTCCCGCACGGGCATCATTACGTGTTTCTCTCGAACCCGTCCGAGGTAGAGAGCGCGATTACCGCTTTCGGCCGGACAGTACCCTGAAGGAATGTCATCACCATCATAATCGCGGTTACCTAGAAAAGCGCGCATTAGATTGCGCGGCTCGGCTGTAGAGATCGACGTCGTGATGGATCGGGTGGGCTCGGCCCATCCAGGGTTCGGGATGGATGCACCGCACCCAGTCCACGAAGCTCGGAATGAAGCCGAGATCCTTGCGAACATGCTGCTCGCCGATCAGCCGCACCGGTACGACGCGGCCGGTCGAGATGGTGATTGTCGTTCCGAAAAACCGCTCGGCCATGAAGATGCCTTCGGCGTGATGGCGCAGCGCGCGGTGGCGGAAATCTGCTGTTATGGTCTTTGACTCGTCGAACCACTGGTGAATTGGCCGATAGTCTTCAGCCGTGCCGCCCCATTTCCTCACCGAGGAAAGCGCATGGTGATAGGGATGGCCCATCGCCGCCTCATCAAAACACATGCTGCGAATAATCGGATTCCATACGCCGCTCGTTGTAGTCGAGCGTGATGGTCCGGTCGGCGACGTCGAACGTGAAGTCACCGTAGGCGCCATCGCTGTTCTCCCAGCCGTCATGGGTTCGGCCGAGGAAGCTGTAGACCAGCGCCTCGATGGCGTCATGGATCGACAGGCTCTGCCGATCGATGTCGTTGCTGCCCCACACTGGGCGCGCGATCTCAATCGCGCCGGGCGGCAAGGTGACTATCTCATCACCGGCTTTGGCTTCGATATTCTCGATCTAGCCGCTATCGCCATATCCGTCGAACGTCACGACGACGGCGGTGATGTTCGAGGCAGCGAGCGCGTCGAACAGGGCGGTTTTGTTCGCCGGCAGCAACTCGTCGGCACGGCTGGAATGCTCGCGCTCTTGGCGATCCCAGGCGGCGAAATCGAGCGACGGGACGGGGGCAGGTTCGCAATCGGTCATGTCAGGCCTCCACATGAGAAAGCCCGGCGCGATGGCCGGGCTATTGGATGGAAATGGATCGGGAAACGGGTGCGGGGCGGCCGAAGCCGCCCCGCTGATTCGCGCTATTCTGCCGCGATGGCGTGCGGCTCAGGTTCCGCGGAATCGGAGGTGCCAGCATCGTCCTCATCACCGGCAAGGAAGTCCGGCAGGTCCTCGGCTTCACCGGTCAGTTCGCCAACAACCGCCGGCTCGGCCCCGGCGAGACGCAGCGGCTCCGGCAGCCAGCCGGTGCCGTCCAGCAGCCGTTCGGCCTCCTTGGCCATCTCGGTCTTCTTCAGGTGGTCAATGAGCTGCGCGGAGTGCTCGCCCTTCGCCTCCCGTACCGCTTCGAGGATGCGCGCCTTCGGCACTCGGCCGAGATAGGTGTCGACGGTCGGCTTCCACCCGGCTGCGGCCATGTCGAGACCCACGGCCTTGGCGAGCTGATCGCCATGGGCAAACGCATCCGGCCGTCGGTTCCACGGCTCCTTCACAACGTTGACGGTGAGCGAGGCGCAGTGGGCGAACAGCGCCGACTGGCTGTCGCTGTCGAACGCCGTCAGCGTGTCCCACAAATCGGCCGGGGTTTCCGGCAACTGCTTGGCCCATTGCGCGTGGCGAGCATCGATCGCCTTCGCGGAAGCGGTCTCGGCCAGGCCGGGCGCCTGTGCCGAGAAGCCGGACTGCTTCGCCGTGATCTCCAGGCAGGTGCTGGCAGCGTAGCGGTAGAAGGCATTGAGGCAGAGAGCGTGCAGCACCGCCTCGAACGCCACCTGCGGATCGTTCGCCACGCCGTCGCGCAGCGCCAGGGTGCGATGGGCGGTCAGCTCGGTCACCAGGCGGTCGGACAGCGGCCGGATGGTGTCGTCTTCCTCCGGCGCTTCGGGTTCAGATGCAGATGGTGCGCCGCCGATGGTGATGACTGCGCGCTGGACCGGGATCTCCGTGCTGGTCGGTTCCGGCGTGTCGTCGGCCTCGGTCGGAACCGCCTCGACGGGCGCTTCATCCTCGGGCCGGACGAAGCCGCGCTCGACCCGCAATGCACCGTCGCTATCGATGCTGACGAAGATGCCGGCGCGGGCGATGTCGGCGGGATCGAAACGGATCGGCCGATTTTCGAACGCCGCCATGGCGGTCTCGATCTCGCCGAGCCGCTGATCAACCGCCTCGGGCAAGTCGTCGCCGCCAGCGTGCTCGGCCTCGAGTGTCTCATACTCGTTGCGCAGCGCCTCGACGCTGGCAGCCTCCTCCTCGGTGAGTTCCGCGGTCTCGCCGACCAGGCGCCGCAAACCGGCGCTATGGCCGTAGGGGAAGTCGGTCGCAACCGCGATCCACTTCCAGCCTTCATCGCGCAAGGTCTCCGCTTCGGCCTGGAGCTTTTCCGCCACCAGCCGATCGAGCAGCGCCGGGTCTTGGAGCCAGCCGCCGTCATCGTGCTGGAACAGATCGCGCATCACCACGCCACCCGCCGCCTCGTACGCCTCGATGCCGACGAACAGCGCGCGCCGGTCGCACGCGCGGACGGCGCCCTCGGTGAGCTGCCGGCGGATGAGGTAGGGCTCCTTGTTGTAGCTCCGCGAAACGGAATCCCAGACCTGCTCCTGCCGGGCGTGGTCGGCGGTGACGGTGAACGCCATCAATTGCTCCAGCGTCATGCCGTCCTCGGCATAGATGTCGAGGAGCTTGGGCGACACCGCGGCGAGGCGCAGACGCTGCTTTACCACGGTCGAGTTCACGAAAAACCGTGCCGCGATCTCCTCGTCGCCCAGGCCTTTGTCTCGCAATGCCTGGAAAGCGCGAAACTGATCGAGCGGGTGCAGGGCGACGCGCTGGACGTTTTCCGCCAGCGAATCCTCCTCGGCGATCCCGTCGTCCCGCACCACGCACGGCACGGGCGCGGTCTTGGCCAGCCGCTTCTGCTTGACCAGCAATTCCAGCGCCCGGAAGCGCCGGCCGCCGGCCGGCACCTCGAACATGCCGGTCTCGTCGCCGGCAGCATCGACGACGGCGCGGACGCTGAGGCCTTGCAAGAGCGTGCGCCGGGCGATGTCCTCGGCCAGCTCATCGATCGAGACGCCGGCCTTCACACGCCGGACGTTCGACTGGCTCAGCACCAGCTTGTTGAAGGCAATGTCGCGCGAGGACGACAGGGTGATCTTCTGAACGGCAGTAGCCATGGGAGGAGTCTCCGCGGCGGACGGCCGAGAGCCTCTCTCTCGACCTCCAACCCGCCGCGAAAACCGGCGCAGCCCCCTTCCTCTCGGAGGACCGCGTCGGAAAGCCGACTACCCGGAAAGGCCCGGAGCCCGCCTTCCCGCTTTTCCGGATTTCAGACGGATCAAACGCCGAAGATGTCATCGCACCCGTCGGGCCGGCGACGAGGGCACATCACGCGCCGTGTCGCTTTGCCCGGACAGCTTCGAAGAGCACATGCTCCGCCGCGCGGATGCTGCCCGTTTGCCGGGCGGCTTCGGCCCAGGTTGAGATTGGGACCATTCCTTCGAACAGTAGGTCGCGCTCGATTCCGAGTCCGAGCGGCAGGCGGACCGACGCCATCTCCCTGAGGCTGAAGGAGCCAAGTTCAGGTTCGCCGAGATCGGCGAGGCCGAACAGGGTGTCGCCGTCGGGGTCCAGCTCCGTTGCGAGCCAAACACCTTCACCGAGCGGGTTGAAGAACTTGACCACGGGGACATGGTCCGCCTCTGGCATACGGGCGTTGACGAGCAGGCGGTCGCGCAGGTTGGGAGTCAGGAGGATCATGCCGCCCTCCTGACAGTCGAGGGTTCGCCCTGAAGAGTGGCGTCATCGACTTGCAAGAAGCCAAGAATCCAGTCCGCTGCTTTGCTCGCCTGTGAGGCAGCGCGGACGACGGCGCGGTTGTCCTCGCGCAGCACTTCGAGCCAGGAGCCGATATAGTCCGCGTGGCGCACCGTCGGGACGATGCCGAGCGAGGCGCAGCAGAAAGCGGCGTTCATCTCGGCGACCAACTCCTCGAATGCGTACTTCTTGCTGCCGAATGCGCCGCCAAGGTCGCGGCCAAGGCGGGACGGATGGCCGCTGGCGTGCCCCAGTTCATGCAGGGCCGTGCGGTGCCAGTTGATCGGCTCGAAATAGGCCTGCGGCGGCGGGACCATGACGAAGTCTGGGCCTGGCGCGTAGAAGGCGCGGTTGCCGCCGATGCGAAAGTCGATGCCAGTCGCGCGGATCAGCGCCTCGACCCTGGGCTCGATCAGGCCCGGCAGCGGCGGTGGCGCAACGGCCGCAACCTCGCCCGGCAGGTCTTCGCATTGGGCGGCGTTGAAGACGGTGAACCGCTTTAGGAACGGGATTGCAGCGGCTTCGTCACCATTCTCGCGGGCCCGTCGCTTCTCATCGTCGGGCACGAAGCGGTCGGCATAGACGACGGTGGTGCCGTGCTCGCCCTTGCGCACATTGCCACCGAGGCCGAGCGCCTGGCGAAAGGTAAGCCAACTCTGGGTGGGGAACCCGTGCTCGATCACGGCACCCCAGAGGATCAGCACATTAATTCCCGAATACTGCCGGCCGGTGGCGGCGTTCTTCGGCATGGCGAGCGACGCTTTCGCCGCGGCCGTCCCCCAGGGCTGGACCCAGGGCACACGGCCGGCCTCCAGCTCGGCGATGATCTTGCCGGTGATTTCGTCATAAAGGCTTGCCCGGTCCTGACCGGGGCGCGCCGAAGCGCTCTTTCTGGACATCGCGGATCTCCACGACGGGCGCCGGAAGCCTCTCTCCCAGTCCTCAACCCGTCACGGCAAACCCGGTCCGCACTCTTCCTCTCATCGGGGCGTTGCGGGGCAGCCGGCCTCGCAGAAGGGCTTGGCCGAGACCTTGGGCTTGGCCGCAGGGGAAGGCTTTCCCCTCCAAGGTTCCAGATAGCGGCCCGTGACTCCCAAATAGCGGGGCGCCGACTCCCAATCTGCCGGCACGAACTGCACGAGAGGCAGGAAAAATACGGGAATCTAGGCGTCATTCTCTAATTTTCTCTAATTTTCTTCCGCTTTGGTTCGGATCGTGGTATAAGGCGACATGGCAGGAAATATTCTCACCATCCGCGAAGTCGCCGAACTGCTGAAGATCAACGAAAAGACGGTCTACAAGCTGGCTGCTGACGCCAAGATTCCCGGCTTCAAGGTTGGGGGATCATGGCGCTTTGATCGCGCGACCATCGCAAAGTGGATTGATGGAGGAGCGGCCGTCAATCCGGCAGCGATCTCTGAGGATGCGCCAGCATCGGCCGCCGGAGCCGCGCTGGCGGCCGCCTACTATTCCCCTCAACAAGCGACCTTCTTCGCGCATCACCTCACCCTGGAGGGCACCGGCGAAGACGGTTTGGCGCAGTCCCTCTCGACCGCCCGCGTCGATATGAACCCACACCAGGTGGACGCTGCCCTGTTCGCGTTGGCCTCGCCGCTTTCCAAGGGCGTGCTGCTCGCCGATGAGGTGGGTCTCGGCAAGACCATCGAGGCAAGCCTAGTTATTGCCCAGCGCTGGGCCGAGCGCCGCCGCCGTATCCTGCTGATCGTACCGGCCTCGCTGCGCAAGCAGTGGAGCCAGGAGCTCTATGACAAGTTTTCGCTGCCCTCCGTCATCGTGGAGAGCAAGACCTATAACGAAGCGCGCAAGGCGGGCGTGGCCCGTCCCTTCGACCAGAAGGATAAGGTCGTAATCACGTCTTATGAGTTCGCTGCCCTCAAAGACTCCGAGATCGCGCGCGGAGGTTGGGATTTGGTGGTGTTCGACGAAGCGCACCGCTTGCGCAACGTCTATAAGAAAGACGGATCGACGCGCGCCAAGCGCCTGCGCGAGGCCACCAAGTCCTTCTTCAAGGTGCTACTGACAGCGACCCCGCTGCAAAACTCCCTAATGGAGCTGTATGGCCTCGTCTCCGTCGTGGACGAACGCCATTTTGGGGACGAAACCTCTTTTCGGAATCAGTATGTGGCGGGGCCGGGCGCAAGGAACGGCCTGGTTTTCCTGCGCAAGCGACTGGAGTCGATTTGCAAGCGCACGCTGCGCCGGCAGGTCCAACAGGCAGGTCTCATTCGTTACACCGAGCGTCGCCCGCTCACCTTGCAGTTCGATCCCTCAGCGGACGAAATGCGCCTTTACACGGGGGTGTCAGACTATTTGCAGCGCTCCGACACCATCGCCTTCGGCAACAAGCCCAACCAGCTTGTGACGATGGTAGTGCGGAAAATCCTAGGCTCCTCCACGTTCGCCGTCGCCGACACACTCACCAAAATTATCGACCGCCTCAAGCAGATGAGGCCCGTCGATACTGAAACCGTCGCCGACTACGATGTGATTGACGAAGAAGCCGAGGAGCTTGAGGATAGCGACGGTGGCGACACGGACGCCAAACCGCCCATCGACCCGAAGAAGCTGGAAGCCGAGATCGGCGAGCTTGAGGGCTATCGCGCGCTCGCGCTCGCTATTGGTCAGAACGCTAAGGGCGTTGAACTGGTCAAGGCGCTTCCGAAAGTCCTTGATGAAATCGTCGCCAAGGGTGGCCAACGCAAGGCGGTGATTTTCACCGAGTCGGTGCGCACGCAAGGGTACCTCGCCGAGCTTCTCGCCGCCAACGGCTATGAGAACGACGTCGCGCTCCTCAATGGCCAGAACAATGATCCAAATAGCAGGGCGATTTATCAGAACTGGCTTGCCCGACACAAAGGCACCGACGCCGTATCTGGCTCAAAAACCGCCGACATGAAGGCCGCCATCGTCGAGGCGTTCAGGGATGGAAAGAGCATCTTGATCGCCACCGAGTCCGGCGCTGAAGGCATTAACCTTCAATTCTGCTCGCTGCTCGTCAACTTCGACTTGCCGTGGAACCCGCAGCGGGTGGAGCAGAGAATCGGGCGCTGCCATCGTTACGGCCAGAAGATCGACGTTACCGTCGTCAATTTTCTGAACCTCAAAAACCACGCCGAACGGCGTGTGCATCAGCTTCTCGACGAAAAGTTCAACTTATTCAAAGGCGTGTTCGGGGCGAGTGACGAGGTGTTGGGCGCGATTGAGAGCGGCGTGGACGTCGAGCGCCGTATTTTCGACATTGTGCAAAGCGCCCGCGGCGAAGCCCAAATCAACGCTGCGTTCGACCTGCTTCAAGACGAGCTTCAGGCGCAGATCAGCGAGCAGGTGCTCGATGCACGCCGCCGCCTTCTGGAGAATATGGACGAGCGGGTTATCGACCGCCTGAAAGCCCGCGACCAGGAAATCGGCCAACGCCTTTCCGACTTCGAGCGCCAGCTTCTCTATGTCGCCCGCGCCGAGCTGGCCGACGCGCGTTTTCACCCTGACAACGAGCGGCGCTTCGAATACCGCGGCGAAACCTACACCACCGAATGGCCCCTAGCGGACGAGAAGGGTTGGAAATTCTTCCGACTGCTGGAGGGAACGCTGGCGACCAGCTTGGTCTCCAGCGCCAAGGAGCGCCGCTTCGACGCGCCGTCCTGCCTGCGCTTCGATATTGCCGCCTATCCCGGTGGGCGGCTGGCCGACGTGGAGCAATTGCGCGGCAAGGCCGGCTGGGCCCGCGTTGGCAAGCTTCGGATCGAGACGTCCAAAATCACCCGCGAGCACCTGGTGCTCTCCGTCGCCGCAGACGACGGCACCACCATCCACAGTGAAACCTTTGAGCGCTTGTTCCGCGTGCCCGCGAAAAATGAGTCAGTGGACGGCGCGGCGCCCGAAGACAAGCTGAAGGAGGCTGAGGCCGAGCGGCGCAAGGCGTTGCTCGATGAAGCTGAGCAGCAGAATGGTGAGTGGCTGGACCTCGAAAGCGAGAAGCTCGACGATTACGCGGCGGACTTGGAACGAGCCTTCGAGACGGAAATCAAAACCGTCGAATCCGAAATCCGCGAAGCCAAGAAGGCGATGCGCGGCTCCTCCCTGCCGATGGCGGAGAAGGTCGCCGAGAAGCGCCGGATCAGCGCGCTCGAAGGCAAGCGCGATAAGTTGAAGGCCCAGTTCTTCGACCGCCGCGCCGCGATCCGCGCCGAGGTCGAGGGCATGCTCGACCAGATTCAAGAAAGTCTGAAGCTCGAGCCGATCCTGACTGACCTTTTCACGATTCGGTGGGAGGTCATATGAATCTTTCGTCTCGAACGATAACAGCATTGGCGGAGGTTATTACTGGAGACGGGCCGCGCGATTCCGCCGCGAAGCTGTCCCCCTACCGAACACTTGGCAAGATCACGGACTTCTTCCGTGATTTCGGTGAGCGAGACCTGCACCCCAGTTCAGGCGCGCCTTCTCGCTTTGCCTACACAAAGGAGAAGCTGGAGAAATTCAACGGCACCGGGCAAATGAATCGCATCATCTGCAACGCGCTCGATTTCTGGGGAGAACAGGGTCTCGATCCGCAGCAAGCGGGGGCTCACGTCAATACATTCCTCAAGCGGGATGGCTACGAGGTTGTGGTTGAGGAACGGTATCTCCGGATGGCCGGAGATCATGCCGAAACCGAGCCTTACTTTGTTGTCCGACCCGTTCGGTCGGCGGTTATCGCGGCGCCATCACTTATCAAGCTGTCGGAGGAATCGATTGCGGAGCATGTCGCAAAGGCAAAGCGGAAAATCGAAGCGGGAGACCCCGCCGGGGCAATCGCCAGCGCTTACACACTCGTCGAGGAATTCCTCAAGCTGCTTCTTCGCAAGATCGGCATCGCTTTCGGCGAAAACGAGGGCGACATCCGCGCCCTGTACAAGCTCGTTGCCGAGCCGCTGCATCTTGCGCCGAAGAACGACTCCCTGGAAATCTACCTGAAGGCTATTCTAGAGGGCCTACAGCGCCAGATTGGCGGTCTGTTCGAGTTGGCCAACAAGGCCAGCGACCGTCACGCCCGGAAATACAATCCCGCGTCACACCATGCGCGGCTTGCGGTCAACGTGGCCTTCACGCTGTGCGAGTTCCTGCTGGAATCCCACGAGTATCAACAAAAACGAGAAGAAAGGCGGATGTCGTGAGCGTGCGGAAACAACGGCTGGAACTAACGTGGATCGGCAAGGACGAACGCCCGCACCTGGAGCCGCGCATCCTGCTGGAGGATACGGACAAATCCTATCACGCCGACGCGCACGTCACCGAAAACGACATCTTCGACAATATCCTGATCCACGGTGACAACCTGCTTGCGCTCAAGGCGCTGGAGCAAGAGTTCACGGGCAGGGTGAAATGCATATTTATCGACCCGCCCTACAACACCGGCAGCGCATTTGAGCACTATGACGACGGCGTGGAGCACTCGCTTTGGCTGTCGCTGATGCGCGACCGACTGGAGATATTGCGCCGCCTTCTGACTGTAGATGGTTCAATTTGGATTACAATTGACGATAACGAGGCCCACTACCTCAAGGTGATATGCGACGAAATATTCGGGAGAAGAAACTTCATCGCGAACGTCGTTTGGCAAAAGAGAACCTCGCGAGAAAATCGGGCGGCAATCGGCTCCTCACATGACCACGTTTTGGTCTATGCTCGTATGCCAGCCGTCGAATGGAAGAGCTTTCGAAACAAATTACCACCTTCGGAATCTGGATTCGCAAATCCAGACAATGATCTGCGCGGTCCTTGGCGATCAATTCCATTTAGCGCGCAAGGCTTCCGCCCAAACCAGATGTATAAGATTACCACCCCGACGGGAATTGAGCTTGACCCGCCAAAAGGACGATGTTGGGGAGCAACTGAGCCAGTATTCCTTGATTATCTCGAAAAGAAGTTGGTCTACTTCCCAAAGGGGGGTGATGGCCGGCCACGTATCAAGCAGTTCATGGGTGAGGAGGAAGGCCTCGTACCGACAACGTGGTGGGCAACTGCTGAGTTTGGCGATAACGAAGCCGCAAAGAAAGAGAATCTGGAGCTGTTTCCTGATATTGAAGCATTTGGAACACCTAAGCCTGAGAAATTGCTTGAAAAGATAATTTATATTGCGACCAAACCAGGTGACCTTGTGCTCGACTCCTTCGCAGGTTCCGGCACGACTGGGGCTGTAGCGCACAAAATGGGCCGCCGCTGGATCATGGTGGAGCTCGGCGAGCACTGCGAAACGCACATTGCCCCGCGCTTGCGCAAGGTGATCGACGGCGAGGACCAGGGCGGGATCACCGAGGCGGTCGAGTGGAAGGGTGGCGGCGGCTTTCGCTACTATCGCCTCGCGCCGTCGCTGCTGGAGAAGGATGCGTGGGACAATTGGGTCATCGCCAGGGACTATTATGACCCGGCCAAGCTGGCGCAGGCCGTGTGCAAACTCATGGGCTTCGTCTATCAGCCCGACGAGACCCATTATTGGATGCAGGGTCGTTCGTCCGAGACCGATTTCATCTATGTCACGACCCAAAGCCTGACCTATGAGCAACTCGCCGCCATCGCCGAGGAAGTCGGGGACGAGCGCACGCTGCTGGTGTGCTGCAAAGCGTTTCGTGCCAACGCCGACGCCTTCCCCAACCTAACCATCCGCAAGATTCCGCAGGCGGTGCTGCGCAAGTGCGAATGGGGCAAGGACGACTACAGCCTCAACGTCGCCAACCTGCCCGAAGCGCCGCGTGAGCCGGACGATCCGGGCGATCCGGGCGCTGCGCCCAAGGCGAGCAGGAAGAATGGCGGCAAGACCACTCCGCAGGATGACCTTTTCAGCGGGGAGGCTGGCAAATGATCGACCGCACCGTCCGCACCATCAGTCAACGCCTTTCGCTTCGTAAGCCGCAAGCCGACTCGCTCGAAATCCTCGCCGACGTTCTGGGCCGGGTGGCGCTGTCCAAGGGCGGCTACACCGCAGCCGCGTTGGAAGCGATCCATGAGGCCTATCCCAGCGTCGAAGCGTTCGAGCGGGATTTCCCGTCGCTGTGCTTCGCGCTTGCGACGGGCGTGGGCAAAACGCGCCTGATGGGCGCGTTCATCGCCTACCTCTATCTCACCGGCAAAAGCCGCCACTTCTTCGTGCTCGCGCCGAACAAGACCATCTACGAAAAGCTGATCGCCGACTTCTCACCCGAGAGCCCCAAATACGTCTTCAAGGGCATCGCCGAGTTCGCTGCCAATCCGCCGCTGATCGTGACTGGCGATAACTATGAAAGCGGCGTCGGTGTGCGGTTTGAGGGTGGCCGCTCGGCGGACCTGTTCGGCTCCGACGTGCATATCAACATCTTCAACGTCGATAAGATCAACAAGGAGGAAAGCCCGCGCGGGAAGCCGCGAATGAAGCGCCTCCAGGAAACCATCGGCGAGAGCTACTATGCCTATCTCTCCCGCCTCGACGACCTGGTGCTGCTGATGGACGAGGCGCATCGTTACCGCGCCAGCGCCGGGGCCAATGCCATCGACGGCTTGAAGCCTATCCTGGGACTGGAACTGACCGCGACGCCCAAGACCGTGGGTACGCGCTCTGCGCCCTTCCGCAATGTGATCTACGACTACACGCT
Source organism: Acetobacteraceae bacterium (assembly GCA_965198915.1). Classification (GTDB taxonomy): domain Bacteria; phylum Pseudomonadota; class Alphaproteobacteria; order Acetobacterales; family Acetobacteraceae; genus BOG-908. The sequence goes on along the minus strand of CBDAQC010000006.1, from coordinate 745,001 downwards.
GGGCCAGGCGATGGCCGACGGGTTTGTGAAGGAACCCGCCGTCGCTACGCGCAAGGACTTCGATCCCCGCTCTGTGAGCGCGCAAGAGCTTGAGCAGATCAAGTTGGAAGACGCAGTTCACTACCACGATCATGTAGCGGTGGAGTTAGATCGCTACCACCGCACCACCGGCGCACCGAAGGTCATGCCGTTCATCCTCGTGGTGGCCGCCGACACCACTGAAGCCAAGCGGTTGCGCGAGTTCATCGAGTCCGAGAAGTTCTTCAAGGGGCGCTTCAAGGGCAAGGTAGCCGAAGTTCACTCCGCCCTGCGTGGTGAGGAAAGCGAGGACGCAGTGCAACGCCTCATTGCGCTGGAGACGGATGGCCGCACCGAGATCGTCATGCACGTCAACAAGCTGAAAGAAGGCTGGGACGTAACCAGCCTCTACACAATTGTTCCCCTGCGGGCGTCGGCCTCGGAAATCCTTACCGAGCAAACCTTGGGGCGTGGGCTTCGCCTGCCTTTTGGCAGGCGGGTGTCGAAGGGGGGTGATGACGAATTTGCAGCCGTGGACCGGCTCACCGTCATCGCGCACGAGCGGTTCGACGACATCATCGCGAAGGCCCGTGAGCCAGGCTCCATCGTGATGAAACCGCTGGAGATCGGCGAAGGTGGAGACATTCCCGCCACCGGGTCCACCTTGGTTACAACCCCATCCATTGCCGAAATGATCGTGACCGGCGCGCAACCGGAAATCTCGGGTTTTGGCGAAGCGGAGCGCCCCGCCTTTGTGTTCAGATCCGCCGAGGAGGGCAAAGCAGCCGAGGTGACGCTCGACGTTATCAAGCGCTACGAGCGCAAGCTTGGCAGCGCCGAGGCCCTGCGAGACAAGGACGTACAGAAGCAGATCGCCGAGGAAGTGCGGGAACTGGTGCGTCCCGCGCAGGGAACCCTCGAAGGGATGGTAGAGGCGCCCCGCATCGACCAGATCGTGAAAACCGTGGCCGAGACGGTCGCCGACCGCACCATCTCCATTCCGCAGATCGTCGTCCTGCCCAAAAAGCACGTGACATTCACCTTCGAGGATTTCGACCTCGCCAGCCTCGATACGATCAACATGCGGCCCATCGAGGACGGCCTCATCATCGAGGATTTGCGCACCCAGGCGCGTGTCTATCTGGCGCGTACCCTGGACGATCCGCGTGAGGCGAGACCCGAGGACTATCTCGTGCGCTACCTGATTGAGCGCAATGAGATCGACTACGACGCTCACGCCGCCCTGCTCTACAAGTTGGCGGGGCAGGTTGTCGCGCGCGTGCGCTCCTACCTCACGGACGATGCCGAGGTGGAGAACGTGTTGCTGCGCCACGGTCGCCAGCTCGCCGACTTCATCTTTGCGCAGATGATGGCGCACTACCGCGAAACGCCAATGGGCGAAGACGACTACGAAGTCACCGTCACCCGTGGTTTCATGCTGTTGCAAGCTCAGCCGATGAACGTGGCCCACGGCCAGCGGGTGCGCGACTTCAAGCAAGCGGTCGCGCCGCTTTCCGAGACACGCAAGCATGTGTTTGGCGGCTTCAAGAGGTGCTGCTACCCGCTGCAAAAGTTCGATGCCGACCCCGAGCGGCGCTTGGCCGTCATTATCGACGGCGATGCCGGCGTTGAGAAGTGGCTCAAGCCGGGGCGCAACCAGTTCCGCATCGACTACCGCTCCGGCGAGGCCTATGAGCCGGATTTCGTGGTCGAAACTGCCGCCAAGATGCTCATCCTTGAGGTGAAGGCGCGTAACGAACTCGACGATCCGACCGTGAAAGCTAAGGCCGCTGCCGCCACCAAATGGTGCCGGACAGCCACGGCCCACGCTCAGGGCGGGACGGGCAAGCCCTGGGTCTACGCGCTGATCCCCGATGACCAGATAATCGGCAGCGCCACGCTTGAGGGCCTGGTTGCGAAATTCGCGGTGGCGTGAGGGGGCTATAGATGACGGGCGGGCAACACAGTGGCGAATTTGAGCGGCTGGTGGAGCGGCGCCGTAAGTTCATCGATGGCCTCGACGCAAACAAGGGAGAGATCAACCTCGATATTTTCGAGGATTTCTATCCCGACAAAGCGCACTTCGTTTACGAGCTTCTCCAAAACGCCGAGGACGCAGGCGCAACGGAAATTGCCTTCACGCTCACGCCGGAGAGGCTGGTCTGTGAACATAACGGACGCGCCTTCACCCTGGCGGATGTCACCTCGATCACCGGCCTTCACGACAGCACCAAGGCCAACGCCCAAGACAAGATCGGCAAATTCGGGGTCGGGTTCAAATCGGTTTTTGTCTATACGCAGGCCCCATCCGTCCGCTCGGGCGACTTCGCCTTTCGGATCGTCCAGCTAATCCTGCCCGAACCGATAGTGCCAGACGGGGCGCTGAATGGGCGAACCCGTTTCGAGTTTCCCTTCGACAATCTGAAGAAGCCGCCAGAGGAGGCTTACGCCGAAATCGCTTCCGGCCTGAATGAACTGGACGAAAAGACCCTGTTGTTCTTGTCCAGTCTCCAGTCCGTCACATGGCGGATCGGCGCACAGAGTGCGGGAGAGGTGCTCCGCGCTCAACACTCCGATTATCATTTTGAGGTGCTGAAAGAGATCGGCGGTAAGACCGCCTCCAGTTCTCATTTCCTGAAATTCGACGAGGCGGTCTCCGGCCTTGAGAAGCAGCGCGTCGCTGTCGCCTTTCCGTTCGACATTCTTCCTGGCGTTCGTAGTTTCGATTCCGCTACGCGCCTGGCGGACCAGTTGAAGATCGTCCCCGCCGAGCCGGGCAGCGTGGCCGTGTTCTTCCCGGCAGTGAAGGAGGCCTCCGGCCTCAGATTTCACCTGCACGGCCCCTTCGTGCCGGAGTTGAGTCGCGCCAGCATCAAGGAGACGAAGGCCAACGCACCGCTTTTTGAGCAGCTTGCGGCGCTCGCCGCCGCGTCCCTACATCGCATCAAGGAACTCGGGCTTCTGACCCCCGACTTCCTTTCCGTGCTCCCTAATCCGCAGGATCAGGTTCCTCCCCGCTATCAGGGCATCCGCACCGCGATCATTGCGGCCATGAAAGCGCAGCCCCTCACGCCGACGCATGACAAGGGACATGCGCCAGCAAGCCGCCTCATTCAGGCCAGGGTGTCGCTCAAAGAATTGCTGTCCGAGGCCGACATTGCATTTTTGGTCGATCACAATGGCGAGCCGCCGCTTTGGGCCATCGGCGCAACGCAGCGAAATAATAGGATCGACCAATTCCTGTCAGGACTGGAAATTCGTGATTGGGGCTTGGCCAGGTTCATAGAGACGCTGCGCAAACGTACGCGCGATGAAAATGGACTATATCCTATCAAGCCAGAGCCGGAGTTTCTGTTGTGGCTTAAGCAGAAGCCTGCCGCGTGGATGCAGGAGCTTTACGCCCTTCTGCACGCGGAGGCCCAAAACGTATCGTCTCAACTAAAAACCCTGCGCATTGTGCGTCTGTCTGACGGGAATCTAAGCCGGGCCGATCAGGCGTTCTTCGCTACCGGCACGATGGCCGGGGACGTTCCCGTCGTGGACACGGCGGTTTACGCGTCCGGCACCGGCAAGAGCGAGAAGGAGGGCGCAAAAAAGTTTCTGTCGGAAATCGGTGTTCGTGAGATCGGCGAGGCCGAGCAGATCGAACTCATCCTCAAGCGCCGCTACACGCACGAAGCTGCAATACCGGACGACAAAACCTACCTTCAAGACTTGAAACGCTTTGTCGCCTTCGTCGAAGAAACGGGCGACGGATCGCTATTCGGTGAATTTTATATTTTTCAGGGGGCGGACGGCGATTGGCAAACGCCCAAGGGCATCTATCTGGATCACCCTTACCTAGATACCGGCCTGGCCGCCTATTACGGCGCGCTCACGGGTGATGCCGTGCCGAAGGCGCTTCATGCTCGCTATGAAAAATGCGGGATCTCCAACAAAAATCTTGCCGCATTCGCAGAGGAAATAGGTGCCAAGGTCAGCTTAGAAGTCATGCACGATACCTGCTACCGTAATCCAGATTGGCCAACCCTTGGCTCCGCAGGTGGAGCTTGGACGGCGTATGGGATCAACCGCGATTATTTCATTCCTCATCTCGATGAGATGCTCAAAACACCGTCTCTGGAGCTTTCCCGCCTGATTTGGAAAACGCTCACGTCGCTTTCCTCTACATTCTTGCAGGCAGTTTATCGGAACAATTCTGCGCATAACGCGAAATATGCCGGGTCCCGCCTTGTGCATGGGCTGCGTTCTGCAAAGTGGGTTCCGCAGGGCGACAGCGAGTTCGTGCGCCCCGCTGACGCATTACGTGTGCTTTTGCCGAAAGGTTTTCCATTCGATCCCGGCTATGCTTGGCTCAAGGCCGTTCAGTTCGGCGAAACCGCTGCCCGTAAGTCGGCCCAGGCGCAGCAGAAGGACGCTGCTGCTAAGAGCCTCGGGTTTGACGACGCCGCCGCCGCTGAGCGCGCACGGCGCTTCGCCAATGATTTGTCTTTGGAAGAGCAGGAGAAGATTCTCACCGAGATCGAAAACCGCAAAAAATCGGCCATCCCAGATCGGCCGCTCGCCAATCCCGAGCGGCGTGCGCAGCACGTACGCGAGCAGGCGATGCAGGCTCCCGACAAGCAGAGCGAAATCCGCGAGCGGTCGGTGTCCGTCGGCCGCGAGGATGTGAAGGCGCAGGCCGACACTTACCTGCGGGAGCATTACCGCAACGCCGATGGCGAGGTGACGTGCCAAATTTGCAAGGGGCCGCTACCCTTTAAGATCGACGGGAGCGAGTATTTTGAGGTCGTCGAGTTTTTGCCCGAACTGACGAAGCGCCACCCGCAGAATTATCTAGCCCTTTGCCCGAACCACTCCGCGATGTTTCGGCTCGTCAACGGCTCCAGGGAAACCATGCGCGAGGCGTTCCAAGCCCTCACGGACAACGAGCTTGAGGTGGTGCTCGCCGAGCAGGATTTGACCGTCTATTTCAGCAAGACTCACATCATCGACCTCAACGCCGTTCTTGATGCAGAGGACAGTCTTCCGGCTGGGCGCCAATGAAAAAGGTCGGGGCTACCTTCGAATTTAGCGCGACCGACTTGGTAGGTCATCTGAACTGCCATCACCTCACGGTCCTAGACCGCGCTGTGGCCGACGGGGTTTTACCGAAGCCAAAGGTATGGGACCCGCTTTTGCAGATCCTGTCGGAGCGCGGCACCGCCCACGAGCAGAGCTACGTTGAGCATCTGACTGCGGCTGGGCTGGACGTCGTCCGCATCGACGGCATAGACGTGACCGGCGCAGCCGTCACCGAGACGCACGCGGCCATGCAGCGTGGTGTTCCGGTGATCGTCCAGGCGGCACTAACGCACCAGGGTTGGAATGGGCGGGCCGATGTCCTGCGTCGCGTCGAGACGCCGAGCGGGCTCGGCGGTTGGTCCTATGAACCGATCGATACTAAGCTCGCGCGCGAAACAAAAGCGGGCGCGGTTCTCCAGCTCTGTCTCTACGCTGATCTGCTCGCGGAAATGCAGGGCCTTCCGCCTGAATACATGCATGTAGTTGCGCCCTGGAGGGAGTTTCAGCCGCAGCAATTCCGCTTTGCCGATTACGCCGCGTACTTCAGGAAGGCAAAGCGCGCGCTCGTTGCCGCCGCGGGCCTCTCGGCCGCCGACGATACTTATCCCGATCCGATCGAGCATTGCGACATCTGCCGGTGGCGGGAAACCTGCGACAAGCGCCGTCGCGACGATGACCATCTGTGCCTCGTCGCCGGCATCTCAAAATTACAGATCAACGAGCTGAAGGCGCATGGCATCGCGACGGTGCAGAACCTGGCCAGCATGCCCTTGCCCCTCGCCTGGAAACCCGATCGCGGCTCGGCCGACTCCTTCATCCGCGTTCGTGAACAGGCACGTATCGTCGTCGAAGCTCGCGCGGCGGGCGCGGGCAAGTTCGAGCTGTTCCCGGTGGAGACTGGATTCGGGCTAACCCGCCTGCCTGAGCCTTCTGTCGGAGATGTGTTTCTCGACCTCGAGGGCGATCCTTTTGTTGGCGAGCACGGTCTCGAATATCTGTTCGGCTATCTGTTCAAGGACGCGGAGGGCGCCCTCGTCTATGAAGGCGATTGGGCGCTCACGCGCGTCGATGAAAAACGCGCCTTCGAGAAATTCGTCGATTTCGTCATGGCGCGGTGGACGCAATTCCCAAGCTTACACGTCTATCATTACGCACCATACGAACCGGCCGCATTGAAGCGCCTGATGGGCCGCTATGCGACGCGCGAGGAAGAAATCGACCGGATGCTGCGCGCCGGCCTGTTCGTCGATCTCTACCAGATCGTGCGGCACGCTCTGCGCGCGAGCGTCGAGAGCTATTCGGTCAAGCAGATGGAACCCTTCTACGCCTTTACGCGCGGAACCCCCCTCGCCGATGCAAATTCCGCTCTCGCCAACATCCAAGCCCATCTGGAGCTCGGCGACGCGCCGTCGATCGCCGACGAGATCATGGCGACGGTTCGCGCCTACAATGAGGATGATTGCCGGTCCGCTGCGAGCCTGTCCGCTTGGCTCGAAACTCTCCGGGCCAAGCTCGTCGCTAACGGCATTGACGTGCCTCGCCCGGAGCCTGGCGACGGGGCGCCGAACGAAAAGATCACCGACTGGCTGATCAAGATCAACGCCTTGATCGGCAGGCTGACAGCCGATGTGCCGGCCGATTCCGCGGAGCGGAGCGACGAGCAGCAGGCTCGGTGGATTTTGGCGAACATCCTGGATTGGCACCGGCGCGAAGAAAAGGCGGTTTGGTGGGAGTTATTCCGGCTGGCCGATCTTTCGGCGGAAGATTTGCGCGAGGAGCGCGCCGGTCTTGCCGGCCTGGAATTTGTCGGCGTAGTCGGCGGCACCGCCAAGGCGCCGATCCATCGTTATCGCTTCCTGCCGCAGGAGACCGAGCTTCGCGGCGGCGAGGAGCTTCGTATTCTCGGCGGCGAGAAACTCGGCAAGGTCGAAGCGATTTCATTCGCCGACGAGACCATCGACATCAAAAAGCGCCAAGACACTGCCCACCTTCATCCGCAGGCCGTGTTCGCTCATAGTCATGTCGATACGAAAGTAATTGCCGAAGCGCTGGTGCGGATCGGCGAGCACGTCGCTGATCATGGCGTGGGAGGCGACGGGCCTTACCAAGCGGCGCGCGATCTCCTGCTCCGGGAGCAGCCGCGCGTCGGAAGCAAGCCGCTCCATCGCGCGGACGAGACGACCGTTGACGCCGCAGTTCGGCTCTGCGCGGACCTCGGCGACGGCGTTCTGCCGGTTCAAGGCCCGCCAGGTGCCGGCAAGACCTTCACCGGCGCGCGGCTGATTTGCGAGCTGGTGCGCCGCGGCAAGAAAGTCGGGGTCACCGCCAACAGCCACAAGGTGATCCGTAACCTGGTTGACGCGACCATCAAGGCTGCGGATGAACTGGGCATTACCTTGCAATGCTGTCAAAAGGCCGATGAGGTCGGAAACCCGCAGCACCGCCTCTTCTTCGCCAAGAAAAATGAGGATCTGTTCGCGGCGCTAAGCAGTGGTTCTGCCGCCGTCGGGGGCGGCACGGCGTGGCTTTGGTCGCGCCCGGACGCCTTCGAGACGGTGGACGTGTTGTTCGTCGATGAAGCCGCGCAGATGTCGCTCGCCAACGTGCTCGCGGTGTCGCAGGCGGCGAAGGCGGCGGTGCTGATCGGCGATCCGCAGCAGCTCGATCAGCCCATGCAGGGAAGCCATCCGGAGGGCGCCGATGTCTCAGCGTTTGATCACATTCTTGGTGGCGAACGAACGGTATCGGCGGACAAGGGGCTATTCCTCGAAGAGACTTGGCGGCTCCACCCAGAGATCTGCGCCTATTCGTCCGAGCTTTTCTACGACGGCAAGCTCCACTCAAAGCGTGGGCTTGAGCAGCAGGTCGTAAAAGGAGCCGGACCGATCAGCGGATCGGGCCTCTACTTCCTCCCGGTCGCCCACAGCGGCAACCAGAATTGCTCGCCCGAGGAGGCGCAGGTGATCGGCGATCTCGTGCGGTCGATCCTCGCTGGCAACGCAACTTGGGTCGATCGCGAGGGGCGGGAGAAACCGATCGCGCTCGACGATATCGTCATCATCACTCCCTACAACGCACAGGTCTTCGAGATTCAGCAGTGCCTACCGGGTTCCCGCGTGGGCACCGTCGACAAATTCCAGGGCCAGGAAGCGCCGATCGCCATCTATTCGACCGCAACGTCGAGTCACGCGGATGCACCGCGCGGGATGGAGTTCCTCTACAGCCTCAACCGGCTCAACGTCGCGACCTCACGCGCCAAGTGCGTATCAATCCTCGTCGGTTCGCCGCAGATTTTCGAAGCGGAATGCCGGACGCCACGGCAGATTCAATTGGCGAATGCCTTCTGCCGTTATCTTGAGATGGCAAAACAGGTCGGCGTCGGGTGACGCCGGTCTTAGGCGACCCGTCGGGGGTCTTGGGCGATGCGCCCACTCTGCCGCTCATGTGCCGGTCGGATTCCGGTCGGGCGCCTCACGGAGCACGACTAGTCGATGTAAACTGCGTCATGAACATCGGATGGACGAGGCTGTTATGAAGAAGATCGTGCCAAATGGAGCGGTTGTAAAAGTATTACGTGAGCAACTCGAAAGACTCTCGACGCAAAAGGAGATGGCGAACGAGATTGGTGTCAGCGTTCGTAAGCTTCGAATGATCGAAAACGATAACGCATCGATCTCGGTGTCGACGGCTGAACGGCTGGCGAAAGCCTTGCAAGTCCACCGAGAGCGCATTATCGCGCCGGAATCGGCGCCAATAGGTGTAGCGGAGACGGACAGCCGAGCGATCAGAGCGACCTTGCTGGACGACGAAGACCGCCTCATCCCACGGCATGACTATGACATTGCGAGCGCGGCGTACGATGAGGGGCATCTCTACAGCGAAGCAGCCCGGTCAAACGATCTGGCGTGTGTCATCGAGACCAAGCTCGATGACGAGACGGGCGCATATGCTCAGGAACTGTTCGACATTCTCGGGGGACTGACCTGGGAAAAGCGCAGCATCCTTGAGGATATTCCCCCTGCGACCGAAATAGCGCTGCGCCGCCGCCTTCGCCAACTCATCGTTCTTCTGAAGGGAAATGACGTCTGGATTTACCAGACGTCTGTCCTGAGGCGGCTGCCCGAACGGTACACCGTCGCCGAAGACGACGAGCCTTGCACCTATCAGAACCGATTCGTCTTGGCGCTCGGTCCGCCCGGCGAATACGGCGAGACCACGATTCGCGTGCCGATCGATCATGGTCAGCCATTCGTGCTGCCGGCCTGGAGCCGGTTCAAAAAGACGTTAACGGCCGAGACGGATGTTCCGGCCGGAGAGAGATAGTCAGGAAGCGGGGAGGCCGGTGCGTCATGGAATTCGAACTTGATAACAGTTTCGCTGACAACCTCGCCTTGTTCAAAGCCGAGGTGGAGCAGATCGATCCCGAATGCGCGAAGATCCTGTTCGACAATCTGCATCTTCTCGATGTGGAGGGCGAAACCGGGCCGAGCCGCGCGGCCATCGGGGAGTTCCATAAGGCGGTCCTGATGGGGCTGGACGCGCTTCAGAAAGCGGCGGAGACCAAGCCGTGACCCGATACTTCCTGGGCAATCTGACAGTCGAAGGCTTCCGGGGAATCAACAACGACGGCGACCCGCTCGTCCTCAAATTCAAGGCCGATGCCGTCAATTCGATCCACGCACCCAATGGCGTTGGAAAAAGCTCGATCTTCGAGGCCGTTCATTTCGCCATCTATGGCAATGTGCCGCGGCTCAAGTCCCTTCAGGACGCCGAGCAGGGCGACAGCTACATCGTCAATAAGTTTCATCCAGGCCAGCAAGCTACGATCGACCTGCTTTTTCGAAGCGACGATGGCAGCCCCGACATCGCGATTCGGGTGACGCGGGGTGCGAATAGTGCGCGAGCGGTGAGTTCGCCGAGCGGTCACCCGCAACCCGAGGACTTCCTTGCCAGTCTGCAGGAGGATTTCGTTCTCGTTGACTATGGCCGCTTCGCCAAGCTGATCGACATCTCGGCGTTGGAGCGCGGTCGGTCGTTCGCGTCGCTGGTGGGCCTCAGCCACTATTCACGGCTTCGTCAGGCATTCGAGGGTGCCAAGCGGACCCAGAACATCAATGGTGATCTGGGTTTGTCAGCCCTCGACACGGAGGTGAAGACAAGCGAACGCGCCTTGAGCGCGATCGAGCGTCGGATCATCGCCGCGCACGATGCGGTTGCTGGCGCCGGCGGCGCCGCCATCGATAAGCTTGTCGATCTCAAGACGGCCGTGACCTCGGCCTTGTCGGCCATTGCGTTGCTCAAGCCGCTTGTCGGCGACGGGTCAGTGATGGACCTCGATTTCGAGGCGGCCGAGAAAGCTGTCGAGAAGGAGGAAGGTGGGGAAGCGCGCAAGAAGCTGGATCGGCTGACGACGGCGGTGACATCGCTTTCGACCGTCGCTCTCGCCGATGGCGACATCGCCGATCTCGACCGCCTTATTGGCCTAGCCAAGACGCGGGACGAGGCGATCAATCGGGTCGGCGCCCATGAGCTGCACGCGCTGCTGAAAGATGCGCTTGCCTTCGTTGGCGGATCCGATTGGCACGATCCCAAGCGGTGTCCGATCTGCGAAGCGCAAGGGGAGGAGCCGCTCAAGCCGAAGTTGGAGGCCAGGATCGCGGAGTATGATGCGGCCGCCGAACTCGGCGCTGAGCTGGTGAAGGAAGTTACCACTTCCGTCGGCATCGCGAAGGTGCGCCAACTTGAAGACACTGCGGCCATGGGGATCGGAACGGCCGACAGGCTTCATGTCGCTTTTGATCTCGCCGTTAAGAAGGGGGAAGTGACCACCGCGGATCTGGAGAAACTCAAGGCTCGACTCGATGAGCTGGAGAAGCATCGCGCGAAAACGCTGGAGCGCGTGCAGCAGGAGGTGTCCGTCCTGCTGGCCGAGCTGCCTCCCTCCTTGGTCCAGGTGACGCGCACGCTAAGCCTCGCCAAGCAGTTCCGTGACGCGGTCGTCGAGTTTGAGACGGCTGCGCCGCCGCTGACGGTAAAGCAGGCCAAACTTGCGCTTTTGAATCGCTGGAAGACGTTCATTGCCAAAGCCGCGCAGACCTTCGCGGACGCGGAGACTGCCCTGGCAAACAAGCGAATCACCGAAATCCAGGCCACGTGCCAGGACTTGTTCGGACGGTTAGTGCGCGGCGGGCCCGATGTTAGGCCGACCCTGACCCGCGCGCAGAACAGCGAGAACGTCGATCTCAAGTTGGCAGATTTTTTCGGCCTCAGCGATCTCAGCGCGCGCGCTTTGCTGTCGGAAAGCTATCGCAACGCCGTAGCTGCTGCGATCTTCCTGTCAGCCGCAATGAAGCATAGCTGCGTCCCGCGCTTCATGGTCCTAGACGATGTGACCTCGAGCTTCGATGCAGGGCACCAATTTGCCTTGATGGACGCGCTGCGGACCCAGTTACGTCACGGTGCGGTGCCAGATGGTTTGCAATTCATCATCCTGAGCCATGACACCAGCCTGGAGAAATATTTCGACAAGCTGAACGGCACGACCGACTGGCACCATCAAAAGCTACAGGGGATGCCGCCGAAAGGGCGTTTGATGGTGTCCGCCCAGGAAGCGGATCGGCTGAAGGCGCAGGCGCAGCAACATCTCAATGCGGGCCAAGTGGACATCGGCGGTCCGTTTTTGCGCCAATATCTCGAATACAAGCTTGGCCAGATTATTTCAAAACTGGAAATACCTGTGCCGCCCGATTACGCGACCCGCGGCGACAAACGGACACTGTCCACCTATATCGACGCAATCACCGAGGCTGTGGCCCTTTATCAAGCCGCAGGTCGGTGCGTTTTGTCGGGGCAGCAGATTTCCGACCTACAGACCCACCACGCTCCCTCGATTGTCGGAAACTTTGTAAGCCATTACGAGACCGGTGCCGGAACTCCGTTTAATGCGTATGCATTGCTCGGGGTGCTCCAAAGTATCGACAATCTAGCCGATTGCTTCACCTACGTTGATCAGGCTAGCAGCCAGAAAAGATACTATCGGCGTCTGGATAAGCGTTAGGGATGCTTATTGATACTACGGGGATCTAAATGATGGGTGTTGGGGACAACTCAGCGGTTCCTGTCGCCTCCGATCTGGAAGGCCAAGTCATGAGCGCCTGGGAAGTCGGATTCCTGGCCAGAGGCCGAGCACGGTAAGGCGGGAATCAAGGCGCATCTTGAAAAGTTAGTCCAATCGACGTACATATATGGCTGGAGGTGACCATGGCAACGCCAGCAAAGATAGACCGACGGCTTCGGGAAGAGCGGCTTGGGTTTCGCGTCGATGAACCTACCAAGGCTCTGATCGAACGGGCGGCGCAACTCGAACGGCGCAAGCTGACAGATTTCTGCATGACCGCGCTCACGGACGCTGCCCGGCGGACGATTGCGGAGCATGAAACGCTCCTCCTGTCGGACCGGGATCGGGCTGTGTTCTTCGATGCACTGGTCAGTCCCCCGGCGCCGAGCGAGCGGCTTCAGAGGGCGTTTGCGGAGCATAAGCGCCGGGTCGTGCCATGAATGGCGACACGGCCATTGGAGGACCTTCGGATCGTGCTGCTCGGGGAGGAGCACGACCGTGGCAGCTTTACCTGTGGGGTGGAAAGCCTGGATCGCTACCTCAAGACCCAGGCTGGCCAGGACGTTCGCCGAAAGGCGAATGGCGTATTCATCCTGAGCGAGGTCAGCGAGCCGACCCACGTGTTGGGATACTACACGCTGTGCGCCATGGCGATCTCGCAGGGCGATGTGCCGGAGGCGGCTCGCAAGCACGTCCCGCGCTACCCGCTGGTGAGTGCCACGCTGATCGGTCGCCTGGCCGTCGCGAAGGAGCGTCAGGGGCAGCGGCTCGGGGCGGTGCTGCTGGCGGATGCGTTGCGGCGCGCGTTCGACAGCGCAGGCACGGTCGGCTCCTCAATGGTCGTGGTCGATGCGCTGGACGAGGCTGCGGCCGGTTTCTACGCGGCCCATGGGTTTGTGCGGCTGCCCGACTCGCTTCGGCTGGTGCTGCCAATGCGCATGGCGGCGGGGAGCTCTGAGCGGTGATGGTCACGCAGCCCAATCTCATCGGTATTACCGTCCCTGGAGGGTCGGAGGCACTCAGTGCCATGCGTCCACTTGGCTGGGACGTACCTGTGACTGAGCCTGCCGGTCGCGCCGATCGGCATGAAATGGCCTTATCGCCCGTGCCAAATGCCGCCGGCCTTATCCCGCGGCATGATGCCGGCTGCTTCCCCGGTGCTTCCCCGGGACCGACCCGCTGGGCGGGGAAGCAAAAAACGGCCCCGAAGGACCGCTTTAACTCTTTGATTTCATTAAGAAAATCTGGAGCGGGCGAAGGGATTCGAACCCTCGACCCCAACCTTGGCAAGGTTGTGCTCTACCCCTGAGCTACGCCCGCGCTCCTGCGGAGGAGGCGCTGCTTAATCCCCGCCCGCACGGATTGCAAGGCCCCGAAGCGCCGGCACGATGGGCAAAACGGCTTGCAGCAAACGGCGCACGCAACATGTTAAGCTGCAGGCCTCGCAGCCACCTCGCAGGGACGGACCATTCCATGGACTACATCATCGGCCAGAAGCCGGCAGGCACGGCCCGGCCCCCTCGCGCCGCGGCCTCCGCCGCCGGCCAGCCGCACCCAGCCGCGCCCCAGCCCGGCGCCGCGCCCGCAGGCGCCGCGGGCGCTATGATCATGGACGGTGACCAGCGCAGCTTCATGGCGGACGTCATCGAAGCCTCGCGCACCATCCCCGTCTTGGTCGATTTCTGGGCCACCTGGTGCGGCCCCTGCAAGCAGCTCACCCCCGCGCTGGAGCGCGTGACGCTCGCCGCCGGCGGCCGCCTGCGCCTGGTCAAGATAGATATCGACAAGAACAAGGCGCTAATCGCCCAGCTCACCCAGCTCGGCCTGCCGCTGCAATCCGTCCCCACCGTCGCCGCCTTTTGGCAAGGCCAGATCGCCGACATCTTCCAGGGCGCCCTGCCCGAATCCGAAATCAAGCGCTTCGCCGAGGCGCTGCTGAAGCTCGCCGGCGGCACCATGCCGCAGGCGGACATACTGGCCGACGCCCGCGCCGCACTGGAAGCGGGCGCGCCCGATGCCGCGGCGGACGGCTTCTCCGCTTTGCTGAACGAGGATCCGGAGAACCCGGACGCCTGGGGCGGGCTAATACGCGCGCTGCTGGCGCTGGGTGACGAGGACCAGGCGGCCGACGCGCTGGCCCAGGTGCCGCCAAAGCTCGCCGAACACGCGGAGATCGCCGGCGCCCGTTCCGCGCTCGCCCTGGCCGCCGAAGGCCGCCGCGCCGCGGGCCAGGTGGGCGCCTTCGCCCAGCGTGTGGCCGCGGACCCGGCGGACCACGAAGCGCGCTACGAGCTGGCAACCGCGCTGAACGCCGCCGGCCAACGCATGGAAGCGGCCGACGCGCTGCTGGAGATCGTCAGGCGTGACCGTACCTGGCGAGAGGACGCAGCGCGCCAGCAATTGCTGAAGTTCTTCGAGGCGTGGGGGTTCGCGGACCCCGCCACCGTGGCGGCGCGGCGAAAATTGTCCGCCCTTCTGTTCGCATAAGGGCATGATGAGCTTGCTCCGTCCGACCCAGGCTGACCTGCCGTCGGAGTTCCCAATCTTCCCGCTCCCCGGGGCATTGCTCCTCCCCCACGGCCGATTGCCGCTGAATATCTTCGAGCCGCGCTACCTGGCCCTGGTCGACGACGCGCTGGCGCAAGGCCGCATGTTCGGCATGATCCAGCCTAACGTGCACGCCCCGCGCGCCCCGAACGGACCCAGCCTGTACCAGATCGGCTGTCTGGGCCGGCTGTCCCAGTTCGCCGAGACGGAAGACGGCCGCTACCTCATCACGCTGACCGGCGTCAGCCGCTTCAGGGTGATAGACGAGCTGCCGATACGCCACGGCTACCGCCGCGTCACCGCCGATTTCAGCCACTTCCAGCCGGATCTGGCCCCGTTCGGCAGCTCCATGGGCGTGCAGCGCAGCGAGCTGCTGGGCGCCCTGCGGCCGTTCTTCACCCTGCACGGCATAGACGCCAACTGGGACGCGATCGAGCGCATGCCGGAGGCGACTCTGGTGACCACGCTCGCCATGCTGTGCCCGTTCGACGACGCGGAAAAGCAGGCGCTGCTGGAGGCGCCCACGGACGCCGACCGCGCGGCCGACCTGCTGGCGCTGCTGCGCATGTCCGTGCACGAGGGCGACCCCGACGCCCGGCCGAGCTAAGGGAGATGGCCTTGGACACCGCACCCCTGGACCCGCGTTTGCTGGAAATCCTCGTCTGCCCGGTGACGAAGGGTCCGCTGGAGTATGACCGCACGGCTGGCGAGCTGATCAGCCGAAGTGCCGGGCTGGCCTATCCGGTACGCGACGGGATACCGATCATGCTGCCGGACGAGGCGCGGCCGATAGAGTAAGCAAGGCCTTCTTTTTTGGAAAAAAGGAGCAAAAAACTTTTGCTCCCTGTCGGCGGCTGCTGATACAGCCCCGAGCAGGGAGCAAAGTTTTTTGGTCCTTTTCTCCGAAAAAAGGACTGCTTTCTTCCTTGCGCGAACTGACCGTACGCGGCCTCATCCTCGGTGCGCTGATCACCGTCGTGTTCACCGCCGCCAACGTCTATCTCGGCCTTAAGGTCGGGCTCACCTTCGCCAGCTCCATCCCGGCCGCCGTCATCTCCATGGCCGTGCTGCGCGCGCTGGGCGGTGGCAACATCCTGGAAAACAACATGGTGCAGACGCAAGCCTCGGCCGCGGGCACCCTGTCCTCCGTCATCTTCGTCATGCCCGCGCTGGTCATCGTGGGCCACTGGCACGGCTTCCCGTTCTGGCAGAGCGCCGGCGTGTGCGCGGCGGGCGGCGTCATGGGCGTGCTGTTCACCATCCCGCTGCGCCGCGCCATGGTGGTCAACTCCACCCTGCCCTACCCGGAAGGCGTGGCCGCCGCCGAAATCCTCCGCGTGGGCCACGGCCAGACCGCACCTGGCGAGCCAGGAGCCGCCGACATCGCCGCCGGCGGCATCGTGGCTGCCACCGTCAGCTTCGCCACCACCGGCCTGCACGTGCTGGGCGAGGGAATCAGCCAGTGGTTCGCGCTGGGCCACGCCGCGTTCCGGCTATCGACGGGGTTCTCCCTGGCCCTGCTGGGCGCCGGCTACCTGGTCGGCATCGCCGGCGGGCTGGCCATGCTGCTGGGCGCCGTGCTGGCCTGGGGCGTGGCGGTGCCCGTGCTCACCACCCTGCACCCCGCACCCGCCGGCACCGCGCTGATCCCGTACGCCACCGGCCTGTGGTCCCACCAGGTGCGCTTCATGGGTGCCGGGCTGATCGGAGTGGCGGCCATCTGGTCGCTGGCCGGGCTGCTGGGCCCTACCATCGCCGGCGTGCGAGACAGCCTGCGCGCCAGCCGCGCCGCCCCCGGTCCGGCCGGCGCGCCGCAGACGGACCGCGACATGGCGCCGCGCTGGATCGGCCTCACCTTCACCGCCGCCCTGCTCGTCATGGCCGCCACTTTTGCCGCGTTCCTGCACGGCGCCGGCCCCGCCCACGCCTTCGGCGTCTGGGGCCTGGTGGCGTTCGGCTGCGTCTTCAGCGTGGTGTTCGGCTTCGCGGTGGCCGCCGCCTGCGGCTACATGGCGGGCCTGGTCGGCAGCTCCAGCTCGCCCATCTCCGGCATCGCCATCATCGCCACCATACTCACCTCGCTGCTGCTGCTCGCCCTGCTGCGCAGCGGCGGCATGCTGGCCAGCGAGGACGGACGCCGGGCCGCCATCGCCTTCACCCTGTTCGTGGTCTCCGTGGTGCTGGCCACCGCCACCGTCAGCAACGACAATTTGCAGGACCTGAAGACCGGCCTGCTGGTGGGCGCCACGCCGTGGCGGCAGCAGGCGGTGCTCGTAGTAGGCTGCGTGGTGGGCGCGCTGGTGATCCCGCCGGTGCTGGACCTGCTCTACCATGCCTACGGCTTCCCAGGCGCCATGCCGGATGCCGGCATGGACCCGAACCAGGCGCTGGCCGCCCCGCAGGCCACGCTGATGGCCGCCATCGCCCGCGGCATCTTCGGCGGCACGCTGGACTGGACGTCGATCGGCATCGGCATCGCCGCGGGCCTGGTGCTGATCGCCACCGACTTCGCCCTGAAACGCGCCGGACGCGCCGGCATACCCGTGCTGGCCGTGGGCATCGGCCTGTATCTGCCGCCCACCGTGGGCGTGACGCTGGCGATCGGCGCCATACTCGGCTGGGTGGTGGACCGCCAGTTGCGCGGCCGCGCGGACGCCGAACGCGCGCAGCGCCGCGGCGTGCTGATCGCCAGCGGCTTCATCGTGGGCGAAAGCCTGGTGGGCGTGGGCATGGCGGCGGTGATCGGCGCCACCGGCAGCCAGTCCCCGCTATCGGTGGTGGGGTCGTCGTTTGAGGGTGCGGCGGGGTGGTTGGGATTGGCGGTGTTCGCCGGGGTTTGGGCGGTGTTTGCGTGGTCGGTGCGCAGGCCTCGGGCACTTTAGCAGTAAGGGTAAGCAAGGCCTTCTTTTTCGAGAAAAAGAAGCAAAAAGCTTTTGGTTCGGCTGTCGCGGTCTGTTGAAGCGCCCGTCTCAGCGAGCCCGACTCTCAAGGTCCCTTAATCACGCTCGCTGCCGATTTGCGGCTCAACAAAGCAAAAACGGCAGTTCTTCTTCAAATATAGAACCAGAGAACTTCCATCGCGGGCGCAACGCTGAAACGCGCGCTTCAACGTTCCCGCGACAGCGGACCAAAAGCTTTTTGCTTCTTTTTCTCGAAAAAGAAGATCTTGCTTCCCTTCTTCCCGCCCTACCGCTCCACGCACATCGCCACACCCATACCGCCGCCGATGCACAGCGTGGCCAGCCCCTTCTTGGCGTCACGCTTGCCCATCTCGTGCAGCAGCGTCACCAGCACCCGCGCACCGGACGCGCCGATCGGGTGACCCAGCGCGATGGCGCCGCCGTTGACGTTCACGCGGTCCGTGTCCCAGCCGAGGTCCTTGTTCACCGCGCAGGCCTGGGCGGCGAAAGCCTCATTGGCCTCGATCAGGTCCAAATCGCCCACCGACCAGCCGGCGCGCTCCAGCGCGCGGCGGCTGGCGGGGATCGGGCCGGTGCCCATGATCGCGGGATCGACGCCGGCGGTGGCAAAGCTCGCGATGCGCGCCAGCGGGGTCAGCCCACGGCGCTGCGCCTCGGCGCCGCTCATCAGCACCAGGGCGGCGGCCCCGTCATTGATGCCGCTGGCGTTGCCGGCCGTCACCGTGCCTTCCTTGTTGAAGGCGGGCCGCAGCTTGCCCATCGCGGCCATGTCGCTGTCGTGGCGGATATACTCGTCAGTCTCCACCACCACGTCGCCCTTGCGGCCCTTCACGGTCACCGCCGCGATCTCGTCGGCGAAGCGGCCGCTCTTGCTGGCGGCGGACGCCTTGTTCTGCGAGGCGACCGCAAACTCGTCCTGCATCTGCCGGGTGATCTGGTATTTCTGCGCCACGTTCTCCGCCGTGATGCCCATGTGGTAGCCGTGGAACGCGTCCCACAACCCGTCCTTCAGCATGGTGTCGGTCAGCTCCAGCGCGCCCATCTTGGTCCCCGACCGGAGATAGGCCGCGTGGGCGGACTGGCTCATGCTCTCCATGCCGCCGGCGGCCACGATCGCGCTCTCGCCGGTGCGTATCTGCTGGGCGGCGAGCGCCACCGCGCGCAGCCCGCTGCCGCATACCTGGTTGATGCCGAAAGCCGTCTTCTCGTCCGGCACGCCGGCATGGCGCGCGGCCTGACGCGCCGGGTTCTGCCCCTGGGCCGCGCCCAGCACGTGGCCCAGTATCACCTCGTCCACTTCGCCGGGTGCGACGCCGGCCCGCTCCATCGCCGCCCGCAACGCGGTAGTACCCAGCTCGGCCGCCGCCACCGCGGCAAACGCCCCGTTGAAGCTGCCGACCGGCGTGCGCGCCGCCGATACGATGACGATGTCTTCCATGGCTCGCTCTCCCGGTTCGTTGTTGACCGACACATAGGCACGCGACAGACACGATTCCAACAAACCGGGAAGCACCGCACGCATGTATGAGAACCTGGACGCCACCGCTTTGGCCGAGCTGGTCGCCACGCGCCAGGTCTCGCCGGCCGAGCTGCTGGAGGACGCCATACGCAAGACGGACGCCTCCGCCGCCACGCTGAACGCCGTGCCGATCCGCTTCGACGACGCGGCGCGCGCACAGGCCAGCCAGCCTTTGGCCGGCCCGTTCGCCGGCGTGCCGTTTCTGCTGAAGGACATCGGCCAGGAATATGCGGGCCAGCCGCACACGGCCGGCGCCGCCCCCTACCGAAACCGCCGCCCGGCCGCGCACAGCGCCTACACCCGGCGGTGCCTGGATGCCGGCCTCGTCATCTTCGGCCGCACCGCCACGCCGGAGCTGGGGCTGAAGGCCGTCACCGAATCCAAGCTGTGGGGCTCCACGCGCAACCCGTGGGACAGCACGCGCACCGCGGGCGGCAGCTCCGGTGGTTCGGCCGCCGCGGTGGCCGCCGGCCTGGTGCCGATGGCGGGCGCCAATGACGGCGGCGGCTCCATACGAATCCCGGCCAGCTTCTGCGGCCTGTTCGGCCTAAAGCCCGGCACCGGCCGCGTCTCCTGGGGGGCGCAGGCGGGGCAGGTGTGGGAGGGTGCGTCGTCGAACGGCGTGCTGACCCGCAGCGTGCGCGACACCGCCCGCATGCTGGACGTGCTGTGCCACCCCGAGCCGGGCGACCCCTTCGTGCCCGCGCCGCCCGAGCGCCCCTACGCCGCCGAGACCGACATCCCGCCCGGCCGCTTGCGCATCGGCCTCTCCACCGCCTCGCCGCTGGGCACGCCCGTGCACCAACCCTGCATCGATGCGGTGCACAATGCCGCCCGCCTGCTGGAATCGCTCGGCCACCAGGTGGAGGAGGCGGCACCCGAGATAGACGGCGCCGCGGTGGCCGCCTGCTACATCAAGCTCTATCTTGGCCAGGTGGCCGCCGAAGTGGCCGCCAGCGGGGCCCCGCCCGCCGCGTTCGAGGCGGAGACGGCGCTGCTCGCGACGCTGGGCCGCACCCTGTCGGCGGGCGAGTACGTGGGCGCACACCTGCAATGGAACGGCTTTGCCCGCGCGCTGGCCCGCTTCCACCAAAGCTACGATCTGTGGCTGACCCCCACCGTGGCCGCCCCGCCCGCCCGCATCGGCGAGCTGGACACGCCGCCCGCCCAGCTACGCCTGGCCGCGGCCGTGCGCACGCTGCGCGCCGGAAGGCTGATGCTCAAGATCGGGCTGCTGGACCGCATGGTGCAGGAGAGCCTGGCGCGCACGCCTTTCACCCAGCTCTCCAACCTGACGTTCACGCCCAGTATGTCGGTGCCGTTGCACCTGGCGCCGGCGGAGGCGGGTGGAAAGGCGTTGCCGGTGGGCGTGCAGTTTGTGGGGGCGGCGGACAGCGAGGGCGTGCTGATCCGGCTGGCCGCGCAACTGGAGCAGGCGGCGCCTTGGGAGACGCAAGCGAAGTAAGGCAAGCAGTTCTTTTTTGAAAAAAAGAACCAAAAAACTTTTTCTCCGCCGGGTGCGCGTCGTGGAAGCGCGCGTTTCGACGTTCCCGCGACAGCGGAACAAAAGCTTTTTGCTTCTTTTTCTCGAAAAAGAAGGCCTTGCCTTTCCTGTTTTCTATGCAAAACACCACCCAAAACCGCTTCCAGGGAGCCCTAATGACCGCAATAAACGCCGTCACCGACCTCGCCACGCAGGACGGCATCGCCGTGCTCACCGTGAACTCCCCGCCGGTGAACGCGCTGTCGGCCGCCGTCCGCCAGGGCATCCTCTCCGGCATCGAGGCAGCCGGCCAGGACCAGGCCGTGCGCGCAATCGTTCTCACCTGCGCCGGCCGCACCTTCATCGCCGGCGCGGACATCACCGAGTTCGGCCGCCCCCCCATCGACCCCTCGCTGCACGACGTGATCCGCGCGATCGAGGCCAGCCCGAAGCTGGTGGTGGCCGCCATACACGGCACCGCGCTGGGCGGCGGGCTGGAGACGGCGCTGGGCTGCCACTACCGCGTGGCCGTGCCCAGCGCCAAGCTCGGTCTGCCCGAGGTCAAGCTGGGCCTGCTGCCGGGTGCGGGCGGCACGCAACGCCTGCCGCGCGTGGTGGGCGCTGCCCAGGCGCTGGAGATGGTGACGTCCGGCACGCCCATCGGCGCCAAGAAGGCGGCCGAACTCGGGCTTGTGGACGCGCTGGCGCCGGAAGACGGCCTCCTCGCCTTTGCCGTGGACTACGCAAGCCGCGCGGTGGCCGAGGGCAAGCCGCTCCGCAAGATACGCGACATGAGCGTGCAGGCCGAGCCGGGCCTGTTCGACACTTTCCGCCGCGCCAACGCCAAGAAGTTCCGCGGCTTCGAGGCACCGGAGAAGAACATCCAGTGCATCGAGGCGGCCGTGTCCAAGCCCTTCGACGAGGGCGAGCAGACCGAGCGCCGCCTGTTCATGGAACTGATGACCGGCACGCAATCGGCCGCCCAGCGCCACCTGTTCTTTGCCGAGCGCGAGGCGCAGAAGATCCCCGATTTGCCGAAGGGCACCGTCGTCCGCCCGATCAAGAAGGTCGGCATCATCGGCGCCGGCACGATGGGCGGCGGCATTTCGATGAACTTCCTCAGCGCGGGCTTTCCCGTCACCATCGTGGAAGCCAACGAGCGCGCGCTGGAGCGCGGCGTGGGCATCATGCGCGGCAACTACGAGAACACCGCCAAGAAGGGCCGCCTGACGCAGGAGCAGGTGGAGCGCAACATGGGCCTGCTGACCGCCAGCATGCGCTTCGAGGACCTGGCCGATTGCGACCTGGTGATCGAGGCCGTGTTCGAGAACATGCAGATCAAGAAAGAGATTTTCGGCAAGCTGGACCAGATCGTGAAGGCGGGCGCGATCCTCGCCAGCAACACCAGCTACCTCGACATCGACGAGATCGCCGCCAGCACCAAGCGTCCGCAGGACGTGTGCGGCATGCATTTCTTCTCGCCGGCCAACGTGATGCGCCTGCTGGAAGTGGTCAAGGGCGAGAAGACCGCGCCGGACGTGCTGGAGACGGTGATGCAGCTCTCCCGCAAGATCGGCAAGGTGGCCGTCGTCGCCGGCGTGTGCCACGGCTTCATCGGCAACCGCATGCTGGAGCCGCGTCAGCGCGAGGCGAACAAGCTGATCCTGGAAGGGGCCATGCCCTGGGACGTGGACCGCGTCATCTACGATTTCGGCTTCCCCATGGGCCCGTTCCAGATGGCGGACCTGGCCGGCCTGGACATCGGCTGGTCTGCCGAGACGTCGAAGGGCGTGACCCTGCGTGACCAGCTCTGCGAGCGCGACCGCCGCGGCCAGAAGACGCGTTCCGGCTTCTACGACTACAACGAGAAGCGCGAGCACACGCCTTCGCCGATCGTGGAGGAGCTGATTCTGAAGCAGTCCGAGGAGCGCCAGATCAAGCGCCGCCGCATCGACGACCAGGAAATCCTGGAACGTTGCATTTACACGATGATCAACGAGGGTGCGCGCATACTGGAGGAAGGCAAAGCGTATCGCGCGTCGGACATCGACATGGTCTGGCTCACCGGCTACGGCTTCCCCGCCTATCGCGGTGGGCCGATGTTCTACGCGGACACGGTGGGCGTGCAGCACGTGGTGGAGCGGCTGCGGGCGTATCAGCCGATGTCCGAGAAGGATTTCGCGCCTTCGGCGTATTTGCTGAAAGTGGCTGAGAGCGGACGGGGTTTCTCAGGCAAGTAAGACCTTCTTTTCGACGAAGCTTTTGCTCCCTGTCCGGAAAGTCCGCGACAGCGGAGCAAAGCTTTTGCTTCTTCTTTCAAAAAGAAGGCCTTCTTTCCTACCGTTCCGCTTGGCGCTACACTGGGCTTATGCCCCTGCCGCCCCCCCGGCCCCGCCCGGGAGACCCGCTGATCAGCGTCATCGTGCCCGTCTATAACGAGGCGGACGCGATCGGTGCTTTTCTGGACCAGATGACCCCGGTGCTGGACGCGGCCGGCGTGCGATACGAGATAATCTTCGTCAATGACGGCTCGAAAGATGCCACCCTGCCCCTGCTGATCGGCCTGGCGCAGGCCACGCCCAGCCTGCGTGTCGCCAATTTGTCGCGTAATTTCGGCAAGGAAGCGGCCATGACGGCCGGGCTGGACCTGGCCGATGGTGACGCGGTGGTGCTGATAGACGTGGATTTGCAGGACCCGCCGGAGTTGCTGCACCGCTTCGTCGCGTTGTGGCGCGAGGGCTACGACGTGGTGTACGGCCTGCGCGAAAGCCGGCAGGCGGACGGACGGCTGAAGGCGTTCAGCGCCGGGCTGTTCTATTCGGTGTTCAACCGCATGGCCGCCACCGCCATCCCGCACAACGTGGGCGATTTCCGGCTGATCGACCGACGCGTGGTCGCCGCCATGCGCATGCTGCCGGAACGCGGTCGTTTCATGAAAGGCCTGTTCGCCTGGGTCGGATTTCCGTCCATCGCGGTACCGTATGTGCGGCCGGCGCGCGCGTTCGGCACCACCAAGTGGAATTACTGGCGGCTGTGGAACTTCGCGCTGGACGGCATCGTCAGCTTCTCCACCGCACCCCTGCGCATCTGGACGTATTGCGGCGCGCTCATCGCATTGGGTGCGGTGGCCTACGCCGCCTTCATCGCCCTGCACACGATCCTGGCGGGCGCGGACGTGCCGGGTTATGCCTCGCTGATCATCGTGCTGCTGTTCAGCACGGCGGCGAACCTGATCTCGCTTGGCATGATCGGCGAATATGTCAGCCGCTTGTTCGTGGAGACCAAGCAGCGGCCGATCTACCTGCTGGAAGGCGTGTACCAGCGGGACCAGGTGCAGCCGGCGCCGGTGCGTGAAATGATGGTGCATGGATCTTAAGGAACAGGAGATACTGGGCGATGCCGCCGGCACGCACTGGTATTACCGGGCGAAATCGGCGGCGATGCTGCAGATGCTCGGTCACGCCCCGGTCAATCGCGTGCTGGATGTGGGCGCGGGTTCGGGATTCTTTTCCCGCCAGGTGCTGGACCGCACGCCGGCCGAAGCCGCAATCTGCGTCGATCCGAACTATCCTGCCGAGCACGAGGAGACGCAGGGTGGCAAGCCGATAAGCTTCGTCCAGGGCGTGCACGATTTCGACGGCGACCTGGTGCTGATGATGGATGTGCTGGAACACGTGCCGGACGACACCGCGCTGCTTGCGGAATACGCGGCAAAGGTCCAGCCCGGCACGCGGTTCCTGCTGACGGTGCCCGCGCATATGTGGATGTGGAGCGGCCATGACGTGTTCCTCGAACATTACCGGCGCTACACGATCGGTGAGGTGGACCGGCTGGTGGCGCGCGCCGGCCTGACGCTTCTGCGCAGCAGCTATTATTTCGGCCTGACATTGCCGCTCGCCGCCGGCGTGCGGCTCAGCCGCAAGCTGAACCCGTTCCACCGCGAAGCGCCAGGATCGGACATGCGGCCGCACGGCGCCGCGGTGAATGCAGCGCTCTGGCACGTCTCGCGCGCGGAATTGGGCCTGCTCGGCCGCAACCGCGTGGCCGGCCTGTCCGTATTTGCATTGGCGCGGAAATGAGCGACGCCGCAAGCTGGCTGGCCTCCGCCGGGTTCGATCCTGACGCCTACCTGCGCGACAATCCTGATCTTGGCCGCGCCGGCCTGGCCGCGGCGGACGCGCCAAACCATTTCCTGCGCTTCGGCTATGCGGAGAACCGCAGGATAGTCGTGCAGCCTCTGCCGGCCGGGCTGGACGCGTTCCATCCCGGCGTGGCACCGGACGCGGCGTACCGGGCCAGGCTCTGCCAGGCGGTGTACGCAAGCCAGTGCAGGATGGCCGAAAGCGCGCCCTATCTGTGGACCGGCGAGACAGAAGCCCTGGACCGCTTCTTTGCCCAGACAAACGCAGTCCCATTCTATGTCATTGGTGACAGCCACTCCAACCTGTACAATCGCCACGCCATGCAGGACGGCGGCTGGCTGGCGCCCGTGCCGCTGCTGTGCAGCGCCGGCTCGGCAATGGGCCTAGCACGCCCGAAATCGCGTTCCGGCTACGGGCAGAAGATCCTCGCCTGGGCGGAGAGCAATGCGAAGCAGCAAGCCGCCAGCCGGCCCGTCTTCCTGAAATTCGGCCAGGTGGACGTGGAGTTCGTGTGGAACTTCCAACGCATACGTTCGGCCGAGACCGCTTTCTCGCTGCAGAGTTTCGACAGTTTCGCGCAGGCGACCGCGCGCAGCTATCTGGGTTTCGTGGGCGCTCTGGCCGACAAGATCGATAAATCCCGCCTGCGCGTCTGCGCCATTTTCCCGCCCGCGTTGGGTGACGCGGTGTGGGCCGAAGGCTATGTGAACGGCCATGTCGGCGTCCTGGAAGGCGATCGCAGCAAGGAGGCGCTGGAAGCCGGCATACGCACGCTGGAAATACCCGATCTGCGCACGCGCAAGATCCTGCACACGATCTTCAACAGCTACCTGCGTGCGGGCTGCCTGCAGGCGGGTGTAGCCTTCGTCGATGATTTCCACCCGTTTCTGGACGCCACCGGCGTGCTCGACCCGGCTTTCGTTCCGCACAGCAAAGGGCGGGATCATCATTTGGATCATGGCGCGGTGCACGGGCCATTGGTGCGGGTGATTGGCGAGGCGCTTCAAGTAAGGCCAGGGGCTATGCCCCCGGACCCCGCTCGCGACAGTCGTCCTTAGCACCTATTTTCACGCACTCTATGAATAGGAGTTAAGGCCCCGTCACGCGCAAGCGTGCTTTGCACGACCGGGTTTGGGCAGAGCCCAAACGTGCTTCCTTACCGGACCTCAAACCGCACCCAAACCGGCGCATGATCGCTGGCATTGGCCGCCCCACGCACCTCCCTATCCACACCCGCATCCAGCAGGCGCAGCGCCGGGCTGAGCAGCATGTGGTCCAGCCGCATTCCCGCATCGCGGCTGAAATGCTCGCGGAAATAATCCCAGAAGGTGAACATCGGTATGTCCGGATGTTGCGTGCGCAACGCATCCACCCAGCCCTGTGCCACAAGCCGCTTGTACGCGGCACGGCTTTGCGGCTGCAGCAACGCGTTGCGCTTCCAGGATTTCGAGGAATAGATGTCGAACTCCGTCGGCACCACGTTGTAGTCGCCCGCCAGCACGACAGGCAGGCCGCTCGCATGCAGCGTGGCGGCGTGGGCGATCAGCCGCTCGAACCAGGCCAGCTTGTAGGTGAATTTCGGCCCCGGGTACGGGTTGCCGTTCGGCAGATACAGGCAGCCCACCAGCACACCCTGCACCGCCGCTTCGATGTAGCGCGCCTGCGCGTCCTCCGCGTCTCCCGGCAGCGCCCGGCGTGTCAGCACGGGCTCGGCCCCGCGCGCCAATATGGCCACGCCGTTCCAGCTCCGCTGGCCCTGCCACACCGCGCTGTAGCCGGCCGCGCGCAGTGCCGCCGCGGGAAACGCCCGGTCCTCGGCCTTCAGTTCCTGCAGGCAGGCGATGTCGGGTCGCGACTCCTGGAGCCACGCCAGCAGGTTGTCCAGGCGCTTGTTGATGCCGTTGATGTTGTAGGTTGCGAGTTTCACGGCGGAGGCGAAAGGAAGCAGTTCTTTTTCGAGAGAAAGAACCAAAAAGCTTTTGTTCCCTGTCGGCGAGTTCCCGGACGGCGCGCGACGTTCTCTGCTTGGGCCGGCTTGTTCACGCGGCCTGCAACGCGTATCGCCGGCAGTGCTCCAGATACGCCGCCTCGTGCAGGGACACCAGTTCCACCACCCCGTTCCACAACCATCCAGGCGCATCCAGGGATCGCGCGTGGCTGGCGCGCAGAAGCTTCAGCCAGTCGCGCCGCTGCGCCTCGTCCATCTGGCGCGCGTGCGCGTGTCCCACCACACCGGCGAGGTAGGATGCCATCTCGGTGGCCTCGCTCCTGCTCAGCACCTCCAGCTCCAGCTTCAGATCCTGCGGCAGCAGCTCGCGCACGAAAACCGCGCGGCCCAGCAGCCGGGCCGCGCACATGCGGCCGCCCAGCGCCGGCGACAGCGCACGGGCGCCGGCCACCACGCGCTCCGCGTTGTCGCGCGGCATGTCAGCGTCCGCCGCACGCGGGGCGGCGGCGGCAATGGCTTCCTTCACGTCCATCAGGCAGTGGCGCTCGGACTTGCCGGAACCCACCGCTATCAACACGGCGAAGCGCAGCCGGCCCAGCGAGCTGCAGCCTTTCCGCCAATAGGCCGCATCCAGCACGCGCACCGGGTCGCCCTCGCCGCGGCCGCGCAAAGCAGTCGCCAGCGCCTGCAGCTCGGGCGTGGCGAACAGCGCGTCGATGGCACTCCGCTCCTCCTGCGTCAGCCGCCAGAAGCGCTTGCCGATCGGGATCGCCGGGTCGGTGCCCTCGATCCGCTCGTCCGCCAGGTGCTTCCAGGACCGGCCGGCGGCCTGGCGCATCAGGGTGCGTATCAGCTTGGGCATTGCCGTGTCGCCCGAATGCCCCGCGGCGAACGCCGCCTCATAGCCGCCCGTCAGGTGCTCCAGTATGTGCGCGGTGGTCACGCCGGGCAGGTCCGAACCGCGCGCGGCCATCGCCATGGACAGCGCCAGGCGCATCAGGTCGTGTAGCGGGTTGCCGATCACGGTCTGGTCCAGGTCGCGTATCTGCACCGCCAGCTCCCCGCGCGTGCTCCCCACCGGGCCCAGATTGCCCACGTGGCAGTCGCCGCAGATCCACACGCTGGGGCCGGTGGGCAAAGCCAGCGGGCTGGCTTCCAGCCACTCGTAGAAGCGCGTCGTGCTGCCGCGCACATAGGCGTGGGCGGAGGCGGCCATTTTCAGGTGCCGCTCGGCGGCGAGCACGGCCATGCGAGCGGCGGGGGCGACGTGTTTGATTTCGGACATGGGCACAACAACGCAGGCGCGGGACCCGGTTGCCCGGGCCGGGCCGCTGTGTAGGCTGGCACCCATGTCCCGCCCTGCCACGCCCCGCCACATACGGCTGCACGCGTTCGAAATGGCCTGCGTGGGCCACATCCAGCAGGGACTTTGGCGCCACCCGCGGGACCGCGCCACCGACTACACGCGGCTGGACCACTGGGTGTCGCTGGCACGCACGCTGGAACGCGGCCTGTTCGACGGCCTGTTCCTGGCCGACGTGCTGGGCATGTACGACGTCTACGGCGCCAGCCCGGACGCCGCCCTGCGCGCGGCCGTGCAGGTGCCCAACCTCGATCCCGCCTTGCTGGTCCCGGCGATGGCGCACGCCACGCAGAACCTGGGCTTCGCCATCACCGCCAATACCGCGGCCAGCCACCCCTTCGTGTTCGCCCGGCAAATGAGCACGCTGGACCACCTGACCGGCGGGCGCATCGGCTGGAACGTTGTCACCGGCTACCTGGAGTCCGCCGCCCGCGCGCTGGGCCGCGACGCCCAAGCGGCGCATGACAACCGCTACGACACCGCCGACCAGGTGATGGACGCGTTGCGCCGCCTGTGGCGCGAAAGCTGGCAGGACGGCGCGGTGCTGGCAGACCGCGCCGGCAGCTACGCCGACCCCGCGCGCGTGCACGCCGTCTCCGCCCGGGGCCAGGACTGGCGCACGGACGCGATACATCTGTGCGAACCCTCGCCGCAGCGCGGCCCGGTGATCTACCAGGCGGGCGCGTCCGCCCGCGGGCTGCGCTTCGCCGCGGACCACGCCGAATGCGTGTTCGTCAACGGCACCACGCCGGCGCAGACGGGCAAGCTGGTGGCCGACCTGCGCGCGGCCGCCGGCGCCCGCCCGGTCCAGGTGTTCGCCGGCATGACGGTGGTGACCGGCCGCACCGCCGCCGAGGCGGAGGACAAATGCGCCGAATACGAGCGCTACGCCGACGCGGAAGCCGCGATGGTGCAGTCCGCAGGCTCCATGGGCGTCGATTTCGCCGCGTTGGCCGAGGACGAGCCGATACGCATGGGCCCCACCAACGCGGTCGTCTCCAACCTGGCGGCACTGACGGCGGGCCCTGTCCTGACAAAGCGGGGCTTTCGCGAGCGGCTGCGCCTGGGCGGCCGCCAGGCGCCGGTCGTGGGCGCGCCGGCCCAGGTGGCCGACGTGATGGAGGACTGGATGGCGCAGGCCGATCTGGACGGCTTCGTGCTGGCGCGCACGGTGACGCCGGAATGTTTCGTGGACTTCGTGGAGCTGGTGGTGCCGGAGCTGCAGCGCCGGGGTGCCTACAAGACGGCGTATGCGACGGGGACGTTGCGGGAGAAGCTGTTTGACAGGGAGTAAGAAAGGCCTTCTTTTTTGAAAAAAAGAAGCAAAAAACTTTTCCTCCGCTGTCGCGCCGTTTTTCAGCAGCCGCCGCCAGGGAGCAAAAGTTTTTTGGTTCTTTTTTTCAAAAAAGAACTGCTTCCTTAGGGTGCCAGCCACATGAAAGCATTATGGGCCGTAGTCGCCCTGTTAGGCGCCGCAGCGCTCGCCGTGCTCGCCACCGCCCGCGGCGAAAGCGTCAACGCGCTCTGGCTTGTTACCGCGGCACTGTGCACCTACGCGCTGGCCTATCGCTACTACAGCCTGTTCATCGCCAGCCGCGTGCTGCGGCTGGACGCCGCCCGGCCCACGCCCGCCGTGGTCCGCAACGACGGCCTGGATTACGTGCCCACCAACAAATACGTGCTGTTCGGCCACCATTTCGCGGCCATTGCCGGCGCCGGCCCGCTGGTAGGCCCTGTGCTGGCCGCCCAGATGGGCTTCCTGCCAGGCACGCTGTGGATCCTGGTGGGCGTGGTGTTCGCCGGCGCCGTGCAGGACATGCTGATCCTCTACCTCTCCGTCCGGCGGGACGGGCGCAGCCTGGGCGACATGATACGCACCGAGATGGGGCCGTTCGCCGGCATCGTGGCCAGCGTGGGCATCCTGGCGATCATGGTGATCCTGCTGGCGGTGCTGGCGCTGGTGGTGGTCAAGGCGCTGGCCGGCTCGCCGTGGGGCAGCTTCACCGTGTTCGCCACCGTGCCGATCGCGCTGCTGATGGGGCTGTACGGCCGCTACGTGCGGCCCGGCCGGGTGCTGGAGATGAGCGTCATCGGCTTCGTGCTGCTGATGGCCTCGCTGTGGCTGGGCGGGGCGGTGGCGGCCGACCCTATCTGGGCCGCGCGGTTCACCTTCAGCGGCGTCACCTGGGCGTTCATGCTGATGGCATACGGCTTCGTGGCCAGCGTGCTGCCGGTCTGGCTGATCCTGGCCCCGCGCGATTACCTCAGCACCTTTCTCAAGATCGGCACCATCTGCGCGCTGGCCCTGGGCATCGCGGTGGTGATGCCGGAGTTGCGCATGCCGGCGGTCAGCCGGTTCGTGGACGGCACCGGGCCGGTGTTCGCCGGCCATTTGTTCCCGTTCCTGTTCATCACCATCGCCTGCGGCAGCGTCAGCGGCTTCCACGCGCTCGTCTCCAGCGGCACCACGCCCAAGATGATCGGCGACGAGGCGCAGATACGCGCCATCGGCTACGGCGCCATGCTGGCCGAGAGCATGGTGGCCATCATGGCGCTGATCGCCGCCTGCGTGCTGGAACCCGGCGCGTATTTCGCGATGAACGCGCCGGCCGCGCTCGTCGGCAGCACGGTCGACGCCGCCTCTTCCACCATCAGCGGCTGGGGCTTCCCCATCTCCGCCGGCGCGCTGACGGACCTGGCGCGTGACGTGGGCGAGCACACGATCCTGGCGCGCGCCGGTGGTGCGCCGACCCTTGCGGTGGGCATGTCCCGCATCCTGTCCGGCGCGCTGGGCGGCCGCAGCCTGATGGCGTTCTGGTATCATTTCGCCATCCTGTTCGAGGCGCTGTTCATCCTGACCACGCTGGATGCCGGCACCCGCGTGGCGCGCTTCATGATCCAGGACCTTGCCGGTATGGCCGTGCCCGCCTGGCGACGGACCGAGAGCACGCTGGCCAACGTGGCGGCCACCGGCCTGGCCGTGTGCGCCTGGGGGTATTTCCTGTATCAGGGCGTGGTCGATCCGCTGGGCGGCATCAACACGCTGTGGCCGCTGTTCGGCATCTCCAACCAGATGCTGGCCGCGATCGCGCTGACGCTGGCCACGGTGGTACTGTTCAAGATGAAGCGGCAGACCTACGCCGCGGTGGCGGCGGCACCCGCCGCGTGGCTGGCGGTGTGCACGCTGACGGCCGGCTGGGAGAAGATCTTCTCGCCGGCGCCGGCCGTGGGTTTCCTGGCCCACGCCGCGAAGTTTTCCGCCGCCCTGGCGCAAGGCCACGTGATGGCGCCGGCCAAGACGGCCGCCGACATGGGACAGGTGCTGGCCAACGACTACGTGGATTGTGCGCTGACCGGCCTGTTCATGGCCGTGGTGGTGCTGATGCTGGGCGCCGGCGCCGCGTGCATCTTTCAGGCCCTGCGGGACGTAAAAGTGACCACGCATGAGGACCGCCATGATCTGCCGCTGCTTCGGCCGAACGTTTGACATGAGCCGCGCCCGCGCGGCGGTGGAGCTAGTGGTGGGGTTGCCGGACTACGACCGTTACGTGGCGCACCTGCAGGAAGTCCATCCCGAGACGGAAGCGTTGTCACGCGACGCGTTCTTCCGCACGCGGCAGGACGCAAGGTTCGGGGCAGGCGGCGGGCTGCGTTGCTGCTAGGAAGCACGCCGGCCGCTCCGGAGAGACAACTGAACCCTGCCGATGCTAGCCGGCTGCTCCCCGGGCAATCCGCTGCGGATAGTTTGAACACGTCCGGGATCGAGGAGCGGCGCTGGCTGTTCGCCCGCCTGAAGGACAGGCTCATCACCGCCAGGCGGCGCCGCATCTCCTACTCCGGCAAGCTGGCCCGCTTCATCATGTTCCCGCGCGTCTGGGCGCGCCCTTACCGGCGCGCGGTGCTGGACGTGGCGCGCGACAAGGGGATCGGCGACGTGCTGATGTGCACGCCGGCCTTGCGTGCCGCCCGCCAGGCCAACCCGACCGGCCGCATACGCTTCTACACGAACTTTCCGGAGCTGGTGGAAGGCCTGCCCTACATAGACGAGGTGCTGCCGGACTCGGCGCGCCCGCCCGGCAACATCTACCTGGATTACCTGAAGACGGTGCCCACCACGGCGCACATCGCGCGCCTGCTTGGTGACCGGATCGGCGTGAACGTGACCGACGTGCAGCCCGACTGCGTGATCGACGGCTCGCTGGTGGAGGCCTACCAGAACGCCTGGCGCGACCTGCCGCGGCCCTGGGTGGTCGCACTGCGCCGCGCCAGCCGGTTCACCCCGAACAAGGACTGGCCGGATGCACGCTGGGACGAGCTGGTGGCCCGCGTGGCCGCCACCTCCACGCTGATCGAGATCGGCGACGCGCCCGATACGCCGGACCCGGTGCCGGCGGGCCACTATCTGGATTTGCGCGGCCAAACCACGCTTGCGCAACTCGCCGCCGCCATCAGCGCCGCGGACATCCATGTGGGCCCGGTGTCCGGCCCCATGCACATCGCCGGCGCCGCCGGCACGCCCACGGTGGTGATCATCGGCGGCTACGAACACCCGGTGAACGCGCATTACGAGGGCAACGTGGAGTTCTACACGCAAGTGCCCTGTGCCCCGTGCTGGCTGCGCACGCCCTGCCCGTTCGACGTGAAATGCCTGCGCGCAATCGGGGTGGCGGAGGTGTTCGCGGCGATCCGGGAGCGGTGGGACACGGCCGCTGGGCGTATAGGGGTTTAGCGAGGAAGAGAGGGCGCTGTCGCGATGTGGGGATGAGTGCGTGTCGGCGGATGCTGGTCACGTGAGGTCGATCAGCACGCGGCAGCTTTGTGGATTTCGGCGTCCATGCCCGTGCGGGAGCAGGGATTTCTGTCGACCGGGCGATGAACGCTTATGCAACTGCCGGCCACGCCATCGCGCACCAATTCGGACCGCACGTTGCTGGCACGCTGTTCCCACAAGGGGAGCGCCAAGGCCGTGCCGCCCTGGCCGGTTAAGTCGCGCATCTCGATCCGTATTATCTGGTGGTGCGTGCTCGCCCTTACCGCGCGTGCAATCAACTTGCGCTCGCGCGTGAGAAGGTCGGCACGGTCGAAGACCACGCGGAATGTGCCGGACTTCGGCGGAACAGCCTGCGCTGACGCACGCAGGCCGAGGCTGCCGCACAGCGCACTCACCATGACGCACAGCAAACGTGCAGGGAGGGACATCGCTAACCCGTAGCACGAATGGACGAAAGTTCTGTCAGGGCCACCAGCTTTGCAAACAGTCCGCGACAGCACAGTCAAAAGCTTTTTGCTTCTTTTTCTCGAAAAAGAAGGCCTTCCTTACGCAGCTAAGACCCAGAAACCGATGCCAGCCAATTCAACACGAAAGCCTCCAAAACAATCCGGTGATCCGACCAGCTATGATCAGTCGCCGCATGCGCGTCGCTCACCCTGTGCCCGCCCTGCTTCCCGATCGCCGTGACGAGCGCCATGTCGTTCGCCGCGTTGCCGTCGTCGGAGGTCAGCACGAGCAGCTTCGTGCCGGCCAGCTTGCCGGCGAGCGGCGGGAACGACCAGGCGGCGCCATGCGCGATCAGCTCGTCCGCCAGCGTGCGTGGCGACGTGCCCGCCAGCGTCTCGTAATTATCCGCCATGCCGGCCGCGAGCTTCGCCGGCGTGCCGGCGTTGGCCGCACCGTCCAGGCCGGCATCCCAGGCGGAGATCAGTATGGCGCCGGCCAGCGCATGGTCCTGCGCGGCGATCTGCGCCGTTACCCAACCGCCCATGCTGTGGCCCGCGAGCACGATGCGCGCCGGGTCGACGCCGAGCGCGTGCGCGTTGTCCGGCGCCCGGACATAGGCAAGCACGGCGGCGGTGTCTTCCAGCGTATGGGCGAAGCTGAAGGCGCCCGGGCTGCCCCAACTGCCGCGATAGTTGAACGTGACAACGTTCCAGCCGGCGCGCCGCACCGCCTGCGCCAGATCAAGGTTCTTCTCGTTGCCCGGCAGGCCGTGGCACAGCACCAGCGTGGGATGCGGCGCGGGCCCGGACGCCACATAGACCAGGCCGTTGATCTGCACCCCGCCGCTCGGGATGTGCAGCACGACGGAGCGCGCCGGATGCTGCGGGTCCGGCGCAGGATCGGCGCCGATCGCCGCCGGCACCGGCTGCGCGAATGCCTGGCCCAGCGCGAGGCAGAGTGCGACCGCAAATCCCGCGATCCTGATCATGGCAAACCCCCTGCGTCCGTGTAGCGCGAAGCCCGCGCGTCTGTTGGCGTGTCAACCGAGCATACCGCTGCTTGCGTGCCAACAAACACGGATGCGACATCCCGACAGCGCCCAGCATTCCGCTGCACCAGAATGCCTCGCCAGTAGAGCGGCACCGGTCGCGCGCCTTATGCCTGTTTTACTACGCAGCGTCCGCCCCGTCGGGTCCCGCGATCACCACGACATACCCGTCCATGTCGCGCAGCCAGATCTCCCAGTGCCTCGGCGCCGGGTTCAAGCAAGGCTGCGTTATGATCTCGGCCCCCAAAGCGCGCGCCCGGGCCACCGCGGACGCGAAGTCGTCCACCTGGAACCACAGCAGAACACCATGCCCGGGCGGTGCCGCATCGCGGTGGACCAGGTTAGGGTGCTGTTCCACGTTCCAGGCATGCAATTGGAGCAGCAACACCCCTGAACGAGTGATGCGGTCATACACGTCGCGGTGGCTGTGATCCGGAAGGCTGTCCGCCCCGAGCAGCGCGCCATACCAGGCGCTGCTCGCCCGAACGTCGCGCACCGCAATCAAAGTCTGCGCCTCGACCCCAACGCCCTCCGCCCGGCACTCCATCAGCCGCTCCTCCGCCGCCCAGGCCTGCCGCCCCCAGCCGCCTACCCCGCCAGCGTCGCCAGCCCCGCCCGCAACGCCTCGATCCCCTCGCCGGTGCGCGCACTCGTTGCCAGAATCTCGGGATAGGCGGCCGCATGCTTCTTCATCGCCGCCTCCACCTCCGCCCGCTTGCGCGCCAGGCGGTCCGGCTTCAAACCGTCAATCTTCGTCAACACCAACTGGAACGCCACCGCCGCCCGGTCGAACAAATCCATTACCGCCAGGTCGGACGCCTTCAGCTCGATGCGCGCGTCCAGCAACAACACCACACGCCGCAACACCACACGGCCGCGCAGGAAATCGAACATCAACCCCTGCCAGTCCTCCTTCACGGCCTTTGCGGCCTGCGCATACCCGTAGCCCGGCATGTCCACCAGAACCAGCCGCCCGCCCAAATCGAAGAAGTTTAACTGCTTCGTCCGCCCCGGCTCGCTGGACGCCCGCGCCAACGCCTTGTGCCCCGTCAACGCATTGACCAAAGACGACTTGCCGACGTTCGACCGCCCGGCAAACGCCACCTCCGGCCCACGCGGCTCCGGCAACTGGTCGATCCGCTGCGCCGCAAAGTAGAACCGGCACTCGGCGGCGAACAGCAGCCGGCCAGCCTCGATCTCGGCGGCTTGTTCTTCGGGTGTGGTCACGGAAGGCAAGGCCAGGGGCTCTGCCCCTGGACCCCGCTGGGGCCAGTCGGCCCCAGACCCCGGCTTCGCCTAGTCAGTGTGCGGAGGGGGGCACACGTACCGTGGCCACAACGCGTGCAGCCCCCCTCCGCACACTGACTAAACAAACAGGTTCTAAGGACGACTGTCCTTAGCGGGGGTCCAGGGGGCAGAGCCCCTTGGCCTTGCCTTGCCTGGCTCACGTCCGGACAACACGCGCCGAGGGCGTGAGCTTCGCCTGGCGCTGGATGTACCATTGCTGCGCCATGGTCAGCGTGTTGTTCCAGGACCAGTAGATCACCAGCCCGGCCGGGAAGCGTCCCATGGTGAACATGAAGATCAGCGGCATGAACTGCAGCATGCGCGCCTGGGCGGGGTCGGGTGGCGGCGGGTTCAGTTTCTGCTGGAAGAACATCGTCGCACCCATCACCAGCGGCCAGATGCCCAGATGCAGGTAGGGCGAGATGGTGCTGGGATCGAAGGGGATGATGCCGAACAGGTTGAAGATGTTGGTGGGATCGACGGAAGAGAGGTCCTGTATCCAGCCGAAGAACGGCGCGTGGCGCATTTCAATGGTGATCAGGATGACCTTGTACAGGGCGAAGAACACCGGAATCTGCAGCAGCATCGGCGCGCAGCCGCTGACCGGGCTCACGTTCTCCGATTTGTATACCGCCATCATTTCGGATTGCAGCTTGGCCGGGTCGTCCTTGTAGCGTTCGCGCACGGCGGTGATTTTCGGGCCCAGCAGCCGCATCTTGCCCATGCTGCGGTAGGACCGCGCGGCGATCGGATAGAACAGCGCTTTCACGCCCAGCGTGAAGATCAGGATGGCGATGCCGAAATTGCCGACCACGCCGTAGATCCAGTCGATGGCGTAGAAGAACGGCTTGGTCAGGAAGAAGAACCAGCCCCAATCGACGGCGTACGAGAAGCGCGGGATATTGTCGTGCGCTTCATAGCGGTCCAGCAGGTGCACTTCCTTGGCGCCGGCGAACACGCGGCTGTCACTGCTGGCGTCCCCACCGGGGGCGACATGTTCCGGCGTGGTGGCCAGGAAATTCACTTCGAAACGGTCCGCACCGTTGTCCAGCCAGTGGCGCCACTCGGTGGTCTCTGGCGCTGCCTGGTCCGGGATCAGCGCGGTCAGCCAGTATTTGTCGGTGAAGCCGGCCCAGCCGCCGCGTCCGGTATGGGTGTAGCCCACGCCGTCCGCCTTGTCGGCCTGGGTCTTTACCTTGCTGTAGGACAGGTCTTCCAGTTTCAGGTCGATCATGCCGACCAGGCCTTCGAACACGTTGTATCCGGCGGTCTGCGGCAGCCAGTCGCGGCGCACGCGCTGCCACGGCCATAGCTGCACCGGTGCCGCGCCGGCGTTGTGCACGCTCTGGCGCACGCTGAAGACGTAGTTGTCATCGACGGAGAGCGTGATGTGGAAGGTCAGCCCGGCGCCGTTGTCCCAGCTGATCGTCACCGGGTGGCCGGCGCTGACGCTGCCGCCGTCGCTGGTCCACACCGTGTCGCTGTCCGGCAGCTTCACATTGTCCGTGCTGGTCCAGCCGAACTGCACGTAGCTGGGCTGCGGGTCGGACCGCGGCTCCAGCACGCGGACCAGCGGCGACGTTTTGGCGACCGTCTCGTGGTAGGAGCGCAGGCGCAAATCGTCCAGGCTGGCGCCCAGCAGGCTGAGGCTGCCGGTCACGCGCGGCCCGTCGATCACCACACGCGGGATCTTGGCCGGGTCCGTCAGCGGCGGCGGCACGTGTTCCGGCTGGGTGCCGGGCGGTGCCGGATCGTGCGTCGGCGGCGGAGTCTGGCCGGACGGCGTGGTGCGCGTGGTCTGCGCCGCCTGGCGCGCCAGCTGGGCGTGGTTCTTCGGCGGCGCCAGGTACTGGAACACCAGCAGGATCGCCACGGACATCGCGATGAACAGCGGTAGGCGTTTCTGGTCCATCAGCTTGCCTTGACGTCTTTCGGTGGGTGGGCGCGTGCGGGCCAGTGGAAAAGGAAGCTGGGGGGAACGGGATCGTGCCCGCAGCCGCCCCATGGGTTGCAGCGCAGGATGCGCCAGGCCGCCAGCAGCGTGCCGCGGCCGGCGCCGTGGGTGCGCAGCGCGGTGATCGCGTAGGCGCTGCAGCTCGGCTCGAACCGGCAGGCGGGCGGCAGCATCGGCCGCACCAGCAACTGGTAGGCGCGCACCAGCAGGGCGGCCGCCGCACCGGCCGGGCTGGCGGCGGTGTGCGGCGTCATGGCCGGTCCGCGGTGGCCACGCCCAGCTTGGCCAGGCCGCGCCGCAGATCTTCGATCAGCAGGTCGAACCGCCGCGTGCGGGTGGTGTCGCGGCCGACCAGCACCAGGTCCGCGCCGGTGGCCGGTGCCTCGGCCAGCAGCAGCCGT
Source organism: Acetobacteraceae bacterium (assembly GCA_965198915.1). GTDB lineage: Bacteria > Pseudomonadota > Alphaproteobacteria > Acetobacterales > Acetobacteraceae > BOG-908. The sequence continues at coordinate 706,971 of CBDAQC010000006.1, read as the reverse complement.
GCCGCTTCGCGCAGCCGCCGGCGCGTACGGTTGCGCACCACAGCGTTTCCCACCTTCTTCGTTACCGTGAAGCCCAGCCGGACGGGTGCGTCGTCACCACGGTCCAGCGCCTGCAGAACCAGCCCGGGCGAGGGCGCCTTGCGGCCTTTCGCGGCCACGCGCAGGAACTCCGCGCGGCGTGTGAGGTGCGGCGGGCGTGCCCCTGCCGCTTTGCGCGGCACAAGCACCGGTTCCGCCATGTGCGTCAGGCCGAGAGCTTCTTCCGCCCCTTGGCGCGGCGGTTGGCGATAACCTTGCGGCCACCTACCGTCTCCATGCGGGCGCGGAAGCCGTGCCGGCGCTTGCGGACGAGTTTGGACGGCTGATACGTACGCTTCACGGGGGCACTCCAACAGCTTGCGCGGGGCGCTGGCGGCCCCGTGTCATGCCCGGGTTATAGGTTCCCCTGACTGCCTACGTCAAATACGGGCGGGGCGTGGCCTCCGGACGCCGTGGCGGCCGCGCAGGCCGGAAATCGCCTTGCCTGCATCTGTGGTGTTCCGGCAAACGTTACGGCGGCAGGGGAGCTTACGTGATGCAAGGCCTATGGTTTGCGCTGGCAGGGATCGCTGCCGGCGTAATCGGCACATACCTTTGGGTCCGCCCGCGTCTCGCGGCCTGCCGCAGCACGCAAGCGGCGCTGAGCGGCCAGCTTGCCGAGGCGCATGCGGCGCAGGCCCAATTGGCCGATTTGCGCAAGCAGGTGTCCACCTTGCGCCATGACGTGCGCGGCGTCCTCTCGCCGGCGCTTCTGGTGGCGGACGGACTGCTGAACCACGCCGAACCCAAGGTGAAGCGGGCCGGCGAGGTGATGGTCCGCACGGTGGAGCGGGCGTCCGAGCGGCTGGCGGAGCTCAAGGTTACGGCGTCCGATATCTGAAGGACGGAACGCCTTCTTTTTTGGCAAAGAGAAGCATAAGGACTTTTGCTCCCTCTCGGCGAGTACTTGGAAAGGTCCGCACGGGGCGGTCAGGGGGCTACGAGCTCCCAGCAGTAGCGTTCGGCCACTTCGGCCACGTCTTGCGCACCGTCTTCCAGAACCGCGCTGTGCTCCACCGCGAACGGGTCGCCGGGCGCGCAGATACGGGCGGACAGCGTGCGGCGGCGCAGGCCCAGCGTCTTCACCACCCGGCCGAACGGGGCGTCGCTGGCGGCCAGCTCGGCCACCATGCCGGCGGGCAGAAGCTCCGGCCGGAACCATAAATCGGCTTCCGACAGCACACGCGCCCCACACAGCAGAACCACGCGACGATGCACGCCGCCGGCCAGGCGGGCAGGCGCCGGCGCACCGGCCGGCGGGCGACGCAGAATGCTTACGGGTGCGCCGCAGATTGCCTCCAGCACGGCGGTGGCGCTGTCCGAGGCGAGCAGGGCTTCATGCAGCGCCCGTGCGGTGACCCGCGGCGCCACGTCAGACGAGCGGCAGCAGCCGGACGCCCTGCCCGCGTTTCAGGCCCACCATCGCCGCCTGGCCGAACAGCCGGGCCAGCTTGGCGAGCCTCCGCCTATCGCCCACCACCAGCAGGTGGTCCTCCGACCAGGTCCGCCCGGCACCGGAGGCGGGCAGCGCCGGCGTGGTGCCCAGCCTGTGGCGCAGGGCGGCCATCATCTTGCTGTTCCAGCTCGGCGGCATGCGCCGGCTGGCGGGGTTCCACGCGGTGATCAGCACCGCCTCCCGCGCGCCCAGCCCGGCCAGCAGGCCGTCCAGCGCGCCGGACCGGCGGCCGATCGTCAGGTCGAAGCCGGCCACGCGGTAGCGGCTGGCGCGGTAGGCGCGGGCAAGGTGCGGTTTCAGGGCCATGCCGTGCGCAGTAGGCGTCTGCGGCATCGCAGGCAAGGCGGGCGGTCGCCCCTTGAAGCGGGTGCGCTGCAACGTTCGCCGACAGGGAGCAAAAGCTCTTCGCTTCTTTTTCTCGAAAAAGAAGGTCCTGCCTACCTCCTACGGCCCCCCGTGCCGGTTAGCCGCCAGCTCCTCCGGCGTAAGGTTCAGCATGAAATACAGGTGATAGCTCGGCCCGCTGACGCCCTTGCCGGTCGGCAGCTTCAGCGCGATCTCCTGCCCCGTCATCTCCAGCGTATCCACGTTGGACGGGAACACCACGTGCTGCACGTAGCTGGCGCGGTCCAGGATCACCCCGTTGCGCACCACGCCCAATATGTAGCCCACGTCGGCGGTGTTGCTGGTGGCGGCCGGCCCCTTGGTGACCACCATCACCACGTGGCCGTGCGCGCCTTCCTCCCGCACGCCCAGCTTGCCGGAGCAAGCGCCCTGCACGTCCGTCAGCCGCACGCCCAGCACCAGGTCCGAGATGTCCGTGCCGCGTCCGTCGAAATGGGAGACGTGCGAGGCTTCCGGCAGCACATAGGCGCGCGGGCACTGCACCGCCTCCTCGTTCGGGTCGGCATGGCAGGCGGCCACCGCGAGCGCCAATAGGAGGACAGGGAAGTGGAAAGGGCGCATGAGGGTCTCCGCTGCGGCCCCTTGGCAACGGTCGGGGCGGCCCGGGTGCTTTGCCACAGCATCCCGCCTTTGCACCAGGACCCCACCATCGCCATATTGCGGCCAGACGAGGACAGACGGGACAGACACCCATGCCAGACAGCCCGACCGACCTGCTGACGCGCGCGCCGATGCAGGAGACCGCCCTGCGCCCGCTGCGCGTGGTGCTGGCCGGCCCGCGCGGCTTCTGCGCCGGCGTGGACCGCGCCATACGCGTGGTGGAGGAAGCGCTGCGCCGCTACGGCGCCCCGGTCTATGTGCGCCACGAGATCGTGCACAACCGCACCGTGGTGGAAACTCTCGAAGCCCAGGGCGCCATCTTCGTCGAAGAGCTCGACGAGGTGCCGGAGAACGCCCACGTGGTGTTCAGCGCCCACGGCGTGCCGAAGGCGGTGCCGGAGGAAGCCCAGCGCCGCAACCTGGCCTATCTGGACGCAACCTGCCCGCTGGTCAGCAAGGTCCACCGCGAGGCGGAGCGCCATTTTGCCGAGAAGCGCCACATCCTGATGATCGGCCATGCCGGCCACCCGGAAGTGGTGGGCACCATGGGCCAGTTGCCGCCCGGTGCGGTGGCGCTGGTGCAGAACGCAGCCGAGGCGGAGACCGTAGCGCCCGCCGATGTGGCCAACCTGGCCTTCATCACCCAGACCACGCTGAGCGTGGACGACACAGCCGAGATCGTGGAGATCCTGCGCCGCCGCTTCCCCGCCATCGAAGGCCCAAAGCGCGAGGACATCTGCTACGCCACCACCAACCGCCAGGCGGCCGTCAAGGCGATCGCGCAGGGCTGCGACCTGCTGATCGTGATAGGCAGCCCGAACAGCAGCAACAGCCAGCGCCTGCGCGAGGTGGCCGAACGCGCCGGCGCCGGCCGCGCCATACTGGTGCCCAAGGTGGCGGACATGGATTTCACGCTGATGGAGGGCGTGGGCACCGTCGGCATCACCGCGGGCGCTTCCGCGCCGGAAAGCCTGGTGCAGGAAGTGCTGTCGGAACTGGCCAAGCGGTTCACGCTGCAGATCGAGGAGCGGCAGGTGACGACCGAGGACGTCATCTTCAAGCTGCCTTATCCGCTGGCTTGAGGGCCTGGGAAAGCAAGGCCTTCTTTGTCGAGAAAAAGAAGCAAAAAGCTTTTGAAACTTCGACGCTGCGGGATGCCGGGGCGGCTTCACGCCTCCGGCTGGTACTTGGTCAGGTTTCCTGTAGCGTCGTTGTCTCCAGGCGGCAGCCGTCTATGCGCCACTTGCCGTCCGGCTCGTGGGACATGTCGTAGACCGCGGTGACCAGCCGGCCGTCCGGGCCCACGATCTCCACGCGCTGCGTCACCCGGCCGGCCTCGGTGCCGCGGTCCAGGAACCGGAACGAGCGCGGCCTGTACACCTGCGGGTAGGCCTGCTTCACGGCGGCCAGGAAATGCGCGCTGTCGCCGAACTTCTCCTGAATGCCCGGGGTGGCGAAGGCGAACGCCGCGTCCGCGTCGTCGTGCCGGAACGCCTCGATCTGCGCGGTGATCACGCGCCCGATCTCGGCACCATCCGCCGGCGAGACCACGCCTTGCGCGCGGGCCTGCAAGCCCACGATCAACAGCACGGCCAGCAGAACGTGGCGCATCGGGGTGGTCCTCCTGGCGCAGCTTTCCGCAGGCGGGCGCGCTTGTGCAAGCCCTGTTCGCGGGACGGCAGCCAGGCGCGGTGTTCCGCAGGCCACAAAGCCTGCTGATCTGCGCGTTGCAAGAAAGAACCGCTTTGCGCACCCGCGGCTATATGGCATGGAACCGAAATGAATGTTCTGGACGGATTTGCCCACGGACTGGTCGGCGTCTTCGGCACCTTTGCGCGTATCATGCTGGACATCCTCGCCTTCATCGAGGGCTCGTTGCGCGCGCTGATGAAGGGGGCCGGCCTGAACAGCGACGTGCAGACCGTCGTGTTCATCTTCATCGTCTCCATGTTCCTGGTGGCCACGCTGCGCCTGGCCCGCGGGCGCCTGCGCATGAGCCTGGCGCTGCTGCTGATCCTGGTTCTGGCGCATACCCTGGAGACGATCGCCCGCGGCTCCCTGGGATAAGCAGCGCGCTCATCCCAGCGGAGTCCGCAACAGCGCAGACGAAGGTCTTTTGCTCGCTTCTTCAGAAAAGAAGGCCTGCTTGCTCTAGACTGTCCCCAACAACCGCTCCCGCGCCGCCTGATACTCCCCGGACCACTGCGCAATGCGCGCAGCCGCCGGCACCACGCTGTCCACCCGGCCCACGCCCTGCCCGGCACCCCATATGTCGCGCCACGCCTTGGACGAGCCGCTGCCGAAATTCATCGCCGAGGCGTCCGATTGCGGCAGCGCGTCCGGGTCCAGCCCGGCGGCCACGATGGAGCTTTTCAGGTAGTTGCCGTGCACGCCGGTGAACAGGTTGCTGTACACGATGTCGGCCGCCTGGCTGTCCACCACCGCCTGCTTGTACTCCGCGGCCGCGTTGGCCTCCTCGGTGGCGATGAACGCCGAGCCGATATAGGCCACGTCCGCGCCGGCCGCCTGGGCCGCCAGGATCGCGCCGCCGTTGGAGATGGCGCCGGACAGCGCCAGCGGCCCGTCGAACCAGGCGCGTATCTCGGAGATCAGCGCGAAGGGCGAGGTGGTGCCGGCGTGCCCGCCGGCGCCGGCCGCCACCGCTACCAGGCCGTCGGCACCTTTCTCGATCGCCTTGCGGGCGAAGGCCACGTTGATGATGTCGTGCAGCACGATGCCGCCGTAGGAGTGCACCGCCTCGAACACGTCCGTGCGCGCGCCCAGCGAGGTGATGACGATCGGCACCTTGTACTTCACGCACAGCGCCAGGTCGTGTTCCAGCCTGTCGTTGGAGCGGTGGACGATCTGGTTGACCGCGAAGGGTGCGGCCGGCGCGTCGGGATGCGCCGCGTCGTAGGCGGCCAGCTCCTCGGTGATGCGCGCCAGCCATTCGTCCAGCGCCTCTTTCGGCCGGGCGTTCAACGCCGGGAACGAGCCCACGATGCCGGCCTTGCACTGCGCCAGCAAGAGGTCCGGGTTGGAGATGATGAACAGCGGCGCCGCGATGACCGGCAGGCGCAGCTTCTGTGCCAGGAACGGGGGGAGGCTCATGCCGCGTTCGCCTTGGCACGCGACTGGAAGAAGGCCTGCACCGTCTGGCGCAGCTCGGCCGATCGCAGTTGGGCGGCGAAGGCGGCGTTCTCCTCCGCAAGCCGGCCGGGCATGTCGCGCGTGGCGGATTTCATCAGCTTCTTGGTGGCCAGCAGCGCGCCCGCGGGCTTTGCCGCCAGCCGCGCGGCCAGCGCCTGCGCCTCGGCCACCGCCGTGCCGGCCGCCACCACGCGGTTGGCCAGGCCCAGCGCCACAGCGCGCGCGGCGTCCACCGCCTCGCCCAGCAGCAACAGCTCGGCGGCCCGGCGCTGCCCCATCAGGTCGGGCACCAGAAGCGAGCTGCCGGCTTCCGGCACCAGCGCCAGGTCCACGAACGGCATCTGCAGGACGGCGTCCGGCTCCGCCAGCACGAAGTCGCAATGCAGCAGCATCGTCGTGCCTATGCCCACGGCGCCGCCGTGCACGGCGGCTATCAGCACGCGGGTGGCGCCGGCCAGCGCGCGTATGAAACGGTGCACCGGCGCGTCCTCGCCGCCGGGCGGGTTGGCCACGAAATCGGACAGGTCGTTGCCGGCGCAGAACGCGGCACCCTCGCCGGAGAGGACGATCGCGCGGACCTCCGGATCGGCCTCCGCGCGCGCCATCGCATCCGCCATCGCGGCATACATTGCAACCGTCAGCGCGTTGCGCTTGGCCGGCCGGTTCATCCTAATATGCATCGCGGCCCCGTCCCGGTGCACGCGTATGTCCTCTGTCTCCACGGAACGCTCCTTTGTTTCGGCGAGTATTACCCCCGAAGCCCGGGGCTGCCCAGCGGAGGGCAGGCGCACTATGTGTCGGCCATGATGCAAGAAGCAGAACCGCGACGCCGGCCGCCCGTCCGGGAAAACAGGTCCCCGTCGCTGTGTCCCGACAAGCCCAGCGCCTGTCTATGGTCCCCTTCCGGGAGCCGCCGATGACCTCCCCTTCGGACATGCTGAACGCCGGCGGCCTGGTCATCCTGGTGGACGAGGCAGCGGATCGCGGCTGCTTCGTGGGCGTGGCCGCTTTGGCCACCCCGGAGACAGTGAACACCACCGTCACCTGGGGCCGCGGCCTGACCTGCTTCAGCGTGACGGCGGAGCGCGCCATGGCGCTGGGGCTGGTACTGGCAGGCGAGTACCGCGAAGGCTATCGCGGCCCGATCCTGCTGCGCTCGGTGGAAGCCGCCGATTGCGACGGCACCGGCATCTCGGCTGCCGACCGGGCGCTCACCCTGCGGGCCGCCGGCGCGCCGGATGCCGGGATCGCCAGCCTGAAATCACCCGGCCACGTGATGCCCGCCATGGTCGGCTATCGCGGCCGCGAGCACCGCGCCAGCGCGGACCTGGCGCTGGACCTGGTGCACCAGCTGACGCGCTACGAGGTGGCCTCCTGGACGGACATACTCGACGATGACGGTGAGGTCGCCTCGGCCGACTATTGCCGCGCGCTGGCAGCACAGCTCGGCCTGGCCTGCCTGAGCGCTGCCGACATCTTCTCCGAGGCAGCACTGGGGCAGGCCTGATGACAAAGATCGACGACGACGCGGCGCAGGTCCTGGCTTTCCTCGCCGGACGCGGCCAGCCGGACATGGCCACCCTCTCGCCCGCCGAGGTGCGCGCGTTCTATGCCGGCTTCCCGGCGGCCCCCGGCCGGCCCGTGCACGAGGTGCGCGAGCTCCGCGTGGCCGGCGCCGAGGGCGACATCCCCGCCCGGCTCTATCGCCCGTCCGCCGAGCCGGGGCTGCCCATCCTGGTCTGGTTCCACGGCGGCGGCATGGTGCTGGGCGACCTGCAATCCGGCGACTGGGTGTGCCGCGAGCTATGCCTGCAGGCCGGAACGGTGGTGGTCAACGTGGAGTACCGCCTGGCGCCGGAACACAAATTCCCGGCCGCACCCGAGGACGCCTACGCCGCCCTGCTCTGGGTGGCGGCAAACGCCGCCTCGCTCGGCGGCGATGCCACCCGCATTTCGGTGGGCGGCGACAGTGCCGGCGGCACGCTGTCCGCCGTCTGCTGCCTGCTCGCCCGGTCGCGCGGCGGGCCAGCCTTGCGCAGCCAGCTGCTCGTCTATCCCGGCGTGGACCGTGACCTCACCCGTGCCTCGGTCACCGAGTTCGCCCGCGGCCCCATCCTGACCCGCGATTCCATGCTGTGGTTCCGCCACCACTACCACGGCAACGAGGCCGAGCTGCTGGACTGGCGCGCCACGCCGGCGCTGGCCGAGAGCCACGTGGGCCTGCCGCCCGCCTGCGTGCTGACCGCCGAGGTGGACCCGATACGCGACGCCGGCGAGGCCTACGCCGTGCGGCTGGCCCAGGCCGGCGTGATGACGGCGATGAAGCGGTATCGCGGCGTGTTCCACGGGTTTTTCACCATGGGGTCGATGATTGCCAAGACGGTCGAGGCGGTATCGGAGGCGGCGCGGTTCCTGCGGCAGGTTTAGGCAAGAAAGGCCTTCTTTTCTGAAGAAAAGAAGCAAAAGACTTTTGCTACTTCGCCTGCACGGCGGCCGAGCCCCGGTCTGCCAGCGCGCGCATTTGCAGACCGGAACGCCGCCCTGATGCAGCCGTCAGGAGCAAAAGTTTTTTGCTTCTTTTTTTCAAAAAAGAAGGCCTTCCTTGGCCTTTCTACCCCGCCCGCAACAGCCTAGCCCCCTCCATCGCCAGCCACCCCGTAGCCGCCACCCGATACGGCGAAAGCGTGTCGCACAACCCCCAGAACGCCGGCGCATGGTTCATGTGACGCAGATGCGCCACCTCGTGGCCAACCACGTAATCCTGCACGTAAGGCGGCGCCATCAGCAGACGCCAGCAGAACATCAGCGCGCCGTCCGCCGAGCAGCTGCCCCAACGCGTGCGGGTGTCCTTTACGCTCACCCGCCGCACGGTCAGCCCGGCGCCGGCTGCCTTGGCCAAAGCCTGCGCGGAAAACCGGCGCTTTGCCTCCGCGCGCAGGAAGTCGGCCACCCGCCTGGCCAGGAAATCCGGGTCGCCCGACACGTGCAGCGTGCCCGCCTCCAGCCAGGCGCCGCCGCGCCCGCCCGGCACGTGGCGGATCGGCACGGCCGCGCCGTCGATGGTGACGCTGCCGCCATCGGCGAACGGCGCCACCTCCGGCAGGGCGGCCAGGTGCTCGCTGACCCAGGCCGCGTTCTGCCGCAGCAGGGCCACGCCGGCGGATTTGGCCGCCCGCATCGGCAGCGTCACCACCACCTGGCCGTGCCTGGCATCGATGCGCAGCGTGATACGCCTGGCGCGCGCGCTGCGGCGCCACTGCACGGTGGCCGGTCCGCCGGGGAAGGCGATGGACTCGGGCGCGGGGGTTTTCACGGGTGGCAGGATGCAAAACGGGGCGGTGCGGCGCAAGCAAGTAAGGCCAGGGGCTCTGCCCCTGGACCCCGCCAAGGACAGTCGTCCTTGGAACCTGTTTTGACGCACTCCTGCGAAATGGGGTCTGGGGCCAAGGCCCCAGCGGGGTTTGGAGCGGAGCCCCGACCTTTGCGTCCCTCGCCTTACGTCACCAGGAAGCCGCCATCCACGTTCAGCGCCACGCCGGTGGTATAGGATGCGGCGGGCGAGACCAGGTAAAGCACCGCGCCCGCAATCTCGTTCGGCTGCGCCGCGCGGCCCATCGGTATCTTCGCCCGCCACGCCTCGAACGTGTCGCCCTCCAGCAAGGCGCCGGCAAACTTCGTGTCGGTCAGCCCGGGCAGCACGGCGTTCACCCGTATGCCCGAGGGCGCCGCCTCGCGGGCAAACGATTTCGTCATGCCGATCACCGCGGACTTGGTGATCGAGTAGACGCCCTGCAGCAGGCCGGGGATCACCCCGTTCACGCTGGCGATGTTGACGATGGCGCCCGTTCCGGCCGGCTTCATCAGCTTGACCGCCAGCGTGCTGGCCAGGAAGTAGCCGCGTATGTTCACGTCCACCGTCTTCTGGAACGCCGCCAGGTCGGTGTCCTCCACCGGGCCGTAATACGGATTGGTGGCCGCGTTGTTGACCAGTATGTCCAGCCGTCCGTGGCTGCGCGCGACGGCCTCGAACGCCGCCGTGACCTGCGCCGGCTCGCCCACGTGGCAGGCGAGCGCTTCGGCCTGGCCGCCCTCGCCGCGTATGGTCTCCACCACCGCCTCGCACCCAGCGGCACGCCGGGAGCTGACGATCACATGGGCGCCGTGGCGTGCCAGCAGGCGGGCGGTGGCCTCGCCTATGCCGCGGCTGGCGCCGGTGACCAGGGCGATCTTGCCTGACAGGCCGAAGAGGTCCGGGATCGGCGCGGTGTCTGGCATGGCGCGAGAAAGCACGTCTCCACGAAAAAAGAAGCAGGAATTTCGCCTCCGGCAGCCGGCTTTTCGCCCGCCTCGTCGCCTGATGATTTGACGTCCCGGGCAAATACCCTAACCTTCGGCACAAAACAGACAACGCGCCATCACCGGCCAGCGGAATGAAGGGGTGAGGGAATGGACCATCACGAAGCAGCTTCGCTCGACCATCCTGAAGCGCCTGCACAGGGCGCCACGCGCCACCCGTGGGAAGCCCACTACCCGTCCCACGTGCGCTGGCACCAGCCGGCCGAGCCGATCACCCTGCCGCAACTGCTGGACCGCGCGGCCGCGCGCTACGGCGATCGCCCGCTGCTCGAATATCGCGACCGGCAGTCAAGCTTCACCACGATCGCGGGCCTGGTCGACCGCATGGCGGCCGGCTTCCTGGCCGCGGGATACGGGCCGGGCAGCACCATCGCGCTCTATCTGCCCAACACGCCGTGGCACACGGTCTGCTTCTTCGCCGCCCTGAAAGCGGGCGCCAGGCTGGCCCATCTCAGCCCGCTGGATGCGCCGCGCGAGGTGCTGCACAAGATCAGCGACAGCGGCGCCCGCATGGTGGTCACCACCAATCTGGGCGGCCTGGCCGCGGGTGCGGCCAAGCTGGTGACGATGGGCGCCGTGCCCCGCCTGCTGGTGGGCGAGGATGCCTATTGGGGCGGCACCACCGGGGATGCGGTGACCTACGGCGCCGGCGTGGACGACCTGGCCGCCCTGCTGGACACGCCGCCGCCCTCCGTCTGGCCGGAGATCAGGCCCGGCGACCTGGCGCTGCTGCAATATACCGGCGGCACCACCGGCCTGCCCAAGGGTGCGATGCTGACCCACGCCAACATGATCGCCGCCACGTTCAGCTACCTGGGCTGGCGGGACAGCGGCGAGCCGGCGTCCGGCACCATGCGGGTGATCGGCGTGCTGCCGATGTTCCACGTCTATGCACTGGGCGTGGTGATGCTGCTCAACATCGCCGACGGCAACGAGATCCTGCTGCGGCCGCGCTTCGACATCGCCACTACGCTGGAAGACATCACCAAGAAGCGCGCGACCAGCTTTCCCGCCGTGCCCACCATGATCATCGCCCTGCTGGCGACACCCGGGGTGGAGACGCAGGATTTCAGCTCCTTGAGCATGATGGGATCCGGCGGCGCGCCGCTGCCCACGGACGTGGCCGAGCGCGCCGAGCGGCTGGTGGGCCACGAGTTGCGCACCGGCTGGGGCATGACGGAGACCGCCGCGATTGGCACCCGCATGCCCTCCGGCGTGACGGCGTCGGCCGGCATGATAGGCGTGCCGCTGCCCAACGTGGAGATGCGCATCGTGGCGCTGGATGATCCATCGCGGATGTTGCCGCCCGGCGAGGTGGGCGAGATCGCCATACGCGGCCCGAATGTGACGAGCGGCTACTGGAACCAGCCGGAGATGTCCGCCAAGAGCTTCGCCGACGGTTTCTTCCTGACCGGCGACATCGGCTTCATGAGCCAGGACGGGCTGTTCACCCTGGTGGATCGCAAGAAGCGGATGATCATCTCCGGCGGCTTCAACGTGTACCCCGCGATGATCGAGAACAGCATCTACGAGCATCCCGACGTGGAGGAGGTGATCGTGATCGGCGTGCCGGACGACTATCGCGGCGAGGCGGCCAAGGCGTTCATCAAGCAGCGCGCCGGCACGGCACCGCTGGATCTGGACACGTTGAAGGCGTTCCTGGCGGACAAGGTGGGCCGCCACGAGATGCCGAAGGCGCTGGAACTACGTGATTCATTGCCGAAGAGCCCTGTTGGAAAGCTGCTGGCCACCCAATTAGCCGACGAGGAGCGTGCGCGCTCGCAACAACAATAAGGCAAGGCGTTCTTTTTCGAGAAAAAGAACCAAAAAGCTTTTGGTCCGCTGTCGCGGGAGTTTCCGGACAGGTCCGCGACAGCGGAGTCAAAAGTCTTTTGCTTCTTTTCTTCAGAAAAGAAGGCCTTTCTTCTCTTCCTTCAGGAGCCACCCATGGACCTACGCTTCACCCCAGAAGAAGTCGCCTTCCGCGACCAGATGCGCACGTTCTTCCGCGAGAACATCCCGGCCGAAATACGCAACCGCCTGGGCTCCGGCCGCCACGTGAACAAGGAAGAGTGGGTCGAGAGCCAGCGCATCATGAACAAGCACGGCTACGCGGTGCCGCACTGGCCGGTGCAGTATGGCGGGCGCGGCTGGAGCCCGATCCAGCTCTACATCTACAACGAGGAGATGATGAGCGAGAACTGCCCGACTCCGCTGCCCTTCAACACGCACATGGTGGGTCCGGTGATCGCGGCGTTCGGCACCGAGGAGCAGAAGGCGCATTATTTGCCGCGCATCGCCAACATCGATGATTGGTGGTGCCAGGGCTTCTCAGAGCCGGGCGCCGGCTCCGACCTCGCCAGCCTGAAGACAAAGGCCGTGCGCGAGGGCGACGAGTGGGTGATCAACGGCCAGAAGACCTGGACCACGCTGGGCCAGTGGGCCGACTGGATCTTCGTCCTCGCCCGCACCAACCCCGAGGCGCGCAAGCAGCAGGAGGGCATCAGCTTCATCCTGGTGGACATGAAGACGCCGGGCGTGACCGTGCGGCCGATCCAGCTGATCGACGGCGACTACGAGGTGAACGAAGTCTTCTTCGACGACGTGCGCGTGCCTTACGGCAACCTGGTGGGCACCGAGAACCGCGGCTGGGATTGCGCGAAGTTCCTGCTGGGCAACGAGCGCAGCAACATCGCCCGCATCGGCGCCAGCAAGGCGCGCCTGCGCCGCATACGCGAGATCGCCCGCTCCGTGCCGGCCGGTGACGGCGCGCTGTGGGACAGCGAGGCGTTCCGCCACAAGGTGGCCGCCGTGGAAATCGAGCTGAAGGCGCTGGAGATGACGCAGTTGCGCGTGGTGGCCGCCGAGCGCGACCACGGCAACAAGCCGAACCCGGCCAGCTCCATCCTGAAGATCAAGGGCAGCGAGATACAGCAGGCGACCACCGAACTGGCGCTGCAGATGGCGGGCCCGTTCGCGTTGGCCTATCACGACAGCAACGAGGAGATTCCCGAGGGCCGCAACGACCTGCCGGACGGCTTCGGCTGGGCGGACACCGCGGCGCCGGAGTATTTCAACTACCGCAAGGTTTCCATCTACGGCGGGTCGAACGAGATACAGCGCAATATCATAGCCAAGGCGGTGCTTGGCTTCTAAGACTAGGCAAGCAGTTTTTTTACGAGAAAGAGAACCAAAAAGCTTTTGGCAGCGCTGTCGCGGACTGTTCTCGACGTCGGCGACAGCGGATCAAAAGTCTTTTGCTTCTTTTCTTCAGAAAAGAAGGCCTCCTTTCTTCTCCATGTAGGGCAGACCAATGGACTTCGAGTACAGCGACGAGCAACGCATGCTGAAGGACAGCATCGACCGTTTGATCGGCCCGGCCTATGACGATCTGGGCAAGCGCAAGGCGACCCAGGCGCAGGGGCCCGGCTTCAGCGAGGAGCTGTGGAGCAAGTATGCCGAGGTCGGCCTGACCGCGCTGCCGTTCAGCGAGGAAGACGGCGGCTTCGGCGGCGGTCCCGTCGAGACGATGCTGGTCATGGAAGCCATTGGCCGCGGCCTGGCGCTGGAGCCGTACCTGTCCAGCATCGTGATCGGCGGCAATCTGCTGCGGCTGGGCGGCACGCCGGTACAGCGCGAGGAATGCATCCCCAAGATCGCCGACGGCTCTCTGCGCGTGGCGTTCGCCCATGTGGAGCGCCAGGCCCGCTACGATCTGTTCGACGTAGCCACGCATGCGAAGAAGACCGAGCGTGGCTACACGATCGAGGGCGACAAATCCGTCGTGCTGTCCGGCGACAGCGCGCAAAAGCTTATTGTCAGCGCGCGCACCTCGTCGGCCAGCAGACGGGACCACCACGGCATCACGCTGTTCCTGATCGATGCGGATGCGCCCGGCATCTCCAAGCGCGGCTTCCCGACACAGGACGGCCAGCGTGGCGCGGCCGTCTCGTTCGCCGGCGTGGAAGTGCCGGAGAGTGCGATCGTAGGCCAGCTCGACCACGGCGGCGAACTGATCGAGCACGTGATCGATATCGCGATCGCCGCCGTGTGCTCGGAAGCGGTGGGTGCGATGACCGCGCTGCACGCGCTGACGCTGGACTACCTGAAGACGCGCAAGCAGTTCGGCGTGCCGATCGGCAGCTTCCAGGTGCTGCAGCACAAGGCGGTGGACATGTTCACCGCGCTGGAACAGGCGCGCAGCATGGCCTATTTCGCCGCCATGATGGCGGCCTCCGACGATCCGCGCGAACGGCGCCGGGCGCTGTCCGCTGCCAAGGTGCAGATCAACAACTCCGCCAAATTCGTGGGCGAGACCGCGGTGCAGCTACATGGCGGCATCGGTGTCACGATGGAGTATCGGGCGGGGCACTATTTCAAGCGCCTGACGATGATTCAAAGCCTGTTCGGCGACACGGATCATCACATGCGTATCGTGGATCATGCCGGGGGCATGCTGGAGACGGTGTAAGCAAGCAAGGCCTTCTTTTTTGAAAAAAAGAAGCAAAAAACTTTCACTACCGCGCGCGTACGCCGCCCCGGTGTCTCCGGAAGATTTCGGGCTGCTGCAAATGCGAGGGAGGAAAAGTTTTTTGCTTCTTTTCAAAAAAGAAGGCCCTTCTTTCTCCCTTTCGCGCAGATGAGCGACGACTCCTCCGAACCGGGCCCCATCGCCGAATACCCCGCAACCCGCGCCCCGCCGCGCAAGTTTGGCCGGCGCGAGAAACACTCGCTCGTCAATGTCGGCAATTACTCGCTGATCAAGAAGGGCATCTCCCGTTACGACTGGGCAGACCCTTACCGCATAGCGGTCGACCTGAGCTGGCCGGAGTTCCTGACCGGGCTCGTCAGCGTCTATGTCGGCGTGATCTCGCTTTTCGCGGTGTTGTATTCCCTGGTTCCGGGGGCGGTCGCCAACGCGCGGCCGCACGTGTTCCTGGACCATTTCTTCTTCAGCCTGGAGACGCTGGCCACCGTCGGCTACGGCTACATGTACCCCGCCTCGCTGTTCGGGCACATCGTCGCGGCAGTGGAGATCCTGACCGGCCTGGCTTTCACCGCAATCCTGACCGGCCTGATATTCGTGCGCTTCTCCAAGCCGCGGGCCAAGTTCCTGTTCGCCGATCATCCCGTGGTCACCACGCATAACGGCATGCCCACCCTGATGCTGCGTGTAGGCAACGGGCGCGCCTCCATTCTCGCCGAGGCGCGTATCAAGATCAGCGTGCTGGTGTCCGAGACATCCAAGGAAGGCACGACGTTCCGACGCACGCACGAGCTGGCGCTGGTGCGCAGCTCCATCCCGGTGTTTCCGCTTACCTGGACGGTGATGCACGAGATAAACGAGAGCAGTCCGCTGGCCGGGCTGGACGCCAGGACATATCTCGCGGCCGACGTCCGGCTGTTCGTCTCTTTCGAGGCGCGTGACCCGACGCTAGCGCTGGTTGTGCACGATCTGCAAAGCTACGCGCCGGCCGACGTGATGTTCTCCGCGCACTATGTGGACATGATCAGCGTGGACACGGACGGCAACACGTGCGCGGACATGACGAAGATCAGCGAGGTAGTGGCGGACGCGGGGTAGGGAGAAAGCAAGGCCTTCTTTTTTGCAAAAAAGAAGCAAAAAACTTTTGCTCGGCTGTCGCGGACTATCCGGTGGGGTTCGCGACAGCGCAGATGAAAGTCTTTTGCTTCTCTTCAGAAAAGAAGGCCTTGGCTATGCCGCCGGAAACGCACCCTCGAATGCGAAGCTCGCCACCGGATTGCGCCCGTTCGGTTGCTCCATGCCCTTATACTGGTCGCTCAGCGTGTCCGGATTACCCCGCTTGCCGATCGCGATCGCCATCTCCACCCGGTAGCCCGCCGGCACGCCCAGCTCGGCCGCCGCGCGCGGCATGTCCAGCCCCACCATGCCGTGCGTGTGCCAGCCCATTTTAGTGGCTTGCAGGGACAGGTTGGCCCACGCGCTGCCGGCGTCGAAGGAATGGCTGTAGCTCGGCACCTCCTCGCCGCGCGGTGACATCGTCTCCTTTGAGACGACAACCACCAGCACGGCGGCCGTCTTGCACCAGCTCTGGTTGGCGGGCGCCAGCAGGCCGAACAGGTGGTCCCATGCCGGCGTGCCACGGTGCGCGTAGATGAAGCGCCACGGCTGGGAATTGTAGCTGCTCGGCGCCCAGCGCGCCGCTTCGAAGATGGTGAGCAGGCTCTGCTGGTCCATTGTCTCGTAGGCGAAAGCGCGCGGAGACCAGCGCTGCAGGAAGATCTCCTCGATCGGGTAGTCGGCGGTCCGGCCTTCGAAGCTGGGCATGTGCACGTCCTTGTCATCGGGCCGGCCTGCGTGCCGGCGCTGCTCATTTAGGTCGGGTGCGGCGCCGCAGATAGGCTAGGATGACGCTTTCCGGCCGAGTCCGTCAACGAAGCCGGACAGGCCGAAAACCCAGTATGTGGTGGAAACCCATGGTGTCCAAACCACATATTGTGTTAACTAGCTTGACGCGCAAATGGGGCAAGGCAGGATGGACGGCATGACGAATCGTGACCTGGGAGAGATCGCCTTGCTGGACGATGCAGTGCAGATGCGTGGCCGCCACCAGGTCCGCGTGGACCGCAGCCGGGACGCGCTACTCACCGATTTCGGCCGCGCCACCCTGGATGACCGCTATCTGCTGCCCGGCGAAGGCTATCAGGACCTGTTCGCCCGTGTCGCCAGCTTCTACGGCGACGACGCAGCCCATGCGCAGCGCCTGTACGACTATATCAGCCGGCTGTGGCTGATGCCGGCCACCCCCGTGCTGTCCAACGGCGGCACGCAGCGCGGCCTGCCGATCTCCTGCTTCCTCAACGAGGCGTCCGACAGCCTGGACGGCATCGTGGGGCTGTGGAACGAGAACGTGTGGCTGGCCAGCAAGGGCGGCGGCATCGGCAGCTACTGGGGCAACCTGCGTTCCATCGGCGAGAAGGTCGGGCAGAACGGCAAGACCAGCGGCGTCATCCCGTTCATACGCGTGATGGATTCGCTCACGCTGGCGATCAGCCAGGGCTCGCTGCGGCGCGGTTCGGCGGCGGTCTACCTGCCGGTGCAGCATCCGGAGATCGAGGAGTTCATCGAGATACGCCGCCCCACCGGCGGTGATCCGAATCGCAAGGCGCCGAACCTGCATCACGGCATACTCGTCTCCGACGAGTTCATGCGCGCGGTGGAGGCGGACGCGATGTGGTCGCTCCGCTCGCCGAAGGACAACGCGATCGTGCGCCAGATCTCGGCGCGTTCGCTGTGGATTCGCATACTGATCGCACGTGTGGAGACGGGCGAGCCGTACCTGGTGTTCTCCGACCACGTGAACAACGCGCGGCCGGACCACCACAAATTCGCAGGACTCGAAGTCAAAACCTCAAACCTTTGCAGCGAGATCACGCTGCCCACCGGTCTCGACCAGTACGGGAAACAGCGCACCGCGGTGTGCTGCCTGTCCTCGCTGAACCTGGAGACCTGGTTCGAGTGGAAGGACCACCCGCTGTTCATCGAGGACACGATGCGTTTCCTCGACAACGTGCTGCAGGATTTCATCGACCGCGCGCCGGACGAGATGGAGCGTGCGAAATACGCAGCCGCCCGCGAGCGCTCGGTGGGGCTGGGCGTGATGGGCTACCACTCCTTCCTGCAATCGCAGAACGTGCCCTTCGAAGGCGTGATCGCGAAGGTCTGGAACAAGCGCATGTTCCGCCACATACGCGAGCAGGCGGACGCGGCTTCCCGCCTGCTGGCCGAGGAGCGCGGCGCCTGCCCGGACGCCGCCGATTACGGCGTGATGGAGCGCTTCTCCAACAAGATGGCGATCGCGCCCACGGCCAGCATCTCCATTATCGCCGGCAACGCCTCGCCCGGCATCGAGCCGATCGCGGCCAACGTGTTCCTGCAGAAGACGCTGTCCGGCAGCTTCACCGTGCGCAACCGGCACCTGCAGCTTCTGCTGGAAGAACGCGGCATGGACACCGACGAGGTGTGGTCCTCCATCACGCTGCGCGCCGGCAGCGTGCAGCATCTGGATTTCCTCACCGAGCAGGAAAAGGCGGTGTACAAGACCGCGTTCGAGCTGGACCAGCGCTGGATCATCGAGCACGCGGCCGACCGCACGCCCTATATCTGCCAAAGCCAGTCGGTGAACGTGTTCCTGCCCGCCAACGTGCACAAGCGGGACCTGCACGAGATACACATGCTGGCCTGGAAGCGCGGCGTGAAGTCGCTGTACTATTGCCGGTCGCTGTCCATCCAGCGGGCGGACACCGTCAGCGACATGCCGAAATCCTCGCTGATCGACATCGGTCCGGTGGCGAACGACCCTATCCCGCTGCCGATGGTGGCCGCACCGGCTACCAATTACGAAGAATGCCTGAGCTGCCAGTAAACGAGCAAACGCCACAGCACGGGCCACTGAGGTACACTCATGGCTGGAAAGCTGGAACTTGTTAGTTGGGTGATAGAGGCTCTGTCACAGCACGGTGGCCGCGCAAGGATCGTTGAGGTAGCCAAGACAATCTGGACCGAGCACGAGGAGGAGCTAAGGCGATCGGGTGATCTCCTCTATACGTGGCAATACGATATTGCGGTGGGCTGCAACGGAGTTGCGACGGAGCGGGCGCATGGTCAAAGTGGCTGATTCTAAAGACGGGGTGTGGCAACTGGTTTAGCTCTGCTGCCGTGAGCTAAAGCCTAATCATGTAGTGTGACCACTCGCAACAAGCGTCCCTCGAAGTGCCTCAAACCCTGCCTGGGCGCGAACTTCCCTACTGCGTGCCACGTTATTGAGCCGTTCGAGTAAGGATGGACTTATGCGTTACGTTATGGCGGCTTTGCTGACGGCTTGCGTGGCCGGAGCGCCGGGACGTGCCGGTGCGGTCGGATGCATCTCCGGCGCAGTCGCCGGCGGTGTGGCAGGGCATTATGCCGGGCATCACGGCCTGCTGGGCGCGGCCGCCGGATGCGCGGTGGGTCACCACCTGCACAAGGTGGAAAAGGAGCGCGAGCGGCAGGAAGCCATCCGGCAGCACGCCTATGACAGTCCCGGCTATCAGGGAGCCGGAACGCCTCCCCAGGACCAAGGCCCGCCTCCCCGCTGAACGGTCCCACCAGGGGCCCTGCTTCAGGTAAGGGCCACCTGACTTGCTTCCCGGGCGCCAGCCCTGACGAAACCATGCGCCAGCGCGTGATACACACCCTCCTCGCATACCAGGCGGGACGTGCCGTAGCCGATCAGCGCCGCCAGCATCAGTGGCACCACCAGCGCGTGGTCGTTCGTCATTTCGGTCACGATGACGAACGCGGTGATCGGCGCCTGCACCACGCCCGCGAAATACGCCACCATCCCCAGCACGATCAGCGCCTGCGCCGGCGCGCCGGGCAACAGGGCCGCCACGTCCGCCCCCAATCCCGCGCCCACCGCCAGAGAGGGCGCGAAGATGCCACCCGGTATGCCGCTGACCGAGGAGGCCAGCGTCGCCAGCCATTTCGCGGCGCCGAACCACAGCCCGGGCGCGGCCTGCGCGCCCTGCACCAGCGCGCGCGCCTGCGCGTAGCCGGTGCCGAACGCGTCGCCATGCGAGGCGATGCCGCTGGCCGCCACCACCAGGCCGCACAGCAGGGCAAACGCGGTCGGCTGCGCGGCGATGGCACGCCCGGCAACGCCCGGCAGCCCACGCCCGAAAGCCACCAGCAACCGGCTGAACAGCCCGCCGGCCAGCCCGCCCAATACGCCCAGCAGCGGCACCGCGGCCCAGCCTTCCAGGTTGGTCAGCGTGGCGTGGGTGGTGCCGAAATACGTGTAGTCGCCCTGCAGGGCCAAGCTGGTGATGCCGGCGGCGATCACCGCGCCGATCACCACGCCACTGGTGCGCGCCTCGAAGGACCGGCTCATCTCTTCGATGCCGAACACGATGCCGGCCAGCGGGGTGTTGAACGCGGCCGATACGCCGGCCGCCGCCCCCGCCAGGATCAGCCCGGGCTGCCGCCGCGGCGAGATGCGGCCGGCGGCGAACATGATGCTGGCGCCCACCTGCACGGTCGGCCCCTCGCGCCCGATGGACGCGCCGCACAGCAGCCCGGCCAGCAACAGGATCACCTTGCCCACAGCCACACGCAGGGAGACGAGCGCCAGCCGCGCCGGCCCGTCCCGCAACTCGCGTGCCGCGATGGCCTGCGGGATGCCGCTGCCGCCCGAATTGGGGAAGAACCGGCGGGAGACGAAGCTGGCGAGCACGAAACCGGCCGGTGTCAGCGCCAGCGCCAGCAACGGACGGCCGGCGGTGATCGCCCGGAAGCCGGCGCCGGCACGGTCCGCGGCCAGGGCCAGCGCCACGGCCACCGCACCTACCACGATGCCGCCGGAGACGAACACCACGCGGCGTTGCCAGGTCAGGCGGGCGATGCGCAGGCGGCGTATCTGGCGGCGGCTCAGGCGGGTGGTTGGAAGCTTCATCGTCAGGGAGAAAGGCCTTCTTTTCTGAAAAAAAGAAGCAAAAAACTTTTGCTCCCTGTCGGCGGACGTTTCAGCAGCCGCTGACCGGGACTGAAAGTTTTTTCCTTATTTCGCAAACGCCGCGATGTAGTTGATCCCGGTGTCCCGGCTCTGCGTCCAGCCGCCCGCGCCCACCACCATACCTGCCACGTCCACCAGCCGCAGGCCGGCCTGCCGCCCCATCGCGCCCAGCTCCTCGGGCTTGACGAATTTCCGCCAGTCATGCGTGCCGGCCGGCAGCAGGCGCGCCACATACTCCGCACCGATCTTGGCCACGGCCAGGGACCGCAGCGTCCGGTTCAGCGTGGAGACGAACAGCATCCCGTCCGGCCGCAGCAGCCCGGCCAGCGTGCGTACGAACGCCGCCTGGTCCGGCACATGCTCGATGATCTCCAGCGCCGCCATCGCGGCAAACCGCGCGCCTTCCGCCAGCAGGTCCTCGGCCAGTCCCGCGCGGTAGGCGATCGCCAGCCCGGCGGCCTCGGCATGCGCCCGGGCCACGCCGATCGCGTCCGCCGATCCGTCCACGCCGGTCATTGCGAAGCCTGCCCGGGCGAACGCCTCGGTGGCGATGCCGCCGCCGCAGCCCAGATCCAGCATCGCCAGCGGGCCCTCGCCCAGCCGCGCACGCACGTGGCGCGTCACCCAGCCGGTGCGCAGCCGGTTCATCCGGTGCAGCTCGCGCATTGGGCCGGCGGTATCCCACCATTGCGGCGCCAGCGCGCTGAAGCGGGCTATTTCCGCGGCGGAGACGGCGCTGTCGTCGCGTTCTGGCATTTGCTTGGGGGCTCCTGAAGGAAGAAAGCACGGCCTTCTTTTTTGAAAAAAAGAAGCAAAAAACTTTTGTTCCTGACGCTTGCATCGAAATGCGTGCCGGTTCGGACATCGCGCGTGATGGCGGAACCGGCGCGCGTACTGAGGCAACCGCCAGGAGCAAGAGTTTTTTGCTTCTTTTGAAAAAGAAGGCCTTGCCTTTGCTTGCCTTGCAAACCTGTCCACCTGCCGCCCGCATTGTCTAACCCCCCCACCCCACGTAGACCACGCCCATAATGGCCCGCATCGTGATGAAGTTCGGCGGCACTTCCGTCGCTGACCTGGACCGGATCCGCAATGTGGCGCAGCGTGTCCGCCGTCAGGTGGAGCAGGGCGACCAGGTCGCCGTCGTCGTCTCCGCCATGGCCGGCGCCACCAATCAGCTGGTGGCCTGGTGCCAGGCGCTCTCCCCGCTGCACGATGCGCGCGAATACGATGCCGTGGTGGCCACCGGCGAGCAGGTGACCACCGGCCTGCTGGCCATTGCGCTGCAGGCGGAAGGGATCGAGGCACGCTCCTGGGCAGGCTGGCAGATACCGCTGCACACGGACGACGCGCACGGCGCCGCCCGTATCGTCAGCATAGACGCGGCAGACCTGATACGCCGCATGGAGGCGGGCCAAGTGGCCGTGGTGGCCGGGTTCCAGGGCGTGGCCCCGGACAACCGCATCGCCACGCTGGGCCGCGGCGGGTCGGACACCTCCGCCGTGGCGCTGGCCGCCGCCCTGGGCGCGGACCGCTGCGACATCTACACCGACGTGGACGGCGTCTACACCACCGATCCGCGCATGGTGCCCCGCGCGCGCAAGCTGGACAGGATCGCCTACGAGGAGATGCTGGAGCTCGCCTCGGTTGGGGCCAAGGTGCTGCAGACCCGCAGCGTGGAACTGGCGATGAAGGAGCGGGTGCGGGTCCAGGTCCTGTCCAGCTTCGCCGATATCGGCAAGGAGAACCAGGGCACCCTCCTGGTCGATGAGGACGAGATCGTGGAAAAGGAAATAGTCACCGGCATCGCCTATTCGCGCGACGAGGCGAAGGTTACCCTGCGCCACGTGCCGGACCGGCCGGGTGTCGCCACCAGCGTGTTCGGCCCGCTGTCGGACGCGCATGTCAACGTGGACATGATCGTGCAGAACGTCTCGGCCGAAGGCAGCACGGACATGACGTTCACCATCGGGCGGGCGGACCTGCCGCGCGTGATGGCCTGCCTGGAGCGCGAGCGGGCCGGCATCGGCTACGCCGCGCTGCTGACCGACTCGCACGTGGCGAAGATATCCGTGGTGGGCGTGGGCATGCGCAGCCACACCGGCATCGCCAACACCATGTTCCGCACCCTGGCGGACCGCGGCATAAACATCCAGGTGATATCCACCAGCGAGATCAAGGTGAGCGTATTGGTTGCCGAGGAATACACGGAGCTTGCGGTGCGTGCCCTCCATACCGCCTATGGCCTAGATGCCTGACACCGCCATCCTGGACGCCTCGGCAAGCCTGGGCGCAAATCTGCCGGCAGCCCAGGCGCGGCTGGACCGCCTGTGGGCGCGCGGCCGCGCCTTCCTGGGCACGCGCACCGCCATCATGGGCGGGGCCATGAGCTGGGTCAGCGAGCACAGTCTGGTGGCGGCCATAAGCAACGCCGGCGGCTTCGGCGTGCTCGCCTGCGGTTCCATGGGCCCGGCGCTGCTGGAGGCCGAGATCGCCGCCACCCAGGCTGCGACCAGCCTGCCATTCGGCGTAAACCTGATCACCATGCACCCGCAGCTCGACGAGCTGATCGCCGTCTGCCTGCGCGCCGGCGTCACCCACATCGTGCTGGCCGGTGGCATCCCGCCCGGCCCCGCAGTGCGTGCGGTGAAAGACGGCGGCGCCCGGCTGGTCTGCTTCGCGCCCGCCCTGGTGCTGGCCCGCCGTTTCGTGCGCACCGGGGCGGACGCGCTGGTGATCGAGGGCAGCGAGGCCGGCGGCCATATCGGCCCCGTCTCGCTGACCGTGCTGGCGCAGGAGATCCTGCCCCACATACGCGAGGTGCCCGTCTTCGTGGCCGGCGGCATCGGCCGCGGCGAGGCCATCCTGTCCTATTTGGAAATGGGCGCCGCCGGCGCGCAGCTCGGCACACGCTTTGCCGCGTCCACCGACAGCATCGCCCACCCGAACTTCAAGCGCGCCTTCATCCGTGCCAACGCGCGTGACGCGCTGCCCAGCGTGCAGCTGGACCCGCGCTTCCCGGTGATCCCGGTGCGCGGCCTGGTCAATGACGGTACGCGCCGCTTCGCCGAGGCGCAGGCCACGGCCCTGCGCCGCTTCCAGGACGGCGAGCTGACGAAGGAGGAGGCCCAGCTCGAGATCGAGCATTTCTGGGCCGGCGCGCTGCGCCGCGCGGTAATAGACGGCGACGTGGAAAGCGGCTCGGTCATGGCCGGCCAGTCCGTGGGCATGGTGACCACGGAGCAGTCGGTGGCCGAGGTGATCGAGGAGCTGGTGGGGCAGGCGGTCGCGGCCATTGATGCGCGGGGATAGAAAGGGACAGCAATTCTTTCCTGAAAAGGGTGAGGAAGCCGTCGGGCGCACGCCGCTGAAGCGCGCGCTTCACCCTTCCCGCGACAGCGGAGCAGAAGCTTTTTGCTTCTTCTTGCAAAAGCAGGCTTCGCGTCCGTGCTGACCCCCGTCACTCCCGGCCGCCGCCTGATGCGCCGCCTGCGCGCCATGATGCAGGCCGGCCGCGTCCAGCTCGACGAGATCGTGGCCATCGTCGCCGGCGAGCTGGTGGCCGAGGTGTGCTCCGCCTACGCGCTGCGCCCCGGCGAGATACTGGAGCTGCGCGCCACCCACGGCCTGAACGCATCCGCCATCGGCCGCACCCGGCTGCGCGTGGGTGAGGGCATCGTGGGGCTGGTGGCCGCCACCGGCGCGCCGCTGAACCTGGCGGACGCGCAGAACCACCCCGCCTTCGCCTATCGTCCGGAGACCGGCGAGGAGCCCTATGCCTCCATGCTGGCCGTGCCGGTGCGGCGCGGCGGCCGCACGCTGGGCGTGCTGGCGGTGCAGAACCGCGCGTCGCGCCACTACACCGAATACGAGACCGAGGTGCTGGAGACCGTGGCCATGCTGCTGACCGACGCGCTGGCCGCCGGCGGTTCGGACACCCGCGAGGGCTTCGCCGGCAGCTTGCCGCGGCAATTCGACGCGGCGATGCTCTCGCCCGGCATCGTCTTCGGCCCGGTCAGGCTGCACGGCGCCACCATCGCGCCGAACCGCCTGCTGGCCGACGACCCGAATGCCGAACTGACCCGGCTGCAGCAGGCGCTGGGCGAGATGCGCCAGGGGCTCGACATGCTGATCGAGGCCCAGCTCCCCTCCCTGCAGCGCGACGGCGCCGGCGAGGCCCCGCGCGACATACTGGACGCGACGCGCGCGGTGGCCGCCGATGACGGCTGGCTGCGCCGTGTGGCCGAGGCGATACAGGGCGGCCTGACCGCGGAAGCCGCCGTGCACCGCGTGGCAAACGATTTTCGCGCCCGCATGCGCCGCATCGCGGACCCCTATTTGCGTGAACGCCTGGCTGACCTGGAGGACCTCGCCGGCCGGCTGCTGGCCACGCTGGACGGATCGACAGACGTGAAGGCGGACGTGACCGGCGCCATCCTGCTGGTACGCCGGCTAGGGCCCGCGCAGTTGCTCGATTGGCACGCCCGCGGCATAGCCGGCGTGGTGATCGAGGAGGGCAGCGCCGGCGGCCACGCCGCGATCGTTGCCCGCGCGCTGGGCCTGCCGGCCGCCGGCGGCGCGCGCGGTGCCATGGACGCGGCCGAGGCCGGCGACGAGGCGGTGCTGGATGCCGATGGCGGCACGCTGATCCTGCGGCCGGACCCGGGCGTGCGCACCGCCTACGACGTGGCGCTCAGCGCGCGGGCCATCCGTAGCGCCACCTGGGCCCAGTTGCGCCACGCGCCTTCGGCCACCCGTGACGGCCACCCCTTCAAGCTGATGATGAACGCCGGCCTGGCGCTGGAACTGGACCAGCTTCAGGCCACGGGGGCAGACGGCATCGGCCTGTTCCGCACAGAGATCGCCATGATGGCGCGCGGCAGCATCCCGGACGTGACCGAGCAGACCGCGATCTACGCCCGGGTGCTGGACGTGGCCGGCGAGCGCCCGGTGTATTTCCGCACGCTGGATCTGGGCAGCGACAAGCTGCTGCCGGACAGCCCGCGCGCCGAGGAGGAGAACCCGGCGATGGGCTGGCGCAGCCTGCGCGTGGGGCTGGACCGGCCCGCCATCCTGCGCCGTCAGTTGCGCGCCATGCTGCTGGCCGCGGCCGGGCGCCCGCTCAGCGTGATGTTCCCGATGGTGGCCACGCTGACCGAGTTCCGCCAGGCACGCGGCCTGCTCTACACCGAAGCGGCCCGCGTGCGGCCGGCGCCCGCAAGGCTCTCCATCGGCACCATGCTGGAGATACCCGCGCTGCTGTGGCAATTGCCGGAGCTGATGGAAGAGGCCGACTTCGTCTCCATCGGCAGCAACGACCTGGTGCAGTTCGTCTTCGCTGCCGACCGCGGCACGCCCGCTCTGGCGGAGCGCTACGATTTTCTCTCCGCCCCCGTCCTGCGCCTGATCGGCCAGGTCAGCACCGCGGCGGCGGCGGCGGGCACGCCGCTCTCGCTATGCGGCGAGGCAGCCTCGCGCCCGCTGGATGCTGCCGTGCTGCTGGCTTTGGGCGTGGATTGCCTGTCGATGTCGGCAAGCAGCCTGCTGCCGGTGAAGGAAGCGCTGACCGCGCTGGATTTCGGGGCCTTCCGCGAGTTCATGCAGACGCTGAAGCGCACGGCGGCGTCGCATTCCAGCCTGCGCGAGCCTATGGCGGCGTGGGCGCGGGATCATGGGCTGAACGTCTGATTGCGAACTCTCTCGTCGATTCAAAAGAAAGGTCTTCTTTTTCGAGAAAAAGAAGCAAAAAGCTTTTGATCCGCTGTCGCGGAGCGTTGATGCGTGCGCTTCCAGTGGGTGAAGCCGACAGAGACAACAATTTCTGGTTCTTTACAGAAAAGAACTGGTTTCTTCCTTTTACGCCGCCACTATCGTCCTGCGCGGTTTTGAACACATGCGGTCGATCTCGGCCGCCGGTACCGGCTTGCTGAACAGGTAGCCCTGCATGTCCGGGCAGCCGGCCGTCATCAGGCGTTGCTGCTGGGCCGCCGTCTCCACCCCCTCGGCGATCACCGAGAGCCCGAGCGCGCGGGCCAGCTTCACGATCGCCACGATGAACGCCTCCGCGTCGTCCGACACGCCCAGATTCGCTATGAAGGACTGGTCGATCTTCACCCTGTTGATCGGGTAGCGCCGCAGGTAGCTCAGGCTGGAATAGCCCGTGCCGAAATCGTCGAACGCAAGCTCGAAACCCTCGTCACGCAACGCACGGAGCATGGCGTGGGTCTCGGGATCGTCGCCCAGCAATATGCCCTCGGTTATCTCAAGCTCGAAGCTGCGCGGATCGACGCCCAGCTCGGCCACCAGGCCCATGACCTGGCTGACGAAGTTCTTCATGCGGAGCTGCTTAGCGGACACGTTGACCGCGACCCGCAGGCCGCCCCACCGCTTGCTGTCCTCGAACGCGCGGCGCAACGCATACATGCCAAGCTCCACGATCAGGCCGCATTCTTCGGCCACCGGCACGAACACCGCCGGGCTGATGTCGCCGCGCTCGGGATGGCGCCACCGCATCAGCGCCTCCACCCCGGTCAGTCCCGTATGCTCGTTCACCTGCGGCTGGTAGGCCATCCACAGCGAGCCCTCGGCCAGGGCGACCCGCAAATCGGCTTCCAGCGCGCGGCGCATCTGGACCGCCACGTCCATGTTCGGTTCGAAGAAGCAGAACTGGCCACGCGCCACCTCCTTGCTGCGATACAGCGCAAGGTCCGCCTGCCGCAGCACCGCCGCTGCCAGCAGGGACGGGTCGCTGACGAGGGTGACGCCAGCCGAACAGCCGATGAACACGCGGCCGACCTGCAGCTTGATTGGCGCCCGCAACGCCTCCGTCACCCGGGCCGCAAGGCGCGCTGCCGAGGCAGGGGTCGCCGGGCTCTGGATGATGGCGAACTCGTCGCCGGACAGCCGGGCGACGGTGTCTCCCGCCCGGCAATGCCCCGCCATGATGCGGCCCGCCTTCTGCAGCAGCTCGTCGCCCACATGGTGGCCGTGCGTGTCGTTGATCGCCTTGAACCGGTCCAGGTCCAGGCAGTGCACGGCGACCGACTCGCCGGTGCGCGGCAGAAGCCGCAGGGCGTGGCTTAGCCTGTCCTGGAACAAAGCGCGGTTGGGCAATCCGGTCAGCCCGTCATGATAGGCCAGGTGCGTGGCCCGCGCCTCGCTGGTGACGAGCTCGCGCGCGGCCTGGCGCGCGCGCCGGTACAGCCAGGCGATGCAGGCGGACAGGCCGATCAGCACCGCCAGCGCCGGCAGGCCCAGCCGCCGGAGCAGGGTGCGGCCGGGCGTCTGCGGCGCCCAGACCAGCGTCGCCACGTAGCCGCCGTGATCGTCGTGGAAATCGACGAAGGCGGTGCCGCGGCCGGGCGCGCCGCCGCCGATATGAAGGTGCACGTCGTCCAGCAGGAAACGGCCGGCGAATTTGCGTATGAACAGCTCGTCCAGCGGCATCGCGGTCACCACCAGCGGCGCGCGCGGCCCGCGCAGCGCCGCCCTGCCGAAATCGGACTGCACCGCGGTGGCCGAGAGGATGAACACCGCGCCGCCCACATTGGCCAGCCCGCTTGCGGTGTTCGGATTCGTCATGAGCTCGCCCACATGCGGCTGCGCCGGCAGGCTGCGGCGCCGCGCCTCCTCCCGCCGGACCGTGGCCACCAGCGAGGAAGTGCTGTTCTCGAACGCGGTATAGAGGCCGAGGGCCGCCGGCCTGCCGCGGTTGATCGCGAAGATCGGGCGATCGTCCGCCGCGAGGATGAACGTATCCTCGAACCTGCTGTTCTGCCACAGGAACGTTCCCATGTTGTCCTGCGCCCAGTCGGCATCGAAATGGTTGTCCAGGTGGCGCACCGCGTCGTCCCAGACGACTTCGAGATCGGTAAGATGCGAGACCTCGTCGATCCGGCCGCGTATGCCGTTGGCCACCACGCTCTGCTCGCGCCGGGCCGCCGCACGGTCGAACTCGCCCACCAGCATCAGCCCGGCGAAGGCCACGCCCGCCACGACCGCGAACGCTACCGCCACGACCGGCCAGAACATATCCGTCTTGCGTGCCGGCCCGCGCACCCGAGAAACTCCGTTGGTCTCACGGGAAAGTCTACCACCCGGGAGTTTACCAATGCGTAAGCGCGGGCGTGGCGGAAGCCGGCAGGGAAGTCCTTTTTTTAAGAAGGAGCAAAACTTTCGTTCTAACACAGTCGCATCGGCGGGAGTGTTGAAGGAGCGTAATCACCGCAAGCACGGAACGGCGCTTTTGCTACTGACTTCTAGCTACCTGGTCCGCACTCCCACACGGCGCGCCTCCACGAGCTGCCAGATCAGCAGTATCGGCACGCCCAGGGCCACGTCACGCGCGCGCCGCAGCAGGGAGACGGCGAGCGCCAGTTCGGCGGGCTGCCCGAACAACGGCGCCACGCCGGCATAGGCCGCCTCCTGCACCCCTGCGTAGCCCGGCACCAGGACCGCCACGGCCAGCACGCCGTGCAGTAGCGCCTCTATGCCCAGCGCGTCGGCAAAGCCGATCCTGGCGCCAAGCAGCCGGAACGCGATCAGGCTGGCGAAGCCGGTGCCCAGCCAGGCCGTCAAATGCAGCGCCAGGGCCAGCGCCACGCGCCAGGGCTGGGCGTAGATGTCGGCCAGACCCTCCTGCACGGCGTGGACCTGGCCATCGAGCGCGGGAAACGCGTTGCCCAGCAGGCGCCGGCTCAGCCGCAGCAACGGCCTTGCGCCGCTACGCTGCAGCCAGACGAAGCCCAGCCCGCCCACCGAAGCGGCCGCAACACCCGCGCCCACCGGCCACAGCAGCGCCGCGTGCGGCTGGCGTGCCGCCAGCAGCACCAGCCCGGCCAGCACCAGCGCGATCTGTGCCAGGAACTCCGCCGTCAGATCGACGACCGTGGAGGCGGTGGCCTGCCTCCAGGTGACGCCATGCAAGGTGACGGCCCGGGCGCCCAGCACGAACCCGCCCACCAGCGAGAACGGCAGCAGGCCGCCCGCGGCGTCGCGCACCATGCGCCCCCAGATCGCCACCCGGAGCCGCCACGCGCGGCTGGCCGGCAGCAGCACGAACCAGCCCAGCCCAAGCGTTGCGAACAGCACCATCTGCCAGGCGCAGACGAGCGCGAAGCCCGAACCGCCCACGGAGACCAGGGCGCCGAGCACGCGGCCGAACCCGAACCAGCCGACCAGCAACGTGGCGAGCAGGAGCCCTGCCAGACCCAGGCTGACCGAGACGGCGTGCAGTGTCTTGCGCTTGATCGCCGGCTCCGGCCGTGAGGAAGCCAAGCAAGTAGTCCTTTTTTGCAAAAGGGGCCGAAAAACTTTGCCGGCGCCGGGCGCAGGCGTGCTGTCCGCACGCCCATGCCGGCGTGCTCCTCGGAAGGAGAGCCGGTGCTGGATCGCGCCGGCGGGCCAGCCTCGCCGCCTGGCTAGGCCGCCGGCACCACCACGCGCGCCTGCGCCCGGCGGTTGGCCTGCAGCGTATGCCCTCGCCAGATTACCGCGTCACCCAGGAAGCTTGCCGCGATCTCCAGGACCGACAGCAGGTCCCGCAGCGGCAGCAGCGCCGCCCTGCTGGGCACCGCCCGGCGGGCGCGCCGGCGGCGCAGGCTGAGGTCGATGACGTCGGCCACCCCGGCGCGCAGCATCCACACCAGCAGGAACACGCCCGCTTCCAGGCGGCCGCCGGCGGAGAGAAGCACGGCCAGCCCGGCCCAGACGAGCGGGAACTGCACCACCGACAGGCCGTGCGCCACCGGCGCCACCGTGCGTATGGTACGCGCCCAGCGCAGCTCGTGCAGCCACACGGCGCCCAGCGAGCGTTCCTGCACGGTGACCACCGGCATCGTGGGCGCAATGCGCACCGCCAGCCCGAGCTGGCGCACCAGCCGGCCTAGCAAATTGTCGTCCGCCAGATGCGGCACCAGCGCCGCCAGACCGCCGGCCTGCGCCAAAGTGTGCCGCCGAATCGCCATGGTGGTGCCCAGGCAATCCTGCCGTCCCACCAGGGCGCCGAGCAGCGCGCCCGGCAGGAACGAGTGCGAGATGTGCATCGCACCGAGCTGACCGGCCACGGCGCTGTGCACCGCCTCCCCGCCGCAGATGGCGGTGACCAGGCCGGTGCCCGGCGTCAGCAGGGTGGATACCACCTGGCGCAGGTAGTCCGGGCGCACGTGCAGGTCACTGTCGCCGAACACCAGCGTTTCGTGCCTGGCATACGGCAGCATGTTCATCAGGTTGCTGATCTTGCGGTTCGGCCCGTGCAGTGCCGGATCCACCACGATGTCGATCAGCGCCGGAAAGCGCGCCCGCAGGCGCCGCGCCACGTCCAGCGCCGGGTCGTTCCTGTCCTGCGCACCGATGATGATCTGGAAATCGGGGTAGTCCTGCGTGCAGAACGAGAGCAGTGCGGCTTCCAGGCCCGGCTCGTCGCCGCACACGGGTTTCAGCACGGTGACCGGCGGCCGGGGTTGCGCGTTCGCCTCGGGCGATCGTGCGAAGGCCAGCACCGCAAACAGGCCGGCCAGTGACTGCAGGGTGCCGAAGGCCGCGATGAGCATCAGGGCCAGCTCGATCACAGGGCCGAGCCCTGTCTCAAGCATATATTACCGGCATGACGAACGCTCCCGCAGCTTTGATAGGAACTGTATCAGAAGCAACGCGAATGTCCGTGCCGAAATTTGCCGGGTGTGCTTCCGTTGCGCGTGTGCCACACTTGTATGGACCGGCCGGCGCGAGCAGGCCAGGGCTGGGCCGACCCTCGGCCGACCCTAGTGCGTTCCCGCCAATGTGCGTGTCGGGCGGGGAACCCCATTTGCGTTGCGTCTTCTAGCTCCTGCAGGCCCGACCCTGTACAACTTGCGTCATCGTTGCGGACCGGGAAAGCATGTCTGACACAGCACAACGCGAGGCAGCCCAAGCCCCAGCCGCAAAGCTGGGTGGCGAGCTGCGCGCCAGACGGCAGAGCCTGGGGTGGGAACTGCCCGACCTGGCCCAGAGCCTGCGCATACGCCTGCCCTATCTGGAGGCGATCGAGGCCGGGCGGATCAGCGAGCTGCCTGGCCCCACATACGCGCTAGGTTTCGTACGGGCCTACGCCACAGCCCTGGGCCTGCAGGGCGAGCAGATGGCCAGCCGATTCCGCGCCGAGACGGGCGGCAGCAGCATACGGCCGGCGCTGAGCTTTCCGGCGCCGGTGCCGCAGCGCGGCGTGCCGGCAGGCGCGTTGATGCTGCTGGGCCTGGTGATACTGGCCGGTGCCTATGCCGGCTGGTACTACATGTCCGAACACCAACGCACCCCGGCCGAGACGGTGCCGCCGATCCCGGACCGCCTGCGGCCCGCGGTGCAGAAGCCGGCCCCCTCGCCCCAGGTCGCCTCGCTGCTGCCCACCGCGTCGGCACCCGCGCCGCAGCCGCAAGCTCCGGCGCTCGCGCCGGCGGCCCATCCGCCGCCAGCCAGCCAGACCGCACCGGCGCCGCAGGCGGTGCCGCCAGCGACTGCCCCGGTCGCGCAGAACCCGGCCCAGCCCGCGCCGCCGCCGGCCGCCGTCCAAGCGGCGCCGGGCCAAGCCGCGCCCGCGCCAGCCGCCGCCACGCCGGCGCCGCCCGCGGCACCCGCCGGCACCCGCATCGTCGTCAAGGCGAACGCGGACGCCTGGATCACCGTGAAGCAGCCAGGCGGCCCGCCGGCGCTGAACAAGCTGATGCATGCCGGCGAGACCTGGCCGGTGCCGGCCGACAAGCCCGGCCTTCTGCTGACAACGGGCAACGCCGGCGCCACGGAGCTGGACGTGGACGGCACGCCCATCCCGAATCTGGGCGGCAGCGGCGCGGTGCGGCGGGACCTGAAGCTGGATGCGGACGCGCTGAAGGCCGGGCCGCTGCCGCCGATCGGGCATGGCCGGAAAGCTGTGGCGCCGGCGGATCAGGGGTAAAGAAGCAGGACCATCGTTGAGCAAAATCAGCTTTTGTCCGGCTGTCGCGGAGTGCCTTCCCATCCGTTTCAGCAGCAGCAAGACGCAGCCGTAAAACAAAGCCCTGAAGCGTCGAGGTAGCAAAAGTCTTTTGCTTCTTTTCTTCAGAAAAGAAGGCCTTGCTTGCTCCTGCCGCCGGCGTGCGCTCGCTACTCCCCGCACCCAGCATCGCGCAGCACGGAAGCTACCGCCGCCTCCGGCACGTCCCGGCTGGTGAACGCCTCGCCCACGCCGCGCACCAGCACGAAGCCCAACCGCCCGTCGCGCATCTTCTTGTCGCGCTGCATGTGTGCGATCAGCGACGCCGCCGACAGCCGCCGCCCCAGGCTGCGGAGCGCATGCGGCATGCCGCACGCCGCCAGATGCGCGCGCACCCGCTCCGCGTCGGCACCGGAACAGACGCCGAGCTTTTCGGACAGGCGGAAGGCCAGAACCAGGCCCAGGCTCACCGCTTCGCCGTGCAGCAGCTCGCCGGTGTAGCCGTACTCCGCCTCCAGCGCGTGGGCGAAGGTGTGGCCCAGATTCAGCAGCGCGCGGCCGCCTTCGGCGCGGTCCTCGCGCTCGTCATCCTCTACCACGCGCGCCTTGAAGGCGCAGGCGCGCTCCACCGCCACGGCCAGCGCCGCCGGGTCGCCCGCCAGCAGGCCGGCACCGTTCGCCTCGCACCAGACGAAGAAGGCCCCGTCGCCGATCAGCCCGGCCTTGACGATCTCCGCGTAGCCCGCGCGCAGCTCGCGCACCGGCAGCGTGGCCAGCACGCCGGTATCGGCCAGAACGATGCGAGGCTGGTAGAACGCGCCTAGCAGGTTCTTGCCGTACACGGTGTTGATGCCCGTCTTGCCGCCGACGCTGCTGTCCACCTGCGCCAGCAGCGTGGTCGGTACCTGCACCAGCGGCAATCCGCGCAGCACCGTAGCCGCGGCAAAGCCCACCAGGTCGCCCACCACGCCGCCGCCCAGGGCCACCACGGCGGTCCGCCGCTCCACGCCGGCCTCCAGAAGCGCGTCCGTCAGCCGCCCATAGCTGGCCAGCGATTTGGACGCCTCGCCGGGCGGCACGGACAGCGTGCGCACCTCGAAACCTGCCTCCGCCAACCCGGCGCTTAGCGCCGGCAGGTGCAGCGCCGCCACGTTCTCGTCGGACACCACAACGGCACGGCGCTGCGGCAGCACCGGCGCCAGCAGCCCGCCCGCCCGCGCCAGCAGACCGCGCCCCACCACCACGTCGTAGCGGTCTCCGGTCAGCGCCACGGGCACGCGGGCAGGCGGCACATGCGCCAGCACCGCTTCCACGACGCGAGCGGCGGTGGCGTCCGGGTTGTCCTCGCCGCAATGGACCACGATGTCGGCCTCCGCATAGACCGGGTGGCGCCTGGCCATCAGGTCGGCCAGCACGCGCTCCGGCGCCGGCCCCGCCAGCAGCGGGCGGTGCGTCCGGCCGGAGGTTCGGCGCACCAGCGTCTCCAGCTTGCAGCGTAGCCACAGGCTGACCGCGCCCTCGCGTATCGCGGCCCGTGTCTCCGCATCCATGAACGCGCCGCCGCCGGTGGCCAGCACCATCGGCGGGCCGGCCAGCAGGCGGCGTATCACCCGGCGCTCGCCTTCGCGGAACGCCGGCTCGCCGTGGCGGGCGAACAGTTCGGCGACCGTGCAGCCGGCCGCCTGCTCGATCTCGGCGTCCGCGTCCCGAAACGGCAGGCCCAGGCGCAGCGCCGCGCGCCGCCCGATCGAGGTCTTGCCGGAGCCCGGCAGGCCTACCAGCACCAGGCTGCGCCGGCCGAGCCACGCCGGGCGGCCGGGAGGCGCAGAGGCGGGCCAGTCCGGCTCCGGCGCGCCGGACTCCGGGAAGGTTGAGTTGCGTGTCATTCCCGGCGAGGCTAGCACACGGTGCGGCGCCGCAAAGGCGGCACGCCGCCACGCGCCGACGACCGACAGGGGGCACCACCGCGCCGGATGAGCCGTTTTTTCATCATAATCTTCGCCTTGTTCGTGATGGCCGTGCTCGCCGGCTTCGTCGTCATCGGCGCGTTCCCGCCGCCCGCGCACAGGGCGCCGGTGGAGCATGTGCTGTCGAACGACAAATTCTCCGACCACCACTAAGGAAGGACGGAAGCAGTTCTTTTTTGAAAAAAAGAATCAGGAAACTTTTGCCCCCTGTCGGCTGGTCTGCGGGTATGTCCGCGACAGCGGACCGCCATGCCGAAGCCTTCCTGGAAATGCTGGCCGCCGAACGTGGCGCCGCCCGCAACACGCTGCTGGCCTATGGACGGGACCTGGCCCATTTCGCCGCCTTCGCCCGCACGCGCGGCCAGGCGATGTCCGAGGCGGACCGTGACACCCTGGCCGCCTACATGCAAAGCCTGCCGGGCGACGGCCTGTCCGCCCGCAGCGCCGCGCGCCGCCTCTCCTGTCTGCGGCAGTTCCACCGCTTCCTCGCCCGCGGCGGCATCCGCCGTGACGACCCGACCGACCTGCTGGACGCGCCGCGCCAGCCGGCCACGCTGCCGCGAGTCCTCTCCGAAGCGGAGGTCACCGCGCTGCTGGCCGCAGCCCCCACGCTGCCCGGCCTGCGTGGTGCCACAGCCACCGCGGCACTCGAGATCCTCTACTCCACCGGCCTGCGCATCTCCGAGATGCTGGCGCTGCCGCGCACCGCGCTGGCCACCACGGGAGACATCCTGTTCGTGCGCGGCAAGGGCGGCCGCGAGCGCATCGTGCCGATCGCGGACGCCGCGCGCGCCGCCTGCGCCGCCTTGGTGGCGCTGACGCCGAAAAGCCCGTTCCTGTTCCCCGGCCGCAACCCCAGGCGCGCACTCACGCGCCAGGGGTTCGACCTGGTGCTGCGCGACGCCGCACTGGCGGCGGGCCTCGACCTCGCACGCATTTCCCCGCACGTGCTGCGCCACGCTTTCGCGTCCCACATGCTGGCGCATGGCGCCGATCTGCGCAGCCTGCAGGTGCTGCTGGGCCACGCGGACATCGCAACCACGCAGATCTACACGCATGTTCTGGCGGAGCGGCTGCAAAGGCTGGTGGAGGCGCATCATCCCTTGGCGAAGTGACTTTTGGGAGCCGGGCTTTGGCGGCGCTTTAATAAGAAAGAAAGGCCTTCTTTTTTGAAAAAAAGAAGCAAAAAACTTTTGCTTCTTCGCTGCGGCGGGTTCTTGACGGTTTTTGGAACTTCCGGTTTGCGGACGGGATATTTAGGAGCGGATGCGTGGAACTTAGGCCGCTTGGCGCCTACTTTCTGGTTCGGGCCAGGATCTCCTGCGCCACGCTGGCGACCAGCCTTCCGTCCCGCGAGAACACCGAGCCAAGCGACAGGCCTCTTCCATCACGCGCGACCGGCGAGCGCTGCACGTGCAGCAGCCAGTCATCCGCCGCCGCATCGCCGTGGAACCAGATGCTGTGGTCCAGGCTGGCCGCTTGTATCGCCGGCGTTTCGGTTCTGCCATGCGGCAGCAGGCCCACATGCACCAGACCCACGTCGGACGCGAAGCCGATCACGGCGCGATGCATGGCCGCATCTCCGCTGAACGGCGCGCGTGGCCGGAACCATAGGGCGCGCTCCGGCTGGCTGCCCGTCTGAGGCAGTTCCACGGGACGCACCTCCAGCATCACATCCACCAGGTGGTTGCGTGCCGGCCGCCCCGCTTCCTGCGCCTGCCGCGCGCGCCGCACCCGCTGGTCCTCCAGCCGCTCCGGCGGTGGCAGGTCCGGCATCTCCGCCTGGTGCTCCGGGCCGGCATCGCCGTCGTGATGGGAGCTGTGCCCGGCAAGCAGCAGCCGCTCCGCCTGGGTGATCTCGAACTGCCGGGTGGCAAAGCTGCGCCCGTCCCGCGTGCGAACGATGCCGATGTCGAAAGCCTGCTCCTTGCTTCCCACGCCGATGAAAAAGGCGTGCAGCGCGTGGCACGCCGGCGCACCGGCGGAGGCGGCCAGTACCGCGTGCGCGATCAGCACGCCGCCGAACAGCCGCGGCTCGTCCGTCGGCGGCACGCCGGGCGCGGTCCAGCTCGTGTCGGACACGGGGGCGAGGGCTAGGAGGTCATTGAAACGCATGCGAAGCCAATGCGCGAAACGCCCGAAAGAGGAAAGGCCGAACCACGCCCATCCCGCGCACCCGAAGCCGCAAAAGCGGGGGGAACAAAAGTTTTTGGTCCTTTTTGAAAAAGGACTGCTTGCCTGCCTACCTTGATCGGGCATCAACCCGGCCGGCCCCCGAATGAACATCCTGAGCATCCAGTCCCACGTCGCCTACGGCCACGTGGGCAACAGCAGCGCTGTCTTTCCCTTGCAGCGCCTGGGCGCCGAAGTCTGGCCGATCGACACCGTGCAGTTCTCCAACCACCCCGGCTACGGCAGCCACACCGGCACCGCCACGCCGCCGGAGACGATACGCGCGCTGGTGGACGGCATAGAGGCGCGCGGCGCGTTCGCGTCCTGCGACGCCCTGCTCTCCGGCTATATCGGCGACCCGGGCACCGGTGGCGCCATACTGCATGCGGCGCACCGGCTGCGCGCGCACAATCCGGCGGCCCTGTGGTGCTGTGACCCGGTGATCGGCGATGACGGCCCAGGCGTCTATGTCCGCCCAGGCATCGCCGCCTTCTTTGCCGACATCGCCGTGCCCGAAGCCGACATACTCACGCCCAACCAGTTCGAGTTGGCAACGCTCACCGGCCAGGATTGCGCCACACAGGAGGCCGCCGTGTCGGCCATCCACGCCCTGCGTGGCCGCATGCGCCAGGCCGGGCCGCGCATCGTGCTCGTCACCAGTCTGCGCACCCAGCGGACGCCGGACGGCGCGCTGGACCTGCTCTGCGCCGGGCCGGACGGCCTGCACCGCCTGCGCACCAGGCTGCTCCCCATCACGGCCAACGGCGCCGGTGACGCGATCGCCGCGCTGTTCCTGTTCCACGTCCTGCGCACGCAGTCCCCGGCCGCTGCCCTGGCCTGCGCCGCCAGCGCCATACACGGCTTGCTGAGCCGCACCCTTCTGGCTGGAAGCCGGGAGCTGCTGATCGTCGCTGCGCAGGAAGAGTTCGTGAACCCGTCCGAGGTGTTCGCGGCTGTGGCGTTGTAAGTGAAGGCAAGGCCTTCCTGTTCGAAAAGAAGCAAGAAGCTTTCGTCCGCGCTGTCGCGGAGTGCCGAAGCGCGGTGCGCGGTGAGGACTCGCTGAAGTAGGGACCGCTCGGTTCTTTCGCGGCGAACTGCTTTTTACTTGGCGCCCATATTGCCTGACCGAA
The DNA here is from genome assembly GCA_965198915.1 of Acetobacteraceae bacterium. Lineage (GTDB taxonomy): Bacteria > Pseudomonadota > Alphaproteobacteria > Acetobacterales > Acetobacteraceae > BOG-908. The sequence continues at coordinate 669,181 of CBDAQC010000006.1, read as the reverse complement.
GATTTCGGACTGCGGTGCTGAAGTTGCTTCGCAAGAGTAGCAATTTGCATTTTCGCGCCGTATCGCGGCGTTCAGATGAACCTCCGCCGCTCGCGTACCGTGTTGACGCCCGGTGCCGTGACGCACGCGCTGGCCTGCGCTGGACGCGCAGCCCTGCACTACCAGCCGTTAACGTCCGTTCATTTTTCCGTGCTGCCCCAATTGGAATACCCCTCTGCCGCTTTTTCGCCGCGTTGCAACGCTATCCAGGTAACGCCGGGCAGATGGTCCGGCAGTCTGGCCGAAAGTTAGCCGAATGCCGCTCACGAAAGTCTATCGACGGGTCCTGGGGTTGCTGGTGCAGGATCGCCGCGTCATCACCCTGCTGGTGCTCGGCAATCTCGGCGTCGCCGCCTTGCAGTTCCTCGATCCCCTGCTGTTCGGCCATGTCATCGGCCTGCTGGCCAAGACGGACAGCATACCGCATGCCCAGCTTTTCGCCGAGGGCGGCCACCTGGTCGGCGCCTGGGTGCTGATCGGCGCCTGCGGCATCGGCGTGAACATCGCCGTCGCAATGGGGTCCGAGCGCCTGGCGCACCGCACCCGCCTGGGCGCCATCAGCCGCTGCTTCGACCGCGTGCTGGCGCTGCCATCCTCGTTCCACGCCGGCGTGCAGTCCGGCAGCGTGATGAAGACGATGGTGTCAGGTTCTGACTCGATCTTCGCGCTAAGCCTGACGTTTTTTAAGGAGAACCTGGCGACCTACGTGGCCGTTATCGTGCTGTTGCCGCTGAGCGCGTTCCTGAACTGGCGCCTGTCGCTGGTGCTGGTGGCGCTGGTCAGCGTGTTCGTCAGCGTCACCGTCTTCGTCATACGGCGCACCCAGACCGGGCAGCGCCGCGCGGAAGCCGCGCACTCGGCGCTCGCCGGCCGCGCGCAGGACGCGCTGTCCAACGTGGTGGCCGTGCAGTCCTTCGGCCGCCTGCAGGCCGAAGCCCGCGCGTTCGGCGAGATCGTCGAGAACGTCATGCGCCACCAGTTCCCGGTGCTGAACTGGTGGGCGCTGGTGACCGTGCTGACGCGCGCCTCCAGCACGCTCGCGGTGATCACCATCGTCGTCGCCGGCGCCATGCTGCACCTCGATGGCAAGGCGAGCGTGTCCGACATCGTCTCCTTCATGGGGTTCTCCACCCTGCTGATCGGCCGGCTGGAAGCCGCGGTGAACTTCGCCAGCAACCTGTTCATGCGTGCGCCGGGCATCGGTGACTACTTCACCCTGCTGGACACGCAGAGCTCGGTGCCGGACCGTGCGGACGCGGCCGAACTGGAAGTCACCCACGGCGAAGTGGCCTTCGAGCAGGTGAGCTTCGCCTATCCCGGCGGCCCGGCCATCCTGTCGGACGTGAGCTTCGTGGCCCGCCCCGGCACCGTGACCGCGCTGGTGGGTGCCACCGGCGCCGGCAAATCCACCGCGATGCACATGCTGCAGCGCCTGTGGGACCCGCAGCACGGCGGCATATTGATAGACGGCCAGGACCTGCGCGACGTGTCGCTTGGCAGCCTGCGCCATAACATCGGCGTGGTGTTCCAGGAAAGCCTGCTGTTCAACCGCACCATACGCGAAAACCTGCTGGTCGGCCGGCCGGACGCCACCGACGCGCAGATCGAGCACGCCTGCCGCCTGGCCGAAGCGCACGACTTCATCATCCGCCAGCCGCAGGGCTATGACACGCTGGTGGGCGAGCGCGGCGCCACGCTGTCCGGCGGCCAGCGCCAGCGCCTTGCGATCGCGCGGGCCCTGCTGAAGGACGCGCCGATCCTGATACTGGACGAGGCGACCAGCGCGCTGGACGCCGCCACCGAAGCCCGCGTGTCCCGCGCCATGGCAAACCTGATGAAGGGCCGCACCACATTCGTGATCGCCCACCGGCTGTCCACCGTGCGCGATGCCGACGAAATCCTGGTGTTCGACGCCGGCCGCGTCGAGGAGCGCGGCACGTTCGAGACGCTGCTTTCCGAACGCGGACGGTTCGCCGAGCTGGTGCACAGTCAGTTGGCCGACGTGAAATGACGCCGGGCCTGGCGCAGGGCGGGGAAGCACGGCTTCCCCGCCCTCGGCGCCGTATCTGGCAACTCTCGATCCGCCCGCTCTGAGCGGCGATCCTCGGCCGGACGTCTGCCTATATCGCGAGCGGTCGAGCACGAAACCTCCGGTGTGAGACAACACTACGATCGCGTTCGCGCAACGCGACTTCCGCTGGCAGGAACATCTGTCGGCCGACGCCCACTCGGCACACTGACGCATGCGCAACGATGCGCGTTGCATCCACGTCCGCGCACACCATTGCAGCCGGCGCGGCCGCCGATGTTTCCAGGCTCGCAAACGCTGATTCCAATTGGCCGGACAGAAAGCGATGACCGCTACGGTATGCATCGCGAGACGTTGCGATAACGTCACGATAGTGCACGGAAATGCTGCTTGTTTTTCAGGGCCGAACAGTTTCTTGTCTGGCAACGACATCTTCTCTTGCCAATGCCGCAGCCACACTCATGTCGCGGGGCGTCTTCCACAGCATCTCTGCAAGGAACACACGGTTGGCTCATGACGGCGAGGCCGTACAGCACGAACCCCAGCCCGGTCTGACACTGGCGGCACCGGCAGACCTGTCGCCGGATGCGGTGCCGCGCCAAGCTGTGGTATGTTTCGGCCCGGATCATTGTGTGACGGCATGGAATGCCGGTGCCCAGGCCATGTTGGGATGGACCGCAGCCGAGGCGCTGGGCCGCTCCTGCGCCTTTTTGCTGCTGCCGGACGACGCCGCCAGACGCGGGTTCGAACACGCGCTGGAAGCAGCCGCCCACGCGGGCCAGGCGGAACACAAGGGGTGGTTCGTTCACTGCAGCGGCTCGCTGGTGTGGGGTGAAGGGCATCTGGCAGCCGCAGGCCCTGGCCTGCCGGGATCGGTCCTGACCATGCGCGACGGGACCGCGCACCGGCGGGAGATTGAGACGCTGCAGGCCGCCATACAGAACTGGCGCATGCTGGCGGAAGGCATCCCGCAACTGGTCTGGCGGTCCTGCGATCAGGGCCGCTGGACCTGGGTCTCGCCGCAATGGATCGCGTTCACCGGCCTGACGCAGGAGGAGAGCTGCGGCCTGGGCTGGCTGGCGGCGGTGCATCCGGAGGACCGCGACGCCGCCATGCGCGAGTGGGAGCGCGCCGTGGAGCATGGCGAGGTTCTGGTCGAGTTCCGGCTGCGGCGGGCAAGCGACGGGGCCTGGCGCTGGCACCAGACCAGGTCCAAGCCGGTCAGGAGCCCACCCGAACCGTCCTTGCCGCAAGGCCGCATCGTGGAGTGGCTGGGCACCACCACGGACATAGAAGATTTCAAGCAGTTGCAGGGCCGGCAATCGCTGCTGGTGGCCGAACTGCAGCACCGCACCCGCAACCTGCTGGCCCTGGTCAGCGCCATCGCCCGGCGAAATTTCGGCCAGTCGGATGGCAGCATCGACTTCCAGCTCCGCCTGGCCACCCTCGGCCGCGTCCAGGGCTTTCTGTCGCGCAACGAGGACTGGGAGCTCGATCTGGAGGAGCTGATACGGGCCGAGCTGGAGGCGGCCGGCAACGGCGCGTCCCCCAAGGCCCGGGTCGAAGGCCCCGCGGTGGCACTACCCGGCGACCGCGCCCAGTCGGTTGCCCTGGCGCTGCATGAGCTGGCTACCAACGCCGCCAAATACGGCGCGCTGGCGCAGCCGATGGCGGGCCTGTCCGTCACCTGGCGGGTGGAGGGGGGCAGCGGTGCCGGCAGGCAACTGGTGCTGGAGTGGCGCGAGACGCAGGTCTCGATGCCGCCCGACGCCATCAGGCGGCGCGGCTACGGCACCGAACTTATCGAGCGTGCCCTGCCCTACCAGCTCAAGGCGCGGACGGAACTGGTGCTTGGCGCTGACGGGGTGCGCTGCACGCTCGTGCTGCCGCTCGGCCCTGTCATGCCGGCCGCGGGGCGATGACAACTTTGCCGAAATGCAGCCTGTCCGGCCTGGCCATCCTTGTAGTGGAGGATGACTACCACCTTGCCGAGGAGCTCTGCCTCGGCCTGGGCGAAGTCGGCGCCCGGGTGCTGGGGCCGGCGTCCAGCGTGGCCACTGCGCTGGAGTTGCTGGCCGCGCACCCTTCGCCGGATGGCGCCGTAATGGACGTCAACCTGAACGGCGAGTTCTCCTGGCCGGTGGTGGACGCCCTGCTGGCCTGCCGCGTCCCCGTGCTGCTGGCCAGCGGCTACGACGATGCGGCGATCCCAGCGCGATACACGCATCTGCCGCGCTGCGAGAAGCCGTTCACGCTCTCACGGCTGACCGCGCGACTGATCCACCACATCAGGCAAGTGCCCGCCTGACCAGGCCGCCCGTTTCCGCGGCAGCCTGACGCGTTTCGCCGCGCGCGGCCGGTCCGTCAGCTCTCCCAGAACTGCTCGGCCAGTTCCGATTTGAACGACATGCGCACGGCATCGGCGTCGATCTCCTCGACAAGCGATACCGGGACGTAATGGTGGGTGCCGCCCGAGCCGCGATCGGTTTTGGTCAGCTTGATCCGTTCGCCCTCGACCTTGTCCACGGTGCCGATATGTCCGCCATCCGCGCCGATGACTTCCATGTGTTCGCGTATCTGCGTGGTGTCCATCGTCTGCGTCCTTCTTGGAGTATTCGGCCTAACGGGAGAGGCCGCGTAAAGATGCAGGCTGCCTTTGGGCGACCCTGACAGGTTGGTCACGCGAACTGTGTTAGGTCAGGAAGCAAGGCCTTCTTTTTTGAAAAGAAGAAGCAAAAAACTTTTGCTCCGCTGTCGCGGACTTTCCGGACAGGCGCTTGCAAGCTCGGCATGCACGCTCCCCCCCATGGTTAGGCCCAAAGATTTTCTGCTTCTTTTCGAAGAAGGCCTCGCTCTCCAGCTACTCCCGAAGAAACGCCAACAGATCGTTATTCAACCTGTCCCGCTCGGTGTACATCAGCGCGTGCGGCGCCCCGCCATACACTTCCAGCCGCGCATGCGGCACCAGCTTCGCGGTCTTTGCCGCGGACGCCGCTAGCGGTACAGTCGCATCCGCATCGCCATGCACGATCAGCGTGGGCACGCTCAGCTTTGCCAGATCGGCGCGGAAATCCGTCTCGGAGAACGCGCGCACGCAATCCACCGTGGCCTTGGGTGACGCGAGCAGCGCCATCTGCAGCGCCCATTGCAGGATCTCGCTGCTGACGGAGAAGTTCAGCATTCCGGCGCCGAAGAACGCGCGGCCGAACGGCGCCAGGAAGCCGGGCCGGTCCGTCTGCAGCCCGTCCACCATCTTGTCGAACACGCTGCGGTCCACGCCGTCCTCGTTGCCCGGCTCCTGCAGCAGATACGGCGTCACCGCCGAGACCAGCGCCACGCGCGCGATGCGCGCCGTGCCATGCGTGCCCACGTAGCGCGCCACTTCGCCGCCGCCCATGGAGAAGCCCACCAGGGTCACGCCGGTCAGGTCCAGCTTGTCCAGCAGCGTGGCCAGATCCGCGGCCAGCGTGTCGTAATCGTAGCCCGTCCAGGGCTGGCCGGACCGGCCGAAGCCGCGCCGGTCATAGGTGACCACCCGGTAGCCGCTGCGCGCCAGGTGCACCGACTGGTACTCCCACATGTCCGCATCCAGCGGCCAGCCATGTATCAGCACGACCGGCGGCCCGCTGCCCCAGTCATTGTAGTGTATCGCGGTGCCGTCTTTGGTCTCGAAATAGGGCATGCAGGGATCTCGCTCCGTACCAGGCCCTGGCAACGGCCGGGCGCGGCGCGCGGTTGCGCGGCGCGGCGCATCCGTGCCGCCCGCCTCCGTCCGTGCCTGCGTCGTGGTTGGCGCGTCAGCTGGAGCGGGCGCTATACCCGGCCATGCCGCCACCGCCCTTGTCCCCGCCCATGCCAAACGCCAGGCTGCGCGTCTGCCTGCTCGGCGCCACCGGCACGATCGGCCGCGCCACCCTGCACGCGCTGACGCAGCGCGGCCATGACGTCGTGTGCCTGAATCGTCCGCGCGCCCCGGGCACCTCGCCGGCGCCGGGCCGGACGGTCGATTTCTCCAGCCCCGACGCGATCGCGCGGGATGGCCTGGCCGGCGAGCGCTTCGACGCGGTCCTGTCCTGCATGGCCTCGCGCACCGGCGCGCCGGCGGATGCCTGGGCGGTGGATCACCAGGCGCATCTCAACATGCTGGCGGCGGCCCGGCAGGCCGGCGTCAGTCGCTTCGTCCTGCTGTCCGCCCTCTGCGTGCAGCAGCCGGAGCTCGCCTTCCAGCACGCCAAGCTCGCCTTCGAGGCCGCACTGCGCCAGTCCGGCCTGGCCTTCACCATCGTCCGCCCAACCGCCTATTTCAAATCGCTGTCCGGCCAGTTTGCCCGCGTGCAGCGCGGCCGCCCATTCCTGCTGTTCGGTGACGGCCGGCTGACCGCCTGCAAGCCGATCAGCGACGCAGACCTGGCGCGCTTCCTGGTTGACTGCCTGACCGACGCCGAAACCCATTGCCGCGTGCTGCCGATCGGCGGCCCTGGCCCGGCCATCACGCCGCGCGAGCAAGGCCTGGCGCTATTCGGCCTGCTTGGCCGCAAGCCGGCGTTCCGCCAGGTGCCGGTGGCGCTGCTGGACGGCGTGGTGGCCGGCCTGGCCGCCGCATCCCGCCTGGTGCCGCCGCTCTCTGCCAAGGCCGAGCTGGCCAGGATCGGCCGCTACTACGCCACCCACTCCATGCTGGTGTTCAACCCGGAGACCGGCGCCTATGACGCGGACGCCACGCCCTCCACCGGGACGGACACGCTGTTCGACCATTATCGGGCGCTGGCCAGCGGGGCGGCGGTAACCGACCTCGGGGATCATGCCGTGTTCTGATGCACGGGCAAGGTTGGGGCTCTGCCCCAAACCCCGCTGGGGCCTCGAGGCCCCAGACCCCCATTCATCTGCCTTGCCTGGTTATGCGCGAAGGGTTTGCTTTCCGCCCCACGCCCCATAAACACCGCAAATGGACGACGCCGACCCCACCCTGCCCATCCTGATCGCCCCCAACAAGGCGCTGAAGACCAAGGCACGCGCCATCAAGACCGAGGACATGGACCGCGTCCGCCTCCTCGTGCCGCGCATGTTCGACGCGATGTACAAGGCCCCCGGCATCGGCCTGGCCGCGCCGCAGGTCGATGTCGGGCTGCGCCTGGCCGTGGTGGACCTGATGCCGGACGAGACGCGCGCGCCCATCGTGCTGATCAATCCGGAGATCCTGCGCGTCAGCGAGGAATGGGCCACGCGCGAGGAAGGCTGCCTCTCGCTGCCCAACCAGTATGCGGACGTGGCCCGCCCCGCCCAGGTGCGCGTGTCCTACTCGGACCTGGACGGCCGCCGGCGGGAAATCGACGCGGACGGCCTGATGGCCGCCTGCCTGCAGCACGAGATCGACCATCTGGACGGCGTGCTGTTCGTGGACCACCTCTCGGTGCTGAAACGCAACATGCTGATGCGCAAGCTGGCCAAGGAGCAGAAACAGGCGGCGCTGAAGTAGCGCACGCTGGATGAGCGTGGCGGAAGCAAGCAAGGTCTTCTTTTCTGAAGAAAAGAAGCAAAAGACTTTTGCTCCTCGCTGCTGCGGCACCGCGGTATTCCAGAAGCTCACGACAGCCGCAAATGCGGGTAGCAAAAGTTTTATGGTCCTTTTTTCCAAAAAGGACTGCTTGCTTACTTAACATTCTGTCGAACCACCGCAGAAGGCCAGCACCCGCCATGCGCCTAGCCTTCCTGGGCACCCCGGCCTTCGCCGTCCCCGCGCTGCACGCGCTGGCCGAAGCCGGCCACCAGATCGCCGCCGTGTATTGCCAGCCGCCCCGCCCGGCCCATCGCGGCCAGGCGCTCACGCGCTGCGCCGTCCACCTCGCGGCGGACGAGATGGGCCTGCCCGTCCGCACCCCCGCCCGCCTGCGCCGCGAGCCGGATGAACACGCGGCCTTCGCCGCCCTGCAGCTCGATGCCGCCGTGGTCGCCGCCTACGGCCTGATCCTGCCGCGCGAGATGCTGGACGCTCCGCGCCTCGGCTGCCTCAACATCCATGCCAGCCTGCTGCCGCGCTGGCGCGGCGCCGCGCCCATCCACGCCGCCCTGCTCGCCGGCGATGCCGAGACCGGCGTCACCATCATGCAGATGGATGAGGGCCTGGACACCGGCGCCATGCGCCTTCGCGCGGCGATCCCGATCGGCCCGCGCGACACCACCCCCGCGCTGTTCGACCAGCTTGCCACGCTGGGCGCGCGCATGATCGTGCAGGCGCTAGCAGACCTGCCGCCGGCCACGCCGCAGCCCGAGGCGGGGGTCACCTACGCGCCCAAACTCACCCGTGCGGACGGCCATCTCGACTTCACCCAGGATAGCGCGGCGCTGGACCGCCGCGTGCGGGCGCTGATCCCCTGGCCGGGCACCTACGCCCTGCTGGGCGCGGACACGCTGAAGATCCTGGCCGCCGAGCCTGCCGCCCTGCCGGCGCCCGCCCGGCCCGGCCGCATCATCGCCCCCGATTTCACCGTCGCGTGCGGCAACGGCGCCCTGCGCCTCGCGCGCGTGCAGCGCGCCGGCCGCCCGGCCGCGGACGGCGCCGCTTTCCTGCGCGGCCTGCAAGGCTGGCCGGACCTGGTGCTTGCGTGACGCGCTGGGCGCTGAAGCTGGAATATGACGGCACGGGCTTCGTCGGCTGGCAGCGCCAGGCCACCGGCCCGTCCATCCAGTCCGCGCTCGAGGAAGCGGCCGCAGGCCTGGCCGGCGGCCCTGTGGCCGCCACCGCCGCAGGCCGCACCGATGCCGGCGTGCACGCAACCGGCCAGGTCGCCCATCTGGACCTCGCCCGCGCGATGACGCCCGAACAGCTTGTGGCCGCGCTGAACTACCACCTGAAGCCGCACCCTATCGCCGTCCTGCAGGCCGCTGCCGTGGCACCGTCCTGGAACGCCCGCTTCACCGCTATCGGCCGCGCCTATCTGTATCGCGTGCTCAACCGCCCGGCCCGGCCGGCCCTGCTGGCGCACCGCGCCTGGCACCTGCCCCGCCCGCTGGACGTGGGCGCCATGCAGCGTGCCGGCGCGCACCTGCTCGGCCGGCACGATTTCACCTCGTTCCGCGCGGCGGCCTGCCAGGCCAGCTCGCCGCTGCGCACGCTGGACCGGCTGGACGTGACACGCGCCGGCGAGGAGGTCCACGTGATCGCCGAGGCGCGCAGCTTCCTGCACCACCAGGTGCGCAACATAGTGGGCACGCTGCGCCTGGTGGGTGAAGGGCGCTGGCAGCCGGACGACGTGGCCGCGGCGCTGGCCGCCCGCAACCGCGCGGCAGCCGGCCCCACGGCGCCGCCGGACGGGCTGTACCTCACCGGCGTGCGCTACCCCGAGGACCCGTTCGCCGCCTGACGCCCGAGCCGCCGCGGCCTGCCGGCAGCCATGCGGCAACCAAGCGCGCGGGCCTGTCGTTGTCTGGGCCAGTCCGACCTGCGCCGTTTCTGGCAGCGGCGCACGCGCCCTATTCCGGCCAGACGACATCCCAAGGAGCCATTCCATGCGCAACCTGCTTCTCGCCTCCGCCGCCCTAGCCGGCCTGGCGTTCCTGCCCGCCGCCTACGCCCAGACCGCCGCGCCGGACAGCTCGCCTACCGCAACCCCGCCGGCTGCGGCCACCGACCAGGCACCCCCCGCCGAGACGGCACCCCCTTCCGCCTCCACGACGGCGCCGTCCGCCACCACCACGCCGCCCCGGCACCATCACCACGTGGCCAAGTCGGACGGCGGCGAGCCCACCACCTTCGCCCATGAGCCGGGCACCGGCCTGAGCGGCCCGGCCTCCGCGCGGGCCAGCAACATAGACGCCACGGACAGCCGCTCCGCCATCGCGCCGCACCTTCCGCTGCCCAAGGACGGCGAGAACGCGGGCTACGTGAATTACCTCCATGATGCCGACCGCGCGCTGCGCATGCACCACACCGGCGAGGCGCAGCAGGCGCTGGAGATGGCCGAGACCCGCCTGCTGGACCGCAGCACCCCCGTGGGTACCGCCAACCAGCCGGACCAGGCGGCGATCGTCCAGCAGGTCAGCCAGGCGCGCCAGGCGCTCGGCCACAACGACCTGCACGGCGCGCAATCGGCCATCCAGATGGCGCTGCAGAACACGGCGGGCGCGGCGACGCCGTAAGCTTCCCCGAAGAATGGAAGCAGAAGATTTCTGCTTCCTGCTTGCACGTGCTGCGCGAACAAACGCGCGGCGCGTTGCAGGCGGAGGAGCAGAGGTTTCGTCTTTTTAGCAAAAAAGCAGGCCTGGCCTCCTTTTCTCTCGCATCCGCAGCAAGCAGCGCCTATCTCTCCGCCAGACGCGGTGCCGCCCAGGGTCTGACATGCGAAGTCAGGCCCTTTTCGTATGCGCCGCACCCGACACCCTCGAACGTGAAGTGCCCCATGGACATACGCAACATCGCCATCATCGCCCATGTCGACCACGGCAAGACAACGCTGGTCGACCAGTTGCTGAAGCAGTCCGGCGCCTATCGCGAGCACCAGGCCGTCGTCGAACGCGCGCTCGACCGCAACGACCTGGAGAAGGAACGCGGCATCACCATCCTGGCGAAATGCGCCAGCGTGGTGTGGAAAGACACCCGCATCAACATCGTGGACACGCCTGGCCACGCCGATTTCGGCGGCGAGGTGGAGCGCATCCTCAACATGGTGGACGGCGCCATCGTGCTGGTGGACGCGGCAGAAGGCGTGCTGCCGCAGACCAAGTTCGTGGTCGGCAAGGCGCTGCAGCGCGGCCTAAAGCCCATCGTGGTCGTCAACAAGATCGATCGCCAGGACGCGCGCGCCGACGAGGTCCACACCGAAGTGTTCGACCTGTTCGCCGCCCTGGGCGCCTCGGACGAGCAGCTCGACTTCCCGATGCTCTACGCCTCCGGCCGCCAGGGCTGGGCGGACCGCGAGCTGGAGGGCCCGCGCAAGGACCTGTCGGCCCTGTTCGACCTGGTGCTCAGCCACGTCCACGCGCCCACGCTGGACAAGGACGCGCCTTTCGCCATGGTCGCCTCCATACTGGAATACGATCTCTTCCTCGGCCGCGTGCTCACCGGCCGGGTGGAGCAGGGCCGCGCCAAGCTGAACATGCAGGTGAAGGTTCTGCGCCAGGATGGCACCACCGTGGAAACCGGCCGCCTCACCAAGCTCCTCGGCTTCCGCGGCCTGGATCGCGTCACGGTGGAAGAAGCCGAAGCCGGTGACATCGTGGCCGTGGCCGGCCTGACCGACGCCACCATCCCGGACAGCATAGGCGCGCCCGAGCTGACCGAACCGCTGCACGCTATTCCCGTCGATCCGCCGACGCTGGCGATGACGTTCCGCGTCAATGACGGCCCGCTGGGCGGCAAGGAAGGCAAGAAGGTCACCTCGCGCCAAATACGTGACCGGCTGTACCGCGAGGCCGAGGGCAACGTCGCCATCAAGGTCAGCGAGAGCAACGAGGCGGACGCCTTCGAAGTGGCCGGCCGCGGCGAATTGCAGTTGGGCGTGCTGATCGAGACGATGCGGCGCGAGGGCTTCGAGCTGTCCATCGGCCGCCCGCGCGTGCTGACCCAGGTCAATCCCGAGACCGGCGAGCGCGAGGAGCCGTTCGAGGAAGTCCTGGTCGACGTGGACGAGCCGTATTCCGGCGCGGTGGTGGAGAAGCTGTCCCGCCGAAAGGGCCAGATGCAGGACATGCGGCCCAGCGGCGGCGGCAAGGTGCGCCTGACCTTCATCATGCCCAGCCGCGGCCTGATCGGCTATCACGGCGAGTTCCTCACCGACACGCGCGGCACCGGCATCATGAACCGCCTGTTCGCCGGCTACCGCCCCTGGGCCGGCCCGATCGAGGGGCGGCGTAACGGCTCGCTCATCAGCAGCGAGGCCGGCCACGCGGTGCAATACGCGCTGTGGTACCTGCAGGAGCGCGGCACGCTGTTCGTCAACCCCGGCGAGGCGGTGTACGTGGGCATGATACTGGGCGAGCACTCGCGCGAGAGCGACCTCGACATCAACCCGATCAAGGAAAAGAAGCTCACCAACATACGCGCCGCCGGCAAGGACGAGGCGATGCTGCTGATCCCGCCGCGCCGCCTGAACCTGGAACAGTCGATCGCCTACATAGAGGACGACGAGCTGGTGGAGGTGACGCCGTCCGCGGTGCGCATTCGCAAGAAGTGGCTGGACCCGAACGAGCGCAAGCGCAACGAGAAGAAGAGCGACGCGGCCTGATGCCGCCGGGTGGGCGGGGTGCCGCTCACCCGCTCCCGCCCCCCGCGCGCGGCGCGGCCTCACTTGGCCCGGATTGCCGGCTGACGCCTGCCGGCCGCGTGCGCTACACTTGCCCTGCATGACGAGTCCCGGCCCCAGCCAAGGCTACGCGCCGGCCCGCATCCGCCAATTGCCGGAGGCGCTGGTCAACCGCATCGCCGCCGGCGAAGTGATCGAACGCCCTGCCGCCGCGGTGAAGGAGCTGGTGGAGAACGCGCTGGACGCCGGCGCCACCCGCATCGCCGTGGCGCTCGCCGGCGGCGGCATCGAACATATCGAGGTCACCGATGACGGTCATGGCATGTCGCCGGACTGCCTGGCGCTCGCCGTACAGCGCCACTGCACCAGCAAGCTGCCGGATGGCGACCTGGTGCGCATCGCCACGCTGGGCTTTCGCGGCGAGGCGCTGCCAAGCATAGGCGCCGCCGCCCGCCTTGCCATCGTCTCCCGCCAGCCCGGTGCCGCGCACGCGCACCGTATTGCCGTGGCCGGCGGGGTGGTGTCTCCGGTCGCTCCCGCCCCCGGCCCGCCAGGCACCCGCGTCACCGTGGACGACCTGTTCTTCGCCACCCCGGCGCGGCGCAAATTCCTCAAATCCGCCCGCACCGAAGCCGACCATGCCGAAGCCGCGCTGTCCCGCCTGGCGCTGGCGGCACCGGCCACCGCATTCCGCCTCACCATCGAGGGAAGGGTGGTGTTTGACCTGCCGGCGCAGGACCGCGCCGGCCGGGTGGCGGCCCTGCTGGGCCAGGATGCGGCTTCCTGCCTGCTGCCCGTCGCCGCCTCGCGGGACGGGGTGGCACTGGCCGGCTTCGCCTGCGCCCCGCTGGTCAGCCGCGCCACCCCATCCGGCCAGTCCCTTGTGGTCAACGGCCGCCCGGTCACCGATCCGGTCCTGCGCGTCGCCATACGCGTGGCCTATCGGGACGTGCTGGCCGCCGGCCGGCATGGCGTGGTGGCACTGTGGCTGGACGTGCCGCCGGACGAGCTGGACGTGAACGTGCACCCTGCAAAGAGCGAGCTGCGCTTCCGTAACGCCGACCAGGTGCGCGGCCTGGTGATCTCCACCCTGCAGCGCACATTGGGCGGCGGCGCCGGCACGCTGGCGCCCCGCCCCGCCTTGCGCCTCGTCCCGCCCAGCCCGCATGCCGGGGGGCCGGCCTTCGCCAACCAGGACGGCGTGCGCCAGATGGGCTTTGCCGAGGCCCAGCCGGCCCTGGCCCCGCCGTTCTCCCAGGCCAGCGCGCGTGCCTGGCCGGCGGCCAGCCCGCCGGACGCCGCCACACACCCGCTCGGCGCGCCGGTGGCCCAGCTTCTCGACACCTACATCGTGGCCGCCACGGCGGACCACGCGGTGATCCTGGTGGACCAGCACGCCGCACATGAGCGGCTGACCCACGAGGCGCTGCGCACCCAGATGCTGGCGGGCGGCGTGCGCAGCCAGGCGCTGCTGCTGCCCGCCGTGGTCGATTGCGGCGCCGCCCATGCCGGCCGACTTGCCGCCGCCGCCGCCCAACTGGCCCCGCTCGGCCTGGAGCTGGAAGCCTTCGGCCCCGGCGCGGTGCTGGTGCGCGCGCTGCCCGCCGCCTTGGGCGCGGCCGACCCGCAACGCCTGGTGGCCGACATCGCCGACGAGCTGGCCCATCACGGCGAGAGCACCGCGCTGGCCCAGGTGCTGGACGCGGTAATCGCGCGCATGGCCTGCCACGGCAGCATACGCGCCGGCCGCCGGCTCGGCCTGGCGGAGATGGACGCCCTGCTGCGCGAGATGGAGGTGACGCCGCGGGCGGCCACCTGCAGCCACGGCCGTCCCACCTACCTGAAGCTGACCCGGACCGAGCTGGAGCGCCTGTTCGGGCGCTAAGCATCCGTCCGCGACGGGCGAAGTGTCCGTCCAGCCTGCTGGGGTCCGGGCAGCCTCGTTTGTGATTACGCAAGCTGCGTCAACGACTTGGCGAAGGTTGCCCGCTTGCATGCCAAGCTTCCGGAACGAGGCAAGCAAATTCGTTACGCCTTACTCATCATTTCGCTTGCGCCGGTAAAAACCTCACAATAACGTGAGCACACATCACATTTAGATGAGTGCTCTTTTCATGATCAGACACGCCGCCCTGGCCGCCACCATGCTCTTCGTGACTTCCAACGTCGCCGATGCGGCAGACGCCACCCAGACTTTCCTCTGGGGCCAGAACTTTCCGCTGACCACGCCGCTGCCGGTCAGGTCCAACGCCACGCTGGGCAACGGGCTGAAGCTGACGCCGGGATCGACCAACGCGTTCTCCCTGCTGATGGGCACTCAGACGCCAGGCGCCAACCTGACCACCGGCCAGTCCATTCGCGACACGTTCTTCATGAACTACCTGGCCGGCGACCTGTACAGTGCCGTGGGCGAGCCGATGGATACCGGGCAGAGCGGCCAGGCGCCGTTCTACGCGGTGGCGCGCCACTACAATGTGGGCGACCCGAACGACCTGCATCTGATGATGCCGCACAGCATGCAGCTGCGCGCGATCTGCTCGAACAACCACACCAACTGCAGCCAGGGCAACGTCTATGGCGCCATGGTGCGCGTGCCCTACGAGATACGCCCGGGCATGACGATCAAGGTGCGCTACAGGAGCCCGACCGGCCCGTATTCCTGGTGCCCGATATGGCTGTTCTCCGGGTCGCAGATCTCGCCCGGCCCGGGCGGCAATCCCTGGAACGGGTTCGGCACGCAAGATTCGCTGGTGCAGGAGGCGGTGGCCAACCACTCCTTCGAGATCGACGCCAACGACAACTACCCGCGCTGGAACGACAACCCGTCCGTGCCGGTGGGCCAGCAGGTGGATTTCCTGACTCCCAACATCTACGGCGTGCAGTGGAACACGCCGCCCTACCAGATCTACGGCGCCAACCAGGCCGGCTACGCGTTCTATCCCAATGCCGGCCCGGCGCTGAACGTGACGCCGCAAAACCTGACGGAAGGTTTCCATGACCTCGTGCTGTCCTGGGACGGCAATGCCAACACGATCTACGAGTTCATCGACGGCAAGCTGATCGTCTCCAGCTACATGGAATATGCGCAGGCGCCGACCTACACGGATGCCAACGGCAACACCCAGGTGCAGGCGATGCACATCATCATCGGCAACCAGGCGATCCCGGCCTGGCTGGCGGGCGCGAACTCCACGGTGGAGAATGACGGCAGGCCGGATGGCTGGTCCATCTTCGTGCAGGAGATCTCGGCCTGGTACGGCCTGGTCAACAACCCGAACGCCTACAAGCCCTGAAGCAAGCCACGTAGCTGGAAGTGAACGCCAGGTCGGACAGCGCCCCCGCTGCCGGCCTGGCGCCGCTTCGCGCCAGCCCGACATCAGGCTTCCGGACGCGCGAGAGCGCAGCGGGCGCTCGGCAATCCAGCCGCTGCGTCTGGTGCAGTGGTGACGCCACGAGCCTGCTGCCTGCCCGCGAGGCGCGCCTCCTGTAGTCCGGCACAGCCTGCAAAGTCAGGACGCTCCGCTGTTCCGGCCGCAGAACGGGCCGGGGCCGCACGCCAGCCGAGGCGCAAGACCGCCCGTTTCCCTTGCAGAGAAGCGCCGCCTAGACCGCCAGCCGCGGCAGCAGCGCGTCCAGGAGCCGCCGGCCTGCGGCACTCGCCACCAGCCGCGTCCCGTCCCAGGCGAGGTAGCCCGCCTCCCGGCTCGCCGCCAGGATCGCCGGATCCAGCGCGTCCGTCAGTGCCACGCCGGTACGCCGGGCGAAGGACGACGCCTCGATGCCCTCGGCCAGCCGCAACCCCATCAGCAGCGCCTCGCGCGCCCTGTCGCGCGGCGCCACCTGCTCCTCCGGCGTGCTGCCATGGCCGTCCCGCTCCACCCGGCTGGCCCACACTTCCGGCGCGCGGTGCCGGCGTGTCGCTACCACGGCCGCCGCTTCAGGCGCGCCCAGCCGCAGCCTTCCATGCGCGCCAGGTCCTATCCCGGCATACTCGCCGTAGCGCCAGTAGCTCAGGTTGTGCCGGCTCTCCGCCCCAGGCCGGGCATAGTTGGACACTTCGTAGGCGGCCATGCCGTGCCGTGCCGCCGCCGCCGCGGTTTCGTCGTACATCGCCTCGGCCAGGTCGTCGTCCGGCAGCACCAGCTCGCCGCGCCGGTGCGCCCCTGCATAGGCGGTACCCGGCTCGATCGTCAGCTGGTATAGCGAGAGGTGGTCCGCCGCCAGCGCCAGCGCCCGGTCCAGCTCGGCCTGCCACGCCGCCAGGCTCTGGCCGGGCCGCGCGTAGATCAGGTCGAAAGACAGGCGCGGAAACATCGCCCGTGCCTGCTCCAGCGCCGCCATCGCCTGCGCCGCGTTATGCGCCCGGCCCAGCCCCGCCAGCGCCCCGTCGTCCAGCGCCTGCACGCCCAGCGACAGGCGGTTCACCCCGGCGGCGCGGAACCCCGCCAGCCGGCCCACCTCCACGCTGGTGGGGTTGGCCTCCAGCGTGATCTCGGCGTCCGGCGCCACCGCGAACAGGCGGCGCGCCTCCTCGATCAGCGCCGCCACCGTCTCCGGCGCCATCAGGCTGGGCGTGCCGCCGCCGAAGAAGATCGAGCCCACCGCGCGCCGCCCCAGCCGGGCCGCCTCCCAGGCAAGCTCCGCACGCAGGGCCGCCGCGAACCGCGCCTGCGGGATGGTATCGCGCACATGGCTGTTGAAGTCGCAATACGGGCATTTCTGCAGGCAGAACGGCCAGTGTATGTAGAGGGCGAGAGGTTCTGACACAGGCTGGGTAGAAGGGGTGTCCCCGTGCTCATGTCAAAGCCCATCCCGGCTGGCGCCCGGGACGAGGCAGCCAGCGGCAGGGCCGAAGCGGCGTCGCCCCGGCGGCCGCCGTTGCCGGGCGTGCGGCCTGCCGGGACTATTTCTTCACGGAATGCAGCAGGTCCACGTCAGGCGAGGGCAGGGTGTCCGCATAGGCCGTGCCGTTCCACACCCAGCGGTCGCGGCCATGCACCAGCAGGTCGTACATCCCGTGATGGGAGCGGCGCGACACCTTAATCGGGCCGCTTATCGAATCCAGCACCTTCGTCCAGTTGTCGCCGTTCCGCAGATAGGCCGAGGTGGAACACCCTGCCGAGCCGCAGAAATCGGCCGACTGCACCTGCACGAACAAAGCCGCCGGCCCTGGCTTCACGCTCAGCCTGGCCGAGCCCACCAGCATCACCGGCGGATCCCCCGCGCTGCGCGACTGCTTGAGGTCGCTGGCGACGAGCCGTGTGGCCGTAGTCTCCAGCTCGCTGCCGGGCTGGGTGGTCAGGGCCACGGTGGCGTCCGTGCCAGCGGCGGCCGCCGCAGCGGCAGCCGGGGGCGGCGCCCGCCGGTGCACGTGGCTCGCATGTCTGGCTGGGTGCGGCTTGGCCGCGGGCGCGCCGGCCTCCGGCGCGGCTGGCGGCAGTGCGGCGCTGTCGGTCACCGACGGGACGTCGCTCCTGGGTCCGGCCGGCGCGGGTGCGGGGGTTTCAGGCGCCGCCGCGGCAGGCGGTGCCGCAGCCGGGGCGGGTGCGGCTGGCGCGGGTACGGTGGGCGCGGGCGCGGTATCGCCGGGGGGCGAAGCGGCGGCCAGAACCAATGCCGCCAACGCTGCCAGGGCACGGGCAAGCTTCGGCATGTTCCGCTCAGGCATGGCGCTCATAGCTTTCGGACCGCATGGCTATCTCTTCCAAACGCTGCTCGTTGCGTTTCACGAACCGCAGCACCCACACAACCACACCGACCGTGAGCACCACCAGCACCACCTGGAACCGGCCGGACATGCGCCTGGCCGCGTCGCCCAGAAGATAGCCGAACATGCCGTGCACGCAGGGCCAGGCCACGCCGCCGGCTACCGTCCAGGCCAGGAACGGCCCCCAGCGCATGGCACTGGCCCCGGCCAGCAGCGCGTTGAAGCTGCGCAGCACGCTGACGAAACGGCAGAAGAACACCACCTTGCCGCCGTGCTCGCGGAACAGGTAGCGCCCCAGCGCCAGCCGCCGCGCGGTCAGCCCCACCCGCCAGCCGTGCCGCGCCAGCACCGGCGCGCCGATCTGCCGGCCGATGACGAAGCCCACGATGTTGCCCAGTATCGCCCCGGCGATGGCCGCCAGGATCACCGATACGATGCTCACCCGCCCGGTGGTGCTGGCGTAGATCGCGGCGCCGAAGAAGATTGTCTCGCCGGGAAACAGCAGGCCGGCGCACTCGATGCCGACGGCGAGCGTGATGACGCTGGTGCCGTACTGGTGGAGCAGATGGTGGGCGAAGTGCATCATCTGCAGCACCGTAGCGCGGTGTTACGAAACAGCAAAGCAAGGGCGAAAGACCGCCGCCACGCCCGCCCGCCGCGCCGGAGCGCGGAAATTTGTTGCAAATTACAAAACTTTGTGCAGGGTTCGTTACGCGCCGCGCCGCCCGGATGCCCGAAACAGGCTGGAACAGGGTTCAGGACACAGGCCCCATGAAGCACTACCGCATCTACTTCCTCGCCTGCGACGGCAAGTTGGACGGCAAGCCGGTCGAGCTGAAGGCCGCTTCCGACAACGACGTGGTGATGCGCGCCTTGCTGGCCGAGCGTAACGCCTATGGCGCCGAAGTGTGGTGCGGCGCCACGCTGGTCCGCCGCGTAGGCCCGGAAAGCGGGCCGGCCTTCAACGTGCCGGACGGCAAGCGGCCGCAGGCTGACCGGCAGCCCTAGCGCGCCCGCTCACGCCAGCAACTCGAACACCAGGGTACGCCGGACCGTCTGGTCCTCCAGCTCCAGCGTCGTCGGCACGTCATAGGCGGCGATCTCCCGCCGCCGCTCGGTGGGCAGGTAGGCCCGCCCAGGGTCAGCCATCCAGACCGTGGCGCCCGCGGCCGCGCATTGCCGCAGCCAGGCGGTCACCGTGCGCGCCATCGGCGCCTCGTAGCAGACGTCACCGCACAGTATCAGGTCCCACCGGCACGCCTGGCCCACGACATCGCCGGCCAGTGTCTCCACCGTCAGGCCGGCCTCGCGCGCGTTCAGCGCTATGGCCGCCAGCGCCAGCGCGTCGATCTCGGCCGCCTCTACGCGGGCGGCCCCGGCGCGCGCAGCGGCCAGCGCGGCCAGCCCGCACCCGGCCGCGAAGTCGAGCACCTTCCGCCCGGCGGCGTGGCCCGGCTGGTCCAGCAGCAGGCGGGCCAGCGCCTGTGCGCCAGGCCAGGCGAAGGCCCAGAAGGGCGGCGCCATGTTCCGCTCGGCCAGCCAGTCCTCCGTCGCCTGCCAGACCGGCGTGATCTCGGTGGCCAGATGCAACGCGAACTCCGGCACCAGCGGCGCCCGCGCCAGCCCCGTATGGGCACGTATGAACACGTCCGGGTCACGGATCATGCAGCGGCGCCCTGCCGGTCATGGATCGAGCGATCCATCCGCAGCCGGCCAAAGCTGCCGGAGCAACCCATTGCCCCAGCACTCCGCGACAACGGCCAAAAGCTTGCTTCTTTTTCTCGAAAAAGAAGGCCTTCCTTCCTGCCCGCCCTCACCGCCCAGCCACCAGCGCCGCGGCCACCGCCACCCCAACCACCCGGTTCAGCCGGAACAGCAACAGGCAGCCGCGCGGATCGGCAATGTCCAGTACCCGCACCTGCCAGCCGAGAAGGCAGATCGCCACCACCAGCAGGAACGGGTAGGCCAGTCCCAGCCCCGCCAGCGCGCCCGCCGCCAGCAGCGCCAGCACGCAGCCGGCATAGGCCAGGCCCACGAAGCGCCGCGGCATGTGGGCGAAGCGGCGCGACGTGCTGCGCACCCCCACCACCGCATCGTCCTCCATGTCCTGGAACCCGTAGATCGTGTCGAACCCCAGATCCCACAGTATCGCCGCCGCGTAGATCGCAAGGCAGGCATCGTCCACCTGGCCGGACGCCGCCACGTAGCCCACCGGCGCGCCTACGCCGAAGGTGGCGCCCATCACCAGTTGCGGCCACCAGGTAAACCGCTTGGCCAGCGGATAGACGAACACCAGTATCAGCGAGCACGCGCCCAGCAGCTGTGCCGGCCGGTTCAACTGCAGCAGCACCGCCAGCCCCGCGGCCAGCAGCATCGCAAGGAAGGCCGCCGCCTGGCGCAGGCCCAGCGCCCCGCTGGCCAGCGGCCGCGCCGCCGTGCGGCTCACCTGCGCGTCCAGGTCACGGTCCCACATGTCGTTCACCACGCAGCCCGCCGCCCGCATCACCACGGACCCCACGGCGAACAGCGCCAGCAGCCGCAGCGTCGGCCCCCAGCCGCCGCGGGCCAGCAAGATGCCCCAGGCGCCCGGCAGGAACAGCAGCCAGATGCCGGTTGGCCGGTCCAGCCGGGCCAGCAGCAGATAGGGACGCAGGCGCCCAGGCATGCGCGCCACCCAACCATCCGCTGCAATGTCGGTGTGCCTGGGGATTTCCGGTTGTGCACTCACATGGGCTATGTGCGGGCCGGTCAGGAATCGGTCAATGCAGCGTATATTCATCGCGGCGCCCATCACCATAGGCGCCGAACTCGAACCCAGCGAGGCGCAGGCGCACTACCTCGCCCACGTCCTGCGGCTGGCGCCCGGCGCCGGCATCACGGTGTTCAACGGCCAGCACGGCGAATGGCTGGCCCGCATCGGCGCGCTGCGCCGCGGCCGCGCCATGCTGGAGGTGGAGCGCGAGCTTCGGCCGCAGCGTGCCAGCCCGGAGCTGGTGCTCGCCTGGGCGCCGCTGAAGCGTGACGCCACGGACCTGCTGGTGCGCCAGGCCACCGAACTGGGCGTGACCGCGCTGCTGCCCGTCACCACCGCGCGCACCAACGCCGCCCGGATCAACGAGGAGCGCTTGGCCGCGATCGCCCGCGAGGCGGCCGAGCAATGCGAGCGGCTGGACCTGCCCACGATCGCGCCGCTGACCGACTTGGCGAGCCTGCTGGAAGCCTGGCCGCCGGCACGCCTGCTCGCCGTGGCGCTGGAGCGGACGCGGCCCGGCCCGCCGGCGCGGCAGGCGCGCGCCTTGCTGATCGGCCCCGAGGGCGGCTTCACGGCGGCCGAGGCCGACGCGCTCAAACGGATGAGCTTCGTGCGCCCGATGTCGCTGGGCACGCTGATCCTGCGGGCGGAGACGGCGGCGGTGGCGGGGCTGGCCCTCTTGCAGGCGCCGGGCTGGTCGACCAATTAGGCGCGACCGAAATGGAAGGAAGGCAAGCAGTCCTTTTTTGAAAAAAAGGACCAAAAGACTTTTGCTCCCCCGCCTGCAGCCAGGCCCGTGCAATCGCCGCCGACACGCGTGATTGCAGGACCGGCGCGCGCCGCGAGGCAAGCGGAGGCGCAAAGTTTTTTGCTTCTTTTTGCAAAGAAGAAGGCCTTCCTTCCTGCCCTACCCCCAGGAGCCCCATGTCCAACCCCGGTGAGGAAGACACAACCCCGATCGGGCACGTGCGCGAACTGGCCGCCTACCTGGCCGCGGGCTGCAAGCCGCAATCCGCCTTTCGCATCGGCACCGAACACGAGAAATTCGGCTTCCGCCGCCCCGGCGCGGGCGAGGGGCTGGGCGGCGATTACGCCCCGCCCGCCTACGAACCGCAGGGCATACACGCCATGCTCGCCGGCATCGCCGGCCTGGGCTGGGAGGTAATCCGCGACCAGGACCACCTGATCGGCCTGAAGAAGGATGGCGAGAGCGTCTCGCTGGAACCCGCCGGCCAGTTCGAGCTGTCCGGCGCCCCGCTGGCCACCCTGCACGAGACCCGCGCCGAGCTGGACCGCCACTTCGCCGACATCCATCAGGTGGCGGGCCCGCTGGGTCTGGGCTTCGCCCCGCTGGGTTTCCATCCCACCGCCACCCGCGCGGACATGCCGTTCATGCCGAAATCGCGCTACGCCATCATGCGCCGCTACATGCCGCTGGTGGGCGGCCTGGGCCTGGACATGATGCTGCGCACCTGCACCGTGCAGGTGAACCTCGATTTCGCCAGCGAGGCGGACATGGTGCGCAAGCTGCGCGTGGGCCTGCTGCTGCAGCCCGTGGCCACCGCGCTGTTCGCCAACTCGCCGTTCACCGAGGGCCGCCCGAACGGCTTCCAGTCCGCCCGCGCCAACGTCTGGACCGACACGGACCCGGACCGCACAGGCATTCCGCCCGTGTTCTTCGAGGACGGCTTCGGCTTCGAACGCTATGCGGACTGGCTGCTGGACGTGCCGATGTATTTCGTGGCCCGCGAAGGCCGGCTGATCGACGTGGCCGGCGCCAGCTTCCGCGATTTCATGGCCGGCCGGGTGGACGCGCTGCACGGCATCACCGCCACCATCGGCGACTTCGCCGACCACTTCACCACCGTGTTCACCGAAGTGCGCCTGAAACGTTTCCTGGAAATGCGCGGGGCGGATGCCGGCACGCCTGCGATGATGCTCGCCCAGTCCGCCTTCTGGGTGGGGCTGCTGTATGACGATGCCGCCCTGCATGCCGCCCACAACCTGGTCCGCGCGCATGACTGGCGCACGCTGGCCGCCATACGCGCCGAAGTGCCCCGCCACGGCCTGGACGCCCCGTTCGCCACCGGCACCGTGCGAGACCTCGCCCGCTACGCTTTGGCGATTGCGCGTGACGGCTTGCGCACGCGCGGGCTTGGGGAGGAGGCCTATCTGGACCCGCTTGACGCGATCGTTTCCGGCGCGCCGAACCAGGCGCAGCATTGGCTGGCGCGGTATGCGGGGGCTTGGGGCGGGGATGTCACGCGTATTTTCGAGGAGGCGGCGGTTTGAGGGGGCAGGCAGAGCGCGGCCTTCATTTTCGCAAAAAGAAGCAGACCTCTGTCCTGTTCGCCGCGGCGCCGAACTTGTTTTCTCCCTGGTGCTCTCACCGCGTTCTGACGGTCGCTGACCGCGGGATTCGGGCGTGAGTCGTCCCGTCCGCGGCGCCACTATCCGTCCGGCCGTGCGGCCTCGAACGCCGCCTTCTGCGCGGCAAACGCCCTCTGATACGCCGGCCGCGCCTCGCCGCGCGCCACATACGCGGCCAGGTTCGCATACTCGTCCAGCAAGCCGGACATGCGCAGCGGCAGCAGCACCGAGACCATCATCAGGTCACCCACGCTGAACGCCCCGTCCAGCCACGCTTCGGACCCCAGCCGGCCGGAAAGCCGGGCCAGCCTGTCCCGTACCCTTTCCTTCACGAGCGGCAGGCGCGGCGCCGACCACGGCTTGTCCGCCTCGAACAGCCTGGCGATGCTCAGCTCGATCACCGGCGGCTCCACGGTGTTCAGTGCCGCGAACATCCACATTTTGGCGCGCGCCCGCCCGTCCGCGTCGCCCGGCAGCAACCCCGCATGGCGCTCGGCCACATGCAGCACGATGGCGCCGGTTTCGAACAGGACGAGGCCGTCCTCCTCGTAGGTCGGTATCTGGCCGAACGGGTGCAGCGCCAGGTGCGCCGCCTCCTTCATCGCCGCGAACGAGACGGGGCGGACGGCATAGGGCTGGCCCATCTCCTCCAGCGCCCAGCGTACGCGCGTGTCGCGCGCCAGGCCACGGCCCTCGTCCGGCGATTTCTCGAAGGCGGTGATCGTGATCGTCAACGCAAATCGCCTCCCCGCGCCAAGCCGGGCCGCTCCGTCACTCTGCCCGGGGATCCCCGGATGTTTGTCCGGAAGCCCCGCTCCGGCGGATTAGCATGGCGGTGATTGTCGCGCGCCGGAGCACGCAGCATCGCCCCCGGATGCCCGTGGGAGCAAGCGTTCAGACAGGCACCCGTGTCCGTCTGAAGACGCGCTGCGGCGGGTCAGCCGATGGGTGACTCTAGCTCCGGCGACCCGAGGCCGCCGTCAGATAGGCGGCGGGGCGTCTTCGAACAGGCGCTCAGAACCACCTGAACCCCTTCGCCATCACGCACACCACGCCCAGCACCGCCATCCCGCCCGCGAAGTACAGCCGGCGCGTGGCCCCGCTCACCGTGGCGGACAGCCCGCCGGCCTGTTCGGCCATCCGCTCCGCGAGGGAACGGTAGTCGTCCTCCTGCTTGCACCGCATCGCGCGGACGTCCCAGCGCAGCTCGGCCAGAAGGTCGTCCGTGCTGGCGGCGATACGCTCTAGGACCGCCACTTTCGCGTCGAGCGGCGCCGCCTCGTCGCCACGGCTGCCGGGCCGGGCGGCCCCGCCCGCGGCGTAGGCCTGGCCGCCGCTGCCGTCGAATATCGATTTCAGGTGATGCCTGACGAACCCGCAGGTTCCGCAGGCCAGCGCGTAGGTGGGCCAGCCGGGCAATTGCGCCGCGCTGTTCTGCGCCGTGGCGTCACTGAGCAGCACCCATTGCGTGGTGTTGCAGACCTGGCAGTGCCCGTTCTTCTCCAACAGGTTCAGCCTGTCCTGCACATGCGCCCGCAGCCGGGCGGCGGCATCGGCGGCGGACAGGTCCTGTGCGGGGACGTAATCTTCCAACTCATCCTCCCGCTCGCGCGCGATCGCCGGGCCTGGCCTGCCCCGCATAGCAGGCGGGCGGCGCCAGCCAAAGCGCCAAGCGCAACCCGGTTGCGGGCGGACGCGCGTCTAGCGTTCCGGCTCGTCGCCCTCCGGCTCCACTTCCAGATCCGCCCCCAGCGCGTCGTCCTCGTCGTCCTCCAGGTCGGACGTGTCCTCGAGCACGCCCTCCTCGGCCTCGTCGCCCTCCACCTCGGCCTCGACATCCGCCTCGGCATCCTCGGCCACCGCCGCCTTTTTCGGCTTTCGCAGATCGACCACGTTGCCGGAGCGGCGCACACGCGGCTGCTCCACGGGCTGCTCGGTGCCGCATTTCGGGCAAACCGCGGGCGCGCGCCCGAGATCGTAGAAACGCGTGGCACACGAAACGCACACGCGTTTCAATCCGAGTTCAGGCTTGGCCATACGCAACCCTCAGGCTCGTCGGGGGCACCGCGCCCCCAAAAAGGCGCGGCCCATGCCACGGGCGTGCAACCTTGTCAAACCCTCCGCTGCCTGTCTCGCGCGCGCGCACATTGCAAGCCACAGCGTCATTTTGGCGACAATTCAGCGCCCAAAATAATTTTCGCCGCAACGTAATTATTTTGGGAGTGACAGGGCTTTGCGCATCCGTTACGCAACCGTAAATCCATATTGTGGGCGCATCGAACCGGCAACCGCCAACCCGCCATGAGCCGACGCTGCAACATACAGGACGGCCGTCTGCCGGCCGTGAGATCCAAGGGGCGCTTGCATGACAACCTACACGTGGTCGGCGACTGGCAGCGACAGCTGGGGCACGGGCGCGGACTGGACGAACCAGACGGACGGCACAACCGGTACGCCCCCCACCGACATAGATACGGCGATCATCGACGAGGCCGGCATCACCGTCACGGTAGGCACCATGGTGGCCGCCACCGCCTACATCCTGGACACCACCGGCGCCGCGCTGTCTGTCGCCGGCGGCAAGCTGACAACCGAGCACCTTGCCACGTTCAACGGCGCCGTCTCGGTATCGGCGGGGGCCTATTACGCCGGCGGCCAGGGCGCGGTGTTCAACCAGATGCTCACCCAGACAGGCGGCCTCATCGACGCGGTAACCGGCGCGCTGGTCATCAATGACGGCAGCGACCTGTCCGGCACGCTCGCCGGCGGCGGCGTCCTGGACTTCAACGGCGCCAACTCTAGCAATTACCTGAACACCGGTTTCGTCTGCGACCTTAGCTCCATCGAGGTGACGAACGGCGCCAAGCTCGGCCTGAACGCCGCGAGCTTCACCTATTCCCACAACCTCACCGTCAACAATTCGACGCTCGACCTGTTCGGGCATGTGCTGACCGACACCAGCACGTTCGCCCTGTCCGGCGTGGCCGGCAGCGGAACGATCAATGACAAGGGCACTCTGACGCTCGGCACCAACACCGCCACCGAGACGCTGGACAACGGCCTCGTCCTCAACGTCACCGGCACCGCCATACAGACCAACACCGTCTATCTCGGCGCATCGGATTCCGGCGCCAAGGTGATGATCGGCAAGACCGGCCATTACGACATCAACGGCAACTGGACGGTGGGCGACCCCTCCTCCGTCGGCAGCATCTCCAACCTGGGCGTGCTGGCCAAGACGGGCGGCGGCAAGCTCACCCAGATCGACACCCAGGTGACCAGCACCGCCACCATCGCCGCCAACATCGGCGAGCTGCAGCTCGACGGCCTGGCAAACTCGATCGCCGGCACGGTGAGCGGCGCCGGCACGTTCGGCCTGGGCACCGTCGCCGGCTACGGCCAGACCACCTTCAAGGCCGGTCTCGTGCTAAGCGTGGCCAACCTGCACCAGGCCTCCGGCATACTCGTGCTGAACAGCGCACAGAGCTACGCCGGCGACTGGAACATGTCCGGCGGCGTGCTGAACCTGGACAGGACCAGCGCCGTGCTCACCCTTGCGGCCGGCGGCAGCTTCAGTGCGGATGCCGGAACGATCACCGGCTATGGCGGCAGCCTGGTGCTGGACGGCCCGGCCGAATTGGGCAACGTCACCATAGGCGGCCCGGACAAGATAGACGTGAACGGCACGCTGACCCAGACCGGCCTCGTCCTGCTCGGCCAGTTCTCCAATCCTACCGTGAACATCGCCGCCGGCGCGTCCTGGCGCATCGATGGCGATTCCAGCATCATCGGCCAGTACGGCCAGATCAAGAACGCCGGCGTGCTGTGGGACCGCAACGGCAGCAGCACCGCCACGATACAGTCGCAGATCACCAGCACCGGGACGATCATCGCCGACAGCACGCTCCAGCTCGCCTCGCTGGGCAGCGAGCTGCACGGCACGCTGACCGGCTCCGGCCTGATAGACCTGGCAAACGCCAGCACCGGAGCCGGGCTCACCTATCTGGAAGCCGGCCTCTCCATCCAGGTCGCGGCACTGGACGTGTCGTCGGACGTGGTGCTGCTGGGCAACCAGGCGGATGCCAACATCGTCTCGCAATATGCCGGCACGATCGGCCTCTCCGGCCACGCCTTCGCGCTGTCCGGCAGCGCGTCGCTGGATGGCGGCCTGCTCGCCGGCGGCGGCACGCTGTCCTCCTCCGGCCAGACCACGATCGGCAACTACACGGTCGACTCTGGCGCCAACCTGCTGGTCTCCGGCGCGGCGGACCAGACCGGCGGCCTGGCGCTGTCCGACCAGAACGGCAGCGGCACCCTCACCGTGGCCGCCACCGGCATCTACAACGTGCTCGACAACCTGAACGTCGGCGGCACCGGCGCACTCATCATCGCCGGCCAGTTCAGCGAGTCCGGCACCGGCCAGTCAGAGATAGACGCCAGCCTCACTCTGGCCGCCACCGGCACACTGACCGCCAACGACCAGACGCTGACGCTGACGAATGGCGGCCGCCTGGCCGGCACGCTGGCCGGCGCCGGCGCCATCGCGCTGTCCGCCGGCACCTTCAGCCTCGCCTCCGGCCTGGCGCTGAACTCCGCCACGCTGGAACTGAACAACGCAGCCACCGCGCTCCTGCTCGCCAACCAGACCTATGGCGGTGACCTACGCACCAGCGGCGGCCTGCTGAACCTGGGCACCGACACGTTCACCCTCACCGGCCCCGCCCTGCTGGGCAACAACACAATCCTGAGCGGCACCGGCACGCTGCTGGCGGCCGGCACCACCACGCTGCTGGCGCCGGAGGTGCAGGGCTCGGCGTTGCTGGACATCACGCACGCCGCCCAGCAGCTTTCCACCGTCTCGGTGGGCAACGCCGTGGGCGGCCTGGAAAGTGCGGCCACGCTGGAGATCGCCGCCGGCGGTACCGATACGCTGGACGCCTCGGCCTCTATCCAAGGGGACGGCACGCTCTCGGTCGCCACCTCCGGCTCGCTTGTCGCCAACGGCAACGCGCTCAGCCAGATCACCACCTCCATCACCGATAACGGCGTCATCGCGGTAAACCACGGTGACCTGCAGGTTATCGGCAGCATCTCCGCCGGCAGCACCGGCATGTTCTCCATCGGCGGCAGCGCCGAGCTGGATTTCCTGGGCAATGCCATGGGCGCTTCCGGCACCGGCATCAGCTTCGCCGCCGGCGGCGACGGCCTGCTGGCGATCGACGACATCAAGACGTTCGCGGCAACGATCGAGAACTTCTCCTCTCAGGACATGATCCAGATCTCCGGCCTGAGCGGCGCCGTGACGGGCGCCTATGCGAACGCCGCGCACACCCAGCTCCTCGTCTCCGACAGTTCGGGCAACTCCATCACGCTTGCCTTCTCCACCGCGCAGACGCTGAGCGCCTACACGTTCACCGACACCAGCAACGTGGCGACCCTGACCCACACCTGACCCCGGCACCCGACACGGGCACCTGAACCGACCCCGCGGCCGCCGGCGCCGCATACGAGAATTGAGGACAAGGCAATGGCTTCGGTTAGCTGGACGGCGACGACAAACGGCACCTGGTCCGCGGGCACCAACTGGAGCGTGGCCACCGGCCCGCAATCAGGCGACAACGTCAGCATCACCGGCAGCCTCGGGCTGCTCGGCGTCACTTACGCGGCCGAGGCGCTGACGATACAATCGCTCACCACGTCGAACACCGCGCTTTCGGTGGCGTCCGGCGCGCTTACCGTCACCCAGGGCTACAACCTCTCCGGAACGCTCGCCGTATCCGCGGGCATGCTCACCCTGGACGCCGGCAATTATGGCGACGTGATCAGCGGCGCGCTCGCGCTCTCCGGCGGCACCCTGGCGCTTGCCGGCGGGGCGGTGGTCGGCGGCAACAGCTTCAACCAGACCGCCGGCACCCTGGTGCTCACCCGCGGCACGCTGCTGGACCAGTCGCAATCCACCACGCTCAGCGGCACGGTCACTGGCGGCGGCCAGCTCGCGCTGGACGGGCTGAGCACCACGATCGGCACGCATTGCGCGCTGTCGGTGGGCTCCGTGGCGGTGGACAACACCACCGTGTTCCTCGGCGAGAACCTCACCTATGCCGGCGGCTTCACGCTCTCCCAGGGTGGCACGCTGAACCTCGGCACCAGCGTGCTCACCCTGTCCGGCCTGTCGGACCTGGAAGGCACCGTGTCCAACGCCACCCTGGCGCTGTCCGGCACCGGCCACTTCAACCAGCTCACCCTGGAGAACGGCGCCACCGCGGCCATCACCGGCACCTACAACCAGACCAGCAACGTCAATCTCGGCCAGGTCGGCACCGGCGCCATAGACATCCTGGCGGGCGGCACGCTGCGCGAGGTCGGCAACAGCGTCATTACCAACAACACGCTGGGCGGCACGCTGAGCAACGCCGGCACGCTCATCAAGACGGGCGGCAACGGCGTCAGCGGTGAGACGCAGATCCAGGCCTCGCTCGTCAACACCGGCGTCATCGACAGCGCGGTCGGCACGATCGCCTTCTTCGGCCCCAGCAACGGCTACACCAGCACGCTCGGCGGCACGCTGACAGGCGCCGGCACGGTGGCGTTCGATGCCGGCAACTTCCTCATTGCCAGCAAGGGCACCGCCTCCGCGCTGACGCTGACCGCCAGCCACCTGCTGCTCAGCCAGAGTGCGGCCATCACGCTGACCAGCAGCGCGCTCAGCTATGCCGGGGACTTCGCCCAGAACGGCGGCACGCTCATCGTGGGCGTGCCGGGCACCACGGGGGGCAGCACGCTCACGCTGACCGGCCTGACCGCGCTTGATAACGGCCTCCTCAAAGGCACCGGCACCGTGCTCGACAGCGGCGCCGTCCATCTCGGCAACGGCATGTCGCTGGAAGGCAATCTCAGCTTCGATTTCGGCACCGCCAGCAGCGCGGCCGAGACGGTGAGCCAGACCGGGACCATACTGCTCGGCAACGAGCTGGACGCGATCACGCTGGCGAAAGTGGGCGCGGCCGAAACCTGGGCGCTGGAAGGCAACGCCTCCATCCAGGGCACCAACGGCACCATCACCAACACCGGGCTGTTCGAGAAGGCCAGCGGCAGCGGCACCAGCATCGTGCAGAGCAACTTCCTCAACACCGGCACGCTGCTGGCGGCCAGCGGCGTGCTGAACCTCAGCGGGGGCGGCACGCTGGGCGGCGCCGTCACGGGCGCGGCCGCGCTCGACATCTCCGGCGGCAATCTGGTGTTCGGCGCCTTGTCCTCGGCGGCGCCCAGCCTGGCGCTTACCACGGGCGAGCTGATCCTGGATGGCGGCCAGATCACGCTCGACCAGAACCTCACCTACAACGGCGACTGGTCACAGGAATCCGGCACGCTGGCGCTCGCTACGTTCAATGCCGTCAGCAACGGCGTCACCACGACGGCAGACACCACGCTGACCCTGAACGGCATCACCTCGCTCGCCTCTGGCGCGATCGAGGGTCCCGGCGCGGTGGTCATCAACGGCCCTGCCGTGCTGAACCAGGGCCCCTACCCGGCCAGCCAGCTCGGTTTGCTGCAAGGCGCCCAGCTGACGCTGAACGGCGCCACCGAACAGGCGGGCACGCTGCAGCTCACCGGCGGCTCCGCCTCGCCCACGCTGACCATCGGGGCCACCAGCACCTACACGCTGGACCAGAACGCCGATATCGGCACGCCCAACGCCGGCGTGGTAGGCACGCTCGTGGTCGCCGGCGCCCTGTCCGCCTCGGCCGACGGCACCAGCACCGTCACCGCGAACGTGATCAACAGCGGCAGCATACACGTGGCCAGCGGCGACCTCAGTTTCATCGGCACGCTTTCCGGCGCCGGCACGATCGCCATCTCCAATGGCGGCACGCTGGAGCTGAACACCAGCAACACCATAACCACCGGCGTGAATTTCGGCGCCGGCGGCGGCGTGCTCAGCCTGGCCGCGCCGACGGCGTTCGACAGCACCATCGGCGGCTTCGCTTCCGGCGACGTGATCGAGCTGCAGGGCTTCGCCTTTGGTGGCGCTGCCGCTTCCTTCGCCAACGGCGCCACGTCGGGCAAGGTGCTGACGCTGACCGAGTCCAACGGCCAATCGCTGACGCTGGATTTCAGCAGCACGCAGAGCCTGTCGTCGTTGACGTTCTACGAGGGTCCGCATGGCGGCCTGGCGCTGGTGCACATCTGAGGCAAAGTAGGGAAGCGGTTTTTCTCTCAAAGAGAACCAAAGCTGTCACTTCCTGCAGCGGCAGCAGCCGGCTGTATGTGATGCGCCAGGCCGTTGCAGCAGCAGGAAAGTAAAAGTTTTTTGGTTCTTTTTTCAAAAAAGAACCGCTTCCTTGCTTACACATTCACCACGCCAAATATTTTGGTAACGCGACGGTTTTCCTTGTGCACACGGATACGTAAGCGTAACGTATTCACACACTCGTGATCAGGAAAACTTCGTGAAAACGCTCCGCATGACCGCCGCCCGTTTTGCCCTGCCGCTGGTACTGTTCGCCGCCGCCCCGCGGACAGGTCACGCCAACCCTGTCGATTTCGTCACCACCGAGGATTACAACTACGCGTCTTTCAGCGGCTCCATCGACAGTGCGTCCACCGGTGCCGCTGCTACGCTGACGTGGCAATCCGCGATATATGGCGGCGGGGGCAATGATCAGCGTAGCATCGCCATCGATTTCACCAACGCCGCCGGTATCGTGACGGACGTGCTGTTCAACAGCCTCTACGCGCCTGCTGCAATCGACGACACGTTGACGCTCGCCGGCGCAAACTCCGGCAACGCGCAGATCGGAACAAAATGCGTGAGCACCAGCACCACGGCGTGCCTCGTGGCGACCGGATCAGCCCAGGATCTCGACGCCACCATCACGACCCTGAACGGCGGCTCGGGTATTTTCGAGGGCGGCGACATCAGCGTGACGATTGGCGACGCCGCGCCGGTGCCCGAGCCGGTCACCATCGCGCTGTTCGGCTCAGGGCTGATCGGCCTGTTCGCGCTGCGGACGCAACGCCGCGCGTAGCCGGAGTGATCGGCTCGCCTCTTGGGTCGTCAAGGAGCGAGCCGCACTCCGTTTCGTACCCGGCGGGAAGCTGTTGCTCTTACAACTCCACGTCCGCCCGATCGCTTCGTTAGCTTTTCAGCTTCGAACGCGGCCAAACTCGCCCCGACAGCGCAGGGTCGCGCCGGCGTAGGCGTCGCTTGCGTGCGAGAGGGACGCCTTACTCGCCGTCACATCCAACCCCGCTCACGAACCACGTCCAGCGTCCGGTCCAGTGCTCCCCTGACCCGTTCCACCAGCAGATCCGCCTCCGCCTCGCTCAGGATGAAAGGCGGCGCAACCAGCATGCAATCGCCGGTCGCCCGCAGGATGAGCCCTGCCTCGTAGGCAAAGTCCCGACACAGCACACCCGCCTCTCCTGCCTTGGGAAACCTTGCCCGCGCCGCCTTGTCCGGCGTCAGCTCCAGGCCGCCCATCAGCCCCACCATGCGTGCCTCGCCCACCAGCGGATGGCTCTCCAACCCGTGCCACAGCCGCGCCAGGTATGGGCCGATCACGCCGCGCACCCGCTCCACCAAGCCCTCGCCACGCAGGATCGCCAGATTGGCCAGCGCCGCCGCGGCACAGACAGGATGCCCGCTGGTCGTGTAGCCGTGGTTGAAGTCCCCGCCGGCTGCCAGCACGTCCGCCACCGCATCGCCCACCATCACCCCGCCCATCGGCAGGTAGCCGCTGGTCAGCCCCTTGGCCACGGTCATCAGGTCCGGTGTGAAGCCGTAATGCTGGCAGCCGAACCAGGTGCCCAGCCGGCCGAACCCGCAGATCACCTCGTCGCTGACGATCAGCACGTCGCGCGCGCGGCAGATGCGCTCCACCTCCTGCCAATAGCCGTCCGGCGGCATGATCACGCCGCCCGCCCCCTGCACGGGTTCGCCGATGAACGCCCCCACGTGCTCGGCGCCCACCGCATCGATGGCGCGGCCCACTTCGCGCGCCGCCCACAGGCCGAACTCCGCCTGGCTCATGCCGCCGCCCTCGCCCCACCACCAGGGCTGGGCCACATGGATCACGCCTGGTATCGGCAGCCCGCCCTGCCGGTGCATCCACGCCATTCCGCCCAGGCTGGCCCCGCCGATCGAACTCCCGTGATATCCGTTCACACGCGCAACGAATGTGCTTTTTGCCGGCTGTCCCCGCAACGCCCAGTATTGCCGCACCATCCTGATGACAGTGTCGTTGCCTTCCGAGCCTGAATTGGTGAAGAAACTGCGCCGGAAACCCGGCGCCAGGCTGCCCAGAACTTCCGCCAGCTCGGTCGCCGGCCGCGTCGTCGATTTGAAGAAATTGTTATAGAACGGCAACTGCGTCATCTGCGCGTAGGCGGCATCCGCAATTTCCCGGCGTCCGTATCCCACGGCCACGTTCCACAGCCCGGAAAACGCGTCCAGGTAGCGCCGTCCGTCCATATCGGTCAGCCACACGCCCTCGCCATGCGTGAGTATTCGTGTGCCTTCCGCATTCAGCGCGGCCATATCGCTGAACGGATGAATGTGATGCTGCGCATCGATCGCCCGCAGCCGGTCGGACTCACGCATCGAAACCTCCTGGAAAAAGCAGGCGCTTGCCTGGCGCGGCATGCCGTACCTGTCTTCGCCATTTATCAACCAACCGTGTCAAACCTTCCCATTTCCCGAGGCAGTCGGCTACAATCGCCGGTGCAGGAGTTCGCATCCATGAAACCCGTCATCGGCGTGGTCGCCGACGTCAACACCGCGTCCAAACACATCACCCACAGCGTCCAGCAGAAATACCTCGCCGCCCTGACCGAGGGCGCCCGCACACTTCCCCTCATCATCCCCGCCTTGCTCCCCGGAACCACCGCGGAAGACCTCGCCGGGCTTCTCGACATCCTGGATGGCCTGCTGCTGCCCGGCGCGCTCAGCAACGTCGCCCCCGCCCAATACAACGCGCCGCTTCACGATCCCGCCTCTCCGGCCGATCCGGCACGGGACGCCGCGAGCCTGCCGCTCATCCGCCACGCCGTCTCCCGCGGGCTGCCCGTGCTGGGCATCTGCCGCGGGTGCCAGGAGATCAACGTGGCGCTGGGCGGCACGCTGCACCAGTCGCTTCACACTACCCCGGGCCTGAACGACCACCGGGAACCGCCCGGTGGCCTCGCCGAGCAATACGCCCCCGCGCACGAGGTCACCTTCACGCCCGGCGGCCTGCTGCACAGCTTCACCGGCATGGACAGCGCCCGGGTGAACTCCCTGCACCACCAGGGGCTGGACCGCCTGGCCCCGACGCTGGCCGTCGATGCCACCGCCCCGGACGGGCTGCCGGAAGCCGTCCGCCTCGCCTCCACCGACCAGTTCCTGCTGGGCGTGCAGTGGCACCCCGAATGGCAGCACGCGGACGATGCCGTCTCCACCACCATCTTCCGCGCCTTCGGCACTGCCGCGCGCGCCTACCAGCACCAGCGCCGCCTCGCCTATGCCTGACCCCACAACAACGGAGCACGTTTAATTGGATCTCACCGCACCGCCGCCGTCCACCTACAGCCCCCACGCCCACACCCTGATACCGGGCAAGCAAGCGCCTTCCGTCCTGGAAGCGTTCGTGGTGGACGTGAACGGCATCGCACGCGGCAAGTGGGTTCCAGCCGAACGCATCCCCGAAGTCCTCGCCAACGGCGTGGCCCTGCCCCGCTCCGTCTATGCCCTCGATGTCTGGGGCTGCGACGTCCCAGAAGCCGGCCTGGCGGTGGGCACCGGTGACCCGGACGGCATCTGCATGCCGGTGGACGGAACCCTGCTGCCCGTCACCTGGCTCACCCGCCCCACGACCCAGGTCCTGCTCAGCATGCGCCAGCAGGACGGCACCCCGTTCTACGCCGATCCGCGCCAGGTGCTGGCCCGCGTCTGCGCCCAGTTCGCCACGCTGCGCCTCACCCCGGTAATGGCCACCGAGCTCGAGTTCTACATCATCGACCGCCGCCGCACCCCGCGCGACCCCGTCTCGCCCCCCAGCTCGCACGAAGGCCGCTGGAACGGCTGGCAGACGCAGGTGCTCTCGATTGCCGAACTGCACAGCTTCGAGCCCCTGCTGGCCGACATCTTCCACGCCTGCGAGCGCCAGAACCTGCCCGCCGACACCGTGGTGCGCGAGAACGGCCCCGGCCAGTACGAGGTGAACCTCAACCACGTCGCCGACCCGCTACAGGCCGCCGACCACGCGTTCCTGCTGAAGCGCATCGTGAAGGGCGTGGCGCGCCAGCACGGGCTGGATGCCACCTTCATGGCCAAACCCTACGGCAACCTCGCCGGCAGCGGCATGCACGTCCACATGTCCATACTGGACGCGCTGGGCCGCAACATCATGGCGGAGGCCAACGGCGCGCCCACCCAGCGCCTGCACCACGTGGTGGGCGGCATGCTGGCCACGCTGCCGGACTGCATGCTGCTCCTGGCCCCACACGCCAACTCCTACCGGCGCCTGACCCCGGGCGGCCACGCGCCCACCAACGTCACCTGGGGGCTGGATAACCGGTCCGCCGCCATCCGCGTGATCACCGCGGGCCAGGCCACCCGCGTGGAACACCGCGTCGCCGGCGCGGATTGCAACCCGTACCTGGCCGTGGCCGGCGTGCTGGCCGGTGCCCTGCACGGACTGGCGCATGAGATCGACCCGGGTGCGCCGATCGATGGGGAGCAGCGCGAGGGCTACCCGATCCTGCCCGTGAACTGGGACGACGCCATAGACGCCTTCGACGCCAGCGACGTCATGGGCGAACACCTCGGCCTGGACTACCAGGACCTCTTCAGCGCCTGCAAACGCCAGGAACAGGCGGAGTTTCGGCGGCGTGTGACGGATGTGGAGTATGACGCGTATTTGCAGTCGGTTTAGGCGCGCATAGGGGTAGGGGAAGGCAAGGCGAGGGGCTCTGCCCCTCGACCCCGCTGGGGCCAGTCGGCCCCAGACCCCGTTTTTTAATTGCGTTTTCGTCAGATTGGTCGAAAAACCAGAATGAATTCAACAATGCAGTCGAACGAAAGTTAAACGACTTCTACGAACTTCGAAACGGAATCGTGCATTCGATATCTCACAACTCAGGCGTAGGCACCACCATATTCAGTTCATGGTCTGAGTTTTTTCGGATATTTACAACCGCTTTTGCCAAGGCACTCGAGAAAGCTTCCGAACAGTTTTCACCCCGATCTCGATGAATAGCGCGCCTAGCTTTTACAAACAGTCCCACACTTTTAGAGTAGACTGATCGTATCGGAATCTACGCGCCCCTGACTCCCCGGGCATCTCCGCTGTTGTGGA
The DNA here is from genome assembly GCA_965198915.1 of Acetobacteraceae bacterium. Taxonomy (GTDB): domain Bacteria; phylum Pseudomonadota; class Alphaproteobacteria; order Acetobacterales; family Acetobacteraceae; genus BOG-908. The sequence goes on along the minus strand of CBDAQC010000006.1, from coordinate 632,709 downwards.
ACTCGGCCCCAACCATGGGACTTCAGAAGCCTGGGGCAGCGCCATGGCCACGTTCGCCCGAGATGGCGTGCCTGTATAACGCACCTACAACTTCATCCACGGCCCGCCAATCTATCGACAAACGCTATGGACTCCGACCAATGCCATGTCTGGACACGCGCCGTCCGAAAACGCTGTTGGCCCAACTGCAACGGAACGCATCGCGCCACACGTAAACGGCAGCGTCCCTCGCATCCGCCCTCAATGCTCCACGAAACTCCCCGCCGGAATCACCTTGCCCGCCTCGGCCGAAATCGTCGCATCCGACGCGCACGTCTTCGCGGACAGAACCTTCCCGCCCTTCTCCACCACCAGCCCGCTGCTGAAATCCGGGTCGTTGTGCGCGTCCGAGGAGAACGACGTGCGCACCGTCTTGTCGTACACGACGTAGCTATACGCCCCGTTGCGGAACGAGATCTGCGTCTCTCCGCCGCCCGAATACGCACGCTCGGCAAACGACAAGGCCTGCGAGGACATCTCGACCTTTCCCGGAACCCCGTAATAATACGTGGCCCTGCCGCCCACCCCGCAGATCGAGACGATCTTGTGCCCCACCGCACAGGTAAACAGCGGCGTCTGCCCGGCGGCGCACATCGAAGGCTCGGCGGCCGCCGCCGGGGCCCAGCCGCACGCCACCACGCCCACCACCGCCGCCCGCATCACTTGGCCGGCGCAAGCCCAAAAGTCGTCACCGCGCGTCCGTATGCCGACCATCGCTCATCCTTCCCATTCAATCCGCCATTGACGGTCTGCGTGATGCTGTCGAACGCCCCGCGCGGCAGCACGGTCGCGCTGCGCGGGTTCAACCCGGCGGTGGACCAAAACCGCGCCGCACTGTCGGACGCCGAGTCCGGGTTCGCCAGATCGTCCGGCCGGTTCTCGTATCCGGCCGCCCGGTAATTGGCGCGCCCCGTCGTCTGTATCAGCCCGCGCCCGCGGTAGCGGTAGCCGTCGCCGCTGGCCTCGTCGCCGTTGCCCAGACGGTTGGCATAGACGTGGTTGCCCAGGGCTTCGGGGTTGTGGGCATAAGGCTGGGCGGAGGCCACCGTGGGAAAGCGCCGTGGCCAGACCTGGTGCAGCCGTTCGACCGAATAGTTCAGGTTCTCCTCCGTATGGCGCAAATCGCCGCTCTCCACGCTCACCTGTGCCAGGAAGGCGGAGCGCTTCTCGTAGCTGTCGATGCCGTACGCCCCCATCGCCGTGTTCAGCGGCCCCGCATACGAAGCCGCCTTGTCCAACGCGTGCGGCATGATGGCGTGCAGGTGCGCCTCCGTCACCACACCGCCGCCCGGCGCCGGCGTGGCGGGGGCCGGCGCCCCGGCCGGGTGTTCACCCGGCACCTTCGTGGGCGCCGTCCCATGCGGCGCGGCGCCTGGCCCGGACGGATGCCCGCCGGCCAGCCCCGCCGGAATCCGCAGACGCTGCCCCGCCACCAGCCGGTCCGGCCGCGCCAGCGCGTTCAGCCGCGCAATCGCCTGCCACGTCATATGGTAACGATGCGCAATGGCGGAGAGCGTCTCGCCGGCCCGGACCGTATGCGTCGTCATGGCAATCCTTCCGGCCCTGGAACGCCGTTGTTCCGCGCCGGGTTGCAACGCGGAGACCGTCCTACCCAGCCCGCCCTGCCAGCGCCCCAGCCACCTCGGCCACCACCGGCGCCCACTCCGTGGGCCTGTCCTGCCGAAACAGCCGCAAACTCGGATACCACGGGCTGTCCGCACGCCCCAGCAGCCAGCGCCAATCGGCCGGTTCGGGCACCAGCACCCAGGCGTCCACGCCTAGCGCGCCGGCCAGATGTACCACCGCGGTATCGACGGCGATCACCAGATCCAGGTTCTTCATCACCGCGCCGGTCTCCGCAAAATCGGCCAACTCCTGCGAGAGGTCGATGAAGTGGGGGTGGGCGGCGGCGGTGGCGCGGTCCTCGTCCGGGAAGGGCTTTTGCAGGCCGAAGAAATCCACCCCGGGCACCGCCAGGATCGGCGCCAGGTTGGCCAGCCGCATGGAGCGGCGAAGGTTGTTAGGGTGCGTGGGACGGCCGGACCAGGCAAGGCCCACGCGAAGCCGGCGCTGCGGGCGCAACTGCGCCAGGCGCTGGCCCCAGAACGCCACGCGATCCTCGGGTATCGACAGGTACGGGATCGGGGCCGGGATGCTGGCCAGCTCGGTGCCGAAGATCTGCGGCAGGCTGGATAGCAGCACGTAGGCGTCGTGCGGCGGCGCGTCGGTCCACTTGGCGAAGCAGATGTCGATGTCCGGATGGCGGCCGAGCAGGGCGGTGACTTCCGGGCCCCAGCCCACCGCCAGGCGCGGCACGCGCTGCTTCACCCAGGGGATGTAGCGGGCGAACTGGATCATGTCGCCGAAGCCCTGGTCGGCCACCAGCAGCAGCGTGCCGCCCGGCAGCGCCATGCCGTTCCACTGCGCGGCCGTCATCTTGGGCAGGGTGCCGCGCGCCTGATCCAGCTTGTTGCGCCAGGCGTATTCCATCCAACCGGGGCCGTATTCGCCCACGGACAGGAGCAGTTCGCCCAGGCCCATATGGGCGGCCGGGTGTTCCGGCTCGCGGCCCATCGCCTCGCGGTAGCGCAGTGACGCCAGGTCGCGCTCGCCGCGCGTCAGGTGGGTAAGGGCCAACTCCACGCGGTGTGCGGCGGTGTCCGGGCTGGTGCGAACAGCTTCCAGGCCGGACGCCAGCGCTTCATCCAGCATGTTCTTGCCGCGATACAACGCGCACAGGTTCAGGTGCCAGTTGCCGACGTTCGGCTGCTTGGCAACGGCAGCGCGCAGCAGCTTGATCGCCTCATCCGCACGGCCTTCCTGGCCGAGTATGCCGCCCAGCAGGCCGAGCGCGCCGGGCAGGTCCGGCGTGGCGGCCAGCAGGTCCTGACAGATGCCGATGGCCTCGTTGATGCGGCGCAGCTTGGCCGCGTTCAGCGCCCGCACCAACGCCTGGTCAGGGGTTTCTTTTTGCGCGGCGGTATCCGACATGCGTGCGTTCCGAAGCGTTACCGTGGCGTTTCTAACCAAGATGCGTGCGGGGTGCCAGCGTAGGGGAGGAAGAAAGCAAGCCCTTCTTTTTCGGGAAAAGGAAGCAAAAAGCTTTTGGTCCGCTGTCGCCGCCTGCGGATGCGCGGCGCCACGCGACGCTGTGTCGCAGGCGTAAGGAGCAAAAGTTTTTTGCTTCTTTTTTCAAAAAAGAAGGCCCTTCTTCCGGCTTTCAGCTCCCATCGAAGGATTTCGTATTTGAGCCACTTGCCGCTCTACACCCTGCTCGTCCTGGCAGCGTTGTTCGCCGGCGCGCAGAATGCCTTGGCGGGTGGCGGCTCGTTCATCACCTTTCCGGCGCTGCTGCTGCTCGGCATGGGGGCGCGCGCCGCCAACATCACCTCCACCGTGGCACTGTTCCCCGGCCAGCTTGCCACCGGATGGGCGGGGCGCAGCCACGTGTCGGGGGCGGAAGGATTGAGCTTCCGCCTGCTGGTGATCTTGAGCCTGATCGGCGGCGCGTTCGGCGCTGTGCTGCTGCTGGAGACGCCGGAGAGTTTCTTCGAACGCCTGGTGCCGTTTCTGGTGCTGTTCGCCACCGCCGTGTTCACCTGGGGCAGCTTCTTCCGGCGGGACGCCGCAGGCCGCGCGCATCTGCCGCCGTTCTGGGCCGGCGTCGCGCAGTTCTGCATCGCCATCTATGGCGGCTATTTCGGCGGCGGGATCGGGATGCTGATGCTGGCCGCGCTGACGCTGGCGGGCCTGGCGGTCCGACGCGCCGGCGCCACGAAGAACGTGCTGGCCGGGGTGATGAACGCGTCGGCGGTGCTGATCTTTGCCTTTTCGTCAGACGTGCACTGGCGCGCGGCGCTGGCGGTGGGGGTGGGCGCGATCGTTGGCGGGCAGGTGGGCGCGTGGATGATGTTGCGGGTGGACGAGCGCAAGCTGCGCATGGGCGTGGTAGGGATCGGCGTGGTGCTGACGGTAGCGCTGTTCGCGCGGGCCTACGGGTAGCTGGCGCGCGCCGGTGAGGCGCGCGCCACAGCGTTCCCCTGCGGTGAAGGGGAGGCTTCCTGCCTCCCGTCCCCGCCGCTGCAGCTTCCTACCTGCAGACCACGTGGGCCACATGGTGGTAGAAATGGTGGTGGTACACCGGCACGGCGTACGGCTGCACGTAGGCCGGCGGCGCGTACGCCACCACTGGCGCTGCGTAATAGGCGGGGTAGCCGTAACCCGCCCCATAGCCGAAGCCTACGCGGTAGCCGGGATAGCCGCGCCAGCCATAGCCGTAGCCCCAGCCGGGCCGGAAACCGATGCCGTAGCCGCCGTGCCAGCCGCCCCAGCCACCGCGGAAGCCGAAGCCGGCATGTATGCCGCCGGCCCAGCCACCATGGAAGCCACCGTGGTAACCGCCGCCCCAAGCCGCCTGTGCGGGGGCAGCCGGTATGGCAGCGGCCCCGATGGCCAGGGCGCCGGCGACGAGACCTGTCTTCAGAACATTGCGCCAAACCATGATTGATCCTCCTTGCTGAACCCTATCTGCGCCGGCCACGTAAGTATCGAAGCGACGAAATGTCACGGAAGATGACTGGCCGGTCAGGGCAGCAGGACGGTGCTGCCCGTGGTGCTCCTGTTCTCCAGCGCCGTATGCGCGGCGGCGGCATCCTTCAGCGCGAATGTCTGGTGCACGCCGGCCCGGACGGCGCCGCTTGCGATCACAGCGAAAAGGTCGGCCGACATGCGTTCCAGGTCCGCACGTTTGGCCGTGTAGGTCGGCAGGCTGGGCCGGGTGAGAAACAGGCTGCCCTTGGCGGCGAGTATGCTGACATCGAACGGCGGCACCGGCCCGGACGAGGAGCCGAAGGTGACCATCAGCCCGCGCGGCGCCAGGCAGTCCAGGCTCGCCTGGAACGTGTCCTTGCCCACGCTGTCATAGACGACCGGCACCATGGCGCCGCCGGTGATGCGCTTGACTTCGGCGGGCACGTTCTGTTGGCCCACGATGACATGGTCCGCACCGTTCTGCCGCGCGAGCTCCGCCTTCGCCTCGGTGGACACCACGCCGATGACGGTGGCGCCCAGATGGTGAGCCCACTGGCACAGAAGCAGCCCCACACCGCCGGCCGCGGCATAGACCAGGACGGTCTCGCCTGCCTGGACAGGGTAGGTGCTGTGCAGCAGATATTGCGCGGTCAGGCCCTGCAGCATCAGGGAGGCGGCGGTCGTGTCGTCGATCGCCGCGGGGAGGCGCACGAGCTTGTCCGCCTGAATGACCCGGTTCGTGGCATAGGCGCCAAGCGCGCCGGCATAGGCCACACGGTCCCCGACATTGACCGCCTGCACACCAGGACCAACGGCCTTGACGATGCCGGCGCCTTCCTGGCCGATGACGGCCGGGAAACCAGGCACCTTGTAGTGCCCGGTGCGGAAATACACGTCGATGTAGTTGAGGCCGATCGCCTTCTGCTCGACCAGGGCTTCGCCGGGCCCTGGTTCCGGCGTGGGCACGTCTTCCCACAGCAGGACGTCAGGCCCGCCATAGGCGTGTATCCGGACTGCTTTGCTCATCTGACCTCCAGGCGTGCGCCTTGCGGGCGAGCGCCCTGTTCAAGCGTCAGCAACCACGTCTTGGTTTCGATCCCGTCACCGCCGGAATATCCGCCCGCGCCGGATGTGCCTACCACGCGGTGACACGGGATGATGATGGGGATAGGGTTGGCGCCGTTTGCCCCACCCACCGAACGGGCCGAGCCGCCGGCCCGCAGGGCGACCGCGGCGTAAGACGCCGTCTGGCCGTAAGGGATGTCTCGCAACGCCTGCCAGATGCGCTGGCGGTATGGGCTGCCCTGGGGCGCAAGCGGCAGGTCGAACTGGGCGAGCTCGCCGTCGAAATAGGCCTGCAACTGGTCGCGGCCCCGCAGCAGAAGCGGCGTCTCGGACTGGTCGCGGCCGAAGCCCCAGTCCAGCGAGACAATGGCGCCGTCTTCCTCAGACAGGGTCAACGCGCCAAGTGGCGTGTGGAACGAGAGCTGCGGCATGGCGGGATCAGTAGCCTTGCTTGGCGCGCCGCGCCAGGGGTGGGCAGGGATTGCCGGTGTTTTTGGAACCAAGGCCCGTGCTCTACGCTAGCCAGCGTCACACACCGGACATTGCATCCATGCCCAGCCGCCAGCCTGACGACCCTCCGCCATACTTCGAGTTCCACGTCTTCGTCTGCACCAACCGCAGGCCGGATGGCCATGCGCGCGGCAGTTGCGCGGCACGTGGTGCCGAGCGTTTGCGGGATTACATGAAGGCGCGTGCGAAGGAGCTGGGCTTGCAAGGCGTGCGCATCAACAGTTCCGGCTGCCTCGACCGGTGCGAGAAGGGTCCGTGCGTCGTCGTGTATCCGGAGGGCATCTGGTATCGTGTGGACACGCCAGACGACGTGGACAGGGTACTCGCCGCGCACCTGCAAGCCGGCGGCCGTGCAAAAGCCTTGATACTGGACAGGTGAGCCCCACGCCGGTCCAGCCAGGCAGGGCGTCAGACACGATATTCGCGCTCGCCAGCGGGGCTGGCAGGAGTGCGATTGCGGTGATGCGGTTGTCCGGTCCGCAGACCCGAACGATCCTGGAGTCCCTCTGCAACGTTCCTGCGCCGCGGCATGCGGCCCTGCGCAGCCTCCGCGATCACGCCGGCGATCTGCTGGACAGGGCGCTGGTGCTGTGGCTGCCAGGGCCGGGGAGCTACACGGGGGAAGACAGCGCAGAGCTTCACGTGCATGGCGGACGCGCGGTGATACAGGCCGTCACCTCCGCCCTGCTGCACGCCGGCGCGCGCCCTGCCGATGCCGGCGAGTTCACCCGGCGTGCGTTCCTGGCCGGCCGCATGGGCCTGCTCGAGGCGGAAGCAGTGGCTGACCTGAGCGCATCTGATACGGACTCGCAACGTATTCAGGCATTGGCGCAGTTGCAGGGCGGGGCTGGTGCGCTGGCACACGGGTGGTCTGCACGCCTGACCCGCTGCCTGGCGTTCCAGGAGGCGCTGATCGACTTCCCGGACGACAATCTGCCGCCCATCCTGGAAGACGAGAACAGGGCGGAGATCAAGGCCCTATCCCGTGAGATCGAGGCCCAAATAAGTGCGGCCGCGGCAGGTGCCAGGATACGCGAAGGGCTGGTATTCGTGATTGCCGGCCCGCCTAACGTGGGCAAGTCGTCCTTGTTCAACGCTTTGGCGGGGCGGGATGCGGCGATTGTCTCGCCCCGGCCTGGGACGACCCGCGACAGCCTCGAGCTTCAGCTCGATCTCGGTGGCGTGCTGGTTACTTTGATCGACACCGCCGGGCTGCGCGAAACGGATGATGCGATAGAGGCGGAAGGTGTACGTCGCGGCATGCAACGTATGCGCCAGGCGGATTTGCTGATCGTGCTGTCCGATGCCGAACACGCCAGCGCGGCGGTTCCGTCAGGTGCGGACCGGATTGATGTAGTCAGCAAGTGCGACTTGCCGGAAGCGCCCGACGGTGCGATCCGCGTGAGCACGAAAACAGGCGAGGGCATAGCCAGTCTGCTGGCAACACTCACCAGGCGGGCACGTGACCTTGTCCGTTCGGAACAGAATCCGGTGCTGAGCCGTGCGCGCCATAGCGCTGCCTTGCGGGACACGCGGGATGCGCTGCAGGCCGCCGTGGGAGCGGATCAGCCGGAGCTACGTGCGGAGGAGTTGCGCCTGGCGCGCGCAAGCCTGGGACGGCTGACCGGCAAGGTTGATGTCGAGTCGGTGCTGGATGTGGTATTCGGGGCGTTCTGTATCGGCAAATAGGAATGTGATGCCAGGTTCGGCAGAGTACGACGTGATTGTAGTGGGCGGCGGCCATGCCGGAACCGAGGCCGCAGCGGCAGCTGCCCGCATGGGCGCCAAGACCGCGCTGGTGACACAGCGCCTAGACCGGGTGGGGGAGTTGTCCTGTAACCCGTCGATCGGCGGCATAGGCAAAGGCCACCTGGTTCGTGAGGTCGATGCCCTGGACGGGTTGATGGGCCGTGCCGCCGATACGGCCGGCATCCATTTCAAGATGCTGAACAGGAGCAAAGGCCCAGCAGTGCGCGGCCTGCGCGCACAGGTCGATCGGTCGGCTTACCGGACCGCCATACAGGCTCTGCTACTGGCGACACCGAACCTGCATGCGCGGGAGGGCCAGGTGGAGGCGTTGATAATGGAAGCGTCGTCTCGGGTGACGGGAGTGGTTCTTCAGTCCGGCGAGACGCTTCGGAGTGCGGCCGTGATCATCACCACGGGCACGTTCCTGCGAGGTGTCATCCATGTGGGCCATGTGCAAACGCCAGCGGGCAGGGTGGGGGAGCCACCTTCTGTCAAGCTTGCCGAACAATTTGCCGCACTTGGCTTGCCGCTCGGACGGCTGAAGACAGGAACGCCACCCCGCCTGGCGCGGGACAGCATAGACTGGGAGGCGCTTACCGAAGATAGAGGCGACACTGACCCGGTGCCGTTCAGCTTCATGACACACCGGATTACCCGGCAGCAGATCGACTGCCGGATCACCGGGACAACACCCGCCACCCACGCTATCGTGCAGTCACGGCTGGGCGAATCGGCGATGTATGGCGGCGCCATTTCCGGCCGCGGCCCGCGTTATTGCCCCTCGATCGAAGACAAGGTGGTCCGCTTCGCGGGGCGCGACAGCCACCAGATTTTCCTGGAGCCTGAGGGATTGCCAGGGACGCCGGATGGAAAGACGATTTACCCAAATGGCATTTCGACCAGCCTGCCGCTGAGTGCCCAGGCGGAGTTGTTGGCCACGATACCCGGCCTGGAGCGTGCACGTACCACGCAGCCGGGCTATGCCGTCGAATACGATTTCGTCCAGCCGACTGCGTTGCAGGCCTCTTTGGAGGTGAAGGGTGTAGCCGGCCTGTATCTAGCGGGGCAGATCAACGGCACGACCGGTTACGAGGAAGCGGCCGCACAGGGCGTGCTCGCGGGCATCAACGCGGCCAAGCATGCCGCCGGCGAAGCCCCGGTCAGACTGGACCGAGCCTCCAGCTATATCGGCGTGATGGTGGATGACCTGACATCGCAGGGCGTCAGTGAGCCGTATCGTATGTTCACCTCTCGAGCAGAATTTCGGCTGTCTCTGCGCTGTGACAACGCGGATTTACGTCTGACTAGGATAGGTATGCTGGCGGGGTGCATCACGACAGCCCGTAGCGACCAGTTTGTAGTATTCGAAGCAGAAGTTTCGGCAGCGATGGACAACGCCGAAGCAGATGTTCGGACTTCTGCACAGCTAAATGCATGCGGTATTCCTGTCAGGCAGGACGGGCTGCCGAAGACGATCCAAGACGCACTGATCAAGACGGGCGAGACGGAGGCTGTGTTCGCTGCATTTCCCTGGTTTGCCAAGTTGACCAAGTTAGCCCGGCAACAGGTGGTAAATGCGGCATTGTATCGTGGCTACCTCTCGCGGCAGGAAACAGAGATGCGGCATTTCCGTGCGTCAGAGGCAGCAAGCATTCCGGCTGATCTGGTCTATGAACGGGTGGAGGGCCTCGGGACAGAGGCTTGCGAGATACTGTCGTTAGCTCGCCCGACCTCCTTAGGAGCGCTGGGTAGAGTAGCTGGGCTAACCCCAACAGCCTCGCTTGCCGTTATGGCCTACTTGCGGAAGACCGGATGAGTGTTTCACGTGGAACACTGCCTCGAAGTGTTTCACGTGAAACACAACAGCGGCTTCAGGCCTTCGCTGACCTGCTCACAAGGTGGAATACTCGCATAAATCTCGTCGCTCGGGGCGACATTCCGGACGTATGGGAGCGCCACGTTCAGGATTCCTTGCAGCTGGCCGAATTCATGCCTGCCTCGGCTGCATCTGCCTGTGATCTTGGCTCAGGCGCCGGGTTCCCGGGCCTTGTTTTGGCAATCGCCACCAGCCTGCGGTTTACATTGATCGAGGCCGATACCCGTAAGGCCGCTTTTTTGCGTGAAGCCGCCCGGATAACCGGAGCTACAGTCGCTATTGTAAACGCTCGCATCGAGGATGCTCGGCTGTCACCTACAGATTTGGTAACAGCCCGGGCGTTGGCGCCGCTTACCAAGCTGCTCGAGTTTGGATCACCACTGCTTCATCCCGGCGGAACGATGCTGTTTTTAAAAGGGGCGAGCGCCGAGACGGAGATCGCCGAGGCGCAGCGAAGATGGACCATGCGGGTTGAGCGGCATATAAGCCGGACAAGCAGAGACGGTGTCATCCTGCGCATCAGCGAGGTGGAGCGTGCCTGACACACACACGATGCGGAAGCTGCGTGTTATCGCTGTGGCCAACCAGAAAGGCGGCGTCGGCAAGACAACCACAGCCATTAATCTCGCCACTGCATTAGCACTGCAACACAGACGCGTTTTGCTTGTCGACCTCGATCCACAGGGCAATGCATCCACTGGGCTGGGCGTCGACAGGCGCCGGCGTGGCGCAGGCACTTACGCGATGCTGCTGGAAGCGCATGATCCATCCAGTCTGCTGCAGCAGACCCAAATAGCCGGCTTGCAAGTCATTTCCGCGGACCCTGAGCTGGCGGGGGCTGAGATCGAGCTGGTGCCAATGGAACGGCGGGAGTTCCGGCTGCGGGACGCGCTGCAAACGATCCCCCACTTCGACCACGTCATCATCGATTGCCCGCCGAGCCTGAGCCTGCTGACGCTGAACGGGCTGGTGGCGGCGAGTTCCGTGATTGTCCCGCTGCAGTGTGAATTCTTCGCGTTGGAGGGCATCAGCCAGCTGGTGCAGACCATCGAGCGCATAAAGCGCAGCCTCAACCCGTCTTTGACGCTGGAGGGTATTGTCCTGACGATGTTCGACCGCCGCAATAACCTGTCCGACTTGGTCGCCGCTGACGCGAGAAGCTTCTTTGGCGACAGGGTGTATGAGACGATGATACCGCGGAACATACGTATTTCCGAAGCGCCAAGTCATGGAAAACCCGTCTTGATATACGACAAAACCTCGGCCGGTGCGGTCGCCTATACAAAGCTGGCGGCTGAACTGCTCGCGCGGGAACAGGCAGGCGTGCAATGACCGCTGCTCCACGCCTGGGCCGCGGGCTGGCCGCCCTCATGGGCGACGCACCGTCCTACAAGGAGGAAAGCGCGCCCGCGACCCCGGTCCGCAACCTGGCCATTGATCATCTGGAGCCGGGGCCGTTCCAACCTCGCACCAGCTTCAACCCGGACTCCTTGGCCGAACTTGTGGCGTCCATCCAGGCACGCGGCATATTGCAGCCTCTGCTTGCCCGGCCGCACCCGCACCAGCCAAAGCACTACCAGATCATCGCCGGTGAGCGCCGCTGGCGTGCGGCGCAGCAGGCCGGGTTGCACGAAGTGCCTGTGCTGGTACGTGAGCTGTCCGACGCCGACGCCATGGCAGCGTCTCTGGTAGAGAACCTGCAGCGGCAGGACCTAAACCCCATCGAAGAAGGCGAAGGCTTCCGCCGCCTGATCGAGGAGTTCGGCTTGACGCAGGAACAGCTCGGAACGGCCGTCGGTAAATCCCGCAGCCACGTTGCCAACAGCATGCGGTTGCTGCAGCTACCCAGCTTCGTGCGGGGCGAGGTTCAGGAGGGGCGACTGTCCGCCGGCCATGCGAGAGCGCTTCTGGCCCACCCGAACCCGGAGCAGGCGGCGAAGACCGTGCTGGAGCGCGGTTTGAGCGTGCGGCAAACGGAGGCGTTGTGCACAAACAAGGCGAACGACCCCAAGCCGGCGCGCGAGCGCGTGGAAGATCCTGAGACGGAGGCTCTGCAACGTGACTTGTCGGAACGGCTGGGCCTCGCCGTCCAGATTGCCTTCGACGGACGGGGCGGCGCCGTTACTATAAAATACCGCAGTCTGGATCAGCTCGATGGGCTGATCGCCCTGTTGAATCCGGCAAGCTGAGCCCCGCCGACTGCTTTAACGCCCTGCGCCAGCGCCCTGTCTGCGCAGGGCTGCCTGGCGGGCAAGGCCGGCGACGAACCGGCGCGCCAGCAATTCCTGCCGGCTTCCCGTTCGCTTGCAGGCCAGCTCCGCCTGCCTTGCTTCCTCCAGCAAACGCAATAATCCAAGGCTCGACCATATAGTCAGGCAAGCCGCCGTGGCAGCCTGTGCCCGAAAGAAGACAGGTGGCCGCATAGATCGCATGGCGTCGCCGGCACTCTCGCCGTCATCCATGCGCAAGCGCGCCTGGTGCAAACGTTGCAGCAGAGACACCGCGATCCGGATCACCGCTACTCCCGCCAACCCATCCTGTATCGCCGCCTCGACACCCTGGTCTGCGGCCTCAATGCGGCCGCCCAGGGCGGCAAGCACACCTTCATCCGCGCTGCCGGCAGCGCTCTCCCCCGTGCAGGCCTGTGCCGCCTCGAGATCAACCTGTCCCCCTGGGCCGGCCAGCAAGGCGAGCTTCTCGATCTCATTGCGTATCACCGCACGGTCGCCACTCAGAGACTGTGCCAGCCAGGACAAGGCATCCTGATCGATGGTTACTTTGCCGGCCGCCAGCCCGGCCTTCACCAGATCGGACAGTGCGCGGCCGTCATCAGGGTAGCACGCCACCGCTACCGCGTCCCGCGCCGCTTCGGCAAAGCTACGCAACTTGCCTTTCCCAAGACCCGGCGCTTCCAAAATCAGCAGACCATCACCCGGGCCGCGCAAAGCTTGTGACGCCGGAGCGAGCACCGCATCGGACGCGTCACGAACGATGATCACCCGGCGGCCGCCGATCATCGACAGCGCTGCCATCTCGGCCGGTATCTGTCCCCAGTTTTCCCGCCCCAGCTCGACGACAAGAAACGGATCGGTCAGGCTTCCGGCCACCTGGCGGGTCAGCATTTGTGACCGCTCGCGTATCTGGCCTTCATCTTCGCCGTAGATCAGCGCCAGCCGGCATTTGCCCGTGTCCTGCAGCAGACTGGCGAACTGCCTGGCATCCAGCTTCAAGACGCAAACCTTGGCAGCTTCGGCCTACCCGGGATGCTTGTCGAAATACACCGCCATCGCCAGGACGATCTGATCCGCCAAGGCCTGCGCAAGCCGGTGTTCCGCCGCATCCTCCTCCAGATCCTGGTAGAAGAATTGCTCATCAATGATGTTGTAGCCGTCCACGCTGCGGACCGTACCGCCGGCCAACTGAACGCCGGGATTGTCGGCGGCCCGCAAACTCCAGGTGGCATTGCCTACGGTTCTGTTGCGCGTTGTCGAGTTGTCCGCCTGCACGTTCAGGCCGGATACCGCTTCGAAGAACCCCACCCCCAAAACGAAGCGCTTCGGTGCATCGCCGGAGCTTCCCTCCAGCCGCGCCTGCAGCGCCTGCCGCAACAACTGGCCGGATCGGTTGGGAATGATGTTCACGTACACCGCCGCCAGGGCCGCGCTACCTGTCTGGTGCACGCCGTAGACGGGGTGGAAGCCGCAGCCCGCGGTCATCCCCGCCAGGCTCAGCACTAACGCGCGGCGGCCGATCACTCCGCCACCACGAAATTAACAATCCGGCCCGGCACATGGATGCGCTTCACCACGCGCTTGCCGGCCAGCAACCGGGCTACGTTCGGCTCTGCCTCGGCAGCCGCAATCACGCTCTCCGCCGCGGCACCCGGCGCTACCTCAATCTTGGCGCGCAGCTTGCCCATCACCTGCACCGCGATCGTCAGGCTTTGGGCCGCGACCAGATCCGGGTCGGCCTGCGGCCAGGCTTGCTCGGCCAGCAGCCCTGCGTGGCCCAGCAGAGCGAACAACTCCTCAGCCAAATGCGGCATCATCGGTGCGATCAGCCGCGCGGCCATCTCCACGGCCTCACGTCGGGCGAACACCATCCCGTCCAAGCTGTCCGTCCGGTCCGCATCGGCGATGGCTCCGGCCAGCTCGTAGATACGTGCCACCGCCACATTGAAGGCGAAATCCTCCAGCGCCGCGGTCACACTGGCTATCGTGCGGTGCGTCACCCGGCGTAGCGCCAGCGCGGCCTCGCCGAACACCACGGGCGCGGCCGGTGCCGCGCCCGCACTCGCCTCGGCCAGACGATATAGCCGCTGCACGAAGCGGTAGGCGCCGACCACGCCGGACTCGGTCCATTCGATGTCACGCTCGGGCGGGTTGTCGGAGAGGATGAACCACCGCGCCGTGTCGGCACCGTAACGGTTTATGATGGACCCCGGATCGACAGTGTTGCGGCGAGACTTGCTCATCGCCTCCACGCGGCCAACCGTCACCGGAGCGCCGCTGGCCCGCTCCACCACAACGCCGTCCTGTGCCACCGTCTCTTCCGGATACAGCCAGCGCCCATCGGCCGATTTGTAGCTCTCATGGGTCACCATGCCCTGGGTGAACAGGCCGGCAAACGGCTCGGCCAGCCCCAGATAGCCCGCCGTCTGCATCGCCCTGGTCATGAAACGCGCGTACAGCAGATGCAGGATCGCGTGCTCGATCCCGCCGATATACTGGTCCACCGGCAGCCACCCATCCACCGCCTCGCGCTGCACGGGCACCGCGGCACCAGGGCTGCAGAACCGCGCGAAATACCACGAGCTGTCGACGAACGTGTCGCAGGTATCCGTCTCACGCACGGCGGCCGTGCCGCAGCGTGGGCATGACACGTGCTTCCAGGTCGGATGGTGGTCCAGCGGGTTGCCCGGCCGATCGAACGTCACGTCGTCCGGCAGCAGCACGGGCAACGCGCTGTCGGGCACCGGCACCACGCCGCAGGCCGTGCAATGTATCACCGGGATCGGGCAGCCCCAGTAGCGCTGGCGGCTCACGCCCCAATCGCGCAGGCGCCAGTTCACCACGCCTTGGCCCCAGCCCTGTGCGGCCAGCGCATCGATCGCGGCGCGCTTGGCCTCCTCGATGCTCAGCCCGTCCAGGAAGCCGGAATTGGCGATCACGCCCGGCCCGTCATAGGCGCGGTCCGCCACGCTGAAAGTGGCCGCGTCCTCGCTGGCCGGCACCACCACGGGCACCACGTCCAGCGCGTATTTGCGGGCGAAATCCAGGTCGCGCTGGTCATGCGCGGGACAGCCATAGATGGCACCGGTGCCGTATTCCATCAGCACGAAGTTGGCGATCCACACCGGATACACCCGGTCCGGCAGGAACGGGTGGCGCACCACCAGCCCGGTGTCGTAGCCCTGCTTCTCGGCCGTCTCCAGCGCCACCTCGCTGGTGCCCATGCCGCGGCAGGTGGCTACGAACGCCGCCGCCCCCGGGTCACGCGCCGCCACGGAGGCCGCCAGCGGGTGCTCGGCCGCCACCGCCACGAAGGACATGCCGAACAGCGTGTCAGGGCGGGTGGTGAACACCTCCAACTCGGAAATGCCGGCCTCCGCCTGCGCCAGCGGGAAACGCAGCCGCGCGCCTTCGCTGCGGCCGATCCACTTCGCCTGCATCACCCGCACGCGCTCCGGCCAGCGCGCCAGCGTGTCCAGCGCGCCCAGCAACTCGGGCGCGAACCGGGTGATACGGAAGAACCACTGGGACAGCTTCTTCTTCTCGACCAGCGCGCCGGACCGCCACCCGCGCCCGTCGATCACCTGCTCGTTGGCCAGCACCGTGCCATCGACAGGATCCCAGTTGACGTAGCTCTCCCGCCGCTCCACCAGCCCGTCCTGCAGGAAGGACAGGAACAGCCGCTGCTGCTGCCCGTAATAGGACGGGTCGCAGGTCGCGAACTCGCGCCGCCAGTCGATCGCCAGGCCCATCCGGCGCAGCTCCGTGCGCATTGCCGCGATGTTCGCGCGCGTCCACACCCCCGGATGCACACCACGCTCGCGCGCCGCATTTTCCGCCGGCAGGCCGAACGCGTCCCACCCCATCGGGTGCAGCACCTGGTAGCCGCGCGCGCGCTTGTAGCGCGCCACCACGTCACCCAGCGTGTAGTTGCGCACGTGGCCCATGTGAATCTTACCGCTGGGATAAGGAAACATCTCCAGCACGTAGTATTTCGGCTCCGCCGGCCGCGGCACGTCGTCAGCCAGGAAGCAGCCGGCTGCCTCCCACGCTTCCTGCCATTTCGGCTCGGCGGTTGCGAAGTCGTAGGCGGGCGGAGGGGAGGTTTCGTTCATTGCTGGCAATCAGAAGGAAGGAAGCGGTTCTTTTTTGAAAAAAAGAACCAAAAAACTTTTCTCTCTCCGCTGCTGCCGATGCGCGCGTCGAAAGACCAGCACACGCCGTGCGGCAGGCGGGGAAGCAAAAGTTTTTTGCTTCTTTTTTTCAAAAAAGAAGGCCTTTCTTGCCTTAGCTAGTGCCCTGCGCCCGCAACTCCCGCGCCCGCGCCAAGATCTTGCTCTCGATGTCGGTCGCGGTCTGCGGGTTTACCGGCGCGTCCGTCCACTCGCCGTCCTCGCGCG
Organism: Acetobacteraceae bacterium; assembly: GCA_965198915.1. Taxonomy (GTDB): domain Bacteria; phylum Pseudomonadota; class Alphaproteobacteria; order Acetobacterales; family Acetobacteraceae; genus BOG-908. Next base: position 616,309 of record CBDAQC010000006.1, on the reverse strand, counting down.
TCTGGCGGAAGATCGTCACGTGCACGCCGTCCGCCCGCAACTGCCGGCCCAGCACGTAGGCGGTCGCCTTGAACCGCTCGCCGGTCGTGGTCGGCGGCGAATACCAATCCGTCACGATCACGCCGCCAAACGGGTCCGTGGAGGCAAACGGCATGAACTGCAGCGTCTCCAGCGCCCCGCGCCACAGATACTTGTTCACCTGCAACGCCGCGTCGGATTCCTGCTGGGCGTTGCTCTTGCTCTTGCCGGGCACGATCGCGGGCGGGGTCAGGCCGTTCGGGTCGGCATAAGCAGCGTCGGCGAGCGGCTTGGCGGACCCGTTATTGCCGCCGCCGCAGCCCGCCAGGGCCGCCATTGGCAGCAGGATCGCAATCTGGGCGTAGGTGCGGGCGACGGAGCGGGCCATGGTATCCTGACGAACACAGGCCGGCGCGATCGCGGGCCTGGGCTTGTCTAGCGCCGGACGATGGTTGCGCCAAGCGGCGGCCGGAAACTGGCAAGGCCTGTTTTCTAGGGAACAAGCCGCAGAAAACGTCCGATCCGGCCGGCGCGGCGCGCCCGCTGCTTGACCGGCCTGGCTGGGGCACCCATGCCTGAGGTCATGGACGTATCCGACCACGACGTTGCCGCGGCGCTACAGGCTATTCGCGCCCGCATCGCGCACGCCGCGGAGCGCGCCGGCCGCCACCCGGAAGAGGTCACACTCGTCGCCGTGTCCAAGACCCATCCGGCCGCTGCCGTGCAGGCGGCGCTCGATTGTGGCCAGTTCACCTTCGGCGAGAACCGCGTGCAGGAGGCCCACGCCAAGTTCGCCGGTCTGCGCGCTGCCAACCCGCAGCTTCGCCTGCATCTTATCGGCGCGCTGCAGACCAACAAGGCCGCGGACGCCGTGCGCATTGCCGACACGATAGAGACGCTGGACCGCCCTCGCCTGGCCGACGCCCTCGCTCTGGCCGCCGAGCGCGCCGGCCGCGTTCCCAACCTGCTGGTCCAGGTCAATATCGGCGACGAGCCGCAGAAAGCCGGCATCCCGACCGGCGCGGCACCTTCCTTCATCGCCGAATGCCGCGCCCGTTTCGGCGCCGCCCTGCAAGGCCTGATGTGCATTCCGCCCGCCGACCAGCCGCCCGAGCCGTTTTTCCAGGCGCTCGCCCGCCTGGCCGGCGCCCACAACCTGCCCGTCCTGTCCATGGGCATGTCCGGCGATTTCGAAGCCGCCATTGCCTGCGGCGCCACCCAGATTCGCGTGGGCAGTGCCATCTTCGGCCACCGAAGCGCGCCCCCCACCTGACTGCGCACGCGCCCCGGCCCGCCGCGCCCGAGCCTCGGTTTCAGCCTGCCCGAACCCCAGGGCCTTGCTGCTTGCCCGATGCCGCCCATTCACGAAGCAGCAGTGCTTCCCAAGCTACCCTGCGCTGCGTTGCACCAAAGCCCCAACGAGCGTAAATCCCGCGCACACATGAACCAGCTTAGCCATGCCGACTCCGCCAAGCTACAGCGCGGACTGCCCAAGCTCGGCGCGCTCGTGGGGGTCCTGGGCGTCGTCTATGGCGATATCGGCACCAGCCCGCTTTACGCCTTCAAGGCGATCCTCTCGCTGTTCGGCGGCCGCGCCATCAGCAACGGGGAGATCATCGGCTGCCTGTCGCTGATCTTCTGGGCGCTGATACTCATCGTCACCATCAAATACGTCCTGCTCGTCATGCGCGCGGACAATCGGGGCGAAGGCGGCATACTGGCCCTGATGGCGCTCGCACAGCGCGTGGTCAACAACCCGCGCCTGCACTGGGCCGTGGCGCTGACCGGCATAGGCGGTGCCTGCCTGCTGTTCGGGGACGGCGCAATCACGCCCGCCATCTCCGTACTTGGCGCCATCGAGGGGCTGGAGGTGTCCATCCCGCAGGCCAGCCAGTTCGTGGTGCCGGCCTCCGTGGTGATCATCATCGCGCTGTTCGCCATCCAGTCGCGCGGCACCGGCGCCGTGGGCAAGATATTCGGCCCGGTGATGGTCGTCTGGTTCGTCACCATAGGCGTATTGGGCGCCATCGGCATCACCCGGGACCCGTCCGTGCTGCAGGCGCTGATGCCGCAACACGGCGTGGTGTTCTGCCTGCATCACGGCTGGCTGGCCTTCGTGGCGCTGGGTGCGGTGGTGCTGGCCGTTACCGGCGCGGAGGCGCTGTACGCGGATATGGGCCATTTCGGCGCCAAGCCCATCCGTTTCGCCTGGCTGTTCCTGGTCCTGCCCTCGCTGGTGCTGAACTACTTCGGCGAGGGCGCGCTCGTCATGTCGGACCGCGCGGCGGTGGAGAACCCGTTCTTCCTGCTCGGCCCGCTCTGGCTGCGCCTGCCGCTGGTGGTGCTCTCCACCCTGGCCGCGGTGATCGCCAGCCAGGCGCTGATCTCCGGCGCGTTCTCCATCGCCCGGCAATGCATGCAGATGGGCTTTCTGCCGCGCCTGACGGTGCGCCACACCAGCAATACCGAGGAGGGGCAGATCTTCGTCCCGCAGGTGAACAACGCGCTGCTGGTGGGCGTGCTGATCCTGGTCCTCACCTTCCGGGGCAGCGATGCGCTGGGATCCGCCTACGGTATTGCGGTCACCGGCACGTTCCTTTGCACTTGTTTTCTGGCCAGCATCGTCTTCCGCCGCCAGTTCGGTTGGCCGGCCTGGGTGGCCGTGGCCGTCTGGGGCGGCTTCTTCGCCATAGATTTCGTGTTCTTCGCCGCCAACACCCTGAAGATCCTGGACGGCGGGTGGGTGCCGCTGGCGGTGGCCGCGGCGCTGATGGCGATGATGACCACCTGGAAACAGGGGCGGGACCTGATGTTCAGCCGCTGGAAGCAGGACAGCCTGCCGCTGGCCAGCTTCCTCGCCCGCCTGCCGCAGTCGCGCACCGTGCGCGTGCCGGGCATAGCCGTGTTCCTGACCGGCAACCCGGACTACGTGCCCGCGGCCCTGCTGCACAACCTCAAGCACAACAAGGTGCTGCACGAGCGCGTGCTGTTCGTCACCGTCACCACGCTGGACGAGCCGGAAGCCGGCCCCGAGCGCCGCACCGAGGTCATCGAACTGGCGCCCGGCATACACCGCGTATTGCTGCGCTACGGCTTCATGGAGAGTCCGAACGTGCCGCGCGCGCTGGAGGATCTGGGCGCGCGCGGCATCCCGTTCGAACCGATGCAGGTCAGCTACTTTCTGGGCCGCGAGGTTCTGGTGCGTGCCATGGCGCCAAAGCTGTCGCTCTGGCGCCTGTGGCTGTTCCTGCTGATGGCCCGCAATGCGGTGCCGGCGACGGAGTTCTTCCGCATTCCGAGTGATCGGGTGGTGGAGCTGGGCGTGCGGGTGGCGATCTAGGTAGGGAAGCAAGCAGTCCTTTTTTGAAAAAAAGGACCAAAAAACTTTGCTCCCCCGCAGTTGCAGCAGTCGTGCGCCTCCTGAAAATACCGGAGCGCTGCAGCAGGGGAGAGACAAAAGTCTTTTGCTTCTTTTCTTCAGAAAAGAAGGCCTTCCTGCCGTACTACCGCGCCACCAACGCAAACACCCGATGGTCCACCGAAAGCAGCGGCCCCGGAAACTGCCGCGCCAGCATGCGCCCCAGCGAAGCATCGAACCGGTCCAGCTCCAGCCGTCCCATGGACGGCGCGCCGCGCTGGCTGGCGCGCACCCGCCCGCGCCATGCATGCGGGGTGTAGCTCAGCGCCACCGTCCCGCCGAACACCTCCCAAGATCCGAAGCCGGCCGCCGTCAAATCCTCCACCCAATCGGGGAAGACGAAGCTGGACGGTCCCTCGCCGCCTGGCGCGTAGCGGCGCATCAGCCGCAGCGTGGCCGCGGCCACCGTGCCCGGCGCCGTGTGCCAGTCCAGATGCGCGATCAGCAGGCGCCCGCCCGGCCGCAGCACCCGGCGCGCTTCCCGCGCCGCGGCTGGCCGGTTGAACAGGTGCCAGCTCGTCGCGGCGGCGACCACGTCGAAGCTCGCGGCCGGCAGGCGCGTGGCCTCGGCCCGCAGCCGCAGATAGGTGGGCCGCACCACCTCGCCGGCGTTGGCCGCCTCTGCCACGCCCAGCAGCCGCGCGGAGAAATCCACCCCCGTCACCAGGCAGCCACGCCGGGCGAATTCGCGCGCCAGCAGGCCGGTCCCGGTGCCCAGGTCCAGCAGCCGCTGACCGGGCAGGCCCACCTGCAAAGCGTGCAGCTTGCGGAAGAACTCCAGCGGAAAGCCCTGCCGGTAGGCGCCGTAATCCTCGGCCGCCAGGCCGTAATCGATCGGCGTCTCTGAGCGGACGATCATGCCAGCATCCAAACTCAGTTCGGTTAAGGAAGTAAGGAAGCAAGCAGTCCTTTTTTGAAAAAAAGAACCAAAAACTTCGCTCCTCACGCCGCGGCCAGCGCCTCGCCGTCTCCGGCAAGTCCGCGACAGCGCCGCCCAAAAGTTTTTTGCTTCTTTTTTCAAAAAAGAAGGCCTTTCTTCCTCCCAATGGCCGACGCGAACCCACCAGGCAGCGCCCTCCTCTTCCTGCGCGAAGAGCAGCTACGCCAGGCCCAGGACATGCTCTTCCTCGCCTGGCGGGACTTTGCCGCCGCCGCCGACCCGCTGCTGGAGGACGCCGGCCTGGGTCGTGCGCATCACCGCGCGCTGCATTTTATCGCCCGCGCCCCGGGCATCACCGTCACCGGCCTGCTCACCGTGCTGGGCATCACCAAGCAGAGCCTGGCCCGCGTGCTCACCAGCCTGCAGGCGGCCGAGCTGGTCACGCTGACAGTGGGCCGGACCGACCGCCGGCAGCGGCATCTGCGCCTGACCGAGGCGGGAGAGGCGCTGGAACGCGCGCTGTTCGAGCGCCAGCGCGAGCGCCTGCTGGCCGCCTATCGCGAGGCGGGCGGGCCGGCCGTCGAGGGCTTCCGGCGTGTCCTGCGCGCCCTGATCGGCCCGGAGGGCCAGGCGTGGCTCGACGAATCAGACAGTGGCAAGCCGGCGCGCCGTGCTAGCGTGTGACCCGAGGCAGCTCCATGTCAGACGAACTTACAGACGCCCATGTGCTCGTCGTCGATGACGACGCCCGCTTGCGCACCCTGCTCAGCCGGTATCTGGCGGAGAACGGGTTCCGGGTGAGCACCGCCACCCACGCGGCGGATGCGCGCGACAAGATGCGCTTTCTGGCGCCGGACGCGCTGGTGCTGGACGTGATGATGCCGGGCGAGACCGGCCTGGCGCTGACCGCGTCCCTGCGTGCCGAGCGCGCCGGCGTGCCGATCCTGCTGCTGACTGCCCGCGGCGCCCCGGAGGACCGCATCGCCGGCTTCGAAAGCGGGGCCGACGACTATCTGGGCAAGCCGTTCGAACCGCGCGAGCTGGTGCTGCGCCTGCGCGCGATGCTGCGCCGCTCGGCGGGCGTGGCTGCCGAGACGGCGCCGGCCGGCCCGCTACGCCTGGGCCCGCTCAGTTTCGACCCGGCCCGCGCCGAGCTGAGCGGGCCTGACGGGCCGCTGCACCTGACGGGCGGCGAGAGCGCGCTGCTGGCGGCGCTGGCCGCCCGGCCGAACGAGGTGTTCACGCGCGAGGACATCGCGGCCGCGCTGAGCATGGACGAGACGGGGGAGCGCGCGATCGACGTGCAGGTGACGCGGCTGCGGCGCAAGATCGAGGCCGACCCGCGGGAGCCCCGGTTCCTGCATACGGTTCGGGGGCGCGGCTACGTGTTGAAGCCAGGTGTTTAGGGAAGAAAGCAAGCGGTTCTTTTTCGAGAAAAAGAACCAAAAAGCTTTTGCTCCGCTGTCGCGCTTCTGTCCCGCCCGATGACTGCTTGGGATCGGCCTACGCGCAAGTTCCTGCCGCGCAGCTTGCTCGGGCGCTCGCTGCTGATAATTTTGATCCCGCTTGTCGTTGTGCAGGCCATCGCGCTGCTGATCTTCTACGGCAGCCACCTGGACCTGATCTCCCGCCGGCTGTCGGGCGCCGTGGCGGGCGAGATCGAGCAGACCATACGCCTGCTGAACTCCACCGATGACGCGTCCGACCAGGCCTGGATCCTGCGCACCAGCCTGACCGATTTCGAGCTGCGCATGCAGGTGCGGCCGGGCGCGCATCTGCCGCCGGACCCCAAGCGGGTGAACATCCTGGGGCCGATGGATGACGACCTGGCAGCGGCCTTACGCGAAAGGGTGGGCCGGCCGTTCGCGATGGACTGGACGCACGACCCGAACTCCGTGCTGATCGACGTGCAGTTGCGCCAGGGCGTGCTGCACGTGGAGGCGCCGCGCAAGCGGCTCTACACCAGCATGATCTACGTCTACGTGCTGTGGCTGGGCGGCAGCTCCATCCTGCTGTTCGGCATCGCGGCGCTTTTCATGCGCAACCAGGTGCGCGCGATACGGCGGCTGGCCGCGGCCGCGGAAAACTTCGGCCTGGGGCGGGACACCGGGGCGATCCGGCCCGAAGGCGCCACCGAAGTGCGCAAGGCGGCCACCGCCTTCAACCGGATGCAGGAGCGCATACGCCGCTTCCTGACGCAGCGGACCGAGATGCTGGCCGGCGTCAGCCACGATTTGCGCACGCCGCTGACCCGCCTGCGCCTGGCGTTGGCCATGCTGCCCGCCGAAGGCCCGCTCGCCGTCGACGCCGCCGAGATGACGGCGGACGTGGAGGAGATGGAGCGCATGATCAGCGGCTACCTGGCCTTTGCCCGCGGCGAGCAGGCCGAACAGGCGCAGCCGGTGGACCTGCCGGAGATGCTGGAGGATGTGGCCGCCAGCGCGCGCCGCGCCGGCGCCGCGGTGACGGTGGACGCGCCCGGCCCGCTAACCGTACAGTTGCGTCAGGACGCGGTGCGCCGGGCGCTGACCAACCTGGTGGACAACGCGCGCCGCCACGCCGGCCAGGTGGTGCTGTCGGCCGCCACGCTGGGACGTTCGGCGCTGGTGATGGTGGACGACAACGGGCCGGGCATCCCGTCCGACCGGCGCGAAAGCGTGTTCCGGCCGTTCGAGAGCGGCGCCGCCGGGGGCACCGGCCTGGGGCTGACCATCGCGCGTGATATCGTGCGCGCGCATGGCGGCGACATCACGCTGGAGGACAGCCCGATGGGCGGGCTGCGCGCGCGGGTGCGGCTGCCTGTGTGACGGCGCGGGCCGGCGGACAGGGGCTTGCCTTCCGCGGGCGGGCGCTCTACGTCCGCGTGCTCCGGAGCGGATGGCGACGTAGCTCAGCGGTAGAGCAGGGGAATCATAATCCCTTGGTCGGGTGTTCAAGTCACCCCGTCGCTACCATCCGAACGCCGCTTCGGCGGTCTTCAATGCTAGGCTGCCGTGTTGCAAGGTTTCGTAGCCTCTCGCAAGTAATCGCAGTCACTTACAAGCTATGCCGGCAAGTCCGTGCGAGACGGGTGCGGCAACAGGCAATGCGGAAGACTTGGAATTCTGCTTTGCATCGAGCCTGAAACATTTTCTGATCGTGCTCGGGCCGGCTTTGTCGTAATGCGGAAGGCGCCGCATTCCCGCTGCCTTGTTGCGCCCAACTCCGCACCACCCCTGGCTAGTCGGCCGCGGATTCCGCGCGCTCGTCGCTTTCTTCGACCCATTTGAACGCCGGCCGCATCTTGCGAAAATACCAGGCCTCTCCGTTCTCCGGCACGGAAGCAGGCGCAATCATTCCACGGCGGCTCTCAAAATCGGTCCATCGCGCAGTCGCCCGCCCCAACACAAGCAGTGCCGCGGGCGCACCGACCAACAGCAGAAACGCGGTAAGCAGAACCAGCAAAGCGACACCTCGAGCCCGACCAAACCGGGCGCCACCTCACATGGACGTGTATCTCGCTTTGCCCAGATACCCGCGGCCTGCGGCGTCAGTTTTTGTCGGGCGGTGACCGCTTGCTGGTGAGCTGAAGTCTTGAACAACGATGGGTGTCGTCGGTCAGCCTCCTGCTGGCTTAGAGCCGCCTAGACGGGCGAGGACGGACAGCCGTCCGTGATGACCAGCTATAGGATGCATGCCCTGCGGCATTTCCTGGCGTCCTCGGCGATCGAACGCGGCTTCTCGCCCGAGCGGGTGCAAGCCCTGGTTGGCCACTCGTCTGCACGGATGACGTTCGACACTTACGGCAAACTGTTCCACAGCAAGGAAGACGACGCGGCCAAGTAAATCGCCGGCACCCTGGAGTTTGGGCTAGTAGTGATCCTGGAACGGGTGGTTACAGGTGCCGCAGATGCTGGACTGGCTGGTGAAGGCCTGGCACGGGCATTTCGAGCAGTTGCCGTAACCACATTGCAGCGGTGCGGACCGATCGTCCGACCCGGCCAGGCCAGGCAGTGAAACCGCCACACAGGCGAGCGCGGCACGCTGGCCACCCAGAAGCTGCTGCATCCCGGCACCTCCGATTACGCAACGAGGCTAGACCGTAATGTCCGCGGGCCCACGGCTAATGTTGTCTCGAACGATACAAAACCGTGTGAGCTGCCGAAGCGGCGCCGCACGGCCGTGCCCGGGCCGAACGGCCCGGCTCGGCGCCGGCCGCGCCGGGACACGTGCCGGCGTTGCGCTTGCCGCCAAACCGCAAACGGGTGCGCGCGTTCCAACACCGCACTGAACTGCGTATCACGGCCAACCCGGCCTGCTCGGAGCCGACATGGCCGATCACGCCACCCTAGCCAGCTCAATCACCGGGGCTACAGCCCGCATGACCCAGTGGCAGTGCATCGATGCGCTGCGCGAAGGCGTGTACGTGGTGGATTGCGCCGGAAACTGCCTGTTCATAAACAAATCCGCGCTGGACATGCTGGGCTACGAACAGCCGGCGGACCTGCTCGGCCGCAACATGCACGCCGCCATCCACCACACCCGGCCGGACGGCTCGGCCTTCCCGCAAGACGAATGCCCGCTGCTGCACACCACAACCAGCGGCCTGCCGGTCAGGCTGGACAACGAAATGCTGTGGCGGCGTGACGGCACGCCGTTCTTCGCCGAATACTCCTCCTCTCCGGTGATGGAGAGTGGCGCCATCGTGGGCAGCATCATCACCTTCACCGACGTCAGCGTGCGGCAGGACGCGCAGCGCCGCCTGGCGGTGCAGTACGCCGTGAGCCAGGTGCTGTCCGGCACCAACATGGACGACACGCTGGCCGCCCGGCTGCTGGAGGCGATCGGCACCGGCCTGGCTTGGGACGTCGGCGCGTTCTGGCGGCGCGAGGAAGCCACCGCCGGCCACGACGTGCTGAGATGCACGGCGGAGTGGCGCGCCCGCACCGCCGGCCGCGCCGCCGAATTCGCCCGTGACCGGAAGGGCTCCCGGCTGGAGCTGGGCGCCGGCCTGCCTGGCAAGGTGTGGGCGACCGAGGCCGCGCTGCACGTGGCGGATCTGTCCACCGCCACGGACAGCCTGCGCAGCGTGGATGCCGCCCGGCTGGGCCTGACCAGCGCGCTGGCCTTTCCGCTGATGGACGGCGGCACCGTCGTGGGCGCGCTGGAATTCTACAGCCGCCGGCAGATCGGGCTGGACGAGAGCCTGCTCGAATCCGTCTCCATGCTCGGCCACCAGATCGGCCTGACCATGGAACGCAAGCGTGTGGCCGCCGCACTGGGCGAAAGCGAGCGGCTGAAAGGCGCCATCCTCGCCGCCTCGCCGGACGGCGTGATCACGCTGGACGCGCACGGCCTGGTCCTGGAATTCAACGCCGCGGCCGAGCGCATCTTCGGCCGCAGCGCCGCCTCCGTCATCGGCCGGGAGCTCGGGCCGCTGATCTTCCCGGCGGACACGCTCGAGGGCCACCGCCGCTCCTTCGCCCGTGCCGCGGCCGGCGGCGAGGACTCGCTGCTGGGCGGCCGCGTCGAGGTCGATGCGGTGGATGCCACCGGCCGGCAGTTCCCGATGGAACTGTTCCTGACACGGGTGGCGCGCGAGCCGCGCCCGCTCTTCACCATCCATTTGCGCGACATCTCCAAGCGGCGGCTGGAACAGCAGCGCCTGCGCGAGAGCGAGGCGCGTTTCCGCACCATCGCCGACGCGATCCCGCAGATGATCTGGGTGACCGACGCCACCGGCGCCATCACCTGGTATAACCGGCGCTGGTACGACTTCACCGGCAGCACCTTCGCCGAGATGTCCGGCTGGGGCTGGCGCAGCGTGCACCACCCGGACCATCTGGAACGCGTGGAGAAGCGCCTGCGCGAGAGCTTCGCGGCCAGGACGAACTGGGAGGACACCTTCCCGCTACGCGGCCGCGACGGCCAGTACCGCTGGTTCCTCTCTCGCGCGCTTCCGATACGCGAGGAGCCGGACGAGACCTGTCCGGACGGGCGCATACTCGGCTGGTTCGGCACCAATACAGACGTCACCGACATGCGCGAGGCCGAGGAGACCCTGCTGGCGGCGCGCGACGAGGCCGAGGCCGCCAACCGGGCAAAAAGCACCTTTATCGCCAACATGAGCCACGAACTGCGCACGCCGCTTTCAGCCATCATCGGCTATGCCGAGATGCTGGCCGAGGAGATCGAGGACGGCACGCCGCCCGCCGATCTGGGCCGCGACGTGCAGAAGATCGAGGGCAACGCGCGCCACCTGCTCGGCCTGATAAACGACGTGCTCGATCTATCCAAGATCGAGAGCGGCAAGATGGACGCGTATGCCGAAACCTTCGACGTGGCCAGCATGGTTCGCGACGTGGCGACCACGGTGAGCGGGCTGATGGAGAAGCGCTCCAACGCGCTGGTGCTGCAGGTCGATGCCGGACTGGGCACCATGCATTCCGACGTGACCCGGGTGCGCCAGATACTGCTCAACCTGCTCAGCAATGCCGCCAAGTTCACCGAACACGGCCGGATCACGCTGGCGGTTTCGCGCATCGCCAGGCCTGGCGAAGTCGATCACCTGCGCCTCTCCGTCTCCGACACCGGCATAGGCATGACGGAAGAGCAGATGGCCCGGCTGTTCCAGCGCTTCCAGCAGGCAGATGCCTCCACCACGCGCCAGTTCGGCGGCACCGGCCTGGGCCTGGCGCTGACACGCGCCTTCGCGGCGATGCTCGGCGGCGACGTGCAGGTCCAGAGCGCCCAGGGCAGCGGCAGCACCTTCACCGTTACCCTTCCCGTCCTGTTGCCGGAACCGGAGGAAGCGGCGCAGGAGGCGCCATCGCCCGAGCAGGACGAGCCTGTCGGCACCGGCGAGGTCGTCCTGGTGGTAGATGACGACGAGACGCAGCTCCATTTGATGAGCCGGTTTCTCTTGCGCGAAGGCTTCGTCGCGCGCACCGCGTCCGACGGCTCGACCGGCCTTGCCCAGGCGCGCCGCCTGCGGCCGCGCGCCATCCTGCTGGACGTGACGATGCCAGGCATGGATGGCTGGTCCGTGCTGAGTGCGCTGAAAGCCGATCCGGAGTTGGCCAACATTCCGGTGGTGATGGTGACGTTCGTGGCCGAGCGCGCCTTGGCCACTTCGCTGGGGGCGGCGGACTACATCGTCAAGCCCGTGGATTGGGAACGGCTGCGTGCGGTGATGGAGCGGTTCCGCGATACCGGGACCCAGGTGCTCGTGGTTGAAGACGACGCGGATACGCGGGACCGCATGCGGCAGGTGCTGGAGAAGAGCGGCTGGCGTGTGGTCGAGGCCGTCAACGGCCAGGACGCGCTACGCCGGGTGGATCAGTGTATTCCGCATGTGGTGCTGCTGGATCTGAACATGCCGGTGATGGATGGTTTCGATTTCCTCTCGGCTTTCCGCGAACGCCCGGGTTGCGGCGAGGTGCCGGTGATCGTGCTGACCGCGCGCGACCTGTCGAACGAGGACAGGCGGCGGCTGCGCGGGGCGAACCAGGTGCTGAGCAAGGGGGACATCAGCTTGCATGAACTGGTGGAGAAACTGCGACAGATCGAGCCTGGGGTGGTTGGAGAGTAGCAAGGAAGCAAGGCCGCCTTTTTTGGAAAAAAGAAGCAAAAAACTTTTGGTCCGCTGTCGCGCGAACGTTGAGGCGGTCCGCCTCAACGACACGCACCTGGAGGATCGAAATTTTCAGCTTGCCGCGGCCGCTGCGACAGCGGCCGCATCCGGCTCCAGCTCAAGCAGCAGCAGCGAACGTCCCGTCACTTCGTAATGCGCGTCAAAATCGAAACGTGACGTCTCGTGGCCGTCCGGACGGTTGGTGTCGATCAGCAGCATCCAGCCGGTGCCGCCCGGTATCTTGGGCAGGGTGAAGCCAACCACGTCATGATACGAGTTCAGGATCAGCAGCAAGGTCCTGTCGATGCCGCGCTTCGGTATGCCTGTGGGCTGCGCGCGGCCGTCCAGCACAATGCCGAAACAGCGCGCGGCCGCGTCGTCCCAATTCTCCTGCGTCATCTCCGTGCCGGCCGGCGTCAGCCAGGTCAGCTCCTTGATGTCCAGCGCCTCGTTATAGGTGCCGGTCAGGAAGCGCTCGCGCCGCAGGATCGGGAACGTGCGCCGTATGCGCATCACGTCACCCACGAAGGCGATCAGCGCCTTGGCGTCCTCGTCGTGGTCCCAGTCCAGCCAGGAAATCTCGTTGTCCTGGCAATAGGCGTTGTTGTTGCCGCCCTGGCTGCGGCCGAACTCGTCGCCGGCGACGATCATCGGCATGCCCTGGCTCAGCAGCAGCGTCGCCAGCATGTTGCGCTTCTGGCGCCAGCGCAGCGCGTTGATCTCCGCGTCGTCGGTGGGGCCTTCGGCGCCGTGGTTCCAGCTATGGTTGTTGTCGGTGCCGTCGCGGTTGTTCTCGCCGTTGGCCTCGTTGTGCTTCTCGTTGTAGGCAACCGTGTCGTGCAGGGTAAAGCCGTCATGGGCGGTCAGGAAGTTCACGCTGGAGGACGGGCGGCGGCCACCCCAGTTGAATTTGTCCGCTGATCCCGTCAGGCGAGTTGCCATTTCCGGCAGCATCGCGTCGTCGCCCTTCCAATATGAGCGGACGACGTCGCGATAGCGGTCGTTCCACTCGGCCCAGCCAGGCGGGAAGGCGCCCACCTGGTAGCCGCCTGGGCCGCAATCCCACGGCTCGGCGATCAGCTTCACCTGGCTGAGCACGGGGTCCTGGCCCACCGCGCGCAGGAAGCCGCTCTGCTGGTCGAAGCCGTACGGCTCGCGCGCCAGGATGGTGCCGAGGTCGAAACGGAAGCCGTCGACATGCATCTCCTCCGTCCAGTAGCGCAGGCTGTCGGTGACCATCTGGATCACCCGCGGATGGCTGAGGTTGACGGTGTTTCCGGTGCCGGTGTCGTTTATGTAGTAGCGCTTGTCCTCCGGCATCAGGCGGTAGTAGCTGGCGTTGTCCAGCCCCTTGAAGCACAGCGTGGCGCCGCGCTCGTTGCCCTCGGCGGTATGGTTGTACACCACGTCGAGTATCACTTCGAGGTTGGCTTCGTGCAGGCGGGCGACCATCTCCTTGAACTCGGAGAAGGCGAAGTCCGGCACGCTGGCGTAACGGCGCGCCGGCGCGAAGAAGCCGATCGTGTTGTAGCCCCAGTAATTCTTCAGCTTCTTGTCGAGCAGGTAATCGTCGTCGAGAAACGTGTGGACCGGCAGCAGCTCGATCGCGGTGACGCCGATCGATTTCAGGTGACGCAGCACGGCAGGATCGGTCAGGCCGCGGAACGTGCCGCGCAGCGCCTCGGGCACGTCCGGGTGGCGCTTCGTCAGGCCGCGCACATGGGCTTCGTAGATCAGCGTCCGGTCAAGTCCGGTATGCGGCGGGCGATCGACGCCCCAGGTGAAGGCGCCGTCGATCACCCGTGATTTCATCATGAACGGCGCGCTGTCGCGGTCATCGAACGTCAGGTCGTCGGCGGTCTCCATCTTGTAGCCGAACAGCGCCGGGTTCCACTCCACGTGGCCCACCAGGGACTTCGCATACGGGTCCAGCAGCAGCTTGTTCGGGTTGAAGCGGTGGCCGGCGGTGGGCTCGTAAGGGCCATGCGCGCGGTAGCCGTAAATCTGGCCGGGGCGGGCGTCCGGCAGGAAGCCGTGGAACACCTCGTTGGTGTATTCCGGCAGGTCGATCCGGTCGAGCTCGCGCTCGCCGGTATCGTCGAACAGGCAGAGTTCCATGCGCGTGGCGTTGGCCGAGAACACGGCGAAGTTGACGCCCGTGCCGGTCCAGGTGGCGCCACGCGGCGTTGGGCGGCCTTCGCGTAGGCGTACGTTTGTCTTGACGTTCGGCAAGTCGGTATCCCCGGTGAGATGTTGGCTGGGCAGAGTTCCGGGGCACCGCCGGGACCGCGCATCGCGCGCCCTTCGTGTGCAACGCGGCGGCACGTCAACGGGCGATGTGCGGCTGCGTTCCCACGGGCAGCGCGAAGGCGCGCGGGCGGGCTCAGGCATCCAAAAGCGGTCGCGCCCCGGCGCACCGTTGCGGAACGTGTTGGCCGCCGCCCTGCGCATGGCGCGGTGCATCTGAAACATTTTGACACATAGCCCGGCCGGTGCTTCGGTTTGCTCCTTGCGAATCGGAGATAATGAACCATGCGCAATTCAGCCCTGGCCGGCGTGACCCTTGGCGTCCTGTTGCTGTGCCGTCCCGCCGCCGCCGTCCCGCCGCAGAAGCTGGGCGTCACCGAGGCCACCCGCCCGATCACGCTGGCACTGACGCTGCCCTCGCGCGATCCCGCCGGCGCCGCCGCCTTCGCCACACGCGTCACCCGCCCCGGTGATCCGCTGTATCGCCATTTTCTCACCCAGGCGCAGTTCGCCGCGCGCTTCGGCGCCGACCCCGCCCACTACGCCGCGGTGGCGGACTGGGCCAGGTCGCAGGGCCTGACGCTGGGCGAGCACTATGCCGCGGGCACCGCCCTGCCGGTCACCGGGCCGGCCGCCCTGCTGGGGCGCCTGTTCGCCGTGGGCTTCGAGGACTTCCGCGACGACGCCACCGGCCGCGTCTATTACGAAGCCGACCGCGCGCCCACTCTGCCCGCCGCACTCGCCGCGCGGTCGGTGGACGTGGTCGGGCTGACCAGCGCCGCGCGCTACAAGCCGTTCGTGCAGCGCATCCCCGCGGGCGTGGCCCCGGCGGCGGCCGGCAGCGGCCCCAACGGCGGCTACACCGCGTCCGACCTGCGCACCGCCTATGACATCCCGGCGCAGAGCTTCGCCCCGCGCACCCAGACCGTGGCCGTGTTCGAGCAGGGCGGCTTCGACCCGGCCGACGTCGCCAAATACCTGGCCTACAACAAGCTGGCGACCGTGCCGGTCACCGCGCGCAGCGTGGACGGCTACGGCACCGGGATCGACGATCCGAACGTGGAGCTCGAGGCCGTGCTCGACATCGACATGCTGATCGCCACCAACCCCGCGCTGGCCGGCGTGATCGTCTATGAGGACGGCGCGGACGCGTTCCCCGTGGCGCTGCTGGACAGCCTGTCTGCGATGGCCAGCGACGCCCGGGTGTCCACGATCAGCATCTCCTACGGCCAGGACGAGGCGCTGCAGGGCCGCGCGGCCATACGCGCGGAGAACACCGTGCTGACGCAGATGGCCGCCCAGGGCCAGGCGGTGTTCGCCAGCGCCGGCGACGACGGCGCCTACGGCGATTTCACCCGCCCGCGCAACGTCTCCGACCCCGCGTCCCAGCCCTTCATCACCGGCGTGGGCGGCACCACGCTGTTCACGGCCAGGAAGGCCGCCTATCAGACGGAGGAGACGTGGAACGACCTGGGCGTGGGCGCCGGCGCCACCGGCGGCGGCATCAGCGCCATCTGGCCGCTGCCCGACTACCAGACTTACCAGGGCAGTTCGCTGGCCAGCTACAACGGCGGCTCGGCCACCTACCGCAACGTCCCCGACATCGCCGCGCTGGCCAATCCGCTGACCGGTGTCGCGGTGTATTCGCAGCTCAACGGCGGCTGGATCACCATTGGCGGCACCAGCGTCAGCGCGCCGATCTGGGCCGGCTTCTACAGCCTGGTCAACGCCGCGTCCGAAGGCGTGGGCCTGGGCAGCATGGGCTTCGCCAACCCGCCGCTATATGCCGCAAACGAGCCGATCACGCCGGTTATCTTCTACGGCGCGTTCCATGACATCGTGGACGGCACCAACGGCCTGCCCAATAGCGGCCTGAAGCCCGGCTTTTCCGCCGGCCAGTACTACGACAACGTGACCGGGCTGGGCTCCTTCGACGGCCAGTACCTCGCCATCAACCTGGCCCTGCTGCCCACCGGCACGCAGAGCAATCCGCCGCCGGCGCCGAGGGGCCTGGCCGTTGCCTTGGCCGCGTCCACGGCCACGCTGACCTGGACCGCCAGCAAGCCTGCGACCGGATATCTCGTGTTCGTTGCCAACTACGACACCGGGGCCACCGTGGACGTGGCGTTGCAGAAGACCCGCAGCGCCACCGTGGCGGGCTTGGCGGCCGGCAACACATACGTGTTCAGCGTGTCGGCGGTCTCTCCCGGCGGCTTCACTACCTCGGCGCCGGAAATCTTCAGCGTCCCCAAGTAAGCCGGGGCCGTTTTCGAGAAAAAGAAGCAAAAAGCCCAAATCCGCAGTCGCGCAAGCTTCAACCGCCGCCGACAGGGACCAAAAGCTTTTCGGTTCTTTTTCTCGAAAAAGAACGCCTTGCTTACTTCTTGTGAAACACGCCCGCCGGATGCATCCAGGAGCGTGTGGCACCCCCTCCCCAGACCAGGCTCCTAGGCAATCCCGGCTTCCTGGCCCTGCTCTGCGCCCGCGCGCTGTCCTCGCTGGGCTACCAGATGCAGGCCGTCATCCTGGGCTGGCAGATGTATGCGCTGACTCACAGCGCCTGGGCGCTGGGGCTGATCGGGCTGGCGCAATTCCTGCCGTTCATGGCGCTGGTGTTCGTGGCGGGCACGGTGGTGGACCGGTCGGACCGGCGGCGCATAGCCACCATCTGCCAGGGGGCCGAGTGCGTCTGCGCACTGGCGCTGGCGGTGATCACGCTGACGCACGGCGCCACGCCGGCCATGCTGTATGCGCTGGCCGCGGCCACCGGCAGCGCGCGCGCGTTCGAGGCGCCGAGCCTGCAGGCGCTGCTCCCCAGCCTGGTGTCACAGGCGAGCTACCCGCGTGCGGCGGCCGCCTCCTCATCGCTGTTCCAATGCGCCAACATCGCCGGGCCGTCATTGGGCGGGCTGCTTTATGGCGCCGGGCCGGACATTGCCTACGCCGCCTGCGCCGCCTCTTTCCTGATGGCCGCCAGCGCCAGCGCTCGGCTGCCGGCCCGGATAAAGGTGACCACCCAGCCGCCCGCCACGCTGGCCAGCTTCTTCGCGGGTATCGGCTTCGTGCGGCAGCGTCCGGAAATCCTGGGCGCCATTTCGCTGGACCTTTTTGCCGTGCTGCTGGGCGGCGCCACCGCGCTGCTGCCGCTATTCGCGGGCGACATCCTGCGAGCCGGCCCGGTCGGGCTGGGCGTGCTGCGCGCCTCACCGGGGCTGGGCGCGCTCTGCGTGTCGCTGTGGCTGGCAAGGCGGCCGATGACGCGGCATTTGGGGCCGGCGATGTTCGCCGCGGTGGCGGTGTTCGGTGTGGCGACTATCGTGTTCGGCCTGTCCACGTCGCTGCCCATATCGGCCGGCTGCCTGGCGGTGCTGGGCGGGGCGGACGTAGTCAGCGTGGTGATACGCTCCACGCTGGTGCAGATGCGCACGCCGGACGGGATGCGCGGGCGTGTGGCCGCGGTGAACCTGCTGTTCATCGGTTCCTCGAACCAGTTGGGCGAGTTCGAGAGCGGCGCGCTGGCGGCGCTAGCGGGCGCAGTGCCGGCGGTGGTGATCGGGGGGTTGGGGACGCTGCTGGTGGCGGGGGTGTGGGCCGGGCTGTTTCCGGGGTTGCGCAGGCTGGACCGGATCGTGGCGTCCGAGTGAAGGCAAGGAAGGCCTTCTTTTCTGAAGAAAAGAAGCAAAAGACTTTTGCTCCGCTGTCGCGGACTTCTCCGGTGAGCCGCCGACAGGGACCAAAAGTTTTTTGCTTCTTTTTTTCAAAAAAGAAGGCCTTGCTTACTTCCCTAAAGCCGCCCCCACACTCCCATTCGCCAGCGACATCGCCATAAGCATGTCCACGATCCCGGACGCGCCCTTCTCCCCGCCCATCACGAACTGCGGCACCAGCGGCTGGCTCGCATGCTGCATCGCGTCCGCCGCGATCTGCGCGATCATCTTGCGCAGCGCCACCTCGGGGCCGCCCAGCGCGTCCGCCTGCGCCTTGGTGGCGGACGCTTCGGCCTCGCCCACCGCACGTATGCGGTCCGCTTCGGCCTGGCCGCTGACGCGCGTGCGTTCAGCTTCGGCGGACGCGGTGATCTTGATGCCTTCGGCCTCGCGGCCGCGGCGCTGCAACTGCGCCTCGCCTTCGTTTTGTGCCACCGCGATGGCCACCTTGGACGCGGTCAGCGCCGTCTGCTGCTGGGCGATGGCGCGGGCCTCGTTCAGCTCGCGTTCCTTGAGCGCGGCCTCCTGCTGGCTGGCGTAGGTCGCGGCCTGCTCGCGCGCTACCTGACGAATGCGGAGCTGCTCGAACACGGTGTCGATATGCTTGTCGCCCACCATGGCGCGCGGGGTGCCGATCATCACCTCCATCACCTGCAGGCGGTATTTCTGGAAGCGCACCTTCATCTCGCCCAGCGCCTTGGCCTGCAGCTCGGCGCGCTTTCCCACCAGCTCGATCAGCGTCATCTCCTGGGCGGCGTCCTTGAACCAGGCGCTGACCATGGGATCGAGCGTCTGGTCCACCAGCTTGCCGATCTCGGCGAATTGCTGGACCACGTAGGGCGCGTCGTCCTGGGCGATGTGGACAACGATGGACAGCGGCAGGATCGGCTCGAACGCGTCACGCGTGATCAGCCGTATCTCGGACAGGTTCTGGTCGAAGTTGTGCATGTCCGTGGTGGAGTTCTCGATCCAGCGGAGCTGGAAGTTCGTCGTCGGCACCAGCTTCACGTCCTGGGCGAACGGGTTGATGGCGTATTTGCCTGGCTGCAGCGGCGTCTGCCACACGCCGCGCTGGCCCGGCGCCACCAGCCGGCCGTGGCGGTAGTCCTCGCCTGACAAATCGTCACCCTTCGGGCCGGTGTAGCTGACGACGACGCCCACGTTACCGATGCCGATCTGCGTCTTCGCCGTCATCTCCACGGTGGCGAACAGGCGGTTGATGTAATACGTGCCTTCAACCAGCACCTGTTCTTGCCGGCCGCGCCTGCCGCCGGCGGCCAGGAAGCGGGGGATGTCCTGGAAGCTGTTGTGGAAGGCGGCCGGCTGGCGGGCATCGGTGCCCACCGTGGGCGCGATGATCTCCTCATGCTCCAGAGCGGGGCCGTCCTGCACGGTGACGATGGCCACGCGGTCACTGTCGATCACCACGGGGATGTAGCCCTGGCGGGACGTGATCAGCGCGTGGAGCTGGCTTGCCTTGTCGGTGTCGCCGAGGGCTATCTGGCTCACGCCCTCGTCCGTCAGCACCACGAAAAGCGCGGTGTTTATGGCGTAGGTGCCGGCGCGCAGGATGCGGCGTTGCGGTCCGCCCTGGCCGCCTTGCGCCAGGAAGGCGGCGGCATCACCCGGGTCCACATCGGCCGGCCAGGCGGCCAGCGCCTGGCCTTCGGCCAAAGGCGCGCCGGTGCGGGCGAACAGGTAGCCGATGCTGCGCACGGTGATCAGCTTCTGGCGGTGGACACGGTATTGGAACGGCGTGAAGCGGTGCCAGCCGCCCTTAATGGTGCGCGGCAGGAAGCCGGGCCCGCCGGCGAGCGCCATGAAGCCGGACGCGGTGCCGCCGCGCAGCGACCATTTGCGTTCCACCACGCCGAAGCTGTCATTGGCGATGAAGACGAAGGTCTGGCCTGCGATCAGCAGCAGGACCAGCAGGGCGAGCGCGGCCAGGATCACGTAAATCCAGACCAGCTCGGTGTCGGTAGGCATGGCAAGGCGTCCGGCTCGCCCCGGAATGGGGCTCAGCCTGAGCAGACGCCCGGCGCGGCCGTTTTGCAATCGAGATGTTGCAGTGCAGGGTTCGCCGTGGCGGGGGTTGATAGGTTAGGAAGAAAGCAAGCAGTTCTTTTTTGCACAAAAGAACCAAAAACTTTTGCTCCCTGTCGGCGGCTGCTGCAGCGTTCGCCGGGAGTGACCAAAAGTTTTTTGCTTCTTTTTTGCAAAAAAGAAGGCCTTTCTTGCTTTCGTTTTTCGGAGTCGTACGTGCCCCGCCAGCTTCCCGCCCGCATGCAAGACCGGCTGATCGTGGCCCTGGATGTGCCCACCGTGGCCGAGGCGAGGCGCGTGGTGGCCGAGCTCGACGGTGTTGCGTCTTTCTTCAAGATCGGCATGTGGCTGTTCTTCCAGCCCGGCACGGACGCGCTGATCGACGAACTGGTGGCGGCCGGCAAGCGGGTGTTCCTCGACTACAAGATGTACGACATAGGCGAGACGGTGCGCCGCGGCGTGGCGGGTGCGGCCGGGCGGGGGATCACCTTCGTGACCGTGCATGGCGACCGCGCGATCATCGAGGCTGCGGTGGCCGGGCGGGGCGGTTCGGCGCTGAAGGTTCTGGCGATCACCGTCTTGACGAGCATGGACGACGCGGCACTGGCCGAGATGGGGTATCGGCTTACGGTGGAGGAGCTGGTGGAGCAGCGCGTGCGCACGGCACTGGATTGCGGGTGCGACGGGGTTATCGCGTCCGCGCACGACAATCCGGCCCGGCTGCGCTCGGCCTCGGGCCGCACGGAGGCGGAGCGCCTGCTGATTGTCACGCCCGGTGTGCGCCTGGCGGACGGGCGCACGCACGACCATCGCCGCAGTGCGGATCCGGCGACCGCGATTGCCAACGGGGCGGACTTCCTGGT
Source organism: Acetobacteraceae bacterium (assembly GCA_965198915.1). Taxonomy (GTDB): domain Bacteria; phylum Pseudomonadota; class Alphaproteobacteria; order Acetobacterales; family Acetobacteraceae; genus BOG-908. The sequence continues at coordinate 595,521 of CBDAQC010000006.1, read as the reverse complement.
GGTGGGACGGCCGATACTCGAAGCGGCAGATCGGGCGGCAGGGGCGCGGGCGATCATCGGGGAGATGGAGCGCGGTGCCACCGCGACCGTCTCCCTTTGAGAGCCGCTCCTCTTACTGATAATGCGCGCTATCGCCGCCGGTCACGTCCAGCGTGGCGCCGCTGATCATGCGCGCCTCGTCGGAGGCCAGGAACACCACCGCCGGTGCTACGTCCTCCGGGGCGATCCACGGCACGCCCAGCGGCGTCTTCTTCGTCTGTGACTCGATCACCGTCTTCTCGTCCTTTTCCTCATCGCCGGTGGGCGTGCCGCCGCTTTCTTTGATAGCGGCGGCGTAGCGTTCCTCGTGGCGGGTCAGCGGCGTGTCGATCAGGCCGGGTATTACCGCGTTGACGGTGATCTTGTGCTCGCCCAGTTCCAGGGCGGCGGATTTCATCAGGCCGATGATGCCCCATTTGGTGGCCGAGTAGGCGCTGCCGTTCTTGGTGCCGTGGCGGCCCTGGGTGGAGCTGGTGACGATGATGCGGCCGGCGCCGCGCGCCACCAGCAGCGGCGCGAAGGCCCGCAGGGTGTTGGCGGTGCCGGTCAGGTTCACGTCGATCTGGTCGTGCCAATCGGCGTCCTGCATCTCCAGGATGGAGCGGAAGCCCTGTATGGCGGCGTTGGCGAACAGGATGTCCATGCCGCCGAACTCGGTGCGCACCTGCTCGGCGGCGCGCTGCAGGGCGGGCAGGTCACGCGTGTCCAGCGTGATCGCCAGCCATTCCTGGCCGGCTTCGCGCACCAGGCGGCCGGTCTCCTCCAGCTCCGGCGTGGCGGCGGGCTTGACGTCCATCGTGGGGCTGACCGGGCCGCCGATGTCTATGCCCACGATGTCCGCACCTTCGCGCGCCATCGCGAGCGCGCTGGCGCGGCCGATGCCGCGGGCCGCACCGGTGACGACGGCGACGCGGCCGGCCAGGCGGCCGAGCGTGTGGTGTTCGAGGGGGGGATTCATGCGGGCGCTCCATGGCCGGGGTGCATCCCTATCGCATCCGGTGCCCGCGGGATTGCTGCCCGGCCACAGGCGTAATGTTCCCCGTTGCCGCGTCGTACGCGCGGCCTGACGCCCTCGCGGCAACCGGTGCAGGCGCGGAGATCGATCTTCCGCATCCATGCCGCGCCGCGCGCCGCCGCCAACACCCGTACGTGAACCGGCCGGCGGGAAAACCCCAAGCCGCTGACGGAAAAGTTTGAGGAAGACGCACGCGGTCAGCGGTTATCTGGTGCCACCCAAAGAGGTGCGCCGTGCAGAAAGACAACCCGCCTGCCAGATTTGCCGGACATCGCGCCGCGGGCGAGGCCGGGTGAGGATGCGCCTGGTCAGCCGCCGCGCGGTGCTGTTCGCCACCGCCGCCTTTGCCGCCACTGCGGCGCAAGCCCGGGTGATACGCGGCGGCATGCCGTGGGAGCCGGACCAGGCGGAGCCGCCGCAGCCCGCGACGCCCGGCCCGTGGCAGTTCTTCACGCCGGAAGAAGGTGCGGACGTGGAGGCGATCGTGAACCGCCTGATCCCGCCCGATCCAGACACGCCGGGCGGCAAGGATGCCGGCTGCGCCGTCTATATCGACCGCCAGCTCGCCGGCGCCTACGGCAATTCGCGCGGCCATTACATGCGCCCGCCGTTCAAGGACGGCACCAAGGAGCAGGGCGACCAGTCTCCGCTGACGCCGAACACGCGCTACCGCCTGTCGCTCGCCTCGCTGGACAAGCATTGCCACGACGCGTTCGTGGGCAAACGCTTCGCCCAACTGACCGGGCAGCAGCAGGACGGCATCATCGCGGACCTCGAATCCGGCAAGCTGGTTCTGGAGAACGCGAGCGGCCGCGGCTTTTTCGAATTGATCCTGAACGACACCACGCAGGGTTTTCTGGCGGACCCCGTGTACGGCGGCAACCGCGACATGTGTGCCTGGAAGATGCTGGGCTTCCCCGGTGCGCGCTACGACTATCGCGACTGGATCGACCGCCACAACGAACCCTACCCCTACCCGCCCATCGGCATCGGCGCCCATCCGGATTGGCACATATGACACCTACCAAGCTTCCGCCCACGGACGTCGTCATCATCGGCCTGGGCTGGACCGGATCGATCCTCGCGCACGAGATGCTGCAGGCCGGCCAGCGCGTGGTGGCCATCGAACGCGGCCCGTGGCGCGACACGGCCACCAGCTTTCCGCCGTCCTACGCGCCGGACGAGTTGCGCTACCGCATACGCCACGAGCTGTTCCTGCGCCCCGAGCAGACGACGCTGACCTTCCGCAACAACACGGGGCAGACGGCGTTGCCGATGCGAAGCTGGGGCGCGTTCATGGTGCCCAACGGGGCCGGCGGCGGCGGCACGCACTGGAACGCCGAGACCTGGCGCTTCCTGCCCACCGACTTCACCCTGCGCAGCCACCTGACGGAGCGCTACGGCGCGTCCTTCCTGCCCGCCGACATGACGATCCAGGACTGGGGCGTGACCTACGACGAGCTGGAGCCGTACTACGACAAGTTCGAGTATCTGTGCGGCACGTCGGGAACCACCGGCAATCTGCGCGGCCAGAAGCAGCCGGGCGGCAACCCGTACGAGGGCGCACGTTCGCGGCCCTACCCCACGCCGGCGCAGAAACAGCCCTACAGCGCCACGCTGTTCGCCAAGGCGGCCACCGACCTGGGCTACCACGCGTTTCCGCAGCCTTCCGGCAATCTGAGCCAGGCCTACACCAACCCGCTGGGCGTCACGATCGGCCCCTGCACATTCTGCGGCTTCTGCGAGTGGTTCGGTTGCGGCAACTACTCCAAGGCCAGCCCGCAAACCACGATCCTGCCGGTGATCACGCGCCATCCGGATTTCGAGGCGCGCACGCAATGCGAAGTCACGCGTATCAAGCTGGACAGCACCGGCAAGCGCGCGACCGGCGTGATCTACGTGGACACCCAAGGCAACGAATGGGAGCAGCCGGCCGACCTGGTGCTGCTATGCGCGTTCAGCATCTTCAACGTGCAGCTCCTGCTGCTGTCCGGCATCGGCACGCCGTACGATCCGCAGACCGGGCAGGGACAGATCGGCCGCAATTTCAGCCACCAGACGGCCTCGACGGCGATCGGCTTCTTCGACGACAAGAAGTACCGTTTCAACCCGTTCATCGCGTCCGGCTCCATCGGCATGTGCATCGACGATTTCAACGGCGACAATTTCGACCACAGCAAGCTGGGCTTCGTGGGCGGCGGCTATATGGGCCAGGTGCAGACGAACGGCCGCCCGATCGAGACGACGCCGGTGCCGCCGGGCACGCCTGCCTGGGGCCTCGGCTGGAAACATGCGGTGCGCGACAACTACAACAGCACGGTGATGGCGGGCGCCGGCGTGCATGGCAGCTGCTACAGCTACAAGACGAATTACCTGGACCTTGATCCCACCTACAAGGATCGCTTCGGCCGCCCTCTGCTGCGCCTGACGATGGATTTCCACGACAACGAGCTGAAGATGAGCGCCTACCTCACGGATAAATACGCCGGGATCATCCAGGCGATGGGTGCGCAGCAGGTGGTCAAACAGCCGAGGCGCGGGCCGTACAGCATGAAGTCGTATCAGACGTCCCATGTATGCGGCGGCGTGATCATGGGCACGAATCCAGGGGAGAGCGCGCTGAATACTTACCTGCAAAGCTGGGACGTGCCCAATCTGTTCGTCACCGGCATGAGCGCTTTTCCGCAGAACGCCGGCTACAACCCCACCAATACGGTGTGCGCGCTGGCCTACCGCACGGCTCAGGCGATACGCGAACGCTACCTGAAGAATCCGGGGCCGCTGGTCCATGCGTAGGCTTGCGGCCGCCTTCCTGTTGCCCGCACTCCTGCTCGGCGCCGCCGGGCCCTCGCCGGACACGGAGGATTTCGCGCTGATACAGCGTGGCAAATACCTGACCGCGCTGGCGGACTGCGCCGCCTGCCACACCAATCCGGGTGGCCCGGCCTTTGCCGGCGGCCGGCCGATTGAGACGCCGTTCGGCGTGATCGTGGCGCCGAACATCACGCCGGACGAGGAGACGGGCATCGGCCGCTGGACGGACGACGAATTCGTCCGCCTGCTGCAATCGGGCATCGGCCGTGGCGGCCAGCACGTCTATCCGGCAATGCCCTACAACTACACCACGCGCGCCACGGCGGAAGACGACCTGGCGATACGCGCCTGGCTGGCCACGATCCCTGCCGTGCACAACAAGGTAGTGGCGAACCAGCTACCATTTCCGCTCAGCATACGCGCCGGCATGATCGCGTGGAATGCGCTGTTCTTCACGCCCGGCCCATACAAGCCGGACGCCAGCAAATCGGCCGAATGGAACCGCGGCGCCTACCTGGTGACCGGGCTGGAGCATTGCGGCGCCTGCCACACCGCCAAGAACATCGCCGGCGGCGACGACACCGCGCACGCGCTGCAGGGCGGCGTGCTGCAAGGCTGGTTCGCGCCCAACATTACCAATGACGTGCGGCGCGGTATCGGCAGGTGGAGCGAGGACGACGTGGTCACCTACCTGAAATCGGGCCACAACCGCTACGCCGCGGCCTCCGGGCCGATGGCGGAGGAAGTGATGCTATCCAGCGCGCACATGACGGACGCCGACCTGCACGCGATGGTGACGTATCTGAAATCCTTGCCGGGCCAGGACGACACACCGCTTGCCAGTGCGGCCGCCGACACGATGCAGCATGGCGCGGCGATCTACGCCGACGAATGTTCCGCCTGCCACGCGCCGCATGGCGAGGGCGTGGCGGGGTTGTTCCCCTCGATCGCACTGGCACCCTCGGTGCAGTCCCGCGCACCGACCTCGCTGATACGCGTGGTGCTGCAAGGTGCCAAAAGCGCCGGCACGGACGCGGCACCCACGGCCCCGGCGATGCCGGCGTTCGGCTGGATGATGAACGACGCGGAGGTGGCCGCCGTGGTCACGTATATTCGTAACAACTGGGGCAATAGTGCGTCTGGCGTCACGGCGGACGAGGTTGGTAGCGAGCGGGCGAGTTTGGCTAAGCGGACGGAGTAAGGAAGGAAGGCCTTCTTTTCTGAAGAAAAGAAGCAAAAGACTTTTATCACTCCGCTGCCGCAGCGCTTCGGTTTTTTCCGGACAGAACCGCCGCGTTGCAGATGCGGGAGACAAAACTTACTTGGTCCTTCACTCCTCCGCCGCTGCCCACTCCGAAACCCTTGCCAACCGCGCATAATCCGAAAACCGCGGCGCAGCCCCAGGCGAGGGCTGCGACAGATAGGCGCGCGCCGCATCGTCGAAGCTCGCCACCAGCGCCTGCAGGCTTTCGCGCGCGGTGGCGGACACTTCGGCGATCTTGTCGGCCTTGCTGCGGAACAGCGGCAGGTTCACCCCGGGCTCGAACCCGCCGGATATTTGCCAGTACACCAGCTCGGCCACCGGGCCCGTCAGCTCCGGCCCGAACGCGCCGGCTTCCGCCATGGCGGCTTCCAGCGGCAGTTGCGGGGCGCGGCCTTCCTCCACCTGGCGGGAATTGGGCGCCTGCCCCGTCTTGTAATCCAGTATGGCGATGCTGCCGTCCGGCCGGCGCTCCAGCCGGTCTGCGCGGCCGTGCAGGGTGAACGGGCCGGCGGGTGCCTCGAAGATCCACGCGCCGGGCTTCTCCGGGCAGAGGGCCAAGGGACGGCCGGCGGCGCGGCGGTCGGCTTCGGCCTCGGCGGCCCAGGCGGCGATGCGGCGCAGGCGGGGGCGCCACCAGGCGGCGAGCGCCGGGCGCATCCGCGCGGCATCCAGCGCCGCGTCCATGTCCGCGGTCAGCTGGCGTGCGGCGTCCGTCGGCCAGCCCAGGCCGATACGGGCGAAAAAGCGGCCCAGCCCGGCATGGACGATGCTGCCGTAATCCGCCGCGTCCGCCGACTGTTCCAGTGGTTCGAGCCGGCGCAGGCCCAGCACGTGGCGGGCGTAGATCGCGTAGGGGTCGCGCAGCCAGGTCTCGATTTCGGTGACGCTCAGCCGGCGGGGGCGCAGCGCCACCGCGGGCGCCGGGGCGGGCGGCGAGACCGGGACGGGCGGGCCGTCCGGCCGATCCAGCACTCGGCACCATTGCGCGGCGTCGTGGCGTGCCAGCCGGCGACCGGTCCCCAGCAGGGCTTCCAGCCGCACCAGCCAGCGGGCGGACACCGCCGGTGCGCCGCCGCGGCGCCGCGGGGCGGACAGCACGGCCAGCGGGGCGGCGCAGCTTGCCATGACGAAATCATGCGCGGACAGGCCGATGCGCTCTTCCGGCGAGGGCAGGCCCACCGCCGCGCGCATCGGCCGGTTCATCCACGGGCCGGATTCGGCGGTTTGCGGCCACACGCCTTCGGTCAGGCCGCCGAGCACGATCAAATCCGCCGTTTGCAGGCGTGCTTCCAGCAGGCCCCAGATGAACACGCGCGGGTGCTCCCGCCCGCCGCGGCCGCGCAGGCTGCGGCGGCTGCGCACGGTGGGGCCGTCCAGTATGGCGGCCAGCAGGCCGGGCAGGGTGCGGGCGTGCTGCGCGGGCAGGATAGGCAGCGCATCATGCAGGGCGCTCAGATGGTAGGCCAGCGCCTCGCCGTCCTCGCCGGCCCATAGCCTGCTGGCGCCGGAGGACTGGTCCGTGCCGGCCAGATTCTCGGCCGCTTGCAGAAGTGCGGTCAGCGCCAGGTCCGGCGTGGCGTCCGGCTGTTCCACCAGGCTCAGCAGCGGTAGCAGACAGGCGGACAGGCGGTCCAGGAACCCGCCCGTCTTGGCGCGCACGCGCAGGCCCTCGATGCCGGGGCCGGGCCGGGCTCCGCGCAGGCACTCGCGTTCCAGTTGGCGCGCGGCGGCGCGGCAATCGGCCGGCGGCAGGCCGGCGGCGCAGAGCGGGTGTTTCAGCAACGACAGCAGCGGAACCGGGCGAAGGTCCTCGGCCACCGCTTCGGCCAGCAGGCGCAGGAACACCGCGGCCGGCACCTCGGCCAGTGGCTCGCCCGCGCTGTCATCGGCCAGCACGCCGAAGCGCAGCAACTCGGCCGACACACGACGCGCCAGCTCGCGGTCCGGCGTCACCAGAGCGGCGCGCGCGCCCGGCTGTTCCAGCGCTCCGCGCAGCACCAGCGCGATCGCCTGCGCCTCCTCCTGCTGGTCTGCGGGCTCCAGCATCTGCAGGCCCTGCCCGTCCAGGCCGGTGGCGGACTGCCAGGCGGACAGCGAGGCGGCGGGCAGCAGGGCGGTGCGCAGCGTGTCCACCCGGGCCGGCGGGCAGACGGGCGTGGGCGCGGCGGCGATGTCTGACCAGTCGCGCACGTCCTCGCGGCGGACCTGCAGGGCGGTCAGCAGGGCGCGCAGGCTGGCCTGCGGATGGCTGGGCTCCAGCGCGTCCCAACTCGCCGCATCCAGCGTGCGGTCTAGGCCGGGCAGCACCACCAGCCCATCCGGCAGGTGCGCCACCAGCCGCAGCAGGCGGCCCACCGCCGGGATGGCGCCGGTAGTACCAGCGGCAATCACCGGCGTCTGCGGCGGGTTGGCGCGCCAGGCCTCCTCCTGGGCGCGCAACAGCCTGGTCTGGCGCTCCGCCACGTCCGCCAGGCCCTCCTCCGCCAGCCAGGCGGGCCAGTGCAGCGTCACGATGGCCAGAAATTTCAGTGTCACCTGCCAATGCGCGGCGAAGGCCTCGCCCACGGCGCCCGGCAACGCCTCGGCCAGGTTGACTTCGGCCCGTGCTGCCTCGTCCAGCAGGTTGGCGAGCTCCACGGCGAGCACCCAGGCGCGGTCGGCCTCGGTGGGCGCGCCGTTGGCACCGCCCATCTGCAGTATCAGCCTGGTCAGCACGGCCAGCCGGCGCGCCGGCGGCACGCCGGGCGGGATGTCCAGGGCGCCTGCCAGCGCCAGCGGCGCCTCATCCAGCCCGCCCAGCGCCAGGATGCGGGGCGCCAGCAGCGGCCGGCCCGCGCTCACCCGCAGGAAGGCCTCCGCCAGGCTGCGCGCGGCACGGCGCGTCGGCACCAGGAACAGGCCGTTGGCGGCAAGCAGCGGGTCGTCGCCCGCCGGGCCAGCGGCGGAGCGGGCCAGCCACCAAGCGGCCAGCGCGTCCAGGAAGGCCACGTTGGGCGCTATCGTGGCGAGCGCCGGACGCAGCCTCAGGCCCGGCCGCGAGGTCTGCCGGTCAGGTTCCAGAAGCAGTGTCGTCACGTGGAGGGTCCCGTCATCTGCGCCGCCAGCGCGTGCTCGGCCTCCGCCAGGTCGGCGGGCCGGGTCATGTGGAACCATAGGCCATCATGCACCACCGCCAACAGGCGGCGGCCCGCAATCGCCCTGTCCCACACCGCGTTCATGGACATCTCGCCCGCTGGCAGGCCGCGCAGCAGCGCCGGTGTGGCGAGCGTGATGCCGGCATAGATATACGGCGCCACCTCGCTCCCGCGGCGGCGGCGCGGCAGGCCCCACGCGTCGAGGAAAAAGTCGCCGCGGCCCACGTCCGCCCGCACCTGGAAGGTGCGGTGCACCAGCATCACCGCGTCCCTGTCGGGCGTAAGCGCGCCGGACAGTCGGGCGAGCGCCGGCACCGGGCCGTCCAGCCAGACGGTGTCACCGTTGATTACGTAGAACGGGTCCGTGCCGAGCAGCCCGTCTTCCAGGGCAGCGGCAACGGCACCACCGGTGTCTAGCAGCCTGGCTTCCTCGCGCAGCACGCAAGGCGGATTGCCGCCGCGGGCGGCCAAATGCGTGCGTAGCTGACCGGCGTGCCAGTGGGCGTTCACCACCACCCGGCCCACGCCGGCATCGGCCAAGCGGTCCAGCGCACGGTCCAGCAGAGTGCGGCCGGCCAGAGTGAGTAGCGATTTGGGCGTGGTTTCCGTGAGCGGGCGCATGCGGGTGCCGAGGCCGGCGGCTAGGAGGATTGCGTCCATGGTGGGGGTTTAAGGCGAAGGCGTTCTTTTCTGAAAAAAAGAAAAGCAAAAACTTTCGATCCCTCGCATCCGCGACGCTTCGCCGGGTGTGGAGTCATCCGGCTGTTGCAGATGCGGGCGTTCTGGCGTCCTCGATGGTCAGCCGCCGCCTGTCGCCGTCCAGCTCGAGCCTGATCCGTATCGCTTCGCCGGGCGCCAGTGCGTCCAGCCGGTCCGGCCATTCAACGAGCACCACGCCGGCGCGGGCGTCGTCCCAGCCCAGTTCGGCCAGCGCGTCCGGGCCTTCCAGGCGCCAGAGGTCGTAATGATGCAGGGTGAAGCCTGGGGCATCGTAGGTCTGCACCAACGTGTAGGTCGGGCTGGGCACTTCCATCGCCGGGTCGGCGCAGGCGGCGCGCAGCAGGGCGCGGGCGAAGGTGGATTTGCCGGCGCCCAGCGGACCACTCAGCAGGACCGCGTCGCCCGGACGCAGCGTGGCGGCGAGGAAGGCCGCGATGCGCTCCAGCTCGTCTTCCGCCACGGTCCTGGATAGTGGGGGCATTCGGTTGCTTCCTGTGTGTGTGGTGGCGCTTCGCTCGCCGGACAGAAGTGCGGCCGATACGCACGCGGCAAGCCGCGGACGGATCGCCGTACAGGCGAGGCGCCAAAAGTTTTTTGCTTCTTTTTTCCAAAAAGGAAGGCCTTGCTTCCTTCCCTAACCCCCTCATAACCACCCAATCATGACACAAACCGACGTGGCCATCATCGGCGCCGGCCCCGTGGGCCTGTTCGCCGCCTTCGAATGCGGCATGCTGAAACTCGGCTCCGTGCTGATCGATGCGCTGGACGAGGTGGGCGGCCAATGCGCGGCGCTCTACCCGGAGAAGCCGATCTTCGACATCCCGGGCCACCCGGCGATCGAGGCGGGCGCGCTGATCGCGCAGTTGGAGGCGCAGATGGCGCCGTTCGCGCCGGCCCGGCTGCTGGGGCGCCGCGTCGAGTCGCTGTTCGGTGTGCCCGGCGACTTCACCCTGCGCACCGACCGCGGCGACGAGATACGCGCGAGATGCGTGCTGATCGCGGCGGGTGCCGGGGCATTCGGGCCGAACCGGCCGCCACTGGACGGGCTGGACGTGTACGAGGGGACCGGCGCCGTGCAGTACTACGTGCGCCGGCGCGAGGACTTCCGCGGCCGGACCGTAGTGATCGCCGGCGGCGGCGACTCCGCGGTGGACTGGGCGCTGCAACTGAAGGACATCGCCGCCAAGACCTACGTCGTGCACCGGCGGCCGAAGTTCCGCGCCTCGCCGGAGACCGCGTCGCAACTGGACCAGGCTGCGGCGGCCGGTGAGATAGAGCTGGTGATCCCCTATCAGTTGCACGCGCTGCACGGCACCGAGGGTGCGCTGGAGGCGGTGGAGGTGGCCGACCTTGACGGGACCACGCGGCTGCTGCCGGCCGACCGGCTGCTGCCGTTCTTCGGCCTGTCGATGGATCTGGGCCCGATCTCCGGCTGGGGGCTGAACCTGGAGCGCAACCACATCGCCGTAGCGGCGGCCACCTGCGAGACGTCCGTGCCCGGCGTGTTCGCGATCGGCGACGTGGCGCAGTACCCGGGCAAGCTGAAGCTGATCCTGCAGGGGTTTTCGGAGGCGGCGATGGCGGCGCATGCGATGCATCCGATCGCCCGGCCCGGGGAGGCGCTGCATTTCGAGTACAGCACCAGCAAGGGGGTCGGAACGGCCTAAGGGAGAAAGCAAGGCCTTCTTTTTTGAAAAAAAGAAGCAAAAAACTTTTGGTCCTGGCGCCTGCGACATGGCGTGGACTGGTTCTGCACTAGCGCGCTTTGGCAGGAGCGGACGAGCGCCGGTGCAGGCGGGGTAGCAAAAGTTTTTTGGTCCTTTGTTCTAAAAAAGGACTGCTTGCTTCCTTTCCCCACCCCCGCAATGCCATATCCAGACCCATGAACCGCCGACATTTCTGCCTGTTGCTGGCAGCCACCGCCGTCAGCGCCCCCGCTCTGGCCCAAACCCATGCGGCCGTGCTTACGGACGCTGACCTGGCCACGCTGAACCAGATCGCGGCCTATCTGAACGGGCTGCGCGCATTGCAGGCACGGTTCCTGCAAGTGGGGCCCGACGGCGCCACCACCCAGGGCACGCTGTGGCTGGAGCGGCCCGGCCGCATGCGGTTCCAGTATGACAAACCCAGTCCCCTGCTGCTGGTGGCGGGCGGCGGCACGGTGGTGTTCCACGATTCCGCGCTGGACCAGACGACAAACATTCCGGTCAACCAGACGCCGCTGGGCCTGCTGCTGGCCGACAACATCACCTTGTCCGGGGATGTGACGGTGACGGAGTTCGACCGGCCGCCAGGGCAGGTGCTGGTGACCCTGGTGCGCACGAAGACACCGGGCGACGGCAGCCTGACGCTGGCGCTGAACGCGGCGCCGCTGGCGCTCGTCGGCTGGTCCGTGGTGGACGCGCAGGGACGCGAGACGCATCTGCGCCTGTCCAACGTGCGCCCCGGCGGGCCTTACGACCCGAGCCTGTTCGTGTTCAAGGATCCGGACGAGGGCAAATAGCCCGCAACCCGCGCCGGCACGCAAGCGCGTTCACAATTCTTCAAGCGCGTGCAACGAAGCGGTGACATTCGAGCGTTATCTGGGCGCTATGACACACTTCGCATCCCGTTTGCTGATTGGGTGCGCCGCGCTAGCGACCGCGGCGGGCGTCACCCTCCGTCCCGAACCCGCCCAGGCGGGCGTCTTCATCGCTTTCCCGCCCGTGGTGCTCGGCGCGCCCGTGGCGCCCTATCCGCCAGCTTATTATTACCCGCCGGCGGATTACCCGCCTTATTACGGCTACCCGGCCTATGCGCCACCCCCGCCGCCGGCCGGTGCGCCTGCGCCGCAGATGTCACGTGCGGACGTGCCGTATGGAGCGATCTGCCGTGCCGGCGTCTATACGTGTGCGGCGCCGGCGCAGACACCTGTTGGGTCTGGTTGTTCTTGCCCGGGCATTGGGGCGCCGTCTTACGGGGCGGTGCAGTAGGAGAGGAAAGGCCTTCTTTTTTGAAAAAAAGAAGCAAAAAACTTTTATCTCTCCGCTGCTGGAACGCTGGGATTTCTCAGATGGAAACCGGCTGCCGCAGATGCGGGAAGCAAAAGTTTTTTGTTTCTTTTCTTCAAAAAAGAAGGCCTTCCTTCCTTACGGCACAGCCAAAGACATAGGTTCCACCCGCTTCCCGTCCCGCCTCACGTGCCACGCTTCCATCAGTTGCAGCACGGTCGCTGCCGTCTCCTCAATCGACCGGCGCGTGACGTCGATCACCGGCCAGCCGCGGCGGGTGCACAGGCGGCGGGCCCATAGCAGCTCCGCCTTCACCGCCTCAATGTCCACGTAGTCGCCGGTGTCCTGCTTGATGTGGACGGTGCCCGGCCCGTGGGCGATCAGCTTCAGCCGGTGGCGGCGTATTTCGATCAGCGCGTGCGCGTCCAAGGTCAGGCCGATCACCGGGCAATGCGGCTCCTCCAGGCCGGGCGGATCGGCGGTGCCGGGTACAAGCGGCACGTTGGCCGCCTTCACGCCGCGATTGGCCAAATAGAAGCTGGTGGGCGTCTTGGAACTGCGCGAGACGCCGACCAGGATCACGTCGGCTTCCGCGATGCCGGCCTGCGCCTGGCCGTCGTCATGGGCGAGCACGAAGTGGATCGCGTCGATGCGGCGGAAGTAGTCGGCATCCAGCACGTATTGCCGGCCGGGCCGGGCGGTGGCCTGCGCGCCGATCTGGTCCGCCAGCACGGCGAGCACGGGTTCCAGGACGTTGACCACCGGCAGGCCGAGGCGCTCGCAGGTGCCTTCCAGGTCGTTTCGCAAGGCGCGGTCCACCACGGTGGACAGCACGGGGCCAGGTTCGGCCTCGATGCCTTCCAGCACGCGGTGCAACTGGAAGCGCGTCCGTATCAGGCTCCAGCGATGGTAAATGATGTGGGCTTCCTCGAACTGGCTGACGGTTGCCCGCGCGATCGAGTTCAGCGTCTCACCTGTGGCGTCGGAGACCAGATGGAGGTTGATGCGATCCTGGCTCATGACGTGAGGATAGCGGGGATAAGTGGCCTGCGCACGCGTGTTGATGGGCCAGCAAAAGAAAGCCGGGGACAGCCGGGCGGTTAGGCGGACACGTGAGGCGCGCGGCCTGTCATCGTCCCGGGATGAGGACGAGACAGAAAAACGCAGCCTGGCCAGCGGCTTGGCGGATCCGGTGCATGTGGATCGAAGCAGGCGGAGGCGGGGACAGCCGGGTACCCCGTTATCCACAGCCACTATCTACCACCGCATCTTATCTTAAGACTTCTAAGAGTTTAGAAGGGCACACGATTGAACGGGACCGTCATGACCGAGAAGCCAATCCTGCGCGTGCTGGCAGGCGACGATGTGTGGCCGCCGCCGGTATGGCTGATGCGGCAGGCCGGGCGGTACTTGCCGGAATACCGCGCCATCAAGGACAGCAGCGGCGGGTTCATCGCGCGCTGCATGTCGCCTGACCTGGCCACCGAGATAACGCTGCAGCCGATACGCCGGTTCGGCATGGATGCGGCGATCCTGTTCAGCGACATCCTGATCCTGCCCTGGGCACTGGGCCAGGACGTGCGCTTCACGGACGGCGTGGGCCCGGTGCTGGTGCCGGTGCGCAGTGCGGCCGATCTGGACGCGCTCGATCCCGCGCGCGTGGCGGAAGCGACGGCGCCGGTGCTGGAGACGATCGGCCGGCTGCGCCGCGCCTTGCCGCCCGCCTGCACGCTGATCGGCTTCTGCGGCGCGCCGTTCACGGTGGCCTGCTACATGGTGGAAGGCGGCGGCACGCGCGATTTCGCCCAGACGCGCGGCATGGCGTTCAGCGAGCCGGCGCTGTTCGACCGGCTGATGGACATGCTGACGCAATCCACCACGGACTATCTCTGCGCCCAGATACAGGCGGGGGCGGAGGTGGTGATGCTGTTCGACACCTGGGCCGGGATGCTGCCGCCCAGCCAGTTCCTGCGCTACGTGGTGGAGCCGGCCCGCGCCATCGTCTCCGCGCTGAACGCGCGCTACCCCGGCGTGCCGGTGATCGGTTTCCCGCGTCTGGCCGGAATGTATGCCGGAATGTACGCCGAACGCACCGGCGTGGATTGCGTGGCACTGGACACCGGGACGGACCCGGCGCGCGCGGCGGCCTTCGTGCCGGACAGCGTGGCCTTGCAGGGCAACCTCGATCCGATCGCGCTGATCGCCGGCGGGGACGCGATGCGGCGGGAGATTTCGTCGATAGTGGGTGCACTTCGCGGCAGGCCACACATCTTCAACCTGGGCCACGGCATCCTGCCGCAGACACGGCCGGAACACGTGGCGGAGTTGGTCGAATTTCTGCGCAGCTGCTGACCTTGGACGCGCCGGCTTTGGCCGGCGGTGTTCCGGACGCTCCCCTTCCCGCCAGGCGCCGGCGGCTGGCGGTGGTGCTGTTCAATCTGGGCGGCCCGGACTCGCCCGCGGCGATCAAGCCGTTCCTGCTGAACCTGTTCCAGGACCCGGCGATCCTGCGTGTGCCGTTCTTCATCCGGCCGCTGCTGGCGCGCATCATCGCGCGCGCGCGGGTAAAGCCGGCCACCGAGAACTACGCGATCTTGGGCGGGAAATCGCCGCTTCTGGAGCTGACGCAGGATCAGGCGCGGGCGCTGGAAGCGGCGCTGAGCACGGACGAGATGGAGGCGCGCTGCTTCATTGCGATGCGCTACTGGCATCCGTTCAGCGGCCAGACGGCGGCCGAACTGCGCGCGTGGGACGCCGACGAGGTGTTCCTGCTGCCGCTCTACCCGCATTTTTCCACCACGACGACCGGCAGCTCGCTGTCCGACTGGCGCGAGGCGGCGGCGCGGGTGGGCCTGGCACGGCCGGTGACCACGCTGTGCTGCTGGTTCCGGGACGGCGGCTACGTGGCGGCCACCGCCGCCATCGTGGAGCGCAGCCTGGCCGAAGCGCGCAAGACGGCCACCGCACCTTTGCGCGTGCTGTTCTCCGCGCACGGCCTGCCGGAGACGATCGTCAAGCGCGGTGACCCCTACCAGTTCCAGATAGAGAGCACCGTACAGGCGGTGGTGGAGCGCATGGGGGTGGCCGACCTGGACTGGCAGGTGTGCTACCAGTCCCGGGCGACGCCGCAGAAATGGCTGGACCCGTCCACCGAGGAGGCGATCGAGCACGCGGCGCGCGACAAGGTTGCCGTGCTTGTGGTGCCGATAGCTTTCGTGTCCGAGCATTCCGAGACGCTGGTGGAGCTGGACGTGGAGTATCGCGAGCTGGCCGAGAAGATGGGCGTGCCCGGCTATTACCGCGCGCCGGCGCAGAACAGCGACCCGGCCTTCATCGCGGCGTTGGCCTCCGCCGTGCAGACGGCGCGGGCGCGCGGCACCGGCACCTGCAGCTTTGCCGGCCCGCGCGCCTGCCCCGGCCAGCATCGGGACTGTCCGATGCGTCTGCCTGCATGAGGCACCGCCTGGTGATCTTTGATTGCGACGGCGTGCTGATCGACAGCGAGCCGGCGAGCCGGCGCCTGCTGGCCGAAGAAGCCACGGCACTCGGGTGGAAGATGGAGCCGGACGAGGCGCGGCGGTTCACCGGCATGACGTGGTCCGCGCTGCGGCCCGTCTACGAGGCGGCGATCGGCCGGGCGCTGCCCGAGGATTGGCCGGCTGTTCTGCAGGCGCGGCTGATCGGCGTGATGGCGGCAGGCGTGCCGGCGGTGCCCGGCGCGCGGGCGCTGCTGGAGGCGACGCGGGCGATGGGGCTGGCCTACAGGGTGGCGTCCAACTCGTCCCACGAGGAGATGGCGGCGAAGTTCGGCCATACCGGGCTGGCCGATTTGGTAGCCGGGCGTATGCACAGCGCGCGCGACGTGGCGCATGGCAAGCCGGCGCCCGACCTGTTCCTGGCAGCCGCCGCTTCTGAAGGCGTGCGCCCGGCCGATTGCCTCGTGGTGGAGGACAGCGTGCCCGGCATCGCCGCGGCGCAGGCGGCCAGCATGCGGGTGGTGGCGTTCGCGCCCGAGGGGCTACATGCGGGCTTGCCGCGGGCGCCTGATCATGTGGTGGCCGATCTGGCCGAACTGCCGGCGCTGTTCCGCGCGGTGCTGCTGGACCAGGCGGCGTGATTCCGGCTTTCGCGTATCTGTATCCGTGGACCAAGGCGCTGCACATCATCAGCCTGATCGCCTGGATGGCCGGGATGCTGTATCTGCCGCGCCTGTTCGTCTATCATTGCGAGGTGGCCCCCGGCAGCCAAGCCAGCGAGCTGTTCAAGGTGATGGAACGCCGGCTGTACAAGCTGATCATGACGCCGGCGATGCTGGCGACGTTCGCCTTCGGCATCATCCTGGCGCTGACGCCCGGGCTGGTGGATTGGCATGCCGGATGGTTCTACGTGAAGATCGTCGCCGTGCTCGGGCTGGGCGGGGTGCACGGTGCGATGAACAAGTGGCGCCGCAATTTCCTCAATGACCAGAACGTGAAGCCGCAGCGGTTTTTCCGGGTCGCCAACGAAGTGCCGACGGTTCTGATGCTTGTAGCGGTGGTGATGGTGGTCGTGCAGCCGTTTTAGGTAGCCAAGCGTCTTTCTTGAAGAGGGAAGCCCCAGGCCGCTTTTGCAGCAGCCCAGGCGGTCCGTGCGAGCACCGGCGCCGCCGCGTCGGGTAAGCAAAAGTTTTTTGCTCCTTTTTTTCAAAAAAGAAGGCCTTGCCTGCCTTGCCTTCCTATGCCACCTACCCGAACAAGGCGCCGCTCGTGCGCCCAAGCGGCTCCTGCGGCATGGCCAAGGATCCCTGACCTCTCCTGACTGCTTTTCCCCCGGACATGCCTGCGCGCATGCCCCACGCCCCGAGGCCACCCTCAATGCACCTAGCAGAACTCAAGGCCAAGTCACCGGCCGACCTGCTGAGCTTCGCCGAACACCTGCAAATCGAGAACGCGTCCAGCCTGCGCAAGCAGGACATGATGTTCGCCATCCTGAAGAACCTGGCCGACAGCGACCAGGCGATACAGGGCGACGGCACGCTGGAAATCCTGCCGGACGGATTCGGCTTCCTGCGCAGCCCGGAGAGCAATTACCTGCCCGGCCCGGACGACATCTATGTGAGCCCCAACCAGGTGCGGCGCTACGGCCTGCGCAACGGCGACACGGTGGACGGCCAGATACGCGCGCCCAAGGACGGCGAGCGCTACTTCGCGCTGCTGAAGCCGGACCACGTGAATTTCGAAAACCCCGAGGCGGTCAAGCACCGGATCAATTTCGACAATCTGACGCCGCTCTATCCCGATCGCCGGCTGAAGATGGAGATGGACCTGCCGGTCAGCACGGTGAAGGGCGCGCAGCCCGACCGCACGCCGCGGGTGATCGACCTGGTGGCGCCGATCGGCATGGGCCAGCGTGCGCTTATCGTGGCGCCGCCGCGCACCGGCAAGACGGTTATGCTGCAGAGCATCGCCACCGCGATTTCGACCAACCACCCCGAAGTCTTCCTGATCGTGCTGCTGATAGACGAGCGGCCGGAGGAAGTGACCGACATGGCGCGCACCGTGAAGGGCGAGGTGGTGGCCAGCACGTTCGACGAGATGGCCACCCGCCACGTGCAGGTGACCGAGATGGTGCTGGAGAAAGCCAAGCGCCTGGTGGAGCACAAGCGCGACGTGGTGATCCTGCTGGACAGCATCACGCGTCTGGCGCGCGCCTACAACACGGTGGTGCCGTCTTCGGGCAAGGTGCTGACAGGCGGCGTGGACGCCAACGCGCTGCAGCGGCCGAAGCGCTTCTTCGGTGCGGCGCGCAACATCGAGGAAGGCGGCTCGCTGACCATCATCGCCACGGCGCTGATCGACACCGGCAGCCGCATGGACGAGGTGATCTTCGAGGAGTTCAAAGGCACCGGCAATTCCGAGATCATTCTGGACCGCAAGCTGTCCGACAAGCGGACGTTCCCGGCGATCGACATCACCAAGAGCGGCACCCGCAAGGAAGAGCTGCTGGTGGACCGCGGCACGCTGTCCAAGATGTGGGTGCTGCGGCGTATCCTGAACCCGATGGGCGCCAGCGACGGCATGGACTTCCTGCTGGACAAGCTGAAATACAGCAAATCCAACCAGGATTTCTTTGACGCTATGAACACCTAGGGCGCACAGATACGGCGTGCGGCGTGGCGGCAGGGGGCCTGGGTTTTGGGACGGTTGCGGTTCTGGGGTCTGGGTACGCAAGACGCGGCCTTATTCGAGGTGAGGAAGCAAGCCTCCGCCCGGCGGCGACTCAAACGGCCCGGGACCTTGTCTGCGGCGGGTTTGTGCCTGCTGAGCGGACTGGCAGCGGCGCAGGCACCAGTTCCTCACAAGGCGGCGGCGCCGCGGGCCAAATCCACCGGGTTCGAGGTAGTGCCCTGGTCCCTGACGCCGGCGCTCGGCTCGACCGAGGCGCGGCTTGGCATGCGTGCGGAACGCCAGCCCGACGACCCGCCGCCCGGCACCGAGACGATCATCGTGTTCGGCAGGCGCATGAAGAAAGCGCCCGTGGAGTCCGAGCTGGTTCGGCACGACGATCCTGGGGCGGAAGCCTGGCAGTCCGACGCAGCGCAATCCTATGTGCCGGGGATGGGGGATTCCTGCACGTATAAATCCGGGTGTTTCGACAAGGGGCAGCCTGGGCTGTTCGATACGATCCCTACGCTATTCGGCAGCCACTGACGCGCGACTTTCGGGGCGGTCGTTCTGTCGCTTTCCGATTTGAGAACGTTGCGAATATCGAGGCGTTCGACGTCACGCGGGGCAGTGATTGAAACCGCGCCAAACGCGACTGCACAAGGGCGCGCCAAGGACCGGGATCACCAACGACTGACTCAGATCGACCGGGCAAGACGCTCGAACTCTGCAACCGACAACGTCTCCGCGCGCCGCTGCGCGTCTATGCCGGCGCGTTCAAGCAGCGTCTCGCCGCCGAGCGATTTCAATGAGCCCCGCAGCATCTTTCGCCGCTGGCCGAAAGCCGCCGCGGTCAGGCGTTCCATGCTGGCGAACAGGTCGGCGTCCGGCTGGACGGCGCGGGGCACGAAACCAACCACGGCGGAGATCACCTTGGGCGGTGGGGTGAACGCCTCGCGCGGGATGCGCATCAGGAACTCCGTCTCGCACACCCATTGCGCCAGCACGGCGAGGCGGCCGTAGGCTTCCGTGTCGGGTGCGGCGGCGATACGTTCGGCCACTTCGAGCTGGAACATCAATGTCAGGCGTTCCCATTGCGCCGCCTGGCGCAACCAGCCGATCAGCAAAGGCGTGGCGACGTTGTAGGGCAGGTTGGCCACGATCTGCCGGGGCGCGGCCACCAGGGTTGTAAGATCGGTGGCGAGTGCGTCGGCTTCTACGAGCTCCAGCCGGTTGTCGCTCAGGGCCGCGAGCGCGCGTATGGCGTCCGCGGCGCGTGGGTCCAGCTCCACCGCCACCACGCGCGCGGCTTGTGTGGCGAGTAGCGCGCGGGTGAGGCCGCCTGGCCCCGGTCCCACTTCGATAACGTTGCGGTCAGAAAGATCGCCGGCCTGACGCGCGATCTTCGCCGTCAGGTTCTCATCGAGTAGGAAATGCTGCCCCAGCTTGCGCCGGGCATCCAGCCGGAAATCCCCGATAACCTGCCGAAGCGGTGGCCAATCCGTCACGACGCGTTCAGTGCAGGATCGAACCGTACCAGGACCAGAAGTTTGTTGCTTCTTTTTTTCAAAAAAGAAGGCCTTTCTTCCGTCACAATATAAACCGGCTAAGATCCCCGCGAGCCGCCAGCGGCGTCACCTTCTCCTTCACGTAAGCCGCATCCACCATCACGCTCTCCCCGCTTCGGTCGGACGCGGAAAAGCTGATCTCCTCCAACAGCTTCTCCAAAACGGTCGCCAGCCGCCGCGCACCGATGTTCTCGACGCGGTCGTTGATGTCGGCCGCCAGATCGGCCAGCGCGTCGATCGCGTCGTCACCGAATTCCAGCGCCAGGCCCTCGGTTTGCATCAGCGCGGTGTATTGCAGAAGCAGGTTGTGTTCCGGCTCGGTTAGGATGCGGCGCAGATCGGCACGCGTCAGCGGCGACAGTTCGACGCGTATCGGCAGGCGGCCCTGCAACTCCGGCAGCAAATCGGCCGGCTTGGCTAGATGGAACGCGCCGGACGCGATAAACAATATGTGGTCGGTTTTCACCGGCCCGTATTTGGTGGAAACCGTGGTGCCTTCGATCAGCGGAAGCAAGTCCCGCTGCACGCCTTCGCGTGAGACGTCGCCACCGCGAAAGCCGCCCTCGCTGGAGCGCGCGCACACCTTGTCGATCTCGTCGAGAAACACGATTCCGTCGTTCTCCGCGAGTGCCACGGCATCTTTCGTCAGGCGCTCGGTATCGACGAGCTTGTCGGCTTCCTCGCGCGCCAGAATCGGGCGGGCGTCGGCCACCTTCAGGCGTTTCTGTGTCTGCCGGCCGCCCATCATGCCGCGCATCATCTCGCCCAGATTGATCATCTGGCCGGCCGGCATGCCAGGAATGTCGATCTGGCCCATGCCGGCGCCTGTGTCGGCGACGCTGATCTCCACGTCCTTGTCTTCCATCTCGCCGGCGCGGAGCATGCGGCGGAACTTGGATTTCGTGTCGCCGCTGGCCGTGGCGCCTACCAGCGCGTCCACCAGCCTGTCCTCGGCCGCCTGTTCGGCCTTTGCGGCCACCTCGCGGCGGCTGGTCTCGCGCAGCATGTTCAGGCTGACCTCGACCAGGTCACGCACGATGCTGTCCACGTCGCGCCCGACATAGCCCACTTCGGTGAACTTCGTCGCTTCCACCTTCAGGAACGGCGCCTGCGCAAGTTTCGCCAGGCGGCGCGCGATCTCCGTCTTGCCGCAACCGGTGGGGCCGATCATCAGGATGTTCTTCGGCACCACTTCGTCACGCACGCCGTCCGGCAGTTGCGCGCGGCGCCAGCGGTTGCGCAGGGCGATGGCGACCGCGCGTTTGGCGTCGGCCTGGCCTACTATGAAGCGGTCCAGCTCGCCTACGATTTCTCTGGGGGTGAAGTCGGGCATGAAACATCCGGAAGTAAGGAAGCGGTTCTTTTTTGAAAAAAGAACCAAAAAACTTTTGCTCCCTGTCGGGGACTCAGCGGATCATAGCGTTTCTAGGATCAGCGAACGGTTGGTATACACGCAGATATCCGCCGCTATCCCCATTGCGCGGCGTGCAATCTCTTCGGAGCTGAAGCCTTGAACGCCTATCAGCGCGCGGGCGGCGGCCAGCGCGTAGTTGCCGCCGGAGCCTATGGCGATTACGCCGTCCTCCGGCTCCAGCACGTCGCCATTGCCGGTCAGCGTATAGCTGTGCGTGGCGTCGGCCACCGCCATCATCGCTTCCAGCCGACGCAGATAACGGTCCGTGCGCCAATCCTTGGCCAGCTCCACGCAGGCGCGTTCCAACTGCGCGGGAAAGCGCTCCAGCTTGGCCTCCAGCCGCTCCAGCAAGGTGAACGCATCCGCCGTGGCGCCGGCGAAGCCGGTGAGCACGCTGTTATCGGCGCCGATGCGGCGTACCTTGCGGGCGTTTCCCTTCACCACGGTCTGGCCCATGGTCACCTGGCCGTCGCCCGCCATGGTCACCTGGCCGCCGTGGCGTACGCAGAGGATGGTTGTGCCGTGCCAGCCTATCGGGTCTGTGTTCATGGCCGAGACAAGTAGGCTTTTCCCACCCGGAAAACAGTCCTCTGGCCGGCCAGTGCGCGTCTGGCCTCTCTCACGAAAGGGGGTTCCCATTGGCCTGATCGAAGGCGCGCCGGGCCGCCTGCACCGCTGCCTGATGGGTCCGCGCCCAACGCCCGAGTTCCTCCACCGGCTCCCACAAAGACACGCCCAGGGCGGTCAGCTCGTAATCCACCCGCGGCGGGATGGTGGGTGTCACGGTGCGGCGCACCAGGCCGTCACGCTCCAGGCCTTTCAGCGTCAGGCTCAGCATGCGCTGGGAGATGCCGTCGATCATGCGCCGCAACTCGTTAAATCGCCGCGGGCCGCTGCCCAGAAGCACCACCACCAGCATCGACCATTTGTCGCCTATCCGGGCCAGCACGTCCCGCGCGGCGCTGCAGGCATCGGGCACATGGCTGATACCGGATAAGGTTTGTGTGCCTACTTGTTCCACGCTTTGCTCCGCCGATGTCGCGGTGGTTACGAACCAATACCACCCGAGAGGCTTACATGAACCTTCTGCATGTCGATTCCAGCATAACGGGCGAGCAATCGGTCAGCCGCAAGCTGTCGGCGGCCGTGGTAGCCAGGCTGACCGCGGACTACCCCGGCCTGACCGTGATCCGGCGGGACCTGGTGGCGGAGCCGCTGCCGATGCTCGACGCGGCCACGCTCGCCGGCATCAACGTGGCGCCGCAGCCGCAATCGGCGGAGCACCGGGAGGAGGAGCGCGTGCAGCATGCCGTGATGCGGGAGTTCCTGGCGGCCGACATCGTGGTGGTGGGTGCGCCGATGTATAATTTCGGTGTGCCCGCCCAGCTCAAGACGTGGATCGACTACCTGGCGGTTGCGGGCAAGACGTTCAAATACACCGCGGAGGGTCCGGTCGGGCTGGTGCCCGGCAAGCATGTGGTGATCGCCTCCTCGCGCGGCGGGATGTATGGCCCCGGCGCGCCGGCGGCCGGCTTCGAGCACCAGGACTCCTACTTGCGGACGATCTTCGGCTTCTTCGGCATTACCGACATACGTTTCGTGCGGGCTGAGGGGCTGGCGATGGGACCGGACAAGGCCCAGGCGGCGGTGGCCGGCGCTCTGGAAGAGGTTGCGCACCTGAAACTTGCCGCCTGAGCGGCAGGCCACCCACCCGCTTTGCGCCGCCGCGGGCCCGCCGGCGGTGGCGCAAACCGTAGCATCTAACAGGTAATGACCAGCATCCGCCGGACCAGGGACGAGGCCGGCATCGGCTCACCACTGTTCGCGGCGAAGGTCGCCACCTGTTCGGTGCGCGGGTATGCCGCTGGGCAGGTGCTTGCGGCACAATCGGGCAACACGGTGGCGGACACCGTCATGTTTGCCGAGGCCACCACTGCAGCCGAAGCGCATGTTCCACCCAGCAGCACAGATGCGGCAGCTTCCAATGCGCAGAGGGGTGCCATGAAAGGTTTCATGTATCCGGTCCGTTGTCTCGGCTGGAGAACGGCACCTCGGCGGGAGGGAAGTTGCGGCTTCTCCTATTTTCCGTTGCAATGCGGCAGCGCGCACGGGAGTGGCTTCGGAACCGGGGGCGCATTGCGCGAGAAGGCCGGCGTAGGACCTAGGTGGCGAAAGCGGGCCACCCGGTTTTGACCTCGGGCGAAGGCATGTTGTATACGAAGCCGATACAAGCGGATTCCGGGCGAGAGCATGATGAACCCCAAATTTTTGCTCCTCGCCTGCGCGGCGATTGTCCTGCTTGCGCCTGCATCCTACGCCGCCACCGAACCCGCCATCACGGCCGGCAGGATCATTACCCCGTCCATCGATGTTTCCCAACCGCCCGGCCAGATCGCAATCTCGCTCACCTTGAAATACGGCACCGTGGGCATCTCCACCATTCTGCCCGCTTTCACCTCGCCGGACGGTTCGCACAGCATCTCCAATTTCGTCAGCCCGCCCGCGTCGCCCATTCAGGCACCGCCCAAGACGTTCACGGTCCAGATCGCCTCGCCCTTCGCCAATGGCGGCCTGGGCATCTACTCCGAACCCGGCGCCTGGACGCTCACCAGCATCCTGCTGATAGCGAAGGACAACACGACGGTCAGCTACACCGGCACGCAGCTCGCCGCGCTGTTCCCGAGCCTTGCCGTCAACGTCACCAATAACGGCACGCCGGACACTACGCCGCCCACCATCAGCCACGGCCTGATTCTCACCCCGACCGTCAGCATCTCGGGCGCCAACCCGTATTTCGCGGCCAGAATGGCGGTGGCGGACACCATCTCCGGCGTCGCCGACGCGTCGATCGGCTTCAACGCCCCCGCACCGAATGGCGGCTTTCCCATGGGCGGCAGCGCCTATGTCACCACGCTCGCCCCGCTCGGCCAGGGCGACGTGACCGCCGTAAGCCAGGCTTTCACGACCGGTGCTCCCACCGGCACCTACACCATCACCAATTACACGGTCTGTGATTACGCCAATAACTGCCTGTTCGAGACCACGCCTGCTGAAATCAAGAAGCGGTTCGGCACCACCACGTTCGAGGTGACCAACTGAGGCGATGGCGGCGGAACCTGCCGCCGCCGCGTAGCGGGGGCATTTACGGGATCCGGCATCGCCCGGGTGAATGCCCTAGGCCGGCGATTTTGCTAGTGTCCGTTTCACACTCGTGTAGACTGAATCAATGCAAGGCAACATCGATTCGCTGGTGCGGTTGGAGAACGCGACGATCGCAGCACGGCAGGAAGGCCGGCTCGATGTCGCCCTGTCCCTTGCCATGATGCGGGAAGCGCTCATACGCGACCGGCCTTTCTCGATACGGCAGAGCTACTGGCCAGCCGAACGGCAGGCCCTCCGGCCCTAGTGTCCGACGGACGCTCAATCCTGACGGTAAGCTGGCGGTGATTATCGGGCACCGGAGCACAGGTGATCGCCGTTGGATCGCCGCCAGGGCGAGTTCTCAGACAGAGACCTAAATCGTCACGCGGCTGCGCGCGCGGCCTGCGGGGCTGGTGCGTCCGCCAGGAAAAGGTCCATTATGGCCTGGTCCATGACGTCGGCGGTATAGGGCTTGGGAATAAACAGGCTCCGGGCGGGGATCTCCGCGGGGGTCGGCCGGATATGGCCCGATGCGATGAGTATCCTGATGTCCGGCCAGGTAGCCGCCACGAGCGCGGCCAGCTCCATACCATCCATTCGTCCGGGCATTTTCACGTCGGTGAACAGCAGGTCGACCTTGTGGGAGCTTTCCCGCAATATCTCCAGGGCCTGAGCGGCGTTGGCGACTTGCAGCACGACGTGACCGTTCTCCGACAGAAGGTCGGTTACGATCTCGCGTATGAAATCGTCGTCCTCAGCGACCAGCACTACCTTAGGTTGAATACCCATTTTTGTTGCATAGTCTGTTTCTTTCGCCACCGCACTGTGATTCGGTTCACGTTTAGGTGACCTGAACAGGCGTCTGATGCGTTGGGAAACAATCCCCGTTCGCCCGCGTCTCGCCGCGGCGAGGAAGAGGCGATGGGGCCAGGTGCACTCTACCGGTCCCCCTGGCCGATGCCGGCGCGCAACATCCCGCCGCCTGGCCCCAGCTTGCCGGGCGTCGCGTGAAATGGTGCGCCGGGCTTCACACTTGCATTCACGTCGGCTTCGCCCGGCGGCAAACGTTGCGCTGCGTCCAGCGGCGGACGACGTTACCTGAACGATCTTTTCTCGCATTTCGTAGCGCAGATCAGCGTGCGCCACGGCGAAGCCGTTCTGCAACCTGTCAGGGATGTCTCCGAACACCCATTAAGCTTGTCTCCGGTCTGAACAGAGCTCCAGGCTCATCTCGTTCCAACCAATAAAAAAGACACACACGCGGGACTTCGCGCTTGACTTAGGGCGTGCCCGCCACCCCGGAGGCGGGCGCAGCCGCGGGCGCCGTGGTGGGCGGCGGCGCGGTCTCGGCGGTGGCATCGCCGTGCCGTACGCAATCCTCTACCCGCACCTCGTGGCTATACTGGTCGGCCAACCCGTCGGACGGCGTGGTCGGCTGGCCGCCGCCGGAAAACGGCGTGTCGTGCATGTCGCGCTCGGAGAGCTGGTAGCGGTTCTGCGCGTCGTAGACGCGGTCGGCTTCGGCGCGGCAGCTCGCCAGCGTCTCGCGGTCCGCCTTCGATTCCGGTCCGGGGAAGGCGCACCCGCCGACGGCGAGCAGGCTGGCCAGCAAGGCGGAGCCCGCGAGCGGGCGATAGGGGATGTTCATGGCACGCAGTCTCCTTTGGCACCGGGCGGTCCTGGCAACACCTGCAGGCACGTGCGGAAACCCGTCTCGTCGAAGCGAGCGTCATCGGTCAGTCGCGTCTCCGCCGCAAGCCTCAGCAGCGCCGGATGTAGTGCGGCACCGTGGCGGTCCAGCCGCATCAGCCCGGCCGCCCAGGGCGCCCGCGCCAGCAGGTCCACCAGCGCCAGCAGCCGCAGGCACACTGACAGGCCGTAGCCGGTCTGCATGCCCACGGCACGGTCCACCGCGCCGGCCCAGCATTGCGCGTCGGCGTCGTGCAGCGCCAGGTCTGTCCACCCGCCATCGGGGCGGCGGAAGCGGAAGGCGCGCGCGGTGCTCCAGGCGGCACGCTGTGCCGCGTCGCGCGCCAGGTCCCAGGCAGCCAGCAGATCACGGCTGCGCACCGGCGGCAGCTCGCCGGGCGTGTGATCGATGAAGTAGGTCAGCGTGCCGTCCGGGGTGGCGCCTACCTGGATCTTGGGGACTAGCATTGCCGAGGGAGATGGGGGAGGGCGACGCCGGCGAGCAGAAGCAAACCCCTCTTTTTCGAAAAAAGAAGCAAAAAGCTTCTGTGGCGCTGTCGCGGACGTCTGGCCTGGCTACAGGAAACGATCCGCAAGGCTTTCCGGCGTGTCGAAATCGGTCAGTATCGCCTCGCCGGCCAGCTCGACTTCGCTCACCGTCTCCGCATGCACGCGCAACAGGCCGCGGGCGCCGGTATCGCCCTGCAGCGCCGCCATCTCCTGGAAGAACCGCCGGTCCCACAGCACCGGGTTGCCGCGCTTGCCGCGATGCGTGGGCACGATGATCAGGCGCTCCTCCTCCGGGGACCAGGCGCCGATCACCTGGTCCATCTCGGCGGGCGAGACCAGCGGCATGTCACCCAGGCAGATCAGCGCGGCGGTGACGTCCGGACCCAGCGCGGACAAGCCGGCGCGCAGGCTGGCGGACAGGCCTTCCGCGTAGGCGGCCGCGTGCACGAAGCGGGCCTGCGGCGCGGCACGGCGCACGGCGTTCTCCACCGCGGCGGCCTGGTGGCCGGTGACCACCACCACCTCGTCGGCCCGGCTGGCGGCGCAGGCGGCGGCCACGCGCGCGGCCATGGCCAGGCCGTCGCCGCCCTCCACCAGCAGCTTGTTGCGCGGCGCCATGCGGGTGGACGCGCCGGCTGCCAGGACGATGGCGGCGATACGCGGCGGGCCGATAGTCGGCTTGCCGCGCGGGGCGGGGCGTGCCGCGGTGTCCTTCAGCAGGCCGCCCACGCCCAGCGCGGTCACCGCTGCGCGGCCCGCGTCCTCGCCGGCAAAGACGCGGCGCAGCACCAGGTCTATGCCGTTCAGCTTCGGGCTGCGGGCGCAGCCTGGCAGCACCACGGCCGGCACCGCGCCGATCTGGCCCAGGCAGATCAGGTTGCCGGGATCGACCGGCATGCCGAGATGCTCCAGCCAGCCGCCCGCCGCCACGATGGCGGCAGGGCCCACGTCGGCGCGGTCCACCACGGCGGAGGCGCCGGCGAACAGCAGGAGCTGCGCGCCCTGGGCCAGCAGGGCAGCGAAGGCGGCCGCCACCGCCGCCGTGTCGTGGCCGCAGCGCATAGCGGGCAGCATCTCGCCGCCGAGCGCCGCCACGCGCAGCCCGGTGACCCGGATCGTGCCCTCGATCACGCTGTCCTTCAGCCCGGGTGCGGTGCTGAGCACCAGCCCGGTGCGTAGCCTGCGGAACGGTGCCAGCCTGACCGCGGCCGCCGCCCCGGCGAGGCGCTCGGCCGCTGCCACGGCCGCCCCCGGCACCGCGAAGGGGATCACCTTGATGGTGGCCACCAGCTCGCGCGCGGCCACCGGTGTGGCATCCGGCAGCGTGCCGAGCGTGAGCCCTTCATCGAGCGCGTTCAGCGCGTCCACCTGTGCGGCGTCGGCGCGGAACAGGCCGGGGGTGGCGCAGGCCAGGTTCACCCGGCCGGTGCCGGCCGGCACGCAATCCAGCCCAGGCCTGGCCAGGGCCGCGGCCAGGCGCAAGGCCGCCTCATCCTCGCCCACGTCGCCAGGGTCCAGGCGGGCGACCACGACCTCGCGCCAGCCGGCCCGCTGCAGCGCCGCGAGCGCTGCCCCGTCCAGCACCATGCCCTTGGGCAGAACGCGGCCGCCCAGCCGCGCCGTGTGCGCCAGCACGGCGCCGGCCGCCGCCTCCACCGCCACCGGCCCGAACTTCACGCGCGGACGCCCAGGGCCGCCTTGTGCCGGACGGCGACGATTTCGGCCACGATGCTCAGTGCGATCTCCGGCGCGGACACCGCACCCAGCGCCAGGCCCACCGGGCCGCGTAGGCGCGCCAGCGCTTCCGGCGTGTGCCCGAGCGCCGCCAGCCGCTGCAGCCGGGCCGCGTGGGATTTGCGCGAGCCGAGCGCGCCGATGAAGAAAGCGCCGCTGTGCAGGGCGGCGTCTAGCGCCGGGTCGTCCAGCTTGGGGTCGTGCGCCAGGGCCACGACGGCCGTCTGCGGACCGAGCCGGAGGCCGGCCATGGCAGCGTCCGGCCAGGCCAGGATACGGGTGGCGCCGGGGAAGCGTTCGGCGCTGTTGAAGGGTGCGCGCGGGTCCACCACGGTGGCCGCCAGGCCCACCGCGGCTGCCAG
The DNA here is from genome assembly GCA_965198915.1 of Acetobacteraceae bacterium. Classification (GTDB taxonomy): domain Bacteria; phylum Pseudomonadota; class Alphaproteobacteria; order Acetobacterales; family Acetobacteraceae; genus BOG-908. The sequence goes on along the minus strand of CBDAQC010000006.1, from coordinate 566,984 downwards.
CGGCACCAGTGCCTGAGCGATGTGCACGGCGCCGGCGATGACGATGCGGTAGGCGGGGGTCTGCACCTGCAGGAACCAGCGCTCGCCGGCGAGGTCGGTAGCCTGGCTGCGGTCCTGCGCCAGTGCCGCCTCCGCCGCCAGGGCCACCTCTTCCGGTAACTCGCCGCCGGGCCACAGGGCCTGCAGCCCGTCGTGCAGGCGGGTTGCCAGCACCACCGGCTGGCCGGCGGCCTCGGCGTCCAGCAGGGCCGCCAGGGTGGCGGGCGTCATTGCGCCGCGCGCAGGGGTTCGACGAAGACTTCCATGCTGCCCCCGCAGGGCAGGCCCACCGCCCAGGCGCGCTCGTCCGTCACGCCGTAATGCAGCAGTTGCGGCACGCCGGTGCGCATCACGTCCTGTGCCGCCTCCACCACCGCGCCTTCCACACAGCCGCCACTGACCGAGCCTGCCATGCGCCCGCTTCCGGTGACCGCCATGCGGCTGCCCGGTGGCCGGGGCGAGCTGCCCCAGCTTGCCGTCACCGTGGCCAGGGCCACGGTCTCACCTTCCGCAAGCCAGCGTGCGGCGTCTGCAAGCACTTCCATTGCGCACCTTTGTTGGCCGCGCCGTATCCGGGCGGGCAGTTACTGATCCCATGCAGGACCACAAATTGGCCGCTGTTGTGCAGAAAGAAGGTCCTGCCGACATCCGGCCGCTGTTCCTTGCCCAACGCGCCGCACGCTCTTAACAAGCGCGCCATGCACCCGCGCGCCCGCCCAGAGATCGCCGCCATCCACCCCTACACGCCAGGCGTGGCCCAGTTGCCGGGCGCCAACCGCGTGATCAAGCTGTCCTCCAACGAGGGCGCGTTCGGGCCGCCGCCCGGCGTTGCCGAGGCGGTGGCGGCCCTGGCCACGAGGCACCACCGCTATCCGGACAGCGATGCGGTGGCGCTGCGCACCGCGATCGGCGCGCGTTTCGGGCTCGATCCGGCGCGGATCGTGTGCGGCGCCGGGTCTGACGACCTGCTGTTCCTGCTGTGCCACATCTATGGCGGCAAGCTGGCGGACGGCGCGCCGTCCGAGCTGATCATGACGGCGCATGGCTTTTCCATCTACGAGATCGCCGGAAAGCTGGCCGGAAGCCGCGTGGTGAAAGCGGCCGAGCGCGCGCTGACCACGGACGTGGACGCGATCTTGGCCGCGGTGACGCAAGCCACGCGCCTGGTGTTCATCGCCAACCCGAACAACCCTACCGGCACGTTCGTGCCCACGAGCGAGCTGCAGCGCCTGCGCCAGGGGCTGCCGCCCGAGGTGCTGCTGGTGCTGGACGCGGCCTACGCCGAATACGTGGACCGGCCGGATTACGATCCCGGCACCGCGCTGGTCGATGACGGCGGCGAGAACACGGTGATGACGCGCACCTTCAGCAAGATGTTCGGCATAGGCGGCCTGCGGCTGGGCTGGGCGTACGCGCCGGCCGGGGTGGTGGCCAACCTGAACCGGGTGCGCGGGCCGTTCAACGTGTCCCTGGTGGCCCATGACGCGGGGCTGGCGGCACTTGCCGCCCCTGGCTGGGTCGAGCACTCCCGCCGGCACAACAGCGCCGAACGCGCGCGGCTGACCAAGGCGCTGCACGATCTGGGCTTCCCCGTCACGCCCAGCGAGACCAACTTCATCCTGGCCGATTTCGGCTCGCCGGCAGGGGCGGAGGCGGCCGACGCGCACCTGCGCGGCCGCGGGCTGATCGTGCGGCGGGTGGCGGGCTACGGGCTGCCGGCGCATCTGCGCATCACCATCGGAACCAGCGAGGAGTGCGACCTGGTGATAGACGCGCTCACCGGCTTTGCCGCAGCCCAGCCATGACGCCGTTCCGGCGCCTGGCGCTGATCGGCTGCGGGCTGATCGGTGGCTCGATCGCCCGCGCCGCCCGCGCGCATGGGCTGGCGGACGAGATCGTGGCGACCGCGCACACGCAGGCGCAGTGCGACCGGGTTGCCGAACTGGGCCTGGCGGACCGGGTGGAGTTGTATCCGGCGCGCGCCGTGGTGGGTGCGGACTGCGTGATCCTGTGCACGCCGGTGGGCGCCTATGCGGACCTGGCGACCGCCATCGCGCCGCATCTGGCGGCCGGCGCAATCCTGTCCGACGTGGGCAGCACCAAGCAGTCCGTGATACGCGACGTGGGGCCGCTGTTGCCGGCCGGCGTGCATTTCGTGCCCGCCCACCCGCTGGCCGGCACCGAACATTCCGGGCCGGATGCGGGATTTGCCAGCCTGTTCGAGGGCCGCTGGTGCCTGCTGACGCCGCCGCCGGGCACGGACGCGGCGAGCGTGGCGCGCATCGAGGCGTTCTGGCGGGCGATGGGGAGCATGGTCAGCATCATGGAGCCGTCCCACCACGACCGCGTGCTGGCCATCGTCAGCCACCTGCCGCATCTGATCGCGTTCACCATCTGCGGCACCGCGGACGACCTGGCGGACGAGACGCGCCAGCAAGTGTTGCAGTTCGCGGCGACAGGGTTTCGCGATTTCACCCGCATTGCCGCGAGCGATCCGGACATGTGGCGCGACGTGTTTCTCAACAACCGCGAGGCGCTGCTGGAGATGCTGGCGCGGTTCACCGAGGATGCGCAGGCGATGGCGCGCGCGGTTCGTTGGGGGGATGCGGGGTATATCGAGGACCGGATCGGGCGGGGGCGGAAGATTCGGCGGTCCTTGATCGAGCTGAAGCAGGCTTAAGGCACAGGAAGGAAGGCCTTCTTTTCTGAAGAAAAGAAGCAAAAGACTTTTGTCCTGTTCGCTGGTTTGACGTTTTTCGTCCATTTCGGCAGCTGGCTGGGTCACGAGACGTTCCAGGCTTGGTGAAGCCAGTCTCTTACTTCGTTGTCGATTTCGGCGGGGCCGGCTATGACGACGCGGCCGTGCAGGCGCTCGGACCAGCTTTCGCGCTTAGGCTGGACCAGGCGGCCGGGCGTTGCCGGTGCTACCGCGACCCCAAGCATCGCGCCGCCACCGCGCGTGGGGCGCAGTGCGGCGAACTGCACTTTTCGGGACCATGCCGTGTAGCCCTTGCGCACGGTCCGCACCGTGTCCGGGAGTTCGGCCACCGCCGCCTCGACCGCGTGCAATATCGCGCGTGAGGCGGGATCCGACCACAGAGCGTCCGTGAGCGCCTGCGCGTCACCCCAGCCTCCGCCGCCGCCGAACGCCTCGTCCAGCACCAGGCTCGCCCGGTTCTGCAACAAGCCGTGCTGATCCTTCAGCCACTTCAACCGCGCGCGATGGCCTGTCTCCGGACAGGTGCGCGCTATCGCAGCCCATTCGGCCAGCGTCTTGCCGGTCTCGCGTTCCAGGCCGTCGCGCACGGAAGCAAACCATTTCGCTTGCCTGTCGGTAACGTTGGCGTCGGACATCACGCGCGTCCTGACCTTGTTGTAGCAGCCCTCATGAATGGGGTCTGGGGCCAAGGCCCCAGCGGGGTTTGGGGCAGAGCCCCACTCTTACTTTTGTCTTACTTGCTTGTTATCGCCGCATAAGTCGCATCCACCAATCCCTGCCCGCGATCGCTCAACAATATGCCGGCACCCATACGGTTCATCGTGTAGCCGAACGACAACCCGCAAGCCGGATCGGCAAACCCTACGCTGCCGCCCATGCCGACATGGCCGAACGCGCGGTCGCCGATCAGCAGATTGTGGCCGCCGGCCTGGCGGTTGTCGATGCGCAGCATGAATCCCAGGCCGAAGCGCATCGGCTGCAGCAACGTGGCGTCCATGTGGGTGGCGGACACGCAGGTGCTCATGCGGGCGATCGTTTCCGGTTGCAGCAACTTGCCGCCGCCATTAGCCAGCGGCGTGTACATCCCGGCCAGGCCGCGCGCGTTGCTGATTCCGTTGGCGCTGCCCAGTTCGGCCGCGTGCATCTCGCGGGAGTTGAAGTCCGCACCGCCGTTGTTGCCGAGGAAGAGTTGCGGCAGGCTGCCGGGCTTGCCCATCACCGCCTGCAGAAAGCGCGAGTTCAGGTCGGCCTCGGCGGGGTCGCTGCCGATCATCGGCGCCACGCGATGCTCGTCGGCCTCCGGCAAACCGATGTGGAAGTCCAGCCCGAGCGGACCGGCTACGCGTTCCTTGAAGTAGGCGGACAACGGCTGGCCGGCAGCCACGCGCACCATGTTGCCCACCGTCCAGGCGAAGGTGACGCCGTGATAGCCCTGGCGGGTGCCCGGTTCCCACCAGGCGGGCTCGGCGGCGGTGCGCGCCACCATGTAGTCCCAGTCGGTGAAGCCGCCGGCGCGCACCGGATCGCGCAGATGCGGCACCGGGCTGGCATGGCCCAGCATCATCGCCGTGGTGGTGCCGGCCTTGCCGCCCTGGGCGAACTCCGGCCACGTTCGGGCCACGTCCTCGTACAAGTTCAGCCGGCTGTCCTCGGCCAGCATGTGCGCGCACAACGCGGTGGCGCCCTTGGTGCAGGAGAACACGATGCTGACCGTGTCCCGTTCCCACGCACGCCCGGTTTTGGGGTCCGCGAGCCCGCCCCACAGGTCGGTCACCACGCGGCCGTGATGGGTGACGCAGACGCTGGCGCCCACCTCGCGGCGCTGCGCGAAATTGGCGCGGAACGCGTCGGCGACCGCGGCGAAGGCGGGGTCGTAGGTGCCTTGTATGCGGCCTTCGGCTACCGGCTCGTCCAGCGTTTGTTCGGGCACTTGGCGCTCCAAGAAAGAGAGGAAGAAAGGCCTTCTTTTTTGAAAAAAAGAAGCAAAAAACTTTTGCTACTGCGACGCTGTTAGATGCCGGCTGCTTTAGAAGCATCCGGCTGGTGCACATGCGGGGGAGTAAAAGTTTTTTGGTTCTTTTTTTCAAAAAAGAACCGCTTGCTTCCTTACCACTGCAATAAATCAATCATCGCACCGGGCGCCACGCCCGCCTGCGCCGCCTCAGCCGACGCGGCCGCGTCATCCCCGCCCAAAGCCGCCGCATGTATGCCGCCCAGCACCCACAGGCTGTCGATGCCCGCACCCTGCGCGCCGCCGATGTCCGTATGCAGCGAATCGCCTATGGCCAGCACGCGGGCGGGCGGCGCGCGCAATTCCGCCAGGGCCATGGCGTAGATTGCGGGATCGGGCTTGCCGAGGCTGGTGACGTCCCCGCCCATTGCCGCGTAGTGGCGGGCCAGCGAGCCGGCGCACAGGATGCGCACGCCGTCCCGCATCACCACCAGGTCCGGGTTGGCGCAAATCATCGGCAGGCGTGCGGCCAGGCAGGAATGCAGCTCGGGCAGGAAGGTCTCCAGCGTGCCGGGGTCGTGCATGTCGTCGTCGGGGCCGGTGTTGACGACGAAGTCCGCCTGGTCCGGGCGGGCCACGACGGTGAGGTCCAGGCCTTCGAGCACGTTGCGGTCACGCTGCGGACCCAGATGGTAGACGCGGGTGCCGAGGCGGGCGAACCAGGGGTCCGTGCGGTCCCGCAGCGCCAGCCAGGTGGCCTCGCCGCTGGTCAGGATGGATGTGTAGAGGCTGTCCGCCACGCCCATTCGGCGGAGCATGTTTTGGGCGGAGGCGGCGCGGCGCGGCGCGTTGCTGAGTAGCAGGACGGGGCGCGGGGCAAGCTGGGCCAGGGCGTCGAGGGCCGCGGGATAGGGGCGCACGCCGTCATGCACCACGCCCCACAGATCGACGATGAAGGCGTCATAGGCGGCGGCGATTTCGTGCAGGCCGGCGACGCGGCGTATCAAAGGCCGGCGCCTATCGCGTCCTGCACGCAAGCGAAGCCGCGTTGGCGCAGGGCGGCCAGCAGCTCCGCCTTCAGGCGCGCGACCAGAGCGGGGCCGGCATAGGCGAACTCGGTGTAGAGCTGCACCAGGCTGGCGCCGGCCATCAGTTTTTCCAGCGCGTCCGCGCCGGTGCGCACGCCGCCGCAGCCGATCAGCGTGAGCCGGCCGGCGGATTGCCTGGCGGCCAGGCGCAGCATGGCGGTGGAGCGGGCGAAGAGCGGCGCGCCGGACAGGCCGCCCACCTGGTGCACGTTGGCGCCGGTGAAATCGGCGGGGCGGCTGATCGTGGTGTTGGTCAAGATCAGCCCGGCGGCGCCGCAGGCGATGGCGGTGTCCACCACCGCGGCCAGGCCGTCCTCGCTGAGGTCGGGCGCCACCTTCACCAGCACGGGCGGGCGCACGGGCACGCCGGCGGTGATGGCCTGCAGGATGGCGCGCAATCTTTCTTCACCCTGCAGATCCCGCAGGCCGGGCGTGTTGGGGGAGGATACGTTGATGGTCACGTAGTCCACGTAGGGCGAAACCGCGGCGATCAGGGCCGGGTAGTCGCGCTCGGGCACGGCGTTGTTCTTGTTGATGCCGACATTGGCGCCTAGGCGGCCGGTGCGCGGGCCGAGCGCGCGCAGGCGGGCCAGATAGGCGTCCAGCCCCTCGTTGTTGAAGCCCAGGCGGTTGATCACCGCGCGGTGCTGCGGCAGGCGGAACAGCCGCGGTTTGGGGTTGCCGTCCTGCTTCAGCGGCGTGACGGTGCCGGCTTCCACGCAGCCGAACCCCAGCCGCAACAGCGGCGCGACGGCCACCGCGTTCTTGTCGAAGCCGGCGGCCAGGCCGATCGGGTTGGCGAAGACCAGGCCCATCGTGCGGATTTCCAACGACGGGTCGTCCAAGGCGGCCTGTGCGCCGGCCAGGCCGGCCGACAAGGCGCGCAGGGCCAGGACATGCGCCCGCTCGGCTTCCATCGTGCGCAGCAGGGGCGTGAGCGCCGAGGCGAGCGTGCTGAGGTCCATCACGCGGCGTTCCTGCCGGACCACGGCGCAAGCTTCAACCCTTGCGCACACCGGACGGGCGTCCGAGGTTTAGGCGATGTGGAACGAACCCTATCTGGAGACATGCTGCCGCTCCGCGCTGCACCGGCTGATCCTGGCGGGGCCGGCCGGGCGGCCCGGCGGGCTGAAGGACGGTCCATGCCTGGAGCGGCTAGAGGGTGACGGGTTTGCGCAGGTGCGCGCGGACGGGCGCTACGAGCCGACGGCGGACGGGGTGGCGCGGCACGGCAGCGAGATACGCAAGGTGGCGGTAGGGTAGCGGCTTGCGGTGAAAGCAGGGTGTCGCTGCGCCGTGGCGGATCGCTTGTGTCGCGCACGCGGCCTTGGGCGGCGTCAGGGCCGTTTGGCCTAGAGCTGGAAAGCCTCGATACGGCCGTTGCGCTCGGTCCGTTGCCGCTCCGGATTATGCGATGCGGCGGTACACACGAACAGGGTACGTCCGTCCGCGCCGCCGAGCATGCAGGCATAGGCGCCACGGCCTGTGGGGATCCGGTCGAGTATTTCGCCGCCTTCCCGCAGGCGCAGGCATTCACGAGTTGTGGGGGAGGCCACCCAGATGGCACCCTGGCTATCAAGGCAGATGCCGTCAGGCACCGCACCTTCCGGCAGCGTGGCCCAGACGCGGCGGTTGGAGAGGACGCCCGAACCGGCCATGTCGAAGGCGGTGAGCCGGCCGCCGAAGGTTTCGGCGACCACGATCGTGTGGCCGGCATCGGCGATGACCATGCCATTGGGGAACAGCAGGTCGTCCGCCGCTATGCGCGCCTGGCCGTCCGGGTCCACCTGGACGAGGACAGTGGGGCGTGATTCCTCGCCGGTGTCGAGTTCGAAGCCGAAATTGCCGACATAGGCGCGGCCCTGGGCGTCCACGACCATGTCGTTCAGGCGGCGGGGCACGAGGTGGGAGAGGTCCGCGTGGGTGGCCAGCGTGCCGTCGGCTTCCTGCCGGAGCACGCGCTTGTCCGCCATCGAGACGACGAGCATGCGGCCGTCGGGCAGCCAGCCCAGGCCGGAGGGGCGGTTCGGGACGTCGCAGACGGGCTGCACCTGGCTGCCGGCCAGCTTGCGTACGCCACCGCCATGCATGTCCGACCACCAGAGCGTGTCCTGGTGCCAGCGCGGCGCTTCGCCGAAGGCGATGCCAGTGGCTACGACCGTCGATTGCCTGTCCAAACCGGCCTCCATCGTGATGCCTGTGCCTGTACGGCGTGGCGCCGGCGCAGTCTGCACGGCAGTCGGGGCGCCGCAAGCGGCCTACACCAGGAGGAGCGCCGCCTTACTACGGCCCAACCGGACCGCCGGCGCCAGCTCACGCGGCTTGCCCGGGCGTGATCGCTTTTTCGCTGTGCAGAGACCGTGTAGAGACGAAAACGCCGGCCAGTATAGGCTGGCCGGCGCTCGAGGGAGACTAACCATGGGACAACATGGGAAGCTCCTGTCCCTTTTTATGATAATCGGGGCTGTTAGGGTCAAGATTATCATGCGTAGGAGGTAGGGGCGGGGCCAGTCCGGAAGGACTGGCCCTCCCCTTGGCCAGCACCACGAGACATTAGCTCTCGTCGCACTCACGTTCGGCGTCTTGGCCTTGGGATGGTTCGGCCACTTCCTTCCACGGGTGCTCTGCTCTATAAGCGCGCGCTTCGCGCACCCGGTCGGCATCGGGGGCGCCATCCAGCGAAGGGCGTTGCCATGAAATCCGGGATACACCCCGACTACCACGAGATCACCGTCATCATGACGGACGGGACTACCTATCAGACGCGCTCCACCATGGGCAAAGCCGGCGACACCATACGCCTGGATATCGATCCCAAGAGCCACCCGGCGTGGACGGGCGTTCAGCGTATGATGGACACTGGCGGCCAGGTCGCCAAGTTCAACAAGAAGTTCGCCGGCCTGGGCGTGAAGAAAGAGTCCTGAGCACAACGGGGGTCGCGAGAGCGCCGCTGGGGAGCAGGAAATCCTGCTCCTTATTTTTCAAAAAATGCGGCCTCATTTCTTGAACCGGCCGGGTCTGCAAACTAACTTCTGCATCGTCCGAGGCGCCCAACAGGGGCTTCGGGGCCTGACAGGGCCGGCTCCTTTTGGTGCGGCCCGACAGACATCAACCTTGCTGATGCAGGAGGTTTTTATAGCCATGACGTACGACTTCACGCCACTCTTCCGTACCGCGATCGGTTTCGACCGGCTCGCTCGCCTGGCCGACAGCGCAGCCGAGGCTGCCTCCACCCAGGCTTATCCTCCTTACAACATCGAGAAGACGGGCGACGAATCCTATCGCCTGACGATGGCCGTGGCCGGTTTCGGTCCCGAGAACATCGAGATCGTGGTCAAGGACAACACCCTGTTCGTCACCGGCCGCCTGGCTGATGACGCCAGCAAGGGCGAGATCCTGCATCGCGGCATCGCCGGCCGCGCGTTCGAGCGCCGTTTCGTGCTGGCCGACCACATCGTGGTCGATGGTGCGGACCTGGTGCACGGCCTGCTGCATGTCGGCCTGAAGCGCGTTGTTCCCGAGGCGCTGAAGCCGCGCCGCATTGCCATCGGCAGCGAGCCCGCGCTGACCACCGGCGAGAAGGCTAACGACGACGCGACGGTGATCGAGCACAAGGCAGCCTAACAGCGACGGCTGAAAGCGGGCCCGGGCAGCAGTGCCCGGGCCTTTTTATTTGCACGCAGCCATACTCAAAAGAAACGGGCAGTCTCACCCGAGTTCAGTGCACCAGAACCGCGCACACCCTTGTACCAGCGCCAGGACCAAAAGTTCTTTGCTTCTTTTCTTCAAAAAAGAAGGCCTCCCTCCGCTCAATCACCCGAGCGTCGGAAAAAGCTCTCCGCCAACCCGCGCGCCCCGTCCTTCCGCGCGATGGCTTCTTCGACGCGCGCGATTTCGGCCTGCAGCTCGCCGATATAGGCGCGCAGGTCGGCCACGCTCAGCACGTCCAGCTTCACCTGTTCCACGCGCTTATGCCGCGGGGTTTCTTCGTCTTCCATCATCCAACCACCTTGACCCGCTGCACACAGGCAGCCCATATCGGGATAACGTTGCCAATTTGATGGCGCGCCCCTGCCAGGGCAATCACATGTGACATTGCGTCAGCTCCTAGGCAGGTGGATCGCCGCCGCCCCCGAGGATCGAGACTCCGATGACCCTGCCCCTGATGCCCAAAGCCACTGCCGTCTGGCTGATCGACAAGACGGCGCTTACTTTCACCCAGATTGCCGAGTTCTGCGGCATGCATCCCCTGGAAGTCCAGGCGATCGCCGATGGCGAGGTGGCGCAGGGGATCAACGGCTACGACCCCGTGGCGAACAGCCAGGTGACGGCCGAGGAGATCGCGCGGTGCGAGAAGGATCCCGAGACGCGGCTGAAGATCAGCCCGGTGACCACGCATACGCCGAAGAAGCAGAAAGGCGCGCGCTACACGCCGGTTGCCAAGCGCAATGACCGTCCGGATGGCATCGCGTTCGTGCTGCGTCACTATCCGCAACTGTCCGAAGCGCAGGTGATCAAGCTGCTTGGCACCACCAAGGAGACGATCCAGAAGGTGCGCGACCGGCAGCATTGGAACAGCCAGAACATTAAGCCGCGCGATCCGGTGATATTGGGGCTATGCTCGCAGACCGATTTGAATGCGATGGTAAACGCGGCGAACGAGCGGTTGACGCGGGAAGGCAAGACGCCGCCGCCATTGCCGCAGATCGAGACGGAAGAGGCGGCCTGAGGCCATCCGTCCAAGGTTTGTAGATTGGGCAGCGCCAAAATCGTTGGCGCTGCTCGCCCCGCGGGCCTTCAGCTGCTTCGCAGCTTCTCCATCTCTTCCTTCACGCGCAATTTTTCCAGTTTCAGGCGTGACAGGGTGCCGTCATCCGGCTTGGGCCGATGGTCCTCGTCGAAAATCTTCATCTCTAAGCTGGCGTGGCGATTGCTCAGGCTCTCGATACGGGCTTGCAGGCTCATGTTGCCTCCGTGCTGAAGATCGCACCCCTCTTCCGGGTGCCATGAAAACGTAATACAGCCCCGGTCCGGAACACCATCCAAATCGACAGGACAGCATCCTGGCCCCGGCATGACCCAGCGGGCTTGGTGATATGCACAAGGCGGGCCGTCCACCCCCTTCCGCCAGACGCACACCGTGGTAATGACCGCGCATGCTGAACGACCGTGATTCCCTGCTGCGCAAGCTACATGAGCTGCGCAGCGAGCACCGGGACCTCGATACCGTCATCGCCCGCCTGGTGCCGCAGCCGCTCGACCAGTTGCAGGTGCAGCGGCTGAAGAAGCGCAAGCTGCTGCTGAAGGACGAGATCGCCTGGCTGGAAAGTCACCTCATCCCGGATAACATCGCTTGACCGCTTCGGGCGGAACGCAGGTCGGCATCATCATGGGCAGCCAGTCGGACTGGGCCACCTTGCGGCATGCGGCCGAGACGCTGGCGGGGCTGGGTGTCGCGCACGAGACGCGCATCGTATCGGCCCACCGTACGCCGGACCGGCTGGCGGCGTATGCGCGGTCCGCCAAGGAACGCGGGCTGCGGGTGATCATTGCGGGTGCGGGCGGGGCCGCCCATCTACCGGGCATGTGCGCCGCTTGGACAACGCTGCCCGTCCTTGGCGTGCCTGTCGAAAGCCAGGCGCTGTCCGGCATGGACAGCCTGCTCTCCATCGCGCAGATGCCGGCGGGCATACCTGTGGGCACGCTGGCCATCGGCAAGGCCGGCGCCATCAACGCGGCTCTGCTTGCCACATCCATCCTGGCGCTCGCCGATGCCGGCCTGGCCGCGGCGCTGGAGGCGTATCGCCGGGCACAAACGGATTCCGTCGCAGAAACACCGACCGGCCCATGAGCGCTGCTCCGGCGGGAATGGGGCGGCTGCCGCCGAACGCCACGATCGGCATCGTGGGCGGCGGACAGCTCGGCCGCATGTCCGCCATGGCGGCCGCGCGACTTGGCTACAGGGTGCACATCCTGACGCCGGAGACGGACAGTCCCGCTGCGCAGGTGGCGGCCGGTGTCACGGTCGGCTCCTACGACGATCCGGACGCGCTGCGCGCCTTTGCTGCGGCGTCCGACGTGGTCACCTTCGAATTCGAGAACGTCAGCGCGGTGGGGCTGGACCTGCTTGCCTCTCTACGGCCGGTTTATCCGGCGGTGGCCATTTTGCGGCTGACGCAGGAGCGGGTGACGGAGAAGAGCTTCATCAACGGCGCGGGCGGGCCCACCGGCGCCTGGGCGCCGGTGAACTCCGAGGCCGAATTGGAGCGCAGCGTGGCCCTGCTCGGCCTGCCCGCGGTGCTGAAGACGACGCGGCTCGGCTATGACGGGCGGGGCCAGGCCGTGCTACGCACCATGGAGGAGGCACGCGCCGCCTTTGCGCGGCTGGCGCCGGCGCCGTTCATCCTGGAGGCCTTCGTAGATTTCGCCTGCGAGATCAGCGTGATCGTGGCGCGTGGACAGGATGGAACGATCGTCGCTTTCGACGCGGTGGAGAACCGCCACCGCAACCACATACTGGACCTGACCCTGGCGCCGGCGCGTATCAGCCCGGAGCTGGCCTGGCAGGCCGCCGGGATCGCCACCGACCTCGCCCACTGCATGGGGCTGGTGGGGGTTCTGGCGGTGGAGATGTTCGTGGGGCGGAACGGCGAGCTGCTTGTGAACGAACTGGCGCCGCGGCCGCACAACTCCGGCCACTGGACGATCGACGCCTGCCCGGTCAGCCAGTTCGAGATGCACATGCGCGCCGTGGCCGGTCTGCCCTTGCCGCCGGCGGTGCGCCATTCGGATGCGGTGATGAAGAATCTGGTGGGGCCGGCAGACGTGGCGCTGTGGCCACGTATCCTGGAGACGCCCGGGCTGATACCGCATCTGTATGGGAAGGCGGAGGCGCGGCCGGGGCGCAAGATGGGGCACGTGACCCGGCTGTTTCCGCGTGGCGGGCTGCCCGGAGAGTTCGGGGTGGAGGCGGCTCTGGCGGTATTTGGGTAGGGGCCCAGCTACCGCACCAAGCCAAGTTTTGCGAAGACACGTAAGACCTGTCACCAGCGGCCCTGACGAATGGGGGTCTGGGGCCTCGAAGCCCGGCGGGGTTTGGGCAGAGCCCCATTCTTCAGAGAAGGCCCTTTCCCCTTCCCTTGCCGATGACGGCGGCGCCGAAGCGGGCGCGCAGGCCGTCTATGGCGCCCTGGCGGGCGCGGCGCCGGGCCGCGTCAGGGTCGGCCAGGTCACCCGCGTCCGCCGTGGCCAGCGGGGCCAGGCCGGAGGCGCCTATGCCGATCAGGCGGAACGGTGTGCCGTCCGCCTCGCGCGCCAGCAGGGTCTGGGCAGCGGCGAACAGCGTGTCCGGCAACACGGTGGGCTGCGGCAGGCGCTGGGTGCGGGTTCTGGAGGCGAAACTGGCGGTCTTCAGCTTCAGGGTGACGCCGCAGGCGGCGTGACCGGAGCTGCGCAGGCGCTCGGCAAGGCGTTCCGAAAGACGCCAGAGATGAGCCTCCAGGGCCGGGCGGGCAGACAGGTCTTCGTTGAAGGTGGTCTCCGCGCTGATGGATTTGGCGGCGGTGGCCGGCGTCACCAGGCGGGCATCCTCGCCGCGGGCGCGTGCGGCGAGCGATGGGCCCTCGTCGCCCAGCATGGTCCGGGCCTCCCGATCGGTGAGGTTCTGCAACTGGCCCACGCGGGTGAGGCCGAGTGCGGCGAGGCGGCGGGCCTGGGCTGGGCCTACGCCAGGCAGCAGGGTCACGGGCTCGGGGGCGAGCAGGGCAGCGGCTTCGTCACCGAAGATGGCGAAGCCGCGCGGCTTGTCACGGCCGGCAGCGAGCTTGGCGAGGAGGCGGTTGGCGGCCAGGCCGATGCTCACGGTGACGCCGAACTCGGACTCCACCTGGCGGGCGAAGCGGGCGAGGGTGACGGCCGGTGGTGCATTGTGGAGTTGTTCGGTGCCGGCGAGGTCGAGGGCGGCCTCGTCGATGGAGAGGGGTTGGACGAGGGGGGTCAGCGTGCGCATCAGGGTGCGCAAGCGGCGGGCCACGTCCACGTAGGCGGCCATGTCCGGCCTGATGATGGTGGCGTCCGGGCATAGCTTGCGGGCCTTGAACATGGGCATGGCGCTGTGCACGCCGGACAGGCGCGCGATGTAGCAGGCGGTGGTGACGACGCCGCGCGTGCCGCCGCCGATGATGACGGGGCGGGTGGCCAGCGCGGGGTTACGCGCCTTTTCGACGCTGGCGTAGAAGGCGTCACAGTCGATGTGGGCGACGGTCAGGGTGAAAAGCTGCTTGTGGGTCAGGATTCGTACGGAGCCGCAGGCCTGACAGGGGGTGGCGGCGGGGGATTGGCCGCAGTCCCGGCATAGGGTGGGGGTTTTCGGCACGGTAGGATAAGCAAGGCCTTCTTTTTTGAAAAAAAGAAGCAAAAAACTTTTGCTCCCTGTCGGCGCGTGTTTCCGCACCCGCTTACAGGACCACGCATCCTGCTTTGTTCTATAGGGGTCTGACATGGCGCGGTTGTTCATTGGTAACCGACGGTATTCCTCGTGGTCGCTGCGCGGCTGGCTGGCGGTACGGGCAGCGGGGCTGGACGTGGAGGTGGTGGTGTTGCCGATGCAGGCGGGGGTGACGCCGGCGATCAAGGCAGGGACGCCGGCGGGGCTGGTGCCTTATCTGGAGCATGAGGGGGCGCGGGTTTGGGAGAGCCTGGCGATCTGCGAGTATTGCTCGGAGGTGGGGCGCACGCTTTGGCCGGCGGAGCGGGTGGCGCGGGCGCAGGCGCGGTCGGTGGCGGCCGAGATGCATGCGGGGTTTCGGGCGTTGCGACTGGCGATGCCGATGAATCTGGGGCGGCAGGATTACGCCGGGCTGGGGCGTACGGAGGAGGCGCTGGCCGACGTGGCGCGGGTGGATGCGCTGTGGGGCGAGACGCGGGCGGCGTTCGGCGAGGGCGGGCCGTTCCTGTTCGGCGCGGCGTTTGGGGCGGCCGACGTGATGTTCGCGCCGGTGGTGGCGCGGCTGCTGACATACGCGCCGGCTTTGTCTGACGGGGCGCGGGCGTATTGCGCGGCGGTGCGGGCGCATCCTTTGGTGGAGGAGTGGTATGCGGACGCGGCGGCGGAGCCGGAGGCATGGAAGTTGAGCAAGTATGAGGGGATGGTTGAGTTGAAGTAGGAAGGAAGGCCTTCTTTTTTGAAAAAGAGAAGCAAAAAACTTTTGGGCCTGGCGCAGCTTCAGCAGTCGCGCTGGTTCTGGCGATCTCCGGCTGCTGCAGATGCGGAGGAAGTAAAAGTTTTTTGGTCCTTTTTCTTAAAAAAGGACTGCTTGCTTTCTTCCTTCATCACGGACCGGTCTTGCAGGTCGCGATAGTACTGCCGCCAAGGGAAGGGTTCGGGCCCGAGGCGGTGGGAGCGGTCGGGCTGCTGGTGCAGCGGCTGGCGGCGGCGGACAATGTGGTGGTGGGGCAGGCGAACGGGCGAGCGGTGTTTGCGGGGCGGCGGTTCGTGGCGGCGGCGGTGCCGTGGTGGCCGCCGGTGGGGCGTGTCGAGCGGTATATGGCCGGAGTGGTGCAGACGCTGCGGCGGCTGCGGCCCGATTTGGTGGAGGTGCATAACCGGGCCCGGCTGGCGCTGCTGGTCCGGCAGGCTTTGCCTGGGGCGCGGGTGGCGCTGTTCCTGCACAACGATCCGCTGGGCATGCGCGGGGCGAAGCGTGCGGCGGAGCGGACCGCGTTGCTGCGTGACATGCGGGTGGTGTGCGTGTCCGGGTATCTGGCCAGGCGTTTCATGGAGGGGGTTACGGCAGAGCTGAGGCCCGCGGTGCTGCCGAATGCGCTCGATCTGGCGGCGCTGCCGCCACGGTTGGGGGTGGAGGCACGGGCGCGGACGATCCTGTTCGTGGGGCGGGTGGTGGCGGACAAGGGGGCGGACGCTTTCGTGCGGGCGTGCGGGGCGGTGCTGCCTTCGCTGCCCGGGTGGCGGGCGGTGATGATCGGGGCGGACCGGTTCTGGGCCGGCAGTGCGGTGACGCCGTTCGAGCAGGCGCTGGCGCCGGCGGCGGCGCGGGCCGGGGTGGAGCGGCTGGGATATCTGCCGCATGACGCGGTGCTGGCGGCGATGGCGCAGGCGGCGATCGTGGTGGTGCCGAGCCGGTGGGCGGAGCCGTTCGGGTTGACGGCGCTGGAGGCAATGGCGAGCGGGGCGGCGCTGATCTGCAGCGATCGGGGCGGCTTGCCGGAGGTGGCGGGCGAGGCGGCGCTGTATGCCGGGCCGGACGAGGCGGGGGCCCTGGAGGCGGCGATCCTGCGCGTGGCGGGCGATGTGGCGTTGCGGGGCCGGATGGTGGCGGCGGGGCTGGCGAGGGCGGCGTTGTTCGATGTGAGCCTGGCACGGGAGCGGTTGGCTGCCTTGCGGGCAGGCTATTGATGGTGTGTTAGAGGGTGCCCATTGAAGGGTGCGGAGCTGGCTGGCCGCGTCCCTGCATCTCCGAAAGCGCGCGGATGCTCCAGATGCGGGGAAGCAAAAGTTTTTTGGTCCTGTGTTTCAAAAAAGGACTGCTTTCTTGGGAGTTTTTTGATGTCCACCGATGCCCGCGTTCCCGTGACTGTGTTGACCGGCTTCCTGGGTGCCGGGAAGACGACGTTGCTGAACCGCATCCTCACGCAGGAGCACGGGCGCAAGTATGCCGTGGTGATCAACGAGTTTGGCGAGCTGGGGGTGGACAACGACCTGGTGGTGGATGCCGACGAGGAAGTGTTCGAAATGAACAACGGCTGCATCTGCTGCACGGTGCGCGGCGATCTGATCCGGATCGTCGGCGGGCTGATGAAGCGGTCGCGGAAATTCGACGGCATCATCATCGAGACGACTGGTTTGGCCAATCCGGCGCCGGTGGCGCAGACGTTCTTCGTCGATGAGGGCGTGCGCGCGAAGGCACGGCTGGACGCGATCGTGACGGTGGTGGATGCGAAGAACCTGCCGGCACGGCTGGGTGACAGCGCGGAGGCGGCCGCACAGATCGCGTTTGCGGACGTGATCGTGCTGAACAAGCTCGATCTGGTTTCGGCCGAGGAGCTGGCGGCGGTCGAGGGGCGGATACGGGAGATCAACCGGTTTGCGCGGATACATCACGCGACGCGCAGCGACGTCGCGGTGATGGACATTCTGGATATCGGCGCGTTCGATCTGTCCCGGATACTGGACGCCGATCCGGCGTTTCTGGAGGCGGAATCCCACAGCCACAGCGAGGGTGTGAACAGCGTGAGTTTCGAGGTTTCGCGCGACGTCGATCCGCACAAGTTCCAGCAATGGATGGGGACGTTGCTGCAGGAGAAGGGTCAGGATTTGCTGCGCACGAAGGGCATTCTGGCGCATCCCGGCGAGGCGCGGCGGTTTGCGTTCCAGGCGGTGCACATGATCGCGGACGGCGATTTCATCGGGCCGTGGCCGGAGGGGTCCGCGCGGAAGTCCCGGCTGGTGTTCATCGGGCGGGACCTGAACCGGCCGCAATTACGGCGCGGGTTCGAGGCTTGCCAGGTGGCGGCGTGAGCGAGGCCGCGGCCGCATCGCTTCTGCTGGAGACGCGTGGGGTTTCGGAGTCGCTCGGCGCGTTCGTGGTGGCGGCGGCGTTCGACCGGGGAAGCGCGCAGGCGGCGTTCGGGCTGGGGGACGGGTCGGTCCGGGTCCTGCCGCTAGGCACGCGCGATTGGGGGCGAATCGAGGCCTGCGACGGTGGGGTTCTGGCGCTTGTGGCGGATGCGGCGGCCGGCGGGTTCGTCTGCGGCGGCGATGACGGGCGGTTCGTGCGCCTGGGCGCGGACGGCACGGTAGGCGAGATCGCGGCGTTCGGGGGCAAGTGGGTCGAGCAGGTGGCCTCGTTCTGGGACGGCAAGGCTGCGGTGGTGGCATGTGCGGCCGGCAAGTTCGTGCATCTGTTCTCGGCCGCCGGCGAGAAGATGAAGTCGCTGGAACATCCGTCGACGGTGACGGGGATTGCGTTCGATGGGCGGGGCAAGCGGGTGGCGGCCTCGCATTACAACGGGGCGACTGTCTGGTTCGTGAACAGCAGCGGCGGGACGCCGCGGCGGCTAGAATGGAAGGGCAGCCATATCGGCGTGGCGGTGCATCCGGCCGCCGAGGCGGTGGTGAGTGCGATGCAGGAGAACGCGCTGCACGGGTGGCGGCTGCCGGATGGGCACGACATGCGGATGAGCGGCTATCCGGCCAAGCCGGAGTCGATCGGGTTCACGAAAAGCGGCAAGTGGCTGGCAAGTTCGGGGGCGGACACGATCGTGCTGTGGCCGTTCTTCGGCGGGGGGCCGATGGGCAAGCCGCCCCTGGAGCTGGCGCAGATAGAAAACGTGATCTGCACGCGTGTGGCGTGCCATCCGAGCGACGAGGTGGTGGCGGCCGGCTATGCGGACGGGACGGTGCTGCTGGCGGAGATCGCCGGCCGCCGCGTGCTGCGGGTGGCGGAAGGCGGGCACGGGGCGGTGAGCGCGCTGGCCTGGGCGCCGTCCGGGGGCTGGCTTGGGTTCGGCACGGAGGACGGGTTCGCCGGAGTGATTGACTTCACGCCACAGCCGTAACAAGCAGGACGCTGAGAGCGGGTGTTCCGTCCCATGCGCCTGCCGGTGAAAACGCACGCTCCGGACGCGAAGAAGCAAGAGTTTCTTGCTTCTTCTTTTCAGAAAAGAGGGCCTTGCCTGCCTTCCTGCCTGCGTTGCCGATGACCGCGCACTGGGCCGTCTGGGCTATTGCCGGCCTGGCCACGGCCGGCGTGATCGTGCGGCCGTTCGGCTGGCCCGAGTTCATCTGGGCTACAGCCGGCGCTGGTCTTTTGGTGCTGCTCCGGCTGCTTTCACCGGCAACAGCCTGGTCCGGCGTTGTGCGCGGGACGGATGTGTACCTGTTCCTGACGGGGATGATGCTGCTGTCCGAGCTGGCAAGGCAGGAAGGGCTGTTCGACTGGGTTGCGGCCCATGCCGCGGCGCGCGCGAAAGGGTCAGCGGGTAGGTTGTTCAGCCTGGTGTTCGTGGTTGGCGCGTTGGTCACCGTGTTCCTGTCCAACGACGCGACGGCGGTGGTACTGACGCCCGCGGTGGCGGCCGTGGTCAGGGCGGCGAAGGCCCAGGCGCCGCTGCCTTATCTGTTCATCTGCGCGTTCATCGCCAACGCCGCGAGCTTCGTGCTGCCGATCTCGAACCCGGCGAACCTGGTGATCTATGGCAGCCATATGCCGCCGCTTCTGCACTGGCTGCCGCAATACGCTTTGCCGTCGCTGCTTTCCGTGGCGGCGACCTATGCCGTGTTGCGCTGGACGCAGCGGGCGCAGTTGCGGCCGCGCGTGGCGGAGCATGTGGAGACGCCCGCGCTTTCGGCTGCGGGGCGGATGGCGGCGCTGGGCATCGTGCTGACCGCGGCCGTGCTGCTGGGCGCGTCCGGCTTCGACATCCAGCTTGGGCTGCCGACGTTTCTGGCTGGGGCTGGAACGGCGCTTTTGGTGCTGACACGCTCGGACAAAGGCGCAGGCGAGATCGTGAAGAACGTTTCGTGGGCCGTGCTGCCGCTGGTTGCCGGGCTGTTCGTGCTGGTGCAGGCGCTGGAGGCGACGGGCGTGACGCAAGCGCTTGCGGACGAGGTGCAGGCTCTTGTCCGGCAATCCGCGGCAGCTACCGCGTGGGGCGCGGGCGTCGTGCTCGCGATCGTCTGCAACCTGGTCAACAACCTGCCGGCCGGGCTGGTTGCCGGACGCGTGGCCACGCTGGCGAAATTGCCCGAGCATGTTCGCAGTGCCGTGCTTATCGGGGTCGATCTTGGGCCGAACCTGTCGGTTACGGGTTCGTTGGCCACGATATTGTGGCTGACGGCGCTTCGCCGCGAGGGCCACGAGGTCAGCGCCTGGGAATTTCTGAAGCTGGGCGTTCTGGTTATGCCGCCGGCGCTGCTTTTGGCGATCGGAGGCGTGTTCGCGTTCGGCTGAGACAACGGAGGGGATTTCTGTGATGCAGAACGTCAGCGCGGCCTGGCTATATCCGCTGATTCTCGTTGCGGGTGCGTTGCAAGCCTGGGGACCGCCGATGAACGGGGCGTTGCGCAAATCCCTGGAAAACCCCTGGCTGGCCAGCCTTGTCTCGTTCCTGCCGATCATAGCCTTGCTGATGGTGCTGTGGTTCTGCCTGCCTACGCCCATGCCGAATGCCAAGGGCATCGGCGGCATGGCGTGGTGGGCGCCGCTGGGTGGCCTGATGGGGGCGTTCGCGGTGATCATGGGGCTGCTGTTCGTCAATAAAGTCGGCGCCGGGCCGTTTGCCGGGCTTACCATCACGGCGAACATCCTGATGTCGCTGGTCATCGACCAGTTCGGGCTGTTCGGGATGGAGCAGCACAGCCTGAATGTCTGGCGCATATTGGGCGGTGCGCTGATGACTGCCGGCATCGTGCTGATTGCGGCGTTCTGATGCATGTCCGCAGTCATTGCCCGGGGCGTGCGCGTTGGCGGCGATATGTCGGGCGTGCCGAAACTCCGCGGTATCTAACAGGCAGTTGGTTGCCGTTCGTTCGGGCTTCGGTTTCCCTTGGCTGATCTGAACGGCGCCTTGCCGCAGGCGAGGGACGCGGGCTTCCGGCCGAGGTCGCTGGATACGGTGAATTTTCTGCTGGCCGATGTGCGCGGTGCGCTCGGGCCCTACCTGAACGTGTTCCTGGTGACACAGCGGCACTGGAGCCAGACAGAGGTCGGCTGGGTGACGACGCTGAGCGGCCTGCTCGGCCTGGTGGCGCAAACGCCTGCCGGGGCCTGGATAGATGCGACACGGCATAAACGCAATGCGGTGGTGCTGGCGCTGGCTTTTCTGGCGGCGGGTGCGGCGGTGATATTTGCGGCACCGGTGTTCTGGCCGGTTCTGGCGGCGAACACCATAATGGCCGTGGTGGGCGATGTGTTTGGCCCGGCGGTGGCGGCGATCACGCTGGGGTTGTACGCGCGCCAGCAGCTTGCCCGGCGAATGGGGCGCAATTCCGCCTTCGACCACGCGGGCAACGTCGCCATCGCCGTGGCTGCGGGAGCGGTCGGGTATCTGTTCTCGCAGCGTGCCGTCTTTCTGATGGTGCCGGTGTTCGCGTTGCTTGCCGCCGGGGCGGTGCTTTCCATCCCGAGCCGCGCCATCGACCAGGATCTCGCCCGCGGGCTGGATGACGAGGGCGCGCAGGAGGCGCGCGGACCAGGGCCGTCCGGCATGGCCGTATTGCTGCAAAGCCGGCCGTTGGCGGTGTTCGGGATCTGCGCGATGTTGTTCCACTTCGCCAACGCATCGCTGTTGCCGCTGGTGGGCCAGAAGCTTGCGCGGTCGCATCCGGCCTGGGCGACGGCGATGATGTCTTCCTGCATCGTGGCAGCGCAGCTCATCATGCTTGCGGTGGCGCTTGCGGTCGGGATGACGGCCGATCGTGTGGGACGCAAGCCGATCCTGCTGCTCGGCTTTGCGGTGCTGCCGGTTCGCGCGGTGCTGTATACGTTTTCGGACAGCGCCGTGTGGCTGATTGCGGTGCAGTTGCTGGACGGCGTCGGCGGGGGCATTTTTGGTGCGATCACGCCGCTTGTCATTGCCGACCTGATGCGGGGAACCGGGCGGTTCAATCTGGCGCAGGGTGCGGTGGCTACAGCGCAGG
Source organism: Acetobacteraceae bacterium (assembly GCA_965198915.1). GTDB lineage: Bacteria > Pseudomonadota > Alphaproteobacteria > Acetobacterales > Acetobacteraceae > BOG-908. The sequence continues at coordinate 545,529 of CBDAQC010000006.1, read as the reverse complement.
GGGTAGGCGCATCGCTGAGCGGCCTGGCCGCCGGCGTTATCGTCGACCGTTTCGGCTACTCGGCCGCTTTTCTGTTCTCAGGGGCGGCTGCCAGCGTGGCACTTGCGGCGTTGTTTTTTGCCATGCCGGAGACGGCAGCAAGGTCAGAGGCTCTGCCCCTGCGTGTCCGTTCGTAGCCTCGCCCTGGCGGCCATCAAACGGCGGTCGTCACGAGCGACTCTAATGATGGCGTCTGGGGCCAAGGCCCGAGCGGGATTTGGGGCAGGGCCCCAACCTTGCCGGCGGTTAAAGATTCGCGCCCGTGCTGGCCCGCGCCCGTTTCCGGGCGCGGGTTGCAGGTCACATGCGGTCGTAGCGGTCCGCGTTCATCACCTTGTTCCAGGCTGCCACGAAGTCGCGCACGAACTTCTGCTGGTTGCCGGAGCTGGCGTAGACTTCGGCGAGCGCGCGCAGTTGCGAGTGCGAGCCGAAGATCAGGTCGACGCGTGTGGCGGTCCACTTGGCCTGTTTAATGTGGCGGTCGCGGCCCTCATACGCGTTATCGGAGTTGGCATCGGGCTGCCATTCCGTGTCCATGTCCAGCAGGTTGACGAAGAAATCGTTCGTCAGCCGGCCGGGCTGGTGGGTGAACACGCCGTGCCTGGAGCCGTTCGAGTTGGCGCCCAGCACGCGCAGGCCGCCGAGCAGGACGGTCATTTCCGGGCCGGACAGGCGCAGCAGCTCCGCCTTGTCCACCATCGCTTCCTCGGGTGCCATGAACTGGGCGCCTTCGTAGTGGTTGCGGAAGGCGTCCGCCGTGGGCTCCAGCGGCGCGAAGGAGGCGACGTCGGTCTGTTCCTGGGTCGCGTCCATGCGGCCTGGGGTGAACGGCACCTGGATCTCCGTGCCGGCTTCGCGGGCCGCCACTTCGATTGCGGCGCAGCCGCCGAGCACGATCAGGTCTGCCATAGAGACCTTCTTGCCGCCGGTGGCGGAGGTGTTGAACGCCTGCTGCACGGACTCGAGCTGTTGCAGAACCTTGGCCAGTTCGGCCGGGTTGTTGACCGGCCAGTTCTTCTGCGGCTCCAGGCGGATGCGCGCGCCGTTGGCGCCGCCGCGCTTGTCCGAGTAGCGGAAGGTGGCAGCCGAAGCCCAGGCGGTGCGGACGAGTTCACCCACGGTAAGGCCAGTGGCGAGAATCTTGCCCTTCAGCTCCCCGATCTCGTTCTCGCCGATCAGGGGGTGATCGAGCGGCGGAATGCGGTCCTGCCAGATCAGCGGCTCCTGCGGGACGAGCGGGCCGAGATAGCGCTGGATCGGTCCCATGTCGCGATGCGTGAGCTTGAACCAGGCGCGGGCGAAGGCGTCCGCGAACTGGTCCGGGTTCTCGTAAAAGCGGCGCGAGATTTCCTTGTAGGAGGGGTCCGCCAGCAGGGCCAGATCCGAGGTCAGCATGGTGGGCACGCGCTTCTTGGTGGGGTCGTGCGCGTCCGGGATGTCGGCTTGGGCGTTCTTGGCCTGCCACTGCCAGGCGCCCGCCGGGCTCTTGACCAGCTCCCACTCGTGCTTGAACAGGTTGTCGAAGTAGTGGTTGCTCCACTGCACGGGGGTCTGCGACCAGGTGACTTCCAGGCCGGAGGTGATGCCGTCGGCACCGTGGCCGGCGCCATGCTTGCTGCGCCAGCCGAGGCCCATGTCCTCGATGTTGCCGGCCGCGGGCTCGGGGCCCACGAAAGACGGGTCACCGGCGCCGTGAGTCTTGCCGAAGGTGTGGCCGCCGGCGATCAGGGCCACGGTCTCCTCGTCGTTCATCGCCATGCGGCCGAAGGTGACGCGTATGTCGTGGGCGGAGCCGGCCGGGTCCGGGCGGCTGTTTGGGCCTTCCGGGTTGACGTAGATCAGGCCCATCTGGACGGCGCCGAGATGGCTCTCGAGCTGGCGCTCGCCGCTGTAGCGCTCGTCGCCCAGCCAGGTGCCTTCCGGGCCCCAGTACAGCTCTTCCGGCTCCCAGGTGTCGGCACGGCCGCCGGCGAAGCCGAAGGTCTTGAAGCCCATCGATTCCAGGGCGACGTTGCCGGTGAGCACGAAGAGGTCTGCCCAGGAGAGGGCGTCACCGTACTTTTGCTTGATAGGCCAGAGCAGGCGGCGAGCCTTATCCAGGTTGGCGTTGTCCGGCCAGCTGTTGAGCGGGGCGAAGCGCTGCTGGCCGCCACCGGCGCCGCCGCGGCCGTCCGTGGTGCGGTAGGTGCCGGCGCTGTGCCAGGCCATGCGGATGAACAGGCCGCCGTAATGGCCGAAATCGGCCGGCCACCAATCCTTGGAGTCGGTCATTAGGGCCGTCAGGTCGGCGATGACGGCGTTCAGGTCGAGGGTCTTGAAGGCTTCGGCGTAGTCGAACTCGGCGCCCATCGGGTTGGCGCGGGGCGAGTGCTGGCTGAGCGTGTTCAGGCTCAGCATGGTGGGCCACCAGTCACGGTTGCCGCGGCTCATGCTCTTCGGACGCGTGGGCGTGCCGCCGTGGGCGACAGGGCATTGGCCCGTAGAGGCTGCGGGATCGGTCATTCCATCCATGGTGTCTCTCCTATCTTGTGGCTCGTTCGGCCCTGGCGGCGACGCTGCGCGATGCCGCGGACCTGTATTCGCTGAACTCCACGTGCGGCAGTCTAGCGGGTGACCGGGGCGTTGTGAAATTGATTGTTGGCGATGGGTTAATTGAGTGAGCCTATTGGTTCGGGGATGGTGCGACCAGCGCCGACCGCAGCGAGCCGAAGGCTTGCCGTTCAGACGCGGTGGACGCCCCGCGGCAGATGTTCGCGCAGAGTCCTGGCCAACAGGTGGATGTCTCGGCTTCTGGGGTAGCTGCGGCGCCAGACCAGGCCGATGCGACGGCCGACGCCAGCTTCCAGCGGCCGCGTGGCGACGGAGCGGGCGCGGACGTCGCCGCAGGCCATGGCCGGCAGCAGCGTGCTGCCCAGGCCGGTGGCCACCATCTGCAGTATGGTCTCCAGGCTGGTGGCGCGGAAATCGCCCTCGTCATCCCGGCCGGCGGTGCCGCAGATTTCCAGCGCCTGGTCGCGCAGACAGTGGCCTTCGGTCAGCAGCAGCAGACGGCGCCCGCGCAGTTCGTCCTCCCGCATCGGCGTGGCCGGGGTGGGCTTGCGGCCCTTCGGCTCGGCGAACCAGAATGGCTCGTCGAAGAGGGCGAGCGTCTCCATGCGGCTGTCGGGCGTGGGAAGTGCCACGAGGGCTGCGTCCAGGCGATGGGAGCCCAGCCTTTCCAGAAGCGGCGCGGTTAAATCTTCGCGCAGGATCAGCCGCAGCTCCGGATAGTCCTTGTTCAGGGCGGGCACGAGCCAGGGCAGTATGTAGGGGCCGAGCGTGGGTATGACGCCCAGGCTGAAATCGCCTGAGAGCGGGCCGGAAGTCTGGCGGCCGACGCTGGCTATGGCGTCCACTTCTTCCAGCACGCGGCGGGCGCGCGCGGCGATTTCCGCGCCGGCGGACGTTGTGCTGACGGATTTGGTGGTGCGTTCGAACAGGGTGACGCCGAGCTGCGTCTCCAGGTTCTTGATCTGGGTGCTGAGGGTGGGCTGGGCGATGTCACAGGCGGCGGCGGCGCGGCCGAAATGGCCGTGTTCGGCGAGGGCGACCACGTAGCGCAGGTCTTGGAGGGTCATTCGGGGTTGATGGGCGCGCTTGCGTCAAGAAAGCAAGTAGGCAGTTGTTTCGGAAAAACGGGCAAATTCACGCGCGTGTTCGCGGCTGTTGCGGCGACGGGGTTGCGCAGCCAGAAGTCTTGCTCCAAGCGACCAGCCTGCTTGTCTCACTTTTATCAGGCGCACTTCCTGCGCCGGTGCAAAGCTGCACAAGCTTGTAGCGGTGCGCCGAGAAGCGGCACGGTGGCGGGTTCCGGGACTGCTATGCCGTTGATTGCTTCGCGGCTGACGGTCATGTCCGCAACGCCTTGTTCCTTGCCGGGTGGAACTGGATCGGATCGTTCATGGGGACGCCTGCTCCGGCGATTGTCTCGTTTCGGCCTGTTCCTTGAGCGCGCGTAGCCATTCCTCGTGCGATTTGAGAAGAACACCGCGCGTGTAGGGCCCGAGAAGGAGCAGCAGCAAGCCCTTTTGGGTCTCTTCGGTAATGACACGGCAGCCGTCCGGAGTCGGCTCTATGAACCAGGCATGCGCACCGCTGCTGCCTGCCGGACCTGTTGCCGACCAGACGAGCATGCGCGCAGGTTCGAACGTGTCGATCGTTGGTTCGGAGTAGAAGCGCAGGGTCTTGAAGCGGAACTTTCCGCCAGCGCTGAGATGCGGACCGCCGGTCGATACCGAGACGTCAGCGCAATGCTTGTATCAGGCGGGCCACGCGACGCAGTCGGTCAGCAAGGACCACAGGGTGTCGGGTGACGCTGCGATGTCGATGATATTCTGCGCGAAGACGCGCGACACGGCGGGTGTGTGGCCCGGCGGCCAAGTGATGCGCGTATCGGGAATTTGGCGGCTTGGCGGCAGGGGCAGGCTGCGGTCCTGCTAGAGCTTTGGCGGGTGGAGCATGGCGCCGAGTGGCGCGCCGCCAAACATATGGACGTGGAAGTGGGGGACTTCCTGGTGGGCGTGGTGGCCCATGTTGGCAAGGATGCGGTAGCCGGGATCTTCCAACTCGAGCTGGCGGGCGACGAGGGCGACGGCGCGGAAGAAGCCGGCGACGGTTTCCGGCGGTGCGGTGGTGGCGAAATCGGCGAGCGAGACGTGCTGGGTTTTGGGAATGACCAGGACGTGGATCGGCGCTTGCGGGTTTATGTCATGGAAGGCCAGGGCGTAGTCGTCCTCATACACACGGCGACTTGGGATTTCGCCGCGGAGGATGCGGGCGAAGATGTTTTGCGGGTCATAGGGGCCTAGGCCGGGGACGGGCATGTCGGGCTGATCCTCGCGTGTTGCACGCAGGTTTGGCGGGGTGGCGGGGAAAGGCAAGTGGTTCGGCGTGCCGGGGGCGTTCCGGCGATTGCTTGCGCGCGGGGGGTTCGCCACCATGCACGGCGATCGTGGGGCGAGGATTTGATGGGTAGCATGCGCGTTTGGGCCTGTTTCGGGTTAGCGGTGGTGCTGGCCGGATGCGATCGGGCGCCCGACGTGGGCGAGCAGGTGCAGGCGCCGGCGGAAGGCAGGGCATTGCCGCAGGCTGCGAGGAGCGCACTCTTAATAAAGGCGCAGGAAGGGGCCGGGCTGCACCTGGCCTACATCCATGAGATCGGGCTTGAGCTGCCGGGCGAGCTTCTGGTGGCGCATTTCAATGCGGCGCGTGACAAATGCGCGAACGATGCCGCCCTGCACTGTCTGTTGATGCACGCGGAGATCGGACCCTCGCAAGGCGGATATTTGCGCAATGCGGCGGGACTGCCTGATACCGCGAGCCTGCAGGTGCGGCTTTCACACGACCTGGTCACCGGTTTCGCGGCCGCGCTGACACAGAGTTTGCCTGGTGAGGCGGCTGGCGTAGTCCGCGTCGTGCGGCAGGCGAGCACGGCGGACGATCTGGGGCAGCCAGTGGCCGATGCGGGCCAGGTTGTGGCGCAGCTTACCAGCTATCTGGCGGCGCTGAAGGTGCTGGGATCCCGGCTGACGATCAGCGTCAGCGACCAGGTGAAAGTGGCCGAGGAGACCGCACGGGCGCAGACGCAATTGGATGAGGCCCAGGCCCGGCAGCGCGAGTTGTCCTTGCGGGTGGATACGGAAGAGGTGGACGTGGTGTTCACGGCGGCACGTCCGGTAGTGCAGGCATCCGATCCGGTGAGGCAGGTGCTGGCGGGGGCGCAGGACAGCCTGCGGCGCAACGCCGCGGAGGTGCTGGCGTTCGGCATCGCCGCGGTGCCCTGGGTTCCGGTGGGGATGGTTGGGTTGTTGCTGCTGTGGGTGGTGCGGCGTGTGGTGTTCGGGCGGCGCGGTGCGAAGCGGGTTCGGGTAGAGGCGTAGTACCGCAACTGTGCAAATCGGCAGTCCGGCCGGCAAGGATCCTGCCCCGAGCGCCCAGAGACTCCGCGACAGCGGCCAAAAGCTTTTTGCTTCTTTTTCTCGAAAAAGAAGGCCTTGCTTCCTTTGCGTAAGACCGGCGGACATTTGACAGCCGTGGGGTCGGGGGCGATACGCCGGGCCGGGTTTTCAGGTGGCGTTGATGTCTGTCACGGCTTTTATCTTTCCCGGCCAGGGTAGCCAGGCTGTCGGCATGGGAAGCGACCTGGCTGCGGCGTTCGGCGCCGCGCGGGAGGTTTTCGGCGAGGTGGACGACGTGCTCGGGCGGCGGCTTTCCAAGCTGATGTTCGAGGGGCCGATCGAGGAGCTGACGCTGACGCAGAATGCGCAGCCGGCGCTGATGGCGCTGAGCGTGGCGGTGGTGCGGGTGCTGGCGTCGGAAGGCGGGTTGCGCGTGGGCGATGTTGCGGCGCTGGTGGCCGGGCACTCGCTGGGAGAATACAGCGCACTGGTGGCGATTGGGGCGATGGACCTGGCGTCGGCGGCCCGGCTGCTGCAGCGGCGGGGCGAGGCGATGCAGGCGGCGGTGGCGCCAGGTTTGGGCGCGATGGCGGCCTTGCTGGGCGTAGAGATGGTGCAGGCGGAGGAGATTTGCGCGGAGGCGGAGGTTTGGCGGCGTGAGGGCCAGGCCGATCTGCGGCAGGTGGTTCAGGCGGCCAACGACAATGGGGGCGGGCAGGTGGTGATTTCCGGCCACCGCGAGGCGGTGGAGCGGGCGGTTGAGGTGGCCAAGGCGCGCGGGGTGAAGCGGGCGATGCTGTTGCCGGTGTCCGCGCCGTTTCATTGCGCGCTGATGCGTCCTGCGGCCGAGGCGATGGAGGCGGCGCTTGCGGAGGTGGAGATGCATGCGCCCGCGGTGCCGCTGGTGGCCAACGTGACCGCGGCGAAGGTGAGCGACACGGATGAGATACGCCGGTTGCTGGTGGCGCAGGTGACCGGGACGGTGCGCTGGCGGGAGAGCATGCTGGCCTGCGCGGCGATGGGGGTGGACCGGTTCGTGGAGTTGGGGGCTGGGCGGGTTCTGGCCGGGCTGAGCAAGCGGATCTTGCCGGATGCGGAGGCTGTCTCGGCCGGCAAGCCTGCGGAGATCGAGGCTTTGCTAAAGATTTTCTAGGCGGCGCGCAGCTTCTGCTGGCGCGGTGGCGCGGCGCGTGGGCGTCCGCTGAAAGCCGCGTGGGCCAATAGGGTGCAGACCCTCCTCACATTCTTTCCTGGGATGTTCCGAATGTTCGACCTGACCGACCGCGTTGCCCTGGTTACCGGCGCCTCCGGCGGGATAGGCGCGGCGATCGCGCGGGCGCTGCATGCACAGGGTGCGGTGGTGGTCCTGTCCGGCACGCGGGTGGAGGCGCTGGAGGCCCTGGCCGGCGAGCTTGGGGCGGGGGCGCATGTGTGTGCGGCCGACCTGCGCGGGGCCGGCGCGGCGGATGGCCTGATTGCGGCGGCGGAGGCGGCGGCGGGGCCGGTGGGCATACTGGTGAACAATGCGGGCTTCACCCGCGACATGCTGGCGCTGCGGATGAAAGACGAGGACTGGGCGTCGGTGCTCGACGTGGATCTGGGGGCGCCGTTCCGGCTGTGCCGGGCGGCGCTGCGCGGGATGGTGAAGCGCCGGGCAGGGCGGATCGTGCAGATTTCCAGCGTGGTGGGGCATACGGGAAATCCGGGCCAGGCGAACTATGCCGCGGCGAAAGCCGGGCTGGCGGGGATGAGCCGGGCGCTGGCGCAGGAGGTTGGCAGCCGGGGGATCACGGTCAACCTTGTGGCGCCGGGGTTTGTGGAGACGGCGATGACGGCGGGCCTGGCGGATGCGCAGAAGAGCCGGCTGGTGGAGGCGATACCGCTGGGCCGGATGGGGCGGCCGGCGGATGTAGCGGCCGCCGTTGTGTATCTGGCCTCGGACGAAGCCGGGTGGGTGACCGGGACAACGGTGCATGTGAATGGCGGGATGGCGATGCTGTGACGCCTGTCATCGTTCTGCCATGCGGCTGACTTCGAGGGGCCCTGTGCGGCTTTGCGGGCCATAACAGACGTGCTAAGCGCGCGTTAACTGCGGCCGGTTCTGCACCCGGCACGCGGAGTGGAGCCGTGTGTGGATTACGGTTCTGTACTCATTTTCACGCAGACGAGGGTTAGACACGATGAGTGAAGTCGCCGATAAAGTTAAGAAGATCGTGGTCGAGCACCTCGGCGTCGAGGAGAGCAAGGTGACCCCGGAGGCGTCTTTCATCGACGATCTGGGTGCTGACAGCTTGGATACGGTGGAGCTTGTGATGGCGTTCGAGGAGGCGTTCGGCGTGGAGATACCCGAGGATGCGGCCGAGAAGATTAGCACCGTCAAGGATGCGATCGACTACATCGAAAAGCAGAAAGCGGCCTGAAAGTCAGCGATGGGGTACGCGGACCGGCGTGTTGTCGTCACCGGCATGGGCATCGCCTCGCCCCTTGGCGTAGGCGTTGAGCATGTCTGGAAGCGCCTGATTGCGGGTGAGTCCGGGATAGGAGCGATACAGTCTTTCGATGTGACGGACCTGCCGGCCAAGATCGCCGGGCAGGTTCCGGCCGGCACGCGCGCGGATGGCGGATTGACGCTGGGCGAATGGATCCCGTTGAAGGATCTGAAGAAGATGGACCGGTTCATCCACCTGGCGCTGGTTGCGGCCACCGAGGCGGTGGAGGATTCCGGGTGGCTGCCGCAGGACGAGCCTGGCCGGGAAGCCACGGGGGTGATGATCGGCTCGGGGATCGGTGGGCTGCAGACGATCTTCGAGGCGAGCAAGATGGTGCTGGAGGGCAAGGTGAAGCGGCTGTCGCCGTTCTTCATTCCTTCCGCGCTGATCAATTTGGCTTCCGGGCATCTTTCCATAAAGTATGGGTACAAGGGGCCGAACCACTCCGCGGTGACGGCTTGTGCGACGGGCGTGCATGCGATCGGCGACGCGATGCGGCTGATCAAGCTGGGCGACGCTGATGTGATGGTGGCCGGTGGAGCCGAGGCCGCGGTTTGCGAGCTGGGCATAGGCGGGTTCGCGGCCAGCCGGGCGCTGTCCACCGCTTTCAACGACGAGCCGGCGCGGGCGTCCCGGCCCTGGGACCGTGACAGGGACGGGTTCGTCATGGGCGAGGGCGCCGGGGTGGTGGTGCTGGAGGAGCTGGAGCATGCGCGCGCGCGCGGTGCGAAGGTTTATGGCGAGGTGGTTGGGTACGGGCTGTCCGGCGACGCGCATCACATCACGGCGCCGGCGGACGGGCATGACGGGGCGTTCCGGGCGATGCGGGCGGCCTTCAAGAATGGCGGGCTGGCGCCGGGCGACGTGCAGTATGTCAACGCGCATGGCACGTCCACGCCTATGGGCGACGATCTGGAGCTGGAGGCGGTTGAGCGGTTCTTCGGCGACGACGCACGCGGGCTGGCGATGTCTTCTACCAAGTCGGCGACCGGGCATCTGCTGGGGGCGGCTGGCGCGGTGGAATCGATCTTTTCGTTGCTGGCGATACGTGATGGGGTGACGCCGCCCACGTTGAACCTGGAGCAGCCGAGCCGGGAGAGCGTGATCGACCGGGTGGCGCTGGAGACGCAGGAACGGACGGTGGATTGCGTGCTGTCCAACAGCTTCGGGTTTGGCGGCACGAACGCGAGTATCATTTTCCGGCGTGTGTGAGGGCCTGGCGGCGCGTGCCTGCGTGCTGGGCGCGGGCTGCAAGCCGCTGCGGCAGTGTGACCTGGTTTCTGGCGAGGCCGCGCCAGCCAACACGCCGTTTGAATCTTTCCTGCTTAGACCAGACCGACTGACCTTCTTTTTCGCCGTGTGCTTTGCGTAGGCTTCTGCTGGCCGGGGCTGCGCTTGCTGTGGTGAGTGCGGCGGCGTGCGGATACGGGGTATTGCGTGCGTTCCGGCAGGCAGGCCCGCTCGGCCAGGCTGTTGCCGTGGTGGTTCCGCACGGAACGTTTGCCGAAGTGGCGGCGGCTTTGCACCGGAACGGGGTGGTTGGAAGTGCCTGGGAGCTGCGCGCCTTTGCGGTGGCGACAAGGTGGCAGGGTCCGGTCCATGCGGCGGAGCTTTCCTTTCCTGCTGGTGCCAGCATAGAGCGCGTGCTGCTGGTGTTGCGGCACGGCCGGCCGGTGCAGCATCTGGTGACAGTGCCCGAGGGTGTCACGTCGGCCAGGCTGGCACGCGTGATGGCTGAGGCGCGCGGGCTTTCCGGCGCGATCCTGGTGCCGGAAGAGGGTGATTTTCTGCCGGAGAGCTACGCCTATCGGCTTGGCGACAGTGCTGGCGCGGTGCTTGCGCGTGGGGAGCTGGCCATGGCTGCGGCCGTGGCAGAAGCCTGGCGGACGCGGGCGGCGGGCCTGCCGTTGCGCTCCGAACATGAGCTGGTTGTTCTGGCGAGCCTGGTGGAGCGCGAGACGCATTTGCCTGGCGAACGGGCGATGGTGGCCGCGGTGTTTGTGAACCGATTGCGGGCCGGGATGCGGCTGCAAGCGGATTCGAGCGTGGCGTATGCGGCGGCGGGCGGTGCGGACGAGCTTGGGCATGGCTTGCGGCGGGACGAGTTGGCGTGGTCCACGCCTTACAACACGTATATGCAGGCGGGTTTGCCGGAGGGTGCCATCTGCGATCCCGGTGCGGCGGCGATCCTGGCGGCTGCACATCCTGCGTCGACGGACGCGCTGTATTTCGTGGCGGACGGGACGGGCGGGCATGTTTTTGCGCGGTCGCTTGATGCGCATCGGCTGAACGTTGCTCGGTATCGGGAGCTGGGCCGGTAAGGGCGCGGGGTGGCGTATTGGGCAAGGTTGGGGTTCTGCCGCAGACCGCGCTGGGATCTTGGCCTTAGGCCCTGATCGTTTGGATGCGTGCGGTTAGGTTTTCGGGGCGACTGTCCGGCAGCGGGTTCAGGAGCAGAGCCTTTGGCTTACTGAACGGATGGGGCGGAGCTTGTGGGTTTCGGCTGTATGCTCCGCAGGTCGCGGTGGGCAGGGGCGGCTATCTGGGGGATTAAGCAAAAAAAGGCCAGTCGCGAGACTGGCCTTTTTCGTGACGGATACTGAAGGTTTAGGTGGAGCCGCCGCCGGACGTGTGGAGCTGGCTGACGCTGTTGAGGCCGACGAAGGTGACCGTGGAGTTGTCGGACAGGGTGACGGTGAGGCCGGCGGACGTGACCGTCGCAGCATTGAGATCGGCGGTGACCTGGGCGGAGGTTTCGCCGAGGAAGTTGACCGAGTCGTTGCCTGCGGCGAAGTCATACACCGTGATGTGGGAGTTTGCGCCACCGTCGGCGATGCCGAAGACGTTGGTGCCGGTGCCGCCGACCAGGGACTCGCTGCCGCTGGTGCCTGCGCTGCCTGGCGTGGCGCTGCCGCCCGTCTGGAAGTAGTTGTAGCCGGTGGTGCTGCCGACGAAGCTTTCGGAAGACGAGCTGTCGTTCGAGCCGAAGAAGTTGACACGCCCGCTGGCGTCAGCGGCGTTCAGCGTCTCGTTGCCGGTTCCCGCGATGAAGGTTGCGACGCTGCCGGAGGTGTCACCCGCGAAGGTCAGGCTGTCACCGGAAGCACCGAACAGGTAGCTGGGGCCGCTGCCGCCATAGATGCTGTCCGCAACGACGCCGGACCCAGTGGTGGCTGCCGCGCCGCCGACGAACACGAGGCTGCCGGAACCGCCGAAGATGCTGTTGCCGCCAACGGAGTCGAAGATGTTGGTGGTGCCGGCACCGGCGGTGATGGCGTCACCTGCAGGGCCGGACGAGGTGGCGTTGTCTTCGATTGCGATAGTGAGGGTGCTGGTGCTGTCCGCGCCGCCGAAGATCGTCTGCCCATTGGTGGCAGCGACAACCACGTCATTGGCGCCGAACGCGTCAAGGGTGGAGTGGCCGTCCCCGAGATAAGCGAGGGCGCCGGGGCTGCTGGACGAGCCGACCGTGTCGTTCAGGGTGATGACGCTGTTGCCGGAGCCGCTGAACACCGTGCTGAATCCGGTGCCGGTGTTGATCGTATCCGACCCGGAGCCGGCGGTGATGGTGTCACCGGTTGCTGCGCCACCGTTATAGACGTTGGCGCCGTTGATGAAGGTAACCTGGTTGTCGTTACCCATGGCGTTGTAGGTGACAGCTCCGGTAGCCAGAACCGAGTCCATGCCCATGGCCGAACCGTCGATCGTGGTGGAGTTGCCTACGTCAGCAACGGTGTACTGGGCGCCGGTGGACAGGCTGTAAGCCGTGCCGAAGGTGCCTGCACCGCGGAAATCGGTGAGGATCTCGTTCAGGGCGCCGGGCGTGGAAGCTTCCGTGGTGCCGGGGTTGGACAGGACCGTCGGCGTTTTGCCGGCAACGGCATTCTGGAACGCCGTGGCGTAGTTGATCGCGCTCGTGCCGGTTACCGTGAAGACCAGGGGTGGGTTGCCGGCGGCGCCGGGAATCGAAGCTGTTGTTGCCATAGTAGTAGTCTACCCCACCCTGAATGTCAGTGCCCGAATGTCTGCGCCGAAAGCCACGGCTCAGCTCATGCGACGTCTATCAAACGAACAGCGGAACAACAACAACGAAATGCCTGGCGACGCATGTTTTTTCGGCTTGTTTGAGAAAGAGATTGATCCGTGTTGCAGGATTCGCGCAGTGGTTGTGTTAAGCCCCGTATCGGAGGGGCTCTGGGATTTCGGGTGTGTCTTGTTGGTAACGAAGCAAAGAAAAAGTTGCTGGACTGCTTTTTTGTGCGAAACAAATAGAGAAATGGCTTGACGCCTGATCGTCGGGGGCTCTGCCTTGTGGTGTCCGCGCCGTCCGGGGCGGGAAAGAGTTCTATCGTACGTGGTCTGCTGGCGGCCGATGCCGGCGTTACGGCGTCGATTAGTGTCACCACGCGTGCGCCGCGCGAGAGCGAGGTGGACGGTAGGGACTACTTTTTTACCGACATGGCTGGCTTCCAGGCGATGGCGGAGACGGGCGCGCTGCTTGAGCATGCGACGGTGTTCGGCCGCGGCTACGGGACACCGCGTGCGCCGGTCGAGGCCTGTCTGGCGGCTGGGCGCGACGTGGTGCTGGACATTGACTGGCAGGGGTGGCGGCAGCTGCGGGCGGCGCTGCCCGGCGACGTGGTCGGTGTGTTCATCCTGCCGCCCTCGCTGGCCGTGCTGGAGGCGCGGCTGCGCGGGAGGGGCAGCGATGACGAAGCGGAGGTGGCGCGCCGGATGCGCGCGGCGCGCGACGAGATTTCGCATTGGGCCGAGTTCGACCATCTGCTGGTGAACGACGACCTGGCGGCGTGTACTTCGGCTGTCGCCTCTATATTAGTGGCGGCACGCTGCGCGCGTGCGCGCAGCCTGGGTGCAGCCAGGCTTGCTTGCGGCATGGCCGCGGGTGCCGGGTGAGCGGAGTTTCAGGTGCGGCGGGCCAGCTTGTGGGCGGTGCGTAGGAGAAAGGCGCGGTCTTCTGGGTCGCAGGAGCGGTAGAGGCGGAGCATTGCCAGTTCATCGCCTGTAGCCGGCTCGGCCGGGGTGGCGCCTTGCAGAAGGTGCTCGATCGACGCGTCGAGGGCTTCGGCGATGCGGGTGATGTTGCCGCGCAGCTGGCCGGCCCGGTCTGTCTCCCATTGCGCGACCGCACTGCGGCTGACGCCACAGGCGGCGGCGAGATCGTCCTGTGTCAGGCCGCGGGCGCGCCGCAGGGCGCGTATACGGGCGCCGACACTGTCTGTTTCATCCTGCATGCGGGCAGAATACGCTAGAGGTGCTAACAAATCCAGGTGACGCTGTTGACATTAGTGTGTCAGTGGCTCTAACTCTCCGTGTTAGTCGGCAGGGAGGTTTGGGTGCGGGCGCATGTGCATTGGACGCAGGAGCTGGATGACCGGCTTCGCGGACTACGGGAAGCCGGCGTGACATGGGATGCGATAGCCGAGGCGCTTGGGCTCGGCCGCAACACGGTGCTGGAACGCGGCCGCAAGATCGGCGCGCGGCGGCTGCGGGTGCGGCCGCAGCCGCTGGTCGAGGAGGCGCGCGACAGGCCGGCGCGGCAGGCTGGACACCCGCTGACCTGGGGGCTGCTGACGGCCGGCACTGTGCTCGAGGGCGAGGCCTATCCTTATCCTGTTTTTCTTTAAGGAACAAAAGATGAACGTATTCGATTTTGCGTCCGCGGGCCTGATGGACGTGGCGCTGCCGGAGCATGAGCGTGGGCTGGATTCCGCCTATGTCACCTATCGACTTGAGGAGGCAGGGGCCACGCTGCTGGCCTTGCCGGGGACGGGCTACTCGACCCGGATGAAGGTGAGCCACCTGGATGTGGTGCAGGAGGCCTGTGAGGTGTTCGGCGGTGCGTCCGGATCCGGGCAGATACGGCCGCCTGTTCCGTCCGCAGCGCGCATCACGCGCATGGACGAGGCGCTCGGGTGGATAGCGCTGATCCCGCGCGAGCGTTACGTGCTGCGGCGTATCGTGGGGGCGCGCTGCCTGGTGAGCCCGGTGACGGAACGGCATTTGTTTTCCTGGCGCCGCCTGGGCGCGGTGATGGGCGCTGACCACAAGGCAGTGCAGCGCTGGCATGCGCAGGGTATCGAGATGCTGGTGACGTCGGTGGCTGCGTTGCGCCGCGGCGCTGCCTAGATTGCCGGCCGTTGGCTGGCTGGCGCGTTAGCCGGGGTGGGCTGTGGCTAATCCCGGGTGGCGCTGAGGGTCAGGGCGTAGCGGCAGCGGGGTGTGGCGAGGGTTCCTTCTATTCGGGAGCCGGCGAGTTCCCCGGTGAAGGTGATTGGATAGGGTTTCTTGTCTGCCCCGGTGAGCGTGGTGGCAGCGGAGATGCTGGTGCCGGTTATGGTGCCGTCCAGCGTGAGGGTGCCATCGGCCGGCGAGACGGTGATTGCGCTGCCGCGCCTGGTGAGCGTGGCGCGTGTTGCCGGGTCACAGGCGCCCGCGACAGGGCGCTGCGGGCCGGCGAACACCTGGGTACGCTGCAGGCCGGTGCAGGCGGTGAGCGGGACGAGGCAGAGCAGGATGGCGCGCATGCGCGACGTCTAGCAGGATTTGCCGGGCGGCGCGGAAGTTAATCCTGGTGTTCCAGCGCGTGTTGGCGATCGGGTCTATCGGATCCCGGCGCTGGTGCGTCCGTCACCGGATGCCCGAGCGAGACAGTGCTGTGCTTCTTCGGTAGAGTCTCGTTGCTGCGCCTGTTTGCGAGGTGATTCGGGTTCTACGCCATACCAGTGGAATGCGTGCGGACATCTATGCAGATTCTCGAGCTTCCCACAGGAGAACGGTAAAGCGTTTTCTCGGACCGGCGGCTTGCTTGCCAACGTGCCCGGAATTTTTGCTGCTGCCGTGTCGCATTTCGCAAGATGTCAGTCCGATTCGTGGTTCTTTCGCGTTAGTAGATGCCTCCTGCCACGTCCTGCCGTTTGTTTTTGTATCCGTGTCGATTTTCCCATTGCCCAGGAACCCCAACTTTCCGTATATTCTGCTCAACGATGGCGGTTTGAGCGAACGACTGGCTCACTGCTTTTCCAAGGACCTTTGTCTGGTTTGCAGATTAGCGGATCGCCGTCGGGCAACATTCACTGACGGCGCGGGCGCCATTGCTTGTGGATCGGGGGATGCATGGACGGCGAAGAGCTGACGCCATTGGACGTGTTGCTTAAGGCGATGCGGCAGCGGTGGCGCGAGGAAAAGACGGACGAGGCGGTGGCACTTGCGAAAGCTGCTGCGCCCTACGTGCATGCGAAGCCAGCGAGCAGCCGGGGGGCAAGCTCGCCGAGCGGTTTGGGGGGCAATACGCTGGATGACCTCTGCGCAGCAGCCTTCGGTCGAGATGACCCATTTGAAGAGGAAGGTCAGGGCGGAGCTTAAGGCCTGGTCCGTGGTGGCGACGCGGCGGGCCGGGCAGATGCCGGCCGACCACCATCTGCGCATGATAGCGATGCTGGAAGAGGTGGAGCGCGGCAAGATACGCCAGCTTATGCTGCTGCTGCCGCCGGGTTCTGCAAAAAGCACTTACGCGAGCAAGATCTTTCCCGCCTGGTGGATGATACGCAATCCCCAGCATTCTCTGATCATGGCTTGCCATACGGCGCGGCTGGCCGAGCATTTTGGGCGTGGCGTGCGTGGGTTGCTGGAAGATTTCAGCGGCTGTGTCGATGTGCGTGTACGGCCCGACTCGCGGGCGGCGGCACGGTTCGGGACGGATCAGGGCGGCGAGTTTTTCGGCATCGGCGTGCATGGCGCAGTGACGGGGCGGCGTGCGGACCTCGCTGTCATCGATGATCCCGTCGCGAGTTTTGCGGATGCGGAGAGCTTTACGGCGCGCGAGCATCTTTGGGACTGGTTTCGTTCTGAACTGGTGACGCGGATGAAGCCGCGTGGGCGAATGGTGCTGGTGATGACGCGCTGGCATTCGGACGATCTTGCAGGGCGGCTGATAGAGAAAGGTGGATGGACGGTTTTGCGCCTGCCAGCGCTGGCCGAGCCTGGCGATCCGATGGGTCGCCTGACGGGGGCCGCATTGTGGCCGGAGTGGGAGGATCGCGCGGCGATCGAGGAGAAGCGCGCTTTGCTGGGCGAGCGGCACTTTGCCGCGTTGTTCCAGCAGGCACCGCTGCTGGCGAGCGGCACATTGTTCAATGCGCGTGCCATGCGCGTGGTCGATGGCGTACCGGACGGTGTTGCCGTGCGAGGCTGGGATTTGGCGGGGACAGCCGATGGTTCGGGAGACCCGGACTGGACCGTGGGCGTGAAACTGGTTCGTGACGCCACAGGGGCGGTGTTCATCGATGACGTGGTGCGGTTCCGCGCGGTTTCGGCCGAGGTGGCCGAGCGCATCAGAGCGGTGGCGGCGGCAGACGGACAGGCCGTGTCGATCGGATTGCCGCAGGATCCCGGCCAAGCGGGGAAGAGCCAGATCATGTTCCTGACGCAGGTTTTGGCGGGTTTCCGGGTTGTGGCTTCGCCGGAGACGGGAGCTAAGGAGTTGCGGGCCGTACCTATCGCTTCGCAGGTATCAAACGGTGCGATTGCGATGCGGCGGGCGGCCTGGAATGCGACGTTCCTGGATGAACTGGCGAGCTTTCCAAACGGCCGGAAGGACGACCAGGTGGATGCACTTGCGCGGGCTTTCACGATGCTTCTGGGCGCCGGTGGGCCGGCACGCTTCCTACGGTCGTCGTTCTCGGCTCGCTAAGGTGGCGATCAAGCAGACTGGCAACGTTCGGCTTGCAACAGTTTTGGGGGGTGGAGATTGTACCGTACGATTTGCGATCTGCTGCCTGACGATGCGGATTATTCACCGCGCAGCCGGCAGCTTTCAATCTATCAGAAGCTGCTCGACGGCAGTTTCTACGACGCGCTGCCTTACGAGTTTCACGAGGAGCGCACCTCATCCGGCGAGTATATTCCGTTGCGGCAGCGGCGGCCTTCTGTTCGTTACGGGCTGGCGCGTCTGGTGGTAGAGGACAGCGTGGCGCTGCTGTTCAGCGAGGGGCATTTTCCGGCATTCGACTCGCCGGATCCTGTCGTTCGGGATGTTCTGACCGCGGTGGCGCGCGAGACGAAGCTGAATGCGGTTATGGTGGAAGCCGGTCTGCGCGGCTCGATCGGCTCGGTGGCGCTGCTGTTGCGTGTGCTGCGGGGCCGGGTTTTCGTTGATGTGCTGGACACGCCGTATCTGTGGCCGCAGTGGGCGCCGGACGCGCCCGACACGCTTTGCCGCGTTGTGGAGCGCTACAAGGTAAGTGGCGCCGACTTGGCAGCACAGGGATACGCGGTTGCCGACATCGGAGCGGCCTATTGGTTTCAGCGCGTGTGGGATGCCGATTACGAACGCTGGTATGAGCCGCTGGCCGTGGGCAGCGCCGGGCCGCCGATTGAGGATACGGCACGGACGGTGCGACACGGTTTGGGTTTTGTGCCGCTCGTCTGGGTGAAGAACCTGCCTGGCGGGGCCGGCGTGGACGGTGCGTGTACGTTCCGTAGCGCTATCGATACCAGCATAGAGATCGACTACCAATTGAGCCAGGCCGGGCGCGGCCTAAAATACAGTTCCGATCCCACTTTGCTGATACGTGAGCCTGCCGGTATCGACGGGAACATGGTGCGTGGCGCTGCCAATGCACTGGTGGTGAGCGAGAAGGGCGATGCGAAGCTCCTGGAGATAGGCGGCACCGCGAGCCAGGCGGTGATCGATTATGTCCGGATCCTGCGCGAGTTGGCCCTGGAGAGTTTGCACGGAAACCGCGCGGAAGCCAGCCGGCTGACGGCGCCGGCCAGTGGGCGGGCCTTGCAGTTGATGAACCAGGGGCTGCTGTGGCTGGCAGACAACCTGCGTGTCAGCTACGGCGAATGCGCGCTTGTGTCCCTAGCCAAGATGATACTTGCGGCGAGTCAGGTCTACGCATTGCGGATCGAGGGACGCGTTGTACCGCCGTTGCCGTTGACCGCATCGGTAAGTCTGCGCTGGCCGGATTGGTACCCGGACGATGCGCTCGACGGGCAGAGAACGGCGGAGACGCTGATATCGCTTGTTGCTGCAGGGCAGATGTCTCGCGAGACGGCGATGCGGGTGCTGGCAGGGAACTACGACATCGAGGATGTGGCGGCAGAAATGGCGCGCATCGAAGCCGAGCAAATGAAAGTCGAGGGAGCGGAATGAGCGAAGGCGAGCCGAGTTCCGGCGGAGAGGACGACGCGTTTCGTGCGTTGAAGGCGCATGCCGATGCATTGGAGCGTCAGCTGCACGAGGCGGAGGCGCGGTCCGTCATGCAGCTTCGGCAGGCCGAGCTGCGGGCCGAGGCGATGCGGGCGGGGATCGTCGATATCGATGGTTTGCGGCTGCTGGATCCGGAGACCCTGGGCGGCGGGCGCGAGGCGGCACCCGCGGCCAGCGAGGTGATCGGCAAGTTGCGGCGCGATAAGCCTTGGCTGTTCGGCGGATCGCATTCTAGCAGCGCCGGTACTGCACCATCTGCCGCACCGGTGCGCAGGCGGCTCGCCACCGACATGACAATCGAGGAATGGCGCGCTGCGCGGGCCGAGCTGCTTCGGCGGCGGTGACGCCGGGCTGGGACTGGATTTGAAGCGTAAATCGGGGGGCTCGGCCCCCTTTTTCTTTGGGGGCACTGAATGAGCATTTCGAATTTCCCGGCGGCTCTGCAGCCGATCATCCAGCAGGGTTTTCTGGAGCGCGAGTTCCAGCAGGCGCTGCGCTCGCGGATCGGCTACCGTGCCTGTGCCGATCGCGAAGACTTCGCGGTAGGCATTGGCGAGACGCTGACGAAGACGAGGGCAGGGTTGAAGCCGGCGGTGACCACACCGCTGGCCGCCTCCACCAACACGAACCTGGACAATGGGTTAACTCCCGGATCGTGGAACGTGGAGCAGTTCACGCTGACGCTGAACCACTATGCGGCGACGATGGACCTGAACATGGTCACCAGCCGGGTGGGAATCGCCAGCCAGTTTCTGCAGAACGCCTACGTGAACGGCGAGCAGGCGGCGCGCAGCCTGGACGACCTGGCACGCAACGCGCTGTTCGGGGCGTATTTCGGCGGCAACACGCGGGTTCGCGTGACGCTTGGCAGCGCAGGCCCGCAGGTGGCGGTGGATGACATACGCGGGTTCCTGACAAGCTTCGTAAACGGCGTGCAGCAGAGCGTGAGTTCGGGCAACCCGCTCGTGGTGACAATTGGTTCCGACGTCTACACGCTGGTGGGCGTCGGGCCGGATGCGATGAACGTGTCGGCTGCGCCCGGCGGGCAGAGCGGCGTGTTGACGCTGGCTTCAAACGTCAGCGTGAGTGACGGGACGGCGGGCAACACGGTGCAGGCGGCTACGAGTTCGCTGATCCTGCGGCCCAACGCTCGCACCAACACCGGCCTGCTCACAGCGGGCGATACGCTCTCGATGACAAACATCCTCGATGCGGTGGCGGGGCTTCGGGTGAACGCGGTTCCCGATATCGAGGGCGCGTATAACTGTTATCTGGACCCGATCAGCGCGCGCCAGTTGTTTGCCGACCAGGACTTTCAGCGCCTGTTCATCGGCTCGACCTCGGCGAACGAGATATTCCGGCCGGGGCAGGGTGTGATCAACGAGTTTCTGGGGCTGCGGTTCGTGCTGACGACAGAGTCCTTCCTGCAGCCGCATCCGACCATCGCTGGTGCGATCGTGCGCAGGCCAATTATTTGCGGACAGGGTGCATTGATCGAGGGGGATTTTGCCGGCATGGCGGCGGACGACGTGGCGCCGAAGGATGCGATCGTGTCCCTGGTCGATAACGTCTGCATGGTGACGCGCGAGCCGATAGACCGGCTGCAGCAGATCATAGCGCAGTCCTGGTATTGGATCGGCGGCTTCTGCGCGCCGTCCGACACGACAACGAACAGCCTGACGGTGCCGACATCGACGAACGCAAACTTCAAGCGTGCGGTGATGATCGAGCACATGGGCTGAGCTTTGTGGTGGTGCGATACGGATGGGGGTTCGTATCGCACCACCACATTCGGTGGAGGACGCATGTTAACTGACCAGCAGAAGACCGACATACGCCGCTTCTGCGGGTATCCGGCATATGGCGCCTCACCGGCCGGGAATATCGGCTGGCGGTTCTACACAGCCTACGGGCTGCTCGAATATCGGATGAACAACCTGTCCGATGCGGAAGTTGTGGTTGTGCTGGGATATCTGACGACGCTGACGCAACTGGAGATGGCCGTGCCGGCGGCAAGCGAAAACCTGGACAGTGATGCCGCGGCCTCTTGGCGGCACAACAGGGATGAGGTGGCGAACAGGTTGCAACTGTTCGACGGATGGCGCCGCCGGATGTGCGCGTTCTTCGGCGTGCCGCCCGGTGAGGGATTGGGCTCCTCTGGTGTGAGCTGGACTGTCTGATGGATGCGCGCGCACTGCAGGACCGTATCAGCAAGGGCATGGGTGTGGCGGCGCGGCGGGCGGGTTGTCTGTTCGGGCTTTACCGGCCCGCCGGTGTCGTGCAGCCGGTCAGTCCGGGCAACCGGATCATGGACCTGCCGGCCGTGTTCGTGCCGAATGGCAGGCGGCACGCTGCTGCTTATGGCCAGTCGCTGTGGACCGGAACATTCGACAACTCCTACACGCAGCCTGGCGACTACCTTACTAATGCGTCAGAGACGTATTTCGTGGCCAGTCAATTGCCAGGGCTGGATGTGCAATGCGTGCTGACGAACCGGATCGTGTCCATGGTCAGGCCGATGCCGGCGATGCAGGGCGGTTATAGCGGCTTCTTCTCGACGCCCGGGGATGTGGTGATTACGGCTTGGCCGGCATGTCTGCTCGAAAACGGCGGAGATGCTGGAGGCGGCCGCGTGGGGGAGACGAGGTTCGGCGGCTGGACGCTGTTGCTGCCGCCCCTGCCAGCCCCGCCGCAAACTGGCGACGTGGTCAGCGACGATCTAGGCGGGGCCTATGTCGTGGGGAGTGCCGAGCAGAGCGTGCTGGGCTGGCGTTTGGCAGTCCGCCAGGTGGGCGCCTGAGACAATCCTCTGGGAGACAAGGACGTGGCCGATCTGTCTGACGTTGAGGCTGCGCTGGCGGCCAGCGTGGTGGCGGCGCTCTATCCTGGAGGCGAGGCGGCAGCGAGCGTCACTGGAAAGCCGGTCAGGGTATATCGCGGATGGCCGCTGACCGGCGCGCTCGATCTGGATCTGGCGGCAGGGATTGCGAATGTCAGCGTTTTCGCCGTGCCGGGCGACACACGCAACACGACACGCTGGGGTGCAGTGACGCGGACGACTCAGACCGCGCCGAGCTTGACTGTAGAGGTTTCCGGCAATTCGGTGCGATTTGGCGGGGTTGGCGGCGCGGGGCAGGTTGCCGGCCTGTTGGTGGACAATCAGCCTTTTGTGTATCGCGGGCAGGCTGGCGACACGCCGGCGCTGGTGGCCGCGGTGCTGGCCCAGGATGTGCGTGCCGTGCGGACTTGCTGGCTGTCCGGCGTGACGGTGAGTGTGCCAGCTGCCACGAAGCTGATCGCGCGCGTTGTCGCTGATGGCGCGTCGCTTACGGAATGGGGTCGGCAGGAGCAGGCATTTCGCATTTCCGCCTGGTGCCCGGATCCGGCCACGCGCGATGTGGTTTGCAGCGCCATTGGCAGCGTGTTGTCAGCGACGAGCTTCCTCACTCTTGCCGACGGGACGAGCGGACGTGTCCGCTACCGCAGCACGGCGAGTATCGATGACGGGCAGAACGCGCAGCTGTACCGGCGCGACCTGGTGTTCGGCGTTGAGTATGCGACGAGCGTCACGGCAGGTGCGCCATCCGTGTTGTTTGGCGACGTTCAGGTTGCCGGCGGCAACATATACGGTTGAGGAGACGATTATGAAACACTTGCTGCTGGTGGTGCGGCCGTTCGGGCCGTATGAAATCGGCGACCTGATTGGTGAAGCCAAGGACATTCGGAAAATACAAACCGGCGCACATGCGCATGACGTAGTGAGGATTGTGGCGCCGATGGCTGCAACCGACAAGCGCGAGGAGACCTGAAGCATGCCGATTTATCAGCAAGGTTCGCTCGACACCACTTCTCTGGTGGTGCCTGACCTATACGTGCAGATCGTGGCGCCGCAGAACCTGGTGCTGAACGGTGTGCCGACCAACGTCATCGGCGTGGTCGGCTCGGCACCCTGGGGGCCGGTGAACCAGCCCGTGGCGATAGCGACTATGGCGGACTATGCAACCGGGTTCGGCCCCGTGGTGGCGCGAAAATATGACATGGGTACGTCGGTTGCCACTTCCGTGCAGCAGGGTGCATCCGCATTCCGCTGCGTGCGTGTGACCGACGGGACGGATGCTGCGGCGAGCTACTCGGTTGGCCTGGCCAATGGCAGCTATGCCGTGATGTTGAGCGCGCGCTACACCGGCTCGCTGGGCAACTCGGTAAACGTCTCGCTGGCTGCGGCTTCCGTTCCCGGGCAGTGGCAGTTGACGGTTTCCATGCCTGGGCTCGTTCCCGAAACATATGCGAACCTGTCGGGTGCCACGCCGGCGGCGTTCTGGCAGGCGCTGGTGACCGCGGTCAATCTCGGCAATGGTCCGCTGCGTGGGCCCTCACAGATCATCGTGGCTTCGCTTGGGACCGCGACGGCCACCGCGGCCGCTGCATTCGGGCCGCAGGGCCTTGCGGGCGGCAGTGACGGCGCCGGCGGCGTCACGTCGGCGATGATGGTTGGCCAGGACAGCGTGCCGCGTACGGGAATGTATGCCTTGCGCTCCCAGGGTTGCGGCATCGGCGTGCTGGCCGATGTCGACGACGCGACACAATGGACGACCGAGGCGGCTTTCGGCTTGTCCGAGGGCGTGTACATGATCCTGACCGGGCCGCTCGGGCAGAATATTGCCGGTGCGGTGACGCTGAAGCAGCAGGCCGGGCTCGACTCTTATGCTGCAAAGCTGATTTATGGCGACTGGGTGTTCTGGAATGACCAGACGAACGGGCTGACGCGTCTGGTGTCACCGCAGGGCTTCGTGGCGGGACGGCTGGCGAACCTCTCGCCTGAGCAGTCCAGCCTGAACAAGCCGTTATACAGCGTGGTGGGAACGCAGCGTTCTGGGCTTCCTGGCAGCGGGCAGACGTCCACCTATAGCGATGCGGAGCTGACGCTGCTGTTCGAGAACGGGATAGACGTGATCGCCAATCCGCAGCCGGGTGGCGCGTACTGGGGTGCACGCTGCGGGCATAACACGTCTTCAAACCCGGCGACGAACGGCGACAACTACACGCGGCTGACGAACTACGTTGCGGCGACGCTGGCGGCCGGGATGGGACAGTTTGTGGGCCAGGTCATCAATGCGGGATTGTTTCGGCAGATACGGGCGACACAGCTGAGTTTCCTGCAAAATCTGTATTCGCAGGGCGTGCTTGGAAGCGTGAACGGGTCCGTGCCGTTCACGGTGATTTGCGATGCGAGCAACAATCCGCAGAGCCGGATCAACTTGGGTTTCGTGCAGAGCGATGCGCAGGTGCAGTTCCAGAGCATCAATGAGAAGTTCGTGGTCAACGTGGAGGGCGGCCAGACGGTGGCGATCCAGCGGCAGGTTCTGCCAGGAGGCACGGCCTAGGCTGAGGCTAGCTGTCGGAGGTCTGAGGTCGCCGACAGGGAGCAAAAGTCTTTCGCTTCTTTTCTACAGAAAAGAAGGCTTTGCTTCTTTGCGCTTGTATTTATGGAGAACACTGAATGCCGATCAATTCGTTTTCGATCGGGCGCGATTGCCAGTTGGTGGTGATGGGGCCGCAAGGGCGCGTAGACCTGACATATGTGACGGGGTTCGAGAGCCGGCAGATGACGCAATCGGTTCGGCTGGATCGGCTGGACGGCGTGCCGATGGGTGCGGAGCTACCGAAAGGTTGGGAGGGCAGCTTCGAAGTAGAGCGCGGAACGAGTGCGGTGGACGACTTCATCGCATTGTCCGAGCAGACTTTCCTGACGCAGGGTTCGCTGCCGGCGGGTGCCGTCTATCAATACGTGACCGAAGTGGATGGGTCGGTTTCGACTTACCAGTATAGCGGCGTGGTGTTCAAGCTGGTCAACGCGGGAACCTGGAAGGGTGACTCGACGGTGAAGCAGAAGCTTGAGTTCTTCGCGACCCAGCGTCAGCGCGTCTGATGACATCGCCGAGCGCGCAAATCGTGGCTTCCGCGTCTTCGACGCTGGTGGTGCACGATGCGGACGGGCGTGAGCTCGTGTTGCGCAGGATGACGGCGCTGGACCGTTTGCGGTTGTTCAAGGCGATCGGGCCGGTGCTTTCGCAGAACAACCCGTATCTGGGGATGGCGATGCTGGCGGCGAGCGTGGTGGCGATCGACACCGTTCCCGTGCCACCGCCGGTGACGGAAGGACAGATCGAGGCGCTGGTGGCGCGGCTGGGTGATGTGGGGATCGCGGCGGTTGCGTCTCATCTAGCGGCCGAGCCGGCACCCGTTCTGGGGAGTGCGGCGCAGGGAAACTGAGCGGGCACCCCGATCTGGTTGATTGCCTCTACCTGGTTCGGAACGGGGTGCCGTTTGATGTGGCCTTCAGCCTACCTGCGGATGAGCGGTTGGCGTGGGTTGTGGTGATGGGGCGGTTTGACGGGTTCGAGTACGATTGGGGGGCGCAGCGTTGGAAGAAGCCGTGATGGACGCGCTGCTACACGCGGGCAACATTCTTGCTGAGGCGCTGCGCGCAGGATTGTCGGCGCGCGGGCTCGATGCGGACCTTTCGGTGCACGCGGAAGGTGCACGCTTGACCGTTGTGAGCCGTTCGCGGGCTGTATGGGCGGCCGAACTGGGTGAGCCGGGCAGGGCGCCGAGCGCGCCTATGGCGGGAATTGCAGGTTCGGTGAGCGATGACGTGGTGCGCGTGCTGCACCGGCATTTTCGGGAGGCGCTGCGGTGAGCGAGGCCTACGAGATTGGCGTGACGCTGGCTTTGGGAGATGGCGTGTCCGCCCATATGGCGCAGGCACGCCGTGACACTGCGCAACTTGAGCGGGTGCTGCAGGCAGGTGGCGTATCGGTGCAGCAGCTTCGTGCGGCTTCAGTGTCCGCGTTGTCGGCTATTCGGGCAGTTCCTGCTGTCGAGAAGGCGCTGACGAAGGAGGCAGTAGCTGCGCCTGCAAAGGAGAGTGCGCTGGCGGGAATCCGGCGGGAGCGTGCACCGGTGGTGGCCGCATCGCCGGAGATTGTATCGGCGGTGGCGCGGGTGGAGGCGGCGCCGGCTACGGTGCCGGTATGGCCGCAGGTGAGCGAGGCGGCTACGCCGCCTAGGGTGCAGGCGACCTCCGCAGTGGCCGTGCCGGAGCCGCAGAGCGCGGCGGGTGTTTTGCCGGCTGTGGCTGCACCGGCCGCTGCTGCGCCGTTGTTGGCTGCGGCTGCCGCGCCCGTAGCGGCGCCTATGCCGGATCAGGCTGAACAGGTGGTGCAGGCACCGCAGGCGGCTCCGGCGGCGGTGCCGCAGAGCGTGTTGCAGATTTCCGCGCCGGTCTCGCTTGCGACGATCGGGGCGGCCGCCAGGGGTCAGCGGCCGACACCCACGCCGTCGCCGGCGAGCCTGGACACTGATGTCAGGCCAGACGCGGCGCGTTCTGCCGAGCCGGCGTTTGTTGCGGCGCCCCAAGCGCAAGCGGCTGTTCCGGGCGGTGCTGTGGGGGCAGCACCGCTCGCGTGGGAACAGGTGGCGGCATCGGCGCCGGCGCCGGCTGGAAGAGGGGATGACGTCTTTGCTGCCGAGCGCATGGCGACGAGCCAGGCGCCATCGGCGCCGGCTCAGGAGCGACCCTTCGCGGAGCCTCAGCCGGCTTCGGAGGCTGCTTCATCGGCGCAGGCGCCGGCCGCGCCGCCACCGGCCGCGGCGAGTGCGGGGCCGACCGAGGGCGACGTCTATCTCGACGGGGCGCTGGTTGGTCGATGGATTTCGCGATTTCTGACGCAGGCGGCGGGGCGGGCATCGGCTGGACCGACCGGGTTTGACCCGCGTCGCGGACGGTTGCTGCCCGGTGCCACGGTGGGGGGCTGATGGCTTTACTGACGTTGGGCGGGCTGGATCTCGACGGGTTCGAGGTTCCGGCCAGCGTGCGCTTTGGCGGAGCGCAGCGCGCCGCCGTCCACAAATTGCTGGGTGGCGGGCGCGTGATTGACGTAATGGGCCGCGACGACAAGGCGCTGTCCTGGTCTGGCATCCTGTCCGGTGCGGATGCGGGCGACCGTGCGCGCACGTTCGACGCGATGCGCGTGGCGGGCGGCGTTCTGGCGCTGGCTTGGGACGCCTTCTGCTACGACGTCGTCATCACCCTGCTCGACCTGGATTACTGCAATCCGTGGTGGATCACATACAAGATCGAATGCACGGTGCTGAGCGACCTTGCGCAGTCAGCGCTCGTCCAGGCGCCTGACGTGGTCAGCAGCATATTGGCGGATCTGAGCTCGGCCGCCGCGCCGTTGGGTCTGTCCAGCTTGTTGGCCGAGGCGTCCGCTTCGGGTGCACTGTCGCCGGGTGCGAACGGTGTGGCCGCGGTCACGATCGGGTTGAGCCAGGCTCAGGCCTCGATTGCACCCGCCATGGCGGGCGCAGAGCAGTCCCTGTCGGCAACCGATGTACCGACGCTGGTGACCGCGTGCGGCAGTTTGGCCCAGCTCAGCTTGGCGCAGGGATTTGTCGGGCGCGCCTTGGCCAATCTGTCAGGGATACAGGTCTGATGCAGACGGTTACAGTTGCGAGCGGAACGTTGTTCGCGGTTGCGGGGACATATCTGAACGATGCCACGCAGTGGAACAGGATTGCCGCGCTGAACGGCATTTCCGACCCATGGCTCTCGGGTCTGACCGTGCTGCAAATACCCGACCTGGATGCGTCGGCCGGAGGAGGGGTGGGCTTTGAGTGACGCGCGGGCACCGCAGGTAAGTGTGCTCGTGAATGGCCAGGCGATCCCAGGGATTATCGACGTGGAGGTGGACGCCAACAACCACCTGGCAGCCGACCGTTACAGGCTGCGGGCGTCTTTGACCGCCACGGGATACGCGATCTGGACGGGCGACACGCTGGACGTCGAGATACGTGCGGGGATCGGCGGTGCGTGGAGCAGCCTCATATACGGCGAGGTGGACCGGCTTGAGTTCGACGTCGGGCGTGGTTTGGTTCATGTCGAAGGACGTGATCTTACGTCTCGCTTCATCGAGGCGCGCACGCAGGAGAGTTTCGAGAACCTGACGGCCAGCGACATTGCCGGGCTGCTTGCCGCCAGGCGCGGGCTCGTCCCGGTGATCACGCCAACTACGGCGGTGATAGGGCGAGACTACCAGAGTTCCTACTCACGCACGACGTTGGACCAGCATGCGCGCGCCACGACGGAGTGGGATTTGCTCATCCGCCTGGCGGAAGGCGCGGGGTTCGACGTCTGGGTGGAGGGTCAGTCGCTGTATTTTGCCCCGCCGGACCAGACGGCTTCGACGCTTCTGCTTACGCCGGGTGACTGCTTGTCCGTGCGATTGGAGCGTCTTCTGTCGTTAAGCGGCGGCGTGTCAGTGAGCGTGAAAAGTTGGGATTGCCGGGGGCAGACAGGTGTGTTGCAGACGGCTTCATCGACGTCCGATGGGGCACCGCGCAGCTACGTGGTCGTGCGGCCGAACCTGTCGTCAGACGCGGCTCAGGCTGAAGCACAGCGGTTGCTAACGCAGATGTACCAGCATGAACGTGGTGTCTGCATCGAGATGCCGGGCGATCTGACCACGCAGCCGCGGGACATACTGGTGCTTGCGGAAACCAACACGGATTTCGACGGGATCTGGACCATAACCGGTGTGGAACGGCGGGTCTCGTTCGACGGCGGCTTCGTTCAGACTTTGGAAGCGAGGTTGCCATCGTGGACAGCTTTCTGAACCACTTGAAAGCGCATGCTGCGCAGATGGACCAAAGCTGGGGCCAGCCGCGTTTGGCGGTGGTGCAATCGGTTGACCCCGCAACTTTCACGGTGCGGGTAACGGTGCAGCCGGAGGATGTGCTGACGGGGTGGTTGCCTGTGACGTCGGCCTGGGTGGGCGCAGGCTGGGGTCTGGCGTGCCTGCCTGCTACGGGCGATCAGGTGCTTGTCGTGTGGCAAGAGGGGGACGCGGAGCAGGGCATCGTGGTTGGCCGGCTGTGGTCCAACATGGTGCAGCCGCCGCAGGCGCCGGTCGGCGAATTCTGGCTGGTGCATAAGACGGGCAGTTTTCTGAAACTGCACAACGACGGCTCGATCGAGAGTTCCGGTAGTACGTGGACGCACACCGGCGATTTGCGGGTAAGCGGCAACGTCTATGACCAGCATGGCTCACTGGCGGATTTGCGGGCGCACTACAATGTCCACGTGCATCCGCCATCTTCGTCTCGGGCTGATCCCACGGACTGAAAGGAGACGGCGCATGCAGGATGCAGCCCTGCTTTGGGGACAAGACCTGGGCGCGAGCAGTATCGGCGACGTCGCACTTGCCTCGGGGACCACCCTTGGTCAGCAGCGTGTGCTCAGGCGGTTACTGACCAATCCAGGCGATTATATCTGGAACCCTACTTATGGCGCCGGCCTGGCGCAGTTTGTCGGGACTCCCTGCAACGTCGCTTCGATACGGGCGACGATACGTAGCCAGATCTTCATGGAAACCTCGGTTTCGCGATTGCCAGAGCCGGCGATCGACGTGACGTCGGCCTCCGATGGCAGCGTTTACGTGCAGATACGGTACGTCGACTCGGTAAGCGGCTCGACGCAGGTTCTCTCATTCTCGGTAGGCGTTTGACATGATCCTTCCGCTGCAGAAGTTTTCAGTGCTGCTGGAGAACATGGCGGCGGGTGTGCAGGGCAACGCGGCCCAACTGGTCGATCTGTCGGTTGGAAGTGTGTTGCGTGCGCTCCTCGAGGCCTGCGCGGCGTCGGCGTTGTGGATGCAGTGGCTTATCCTGCAGGTGCTGACCTCGACACGTGCGGCCACGAGCACTGGGACTGACCTGGACAGCTGGATGGCCGATTTCAGCCTGATACGGCTGCCAGGGACTGCGAGTGTAGGCTCCCTGACATTCTCGCGTTACTCGCCCGGCATGAGCGCCAGCGTCCCTGTGGGGGCTACCGTCAGCACAAATGATGGGACGCAGACGTTCCAGGTGATACAGCAAAGCAGCAACCCGGCGTGGAACGGAAGTTCCGGCTATGCCGTGCCACCGCTGGTGAGCAGCGTGACGGTGCCTGCACAGGCCATGACGCCTGGCATAGCGGGAAATGTCCAGGCAGGCGCGATAGGCCTGTTAACGTCACCGATACCGGGCATAGACACGGTGACGAACGCCGCGGCGTTCGCGGGCGGTGTGGATGCGGAGAGCGATGCGGCATTGCGAGCGCGCTTTCAGCTCTACATAAACAGCCGTTCGCTCGCTACGCCGCAGGCAGTGGACTTCGCCGTCGCTTCGCTACAGCAGGGTTTGCGTTATGCCGTGCTGGAGAACCAGGACACGACCGGTGCTGCGCTCCCCGGTCACTTTTGGGTGGTAGTTGATGACGGTACGGGAGCGCCCTCAGACAATTTGCTGGCGGCCGCGAGCAGTGCCGTGGAGGTGGTGCGTCCAATCGGTGCCACCTATGCCGTTACCGGGCCGCTGGTGTTGCAAATAGGCGTGCAAATCAGTTTCGCTACCTCCAATCCCGCAACCAAGCCGACGGTCGCGCTTGCCATCCAGGCTGCGGCGGCTGCTTGGATCGCCGCCTTGCCGATCGCCGGAACACTCGCGGTTTCGAAGCTGGAGGCGCTGGCTCATGGCGCCGACCCCAGCGTGATCAGCGTTACGTCAGCTACGATCAACGGTGCAGCGGCAGACGTGGTGGCACCGGAAAACGGGGTGCTGGTCGCGACCAGCATTTTGGTGAGCTGAGATGGAGGGGGATGCTGCGGATTTTGTGAGCCGTCTGTGGCGGGTGCTGCCACAACGCTGGTTCGGTGACACGGCCCCGCTTACCGAGGCGGTGCTGTACGGTTTCGGTGTGGCCTGGTCCGGCATTTATGGGCTGATCGGCGTGGTGCGTGCCCAGGCGCGCTTGCTGACGGCAAGCGGCGGCTTCGTCGACAGTTTCGCGCAGGATTTCTTCGGCTTGGCGATGTTGCGGCGAAACGCGGAGAGCGACGCCGGCTACATCCAGCGTATCGGCTTCGAGCTGCTGCGCCGGCGGGGAACACGGGCGGCGATGGTGAGCGCGCTGGCGGAGCTGACCGGACAGAACCCTGTTGTGTTCGAACCGGCGCGGCCGATGGACACCGGTGGATACGCGGCTGGCGGGGTGGGATACGGCGTGGCGGGCGGGTATGGCAACCTGCAGCTCGCCTATCAGAGCTTCCTGAAAGTGCGCCGCCCGCACGGGGCGGGCATTGCGCAGCTTGCCGGCTACGACACCGGCGGTGCGCTAGCCTACGGAAGCTTGGCCATGGTCCAAACGCCGGTGTCCGACGCTGACATCTATGCTTCCGCCGCGGCCATCCTGCCGGTCGGCTCTACTGTTTGGGTCCAGATACAGGGTTAGACCTGACGGATCCTTTCGCAAACATTTTTGGAGTACATGCATGGATCGCCAGATTGTGTATCCGGGCAGCATTCCGCTCGATACGGATTTGCTCAATGCCCAGCGCAACACGATGGTGGCGCTCGGCTATTTGTCTCAGATGATACTGGGAACGAACACCGTTGCCGATGGTCTGGCGTGCACGCCGACGTCGCCAGCATCGATGTCGGTCAACATTGCGGCCGGCAGCATCACGCAATTCGGCGTTATAGACACAACGCCGTTCGGCTCGCTTCCGGCTTTGCCGAGCAATCCGCTGGTGAGGCTGGGCATCAACATCGGCAGCACCAGCTTTGCGCTGGCGGCACCGACGGCATCGGGACAGGTGATCAACTACCTGATCGAGGCGACGCTGTCCGAAACGGACGGGGGCGCGACCGTGCTGCCGTACTACAATGCGGCGAACCCGGCGCAGCCGTATAGCGGCCCCGGAAATGACGGCGCTGCGCAGATGACGGAGCGGATCCAGTCGGTACAGCTTTCGGTAAAGCCGGGACCCGCGGTTGCCATTGGCAGCCCGACCTTGCCTGCGGTGGATGCCGGCTGGGTGGGGCTGTACGTGGTGAGCGTGGCTTACGCACAGCAGACGATAACGGCCGCCAACATCCTGACATTGCCGACAGCACCTTTTGTCAGTTGCAAATTGCCGCAACTGACGCCCGGTACGCACAACATGGCGGTGTTTCAGCCGACGACACAGGGCGTTTGGACGGCGCCTGCGGGCGTGAGTGCGGTGCGGCTGCGTATCTGGGGTGGCGGCGGCGCCGGCGGAAACGGTTTCGGCAGCGCTGGGGGCGGCGGTGGCGGCGGTGGCTACGCCGAGGGCTACGCAGGCGTGACGCCTGGCCAATCCTTCAACGTGCTTGTGGGCAACGGCGGCGCAGGCTCGGGGGCCGGTGGCGGGACGTCCAGTTTCGGCAGCGTGGCCTCTGCCACAGGCGGGGCAGCCGGGGCCAGCGGCTCGAGCGGCGCAGCGGGGCTTGGAGCGTCGAGCGGCGGCATCGGTTCGGGCCTGGCGCTGGCGATTGCAGGAAGTGGCGGCGGTGACGCGCTCAGCGTGGGCAGCAACTGGCTGAGCGGCACAGGCGGCGGCTCGCACGGCAGTGCGGGCGGGTTGGCGGTGACTGGAACTTCAATCGGGCTGACTGCCGGCAGGAACGGCGTAGGGCCAGGCAGCGGTGCTGCAGGCGGCGTGGGCGGCGGCATCGGCGGGCAGGGTGGTCCAGGGCTTGTGCTTGTCGAGTGGTGAGGGCGTCCGGGCGTTTTCGAGTCGATCATTACCAGTAGGAGTTTCGTATGGGTACGCCGGCACAGTTTGTTTGGCAGGCGAGCACATCCCGCGTTGTCGTGCCGGACGGCTTCGGGCCGTTTCCAAGGGGAACCTGGCAAACCGTGCCGCCGGCTTTGTCCTGGCCGGTGAAGGATCCGGGCGACACGCTGGACTATGTCGTCGATCTCTCTCGCGCACTTGCGGGCGACACCGGTGACGGCATCGCAACGCTGGACGTGGCGATCTCCCCGAACAACAGCGGTGACCTGAGCCTGACGTTCTCGCGCGCTGATGGTGACCGGGCGATACTTTGGCTTACTGGCGGGTTTGCGGGCACGACTTACGCGGTGACGGTAGTGGTGGGAACGCAGAGCGGGCGTACCTTGTCACGCACGATTGCCCTGCCCGTCGTGACCCTGGCGACACCTGCGCCATTTGGCGACGACATCACGGACCAGAGTGGGGCGCCCCTGACAGACCAGACGGACGGTCCCATCACCGTCAACTAGGCTCGTCGGCAACCGTCAGTCGTGCTGCGGGCTGACAGGTTTCGGCCCGCGACACGCGGGCATACGCGGTTGTTGATGCAGGAGTGAGACTTGTATGCCGACGATACCGCAATTGCCGAGTGCCACCACAACCGGCGCGCAGGATGAACTGCCGGTCAGCCAGGGCGGGATCACGCGTGCCGTGACGGTTGCCGAACTGCTGAGTGGCACGCAGCAGGCGATCGAAGTGCCGAGCCCGAGCATTCTCGGGCGGGCGTCGCTGGGTCCTGGCGGCCCGGAGGCACTCGTGCCTGGCTTGGGTCTGGCAGTGCAGAATGCGTCCTTGCTGGCCAACGGCGCGGACCATGCGGCGTTTGTGCAGGAAACCGCTTTTGTCACCGGCGACGAGGCCATCATCAACTCAAGCGGCACGCCGAAGCGCTTGCCGTTGGCCGGCCTGCGCGCCCTGTTCAGCGGTGGGAACAACGTCTCCATAGATACCAACGGCGTGATTGCCGCGTCGACGGACCCGAGTGTGTCGGGAAGCCTGACCGCGCTTTCGCAGACGATTTCCGCAGCCGAGGCCAGCATCGCGGTGCTTGGCTCGAAGATACCGGCTGGCGGGTTTGCTATCCTTAACAGCTCCGGGCAGGTGACCTCTGCAGTAGCGGGAGATGTCAGCCTGGGAACCGTGCTGGCGGGTGCGGGCGGGGCCGCGCGGTCGCTTGCCCAGCGCGCGTCCGACAGTATCAACGTGCTGGATTACGGCGCGCAGCGTGGCGGACCGGACTGCACGGTAGCCTTCAACACGGCCATCGCGTTGCTTCCGGCGAACGGAGGCGAGGTGTACCTTCCGCCAGGTGATTACTGGCTGCAGAGCTCAATCCTGATCAGCGGTAAGGTGGTCTCGATCCAAGGTGCCGGGCGGGGTGTCACGCGTGTTCATCTGGCTCACACGGGCGTGGGGTTCGATATCGCACCGGGTAACGTGCTGAGTAAAGTCATGCTGGGCGGCTTCTCGCTGTTTGCCGAGAGTCAGGCCGGGCAGACGGCCGCGGGCATCCGGATCACGTATCCGACCACGTCCTCCTTCGGCTATGTCTCGGCAAGCATCCGCGAGATCGAGTTCTTCAGCTATCCCAACAGCGCGAATGGAACCGCACCGTTTCCGCAGACATTTTTACGCGGCCTGGTTCTGAATGGCTGCTGGAGCACGCAAGTCTCCGACGTCTCCTGGTTCGGACCACCTGCAGCACCCGGCTCGACGTCCTCGGCGCTGGTGGAGCTGAACGGCTCGGTGGATACCAGGCTGCATGGGTTGCAGGCGTATTACGGCAATGCGGTCGTGTTGCAGACTGGCTATTGCGAAGGGATATACCTGAGCTCTCCGCTCGTGGTCGGCGCTGACTATTTGATGCTGCAGACGGACGAGACGAAATGGGTGGGCTATGCCGTGGGCAGGGCGATGCTTCTCGGGTTGTGGGTGGCGCAGGGCGAAGTCAATACGAGTCTAGGGATGGTGCAGCTTGCCAACGTGACGGACGGCTTCTTCGCCGGCCTCGACATTACGCGCGACACAGGGCCGAACACCTCTCAGACGTTCTTCAGTCTGACGAACGTATCGAACTTCCACGTAAGTGCGTGCAATTTCGTCGGTGGTCCGAATGGTGGCACGCCGGCCGACGTGGCGTTCTCGTTTACCAGCACGGTAAACTCCTCGAGTAACATCATCGAGGGTTGCCATTTCGAAGACATGGCGACGGTCATCCAGATCAACGGCACAAACGGCACGGTTGGGCTGACCACCTACGGGCTGCATCTGGGTAACGTGCCGCTGGCTACGGCAATCATCGACTCGACTCCTGCGAACTCCGGGGACTTTCTATCCTTCATAACACCCTCACAAGTAGGAACGCCGGCGGGATGGGGAAACTCCAAGGACCACGTGTTCTCCAATCAGGGCGGCACGACCCTGTTCCGCATCACAAATGTGGGGAATGCTGCCAACTATCTTCGCTCCCAGGCGGCAACGTCCTCCAACCCGCCGACTTTGTGTTTCGACGGCGAGGACGGAACGGTGAACGGCGTGATCCAGACCAAGGGTGGCAACCTGTTCATCAACGCGTCCGGGGGCACGACCAACAGCGGTAACATGGTGAGTTTGATGAACACGGCGGGCGCCACAAATTGGCCCGTGTTTCAGAATGCTACGGCCGGCAATCTCAGCCTGATCGAGACGAACGCTGGCGGGTTGGGAATCCAGCCCAAGGGAGCGCTTTGGCTTTCGCCCACCAGTGGATTGTTCGCGCCCGGCCTGCCGACGGTGAAGCCAGCTTCGGGATCCGGTCAGGTCTGGAACAACAATGGGGTTCTGAGTGTCGCCTAGGAAAATGCAATGCCACAAAGCGACATGCTCCTGCTTTTTCAGCAGATGGGAGAGGTGCTGACCGGCATACGCGGTCTGCACGATACGATCGACATTCGGCAGGCCCAGGCGGAGCAGCTGCATGATTTGGTAAGGGCTGAACTGGCGACCCTGCGGCGTGACCAGCGCGAGCTGGAGGAGAAGTTCGAGTGCATCGTCTCCATCGTGCAGCACGAGGTCGAGACGTTGCGGTCCGGAACGGCGGAGCACGCGCGTTCGATCGGCGAGATGGTGCACGCGATCGATACGCTGCGTAAGCCGATTGCGGAGATACTCGGCCTGAAGTCTCGCGTGGCTGGCTTGCTGTTCGGTGCGGGGATGATAGGCAGCGCGGCGCTCTGGCTTGCCGAACCTATCTACGGCTGGCTGGTCAGCGAGAGCTTCACGAAGCGCTAACCTGGCTGCGCCGCAGCACAACAACACATCTATCGGGGACCTCAATGCGATCACATGTCGTGGGCGCGTTAGCGCTCGGCTTGCTGGCGACGCCGGCCGCTGCTGGCAGTTCTTACACATTGCCGGACGGCGTCAATCGCGCACCGGCGGTCACCTTGCACTGCGCAACGTCCACCGGAACGGCGGTTGCGTGCGGGACGGCAGCTAACCCGCTCGTGGTCACTGCGCCCGCAGGCGCTTCTTCGTCAGCCAATCAAGTGACCCAGATAGGCGCGGAGCAGGCGACGGCACAGGGTGTAGGCTCTGTCAATGACGCGGCTTTTAGCGGGGGCCAGGGCTCCATGGTGTCGTTACTCAAGGCGCTCTGGTCGGTGGCGTCGTCGGGTATTCCGGCGCTTCCTGCCGGCGGAGCGCTGACGTCGCGGACCGTGACGCTGCCGGCGTCCGTCAGTACACAGGTCTTCGCCGCTAATGGAATCCGCCGATATTTGTCGTTCCAGGTGCCGCTGGCTGGCGGCGTGTGGATCAACGTGATGGGTGGTCCGGCGATACCGAATGGCCCTGATTGTGCGTACTTCGCCGCGGGTAGCTTCTATGAGAGCGGCGCCTTCATAAACCGCGGCGCAATCACGGTCTTTTCGTCGACCTCGGTAACATTCTCCGCGTGGGAGAGCTGAGATGACGCGGCGGAATCTTGCACTTGCGCTGTGTTGCGCGTGGCTGCTGTCCGGCGGCAAGGTGCAGGCGGGGCTGCTTACACCTCCAAAGTCGTTGCGGGCCTTGTCAGGGCGGCAAGTGTGGGTGCCAATCTGCTCGCGGCGCGGGGTCAATGGATCAAGCGCCTGGTTCGATAATACGAATACGGCGGTAATGGATCAGGTCGCGTGTGTCTCTCCCGCTTACGGCACTGTCACTGCGCTGAAGCTTGTATATGCCGCCTTCGACATGCCGCAGCAGGGGGAAACAGACCGGCCCGTGACAGCAACTGGCACAGCCGCAATTTACGTGCCGTCAGCGAACATCAACACGGTTCTTGCGAACGGCTCGGTTGCGTCCGGCTCGACTGTTCTCAACTTTGCCTCCACCACGCTGGGCGCCAACGGCGTCAGTGCCGGTCAGGTCGTAAGCAGCAGCGGCGGCGGCATTGCTGCCAACACCTATGTTGTTTCCGTGGCGAACAGCTTCGTCGCGGGCTCGGGAAACCAGCCGTCCGCGACGGCAGTGACAATCAGCAACCCGACCACTGCTACTACAGCGGCCGGGCAGCCGATGAGCTTCAGCGGTTCGTTTATTCCCGCAAAATTCGGCGGCAAGCGCCAGTTTACCGTCGAGCCGGCGCATGACGTGGTCACGTCCGATCCGGTGGGCGTGGAGCTGCCTACCGGCACAACCTTTTTCATCCGAAGCTTTGCCACCTTGTCTGCGACCGGTCTGCAGCTGATGGACTACCCCGGGGCCGGTTCCCGCCTGACGGGAGAGTTCGACAACAGGAGCACGTCGCCGCTCGATCAGACGATGGTGCCGGTTGGACTTTCCAACACCGGCGGAGGATATTGGTGCCCGGTTGCCGTTCTTGGACTGATCTCGTTGCCGGCTGGACAGCCAGCGCCAGGTGCGGTGCTGGTTCTCGGCGACAGCATCGCGGCGGGGACGGGTGACAACGCGGACGCTCTGGGTTTGCAGGGCTATATTCAACGCAGCCTGGAAAACAACATAGGGTTCGTGACCGCAGCCCGCGGCTCGACAACAGCGTTCTCGGTGGTGGCACATGGCGACGGGCAATACGCGCTGTCCGTGGACACCGGCATCACCGATATTCTTTTGGAAGACGGCCGTAACGACATCCTGAGTTTCCAGGTTACGGACACGCAGCTGGAGAGCTACATTGCGCAGATAGCAACGCGCTATGGCCAGGCTGGCAAGCGCGTCTGGTGCTTTACGGTCCCGCCGACGACCCAGAGCAATGACGGTTGGGCAAGCCTGGCCAACCAGAGCTGGACCGTTGCCGTGGCTAATACCGCAGGCACGGCGACGAGCGCTGGCAGTGTGTCCGTGCCGATGGCAAGCCTGGCCAACCTCGCCCTGGGGCAGGCGGTCTCCGGTCCCGCTATCGCCGCGGGCAGTGTGATCAGCGCGCTGGGTTCGGGTGCAATCACGCTGTCGGCTCCCCTTACGGCAGCGTTGCCGGCGTCCACGAAACTGAGTTTCGGCTCCGGCTCGTCCAGCGCCTCGCCGGCGGAGACTTACCGCCGATCATACAACGGCTACCTGCGGCAACACGCGGTGACCCTGGGATGCACGGGCCTCATTGATCCGGACAGCATCTTTTCCGATCAGGGCGGTTCCGGGAAGTGGCGGGTCGATCTGGGCCCTGCCAGTGCCGATGGCGTGCATCCAGCGGCAGTGCTTCACCAGGCCGTTGTGAATGCCGGGCTGATAACGCCGGCAATGTTCCAGGCGCCCTGAAGCGTCCGGTTCGCAATCCAACAACATCAAAGGGGGACATATGGAAGAACTGCGCGCATGGATGCGGCAGCCGACCACGGTTGCCGGGATTTCGGCGCTGATCGCCACGGCGAGCGCGCTGCTGATGGGTCAGATCGCGTGGTCCCAGGCGGTTCCGATCCTCGTGGGCAGCGCCGTCTCGATGCTGCTGCCGGACAACACCGGGGCGCACGAACAGGCGCAACAGCTCGCAAGCGAGATCATCAGCAAGCTGGCCAGCAAGAAGGAGACGCCGCAATGAAAGGTTGTGTCAGGACCTCCTGCATGGCGGGCGCCCTCGGCGCCATGTGCCTGTCGGCGTGCACGGCCAGCAAGCCGGAGGTTGCCATCGACCTGAACGCCGGGCTGGAGATGGGCGCGGCCCTAGAGAGTGCCTATGCGGCCCGCCCCAGCGCGGATCCCAAGATCGTGGCCGACCTGACACGGCTTTCGTCTGCCGCCCAGGCAGCGGTGGCGTCCTGGGAAGCTTCGAACAGTTCTTCGGACGAGGCGCTGGCAAATGCGGCGATCTCGGCCCTCATCGCCTACGAAGCTTCGGCTCACGTCATGCCGTGACAAGGGGCGGCTCGTGCCCGGTGTTGACGGCTTGACTTAGGCGCGTGACGCTCCCCCGCAACTCGGAGGGGGAGCGTCATGGCGGCAACGATACAGAACCAAAGGCACGTCGTGGCAGCGTGCTACCTGGGCTGGACTCTCGACGCGTTCGACTTCTTCATCATGGTATTCGTCTTTGGCGACGTGGCCCGGGAGTTTGGGATAGGCGAGACTTCCGTCACCTTCGCCGTGACGCTTACGCTTGCCACGCGCGCGCTCGGCGCGTACCTGTTCGGTCGCCTGGCGGACAAGTTCGGCCGCCGGCCGGCGCTGATGGCAAGCATCCTCGGGTTTTCTCTGCTGGGCTTCTGCACCGGCCTGGCGCCGAACGCCACGGTGTTTTTCATCGTGCGCGCGCTGTTCGGCCTGGCTATGGGGGGCGAGTGGGGCGTCGGCGCGTCCCTCACCATGGAAAGCATCCCCGCCTCATGGCGCGGACCGGTCAGCGGCCTTCTCCAGGCAGGCTATCCGAGCGGCTATCTCCTCGCCTCCCTCCTTTACCTCGCCTATCCGTGGCTGCATTGGCGCGGCATGTTCATGGCCGGTGCCGTACCCGCGCTGCTAGTGCTCTACATACGCAACAACGTGCCGGAAAGTCCCGACTGGACGCAACGTGCGCAAGCCGGGCCACAGCAAAGCCTGTCCAGCGTGGTGCGCAGATACTTGCCGCTGACCCTGTATGCCGCCTGCCTCATGGCCTGCTTCAACTTCTTCAGCCATGGCACGCAGGACATCTATCCCAGATACTTGCAGCGCCAGCACCACATCGTCGGGCCGAGCCTGACGACGATCGTCGTCATCTACAATATCGGCGCCATGCTGGGCGGTATCGCCTTCGGCACGATCTCGCAACGCATCGGCCGCCGCCGGGCGATCGGCCTGGCCGCGGCGCTCTCGCTGCCCATGCTGCCGCTTTGGGCGTTCTCCTCGGCACCTGTCTGGATCGGCCTCGGCGCCTTCCTCATGCAGGTCTGCGTGCAAGGCGCCTGGGGCGTCATCCCCGTCTATCTCAACGAGATATCGCCGCCGCCGATACGCGGCACCTTCCCCGGCCTCACCTACCAGCTCGGCAACTTCCTCGCGGCCCTCAATCTGCCGTTGCAAAGCGGCATTGCGGACGCAATGAGCCACGACTATCGTTTCGCACTTGTGGGCGTAGCCGGCGCGGCCGCTGTGCTTATCATCTTGCTGATGCTGTTCGGCCGTGAGGCGAAGGACGTGCGCATGGGCGCATTCGGCACCGTCGAAGCGCGCGCGGACTGACGCGCCGGCGTGCACAACCTACGCCTGATCGCCGCCTTCGCGTTCCACATCATCGCGGCCGTGGCACTGTTTGCGCTGATCGGCGGCGCGGCGGCCCTGCTGAACATGTATACCAGGCTGCTGGAGGGTGCCGGCATGTCCCCGTCGATAATCGCCGCGATACATGCGACGGAATACGTGCTGTTTGCCGCAGATATGCTGTGTTTCCTGGTGTATATGGGGCGTGAGGTCTGGGTGTTGCTGCGCGCCATCGTGTCATCGCACGAGTCTGTCTGAACAGGCCGCTACGCTTTATTGGCTGGCCCACACAATACGATGCATCCATGCCACGTCCCGTAGTTCGAACGTGTAGTCCGGATGCTCCGGATTCAGGCTGCGCAATTCGATGCGCCGTGCCGATTGGCGCACCAGCTGTTTGGCCATCGCCTCGCCGCGCATCGTGCGCACCACTACCCGGTCACCCCTGCGTATCGGCGTGGAGGGCGAGACTACGACCATGTCGCCGTCGCGGAACACCGGCTCCATCGAGTCGCCCGATATTTCCAGCGCGTAGGCGTGCGGGTCACCCACCTCCGGTATGCTGACCTCGTCCCAGCTCCCGCCCACCGGAAACCCGCCATCGTCGAAGAAGCCGTCACCCCCCGCCTGCGCCATTCCGATAAGCGGGATACGTCGTGGTCCGGGCCGCGCTGAGGCGATTGCGCGCTCTCCCGCCACAAGATGAGAGAACGCCTCCAGGCTCGCCCCCGTCGCGTCCAATACCTTCGCCAGGCTTTCCGTTCCCGGCCAGCGCGCCCGGCCGTCCGGCATCCTGCGTTTGGACAGGTTGAACGTGGTGGGATCCAGCCCGGCCCGGCGCGCGAGGCCGGACGCTGACAGGCCGTTCTCGGCAGCCAGTGTATCCAGCGCCCGCCAGATATCCTCATGCTTCATCGCAGCAAGACCATGCTGGAATAAAATCCTCAAGACAATAGGAAAATAGCTGCTGAGGGTTGCCAGGGCGTGATGATCGCCGTAGGTTGTTCGCGTTATGTTCCACACACGTCAAAGTTGGGAGGCGCTCGGCTGCGCTCTTCAGACCGCTGCTCGCAAAGCCACAGCCATGGTCCATCACGGGCTACCCGCGACTACACGCCATAGGAAAACAGTCCTTGACCTACCCCTGACTTCGTCGATACGCTTCGTCGATGGCACCTCATCCCAGCACCGCCGCTCCCAGAAAGGGGGCGGCCTTTTTTGTTTCTGAAAAGGATCGCCCGATGGCTTTCTCGCTGCGCAACCTTTCCGTCCTCGCTTACGCCAGCGGCTTCACGCTCTGGCTCTACAAGACCGGCGCTGACGACCAGTCCTGCGTAGCCGCACCGGGTTTCTTCGATGATGCGGGCGACATGCTTGCCGGCGGCGACATGCTCCTGGTCTCCGCCCGCGACGGCGGACGCATGTTCTGCGTGCTGGCAGACGCCAGCGGCGTGCGTACGGCACCCATGATGTGACTGCGCAACACCGGAGCCGGATGCGGTTGACGCGGATGCGGGGCGATCTTCACTGT
This sequence comes from Acetobacteraceae bacterium, assembly GCA_965198915.1. GTDB lineage: Bacteria > Pseudomonadota > Alphaproteobacteria > Acetobacterales > Acetobacteraceae > BOG-908. Next base: position 503,968 of record CBDAQC010000006.1, on the reverse strand, counting down.
CCGCGCTTCCCGTCGGATCCACCCCAAGGCTTTGGACATCTCCCGCGACCTGCCCCTCGACCAGATCTTGCGCGGCGACTGTGTGGAGATGATGCGCATGCTCCCCACCGCGTCGGTCCATTGCGTGTTCGCCGACCCGCCCTACAACCTGCAATTGCGTGGCGAGCTACGACGCCCCGATGACAGCCTGGTCGACGGCGTGGACGACGATTGGGACCAGTTCACCGATTTCGCGGCCTACGACGCTTTCACCCGCCTCTGGCTGACCGAGGTCCGCCGCCTGCTGCGCAAGGACGGTACGCTCTGGGTAATCGGCAGCTACCACAACATCTTTCGCATCGGCGCCATCCTGCAGGACCTCGGGTTCTGGATCCTCAACGACGTGATCTGGCGCAAATCCAACCCGATGCCGAATTTCCGCGGCCGCCGCTTCACCAACGCCCACGAGACGCTGATCTGGGCCGCCCGCCAGCAGGACAGCCGCTACCGTTTCAATTACGCGGCGATGAAGGCGCTGAACGACGACCTGCAGATGCGCAGCGACTGGCTGATTCCGCTCTGCACCGGCGAGGAACGGCTGCGCAACGCGCACGGCCTCAAGCTGCACCCCACCCAGAAGCCCGAAGCCCTGCTGCACCGCATCCTGCTTGCCAGCACCATGTCCGGAGACGTGATCCTGGACCCGTTCCTGGGCAGCGGCACCTCGGCGGCGGTGGCCAAGCGCCTGCACCGCCATTTCGTGGGCATCGAGCGCCACCCTGCCTATGTGGAAGCTGCCTGGGGCCGCATACGGCGGATTAAACCCGCGGCGCCCGAGGCGATGGAAGCCACACCCAGCCGGCGTGACGCGCCGCGGGTCTCCTTCGGCAGCCTTGTGGAACGCGCGCTGATCGCCCCGGGCGCCATACTCACCGATCGTCAACGCCGGGTCGCCGCCACCGTCATGGCCGACGGTACGCTCTCCTGCGGCCCGCATCGCGGGTCCATTCATCAGGTAGGCTCGGCAGTACAGAACGCTCCCAGCTGCAATGGCTGGACGTTCTGGCATTTCGAGCGGGATGGAGCGCTGGTGCTGATAGACACACTTCGTAGCCGGTGACGGACAGGAGCTAGAGGTCCCCGAGGCCCGACGGCGGCCTTGGAAGGCTGGGAGATGGCTGACGGGCGAAGCCGTCACCACGCCTGCCGGTCGACCGATGTTTGGACGGAGCCTTATTGGGTGGTGGGCCCGGACGCCGGCGCGAAGTTAAAATCAGCTCTTTTTTCGAAAAGACCGCGTCCTCGCTTCCGGAACGCCCGTAAAACTCCTACCACGCCAACCGCGTCACCGAGCGGAAGGTCCCAATGCCATTCTCCCTGCGCGGCGGAACAGCCGTCATCACTGGTGCGGCCAGCGGCATAGGCGCCGCCCTCGCCGCCAACCTCGCGAAACGCGGCGCCAACCTGGCACTGGCGGATCGCAACGAAGCCGGGCTGGAAGCGGTGGCGGCCATCGCGCGCGCGGCCGGCGTCACCGTCAGCACCCATGTGCTCGACGTCGCGGACCGCGTGGCCCTCGATGCGCTGCCCGAAGCTGTCCTTGCCAAGCACGACCGCGTCACCGTGCTCGTCAACAACGCCGGCGTAGCCCTTGCCGGTGATTTCGCCGACGTGGCGCTCACCGATTTCGAATGGCTGTTCGACATAAATTTTTGGGCGCCGGTTCGGCTTACAAAAGCGTTCATGTATGTGCTCACCCGTGAGAAGGCGGCCCACATCGTCAACATCTCCAGCCTGTTCGGTATCATAGCACCGCCCGGCCAGGCCGCGTATTGCGCCGCCAAATTCGCGCTGCGCGGCTTCTCCGAATCGCTGCGCCACGAGCTGGAAGGAAGCGCCGTCTCGCTCACCGTCGTCCACCCCGGCGGCATACGGACGGAGATCGCCAACAGCGCCCGAATCCCGCAGGGCATCGATCCCGCGGAAGCCCGCGCCCAGATGCAGGAGTTCAACAAGCTTCTGCGCACCGCGCCGGAAGACGCCGCCGAGCAGATCGCGCGCGCCATCGAGGCCCGTGCGCCCCGCCTGCTGATAGGCGGTGACGCCCGCATGGCCGAACGCCTGCAGCGCCTGTTCCCCGTCACGTACTGGAAATACATCAAGCGGCAGAGCGGCAGCGTCGCCAACGCCAACAGGACAGCGAACTGACATGGCAAGCCTGCAAGCTCACTTTCTGGATTTTATGGTCCGCACCCAGATAAAGCCGAAGATGAAGGGCGTCTCCGACGTGATCGCCGTGCGCCGTACCATGGAAGGCGGTTCCCTCCCGCCACCAAAAGGAGTCATGTTCACACCCGGCACGGTCGGCGGCATAAAGGGCGAGTGGGCGCGGGCCGACGGCGCACAGCCAGCCGCCACGCTCCTCTATCTGCATGGCGGCGGCTATTTCGCCTGTTCGCCGCGCACACACCGCCCGTTCAGCGGCACCTATGCGAAACACGGCTTCGAGGTATTCGTCCCCGACTACCGCCTGGCACCGGAAAACCCGTTCCCTGCCGCGGTCGAGGACGCGGAAGCCGCCTGGCAGGGCCTGCTCGACCTGGGACACGCGCCCGGAAGCCTGACCGTCTCCGGCGACTCCGCGGGTGGCGGCCTGAGCCTCGCGCTGATGCTCACGCTGCGCGACAAATCGCGTCCGCAACCCGCCGCCGCGGCGCTGTTCTCTCCGTGGACGGACCTCGCCGGCACCGGGCCATCGGTCGTCAGCAATGCCAAACGGGATGCCATGTTCTGGGCGCCAGGCCTGGTGCGCGGCGGCGAAACCTATCTCGGCGGCGCCTCGCCCGAGAACCCGATCGCCTCGCCGCATTACGCGGATCTGCACGGCCTGCCGCCGCTGCTGATCCATGTCGGTGACCGCGAGATCCTGCGCGATGACAGCACCCGCCTGGCCGAACACGCCCGTGCCGCCGGCGGGGAAGTGGAACTGCGCGTCTGGCCGGTCGTCCCCCATGTCTGGCAACTGGCCCAGTTCGTCCCCGAGGCGCGGCAGTCCATGCAAGCCGCCGCCGCTTTCCTGAAACGTCACCTCACGCCGGACAGCGCAGAAGGCTGATTCGTTACGTAACTTTCGCGAAACCCGCCCCCAAGCCCGCCGTTGCTGGAAGCGTCACCACGCTTCAGGAGCTTTCCCATGGGTATCATCGCCTGGCTCGTCTTGGGCCTCATCGCCGGCTTCATCGCAAGCAAGATCGTCAACCACACCGGCGCCGGTGTCCTGCTGGACATCGTCCTCGGCATCATCGGTGCCATGGTCGGGGGCTGGCTGTTCTCCACCTTGGGTGCCACGCCGATCACCGGCTTCAACCTGTACAGCATGTTCGTGGCCGTGATCGGGGCGGTTGTCGTGCTCGTAGTCTACCACGCGCTGTTCGGCCGGCGCGCGGCCACATACTGATCAGCAAACATTCCTCCCGGGCGCTCGCCATGCGGCACCCGGGAGGCTTTGCCTCGCGGCCCCACCCGTCACTCCAGGCGACGGCCTCCGCTTCGGCCAGCAGCGTCTGACCCGCGCCGCATCCGGAGTTTTCGCTTCTTTTTTTCAGAGAAGAGGCGCTTTCATCTGTCCCCCGATGTCCTGGGGAGACGCAAGATGACCGCCATATACGATTTCACCGCCACCACCCTGGACGGCGCCGCTACCAGCCTGGAGGCCTTCCGCGGCAAGGTCCTCCTGATCGTCAACACGGCGAGCAAATGCGGCTTCACGCCGCAATATGGCGGCCTGGAAGCGTTGCAGAAGAAATATGCCGACCAGGGCTTCGCCGTACTGGGTTTCCCCTGTGACCAGTTCGGCCATCAGGAGCCGGGCGACGCCGCCGAGATCGCCAGCTTCTGCAGCACGAAATACGATGTGAGCTTTCCCATGTTCGCCAAGGTCGAGGTCAATGGTGCAAACGCTCATCCCCTCTGGGCCTGGCTGAAATCGGAGAAGACCGGCTTCCTCGGTGGCGCCATCAAATGGAACTTCACCAAGTTTCTGATCGGCCGGGACGGCACCGTGCTCGACCGCTTCCCGCCGACAACCAAGCCGGAATCGCTGGACGCGAAGGTGGCGGCCTCCCTGGCTGCCTGAACCAAACCACCCCCGCCGGGCTGCAGGCATGTGCATCGGCGGCGCCAGCTACCGTGTTCCAGGCACAGCATCAGCACCCACCTGCGCCGTTTAAGACAGAAGGCTGTCCGTTTCCTCCGAATGACGACCCTCACAGTCGACCTGGACGCTATCGCCGCCAACTGGCGCCAATTGGCAGCGAAGCACGCCCAGCCCGTAGCCGCGATCGTCAAGGCGGACGCCTATGGCCTGGGCGCCGCTCGTGTCGCCCCACGACTGTATGACGAAGGCGCGCGCCATTTCTTCGTGGCCTACCCGCAGGAAGGTGCCGCCCTGCGTCCTCTGCTGCCGCCCGACGCCGTCATCGCCATCCTGAACGGCTTCTTCCCGGGCCAGGCCCGAACCTATCTCGCCCAGCGTTTGACCCCCGTGCTCGGCAACCTGGAGGAGATCGACGCCTATGCCGCCTGCGCGGCTGCCCAGGCAGGCCGGCTGCCGGCGATGATCCACGTGGACACCGGCATGAACCGGCTGGGCCTCACCCCGGAAGATGCCGCCGCCCTGCAGGCCGACCCTTCGGCGCTCGCCGGCCTGGAGGTCGGCTTCATCATGACGCACCTCGCCAGCGCGGAGCAGCAGAGCGATCCCGGCAACCTCCGCCAGGCCGACGACCTGCGCCGTGCGGCAAGCGGCGCGCTCGCCGCGATCCCCCTCAGCCTGGCAAACTCCTCCGGCCTGTTTCTGGGCCAGGCATTCGTCTCCCACCTCGCCCGCCCGGGCGCCGCGGTCTACGGCATCAACCCAACCCCGGCACAACCGAACCCGATGCGCCCCGTGCTGCGCCTGACCGCGCCCATCCTGCAGCTTCGCCGTATCCCAGCAGGCGCCTCCGTCGGCTACAACGCCATCTGGACCGCCCGGCGCCCCACCATGGTCGCAACCGTGTCCGCCGGCTACGCGGACGGCTACCACCGCGCGCTTTCCAACCGCGCCGAGGCCGCCATCTGCCGCCCAGGCTTTGACGCTGCCCGCCTTCCGCTGATAGGGCGTGTCTCCATGGACCTGGCCACCTTCGATGCGACCGACCACCCAGGCCTGCGCCAGGGCGACGAGCTGGAGCTGATCGGCCCCGCGGTGCCGCCGGACGAGGTGGCCGAGTGGGCAGGCACCAACGGCTACGAGGTGCTCACCTCGCTGAAGCCCCGCGGCGGCCGCGTGTACGCGGCACTTTGAGCCAGCAGGAAAGCAGTTCTTTTTTGCATAAAAGAACCAGAAATTGGCCCCGCTATCGCACGCCGGCAGCAGGCTCGCCGACAGGGAGCAAAAGTCTATTGCTTCTTTTCTTCAGAAAAGAAGGCCTTCCTCCCCTATGAATCCCATCGGCGCCCTAGGCCGGAACGTCCTGACTCTCCTGGGCGGCGCAGGTGCGATGGTCCTGTTCGGCCTGTCCGGCATCTCCCACCTGATCCGCCCGCCTTTCTACGGCCGCCTGTTCCTGCGCAGCTTCATCGACTACGCCTATTTCAGCCTGCCCGTGGTGGCGCTCACCGCTATCTTCTCCGGCATGGTGATAGCACTGCAGAGCTACACCGGCTTCTCCCGCTATGGCGCCACCAGCGCCATCGCCAACATCGTGCTCATATCGGTGGTGCGCGAGCTGGCCCCCGTGCTGGCCGGCCTCATGGTCGCCGGCCGCGTCGGCGCGGCCATGGCTGCCGAACTCGGCACCATGCGCGTCACCGACCAGATCGACGCGCTGCGCACCCTGTCCACCGACCCGATGAAATACCTGGTCGCCCCCCGTCTGCTCGCCGGCCTGCTGGCCCTGCCGCTGCTGGTGCTGGTGGCCGACGTGCTGGGCGTGGGCGGCGGCTTCCTGGTGGCCACCGCCAAGCTCGGCTTCGATCCGCACACCTATATCACCAACACGGTCAACTTCCTGAACACGGCGGACGTGGTCCTCAGTGTGGTGAAAGCCGCCGTCTTCGGCGTCATCGTCAGCCTGATGGGCTGCTTCTACGGCTATAACAGCCGCGGCGGCGCGCAGGGCGTGGGGGCCGCCACCACCTCCGCCGTGGTCTCCGCCAGCATACTAATCCTCGCCTTCGACTACGTGCTGACCGAACTGTTCTTCTCCCGATGACCGAAACACCGAAGATACGCATTCGCGGCCTGCGCAAGGCGTTCGGCGAGAAGCAGGTGCTGGACGGCATAGACCTCGACATCGCGCCCGGCACCTCGATGGTGGTCATCGGCGGCTCCGGCTCCGGCAAATCCGTGCTGCTGAAATGCATCCTAGGCCTGGTCACGCCCGATTCCGGCACGATCGAGATAGACGGCCAGGACCTCGCCAGCCTCGACGACAAGGCGCGAGAGGCGGCACGCGCCCAGATCGGCATGCTGTTCCAGAACGGCGCGCTGTTCGACAGCCTGCCGGTCTGGGAGAACGTGGCCTTCGGTCTGCTGGCACAAAACCAGGTCAGCCGCGCCCAGGCCCGCATGCGCGCCTCCGAAATGCTGGCCCAGGTCGGCTTGGCGCCTGGCGTGGGCGCGCTGTACCCCGCCGAGCTCTCCGGCGGCATGCAGAAGCGCGTGGGTCTGGCCCGCGCCATCGCCGGCGGCGGACGCATCCTGTTCTTCGACGAGCCGACCACCGGCCTCGACCCCATTATGGGCGCCATCATCGACGGGCTGATCACCGATTGCGTGCGCCGCCTCGGCAGCACGGCTCTCGCCATCACACACGACATGGCTAGCGCCGCGCGGATAGGTGACCGCGCCGCCATGCTGTTCGGCGGCCGCCTGGTCTGGCAAGGTGAAGCCGCCCACCTGCTGGACAGCGGCAACCCTATGGTGGACCAGTTCACCCATGGCCGCCGTGACGGGCCCATCCAGATGGAGCTGCGGGGGTAGGGGTGACATCCGCCCCAGTGCTCTCCCGCGGCGCGGCTTGTTTTAGCGGATGAGGCCTTCCTGCCTCGCCCGGCGCGCTCAAGTCACAGTTTCGCCCCAATACGCCACCAATCGTCACCTAAAGCCGGTTTAATACCCCCGCAAACCCGGCAGCGCCCATCCCATGCGACCCTGCCTGCCAAGGAGAGCTTTCCATGCGTCTGTCCGTTCTTGTGCCCGCTGCCCTGGCTTGCGGCCTGCTGGCCATTGCGCCGGCCTCTGCCCAGGCCCCCCAGGGCGGTGGGGACGGGGCGGAACAGGTGGTGGGCCTGTTCAGCGCCACCTGCCTGAACTTCGCCGGCGACCTGGCCGCCCTGCGCGGCTTCCTGCAGGAGCAGAAAGCGCCGCGCATGCCGCCACAGGCGGAGACCGCCTTCCTGGCCGGCCGGGCCGGCCAGGTGTTCGACACCAGCTACCAGACCACCAAGCTCGCCCTCGTCTCGCTTGACGACGGCAGCTGCGAGGCGGTGGCCGAACACGCCGACGGCGCCAAGGTGCTCGCCGTGCTGAACCAGGCGGCGCGCGAGAACGGCGTGGCCCTGACCCCGGCCGGCGGCCCGCCGCCCAAGAGCAGGCCGGGCGTGACCCAGACCGCCTACGGCCTGACGCTCGTCGGCCACCAGATGCACATCCTGGTCTCGACGGAGACGCCGGCCCCGGAAGCGGTGCTGACCCTGGTTCCCAAGTGACCCTGCAGGTAAGGCTCGCCTGCACCGGCTTTGCCCGGTCGTTGCGCTTCTATACGGACGTGCTTGGCTTCACCACCATGCGCTACGCCCCGGAAGCCCGCCGCGCCGAGCTGGAACGTGACGGCGTGGCCATCGAAATACGCGAGGGCGTAGCCGCCGGCCCGGACGCCCCCGCCTATCCGTTCGGGCGCGGCGTCACCCTCGTCGTCTGGACGGCTGACGCCGAAGCGGTGCTGAGCGGCGTCGAAGCCTACGGCGCCCGCCTGCACCAGCCGATGGAAGAAGCCTGGCGCGAGGAAGACGGCACCCGCGTCGGCCACATCGCCTTCGAGGTGCTGGACCCCGACGGCTACGCGCTGCGCTTCTGCCAGGCCTTGCCGCCGGCCGGGCACTGACACCCTAAAAAAACAGACACCAACCCTCCGTGTCGAAAAAGTCATTACGGTATTGACGAGCACGACCGTATGTTTTAAGCCCTGGTTATCGAACCGGAGACGAAACAGATGTATCGTTGCCTGCACAAGACCCTTCTCGCCGCCGGTGTCGCCCTGGCGGCGCTGGGCTACGGCAGCCAGGCGCATGCCGGCCTGATCACGAACGGCACCTTCACCAGCGCCGGGACCCCCAGCCTGGCCGGGTGGACAGCGAGCGCCTTGGGCGTTGGCGCCACGTCCGAAGCCGGCTTCTCCAGTTGCTGCGGCGGCATCAATGCCGGCTCCAGCGACCTGGCCCAGTTCGGCGGCGGACAGACCTCGGGCGGCACGTTGTCGCAGAGTTTCGCCACCGTCGTCGGCCGGACCTACAAGCTTTCCTTCCTCTACGGTTCGTTCGGCGATAACGAGCCGCAGTCGCTTGCGATCTCCGTAGGCAACCTGTCCACCAGCATCACCGATTCCACCGGCTCGTCCGATTTCCACACCCTCTTCAACTCGGAGGACTTCACGTTCACCGCGCTGGCCACCACCAGCACGCTGACCTTCCGAGACACCTCCACCAGCGGTTCGAGCGCGGATGGCCTGATGGAGAATGTCGGTGTCGCCGCCACCAGCGTGCCGGAACCTGCCTCCATGGCTCTGCTCGGCCTCGGCCTGGCTTCGCTCTACGGAACGCGCCGCCGCGCCCGCCGCTGAACGCGGCGTAGAGACTCGCCCGAAAAAGACGGGGACTTCCGCAGTTCGCAATGCGGAAGTCTTCGCCTTCCAAGCAGAACAGAAGAGGCTTGCTGCGGCATGATGGCTGGAAGCAAGAGAGCTTTTTTGAAAAACCAGAAAAGCTTGTGTCCCTGTTGGGTGCGCGTGGGCAGGCGTGCGCTCCGGCACGGTGCTATAGCGCACAGGAATGCGCCTGCTCTGCGATGCATGGAGGTGCGGGGCGCCGTGATGTAGGATAGCGGCAGCGGGCTTGCCGCATCCTACGAGAAGAACTGCGCCCCTCTTGGCAAAACCCGTCACGCTCTTCGTCTGCTCGGCCTGCGGCAGCACCTACCCCAAATGGTCCGGCAAATGCGAAGCCTGCGGCGAGTGGAACACCATCGCCGAGGAACGCGCCGAGGCGCGCCCCGGCGCCCCACGCAAGCCAGGCGGCCGCGTCAACTTCGTGGGCCTGGCCGGCGAAGCCGCCCCGCCGCCCCGCCTTCTCTCGGGGATCGGCGAGCTGGACCGCGTCTTGGGCGGCGGTCTGGTCGCCGCCAGCGCCATCCTCGTGGGCGGAGACCCGGGCATCGGCAAATCCACCCTCATGCTGCAGGCCGCGGCCGCGCTCAGCCGCGCCGGCCAGCGCGTGCTCTACATCTCCGGCGAAGAATCCATCGAGCAGATACGCCTGCGCGCCCGCCGCCTGAACCTCGACACCGCGCCCCTCCAGCTCGCCGCCACCATAAACGTGCGAGATATCGGCGCCTCCCTCGAAGCCGAACCCAACCTCGCCATGGTCGTCATCGACTCGATCCAGACCATGTGGCTCGACAACGTTGAATCCGCTCCAGGCACCGTCACCCAGGTTCGCGCCGCAGGTTTCGAGCTCATACGGCTCGCCAAGCAGCGCGGCTTCAGCCTCATCCTCGTCGGCCACGTCACCAAGGAAGGCAACCTCGCAGGCCCCCGCGTGCTCGAACACATGGTAGATGCCGTGCTGCATTTCGAAGGCGACCGCGGCCACCAGTTCCGCATCCTGCGCGGCACCAAGAACCGCTTCGGCGCCACCGACGAGATCGGCGTCTTCGAGATGACCGACCGCGGCCTGGCCGAAGTCGCAAACCCGTCCGCCCTGTTCCTCGCCGAACGTCGCGGCCACATCGCCGGCAGCGCCGTCTTCGCCGGACTCGAAGGCACCCGCCCGGTCCTGCTCGAAGTCCAAGCGCTGCTGGCGCCGAACGCCGGCGGCGCGCCCCGCCGCTCCGTTGTCGGCTGGGACGGCGGCCGCCTGTCCATGCTGCTGGCCGTGCTGGAAACCCGCTGCGGCCTGAAACTCTCCGGCTCGGACGTGTTCCTCAACGTCGCCGGCGGCCTGCGCGTCACCGAACCCGCCGCCGACCTGGCCGTGGCCGCCGCCCTTGCCTCGGCGGCGACCAACCAGCCCACCCACGCCGGTACCGTCTACTTCGGCGAGGTCGGCTTGTCCGGCGAGGTCCGCCAGGTGTCCCAGGCAGACGCTCGCCTTAAGGAAGCGCAGAAACTCGGTTTCGAACGCGCCGTGCTGCCCCGGCGCGTGGCGCGCGGCGGGCGCGCGCCGGCGGGGGAGGGGATGCGGCTGGACGAGATCGGGCATCTGGCGGATCTGGTCGAGCAGTTTTCGGTGGAGGGCTGAAGGAAGGAAGGAAGCAGTTCTTTTTTGCAAAAAAGAACCAAAAAACTTTTGATTCCCGCATTTGTAACGCGGGGTAAAATCAACGAATCGCGCCGGCTTAACGTCTCGCTGAGCGCGCGTCTACAAGCCGCGACGGCATGGACAAAAGTTGCTGCAATCTTCGCGCCGCTCACGCCGTCAATTCTGTCCGTCCTCGAAATGCGCCTCCGCCGCCCACCCGTACGGGCTCGGCTTCTGGATACCACCGGACGTGGTCCACCTGTCCCCGACCGCCAGCACGATCTCATTTCTTCCAGCATGCAGCAGTAACGGAAGTGTCGCGTTGTCCGCCTCCAACCGGCCGTCCGGCGATAGCCTGCGCGCTTCCGGGTAGTACGCGTTCTCGCCCGAAAATATCTTCTCGCCATTCAGGAACACGCTTACCTGCTGCGTCCAGCCGATACGCAGATTACGCCGCACGGCACGCGCGGCGTCCACATCCGTCTTCAGCCAGGCAATCGCCGGCGACGGCGCCGGGGGCGAGCCGAACGCCCGGCCGAGATTCACAAGCCCCGAGTTTTCCGCGGCGATCTTTCGCCACGCCGCCGCGGGCGGGATGTCCGACGCCGAAACGGCACCGTCTGCGGGAAACGCCATCGGCGCCGCCGTCAGCCAGGCGGTAACAGTGCCTGGCTCTGGTTGCGGCACATGCACATCCGCCAACGCATCCGGGCTGCCTTCCCGAACCGTCAGATTGGCGAAAATCGCGGGTCCCTTGAACGCGATCCCGCCATCAATGCTCGTGCCCTGCAGTTTCGGCACGACCAGGCTCGGCTCGGCAAGCCTGTTGACATACACGACCATCTTTTCACCGGCGACAACCAGGCGGAAATGGTTCCAGCCATTCTGCGCAACCGGGGCAGGGCCCTGGAAGTCCGGGTATATGTTCCACTCCATGCCGCCATGCACGATGGGTGCGTACTGCATGCAGTCATCCGCGGCCGGACAATCCGGGTTGGCGCGCGCATAGACGAACTCGCCGGCATCCGTGCCGTGGCGCCGGAAGATGATCCCGGTGTCGCTGTACGCGAGCGGCTTCATGTCGAACTCGATCGTGCCGCTGGAGAACCGCGCATCCCGCGCTTCGGCCACGCTTTCGTTCAGCGTCATGCTGCCCGACGGCATGCCCTCATAGCGCGCGAAGTGCAGCGAAGCCGCCTCCGTGCCGACCCAGGCAACGGCCGGCGCCGCCGACCAGAACGCTCGATCCATCACAAACCTGATGGTTTTCGCAACTGTGGGTTCCGCCCTGCCCGGCAAGGCGAATACGGCAGCGATCGCCACAATGTACAAACCTGCCGCAAATCCGCGGCGTCCGTTCCGCAACCACGTTCTGACCGCCAATGCCACCTGCGACTCCCTGTGCGGACGGACATGCCCCGGGGTCTTGCCGACCCGGCAGCACATCAGACCGGTCCTGTCCGAGCGTCCGTCCGGCCCGGGCAGGCCGCCTTGCACCCGGGCCGCCCCTTACGCCGGCCGCGACACACCCCATACAATCGCCAGGGCCGCCACCCGCAGGCGCGCTCACGGAGAACTGGTTTGGAGCCTAAACCCAACGGCCCGCGTCACAAAGCCCTGGTCACCGCCGCCGCACTCCTGCTACTGGCCGCCTCCCCCGAACCTGCCGTCCAGATAACCGGCGCCTGGGCCCGCGCCACCGCACCCGGCCAGGATAGCGGCGCCGCCTACCTAAACATCACCGTCACCAACCCGGACAAGCTGCTCTCCGCCGCCAGCCCGGAGGCGAAATCCGCCATGCTGCACCAGACCACGCGCACCGGCAGCATGTCCGCCATGACGGACATGCAGGCTATAGCTATCCCGGCCGGCGGCACCTTCGCCTTCGCCCCGGGTGGCGCGCACATCATGCTCACCGGCCTGCAACACGGCCTCGCCGCCGGCACCCGGATACAGCTCGATCTCACTTTCGCCCATGCGGGTGTCGTGCATGTCAGCGTGCCCGTCGAGCCGATTACCGCCGCCGGCCCGCCGGGCTGACCCATGCGCCCCGCCCGACTTCTCCTTCCCCTGGCAGGCGTGGCCCTCGCCTGCCTCATCGCTGTCTTTGTCCAGCGCGGACTGGCCTCGCATGCGGAGGGGCCTACCATAGGCGGCCCTTTCACCTTGACCGACGGCGCCGGCCATCGTGTCACCGCCGCCACCTACGCCGGCGATTGGCGCCTGGTCTATTTCGGCTACACCCATTGCCCGGATGCCTGTCCCACCACGCTGAGCAACCTTGCCGCGGCACTCGACAAGCTGCCCCAGGCCAGCCGCGCCCATCTCCGCGTCCTCTTCATCACCGTCGATCCCGCCCGCGACACGCCGCACGTAATCGGCGACTACGCCCACGCCTTCGGCCCCGAGTTCACCGGCCTGACCGGCACCCAAGCCGAGCTGGACCCGGTGGAGGCCAGCTACCACGTCTACGCCAGGCGCCACGATCTGAAGGGCGGCGACTACGCCATGGACCACAGCTCGATCATCTACGTCATGGCGCCGGACGGCCACTATGCCGGCCTGCTGGACGACACGATGTCGCCCACAGACCTTGCCGCCCACCTCCGCCAATTAGGCGTCTGATCAAACGGCCGAACCGGCAATGGGGCCCGCGTCCGGCGGGGTTTGGGGCGGAGCCCAATGCCTACCAAGCATGGTAACGAAGCCAACCCCGCCAACGAAGGCCCGCCCCCTAAAACCCCACCGCCTCCCGCTTAACCCACCCGTCCAGCGCCCCGCTCTCCCGCAACTCCCGCACGCGTTTCGTCAATGCCTTTCGCGCGGCCTGTGCGTCGCGCGAGAGTGCCAGCAACTCCTTGATCTGTCCTGGTTGCAAAGCCACGGACAGGATCACCCGCAGCAGCCCGATCCCGCCAGATGCGTTCAGCGCCACCACGGCCGCCTGTGGCAGCGCGCGCCCGGCCGGATCGCACACGGCGCGCAGCACAGCGTAGGGCACGTTGGCCTGCCGCGCCGCATCGGCCACGGCACCGCTTTCCAGATCCACGGCCACGGCCTGTGTGCCGCGCCAGCGCTCCGCCTTGCCGGCAATCGAGGCCACCACTGCCTCGCCTGCCAGCAGCGCCTGCACGGTGATCCCGCCCAAAGCGGCCGACAGCTCCGCATCAGCGGCCAGGTGCCGCCCTTTGAACAGCACCACCGCAGGGATGATGATGGCGCCTGCCGGCATATCCGGTGACAATCCGCCGGCAAGGCCGAAGCTGACCAGTGATGTAGCGCCTGCGGCCAGCGCCCGCCGCGCAGCCTCCGCGGCGCCGCGTGCCGTGCCGCCCCCCACGAAAACCTTGCAGCCAATCGGGCGCACGATACGGGCTTCGGCCTTCAGGCCCACGATAAAGGCGAGCATCCTGGTCTAACGCGCGGGCAAGGTAGGAACGCCGCGTTCAGCAGGCACCAGCAGTAGAATGCGCCTGTCCCCAGGCACTCGGGCCAACTGGGACGATCCCAAGATCGGTCCCGCAGCGAGACAGCAGGGACGCAAAAATCTGCTTCTCTTCGTCAAGGGGCGGGCCGCTTCCTCAGATCCCCCAATCCACCCGCCGCTGGTTGCCGCGCCGCAGGTTCCGATACCGCGACAGTGCCAGAAGCGGGAAGAACAGCCGGTACCCATGGTATTTCAGATAGAACACCCGCGGAAAACCAACTGCCGTGTAGGGCGCCTCGTCCCACTCGCCGTCCGGCTTCTGCGTCGCCGCCAGCCAGGCGATGCCGCGCGCCGTCGCCGGATCGTCCGTCCGCCCCGCGCCCATCAGCGCCAGCACCGCCCAGGCGGTCTGGGACGGCGTGCTCTCGGTGTAGCGGCCATGCGGCGCGTGGGCGTAGCTCTCCTCGTCCTCGCCCCAGCCGCCATCTCCGCGCTGCACGCTGATCAGCCACTCGCAGGCACGCCGCATCGCCGGGTCTTCCGGCGGGATGCCGGCGGCGTTCAGCGCGTTGATAACCGACCAGGTGCCGTAGATGTAATTGGTGCCCCAGCGGCCGAACCAGCTTCCGTCCGCCTCCTGCTCGCGCCGCAGGTAAGCGATCGCGCGCGCCATCACCGGATGGCTGCAATCCATGCCGATCTGCGCCAGGAAGCCCACGCAGCGCCCGGTCACGTCCGCCGTCGGCGGGTCCAGCAGCGCGCCGTGGTCAGCGAACGGTATGTGGTTCAGGTAGGAATGCGTGTTCTCCGGCTCGAAAGCGCCCCAGCCGCCGTCGCTGCTCTGCATGCCCACGATCCAGTCGCGCGCCCGCGCGATCGATTCGTCATGCGCCGGGTCGCCGTTGCGCGCCAGCAGCATGCCGACAAGCGCGGTGTCGTCCACGTCCGGATAATGGTCGTTTGCGTATTGGAACGCCCAGCCGCCTGGCGCCACATCCGGCCGGCGCACCGCCCAGTCCCCCTTCACATCCAGTATCTGGCGGGACACCAGCCACTCGCTCGCCGCCTCTACCGGAGCCCGGCCGCCAGGCACCGAGTCGTCGCAGCCATACGCCGCCTCGGCCATGGCCACGCCCGCCAGCCCGGTATCCCAGATCGGCGAGACGCAAGGCTGCACGTAGGCGCGCTCGCCGTCATCGACGATCAGCTTGCGCACCGACAGCCAGGCCAACGCCGCGTCCGGATGGTCCGGGGCGTAACCCAGGGCCGCGAACATCATCACGCTGTTTGCCATCGCCGGGTAGATGGCCCCCAGCCCGTCCTCACCGTTCAGCCGGTGGGTGACGAACGTCACCGCCTCGCCCACCGCGCGGGCGCGGGACTTCCTGGGGAACCAGCGCTCGCCCCGCTTCAGGCACAGATCCAGCGCCTTGAAGGCGTGGCCCCAGTAGCTGCGATACGGCCCGCGTATGTAGTCGCGTATCTGCTCGGCCGGCCGGGTGAACAGCTCCGGAATGTGCACGCCGTGCGGGTTGGCCGCGCGCGGCCGCAGCGTCATCAGCACCAGCAGCGGCACGATCACCGTGCGTGACCAGTAGCTCACCTTGGAGAGGTGGAAGAAGAACCACTCCGGCAGCAGCATGATCTCCACCGGCATGGTGGGTATGGCGCGCCACGGCACCTCGCCGAACAACGCCAGTTGTATGCGGGTGAACACGTTGCAGCGCTCGGCGCCGCCGGCGGCCAGGATCGCCGCCCGCGCGCGCGCCATGTGCGGCGCATCCGGCGCGTGGCCCAGGCATTTCAGCGCGAAATACGCCTTCACGCTGGCGGACAGGTCGAACTTGCCGCCATGGAACAGCGGCCAGCCGCCATGCTCGCCCTGTATCTCCAGCAGGTACACGCCGATGCGCGCCTGCAGTGCCGGGTCTATCCTGTCCAGGTAGTGCTCGAGCAGGATGTATTCGGCCGGGATGGTAGCGTCGGCCTCCAGCTCGAAACGCCAGTGCCCGTCCGCGTTCTGCCGCCGGCCGAGCGCCCGCGCCGCCCGCTCTATGCTGGCTTGCAGGGTCGGTGTGAGGTCCGTGTCGGCGAGATGGGTCAGGGTCTGGCTTTGCATCACTCGTTCAAATAATTACGCGCTCGTCCGCGTGGCTGTCACCTGCTGCGCCGCAGCGAAACCCGATCTGATCGCACCTTCGATAGTTGCGGGCAATCCGGTATCAGTCCAATCGCCCGCCAGCACCAGATTAGGCAAGTATGTTGTGCTTTGGGGGCGACGCTTGTGTTGCGCCGGAGTTGCACTGAACGTGGCCCGCTTTTCCCGGATCAGCCGCCATTGTGGCATGGGCGCCACGACACCGGCCGCCTTGCAGACCTCCGGCCAGACAGCGCCCGCAAGCTCCTCGGCGGGCGCGTCCAGCAGCCGGTTCGCCGCCGATATCGTCACGGACGCCACGCCCGCCTTGGCAAAAACCCACTCGGCACTGCCGCCCACCAACCCCCAGAACCCGGCTTCGCCGGCAGGCACCTGCGTCTTGAAATGAAGATTGACGATCGCCTCGTGGGCGTCCGGCACGCTCAGGCTGGGTAGCAGCCCTGCCGCCACCGCAGCAGGCGCCGCCAGCACGACATTGTCATCCGGAGCGAGCGCAATCGCCCCGCCAGTGCCCGCCAGCCCGGTCACCCGCTCGCCTTCGATGCGCAACCCGGCAACCCGGCGGCTGGTGTGCAGGACACCGCCACGCGCTTCGATCCAGGCAACCGCGGGATCGATGAAGCTTTCCGAAAGGCCGATCTTCGGCCAGCACGGCACGCATTGCGCCCCGCCGCGTGCCAGCGTCTCCGCCACGATAGCCCAGAACAGGCGCGCGCTGCCGGCAGCCGCCGGCGTGTTCAGGCCGGAGACAGCCAGCGGCTCGATCAGCCTCTCATACAGCGCGTTGTGCGGCAGCAGGCCGCCCACCGTGTCCTCCGCACTGGCAAAACGCAGCCGCAGCAATTTCGCGTAATCGGCCAGCCTCGCGCCCGGAACCCCGCGTTGGGCCGAAAATACCCACCAGGGCACTCGCCCGGCATTCGGCCGCAACGTCCAGCGCTGGCCGGTGCGCAAATCCATGAACGGGAACACCGGCCCGGCCGGCCCGGCCAGCGTGTCGCGCGCGCCGGCGATGCCCAGGTAACGCATCGCCGCGCGATTGCCGGAGAGCAGCAGATGGTTGCCGTTGTCTATCCGGCAGCCGAGCTCACGGTCGAAATAGGACCGCGCCCGGCCGCCGCAGGCCGGCCCGGCCTCGTAGATGACGACGCGGCGCCCAGCCTCGGTGAGCGCCAGCGCGGCAGCCAAGCCGGCCAGGCCGCCGCCTATGATGTGGGTGACGCTCAAACGGCTCGGCTCCGGAGGGAAGAAAGCAAGGTCTTCTTTTTTGAAAAAAAGAAGCAAAAAACTTCTGCTTCTCCCGCTGGACAGGCAGGGTGGGCTTCTTGCGGCATTTCGTCCGCCCGCACCAGCCGGGCACCGCAGAACTAAACGAGACCTCCAAACGTCGAAGTAGCAAAAGTTTTTTGCTTCTTTTTTTCAAAAAAGAAGGCCTTGCCTAAGTAAGCAGCACTTGCAACGAAATAACCGCCTTCTCCCACTTGGGAACCCGCACCGCCACCTCCGGACGTGACCACCCCCGCCGCTCCAGCCGGGCCAGCACCGCCGCGTAACTTCCCGCCATCAGCCGCGCCGGCTTCATCGCCGCCCGGTCACAGCGCTTCATCGCGGCATACGCGTCGGCGAAATGCTGCCGCGCCCGCCGCGCCGCCTGCTCGCACGCCACGGGCAACGCCGGGCTGGCCAGGGCCGCAGCCGGCTCGGGCGGCACGCCGGCGCGCGCCAGCCACTCGCGCGGCAGATACAGCCGGCCGCGCCAGGCATCCTCGGCCAGGTCACGCAGGATGTTGGTCAACTGCAGCGCGCGGCCCAGATGGTGCGCCACCTCGTCGGCCGCCGGCGAGGAATCGCCGAAGCAGCGCACCGACAGCCGGCCCACGGCAGAGGCGACCCGGTCGCAATACAAGTCCAGCGTCTCGAAGGTCGGTGCCACGATGACCGTCTCGGCGTCCATCTGCATGCCGTCGATCACCGCCAGGAAATCGACCCTGCGCAGCCCGTAGCGCCTCGCGGCAAGCTGCAGCATCCGGCCGACCGCACCGTCATCGCCGCCGCCGCCCGGCTCGCGCGGGCCCGGCGCCTGGCCGGAGGCGATCGTCTCTATCCTGTCGCGCCAGCCGTCCAGCAGGCGGCGCTTGAGCTCCATCGCGTTCGGCTCGTCGGCGATGTCGTCGACCAGCCGGCAGAACGCGTAGACGGCATACATCGCCACCCGGCGTTCCGGCTGCAATATGGCCATGCCGCGATAGAACGAAGTGCCGGACGCGCGCACGATACGGCTGACCGCCGCCAGATCCTCCCGCGTGGCTTCCAGCGGGAAGCTCACGCGGCAGCCCGCCGCTGCCGCAGGTAGCGCGCACTGCCGGCCAGGCTGGCCGCCACGTCGAAGCGGGTCAGCTTCACCCGCCGTGCCAGCGGGTCGCCGGCCCGCAGCCGGGCGGCCAGCCGGCGGGACAGGCCCACGATCACGCCGGTCTCCAGCCGCAGCCGCACGTCGCGTACCCGTAGCGGCAGGGCGGCGGCCTGCTCGTTCATCACGTCGCACCCGTCCAGCAGCCTGTCGATCACCCGCCGCAGCCCCGGCGTCTCCGCCGGCGCGCGCACATCGTCGATGCCGGAGCCCTCGGCCGCCAGCCAGTCCTGCGGCAGGTAGCAGCGGTCCAGCCCGGCCAGGTCGCGCGCCATGTCCTGCAGGTGGTTCAGTATCTGCAAGGCGGCGCTCAGCGCGTCGGATGGCGGGATGCAGTCCGCCGTCTCGCCGTGCAGCGCCAGCACGTGGCGCCCCACCGGCATGGCCGAGTAGCGACAATACTCCAGCAGGTCCGGCCAGGTGGCGTAGCGCAACTGCGTCGCGTCCTGCCGGAACGCGCGCAGCAGCTCCCGGCTGTGCACGTCGGTCACCCCCGTCTCGGCCAGGCTGCGCCGCAGCCCCGCCGCGGACGGCGAGCCGGCCGCGGCGCGCCCCGTCAGCACGTCCTCCATCACGCCCAGCCGGGCCAGCTTGTCGTCCGGCGCCAGCACGGCGCTGTCGGCGATGTCGTCCGCGTTGCGCGCGAAATCGTAGAACGCGTGCACATGCCGCCGCAGGGAACGCCGTACCAGCAGCGAGCCCACCGGGAAGTTCTCCTGCGTGCGGTCCTTGCCGGACCACGCCTCCACGTCCGCCACCGCTCCGGGCATCGCTACGCTCTCTAGGTCAGGTATCGCTCCGCTCATCCGTGATACGCCCGCTGCTTCCAGATCGTGCCACGCCCCCGGTAATGGTCCACCGCAGAGCCCAAAGTGGCCGCCGTGTAGAACACCGCTGCCGCCGGCAGGCACGCCGCCCAGGCGAAATTCAGCCGAAACCGCCGCAATGTCGGCAGATAGGATACCGTCATCGCCGCCCAGGCGAGCACGCCCATCCAGCGCGCCGCCCCATGGGCGAACAAAGCGGCCATAGGCGGCACCAGCCATACCAGGACCATGCCCGCCACCGTGCCCGCCAGCCGCCAGGGCGAGTAGCCCAGTTGCACGAACGCGCAGCGCGCCACCATGCGCCACACGTCGCTCACATGGCGATACGGCCGTATGCTTGTGGCCAGCCCGCTATGGCCCAGCCAGATGCGGCCGCCCTGCTTCACCCGCCGCGCAAGCGTCACGTCGTCGATCAGCGCACCCCGCATCGCCTCCACCCCGCCCACACGCGCCAACGCCGCCGCCCTGATCAGCACCGTGCCGCCGGCCGCCGCCGCCATCCTGTTGCCCGGATCGTTCACCCACGCGAACGGATACAGCAACTGGAAGAAGAACACGAAAGGCGGCACCAGCGCGTGCTCCGCCGCCCGTTCGCAATGCAGCGCCACCATCTCGCTCACCATGTCCAGCCGCCCGGCCTGCATCTGGCTCACCAGCGTGGCCAGGTGCCGCGGCGCGTGCACGATGTCGGCATCCGTCAGCAGCAGCAGCTCGGCGCGGCCTGCCTCCACCACGCCCTGATGCACCGCCCACAACTTGCCGCTCCACCCCGGCGGATGCGCCGCCCCGCGCAGCACAGTCAACCGTGGGTCGCCTATGCCGTCCGCCAGCCGCCCGGTCCCGTCGCTGCTCAGGTCATCGACCATGATCACCCGGAACGGCCCAACGTACTCCTGCGCCAGCAGGCTTTGCAGGCAGGCCACGATGCTCTCCGCCTCGTTGCGCGCCGGCACGATGATGGTGACGGGCGGCATGGCGCGGGTGGACGGGAGCGGTCGCAGCACGGGGCCGAACTGCCAGAACAGGCCGTGGCCTAGGAGGAGGTAGATCCAGACAAGAAGCGCGAGCGCGGCGAGGAAGGTCAAGAAAGGCCTTCTTTTTTGAAAAAAAGAAGCAAAAAACTTTTGCTCCTGCGACGCTGCGGGCGCTTCGGTGCCGCCCGTAACGCCGCGACTGGTTCAAGGGACGGCAGCGACAGCGGAGTCAAAAGTTCTTCGCTTCCTTGAACCACGCCACCGCATCACGCACCGCCTCCACAGCGGGCCGAGGCGCATACCCCAGCTCCGCTTGCGCCTTCGCACTCGAGAAGAACATCTTCTTCTTCGCCATCCCGAGCGTCTCCCGCGTCACCACCGGCTCCACGCCGAACCGCGCCAGCGCCTCGCAGGCCAGCGCCAGCGGATACAAAGGCGCGATCGGCAGCTTCACCCGCGGCGGCCGGCGGCCGGCCACCTCGGAGACCAGGGCGAACAGCGCGCCAAGCGAGAAATCCTCCCCGCCCAGTATGTAGCGCTCGCCCACCACGCCGCGCTCCAGCGCCAGCGCGTGGCCTTCCGCCACGTCGTCCACGTGCACGATGTTCAGCCCGGTCTCCACATAGGCCGGCATGCGGCCTTCCGCGGCGTCCTTGATCATTTTGCCGGTCGGCGTGGGCTTGATGTCGCGCGGGCCCACCGGTGTGGACGGGTTCACGATCACCACCGGCATCGCATGCTCCCGCACCAGCTCCAGCACCGCCTGCTCGGCCAGGTATTTGGACTTCTTGTAGATGCCGATGATCTTGTCCGGATGGACCGGCGTGGTCTCGTCGGCCACCGTGCCGTCCCCCACCAGGCCCAGCGCCGCCACGCTGCTGCAATACACCATGCGCTCCACCCCGCGGGACTGTGCCGCCAGCAGCAGCGCGCGGGTGCCTTCCACGTTGGCCTGCATCATCCGCTCCGGGTCCGGCACCCAAAGCCGGTAGTCGGCCGCCACATGCACCAGATAGCGGCAGCCATCGGCGGCGGCGGCCAGCGAGGCCGGGTCGCGCAGGTCGCCCTCTGCCAGCTCCGCCTCCAGCCCGGCGATGTTGCGCCTGTCGCCGCCCGGCCGCACGAACAGCCGCAAAGTATGGCCGCGCGCCAGCAGCACACGCGCTACGGCGGAGCCGACAAAGCCGGTGGCGCCGGTGACGAGGGTAGGGGGGGTGGAGGACGACATGCGGGGTTCCTAGCGGAGCGCCGCGGCCGGCCCAAGAGGGAAGGCAGGCAGCCCGTGCTTTTTGCAAACGGGACCCGGAAGCATCCGGCCGGCCGGTGGCACAGCCTGGCCTGGCCCTGCCCGCAAGGGTGCCGGCGGCAGCGGGCCGCGCCCTGGTGCAAGCAGAGGACTGCTTGCCTTGCCTCCCGGGCCAAGCTTGATATTCGCCGGCCCGCTTTCCTAATCTGTTGAGGCCAGTCCTTTCCCGGCCCAAGATATCCCATGGCAATGACCCGCAAGCGCGACCTGCTCACCAACATCGTCACCTTGGCCCGGCTCATCCGCACGGAGGCCGACAGGCGCGCCCGGGCGCATGGCATGACCCGCGCGCAATGGACGCTGATGGTGCGCCTGGAAGCGCAGCCCGGCCTGCTGCAGAAGGAGCTGGCCGAGATACTCGAAGTGGAGCCCATCACCGTGGCGCGCCTGGTGGACCGGCTGGAAGCGCGCGGCATGGTGGAACGCCGGCCGGACCCCAGCGACCGCCGCTGCTGGCGGCTGCATTTGACCGACGCCGCCCAGCCGCTGCTGGGCGAGATAGACGTCCAGCTCACCGACGTCGCCAACATCCTCTGCCAGGGTCTGGACGACGGCACGCTGGCCACCGCCGCCGCCGCGCTGTCTCGCATGCGGGACCGCGCGCAGGAGCAGCGCAACAGCGCGGGCGATCCGCCGCCGTCCTGCGACGCCGTGGTCGAGGTATCCATCTGCAGCCCGCCGGCGAGCGACTCGCCGTCCGGCGAACCGGCGTTGGAAACGCTCGGCTGAACACGCAAGCCACGTCCCCGCACTCAGCCCAGCAGGACGCATGACCGAGATCATTCGCCTCCCCGCCGCACGCGACGACACGCTCTGGGCCGTGGTCGCCTCCCTCGGCAAGACAGAGCGCATCGCCGACATCTACCCCAACCGCACCGCGGCGCTGGCGGACCGGACCTGGCGGGAGCAGCAGGTCAGCGCCTATGCCGGCTTCCTGCGCGGCAGCCGGCAGCCGGTGCCGCATTACAGCGTGGCGCCGATACGCCGCGCGGACCTGCCAAAGGCGTGGCGGCCGCTGCCCGCGCTGGGCTTCCTACGCGGGCAGTTCATCTGAAGCCTGCAAGCGGCCCGTTCATGAACCGGCCGGGACGGTAGTCCGCGCAGCCGCTTCCGCGCCGCGGTGCGCGGATGCATGCCGCCATCCCGTCAGTAAGGCGTGGACGCGGGCAGCCCGGCCTGCCCCAGCAGCACAGGCTTCCAGAAGTTGCAGTGATGCGCGGCGACGAAATTGCTCTCCAGCGCAGGCGCCGGCGGCACCAGGCTCAGCACCAGGCCCTGGGTGTTATATGGCTGCCAGGTCGTGGCAAGCGGCGCCAGCGGCCGGCCGTAATGCGCAAGGCTCGTCCAGAACGCGCGCATGGAACTGGCAAGCTGCAATTGCGGCCGGCTGAACGCCTCGGGCCCAAGCCCGAGCAGCGGGTCCGTCAGGTCCGGCCAAATATAGGGCAGCTCGGACGCGTGGCTGTCCCCGAGATCGGGGATCGCGGGCTCCGGCGGCAGGAACAGGTCCGGCGCGTGCGGATCGTTCAGCTCGTAGCTGTACACCGTGGTGGATTGCGCCAGCAGGCCGTTGAGCAGGTGGGCGCCGCAGGCGAAGGTGTAGTCGGTCACCAGCGCGGCGTAGGCGTAGCTCGGGCCGCAATCGTAGCCCTGGGTGCAGGGGAAGGCCGCGCCCTCGTAGTTGGACACCGGATACTGCGCCAGTACCGCCATGCCGAAGCTGCCGAACGCCGCCTCGACCGCGTTCATGTAGCTGGTTGCCGTCTGCACCGGCTCGCCCAGCAGTTCGTCGATGCCGACGAAAAGCCTGTACTCGTCGTGGTTGCTGCCGTTTATCACCGGCACGTGCTGGTATTTACCGGCCGCGTAGGCCTGCAGCGGCTGCCTGGGTACGGTCGTACCATCCACGTTCGGAGACACGTTGAGGTCGGCGGGGCTTATGGCGTTGACGATGTCGGCGGCTGATTTGGCGTGCAGGCACGCATAGGCCTGTGTGCCGGTCCCGCTGCAATCCAGCATGCTGGTGGCGGTCGTCACACCCGTAGCCTCGGCGCTGGCCAGCGTCGGCAGCGCCTGCATGTAGTCGCCGCTCTCGATGATGGCGGCGTGCACCGTCGGCAGCCCGGGCGAGGTGAGCTGCGTCTCCACGCTGGCACCGCCGGCGGACTCGCCGAAGATGGTGATGTTGATCGGGTTGCCGCCGAATTCGGCGATGTTGCGGTTCACCCAGGCGATCGCCGCCTGCTGGTCCTGCAGCCCGTAATTGCCGCTGCTGCCGTGCGGGTCAGACGCGGCAAGCGCAGGGTGGGCCAGGAAGCCAAGCAGCCCGAGCCGGTAGTTGATGGTGACGACGACCACGTTGCCCTGGGTGACGAGCGGGCTGCCGTCGTAATCCGCACCTTCGCCATCGACGAACGCGCCGCCATGTATCCACACCATCACCGGCAGCCGGGAGGCAGCGGTGGCGCCCGCCGGCGCATAGATGTTGAGGTGGAGGCAGTCCTCGTCGGTGCTGGGCCGGCCGAACTGGCTGACCCCCTGCGGGCAGGAGGAGCTGAACTGCGTCGCCTGGAAGGTGCCGGTGAACGGCGCCGGCGGCTGCGGCGGATACCAGCGGAGCGGCCCCACCGGCGGGGCCGCGTAAGGGATGCCCAGCCACTCGTTGACGGCGCCTACCGTGGTGCCCTGGACAGGACCGTATTGTGTGGCGACCACGGGCGACTGCGCCCGCGCCGCGAGTGGGGCCAGGCAGAGGGCCAGCGCGGCCAGGCGGGACGGGGTGAGGGGCAAGCGGCGTCTCCAGGGGTGGTCTTTTGCCGGAAGCCTATGCGCTGGATGAAATCAAAGGAAGGAAGCAAGGCCTTCTTTTTTGGAAAAAAGGAGCAAAAAACTTTTGCTCCTGGCGCCTGCATCACGGTCCGCGCCGGTTCTGCCGCTGGGCGGCTTGCGGGACCGGGACGCCCCGACGCAGGCGGGGCAGCCGAAGTTCCCGGTCCTGTTTTTCAAAAAAGGACGGCTTGCCTTATCTTGCCCCCACCGGCACCCCATAAACCGCTTGACGTCCGAAAGGCCCCGCCATGTTCATCGAAACCGAAAGCACACCTAACCCCGCCACACTGAAATTCCTCCCCGGCGTGCCCGTTATGGGCGCCGGCACCGCGGATTTCGCCAGCCCGGACGTGGCGGGCAGCAGCCCGCTGGCCGCTGCCCTGTTCGCGCTGCCCGGCGTAGCCCGCGTGTTCCTGGGCGGCGACTTCATTACCGTCACCAAGGGCGATGCCGACTGGCAGGCGCTACGCCCGCAGGTGCTGGGCGCCATCATGGAACATTTCGTCGCCGGCCGGCCGGTGATGGACGGCCAGGCGGACGCCGCACAGGAAGACGCGGTGGCGCCCGAGGACCAGGAAGTCGTCGACCAGATCAAGGAGCTGCTGGACACGCGCGTGCGCCCGGCCGTGGCCAGCGACGGCGGCGACATCGTCTTCCGCGGCTACAAGGACGGCATCGTCCGCCTGCACATGCAGGGCGCCTGCAGCGGCTGCCCGTCCTCGGCCGCCACGCTGAAGCATGGAATCGAGAACATGCTGCGGCATTACGTGCCGGAGGTGCTCTCGGTCGAGCAGGTTGCGGCTTAGAAGGTGCAAGCAAGAAAGGCCTTCTTTTCTGAAGAAAAGAAGCAAAAGACTTTTGTTCCTGGCGCCTGCACCGGGCCACGCGTGCGCCTGACTACGCACGCGGCTGCATCGGCGTTGTCAGGAGCAAAAGTTTTTTGGTCCTTTTTTCCAAAAAAGGACGGCTTGCCTTGCCCCTGAACGCCGAAGCGCTGGACGCGCTGTTCCACTACGCACGCACGCAGTACAGCTGGACCCCCGAGCCGGTCACCGACCTGCAGCTCGAGCAGCTCTACGCCTCGCTGAAATTCGGCCCCACCTCGGCCAATTGCTCGCCGGCCCGTTTCGTCTTCCTGCGCAGTGCCGAGGCGCGCGAACGGCTGCGCCCCGCACTCTCCGCCGGCAACATCGACAAGACCCTATCCGCCCCGGTGGTGACGATCGTGGCCTGGGACCCGCGCTTCTACGACAAGCTCCCCGAGCTGTTCCCGCACGCCGACGCGCGCGCCTGGTTCGCCGGCAACGACGCGCTGGCCGAGGAGACCGCGTTCCGCAACTCCACCCTGCAGGGCGCCTACCTGATCCTGGCCGCCCGCGCGATCGGCCTGGATTGCGGCCCGATGTCCGGCTTCGACCGCGCCCGCGTGGACGAAATCTTCTTCGCCGAGAGCGGCTGGCGTTCCAACTTCCTGGTCAATCTGGGCCACGGCGACGGCCGTAATCTCTACCCACGCGCCCCCAGGCTGGCCTTTGCGGACGCCTGCGTCCTGCTGTGACAGCCACGTGCGTGGCCGGCGTGCCGCCGGCGATGGGCAGAAGCCTTCTCCATTTCCGCCCGAAACGACCGCTAACGCTATGCGTATACTAGCCGTGTGCTCCGCCTATGGCGGCTGCGAGGCCGCCATCATGGCCGACGGCGAGCCCACCGCCGCGGGCCGCATAGCCGACGAGATCGGGCTGGCCGGCGCGCTGCCCGGCCTGCTGGAATCCTTGCTGGACCGCGCGGGCCGTGCGCTGGACCTGATTGGCGTGGTGGTGGGCCCGGGCAGCTTCACCGGCTTGCGCGCCGGCATCGCCACCGCACTGGGCATCGGCCTGGCGCTGGACGTGCCGGTGGTGGGAGTGACAGTGACCGAGGCGCTGACGCCCGAACTGGCCGGGCTGGATCGCGCGTTGTGGACCGCGGTGACCGCCCGGCGCGGGCGCGTGTTCCTGGACACCGGCCACGGCTTCAGCGGCCACGCCACCGACGCGCTGCCCCACGCCCGAGGCCGCGTGGCGGTGTGCGGCAACGCGGCCAACCTGGTGGCGGCCACGCTGGCAGCCCGCGGCACGGACGTGCTGCTGAGTGCCACCAGAACGCCGAGGCCGGCGCAAGTAGCCAGGATGGCGGCGCTGCGGCACGAAGGCGGGCTGCCGCCGCTGCCCGCTGCACCGTTATACGTGGACGACCCCGAAGCCCGCCTGCCCGCCGGCGGCCTGCGCGCGGCGCCGGCATGACCGGGCCGGTGAAGGCGGGCCCGCTGCACGCCACCGCACTCTCCGCCATCCACGCCCGCGCGTTCCCGGAGGACGAGTGCTGGGACGAACGGATCATTGCGGGCCAGCTCTCCCAGCCCGGCGTGTTCGGCTTCATCGACGGCCGCGGTGGCATGCTACTGGCCCGCCTGGCCGCCGACGAGGCGGAGGTGCTGACCGTGGCTGTGGTCCCCGAACGCCGGCAGCAGGGGCTGGGTGCCGCCCTGCTGACCCGCGCCGCCGAGGAAGCCCGGCTGCGCGGCGCGGTCCGCATGTTCCTGGAGGTGAGCACCCGCAATCCGGCGGCGCGCGGGCTGTACCAACAACTGGGCTACCGGCAGGTTGGGCGGCGGGCGGGGTATTACGCGGATGGGAGCGATGCGCTGGTGTTGAGCAAGGCGTTAGGGAAGTAAGCAAGGCCTTCTTTTTCGAGAAAAAGAAGCAAAAAGCGTTTGATCCGCTGTCGCGCCGTGTTGAACTGTCCGCGACAGCGCAGACAAAAGCTTTTTGCTTCTTTTTCTCGAAAAAGAAGGTCTTCCTTACTTCCCTTACTGATACCGCCCCACCGACAAATCCTCGAACGCAATATTCGGCCGGACTCCGCTCATCAGATCCGCCAGCAGCGCGCCGGACCCGCAGGACATCGTCCACCCCAGCGTCCCATGCCCCGTGTTCAGCCACAGATTGGCGATCTTCGTGGGCCCGATCACCGGCGGGCCGTCCGGCGTCATCGGCCGCAGCCCGGTCCAGAACTTCGCCCGGCTCACGTCGCCACCATGCGGGAACAGATCCGTCACCGAATGCACCAGCGTGCGCCGGCGCGGCTCGCGCAGCGTGTTGCTGAACCCGGCCAGCTCCGCCGTGCCGCCCACGCGTATCCGGTCGCCCAACCGGGTGATCGCCACCTTGAACGTCTCGTCCATCACCGTGCTCAGCGGCGCGTCCGCCTCGTCGGCCACCGGCATGGTGATCGAGTAGCCCTTCACCGGATACACCGGCAGGCCGATCCCCGCCGCGCGCAGCAGCGCCGGCGAGTAGCTGCCGAGCGCCACCACGTAACTATCCGCCGTCAGCACACCGGCATCCGTCGCCACGCCGGAGATGCGCCCGCCCTCCAGCAGAAGCTTCTCGATGGCAACACCGTAGCGGAACACCACGCCGGCCGCCTCGGCCAGCGCCGCCAGGCGCTGGGTGAACACATGCGCGTCGCCCGTCTCGTCGCCGGGCAGGCGCAGGCCGCCCACGAACTTGGATTGCACGCCGGCCAGGGCCGGCTCCTGTGCCACGCATCCCGCGCGGTCCAGAACCGTGTAGGGCACGCCCAGCCGGTCGAGCACCGAGGTGTCGTCGCCCACATGATCGGCCTGCTTCTGCGTGCGGAACAATTGCAGCAGCCCGCGCTGGCCCTCATCATACGTGATGCCGGTGGTGGTGCGCAGGTCACGCAACTTGTCGCGGCTGTATTCCGCCAGCCGCACCATGCGCTCCTTGTTCCGCGCATAGGCCTCCGCGTTGCAGGCGCCCAGGAAGCGCCGCACCCAGTCCAGCAGCGCGCGGTCCGGCACTGGCCAGAACACCAGCGGACGATGCCGCATCATCATCCACAATATCGCCTTGCGCGGCGTGTCCGGCCCCGCCCACGGCGCGGACATGCCGGGCGAGACCTGGCCCGCATTGGCGAAGCTCGTCTCCATCCCGGCCGCCGGCTGGCGGTCGACCACCGTCACCTCGTGGCCGGCCTGCGCCAGGTACCAGGCGCTGGTGACACCTACGACGCCGCTGCCCAGGACTAAGATCTTCACGCGCGGCCCTAAAGAAAAAAGGAAGCAGTTCTTTTTTGAAAAAAAGAACCAAAAAACTTTTGCTCCCTGTCGGCGCGTGTCCGGAGAGGTCCGCGACAGCGGAATAAAAGTTTTTTGCTTCTTTTTTTCAAAAAAGAAGGCCTTGCTTACTTAGCCCACGATCTCCTCGGGCTTGAAGAAGAAAGCGATCTCCATAGCCGCGTTCTCCGCGCTGTCGGACCCGTGCACCGAATTCGCCTCGATGTCCTCGGCGAACTCGCGGCGTATCGTGCCCGGCTCGGCGTTGGCCGGGTTGGTGGCACCCATGATGCGGCGGTTGGCCGCGATCGCGTCCTCGCCTTCCAGAACCTGCAGCACCACCGGCCCGCTCGTCATGAACGTCACCAGCCCGCCGAAGAACGGCCGCTCGCGGTGCACGCCGTAGAACGCCTCCGCCTGTTCGCGCGTCAGCTTGACACGGCGCTGGGCCACGATGCGCAGCCCGGCCTCCTCGAACTTGGCGTTTATCTTGCCGGTCAGGTTGCGCCGCGTGGCGTCCGGCTTGATGATGGAAAACGTGCGCTCTGTGGCCATGGCGGGTCCGGTCCTTCGGATTGTTGCGCCGCGCTCTACCGGCAAGGCACCGGCAAGGCAAGGCAAGCGCCACCCGATCGGTCGCAGAATGTTGACCATGCGGCGTTCCCGTTTCGCAATCAGTGCGGCTAGTTTCGCCACGGCGCGCCACCGCCGACGATAACGGGGCGGGGCGGCGCCGGGGAGAGACATCCATGACGACACGCCGGACCTTCGGGCCGCGCGCGGCCTTGCCGCTGCTGGCCGGGCTCGCCTGCATAACCGCCGCACACGCCGCACCCACCGCCACCACGCAGAACGGCACTGTCACCGGCATCACCGCCGAGGGCATGAACGAGTTCCTGGGCATACGCTACGCCGCCCCGCCGACCGGCGAGCTGCGCTGGCAGCCGCCGCAGCCCGTGCCGGAAGCGATGGCGACCCACACGGCCACCGCCTTCGGTCCGCATTGCGCCCAACTCGCCTCGCCCTACGGCGTGGCCAGCAACAGCGAGGACTGCCTCTACCTCAACGTATACGCGCCCGCTGGCACCCGGCCCGCCAACGCCCGCAAGCTGCCGGTCATGGTCTGGATACATGGCGGCGCGCTGGTGGTGGGCGAAAGCGACAGCTACGACCCGGTCCGCCTGGTCACCAAAGGCGACGTGATCGTCGTCACCATCAACTACCGCCTAGGCTATTTCGGCTTCCTGGCCACCACCGGGCTGGACAGCGAAGGCCACCTGGCCGGCAATTACGGCCTGCTGGACCAGCAATTCGCCATGGACTGGGTACGCCGCAACATCGCGGGCTTCGGCGGTAACCCGTCGAACGTCACCATTTTCGGCGAGTCCGCCGGCGGCCTGAGCGTGCTCTCCAACCTGGTCTCGCCCACCGCCTACGGCCTGTTCAACCAGGCCATCGTGGAGAGCGGCGCCTATGCGCTGAGCCTGCCGACCCTGGCGCAGTCGGAGAGCACGGGTGCCGCCGTCGCAGCCGGCCTGGGCTGCGCGCCCACTGATACGGCCTGCCTGCGCGCCGCCAGCACCAGCGCCGTGCTGCAGACCGAGACGAATGCAGGGCTGAGCGTCACCACGATCGTGGACGGCACCACCCTGCCGGCCTCCATCAACACCGCGCTGAAAGCCGGCCAATTCAACCGCGTGCCCGTCCTGAACGGCTCCAACCATGACGAGGAGCGGCTGTTCACCGTCCCCTACGCCAGCATCACCGCCGCGCAATATGACGCCACCATCCCGGCGTTGTATGGCGCCACGCTCGGCGCCGAAATCCTCAAGGCCTACCCAGCCAAGGCGTTCAGCCAGCCGGTGCTGGCCCTGGCCGCCGTGCTGACCGACCAGACGTTCGCCTGCACCGCGCGCCAGGTGGACCGCTGGATTTCGCGCTACGTGCCGACCTTCGCCTACGAGTTCAACGACGAGAACGCGCCGGAAGACTCGCTGCCGCCGTCCGGCTACCCGTTCGGCGCCGCGCACGCGACAGAGATACAGTTCCTCTTCGTCACCCCTGTGCTGCCGGGCACGCCGAGCCTGACCGCCAGGGAGCGCGTGCTGTCCACCGACATGGTCCGCTACTGGACCAATTTCGCCAAACAGACCTCGCCCGACTCAGCCAAGGTGCCCGAATGGGAGCCCTACGAGAGCGGGTCGGACGTCTTCCAGTCCCTGGTGCCGCCGAACCCCGCGCCGGAGACGGGCTTCGCCACCGACCATCATTGCGGGCTGTGGGCGCCGCTGATCAACCCGTCTTAGAGTCTGTTTGAAAACTCGTTGGGCGGCCATTTGGCGGTGATTTTCCGCGCTCCGGTGCTCGAGGATCACCGCCGGGTGACTCACCAGGGCGAGTTGCAAGCAGACCCGTAGGACAAAGCAACGCACGCAGTCCTTTTTCGAAATGGACCAGGAGACTTTCGCGTTCCCGCATCTGCAATCATCGGCGCTGCCGAGCGCCGCAGGTGCGGGAGGGCGAAAGCTCTCTGCTTTTTGTCAGGAAGGCGGGTCCTGCGTCCTGCCCCAGCCGCCGCTTCTGATGAACCAGGCCGCGTGATCCCCGATTACCCGTGCCAGCCCCGCCAGATCATCCACGCAATCCAGCTTGCCGTTCAGGGCCACGGCGTTGCGCGGCATGTCCCCTTCGCAGCCCGGCCGCGGCAGGCACGCCAGGCCAAGTCCGCCCGCGTGCCTGATCGCCGAGAGGCCGCGCGAGCCGTCCCGCAGGCTGCCGGACAGCACCACGCCCACCCCCCGGTCCGCGACATGCCTGGCGACGGAGGCGAACAGCAGATCGATGGTGCGGTTGCGATAGGCGTGCCAGGGGTCAGCCACCAGCCCGATCGCATGCGGCGACTGCAAGGCGAGGTGGGACGCGGGTTCACCCACGTAGCAGGCGCCGGCTTGCAGGGGCTCCCCGGGGCGGGCGACCGCCACGGGCATCGCGGACACGCGCTGCAGCACGCGCGCCAGGTTGCTGGGCCGGTGGGATGGGCGGTGCAGAGTTAGCAGGATCGTGCCTGGGAAGCCTGCGGGAAGCCTGGCCAGAAGCTCCGCCATGTCGGTCAGGCCGGTGGCGCCCGACGCGCCCACGGCCACCACGCTCCACTGGCCTGCTTCGTCCACCATCGGCGGCCTGTAGCAGGCTAGCTCGGCCGGGCGGCTAACCTGCATCAATCGCGTCAGCAAGTAAGGCCAGGGGCTCTGCCCCTGGACCCGGCTAAGGACAGTCGTCCTTAGAACCTGCTACACGCACTTCTCGGGGCAGAGCCCCTGGCCTTACTCACACCAGGTCACCCGTCCGCGCAGCCATCCCATCCTGCGCGTCATGCGCACGATCCAAATGCAGGTAGTTCGCGGTGAACCCGGCCACCGCCTTCAGCCGCGCTGGCGCCAGCACCGCCACCGTCTCGCTCTTCCACTCGATCAGCTTGTCCGCCCGCAGGCTTTGCAGCACGCGGTTGGCGTGCACCGCGGTCAGGCCGGTGGCGTCGGCCAGGTCGGTCTGGGTGATCGGAAAACGGAAGCTGTTGTTCTCCGCCAGTCCCACCATGCGGTAGCGCACCAGCATCTCGTACAGCAGGTGGGCGATGCGCTCGCGCGCGTCCCGCCGCCCGTGATCCACGATGCGTTCGCGCAACACGCCCAGATCGGTCATCGTGCCCCACCACAGCGCCTCGCCCAAGGCGCTCGTCTCGCGCAACAGCTTGCGCATCATGGCGCCGGAGATCAGCGCCGTCGTGGTCGGCGCCAGGGCCGCCACACTGTGGTCCATCTCCTTCAGGATGAAGATCTCGGCGTCGCACAGATCGCCTGGCACCAGGAACGCCATGATCTGGCGCTCGCCGTTCGCCAGCACCTTGTAGCGGCAGGCCAGGCCGGTCAGCACCACGTGGCAATCCGCCATGTGGGAGCCTTCCGCCAGGATGTCCTCGCCCATCGCGTGCCGCGCCTGCCGCTCGGCCAGAAGCCGGTCGAGCACCTGCCGCTCGGCGTCCGAGAAGCGGGTGAACTGCTCCATCTTCATCGTCCATGGGTTGGGCACGCGTGGCTCCCCTATGTTCGGACGGCTTGCACCGTTCGGCGGACGCGCTGCAACCTACACCCGGGAACCCGGCGCGGGGGAAGCACCGCGTAACCGCCCCCGGCCTTTCCTCCCCGCCGCACGGGCATTACGTCACGCCCCATGAGCCTGCTGACCATCTCCGGCCTGACTCTGCGCATGGCCGGCCGCACCTTGCTGGACCGCGCCGACCTGACGATAGACCCGGGCCGCCGGATCGGCCTGGTCGGGCGCAACGGCGCCGGCAAATCCACCCTGCTGCGCGCCATCTCCGGCGAGCTCGGCGCCGACGGCGGCGACATTCATTTCTCCGCCCGCGCCCGCATGGCCCAGGTGCGCCAGACCGCGCCGTCCGGCCCGCAATCCTTGCTGGACACCGTGCTGGAGGGCGATCCTGAACGCCTGGCCCTGCTGCGCGAGCTGGAAGCGCCAGACCCCGCGCGCGTGGCCGACATACACGAGCGCCTGCGCACCATTGGTGCGGACGCCGCACCCGCGCGCGCCGCCGCTATCCTGGCCGGGCTGGGCTTCGATGCCGCCGCCCAGGCCCGGCCGGTGGACAGCTTCTCCGGCGGCTGGCGCATGCGCGTGGCGCTGGCCACCGCCCTGTTCGCCGCACCCGACCTGCTGCTGCTGGACGAGCCCACCAACCACCTGGACCTGGAAGCCACGCTCTGGCTGGAGACCTGGCTCGCCCGCTTCCCAGGCGCCGCCCTGGTGGTCAGCCATGATCGCGGGCTGCTGGACCGCGCGGTGGACAGCATCGCCCATCTGGACCGCCAGAAGATCAGCCTGACGCCGGGCGGCTACACCGAATTCGTGCGCATACGCACCGAGCAGGCGATGCAGCTTGGCCGCGCCGCCGAACGCATCGCCGCCCAGCGCGAGCACATGCAGAAATTCGTCGACCGTTTCCGCGCCAGCGCCACCAAGGCACGCCAGGCGCAGGCGCGCATCAAGGCGCTGGCCCGCCTGCCGGTAATCGACACGGTGATCGAGGCGGCACCCACGCGGTTCGCCTTCCCCGAACCCGTGCAGATCGCCCCGCCTGTGCTCTCGCTGGACCGCGTGTCCGTGGGCTATGACGGCACGCCGGTGCTGCGCGGGCTGTCGCTGTCCATCGACATGGAAGACCGCATCGCGCTGCTGGGCGCCAACGGCAACGGCAAGTCCACCTTCGCCAAGCTGATAGCCGGAAGGCTGGCCCCGATGGCCGGCGAGATGCGCCGGTCCGGCAAGCTGCGGGTGGGCTACTTCGCCCAGCACCAGGAGGCCGAGCTGGTGGCCACCGACACGCCGGTGGCCCACATGGCGCGCGCGCTGCCGCAGGCCGCCCCGCCGCAGGTCCGCGCCCAGCTCGCCCGCTTCGGCCTGGACGCCGACCGCGCCGAGACGCCCACGCACAACCTGTCCGGCGGCGAGCGCGCGCGGTTGCTGCTGGCGCTGGCCACACGCGAGGCGCCCGGCCTGCTGATCCTCGACGAGCCCACCAACCACCTCGACATCGACGCGCGCGACGCGCTGGTGCGCGCGCTTGGCGAGTATCAGGGCGCGGTGCTGCTGATCACCCACGATCCGGACCTGGTGGAGCTCGTCTCCGACCGGCTGTGGCTGGTGGGCGACGGCACGGTGCGGCCGTATGACGGAGACATGGACGACTACCGCGCGCTGCTCGCCGAACGCGCGCGGCCGGCCCGCGCTGAGGCGGCACCCACCAGGCGCGACGACCGCCGCGACCGTGCCGAGGCGCGCCAGAACCTGGCGCCTTTGCGTCGCCAGGCGCGTGCGGCGGAGGCGCTGATGGCCAAACTGGCAGCGGAACGAACCGCTCTAGAAGCAAGACTGGCCGATCCGGCAATGTATGGAGCGGCGCGAAAGGCGGAAGTCACTGCCGCGAACACGCGGCTTGCGGCCATTGCGCGGGAGACGGCGGCGGCCGAAGCGGACTGGCTTGCGGCGGAAGAAGCGCTGGAAAGCGCAGTGTGAGAAAACTTTGCAACCGCAGGTTCGAATCGTCAACGAAATGTGGCGTGTGGCAGATTAATAACATATAAAGAGACGGAGAGTTTGATCAGGCACATTATAACCCGCCGACAGGATAAGCGCGTATGAGTGGAATGAACGGTGCGCCGATGGATGACGACGACGACTTCCTGATTCCCTTCGCGCCGCGTGCGGCAGCCGCCGGCCTGGCACAGCAAGCCGCCCCGCCTCCCGTCCATGCCATGCCGGGCCTGCCGCTTTCGCATATAGCCCCACTCACCAGTGCCACGGTAAACTTGTCGTCGGAGAAGATACGCAGCTCGCCCACGCTCGGCATCGACCACAGCCTGCTGTCGTTCGTTGAAGGTATCGAACTCGGCGGCCGCCCGACTTCCACGCAGTCGATGACCAACTCGATGAACAGCCTGCTTCGCCTGCTGCCCGGCGAAGAGGTGATGGTGCAGGAAGAGGGCGCGCAGGAAGGCGAGGAGCAGGACATGCTCACGCCGCTGCTGCGCGAGACGTCCAAGCATCTGCGCAGCATCGGCCACGTCAACATCGTGGTCGCCGGCCAGACCGGCGTCGGCAAAAGCTCTCTGATAAACGCGGTGTTCGGCGAGCAATTCGCCCGCACCGCCGCCGGCGAGCCGGTCACCCAGCGCGCGGAATGGTTTTCGTCAACCAAGATCCCGCTGCGCATCCTCGATACCAAGGGTCTGGAAGTCAAGGACTACGCGGGCACGGTGGCCGATCTGCGCGCCGAGATCGAAGCCTGCCGTGCGATGAAGGACGCGCGCGACCAGTTGCATATCGGCTGGCTGTGCATCGCCGCCCCCAGCAGCCGCGTGCAGGAAGCCGAGCTGGACGTGCTGCGCGTGCTGAACGCCTACAACATCCCGGCGATCGTCATCCTGACGAAATATGACGACGACGAGGAGTTCCCCGAGATCGTCGAGAACATACTCGACGCGCACGGCATCAAGCGGCACGCGATCATTCCGGTGCGCGCCATCGCCAAGCCGCGCCGGCCGCCGCACGGCCTATCGGACCTCGTAGTCTCGTCCTTCCAGGCGCTGCCCACCGCGCACCGCGCGGCCTTCGCCGCCGCGCAGAAGGTCAATCTGGACCTCAACAAGCAGACCGCGAACGAATACGTCATGGCCGCCGCCGCCGCTGCCGCGGCCGCCGCCGTGATCCCGATCCCGCTGGCGGACGCGCTGTCACTGGCGCCAATCCAGACCGGCATGCTCGTGGGCGTCTCCGGCGCGTTCGGCCTGGAGCTGGACCGCCAGGCGATCCTGCAGCTTCTGACCACGGTGCTGGGTTGCGTGGCCCTGTCGGTCGCCGGACGCTGGGCGGTGGGCTCGGCGCTCAAGCTGATCCCAGGGCCAGGCTCGGTGATCGGCGGCATCATGAACGCGAGCGTGGCCGGCAGCCTCACCCTCACGCTGGGCCGCATCTATATCGCGTTCCTCACAAGCTTCATCAAGCAGAACGGCCGCGTGCCGCTGGCTGACGAGATCGTGGCCACGTTCCCGACTTACTATCGCACCTATTCCAAGCAGAAGGCGGCTGCCGAGGCTGAGGCGCAGGCGATGGCTTGAGGGGGCGTTTGAAGGAAGCAAGAATGGGGCTCTGCCCCAAACCCCGCTGGGGCCTTGGCCCCAGACCCCTTTCGTTTAGCGTCGCCATTGGCGGACTCCTAGTGTCGGTTGAGGACTCGGCTGGGTGAGACAGCTGACAGTAATCCCAAGCAGCGGAGCGCCCTTGGCCTTACAAACGGGGTCAACAATTCATGTCACTGCTTGAAGGCAAGATAGAGCGAAAAGCTTTTGCCTGGCTGTCGCCGAATGAGGACGCGCGT
Organism: Acetobacteraceae bacterium; assembly: GCA_965198915.1. Taxonomy (GTDB): domain Bacteria; phylum Pseudomonadota; class Alphaproteobacteria; order Acetobacterales; family Acetobacteraceae; genus BOG-908. Next base: position 467,424 of record CBDAQC010000006.1, on the reverse strand, counting down.
GCTTGCCGGCAGCCGTCGCTGGTTTGTTAAGAACGCCGGCACGCCCAGCAGCAAACAAGACAAACGTCTTTTGCTTCTTTCCTTCAGAAAAGAAGGCCTTGCTTTCTTGCCAAAAACCAGCCGCCCTCAATCCTTACCCGCATAAGGATTGACCGTCCCGCGCCCCTGGACACGTATCGGCGTCCCCGGCAGCGAAAAAGTCTCCCGCAAACTATTCACCAGATACCGGTGGTAATCCTCCGGCATGATCTCCGCCCGCGTGCCGAACACCAGGAACGTGGGCGGCCGCGCCTTGGCCTGCGTGATGTAGCGCAGTTTCAGCCGTCGGCCTTCCACCAGCGGCGGCGGGTGGCGATCCAGCGCCTGCTCGAACCAGCGGTTCAGCGCGCCGGTGGGAATGCGCGTGTTCCATACCGCGGACGCCGCGCGCACCGCCGGCAGCAGCTTGGCAACGCCCGCGCCGGTGGCGGCGGACAATGTCACCACGGGGATGCCGCGCATCTGCGTCATGCTGAACTCGAGGCGGTCGCTGATCGCCTTTCGTGTCTTGTCGCGATCCTCCACCGCGTCCCACTTGTTCAGCACGATGATGCAGGCGCGTCCCTCGCGCTCCACCAGGCGGGCGATCTGCAGATCCTGCTCGTGCAGGCCCAGCGAGGCGTCGATCGTCAGCGCCACCACTTCGGCCATCTTCAGCGCCTCGATGCTGGCGCTGACGCTCATCTTCTCCAGCGCTTCCTCGATGCGCGCGCGCCGGCGCAGGCCCGCGGTGTCCACCAGCTCTATGTCGCCCTCCGGATCGTGCAGGATGGTGGCCACCGCGTCGCGCGTCAGGCCAGGCTCCGGCCCGGTGATCATCCGCTCCTCGCCCACCAGGCGGTTCAGCAGCGTGGACTTGCCGGCGTTCGGCCGGCCGACGATGGCCAGCTTCAGCGGCCGTGTGCCCTCCGGCGCCTCACCCTCGTCGGGCTCCGGCGGCAGCGCCTCGGCGATCTCGCGCATCAGGTCGGCGATACCCTCGTTGTGCTCGGCGGAGATGGCCAGCGGGTCGCCCAGCCCCAGGCTGTAGGCCTCCATGGCGTTGGCCATGCCCAGCCTGCCCTCGGATTTGTTGGCCACCAGCAGCACCGGCCGGTTCTGCCGGCGCAACCAGCGGGCGAAATGCGCGTCCGCCGGGGTGATGCCGGCACGCGCGTCGATGACGAAGACGATCAGGTCCGCCTCGGCCACCGCCGCCTCGCTGCTGGCGCGCATGCGGCCGTAGATCGCCTCGGGGTCACTCTCCTCCAGCCCCGCCGTATCGACCAGGCGCACGTTGCGGCCGCGCAGCATGGCCTCGGCGTCCTTGCGGTCCCGTGTCACGCCTGGCGTGTCGGACACGATGGCGGAGCGGCGGCCGCTGAGCCGGTTGAAAAGCGTGGATTTGCCGACGTTTGGACGTCCGGCGATGACGACGACGGGGAGCACGGGGCGGGTGTCCTGGTGGCTGAGGGGGGGCGGCATCCTTCTTTAGGAGAGAACGCTGCAATATGCGACGGCACGCCGCCAGGACGCCTCAGGGCGGCAAAAGGAGAGCCGCCCCGCTACGGAGGCATCCGGCAATCCCCAAACACACCCGCACGGGCGAACACCGCATATGGATGCAGCCGAAACGAGTAATATTGCGGCGCACACGTAATAATACTTCTTCCTTTCGCGCAAAGGATGTGAGAGTTTCGTTTTGCACAAGTAACTAGTTTCACCGAAGATTGTTGGGTCCCGGAAGTTGTAACAACTCAGGAGAGCTTCATGCTGCGCCACACGATCGCGAGCGTCGCCTTGCTTTGTCTTGTTGTAGGCGCGGCCCGGGCCGGGCCGGTGGACATCAACCTGGGAGACGCCAGCTCCTTCGCCGTCCTGGGCGGTTCCACGGTCACCAATACCGGCACCACGCTCATCAACGGCAATGCCGGTGTATGGCCGGGCACATCGGTCACCGGCTTCTCGTCAGTCACGGTCACCGGCGGCAGCGTGCATGACAGTGACCAGCTTGCCCAGCAGGCGGAAGCAGCGCTGGGCAACGCCATCACCTTCGCAGCCGGCGAGACGCGAACCAGCAACCTGACCGGCCAGGATCTCGGCGGCTTGACCCTGACGGCAGGTGTCTACAACTTCGCAAGCGCCGCCAGCCTGACTGGCACGCTGACGCTGAACGGCCAGGGCAACCCCAACGCCGTTTTCATCTTCCAGATCGGTAGCGCCCTGACCACGGCCAGCGCCTCGATGATCAACGTCATCAACGATGCCGAGGGCAGCAACGTGTTCTGGGAAATCGGCAGCTCCGCCACCCTGGGTACCGGCTCGATCTTTGACGGCTCGATCCTGGCCAATACAAGCATCTCGCTGAACACCGGCGCGGACATCGCCTGCGGCCGCGCGCTGGCGCTGACCGGCGCGGTCACGCTGCAGGCAAACACAGTGGCCTCGGGCGGCAGCGCGTGCAATGGCAGCTCTGTTGCGGTTCCGGAACCCTCTTCGGCCGGGCTGCTGGCCGCCAGCCTGGCGCTGATGATCGGCACCGGCCTCTTAATGCAAAGCAAGCAGGGCATTCCGTCATCCGGACAAGTCTTGCCGGTATAACGCCGGGCTTTGCGAAGAGTGGATCTTCAGCAGGGCCTGTCGCGGCATCTCTGGTGGTCGGCTGGCTACATGGCCTCCCTGAGCTTCCGTTCGCCCTGATGATCGCGTGCGTCTGGTTCGCCTTCGTTCCCAGAACGCTGTGGTTCGACGCCACCGGACTACGCGTGAAGTTTTCGTTCCGTCCGCTACACCTGCTCGCCTGGGATGACCTGACGCATTGGAGCAACACGGGCAGCCTGTTGCGGCTGCAGTTCCGGACCGGGTCGCTGCAAATCTACACCAGAGCTTTCGCAAAATAGGACAGGTCGGAGCTGATCGGCCTGCTGTCCGGCAAGCCCGACAAACAGGCCAATGCCCGGTTTGCAGACAGGCTGTTCCGGTGGAAGTAGGCGACGCTTACCGGTCACCAGGCCCGGCCGGCCGCAGGTAGACGGTCGACTGGTTCTCCGAATCCAGCAGCCCGGACCCGCCGGGCGGTGTCGCGGTCGCCGCAATCAGGCAGTCACCCTGGTTCAGAACGCGGTCCGTGAAGCGCCTGAAGCCCGTCGCCTGCACTGCCTGCGCGCCTCGGCTGGCAAGCGGGACGGCGAACAGGCGCGTGGCTTCCGACGGAAGGGCTATCGCGGCCGGCTCGGCGAGGCGCAGCACGTCGAAGTTCGCCCCCGGCTGGTGGCCGGCGAGATGGGCGGCGCGGCAGGCCGGCGCGGGCACATACAGGAAATCTGTGCCGATCCGCCACGCCCCGCGCGGCACGTCGCCCCAGCGCGCGCCGGCGGGTGCGCCGGACACCGGCGCGGCGCTCACCGCGGCCGCGATCGCATCGACAACCAGCCGGCGATTCGCCCTTATGCCCACGTAGTTTGCCGTGCCGGGCGGGAAGCGGAACTCGCCCCCCATGCCGAACGCCTGCACCGGGCCCGGTTCGCCCGGCGAGGTGGCCACCGCAAGCTGCACGCGCGTGGTGGTGTACAGCGCCGCGTCGTGCCGCAGGAACACGTAGCCGGCGCTGACGAGCGTAACCAGGCACGTGCCGGAGGCCGTGGCCGGCGGGACCGGGTGCGCCAGTGCCACGGAGACGGGGATGCTCACCGGCGTGGCATCGTTGCTCTTCAGGATGCCCGCCCACACCCGCGAGACGTCCGGCATGCCCGGAATGGTGGTGCCGTTCCGCGCGGCACAGGCGGCGCGGTCCTCCGCCGTGGTGCCGAGCAGGATAAGCGCCTCGCTGAAACCAGGGGCGTTGCCGGCCAGCGAGATGCGCCCGTCCAGGCCGGCGAAGCCCTGGTCGGCCGGCAGCCAGGTGGTGAACACGCGGTTGCGTATGCCCGAGTCGGAGCCTGTCTGCGCGATGGTGAGCGAGATCTCGGCTGCTTGGGCGGGCAGGCAGAGAAGGCAGGCAAGCAGTTCTTTTTTGAAAAAAAGAACCAAAAAACTTCTATTCCCCCGCCTGCGCGAAGGCACGTGCCGGTTCTGCAAGCGCGCGCATTGGCAGGATCGGCACGCGCCCACATGCAGCCGTCAGGAGCAAAAGTTTTTTGCTTCTTTCTTTCAAAAAAGAAGGCCTTTCTTACCCTTACCGATAGATCGGAAACCGCCCGCACAGCTCCAGCACCCGCGCGCCCACCGCCGCCTCCGCCGCCGCGTTCGTCCCGTCCGCACTCGCCGCCAGCCCGTCCACCAGCTCGGCAATCATCAGCCCCACCTGGCGAAACTCCTCGGCGCCGAAGCCGCGCGTGGTCGCCGCCGGGCTGCCCAGCCGTATGCCGCTGGTCACCGCGGGCTTCGCCGGATCGAACGGGATGGCGTTCTTGTTGGCGGTGATATGGGCGCGCTGCAGGCTGTCGTCGGTCGCCTTCCCGGTCACGCCCTTCGGGCGCAAATCCACCAGGATCAGATGGCTGTCCGTCCCGCCGGTCACGATGTCCAGCCCACCTTCCACCAGCGTTGCCGCCAGCATGCGCGCGTTATCGATCACCGCGCGCTGGTAGGCGCGGAACTCGGGGCGCAGCGCCTCGCCGAACGCCACCGCCTTGGCCGCGATCACGTGCATCAACGGCCCACCCTGCAGGCCGGGGAACACCGCGGCGTTGATCTTCTTGCCCAGTTCGGCGTCGGTCGACAGGATCATGCCGCCGCGCGGGCCGCGCAGCGTCTTGTGCGTGGTGGTGGTGACCACATGGGCATGCGGCAGCGGGCTGGGGTACAGGCCGGCCGCCACCAGCCCGGCGAAATGCGCCATGTCCACCAGGAAGTAGGCACCCACCTCGTCGGCCACGGCGCGTATGCGCGCGAAATCGATCACCCGGGGGTAGGCGCTGCCGCCGGCGATGATCAGGCGCGGCCGCTCGGCGCGCGCCAGCCGCTCCAGCTCCTCGTAATCCAGCAGCCCGTCCTCGCGGCGCACGCCGTACTGCACGGCGCGGAACCACTTGCCGGACTGGCTGGGCGCCGCGCCATGCGTCAGGTGGCCGCCGGCGGCGAGCGACATGCCCAGGATGGTGTCGCCCGGCTTGATCAGCGCCAGGAACACCGCCTGGTTGGCCTGCGCGCCGGAATGCGGCTGCACGTTGGCGAACGCGCAGCCGAAGATCTGGCAGGCGCGCTCGATGGCCAACTGCTCGGCCACGTCCACTTCCTGGCAGCCGCCGTAATAACGCTTACCCGGCAGACCCTCGGCATATTTGTTGGTCAGCACGCTGCCCTGCGCCTCCATCACCGCGGCGGAGACGATGTTCTCGGACGCGATCAGCTCGATGCCGTCCTGCTGGCGGACCAGTTCACGGGACAGCACGGCGGCGATGGCAGGGTCCGTGTCGGCCAGGGGCGCGGTGAAGAAGCGGGCTTGGGACGGGGACAGCGTCTGGTCGTTCATGGCCGGGGCTCCTTTGTTGGAAGAAAGGAAGGCCTTCTTTTTTGAAAAAAAGAAGCAAAAAACTTTTGGTCCGCTGTCGCGCGGCTGTTCTGCAGCCGCCGACAGGGAGGAGAAGTTTTTTGGTCCTTTTTTTCAAAAAAGGACTGCTTCCTTCCTGGGCGATTGCACGCAACGCGGCAAGCGGGCAGCTTTACCACTCACGGGCGCGTGGGGGGAACCCCGGCCCTTCTTTCGCAAGGACCCGCATGAGCCTCACCCTCGGCAACCCGCTATTCGCCAAGAAGCCGATCGAGGAGAAGGGTGCGGACGGGAACCACGGATTCAACCGCACGCTGGGGCCGCTCAGCCTGGTGGCGCTGGGCATCGGCGCCATCATCGGCGCCGGCATCTTCTCGCTCACCGGCATTGCCGCGGCGGACAATGCGGGCCCGGCGGTGGTGCTCAGCTTCCTGCTGGCGGCCCTGGGCTGCGGCCTCGCCGGGCTGTGTTACAGCGAGCTGTCCGGGATGATCCCGGCGGCCGGGTCGGCCTACTCCTACGCCTACGCCTCCCTGGGCGAGCTGGTGGCCTGGATCATCGGCTGGGCGCTGACACTGGAATACGCGGTGGGGGCGGCCACCGTCTCGGTCTCCTGGTCCGGCTACATGACAGGCTTCCTGGGCAAGCTGGGCTGGTCGCTGCCCCACGCGCTCACCGCCTCGCCGTTCGACACGGACGCCACCGGCCACGCGGCCCCCGGCATCGTCAACCTGCCCGCCGTGTTCATCGTCGTCTGCGTCTCGATGATACTGATACGCGGCATCAGCGAGTCGGCAAAGACGAACGCCGTCATCGTCGCCGTCAAGCTGGCCGTGGTGGCGGCTTTCATCGGTTTCGGCGCGTTCTACGTGCACCCGGCGAACTGGCACCCGTTCGTGCCGCCCAACGCCGGCGAGTTCGGCCATTTCGGCATCTCCGGCATCTTCCGCGGGGCGGCCACCGTGTTCTTCGCCTATATCGGCTTCGACGCCGTCAGCACCGCCGCCCAGGAGGCCAAGAACCCCGAGCGCGACATGCCGATCGGCATCCTCGGCTCGCTGGCCATCTGCACCGTGCTCTACGTGCTCGTTTGCCTCGTGCTGACCGGGCTGATCAGCTACACCAAGCTGCACGTCTCCGCCCCGGTATCGGTCGCCATCGGCGTCACGCCGCTGACCTTCCTGAAAGTGGCGGTCGATGTCGGCGCCATCGCCGGGCTGACCAGCGTGATCCTGGTGATGCTGCTGGGGCAAAGCCGGGTGTTCTACTCGATGGCCAGCGACGGGCTGCTGCCGCGGGTGTTCTCCACCATGCACCCGCGCTTCCGCACGCCCTATCTGTCCAACCTGCTGTTCATGGTGTTCGCCGGCGTGGCGGGCGGCTTCACGCCGATCAGCGTGCTGGGCCACATGACCAGCTTCGGCACGCTGCTGGCGTTCAACATCGTCTGCATCGGCGTGCTGGTGCTGCGCCGCACCGATCCCGGCCGCACCCGGGCGTTCCGCACGCCGTATTCGCCCGCCATACCCGTCGCCGGCATCATCGTGTGCAGCGCGCTGATGCTGTCGCTGGAACTGCAGGTGTGGGAGCTGGCGATGGGCTGGCTGCTGATCGGGCTGGGCGTGTTCTTCGGCTACAGCCGCTTCCACTCGCGCCTGCGTGGCCACGCTTGAGGGGTGCCGCCTTCCCCGCCGGCCGCCCCCGCCGGCTGCGCCGCCACGGCTGGACGCGCCGGCTGGTGGCCGAGCACACGCTGGGCGTGGACGACCTGATCTGGCCGATCTTCGTCATCGAAGGCACCGGCCTGACCGTGCCGGTCGCCGCCATGCCAGGCGTGGATCGTGTCAGCCTGGACCGGCTGGAAGGCCACGTGGCCGAAGCGGCGCGTCTGGGCATACCCGCCGTGGCCCTGTTCCCTGCCACCCCGGCCCAGCGCAAGGATGCCGAAGGCACCGAGGCGCTGAACCCGGACAACCTGATGTGCAGCGCCGCCCGCCTGCTCAAGCGTGCCTACCCCGAACTGGGCCTGGTCGGCGACGTGGCGCTGGATCCCTACACCGACCACGGCCATGACGGCGTGATACGCGACGGCTACGTGGCCAATGACGAGACTCTCGCCGTGCTCACCCGCCAGGCGGTGCAGCAGGCGCAGGCCGGCATAGACGTGATCGCGCCGTCCGACATGATGGACGGCCGCGTGGGCGCCATACGCGCCGCACTCGACGGGGCCGGTCTGATCGACACCTGCATCATGAGCTACGCCGCGAAATACGCGAGCGCGTTCTACGGCCCGTTCCGCGACGCGCTGGGCTCGGCCAAATCCCTGCATGGTGACAAGAAAACCTACCAGATGGACCCGGCCAACACCGACGAGGCGATGCGCGAGGTGGAGACCGACCTCGCCGAAGGCGCCGACATGGTGATGGTGAAACCGGGCATGCCGTATTTGGACGTCGTGCGCCGCGTGGCCGAGCGTTTCGGGGTGCCGACCTTCGCCTACCAGGTCAGCGGCGAGTACTCGATGATGTGCGCCGCGGTGGAGCGCGGCTGGCTGGACCGCGAGCGTGCTGTGCTGGAGAGCCTGCTGGGCTTCAAGCGGGCGGGCGCGGACGGGGTGCTGACGTATTTCGCCGTGGAGGCGGCGCGCTTGTTGGGGCGGTAAGCAAGGCTTTCTTTTTCGAAAAAGACGGAGAAAACTTCTGGCCCTGCGCATTTGCGGCTGTTTGCTGGTCTGACACGAGCGGCGTTGCGGACGCGCCCGGCGCCGCGGTTCAGGAGTGCCTCACATGCTCATTCCCTGCCTGCGCTACGAAAACGCTCCCGCCGCGATCGACTTTCTGTGCAACGCGTTCGGCTTCGAACGGCAGACGGTCGTGGCCGACGATGCCGACCCGTCGATCATCCACCATGCCGAGCTGAAGCGGTGGCGCGCTCGTCATGCTCGGAACGGCCGCGCCCGGCGGGGTCAGCGAACGCTACGGATGGAGGACGCCGACGCAGGCAGGCGGTATCACCGCATGCGTGTACGCGGTGGTGGACAACGCGGACGCGCATCATGCCGCAGCGCAAGCCGCCGGCGCGGACATCGTGACCGGCCCGCATGACAACGAAGGCTACCCGGGCCGCTCCTACAGCGCGCGCGACCCGGAAGGTAACCTGTGGGATTTCGGCACCTACGATCCTCGCCTGTCCTGAGCGGCGAAGTGGCGCCGCGCGGCACTGGTCAGCCCGGCACCTTGAAGTTGCCGGCGTTCAGGTTCGGCGTGTGCAGGAACGTGATCGTCCCGGAGCCGTCCGGAAGCGTCAGGCTGTAGCCGCCGTTTCCGGTCGCCTGCAGATCGCTCATCACCTGGCTGACGCTGGTGAAGCCGCCGCGGCCGTCGAAGCTGATCCGGGCAAAGTGATAGCCGCCCGATCCGGTCGTCTCCCGGAAGTCCACAGGGTGGTCGCGGCCGGTCCCGCGCCGGCGCTCCGGCTTCCGGCCTCACGGCTGCGCGCGTGCCAGGCGCCGCGCACGCGGTGCCGCGTGTGTTGGCGGCCTGCCGCGGGGCTGCAACCAGCGCGCCCGCTTCTATCTAGGCTCCATGAAAACCATCTCGCTCCCTGCCCCTGTGGATGCGCCGCCTCGCCAGGCCGGGTCGCCTGGCGACATCCGGCCCGGTGTTCGCCCGTCGCGGTTTCGCCGCCTGTGTTGCGCGTCTGTCGTGCTGGCGGCGTTCGGCGGGGCGGTGGCGCATGCGGCCGCACCGGACAAGGTCGTGCTGATCGCCGGCGACGACAGCCTGCCGGTGTTCGACAACGCGGTGCAGGGCGTGCAGGCGGACCTGGCGGCCAGCGGCGCCGGCGGACGGGACATCGTGCGGCTGAGCGCCGCGGCCACGGGCCCGGACGCGGCGACGCTGGACCACGTGCTGGCCGCCGTGGCCGCGATGCATCCTGCGCCGGGGCAGGGATGCCTGGTGTTCGCCACGTCGCATGGCGGCAAGCATGCCGGGCTGTATTTGGCGGATGGCGACACGTTCCTGACCCCGCTTGCGCTGGACGCGGCGCTGACGCGTGGGTGCGGCACGGCGCCCACGGCAGTGGTGATTTCCGCCTGCTATTCGGGAAGCTTCACCCAGAAGCCGATGGCGCGGCAGAACCGGGTGGTGCTGTCCGCTGCCAGGCCGGATCGCAGCTCTTTCGGCTGCGGCGCTGGGCGCACCTACACTGTGTACGATGCGTGCCTGCTGAAGGCGTGGCGGCCCGGTGCCGCGTGGCAGCAGGTGTTCGACATCGTGAAAGGCTGCGTCCGTAACGAGGAGCTGATCGAACAGGTGCGCGCCTCCGAGCCGCAGGCCTGGTTCGGCGCGCGGGTGGCAAGGTTGGCGCTGCCGAACGCCAAATAGAACGAACGGGGCTCTCCCCAACCCCGCTGGCGCGGGATGCGTATAAGAGTTCCAAGGACGACTGTCCTTGGCGGGATCCAGGGGCAGAGCCCCTGGCCTTACTTCCCTCCGCCTGACACAAGCCCCGGATGCAGGCCGCTTTCCTAACGTCGGAACCCCCAGCCGGCAGCTACGGCCGGCATGTCCGCCAGACCCTGGCCCTTTCCGCTCCCATCGCCGCGGCCCTGCTGTCCGAAATCGCCATGGGCCTGATCACCACGATCATGCTCGGCAGCCTGGGTGACCGGGCGCTGGCGGCAGGCGCGTTCGCCACCAACGTGTTCATCACCGGGCTGCTGGTCCTGCAAGGCGTGCTGACCGGCGTCGGCGTGCTCGCGGCCAACCGGCTGGGCGCGGGGCAGCCCCAGGACGTGGCCGGGCTGTACTGGTCCGGCGTCCTGCTCGCCATACTGATGGCGGCGCCGCTGTTCGCGGTGATGAGCGCGCCTGCCGCGCTTTGGCGCGCGGCCGGGCAGGGCCAGGCGCTGGCACAGGACGTGGCGGCCTATCTGCACGTCCTGCGCTGGGCGGTGCCGGCCGGCGTGGTGGGGGTGGGGATGATGCGCCAGTTTCTGCCCGCGATCGGGTTGCAGCGTGTGCTGCTTTGGGTGCTGCCGGCCGGCGTGGTCCTGCATGCCGGGCTGACCCGCCTGCTGATTGGCGGCGGGCTAGGCCTGGCGGGCCACGGCGTGGCCGGCTCCGCGGCCGCCATTGTCATCACATTGAGCGTGGTGGCGGCGGCGATGCTGACCGTCCTGCATGGCAGGCGGTTCCGCGGTTTCGTGCGCCTGTCCTGGCCGCGGCTGGGCGTGCTGCGGGCCCTGCTGGCGATCGGGCTGCCGGTGGCGGCAACCGTGGCGGTGGAGGCGGGGCTGTTCCTGGCGACCGGCATGCTGGCCGCGTCCCTGGGCCCGGTCGTGCTGGCGGCCCACATGATCGCGCTCAGCGTAGCCAGCGTGACGTTCATGGTGCCGTTGGCGATCAGCCAGGCGGCGAACGTGCGGGTGGCCACAGCCTGCGGCGCCGGCCAGCCGGGGGCTGCGCGCCGGGCCGGCTTCACGGCTATCCTGCTCGGCGCCGCCTTCATGGCCGCCAGCGCGCTGACTCTGAGCCTGGTGCCGCGCCTGATTGTCGGCCTGTATATCGTGCCCGATGCGGCAACCGCGGGGGCCGTGGCGCTGGGTGCGAGTCTGCTGCGCGTGGCCGGCGTGTTCCAACTGTTCGACGGCACGCAGGTGGTGGCCGGCGGCGCGTTGCGCGGCCTGCAGGACGTGCGCGTGCCGATGGTTCTGGCGACGTTCGGATATTGGGGGATCGGCTTCTGGGCAGGCTGGGTGCTGGCGTTCCGCTTTCATCTGGGCGCGATCGGGCTGTGGTGGGGGCTGTGCGCCGGACTGGCCGTGGTGGCGGTATGCCTGACGGCGCGCTTCGCGCAGCTCAGCGCGAGGGATGCGCGTGCGTGACGCAGACAAGATCCGCCCTCTCGGCGCTGCCACCCTGTGGCACCTTGGGAAGGACAAAGGGGGTGCAGATACAAGCGTGCTTGCCCCCCGCACTCACGGGCCGCTCTGCAAAACCATGCGATACGCGCACGCCGCTCGGGAAGGCAGAACGAAACACGGCAGCCCGAACACGATGCGTTGCCGCGCCTGCAGGATAGGGTGCGCGCGATCCAGGGTCGCGCTGGTCTGCAGATGCAGCGTGGCGGGCTGTTCAGGCATCTGGCGCAAGGCCACCAACATGAAGCCGAACGGGATCGGGAACACCTTGAAGGCAGCATTGGCGATGAGGCGGCTGCCGCCCGCATCCAGCGTGTGCTGGCCGAGATAGAGGCCGTTGAAATCTTCACCCGACCGGACGAGAAAGGCGGCATCGAGCGGCCCCAGGCCATGCGGCAGATACAGGCCTTGGCCGTCCGGCAGGATCGTCACCGCAGACGGGCGCGGGTTCACGGCCAGGACGGGCCGCCAGCTTCCGGCAAAGACCACCGCCGCGAGGCCCGCGGCGCCGGCCAGATATTCGCGCCGCCAGGCGATCAACTGCAGCAGCGCCAGGGCGTACAAGGCGAACACCGGGATGGTCCACTTGAAGTAATGCTGGTTCGCGAAGTAGAACAGGCCGGTCGGGTGCAGGTCACGGTAGCACAGATAGACACAGACGAAGGCGGTCGCCCCGCCGCCCACCAGAGCATGTCGGGCGCGGCGTTTCGGCTCGGCGATCAGGCAGGCCGCGATGCCGGCCATTCCAGGCAGTATCCACCAGTAGACCTGCGCCAGCCCGGCGCCTTTCGGGAATAGCGGCCGCGGGTTGAGCAGCACGGTCACCCAGCGCAGCGGCAGCAGGCGCCACTCGAAACCCACCAGGCGGGAGAACTGGATGTAGGCGCCCGCCGTCATGCCATGGGTGGCGAGATGCGTGATGCCCAATAGGAGCGGACCGGCCAGGAAGGCGATGCCCGCGACAGGGACCAGGCGAAGCAGGGGACGCCGAGCGGGATGGCGCCACGTCACGGCAAGCAGGAACAGGCCCACGATGCTCGCGGCAAACGCCCAGTCCGTCGGGCGGAACAGGATGATCGACCCGCAGAAGAACGCGGCGGCGGCGGCATGGCGAAGGCGCGGGACCTGGCTGTAGCGCAACGCTGCAAGCAGGCACGCAAAGGTCAGCGTGGCGGCGGGCGTGCTGGTCCAGGGGGTCTCCCAGGTGTAGAAGGCGCTGCGGTCCATGACGGTGACCAGGAAGAACACCGTGCCGCCCGCGGCGCGCATGCCGGCGGCTTCCGGCCATAGTGCCGCGGCGAGGGCTGCGAACAGCCATAGCGAACAGGCCCAGCAGAACACATCGACGATGAAGAAGGGCTGGTCAGGGAAGAGGGGCACGAACAGCGCGCCGAGCAGGGCGTAGCCCGCCGGGTAATGGTGCAGTGCGCCGTCCAGGTTGCCGGCCGCCCAGGCGTGGGCCGCCTTGTAGTATTCGCCTTGGTCGGCCCAGCCGAACCAGGCATGGGCGGGCGCCGGATTGTTCGGGGCCAGAGGGTGGCGGGCATGGACGCGGAAATAGCGCGCAGCAAGCAATGCGCTCAGGAAAACCAGGTAGAAGGATTGCAGCCACCCCGTATGCCAGGCGCGAACCTGACGGAAAGCAGGAAGCAGGCCTGTCGTCTGTGGGCGGGCTGCAAGCAACGGTCGGTGTAACTTTCGGGGCCGGGTGCAATAGGCTCGCGTTTGCTGGTAAGTCAACGAACCGCGGAGCGCTGGAGAAGCTGGTTTGGTGGACGTATTGCCGCATCGGCTGCCCTCGCAGGCCGGGCGAACACTGGCGGCGGCGTTCGATCCCGGGCGCAACAACTTCGACGCGGTACGTCTGGCGGCGGCACTCGTGGTGGTGCTCAGCCACACATACTCGCTAACGGCCGCCACTTGGGAGCCGGTCAGCACGTATCTGCAGTACGGCTACGGCGGCACGCTCGCGGTCGACGTGTTTTTCGTCATCAGCGGCTTCCTGATCGCGCGGTCGGTGGAAACACAGGACCTGCCGGCTTATCTTGCCGCGCGTGTGCTGCGCATAATTCCGGGGCTGGCCCTGGTCACGGTCTTCGAGACTTTCATCATTGCACCGATATTTTTCGAAGGCGCGCGCAGCTACTACTTCCACCATTACGCACTCGGACATCTGAGCAACGTTTTGGTCTTCGGCGAAGATCCTTTCGTCCCCAACGTGTTCTCGAAACTTCCCTATCCGTATCTGAACGGCTCGCTATGGACGTTGCCGGTAGAGAGCCTGTTCTACCTTCTGCTGCCCATTTTGCTGCTTTGCGCGGCGGGCGGGAGGCGCTGGCTGGTGTTGCTGGCCTTTGCCGCCAGCTTGGCTGCCGGACCGATAGCGCACGCGTACGGACTGGACGATAATCATCCCGGCAGCTTCGTGTTCCGCACCGTCAGCACCGATGCGCTGGCGCAATACACCTGCTATTTCCTGGCCGGGGTGGTGGCCTGGACGTATCGGGGCCGCATCACCCTGCGTCCGGGCGGAGCCGCGCTATGCGTGCTGATCCTGTTCGCCGCCCGTGACAGCTTTGCCGCTCCGATAATCTTGAAGCTGTGCCTGCCATACCTCGTCCTCTCGATCGGGGTAGCGACAGGCGCCGGCACCAGGCTGAAACGCAGCGTGGGTGACCTGTCCTACGGCGTCTATCTGTTCGGCTATCCGGTCATAAACACGGTGATCTCGCTGGGGCCGAAGGGACTGGGCCCCGAAGGCGTCTTCCTGGTAACCACCCCGATCTGCCTGGCCTGTGCCTGGCTCTCCTGGCATTTTGTGGAGCGGCCCGCGTTGCGCCTCAAGCGCCGACACTTGGGCAGGACGCCCTATGCCGACAACACCGCGCTGGCCTCACAGGAACCTCGCGCAGCGCAATAGCGCAAGGCAAGCTTGCAATCCGGAAAACGCCTGAGGATTTCGGCTTTATTTCACCGCCACCGCCACCTCGTTGCGCCGCAGCAGCGGAATGGCGAAAGGCGGGTCATAGGAGAAGTAGCGTGCCGCGCCCTGCGCAACGTGGCCGGACGCGCCGATCGCGGCCTGCAGCTTGGACGCCGCCTCGGCGCGCGTCGCCTCCGTTGCGGTTCCGGAGTACCTGATCACCGCCAGGGTCTCGGCCGGCAGCGTGGCCAGCCAGACGCCGTGTTCAGTGGGATAGGGCGGCCCCGCCCGCACCACCTCCCGCGGCAGGAAGAAGCGCATCACCGGCGTGTCCATCCGTGCAGGCGGCGGGGCGGCCTGGGCGGCCTGCTCCACGGGCACCGTCATCGCCACAAGATGGGCGCCGGCATTTGCACCGGTAATGTAGCGGAACAGCCGGCCGAACGCCTGGCCCGGGTCGCCGGCCACCACGGCCGTCGCCACCGCCACCCGCGGCGCGTAGGCCCGTATCTCGATATTTGGGCCGATCGGCTGCACCACCCGGTAGGACGGTTGTTCATAGGCACCGCGCAGACCGAATACGGAAAGCCCCGAATCGGTGAGGGTGGCGAGAAAATAGAGGAGCTTGGACATGCGGTACCCCGTTGCGGCGAACACTACACGTATCTGCCGTGCCGGTGACCCCCGCCCGGCCAAGTAATGACGTCTATCCGCAGAAAAACCGGCGGCCGGGTTGCGAAGCCTATCTGGCCAGTTGCCGGAACAGAACGGCCGGCAGCTCGCCGCCCATCACGCCGCGCATCGGGCTGCCGTCATCATTGCCGATCCACACGCCGATCACCCGGCCGCCCACGGCGCCGATGAACCACGCATCCTTGTTGTCCTGCGTGGTGCCTGTCTTGCCGGCCACGAAGCGGCCGGGAAGGGCGGCCGCCCGCCCGGTGCCGTCACGCACGACGGCGCCCAGCATGCGCACCATCATCGCGGCCAGGTCTGGATCGGCCACCGCGCGGGGGCTGGGCGGCGACACGGCCTGGCGGTCCTGGCCGATGCTGGCCCACTCGATACCGTACGGGATCACCCGCTTGCCGCCGTTGAAGAACGTGGCGTAGGCGGCGGTCATCTCCAGTAGCCCCACCTCTCCTGTGCCGAGCGCCAGAGCGGGCACCTCCGGCAGGCGATCCGCGATGCCCAGACGATGGGCCAGTTCAGCCACCGCCTGCGGGCCGCCGGCGGACTGCTCCAGCCGGACGGCGGCGGTGTTGAGGCTCAGCGCCAAAGCCTGTTCCAGCGTCACCTGGCCGCGCCAGCCGGGTTCGAAATCCTGCGGCGCCCAGTCGCCTATGCGCAGCGGGGCGTCCAGCACCGTGTCGTCCGGCCGGCTTCCGTGTTCCAGGGCGGCCAGCCAGACGAAAGGCTTGAAGGCCGAGCCGGGCTGGCGGCGCGCCAGGGTCGCGCGGTCATACGCGCCGGGTCCGTAAGCTCGGCCGCCGACCAGCGCGCGCACGGCCCCGCTCACGGCGTCCAGCACCACCACTGCGCCCTGGGTGGCGTGGACGGGCCGGCCGGGCCCGTCCAGCAGGGCGGCCAGGTGCGTCTCGGCGGCCGACTGCAGCCGGCTGTCTAGCGTGGCGCGCAGGACGGCGTCGGCGCCCGGCGGCACCTGCGCCTGCGTCGCCGCCCAGTCGGCGAACCAGCCGCCGCCCTGGGCGCGGGCGAACTGCATCTGCGCGGCCGCGGCGCCTGCCTGGCCCGCGGTGAGCACACCGTTGGCCACCATCGCGTCCAGCACCTCCCGCCCGCGGGCGGCGGCGGCACGGGCGTCCGTATGCGGGTTGAAGCGGGACGGCGCGCGCGGCAGCCCGGCGATCACCGCCGCCTGCCAGAGCAGCAGCCGCCGCGCCGATACGCCGAAATAGACGTGCGCCGCGGCATCCACCCCCCAGGCGCCGGAGCCGAGATAGACGCGGTTGAGCCAGATCTCGAGTATCTCGGTCTTGCTGAAATGGCGCTCCAGCCAGAGCGTCAGAACCACCTCCTGCACCTTGCGCCGGAACGTGCGGGCGTTGGTCAGGAACAGGGTTTTCGCCACCTGCTGGGTGATGGTGGAGCCGCCCTGCACCACGCGGCCGGCGCGCAGATCGACTGCCAGCGCGCGCGCCATGCCCCACCAGTCCAGCCCGCCATGGGTCCAGAAGCGGCGGTCCTCCACCGAGACGGCGGCGTCCGGCAGGAAGCGGGGCAGGTCTGGCAGGCGCAGCGCCTCGCCCACCACGTCCCCGTAGGTGGCGATGGTGGCGCCGGTACGGTCCTGCAGCACCAGGCTGGGGCGTCGGACCGCGCCCAGCGCGTCCTGCGGCTGCGGCAGGTCCCGCAGAAACCACAGCAGGGTGGCGGCGGCCAGCAGCGCCAGCCAGATGGCGGCGATCAGCGCCCGGCGAAGCAGGCGCCAGGGGGCGCGCCGTCTGGCGCGGATCGGTGCGGGTAGCGTGGGGGTGGCCTGGGTGATCAGGGCCGGGGCGCGGTACATGCTGTAGGAAGAAAGGCCTTCTTTTTCCGAAAAAAGAAGCAAAAAACTTTTGCTCTTGGCGCGGGGACAGAGGTTTGGGCTGTGCTTGGGCGGGCGGCTGGTTTTTGCGGGGCGGGCGCAAAAACGTTTTGTCTCCTGGCGCCGGGCGGGGCAGGTTGCGGCGCGGGCCCGCCTGGCGAAATGGTAGACGCAGCAGACTTAAAATCTGCGGCCTTCGGGTGTACCGGTTCGAGTCCGGTGGCGGGCACCATGGCAAACGCTGCCATACGTGTTCCGCGGATCAAAGTGTCTGTTTGGGAACTTCGCCTGGTGAGTCAGCCGCCAGATGGCCGCCAGGGCGAGTTTTCAAACAGACACTAAGACCGTGTCATTGCCGGCCTGATCGCACAGGCAACGCAACCTGCTCCACCCTGCCGGTTCAGCCAAAGACGAGAGGCAAGGATGACGATCAACTTCGCGAAGAACTGGATCGAGAACTCCTGGCATAAATCGCAGCAGATACCCGAGCAGACGGAAGCGGCCCTGATCAGGGAGATGATCCGGAACTGCAACAACGCCACCGTCACCCGATACGCGACGGCCGCGGATGGCGGGCAGGTCTATGTCTGCACAGGACTGCATAGCAGCACCACCGAGCGCACCGACCATGTGACATTGCGTCTCGGTCTCGACAAGGAGCCGTGGTCGAGTGCGCAATACCCCGCGGCAACAGCGCATATTCGCTTCGTGGCCGGCATGGGCGGTAACCCGCCGACCTACCAGACCGATCTCTTTCACGGCCATGGCAGGCAAAATACGGCCGCCACGGTCTTCTGACGCGGCGCCGGCTCTTCCGGCCGCCACCCGAACGGAACGGCACAGTCCTCGCGGCCTTGCTTGCTGGCCCGCGAGCGCCCCGGTACATTAGCGGCATGCCATCACCGTTGCCGCAGTTCCACCACCAGGCCACAAGCGGGCCGGATGCCAGCCTGTGCGCGTTCTTCGCCTCGCGGCATTTCCTCGGCACGCTCGCCAGGCCTGCCTTCGAGGAGGCCGCGATCGGCATCTACACGGCCATCGGCATGTCCCGCGCGGACGCGGCCGCCATGGCCAATGACGGCAACGATCCGGCGGTGGTGGACCGCCTGCTCTCCGGCCAGGCCGCGGGCCAGGCCACGCTGCAGCCCGGCGACTGGCTGGACGGCGCCAGGATACTGATCGCCCTGAAAAACCGCGCTCACTTCATCACCGTGCTGCGCGGGCCGGACGGCAAGTGGATGAATTACGACAGCCTGCAGGCCAAACCCACCCCGATCCAGAACATCGACAGCTTCCTGCAGACCAACCCCGGCCAGCGCTACTGGGTCGGCAAGGCATAGGGCACCCACCCCGCAGCAGCCGCCATTAGTAGGAACCCACCGCCGGCAAGCGTCGGAGACGCAAAAGTTTTTTGCTTCTTTTTTCAAAAACGAAGGCCTTTTCCCTTCCCAGCACGGGCCGCCCAACGATGAAGTTCCTCAAAGCCGCAGCGCTCGTCCTGATCCTGCTGGTAGCCGCCGCCGCGTTCACCCTGTGGCAGACCCTGCCGCCGGCCCACGCCACGCTGCACATCGCCGGCCTGTCCGCCCCGGCGGACGTGACGCTGGACGGCTGGGGCATCCCGCGCATCCACGCCAACAGCGAACCCGATGCCGCCGCCGCCCTGGGCTACCTGCATGCGCGCGACAGGATGTTCCAGATGGAGCTGACGCGCCGTGCCGCCTCCGGCCGGCTGGCCGAGATCGCCGGCCCGCGCGCCGTGCGGGTGGACCGCATGGCGCGCGTGTTCGGCGAGCGCCTGCATGCGGAACAATCCTACGCCGGCCTGACGCCGGAGCTGAAGGCGATCCTGGAGGCCTATGCGCGCGGCGTGAACGCCTGGATCGCCGAGCGCGGCAGGATGGCGGCCCCGGAGTTCCTGGCCCTGGGCGCGCCGGAGCCGTGGAAGCCGTCGGATTGCCTGTTGTGGAGCGAGACCGTCTCGCTTTGGCTGGCCGACAACTACCGCACCGAGTTGGCGCGCGCGGGCATGGCCGGCCACGTGCCGGCCGCCCGCGTGGGCGAGCTGTGGCCGCCCACGGACAGCACGGCGGCGCCGGACAGCTCGGCGCCGCCCGGCGCACCGGCGGCGGTCAGGCAGGGATTGCTAGACCACCTGCCGCGCTTCCCGCAACCCTTCACCCTGCCGGACGAGGCGTCCAACGCCTGGGCGGTGGACGGCAAGCGCTCGGCCACCGGTGCCGCCCTGATGGCGGGCGACCCGCATCTGCAACTGGGCTTCCCCGCGCTGTGGTATCTGGCGCGTATCGAGACGCCGGGCAGCGTGCTGGTGGGCGCCACCGCGCCCGGCGTGCCGTTCCTGGTGATCGGCCGCAACGCCCATATCGGCTGGAGCTTCACCACAACGGGCATCGACACGCAGGACGTGTTTGTCGAACGCGTGCTGCCGGACGGCACCTACGCCACGCCGGACGGGCCGAAGCCGTTCACCACGCGCGACGAGGTCATCCACGTGCGCGGCGCCCCGAACGTGCACGTGACGGTGCGCAGCACGCGGCACGGTCCGGTGATCAGCGATGACGGCCCGCAAGGCGCCAAGACCGAGCCGGTGATGGCGGTGGAGATGGCGCAGTTCCAGCTCGGCAGCCCGGCGCCCGGCCTGTTCGCGCTGAACCATGCGGCCAGCGTGGCCGAGGCCGGGCGCGCGGCGGGAATGATGACCGCGCCGATGCAGAACCTGACGGTGGCAGGCCCGGACGGCATCGCGCTCTACACCACCGGCCAGGTGCCGGTGCGCCGCGCCGGCGACGGCAGCGCCCCGGTGGCGGGCGATGACGGCGCGCATGACTGGCTGGGCTTCTCCGGCGGCGCCTCGCTGCCGCATTTCGTCAACCCCGCCAGCGGCTCGGTGGAGAACGCCAACGAGCGCACCGAGCCGCCAAGCTTCCTGCCGTTCCTCGGCCGTGACTTCCCGGTGCCGTTGCGCGCGCGCCGCATCCACGAGCGGCTGGCCGCGAAGGATACGTTCTCGGTGGAGGATTTCGCCTCCATGCAGCGCGACGACGTGAGCGTGCTGGCGCATGACGTGCTGCCGTATCTGAACGCGCTACCGCGCCAGCAGGGCGCGACCGGCACCGCACAGGGCCTGCTGGCTGCCTGGGACGGCACCATGGCGAAGGACCGGCCGGAGCCGCTGATCTTCAACGCGGCCGTCCAGTTGTTCGTGGCGAAAATCATCGCCGCCAACCACGTGGACGAGGACGACATGGGGCCGTGGGGCGGCTTCCTGGACTGGCTGGTGACACCGGCCGGCACCGCCTGGTGCAATGGCGATTGCCGCCCCGCCATGTCCGCCGCCCTGCACGACTCGGTGGCGCAGTTGGCCGCCAAATACGGCGACGATCCGAAAGCGTGGCGCTGGGGCACGGCACATCAGGCGGTGTTCGCCCACCCGCTGCTGGGCGCGCTGCCGGTGGTGGGTGGGCTGGCCGGACGCCGCGTGGCGGTGGACGGTGACGACAGCACGCTGTTCCGCGGCGGCAGCGGGGAGCTGGGCGACTTCGCCTCGCGTCACGGCGCCGCCTATCGTGGCATCTACGACGTGGCGGACCTGGAGCGCAGCCGGTTCGTGGTGACGCCAGGCCAGTCCGGCAATCTGCTGAGCGGGCACGCCTTCGACATGATGGGGTTGTGGGCCGAAGGCCAGTCGGTAACGATACCGGCGGCGCCGGAGGTGGTCAGCGGGACGCTGCGGCTGGAGCCGTAGGCAAGCGTCGCGGAATCCGCACGCCTCGGCGGTCGGCGATAGCGCGGAGCGCCGCATCCTGCGGGTTCGCGCTCCAGCGCCGCCTCTTTTCATTTCGTGCGCGCGGCACCTTCTTCCTTGCTTGCCCTACAGGACTGCGAAGCTGCACAGTGTGAACCGATGACTTACAAGCCGCCGCGCAGACCGCAGTTCTTCTACACCACGGCGCCGCTGCCCTGCCCCTACGTGCAGGGCCGGACGGAGCGCAAGGTGGTGACCGAGATCACCGGACCGGACGCGGACTCGCTGCATGACCGGCTGTCGCGCGCCGGCTTTCGCCGCAGCCACAACATCGCCTACGCGCCTGTCTGCCCCAACTGCTCCGCCTGCGTGCCGATTCGCATAGACACGCGCCGTTTCGAGGCGGATCGCGGCCTGCGCCGGGTGGCCCGCGCCAACGAGGGCACGGAAGGCTTCGAAGTGCCGGCGCGTGCCACGGCCGAACAGTTCGCCCTGTTCCAGCGCTACCAGCAGGCCCGCCACGGTGACGGCGACATGGCCACGATGAGCTTCTACGACTACCGCGCCATGGTCGAGGACACCCCGATCGAGACCATGGTCGTGGAGTTCCGTGACGACGACGACCGTCTGGTCGGCGCCTGCCTGGCGGACCGCCTGGGCGACGGCCTGTCCGCCGTGTACAGCTTCTTCGCACCGGAACTGACCAAGCGCTCGCTGGGCACGTACGCGATCTTGTGGCTGGTGGAACGCGCCCGCGCCCAGGGCCTGCCTTACGTGTATCTCGGCTACTGGGTGCCGGAGAGCCGCAAGATGGCCTACAAGATACGCTTCCGCCCGTGCGAGATACTGGCCGGCGGATCGTGGCGGATGCTGACGGACGCCGATCTGGGCACGTGCGACGCGCGGACGGGCACGCTGCTGGTGCCGGAGACGGCGTGAGCGCGAAGTAAGGTCGGGGCTCTGCCCCAAACCCCGCTGGGGCGCGGGCCCCAGAACCCGTTACGTTGAAGTGCGTGTCGCCCGCTTAGGACGCTGTCCTTAGCGGGCCGGCGCCGCTGGCGCCCTTGGTTCGAGCCTGCGGCGTCGGGGGGCAGAGGTCCTGGCCCTACTTTCTCTCTCCAGCCACCGCTTGATCGCCCGCGTAGCGTGAAACCGGGACAGCCCCGTCCGCACCACCACGTCCGCCCGGCGCCGCTTCTCCGCATCCGGCGTCTGCAGCGCAATCACGCGCGCGATTTCCGCGTCCGACATGTGCCGGCGCCGGCGCACCCGCGCCATCTGGATCGCGCGCGGGGCGGAGACCACCATCACGCGGTCCACCCGCGCCGCCCCGCCGGTTTCGAACAGCAGCGGCACGTCCAGCACCGCCATCCGTCGTCCGGCGCCGCGGGCGCGCGCCAGAAAGCGGCGCTGCTCGGCCTGGACCATCGGGTGAATGATCGCTTCCAGCACCCGCAGCCGCGCGCGGTCCGCCAGCACAGCGGCGCGCAAGGCGGCGCGGTCCAGCACACCGGCGCGCACCGTGCCGGGGAACGCGGCGGCGATCGCCGGCAGCGCGCGGCCGCCCGGCGCCTGCAGGCGATGCACGGCCTCGTCCGCATCGAACACGGCAATGCCGGCCCGCCGTAGGGCACGCGCGGCGGTGGACTTGCCCATGCCGATGCCGCCTGTCAGGCCCACCACCATCATCGCGGCGGAATGTCCGCGGCCAGCAGGTCGTAGCACGCCTGGTCCACGCTGGGCGTCACCCCGAACCAGGCGGCGAAGCCCGGCACTGCCTGGTGCAGCAGCATCCCCAGCCCAGGCACAGTGCGCAGCCCGCGCGCCCGGGCCGTCGCCAGCAGCGCGGTCTCCAGCGGAACATAGACGATGTCCGCCACCGCCAGCCCGGGTGCCGCGTGGTCCAGCGACAGCTCCAGCGCCGGCTGGCCCGCCATGCCCAGTGACGTGGTATTCACCAGCAGCGCGTGATCCGCCACCGCCCGGTCCCGATCGGCCCAGTCCAGCACGTGCAGCGCGGGCAGGTGCGCGCGTAACGCGGCCGCGCGCTCCGGTGACCGGTTGGCGAGGCTCACCTGGACGCCCTCCGCCAGCAGCGCCGCGGCGATGGCGCGCGCCGCCCCGCCCGCGCCCAGCAGCAGCGCCGGCCCGGCGGCGGCCACGCCGTACGCCGCCAGGTTGGCCAGGAACCCCGCGCCGTCCGTGTTCAGCCCACGCACGCCGCCGGGCGCGAAGACGAGCGTGTTCACCGCACCGGCCTGTCGTGCGCTGTCCTCCAAAGTGTCGCACAGCGCGACCGCTGCCTGCTTGTGCGGCACGGTCACGTTCAGCCCGGCAAAGCCGGCGGCGCGCAGCCCGGCCACCGCCACGGGAAAATCGGCTGGCTGAACGGGCAGCGCCACGTAGGCGCCATCTATGCCGTGTTGCGCCAGCCAATGGTTGTGCAGCAGGGGGGAGCGGGAGTGGCTGACTGGCCAGCCTGCTATGCCGGAGAGGCGGGTTTGGGGGGTTAGCAAGGCAAGGAAGGCCTTCTTTTTTGAAAAAAAGAAGCAAAAAACTTTTGCTCCTCCGCCTGCGCAGAGGCGCGTGCAGGTCCTGCCGGTAGATGCGCCTGCAGAACGGCCGCGCCACTGATGCCGCGGGGAAGCAAAAGTTTTTTGCTTCTTTTTTTCAAAAAAGAAGGCCTTCCTTGCTTCCCTCCAGCACCCCCGCCACCGCCCCCGCCACCGCCCGAGGCTGCAAATTCACCTGCGGCAGCCCCATCAGCTCGCCGAACGTGCCGCGCGCCAGCGGCCCCGCCACGAACAGGTTGCGCCAGGCGGACCCGTCCGCGCGCAGCACGCGGCTGTCCCCGTCCACCCAGATGCCAAGCGCCGCCGGGTCCGGCAACAGCGCGCCCGCCTCGGCCAGGCCGCGCAGCACCGGGTGGGCGTCCACCACCGTCCGGTGCCCCGGGCCGGTGCAGGCGACGATGAATTCCACCGCAAGCTCCTCGTCGGCGGCACCGCCGCGCGGGCGAAGGCGCACGCAAGCCCCCGCCGACATGTCCGTCACGCCCAGCACGCGGGCCGCGCGTACCCGCAGCCGCCCGCTCTCCTGCGCGGCGGCCAGCGCCGCGTCGATCTGCGGCGCGCTCTGGAAGCGGTGCACGTCCCACCAGGTGCGCAGGTGGCGCAGCAGGGCGCGGCGCTGCGTCCAGTCCAGCGTGCCCCAGGCGGCGCTCGCCTGCTGGCGCAGCGCGTCGATGATGTTCTCCCACGGACGCCCGCCGGCGGCGGCGTCGGCCACGGCGCGGCGCACCCGGCGCAGCAGGCCGAGTGCCGTGGTCTCCGGCGCGGTGGTGAAGTCGCCCTCGGCCTGCACCGGCAGATGCGTGCGCGGCCGGGGCAGCAGGCCGTGGCGGGAAACCATGGTGACAGCGCCGGCATGGCCGCGCGCCATCAGCCGGGCGGCCACGTCGCAGGCGGTCAGCCCGGTGCCCACGATCAGCACGCGGGCACCGGGCGGAATGCGGTCCAGCGCCGGGACGTCCCACGGGTCCGGCAAGACGGCGGGGCT
Organism: Acetobacteraceae bacterium; assembly: GCA_965198915.1. Lineage (GTDB taxonomy): Bacteria > Pseudomonadota > Alphaproteobacteria > Acetobacterales > Acetobacteraceae > BOG-908. Next base: position 443,194 of record CBDAQC010000006.1, on the reverse strand, counting down.
GCCGCGCAACGCCGGCGGCAGGTCCGGCGCGGAATGGCTGACGGCCAGCACCACGGCTTGCGCCTCGAGCGTGTCGCCGTCATCCAGCGTGACGCGCAGGTCCGCCCCGTCCGCGTCCACGCGCTGCGCCGCCTGGCGGATGTGGCGGAACGCCACGCCCGGCCGGATTGCGCGCTGCGCCAGGAGCTGTTCGCTGACGTAGCGGCCGAACACCCGGCGGGCGGGGTACAGGCGTCCGTCCGACATGGCGCTTTCAGGGTCGCGCGCCGGCTCGCCCTGGGCCAGCAGCCATTCGTGAAAATGCAGCGGCGCTTCCGGCAGCACGGACATGCGCGCGGCGGCCACGTTCGTGCGGTGCTCCTCCGCCGGGCTGGAGTAGGCCAGGCCCGCGCCCAGCGTCTCGCGCGGTTCCACGATTGTCAGCTCGCAGGCCAAATCCGGGTTGTCGCGCAGCAGGTGCAGCGCGCAGGCCGCCCCCGCGAACCCGCCGCCGATGATGACAACATGCATCAGGCCACCTCGCCGGGAACGCTGTCCTGCGTCAACCCGGTGGCGAACGGCACCGCGCGCACCTGCTCCCACGGGCCGCCCAGGTAGCGCCAGACGGCAACACCGGTGGCCTGCACGCCGTCCGGCCAGGCCTGCGCGGCCAGCGCCGCCTGGGTGCGCCGCGCCTCGTCCGGCGAGACCTTGTTCTGGATCGTCACGTGCGGTGACCAGTTCTGCGCGTCCTGCGCCGTCAGCGCGTGCGCGAAGCCCGCGCGCAGCCGTGCCCGCAGGGCCACCGCACCAGGCGCCTGCAAGGTGAACGCCACGCCGCGCCCGAGGAACCGCAGGCCGGCGACGCCCACCGGCATCGGCGCCGTGGCGGCGCAGGCTTCCGTGACGGCCTGCACCACCGCGGGTTCCAGCGCGCCAGGCAGAGCGTGGAACATCGTGACATGGGCGCCCACCTGCAGCCGGTCCGCTGGGAAATACTGCCGCCGCCGCGCGTCGAACCAGGACTGCGCCCGTTCGTCTAGCAGCAATGTCAGGATCAGCGGCGCAGGATCGGGCGGCATTGGTGGCTAGATGGCTGGACCTGACGCGCCGGCAACTGCCGCAGGCGGCCGTAATGCACCATTGGCCTATCCGGCTGGATCATTGCTTCATGCGCGTCTGCCTGGACCTGGCGATGGGCCGGCCCTGGCATGAGGTGATCCCCCGGCCCGCGATCAGGCACGCGACCGCCGCGCAGTTGCAGCGTGCAATGGCGGTAGCCGAGGCGGTGCTGAGCGATCCCGGAAGCCTGCCAGCGCTGAATGCCGCGAGCCTGCACATGCGGGGCAAGGCCAGGCGCTCTGCCCCTGAACCCCGCTAAGTGTCTGTTTGAAAACTCGCCCTGGCGGCCAGCTGGCGGCGATCTCCTGCGCTCCGGTGCTCGAAAATCACCGCCAGCTGACTCACCAGGCCAAGCTCTCAAACAGACACTAAGGATCTATTTACTCGCATCCGAACGAAACGGGTCTGGGGCCCGCGCCCCGTCACACGCGAGCGTGCTTCGCACGACGGAGTTTGGGGCAGCGCCCCAACCTGCCTACTTGGCCACAGCCACAACACCCGGCACCGCAACAACTTGTCGGCCCTGCCCGGTCACCGCATACACCCACACGTAACTCGCCACGCCCACCAGCACGTTGGCGAAGCAGATCCCCAGGAACACGCCCTCGGCGCCGAGCAGCCGCCCGCCCAGCCAGGCCACCGGCACGTTCACCACCAGCGTGCGCGCCACCGACACGGCGACCGCGTGCAGCGGCCGGTTCAGCCCGTTAAAGGCGGCATTGGCGATGGCGATCATCCCTGCCGGCCCGTAGCTGACCGGCACCAGCGCCAGGTACATCGTGGCCGCGTCCAGCACGCCGGAATCCTGCGTGAACCGCGTGGCGATCCAGAAGCGGGCGGCGTACAGGATCCCCGCCAGCAGCAAGCCGAAGCCGGCGCAGAACCAGGCGGTCACGCGCAGCGCCTCCTGCACGCGGCCGGGGCGTCCGGCGCCGGCGTTCTGGCCGGCGAACGGGTTCATCACCGCGGACAGCGCGAAGAACAGCACCATCGCCACCGACTCCACCCGGGTGCCCAGCCCGAACCCGGCGACAGCGCGGTGGCCGTACGGCGCCAGCAAGGCGGTAATCACGCCGGAGGCCACAGGGATCACGCAGTTGGTGGCCGCGGCCGGCAGGCCCACCCGCAGAATGCGCCGGGAGGAGCACACGAACTCCCCTAGGCTCAGCCGGTCGAAGGACAGGAGTTGCAGCCGTTCCAGCCGCCAGATCGTAGCCGCCAGCAGCGGTGCCCAGGCGATCAGGCTGGACACCGGAGCGCCGATCAGCCCCAGCCCGTGCCAGCCGAAGCCGCCCAGTATCGCCAGCGGCGCCGCCGCCAGGTTCAGCAGCGAGGACACCACCATGGCGGTGCCCTGGAATGTGGCGTCACCGGCGGCGCGCGCGGCGGACAGGCCGACGGTGGCGATAAGCAGCAGGATGGCGCTGGGAAACCAGATTCGCAGGTACAGGGCGATGGTGGGTGCCAAGTCCTGGCCCGCCCCCAGCAGCCGCGCCAGGAAATGCGCGCCCAGCATGCCCGCCACCGCGCAGGCGGTGCCAACCAGGGTCGTCAGGATAAGCGCGTCCGCCACCAGGCGCGGCACGCCCGCTTCGGACGCCCCGATAGCACGCGCGATCACCGAGGAGGTGCCGGCGCCCAATCCGATGGACACGCTGAACACTACCATGGTGACGGGAAAAGCGAAGCTGATGGCGGCCAGCGCGTCCGGCCCGACCTGGCCCACGAACCAGGCCTCGGCCAGCCGGTAGCCCAGCAGGGCCAGTATGCCCCAGGCGACCGGGACGGTGAGCCGCACCAGCTGGGCGGCCACGTTCCCCTGCGTCATCGGTTGCGGCGGCACGGCTTTAGCTTGGAGACGGGGCACGGCTGCCAGACTACGCCCTGCAAGGACGCAAACGGAAGCATCGCGGACTGAATTGAGCGTGTTGTTTTCGTAAGGAGACGCGGACCGGGCGTGCCTTCCCGATCAGCCGCCTTTGTCCTGGTGCCGGCACCAGGGCGTCGCCGCTCAGGCGGATTCCAGCATCTCCTCGCCCACGAAGGACTCGCTGGCCTCCAGAAGCACCGCCGTGGCCACCGCATGGCAGCGCGGCCCGAAGGCGCCGCCAGCTTCCACCTGCCAGCCGCCGGCGGGGTGGCGCGCCACCGTCATCGGCAACTGCCGCACCTTCGTGCCGTGGGACAGCGTGGCCACAATGCGGCCCGGTGCCGTGCCCTGAATGCAAATGATCTCCATGCCGCCACACTCCTGCTCTGCATCCGAGTATGCGTGCGGCAGGTTACCGAGCGGTCAACAACACGCTATGGTGAACGCATGAAAGCCACGGTGCGTGCGCGCCTGCTGCTGTTAGCGGCCCTTTTGCTGCTGCCGGGGTTGGCCATCTCCACGCTCCTTACCTGGCGCGTGTTCGTGACCGCCCGCGCGGGGGCTGAGACCACGCTGCGCGAAGCCGCGCGCGGGCTGGACCAGCTTGTCGATCGCGAGTTCGCACAGGCGGAGATCCTGCTGCATACCTTGGCCGCCACGCAGGAGCTGCAACGCGGCGACCTGGCGGAGTTCGACCGGCTGGCGCGTGACACCGCGATCATGGGCGGCGACATCGTGCTGGTGGACCAGGCTGGGCAGGAGCTGCTCAATACCGGAGTGCCGGCTGGGGTGGCGCTGCCGAAGGACGTGCCCGGTTCCGGCTGGGGCGCCGAGCGGGTGGGGGTGGCCTACATCCAGCCCTTGGCCGCCGAACCCGGCAAGGCCGGCCTGAGCGCGCAGGTGGTGCTGCCAGTCGGCTGGTCCGGGCGGCACGTCTATGACCTCAAGCTCGTGCTGCCCACCAGTTCGCTGCAGGCCATCCTGTCGCGCGAGAAGCTGCCTGCCGGCTGGATGGCCGCGATCGTGGATGCGGACGGCTACCTGGCCGCGCGCACGCATGAGCCTGACCGAAACCTGGGCCGCCATGCCGGGCAGACATTGCTGTCCGGGTTGGCGGAGGCCGACGAGGGCACGCGGGACGGCGCCGGCCTGGACGGCACCCCGGTGGTGCTCGCCTTCAGCCGCTCGCCCCTGTCCCGCTGGACGGCGGCGGTGGCCGCACCGCGCGCTTTGGTGTCGCAGGCCGGCCTGCAATCCATCACGCTGCTGGTGCTGTTTGGCTCGGCCGCCATATTCGGCGGACTGCTGGGCGCCCGCAGTATGGCACGGCGCATCGCCAAGCCAGTGGAGGCGCTGGCCGAGGCGGCGCGACGCATGGGCGAGGACGAGAGCTGGGTTCCGGTGCCGCACGGCCTGGCGGAGACCGACGCGGTGGCCCGCGCCATGTTCGCCGCTTCGCGGTCCCTGCAGGAACGGCAGGCGGCTCTGGGCGAGCTGAACGCCAGCCTGACCCAGCATGTGGCCGTGCGCACCAGCGAACTGGCGCAGGCCAACCTGGCGCTGGACGAGCAGCGGCGCAGCCTGGAGTCGATCCTGGACCAGATGCCGGCCGGCGTGCTGGTGCACAGCGCGCGGCGCGTGCTGACATTCTCCAACCACGAGGCCCGCCGGCTGCTGGGCCATACCGAGGCGGAGCTGGCGATGGCTCCCTGGCCGGAGGTGCGCCAGGGGGGTCACCTAATCGCGCGTGACCAGTCGCCCACCGCGCTGGCCTGCCGCGGCATCGCCACGGAACGCGCGCTGCTCAGCGTGACCTGCGGCAGCGGCCGCTCCGGCGAGCTGGAGGTCAGCGCCAGCCCGCTGCGCGACGCCGACGGCCGGGTGACCTTCGCCGTCACCATCCTGCAGGACGTGACGGCCCGGCTTGAGGCCGAGGAGACGCGCCGGCGCAGCCAGCGCCTGGAGGCGGTGGGCCAGCTCACCGGCGGCGTGGCGCACGAGTTCAACAACCTGCTCATGGCTGTCAGCGGCTGCCTGGAGCTGCTGGAGCGGCCCGTGTCCCAGCTCGGTGACCCGCGCGCCGTCTCTCTGCTGGCCAACGCCGCGCGCGCCGCCGGGCGGGGCAGCCGGCTCACCACGCAGCTGCTGGCCTTTGCCCGCCGGCAGACCCTGCAGATGGAGGCGCTGGACCTGGACGCGCTGGTCCTGGGCATGAAGGAACTGCTGGAGGGCACGCTCGGGCGCGCCGTGCAGGTGGTGGTGGAGCCGGGTGCCGGCGACTGGGCGGCGATGGCCGACGCCTCCCAGGTGGAGCTGACCCTGCTGAACCTGGCGATCAACGCGCGTGACGCGATGCCGAGCGGCGGCACGCTGACCATACGCACAGCCCGCGTGCGCACAGGACCGCCCATGCGCGCCGAGGACCCGCCGGCCGGCGACTTCGCCACGCTGCATGTCAGCGACACCGGGCACGGCATGACGCCGCACGTGCTCGCGCGCGCCTTCGAGCCGTTCTTCACCACCAAGGATGCCGGCCGTGGGTCCGGCCTGGGGCTGCCGCAGGTGCTGGGCGTGGCGCAGCAGATGGGCGGCGGCGTCAGCATCGCCAGCCGGGAAGGTGCCGGCACCACGGTCAGCGTGTTCCTGCCGCGCGCCTCCGGACAGGTGCAGGTCGCCTTCCGGCCGGAGCCGGCGGCCCAGCCCGCGCTGGGCGGGACGCGGGTGCTGGTGGTGGACGACGACCTGGACGTGCGCGTGGTGACGCGCGCGATACTGGAAGAGCTGGGCAGCATGGTGATGGAAGCCGATAGCGGGGCGGCGGCGCTGCTGGCCCTGCGCACCCGCCGGGTGGACCTGGTGCTGGCGGACCTGACGATGCCGAACATGACGGGGATCGAGCTGGCGGCGGAAGTCGCCAAGCTGGTGCCGGGCTTGCCGTTGGTGCTGATGACCGGTTATGGGCCGGACGCGCTGGCCGGCCCCGGGCCGCACATAGCCGGCACGCTGCAGAAGCCGTTCCGGGCGGAGGAACTGGCGGTGGCGCTGGCGCAAGCTTTGGGGCTGCGGGTGGAAGTTGGTCAGTGACGTGAAGGCAGGCGGTGTCCCGCCGGTGATAGGACCCGTGGCAGCGCCGTCCCTGGCGCCTGCCCGGCCTGGCGCGCCAATTCTGCATGCCGAACCCAGGGCGGAACCGGGCCGGGCCGCAGGCGCCGTTTCCGCATGAACATAGAAGTGGTGATCCTGGACGAGCGCATACGCGCGTGGGGCCTGCCGCGTTACCAGAGCGAGATGGCGGCCGCGATCGACCTGCATGCCTGCCTGGACGAACCGCTGCACCTCCCGCCGCACGCCCCATCCCGGCTGATACCCGCCGGCATCGCGCTGCACATGGGCCAGTCCGGCATGACGGCGCTGATCGTGCCCCGCTCCGGCCTGGGCCATAAGCAAGGCCTGGTGCTGGGCAATCTGGTGGGGGTGATCGACGCGGACTACACCGGCCCGGTCATGGTCAGCGCCTGGAACCGTGCCGCACCGGGCACGCCGGACATCGTCATCCAGCCGGGCGAGCGGATCGCGCAGATGATGTTCGTGCCCATCCTGCGGCCCGCCTTCACGGTAGTGGACGCGTTCGCGGCGGTGACCGCGCGGGGAGCGGGCGGGTTTGGCTCCACTGGCTGAGGCGAGGCTGCGGCCGCCCACGGCTGCCGGCGGGCTGCTGAAGGGCCTGGCGCTGCTGGCAGGCCTGCTCGCGGCCGGCTACGCGGCACGGCTGGCCGGCGCCGGACTGCTCACCCACGCGAAAACAAGCTGGCAGGGCGCGGTGGCGCTGGTTGCGGCAGGCGCGCTGCTCTCGGCCGCCGGCGTGCCGCGCCAGGCGGTGGCGTTTGCCGGCGGCTACGCCTTCGGCCTGTGGCAGGGCGGCGCGCTGGCGCTGCTGGCGCAGATGCTCGGCTGCCTGGCCGATTTCTGGTTCGCCCGCGTGCTGGCGCGCGACTGGGCGCGGCGCCGGGTGCGTGGCCGCCTGGCCAAAGCCGACCTGTTTCTCCGGGCCAGGCCATTCACGGCCAGCCTGACGCTGCGGCTTCTGCCGGTGGGCAACAACCTGGTGCTTAATTTGCTGGCCGGCGTCTCCGCCCTGCCTGCCTGGCCTTTCCTGGCCGCCACGCTGCTGGGCTACCTGCCGCAGACGGCGGTGTTCGCACTGGCTGGCAGCGGCGTGCACGTGGACCGCGCCTACCAGATCGGCCTGGCGGCCGTGCTGTTCGCCGGCTCCGCCGTGCTGGGCCTAATGCTGCTCAGGTCCAGGGACCGCGCGCTATCCCCGCTCTAGCCTACCTGCCCGGCTGGCACGACCTGGCTCCTCTGGCGGCATTGGCCGTGGTGGCGCTGGTGTTCGTGCTGATGGGCCGGCGGATCGTGCGTGCCGCGCCGGAGGTGGAGCTGGTGGCCGGCTGGGGTGCGGCCTGCCTGGTGCTGACCGCCTGGGCCACGCTGTTGCCGCTCTCGCTCCGGCTGGGCTTCGGCATGTTCGCCGTATTGGCCGCCACCGGCCCGCGCACCGCGCGCGCGCCGTCCGGCCTGTGGCGCACCGCGCTGCTGAGCGCGCCGCTGTTCCTGGTGCTGGCGCCGGCGCTGCCCAGCCAGGTGGACACCTGGCTGAACCTGCTGCCGAACCTGGCCTATCTGTACGACCACGCGTCCCTGCCCAGGGATGGCGGGCCGCCGAGCTGGTCCTTCCTGCCGGGCGCGCCGTACAACACGCAACTTGCAGGCTTCGCCGTCTGCCTTCTCTCGCGTGGGCTGGCGGCCAACGCGCTCAGCCTGTTCAACGCGGTCCTGCTGTGCGCGGCCGGGCTGCGCCTGGCGCGCGTGGTGGCGCCGCTGCCGGGGCGGCCGGCCTGGTGGGCCTGCGCGGCGGGCCTGCTGCTGGCCGTGCCGCTCAACCCGGGCTTCGTGCCGCGCGTGTTCCTGGCCAGCTACGGCGAGGCGCCGCTGGCCGTGACACTGATGTTCGCCGTGGTGCTGGGCGCCGACTTGTTCGCCGCCACCCGCGCGGGCCGGCCGGCCAGCAGCCTCGTGGTCTCGCTGGCGCTGGTGCTGGCGGCGATGGTGGAGATCAAGCAATCCGCGCTGGGCCTGCTGCTGCCGTTCGCGGCCACGCTGCTCGCCCTTGGCCTGGCCGCTCCGGGGATGGACCGGCGCCGCTGGGCCGCCGCTGTTTGTGCCGCCAGCGCACCCGCGCTGGCGCTGTATCTGCTGTGGCGCTGGTACGTGCTGGGCCATTTCGCCGTGGGCGAGCTGAAGATGCTGCCGCTGGCTGCGTGGCATCTGAACCTGCTGCCACGCATCCTCGCCGGCATCGCCTGGGCGATCTTCCAGAAAGCCACCTACTTCATCGCCATCGCCGCCCTGCTCTACGCCGCCTGGCGGGAGGCGCGGCGCCGCGCCTGGCAGCACGCCGCCATCGTGCTGGCGCTGGGCGCCGGGCTGGTGGCCGGGTTCAACGCCTTCCTGCTGTTCACCTACGTGGCGCATTTCCCCGCCGTCTGGGCGGTCAACGCGCACTCCTACTTCCGCTACATGTCCCAGCTCTCCCTGGTGGTGATGCTGGGGCTGGCCACCTGGCTGCGCCCCGCCGCCGCGTCCTGGCTGGCGCGCTGGCCGGAACCGTGGCGCCGCCGGGCCGCTACGGGCGCCGTGGCGCTGGCCGTGCTGCTGCCGGTGGCCGGCGCGCGCCTGCTGCGCTTCGACCTGGACGCGCCGCAGCCTCTGCTGTGGAACCTGGCGCACCGCACCGCCGCGCTGGTGCCGGACGGCACGCATCTGGCCCTGGTCCTCCCCGGCGACGGCGACGACGCCGCCGGCAGCCTGCTGCGCGGCGTGCTGCTGTTCACCCCGCCGCGCCGCCCGCATCTGGATTTCCGCACCGAGCTGGCCGCCACGCCCGCCGCGCTGGAAGACGCGCGCGCGGCCGGCTTTAACCGCGCGCTGGTCACCTGCGCACCCGGCGGATTGGCCGGGCTGCCGGCCGGCAGGAGCGGGCTGCTGGCTTATGAGGACGGCGCCTGGCACCCGGTGGCATCCTGGCCGCTGCCGGCCGGGCTGGCGCGGGCGCGATTTTCGGCGATGCTTCCGCATGGCGTGTTTTGCGATAGGTGAAGGCAAGCAAGCGGTTCTTTTTTGAAAAAAAGAGCCAAAAAACTTTCGGCCCGCCTGCACAACGCGCCGCCCGTTCTGCCAGGCGCGCATTGGCAGAACTGAGCGAGCCGCCATGCCACCGGGAAGCAAAAGTTTTTGCTTCTTTTTTCAAAAAAGAAGGCCTTCCTGATGCCAACCGACCCTTTCGCCCTGTTCGACACCTGGCTCGCCGAAGCCGCCAAGACCGAACCGAACGATCCGAACGCCATGACCCTGGCCACCGCCACGCCGGACGGCCGGCCCAGTGCGCGCATGGTGCTGCTGAAAGGCGCCGACCGGGACGGCTTCGTGTTCTACACCAACACGCAAAGCCGCAAGGGCGGCGAGCTGGCAAACAATCAGGCGGTGGCGCTGCTGTTCCACTGGAAGACGCTTACCCGCCAAATCCGCATCGAAGGCCGCGCCAGCCCGGTGACCGACGCCGAAGCGGACGCCTACTACGCCAGCCGCGCCCGCATCTCCCGCCTGGGCGCCTGGGCGTCCGACCAGTCCCGTCCACTGGACCGGCGCGAGACGCTGGAAGCGCGCGTGGCGGCGCTGGAAGCGCGTTTCCCGGGCGAGGACATCCCCCGCCCGCCGCACTGGTCCGGCTTCCGCGTGCGGCCGGACAGCTTCGAGTTCTGGCAGGACATGCCGTTCCGCCTGCATGACCGCACGGTGTTCACGCGCGCAGGCGATGGCTGGGCGACGGAGAAGCTGTTTCCGTAAGGAAGCAAGGAAGGCCTTCTTTTTTGAGAAGAAGAAGCAAAAAACTTTTGATCCTGGCGCCTGCATTCACGTGCGTGCCTATCCGCAAGTACGCGTGCTGGCACTACTAGGCCGCGCCGAAATGCAGGCGGAGGAGCAAAAGTTTTTTGCTTCTTTTTTTCAAAAAGAAGGCCGTCCTTAGTGTCTGTAGGAAAACTCAGCCTGGTTCCGTCAGCTGGCAGTAATTTTCGAACACCGGAGCGGAGTGGCCTCCTGTGGCCATGAGCACCGGAGCACAGAAAATCGCCGTCAGATGGCCACCAGGGCGAGTTTTCTTACAGACACTTATATCCACCCCGCCGCCATGCGCAGGTCACCCACCATGGCCGCGTACTCCCGCGCCTGGCTCTCCTGATCCGGCAACCGCAGCAAATACGACGGGTGCACCGTCACCATCACCTGCCCGCCCTCCATCGGAATGGGCCGGCCGCGCTCGCGCGAGATAGTCACCGCACGGCCCAGAACGGCGCGCGCGGCCGAGGCGCCGAGCAGGATGGTGACCGCGGGCTTCACCAGCGCGCGTTCCTGGTCCAGCCAGAAGCGGCAGACCTGGATTTCCGTGCGGTCCGGGGTGGCGTGGATGCGGCGCTTGCCGCGCGGCTCGAATTTGAAGTGCTTCACCGCGTTGGTGACGTAGACCGTGCTGCGGTCGATGCCGGCCTCGGCCAGCGCGCGGTCCAGCATCTGACCGGCGGGGCCCACGAACGGGCGGCCCGCCAGGTCCTCCTGGTCGCCCGGCTGCTCGCCCACCAGCATCAGCCGCGCGTCGGTCGGGCCCTCGCCGAACACGGTCTGCGTCGCGTGCTTGTACAGGTCGCAGAGCTGGCAGGTGGCGGCTTCGGCGGCCAGCGCGCCTGGCGTGCCAGGCACCGGCATTGCGGCCGGGGTGGCCGGCACGCGCGGGGCGCGGGCGGGCGAGACGGTGGGTGCATCCACCATGGTGGCGGTCCTTTCGCGTGACTGTCGTATCAGGTCGGGAATCGCCGCGGCTTCCGGCAGGTTGCGCCAGTATTTGCGCGGCATTTCGGAGGTCATGGCGGAGACTTTCAGCCGCGCGGGATTGAAGATGCTGCTGAAATACGCGCGCCAATACGCTTCGAGCTTGTCATCATCCGGCACGTCCGCGCGCTGCGCGCCGGCGCCCAGGCGCAGCGCCTCGCCGTCCCAATGCGCGCTGCGATACGGTGTCAGGATGCTCCACGTCATGGTGGCGAAACGGCGCACGAAGAACGGCGCGTTGGCTTCCACGATGTAATGGTCAGGCTCGAACCAGGCGACGTAGCGCGTGGCGTCGTCCGCCGCCACTTCGCGGAAGCGCACGAAAGCGCGCATCTTGTGCGTGTCCCGCCGCACCGCGGCGGCCAGTCGCATCACCCGCTGCACCAGCGGATCCGCGGCATCTTCCAGCAGATGCTTCTCGCCACGATGCGCGCGCCACACCAGCGCGTACAACAGCGCGAAACGCTCGGGGTCGTTCGCCTGTATCGTCGTCTCCGCCAGTTCCACCAGCGCGCGCGGCACGGAGAACGCGCCGGCCTGAAATGGCGGGGCGGCGGGTTCGGCGAACAGGTCGGCCGCTTCCTGCACGGACCAGATAGTTTGTTCCGGCGGCACGCCGTCCAGTGCGGCTGCGCGGGCGGCGGTGCGCCAGCCTTGGAAGTCGGTTACGTGATTCAGGGTGATAGTGCGCACAGGAAGAAAGGCCTTCTTTTTTGAAAAAAAAAGCAAAAAACTTTTGCTCCTTACGCCGGTTCAGCTGCCTGGCATTTCCTGCAGCGCCCGGCTGCTGTAAATGCGGGGAAGCAAAAGTTTTTTGGTTCTTTTTTTCAAAAAAGAACTGCTTTCTTCCTATGCCTCACAGCAACACCCCCTGTACCGCCTTGGGCGCCATGCGCCCCGCCAGCTTCGCGCAATCCAGCGTGGCGCCAGGATGATGGTCGGCCGTGACAATGAACGGCATAAGCTTGGCCACCGGCAGCCGCAGGCGCGACAAATCGTCCATGCGTATCCGCCGGTGACGCCGTTGCGCCAGCAGCCGGCCCACCGTTTTCACGCCAAGCCCGGGCACGCGCAGCAGCATCTCCTTCGGCGCGCTGTTCAGGTCCACCGGAAACAGCGCGCGGTGCTCCAGCGCCCAGGCGAGTTTCGGGTCGATCTCCAGGCTCATGTTGCCGGCCGCGTCGGTGGCCAGCTCGTCCACGGCAAAACCGTAGAAGCGCAGCAGCCAGTCGGCCTGGTACAGCCGGTGCTCGCGCACCAGCGGGGCCGCTTTCGGCGGCAATACGGCCGAGGAATCCGGTATCGGGCTGAACGCGGAGTAATACACGCGGCGCAATCCGTACGAGCCGTAGAGGTCCGTGCTCATCTGCATGATCGAGCGATCCGAGCTGTCATCGGCGCCCACGATCACCTGCGTGCTCTGCCCGGCCGGCGCGAAGCGCGGCGCGCGTTTCTCGGCGCGTGCCTCGTCGATACGCAGGCGCATGCGGCCCATCGAACGCTTGATGTCGCCGATGCTCTTCTCCGGCGCCAGCGCGCCGAGGCTGGCCGCCGTCGGCAGTTCGATGTTTATGCTGAGCCTGTCGGCGTATTTCCCGGCCTCCGCCATCAGCAGCGGGTCCGCGTCGGGTATCGTCTTCAAATGGATGTAGCCGCGGAAGCCGTGCACTTCGCGCAGCGTGCGCGCCACGCCCACCACCTGCTCCATCGTGTAGTCCGGATTGCTGATGATGCCGGAGCTGAGGAACAGGCCTTCGATGCAGTTGCGCCGATAAAAACCGAGCGTGAGTTTCACCACCTCGTCCACGGTGAAGCGCGCGCGCTGCACGTTGGAAGACCGGCGGTTGATGCAGTAGACGCAATCGTAGATGCAGGAATTGGTGAGCAGTATCTTCAGCAACGAGATGCAGCGCCCGTCCGGCGCGTAAGCGTGGCAGATGCCCATGCCTTCGGTGGACCCGACACCATCCTTTGCACCGAGCGAGCTGCGTTTGTCGGTGCCGGAGGACGCGCAGGACGCGTCGTATTTCGCGGCATCGGCCAGTATCTCGAGCTTGCGCAGCAGATCCATGAAGGGGAGGGTTCCTGTTCGCGCTCTGTTCTAGCCGGGTCGATCGGTTGGCGTCGAGTGCCGCGGATTCAACGCAGGCGCCGGACCGCCGTCGCATGGATTGTTGGAGATGGTATGGCGGCTCCCGAGGCCAAGGCCGAAACGGCTTGCGGGGAGTCGCGGCCTACGCCGGCTTGCGCGCCGCCGGGGCATTGACGGCCGGAAAGACGCGCTTAGCCTGCCACGGCAGCACGGCGCATGGTACGTGCGGGCAGGCCAGGCCTGTCTTCAGCGTGCGCCGGCGACGAAGCCCACCTCCCGGAAGGCGCATCCCCCCTGCACACTGCACGGCCGCACCCTGATCCAGGCTCGCGCGACACCCCACCGCTCCATGCGGCCACCGGCGTGTTCCTGCACACCGGCTGGCGCAGCAGCGGCACCTGGCTGTGGAGCCGCTGCCGCGCGCAGCCGAACGTGCAAGCCTTCTACGAGCCGCTGCACGAAACCCTGGGCGGGCTGCGGCGCACGGACATCGCCAGGCTCCGGCCCGGCGCCTGGCCGTCGCGCCACGGCGAGACCGCGCCCTATTTCGCCGAATACGGCCCCTTGCTGGCGCCGCGCCGGGCCGGCGTCCCCCTCTACCAGCCCCGCTTCTCGTATGACGGCTTCTTCCTCGAGCCCGGCGAGAGCGACCCGGCGCTGGTGGCCTATCTGCGCGGTCTTCTCGCCGGCGGGCGAGAGGCAGGCCAGGTGGCGGTGCTGAAGTTCTGCCGCTCGCTGGGCCGTGTCGGCTGGATGGAGCAGCACTTCCCCGAAATGCTGCACGCCGTGGTCTTGCGGGACCCGCTGGAGCAGTGGCGCAGCGGCCGGCGCCTGCTGCTGGAGGAACGCAACCGCTATTTCACCGTGGCCCCGCCGCTGGTGCTGGCGCGCAACCCGGGACACGCGCTGGTCCGGCAGGCCTGCCTGGCGCTGGACGTCCGCCTGCCGGCGCTGGGCAGCACGGACATGGCCTATGGGCTGGAAACCGTCTGGCGGCACGTCCGCCACCAGGACCTCGCCACCCAGTATCGCGGGTTCCTGGCCTACTGGACCGCAACCGCGCTGGCCGCCCTGCACAGCCGCGCGCTGCTGATCGATGCGGCGGAACTGGCCCGCGCCCCGGCGCATCGTGCCGAGGTGGAAGCGGCCCTGGCGGCGCGGCTGGGCGAACCGATCGAACTCATCTACCGCGCCGCGGAGGGCACCGGCGAGGCGGAGCCGCCCTTGCGTGACCTCTCCCAGGCCCATGCGGACGCGGCCGCCTTCGTGCGCGCGGCCGGCGCCGGGCTGGCACCGGCCCGCCTGGCCAAGCTGGTGGACTGGCTGGCGGCCCATGGCGATCCGGCGGCGGTGCCACGCCGGCCGGCTGTTCAGGCCAACGCCGCCTGGGCGCAGTTTCCCCAGGCACGCATACGCCGGAGTGCCTGGCGGAGCTTACGGGTGGCGGGGGAAGTGGTGTACGCGCGTACCCTGCGGTCTTTGCGCCGGCTGCATGGCAAGGTGACCCAGCGGGCAGGGTAGAACGCGGCGACCTCCCGGACCGCCGCGCCGTTTCAGATCACGTAATCCAGCGGCGGCAGCGTCTGGTCCATCGTCAGTGCGGGCATTGCGGTGTGCCGCACGCCCACCGGCCGCGCCGGGTTGCCCACCACGGTGGTGTAGGCCGCCACGTTCTCCAGCACGATGCTGCCGGCGCCTATCTTGGCGCCCTCGCCGACGGTGATGCCGCCCAGCACGGTAGCGCCCGCGCCGATCAGCACGCCGCGGCGTATCTTCGGATGGCGGTCGCCGCAGGTCTTGCCGGTGCCGCCCAGGGTCACGCCCTGCAGCATGGAGACGTCGTCGTCGATCACCGCCGTCTCGCCCACCACCAGCGCCGTGCCGTGGTCCAGCAACAGGCCGCGGCCCAGTCGGGCGGCGGGGTGGATGTCCACCGCGAACACCTCCGAGCTGCGGCTTTGCAGGTGGCGCGCCAGGTGCTCGCGCCCGCGCTTCCACAGCCAGTTGCCGAAGCGGTAGGCCTGCAGCGCCTGGTAGCCCTTGAAGAACAGGAATGGGGTCAGCAGGTCCGGGCAGGCCGGGTCACGGTCGCGCACCGCTGTCAGGTCGGCGATCGCCGCGGCCTCTATGCCGGGATCGGCCGAGAGCGCCTCGCACAGCATGCCCTCCAGCGTGTCGATGCGTATGGCGTAGTCGCACAATTTGCGCGCCAGGCGATGCGCCAGCGCGTCCGCGAAGGTGTCGTGCTGCAGCACGGTGTCGCGTATGCCGTCCGCCATGACGCGGTCGTGCTCGATGGCGGCCACCGCCTCCTCGCGCACGAGGTCCCAGAGGTGGCGGGCTTCGTCGGTGGCGATACGCTGGCCGCCGCACAGTCCTAGCTGGGTCATTGCGACTTGTCCTCTTCGCTATGCGGGCGACATGGGGGGCGGGTGGCGGAAAGTTAAGGGAAGAGAAGCAAGGCCTTCTTTTTTGAAAAAAACAAAAAACTTTTGCTACTCCGCTTGCACCGAGGCTGGGCCTAGTCCTGCCACCGCTCGTGCTTGCAGAACCAGAGCGGATATTCCTGCCGGCGGAGGAGTAAAAGTTTTTTGCTTCTTTTTTTCAAAAAAGAAGGCCTTTCTTTTACATAGCCGAAGACGCAACCTGCCCAGGCGCCACCGCCCGCCGGGCAGGATCGCGCGTCAGCGTGTCCCGCATGATGTCGCGCGCCAGCGGCGCCGCCACGTCGGCCCCCGCATTGCCGTGCTCCACCACCACCGCCACGGCGTAGCGCGGCGCATCGTAGGGCGCGAAGCAGATGAACAGCGCGTGGGGGCGGAATTCCCAGGGCAGGCTGGCGCTGTTGAAATGGCCGTGCTCGCGCGCCCAGCGGCTGACCCGGCGCACCTGGCTGGAGCCGGTCTTGCCGGCAAGCTGCATGCCGCCCAGGCCCAGCCGCGCATGCGGCGCGGTGCCGCCCGCCTCGTTGACCACCGCGTACATGCCGCCGCGCACCGCCTCCAGGTGATCCTCCGGCACGTCCAGAAGCGGAAAATCCTCCGGCCTGGCGCCGCTCTGCAGCTTGCCGGCGACCAGCCGTGTCACGTGCGGCACCACGGCGCGGCCGGTGGCCAGGCGCGAGCAATAGGTGGCCAGTTGCAGCGGCGTCGCCAGCACGAAGCCCTGGCCGATGCCGCAGCCGATCGTGTCGCCCACCGCCCATTTATGGCCGTGGCGCCGGCGCCAGTCCGTGGTCGGCATCAAGCCCTTGCGGGCGCCCGGCAGGTCCACGCCGGGGTCCACGCCGAAGGTGAAGTCGTTTGCGGTCTGCGCCAGTGCGTCGATGCCGGTGCGCCGTGCCACCTCGTAGAAAAACACGTCGCAACTGTGTTTCAGCCCGCCATGCAGGTCCAGCGAGCCGTGGCCGTGCTTCTTCCAGCAGTGGAAGCGCGTGTCGCCCAGGTCGATATAGCCGGGGCAGTTGATGCGGTCGGTCGTGGTGATGGTGCCGGCGCGCAGGCCGGCTAGGCCAACCGCCATCTTGAAGGTGGAGCCGGGCGGGTAGACGCCGGCGGTGGCCTTGTTGATCAGCGGCGTCTTGCGGTCGGACGTCCACTCGATCCACTGTTTCTGGGACAGGCCGCTGTCGAACAGAGCCGGGTCGAAGCTCGGCGTGGTGGTCATCGCCAGCACCTCGCCGTTGGTGCAGTCCATCACCACCGCACTGGCCGCCATGTCGCCCAGCATGGCCAGGATGGCGCGCTGCAGATCCACGTCGATCGTCAGGCCCAGCTCGTCGCCCGGCGTGCCGTCGGTGCGGTCCAGCTCGCGTATGATGCGCCCGACGGCGTTGACCTCCATCTGCACCTCGCCGGCGTCGCCGCGCAGATCCTCCTCGTGGAACTGCTCCACGCCGGCGCGGCCCACCCGCACGCCGGGCAGGGCCAGCACCGGGTCGTCACCCAGATCCGCCTCGCTGGGCGGGGCCACGTATCCCACGATGTGGGCCAGGTCCGGGCCGAACGGGTAGTGCCGCGTGGTGCCCACATCCACCAGCACGCCGGGCAGGTCGGGCGCGTTCACCTCGATGCGCGCCATCTGGTCCCAGTCCAGGAACTCCCGCACGGTGACAGGGATGAAACGCCGGTTGTGCTTCAGCTCGCGCTCGATGCGGGCGCGGTCGTGGTCCTCCAGCGGCACCAGCTCGTTGAATTTGGCCAGCGTGGCGGCGACGTCGGTGGTCTCCTCGGCCAGCAGCAGCGCGCGCCAGTTGAGGTTGTTGCCGGCCAGCACCTGGCCGAAGCGGTCCACGATGCGGCCGCGCGGCGGCGCGATCAGGCGGGCGCTGACACGGTTGCTCTCCGCCAGCGTCGCATATTTGGCGCCCTGCTCCACCTGCACCCGGTAGAGCTTCACGCCCAGCGCGGTCAGGGCCGCGGTCTGGCCCGCCATCAGCAGGAGGGCGCGGCGGGTGAACACGCCGTTTCTGGTGCCTTCCTGTTTCATGAAGGAAGCAAGCGGTTCTTATTTAGAGAAGAGAACCAACAGACTTTTGGTCCGCTGTCGCGCGCCTGTCCGCACCACCCGACAGGGAGCAGAAGTTTTTTGGTTCTTTTTTTCAAAAAAGAACTGCTTTCTTTCCTGGTCCTCAACTCGCCTGCTCCGGCGCCGCCAGCCCGCGATGCAGCCCGATGAAATAGAACGCCAGAAATGGATACAACCCGGCCGCTATGCCGAATTCGAACACACCCGGCCAGGGCGGCAGCGCATGCCAGGTCAGCAGGCACACCAGCAGGAATTCCAGGAGTGCCGCCACGAGCGCCACGCCCATGAACGCCAGCCAGACGGTGGCAAAGCCGCTGCGCGTCAGCACGCGGCGCGATCTCAGTGCCACGGCGTGTATCAGCAGCAGCACCAGCACCTCTATCCCCACCGGGCTCTGCGCCAGCAGGTCCAGCAGCAGCCCGATGCCGAACACCAGCGGCGCCGGCATCGAGGCCGGGCGATAGAGCGACCAGAAGAACACGCAGGCCTGTGCCCAGGCCGGCTGGAGCTGTGCCTGGGCTGGTATGCCGAACGGCGCCGAAAGCAGCAGCAGCACGGCCACTGTCTGCACGACGGGCAGGGCGTAGCGCGAGGCGGTGTCCAGCGCGTGCCACAGGCCCTGCCGTGGCCGGACGCCCGGCGAGCGGTCCATCTACAGCCCCCGGCGCCCACCCCACCGTGCACGCCGAGACTGCCAGGGCGCGCCGCTGCAAAGCCAGGCAGGGCCGTGGCGCAGGCAAGGAGACAGAAATCTGATGGTTCTTTTCTTCAAGGAAGAACGGCTTGCTTCCTTCAAGGCCGAGCCACCGCATGTCCGGGCGCCTCCGGCGGCACCACCCCGCCCAGCCCGTAATCGAAGATTCGCACCACCTCCAGCCGCCCCAGATCGGCCGCCGGCGTCACTTCCAGCCGGTCCGCGGCACCGTAATGCACCGTGCCGATCAGCAGCCCGGCGGGGAACGCGCCGGCTTCGGCCGAGGTGACCACGCGCTCGCCTTCTTCGGGGTGCACGCCGTCCTGCAGGTAGATCAGCTTCGGATTGGGCGCGTTGGCCCCGGCCAGAATGGCGCGCGCACGGGATTTCTCCAGCAGGATGGGGATGCGGCTGTTCATGTCCGTGATCAGCAGCACGCGCGCGCTGCGGGCGCCCACTTCGGTCACCCGGCCCACCAGGCCGCTGGCATCCAGCGCCACCTCGCCGCGCCGTATGGTGCTGTTCGGGCCTACCGAGAGCAGGACGGAGCGGGCGTACACCCCGCCGGCATCGGCCACCACGCGGGCGGTGACGTAGCTGAGCGTGGGGTCCGGCACCCAGTGCAGATTGTCCTTCAGCGTGGCGTTTTCGGCGTCCAGCGCCATGGCCACATCGTACCAGTGCCGCAGCCGCTCGTTCTCCGTGCGCAGCCGGTCGTTCTCGGCGCGCAGCTGCAGCGTCTCGCTGACCGCACGCGCGCCGGTGCGCACGGCGCGCAACGGCGCGTCCACCACGGCGTAGATCGGCGCCAGCGCGTCCGACAGGCTGACGCGCGCGCGTTCGGGAACCAGGGGCGTGGCACGGCCCAGCAGCATCAGCGCCAGCGCGGCCAATATCAGGACGGGAAGGGTGAGGCGGGCGAGCGCCTGGCGTGCCTGGATGGAGAGACTGATCACGCGGCCAACCTTCCAGCTTTGCGCCCCAACCCAGCGAGCGTGCAGGGCGTGGTCTTACCACCTGCCCGTGAAACTAACACGAAATACCCGAATAGTCCGGGGCAGCGGAGCAAAAGTTTTCCGCGTCCTAGTACATCGTGGTCAGCACGTTGCGCAGACGCTTGGGTTCCTCCAGCGCCCGTCCGGTGCCCAGCACCACGCAGGAGAGCGGCTCCTCGGCGATCACCACGGGCAGGCCGGTCGCCTCCCGCAGCACCTGGTCCAGCCGGTTCAGCAGCGCGCCGCCGCCGGTCAGCACGATGCCCTTGTAGACGATGTCTGCGGCCAGCTCCGGCGGGGTGTGTTCCAGCGCGATCTTCACCGCCTCGGTGATCTGGAACACCGGCTCGGCCAGGCTTTCGGCAATCTGCGCCTGGCTGACCAGTATCTCCCGCGGCACGCCGTTGATCATGTCGCGGCCGCGCACTTCCTGCCACGGGCCCTCGTCGCCGTCCTCGGACGGGCGGGCTGCGCCCAGGCCCAGCTTGATGCGCTCGGCGGAGCTCTCGCCGATCAGCAGGTTATGGTTGCGGCGAATGTAGTTGATGATCGCCTCGTCCATCTTGTCGCCGCCCACGCGGACGGAGCGGGAGTAGACGATGCCGCCGAGCGAGATCACCGCCACCTCGGTGGTGCCGCCGCCGATGTCGACGATCATGCTGCCCGACGGCTCGGTGACCGGCAGGCCGGCGCCTATGGCGGCCGCCATCGGTTCCTCGATCAGCCGAACGCGGCGCGCGCCCGCACTCTCCGCACTCTCCTGTATGGCGCGGCGCTCGACGGCGGTGCTGCCGGACGGTACGCACACGATGATCACAGGGGCGGCGAAGCTGCGCCGGTTGTGCACCTTGCGTATGAAGTGCTTGATCATCTCCTCGGCCACTTCGAAATCGGCGATCACGCCGTCCCGCATCGGCCGTATGGCGCTGATGTTGCCCGGCGTTCGGCCCAGCATCAGCTTGGCCTCCTCACCCACGGCGAGAACCTGCTTCTTGCCGCGCACGTCGCTAATGGCGACCACGCTGGGCTCGGCCAGCACGATGCCGCGGCCGCGCACGTAGACGAGCGTGTTGGCGGTTCCGAGGTCGATGGCCATATCGGCGGACATGGCGCCTAGAAGGCGGCTGAACATACTTCAAACCCTAAAGAAGAAGGCCAGGCAAGGTCCTGCCCCCCGATCCCGTCGTGCAGAGCACGCCTGCCGATCCGTGATGCGCGGCACGCTTGCCGATCCGTCGGGCAAAGCACGCTTGCGCGTGACGGCCGTCCGGGCCCGGACCGCGGGCTCGCCCCTCAGGCAGGCAGGCGCCGGGTCTTAGCGTTCGGGGTTAACAGGGGCAACCCTGCGGCCCGCGGAGCATTTCATATTGTAATCGAGGCCGCCACGACGCGGCATCGGCGTTTCCATTCCCGACAGGAGCCTCCACATGCGGCCTAGCCTAGCGATCGCGACACTTCTGCTGCTCAGCCTTGCGGCCTGCGGCAATGATCCCGGAACACGCGCCCTGACCGGCGCGGGGATAGGGGCCGGGGCCGGGGCGGTGGGCGGCGCGCTCATCGGCGGCAACCCGGCCGCCGGTGCCGTGCTCGGCGGCGCGGCCGGTGCTGCCACCGGGGCGGCAACCACGCCCGGCCGCTGAGGCCGGGTTACGACGTATTTAGGAGAGACACCCCATGCGTAGAACTGCAGTGGCGCTCGGCCTGGCCGGACTGCTCGGCCTTACCGGTTGCGTCACTAACCCTTACGACCCGAACCAGCGTGCCGGTGCAGGCGCACTGACCGGTGCGGCCGCGGGTGCCGGCATCGGCGCGCTGGCCGGCGGTGGCCGCGGCGCGCTCGTCGGCGCCCTGGCGGGCGGCGTGCTGGGCGCCGGCGCCGGCGTGGCAACCACACCCACGCCGCCGCCCCCGCCGCCGCCCGGCTACTACCAGCAGCCTGGCTACCCGCCACCGCCCCCGCCCGGCTACCAGCCCGGGTATCAGCAGCAGCCTGGCTACCAGCAGCAGCAGCCCGGCTACCCGCCGCCGCCCCCGCCCGGCTATAACGGCTACTAGCGGAGCACCCGCTCCTCCGGACTGTCGGTCTCACCTGCCGGTCCGGAGGAGACGCGTATAGACGGCCACACCCAGGCCGTAACAGCGCCTTCACGCCATTGTATGTGGTCGTGGATCGTCTGTCCGGCCATGCCGCGCAAGGTCCCTGCCATCACATGCTGGCGGACCGTGGAGTATCTGTAGATGGCGACGTTCACGTGGACCGGTGCGGCCGGCGACGGCAATTTCCAGAACCCCGCGAACTGGAACCCGCAACAGGTGCCCGGCAGCGCCGCCACGGTGCTGATCGACCCGGCCGCGCCAGTCACCATCAACGTGGCCGACGCAATCGCCAACCTGACCGACGCGGCGGACGTCACCCTGGAAGTGGCAGACTACCGCACCCTGCAGCTTGGCAATGGCGGCACGCTGGCGAGCTTCAGCAATAGCGGCACGTTGGTCCTGGACAACGCCTATGGCGCCGGCCTGCTGCTGGACGCCAGGACGACGTCGCTGACCGGCACCGGCACGATCGAGCTCGCCGGCTCTGTCCTGGAGGCGAAATCCGCCGGACAGGGCCTCGTCAACCAGAACACGATCGCCGGCTACGGCTATCTCGGCAACGGCACGCTCGCCCTGACCGATGCCGCCGCCGGTGTGATCGACGCCAACGTTGCAGGCGCCATGCTGGGCGTGAACACCGGCACCGCCACGCTGGCCAATGCCGGCTTGCTCGAGGCGACCGGCGGCGGCGTCCTGCAGATCGACAGTTCGGTCACCAACACCGGCACCGGGTCGATCGAGGCCAATGGGGGCACCGTCACCTTCACCAACGGCACCATCTCCGGCGGCACGCTGTCCGCCAGCGGCGGCGGCTTCCTGGCCGATGACGGCACCCTGACCCTGAACGGCCGCGGCGCCGAGCTGTACCTCAACGCCAACCTGGCCATCGCCGACTACGCCAAACTCGGCCTATCCGGCACCATCGCCAATTCGGGCACGCTGTCCGAGACCTACATACATGGCAGCGGCATCGTCATCGGACCTGCCACCGGCACCGGCTCGGCCACCCTGGCCGGCGGCGGCACGGTCCTGCTGCAAAGTGCTTTGCAGGCGTCCGTGTCCGGCGACGTGCTGAGCAACATCGACAACATGATCGCCGGCAGCGGCGCGCTGGGCGCGGGCACGAACCTCGCAATCGTGAACGGCGCCGCAGGCTTGATCGACGCCACCGGCAGCCTGGTCCTGGACACCGGCACGGCAACGCTCACCAATCACGGGCTAGTCGAAGCCACGGCCAACGGCACCCTGGCGATCGGCTCCGCCATCAGCAACGGCGTCACCGGCCAGGTCACGGCGTCGGGCGGCACCATCACGCTCGGGGACGGCAGCGCCTTGCTCGGCGGCACGCTTTCGGCGAGCGGCGGCGGCGTGGTCACGGTCTCTTCCGCCCTGACATACAGCCTGCTGTCCAACCTGACGAATGACGGCACGATCGGCATCGCCGACGGCGCGGCGTCCGTGTTGACCGGCGCCATCATCAATGCAGGGGCGATCGACGAGGCAGGGGTGGACGGCATCGGCCTGCTGGCGGGCGCGCAGAGCGGCAGCCTGGGCACCGTCACGCTCGCGGGCGGCGGCCTCATCACGCTCGCCAGCGGACTGCAGGCCGGCCAATCCGGCGAGGCGCTGGACAATGTGGGCAACACGATCACCGGCGCCGGCCTGCTGGGCGGCGGCACGAACCTGGCCATCGTCAACGGCGCTGCTGGCGTGATCGACGCCACGGGTGCGATGACCCTGGACACCGGCACCGCCACCGTCACGAATGCCGGCCTGATAGAGGCGAGCGGCACGGGCGCCTTGACCATCGGCAACACCGTAATCGACGGCGCGGCCGGACAGGTTGCCGCGGCAGGTGGGACCGTCATCCTGGGCAACGGCGCCGATATCGAAGGCGGCACGCTGACCGGCAACGCCGGCGGCACCATCCTTGCCGCAACCAGCGGCGGAACGCTCGCCGTCCTCGACGGCACCGCACACCCGCTCACCGTCGATGCCACCCTAGGCGTGCCGGATGGCGGCGGCCTGATGCTGGAAGGCACGATCGTCAACAACGGCGCCATCATCCCCGCCTATGTGAGCGGACCGGGCATAGTGGTGGCTGGCGGCACCGTGTTCACCAACAACGGCACGCTTGCAGCCGGCGTGGGCGGCCTGACCTTCGGCACCGGCACGGTCCTGACCAACGACCACGGCACCAGCATCGGCACGTTGACCGGCGGCACCTACGAGGCGCTCGGCAATACGCTGAGCTTCACCGGCGCGGCTCTGGGCACGCTGAGCGGCGGTACGGTGCTGGACGAGAGCAATGGCGGCATCGCGTTCGGCGGGACGGACGCGCTGGCCAGCCTGACCAGCATCCAGGGCGGCGGCGCGGTGTCGCTCGCCAACCAGTCCGACATTTCCGCGCACACGCTGACAAACGCCGGCACCCTCACCCTGGACGCCGCCACCTACGGGCTGGCCGGGCTGGTCAACACCGCCGCCGGCACGCTCGGCGGCAATGGCGACTTCGCGGCCACGCTGCGCAGCACCGGCACGATCGACGCCGCTGGCGGCGAGCTGGACCTGACCGGCAACACCAGCGCCATCGGCGGCACCATCACCGGCGGGGCCGGCGATTTCGTGGGCTTCGGCGGGGTTACCACCTTGGCCGCCAGCGCCTTGGTCACCGCTTCCGACCTGGCCGTGCTGAATGCAGCCTCGCTGCAGCTCGGCGCCAAGCTCAGCTTTGCCGGCACGTTCGACATACGCGGCAACGCCACTTTGTCCGGCCAGGCGCTCACCGTGTCCGGCCTGTTCGAGCAGGTGGGCACCGGCACCGGCACGATTTCGGCGCCCGTCACCTCGACCGGCACGATCGCCATCGACCAGGGCGGCACGCTGGCCTTCGCCAACCTGTTCAGCAGCGGCGCGATCGTCGACGAGGGCGGCTTCACCGACGCCAGCGCGCTGAAAGGGGGAACGCTGACGGTCGGCGCGTCGGCCTCCGCCAGCGTGGCCACCAAAGCGGGGGCCGCCAACAGCCTGCTGAGCACGCTCACCGTGCAGGGCGGCACACTGAACACGAACGGCACCACGCTGACGGTGACCGGCGACTACGACAACACCGCCGCCGGCAGCGGCAATTCCTACACGCCTTTCGCCGGGGTGACCGGCAGCATCGTCGGCAGCGGGACCAGGCTCGCCGTGGTGGGCGTGGACGGCACCAAAATCACCTCGGTGAACGGCACCGACACGATCACGGTGGCCGCGGGCGGCACGGCGCATTTCGAGATCAAGAACACCGGCGTGGCCACCGCCGCCCTGCTGCGCGGCGCCATCGAGACGAGCGAAAACGGCGGGTCGATCACTGGCACGGCGCTCACCGGCTCCGGCGTCACCGCGGCCGATTTCGGCCCGCTGGCGGGCGGCGCGGCGTCCGGCGTGTATGCGATCGCCTATGACGGCAGCGCGCCGCTGTCGGGCGAGGCCATCCACATCGCGTCCGACTTCGCCAACGTGGCCGGCATCACCATTGACATCGTGTCCGCGTCCGGCAGCGCCACCGCCGCGCCTGCTTGGTTCCGGTCCGCCGCGCCGGATGTGCGGGACGACTTGCAGGTTCTGGCGCTGCATCACGGGTGACAAGGAAGCAAGCAGTCCTTTTTTGAAAAAAGGACCAAAAAACTTTTACTACTCCGCATTTGCAGCTGCCGTGCGCATTCGGAAGACACCGAAACGGTGCAGCGGCGGAGGACCAGAAGTCTTTTGCTTCTTTCCTTCAGAAAAGAAGGCCTTGCTTGCTTACGCAATCCGAGGGAGCACACGCCATGACCACCTGGACCGCCGACCAAATCCCCCCGCTGGCCGGCAAGATCGCCGTCGTGACCGGCGCCACCAGCGGCATCGGCTACGAGGCCGCGCTGCAACTGGCCGCGCACGGCGCCGAGCTGGTGATGGCGGTGCGCGACACGGCGCGCGGCCAGGCCTGTGCCGCGCGCATACGCGGCGCCCATCCCGAAGCGCGCCTGACCGTGCTGGCGCTGGACGTGGCGAGCCTGGCCTCGATACGCGAGTTCGCCGAGCGCGCGTCCGACACGCTGCCGCGGCTGGACATACTGATCAACAACGCGGGGCTGGGCCTGCAGTCACGGCGCGCGGTGACGGTGGACGGCTTCGAGCGGCAGTTCGCCACCAACCATCTAGGCCCGTTCGCGCTGACCGGCCGGCTGATTCCGGCGCTGCTGCGCGCGCCAGGCCCGCGTGTGGTGGCGATCGCCAGCATCGCCCACCGGCGCGGCCGGATCAATTTCGACGATCTGCAGACCGAGCGGCCGTATAACGGTCGGGTCGCCTACGGCCAGTCCAAGCTGGCGGACCTGATCTTCGCGCTGGAGCTGGACCGCCGGGCCCGCCTGGCCGGCTCCCGCCTGGTCAGCGTGGCGGCCCATCCGGGCGTGTCCACCACGAATTTCATCGCCTCCACCGGCATGCCGGCGCCGGTCGCGCGCATGGCCAACCTCGCCATAAGCGTGCTGGGGCAGAGTGCCGCGCGCGGGGCGCTGCCCGGCCTGTATGCCGCCACCATGCCGGACGTGGTGGGCGGGCAGTATTGGGGGCCGAACGGAATACTGGAAGTACGCGGAGCCCCGGCGCTGGCGCAGATTTCCCCGCACGCGCTGGACCGCGCGGTGTGGGAGCGGCTCTGGACGGTATCCGAGGAACTCACCGGCGTGACTTACCCGCCGCTCGCCTGAGAAAACACGCGCGGCGGCACGGCGGCTATTGGATACGTACTCGTAATGGCGTAATGATCGCGCAAACGAATGTGCGGAGGTACGAAGGGTTCATGGCCGAGATCGAAGATCGCCTGGTGCCCCGCGACGGGCTGAACAACTACAACATCGTGCTGGCGCGCATGGACCTGCCCACGCATGGCGGCGCCCAGTTCTGCTTCGCCGTCACCAATTCGATGCTGCCGGTGGCCGAGCTTGTGGTGGGCGTGCCGAATGCCGGGCAGAGCCTGGACCGGATGACGGTGGAGGCGCATGACGCGCTGATCGACATATTGCGGCAACTCACCTTCCGCGCCGAGAAGGCGAGGCTCAACCATGACCGCAACGCCCGGCCGGCGCCGCGCGCGGAGGAGCCGGCAGTGGAGGAGACGACGGACCGGCGCAGCCGTGTCGAGCGGCGGGGGTTCTCCATGGACAGCTTCCTGGACGCTGAGGTCGAGTAGGCAAGGTCGGGACTCTGCCCCAAACCCCGTCGTGCGAAGCACGCTTGCGCGTGACGGGGCACGGGCCCCCGACCCCATCTCGTTTGGGTGCGTGTAATAGGTTCCAAGGACGACTGTCCTTAGTGTCTGCTTGAAAACTTGGCCGCCAGATGGCCGCAGACCGAGTTTAAAAACAGACACTTAGCGGGGTTCAGGGGAGAGCCCCTGGCCTTACTGCTCGGCCGGCCGGGGGGCACGTGCGGCCACTTCCGCCTGGTTGCCGGCTTTTGCGGCAAGCGCCTTGTGTTGCCTGATGACCCGGACATCCTGCGGAAAGCGTTGCAGCGCCGCCTGGGCGGCGCGCTCTGCCGCCTCCGCCTCGCCGGCCAGGCCCAGGCTGCGTATGTAGGCGGCTTCAAGTTTCGGGTCCGGGTCCGTCCGGGCGCGGGCGGCTTGCAGCAAAGCCACGGCGTCGCCGGGGCGGCTCTGCTCTTCGGCCACGCGGGCGCAGGCAAGCGCGATCTCCTGGCTTGCGGGGAAACGCTGCTGCCAGGACCGGCAAGCGGTCTCGGCCTCCTCGAGGCGGCCGGCTGCCCGCAACGCGGAGATTTCGGCGGCGTAGGCGGGGATGAAATCGGGGAAGCGTTCCCGCAAGGTGGCCAGTTGGGTCAGAACTCCTGGCAGGCGCTTGCGGCGGCCAGGCCGTGGGCCGATCAGGGAGGTCGCGGCCTCCAGCGTCAAGGCCGCGTCCTCGGGGAAACGGTTGGTCAACACGGCCCAGTGTCCGGCGGCCTCCGCCCAGGCCTGGCCGGCGACGGCCCGGCGTGCGGCGGCGAGGCGTAGCTGGCGGTCGTCCGGGAAGGCGGCCAGGCCTGCATCGATCAGGGTGCGGGCGGTGTCGGGCTGCTGCTTGCGCAGGCTGAGCTGGACGGCACGTACGTAGCCCTCCGGCGATTTCGGCTGCGCCGCGCGCAAGGCGGCGAGGTGGGCGTGGGCGCGGTCCGCGTCGCCGGCGGCTTCGGCGGCCTGTGCCGCCTCGGTCAGCAGGCCCGGGGCTTTCGGGAATTGATTCAGGCCGGCTTCGGCGTGGGCCAGGGCGTCCCGCGGCCGGCCGAGCGCACGCAAGGCCTGGCTGGCGGCAACGTAGGCGAGCGGCGTGGACGGGGTGAAGGCCTGCAGGCGGGTGGCGCAGGCGAGGGCTGTTGCGTGGTCCGCGCGGCGGCGGGCGAGGGTGAGGCCGGCGCGGGCGTGCCACTCCTCGCCCAGGTCTGGCGGCAGCCGGGCGAAGAGGCTGTCCGCCTCGGCAAAGCGGGTCTCCGCGATCAGAGCTTCGATCTGGATGCGGACAGCGTCGGCGTTTGGTTGGGCCGGACCGGAGGCGGACACCGTGGCGACGGCATCGGGCGGTGGCGAATGCGGTTCCTGACTGGCAGCGCCGGGCTTCGGCGCCGATGAGGCAGGCTCCGCGGCGATGGCCTCCGGCTGCGGCAGACCAGGTTTCGAGGTGGCGGCGGGTTCTGAAGCGGGTGCCGCAGGCTCGGCATCATCGGCATGCGGCAGGTCGGTGTCCGGGTTGGTAAAACCGGGTTTCGAGACCGGCGGCGCAGGCGGGGCGTCCAGGGTGTCGGCCCGCGGCAGGTCGGGCTGCCGGCTGGCGGCGGCGGGCGCTGCGGCAGGTTCGGGCTTGGGTTTGCGTCGGCCTAGCCAGGAGAACATGCGGTGCACCATCGGAAACAAGGAGGCCGAAACGTAGCAGGTTGGGGGAGTTGCAGCATCCTTGCCCGATCAAATCAGCTCACGGCGATCTTCAACGCGCCGTTGCTCGAGAACTCACGGCCAGCCGGCGTCACAGGCCGGATTTAAATGGGGGTCTGCGGTCAAGGCCCAGCGGGGCTTGGGGCAGAGCCCAATCTTGCCTGAAGCTCAAGCAAAGCGGTCCAGTGCCCGGTAATACCACGACCCGGCGATGGTAAGCGGCAGCCGGAAAGCGCGCCCGCCGGGAAAGGGAAGATAGGGCAGGCCGGCAAAAACATCGAAACGCGCAGGGTGGCCGAGTGCCGCTTCCGCAAGCAGCCGCCCCAGCAGATGCGTGGTGGTAACGCCGTGGCCGGAATCGCCGTGGCTGAACAGGGTGGTTGGGGTCAGCCGGCCGACATGCGGAATGCGCGGCAGGGTGAGGGCGAAATTGCCGCTCCAGCTATAGGCGGTTTTCACGTCCGCGAGGCTGGGAAAGGTCTTCAGCATCAGCGGGCGGAGTTTCGCCTCGATACTGGCGGGGTCGCGGCCGCCATAGACGGTGCCGCCGCCGTAGAGAAGGCGGTGGTCGGGGGTGCGGCGGTAGTAGTCAAGGCAATAATTGCTGTCCTCGATGCAGTAATTGGCAGGCAACAGGGCGGCCAGGCGGCCGGGGTCCATCGGCTCGGTGGCCAGGATCTGGCTGCTGACGGGCATGATCTTGCTGCCGATCTCGCGGTGCAGCAGGGGGGAGAGGTAGGCGTTGCCGCAGACCAGTATGTGGCTGGCGCGGACCGATCCGTGCGCGGTCTGCACGCTATCCGCGGTGATGGCGGTAGCGGCGCTGTGTTCGTGTATGGTGCCGCCCAAGGCTTCCAGGGCGGCGGCTTCGCCCAGCACCAGGTTAAGCGGGTGGATGTGACCGCCCAGCGGATCGAGCAGGGCGCCCACGTAGCGATCCGTGGCCACGTAGCAGGCGAGCCCCGCTCGGTCGGTGATCGCCAGGCTGTGGTGGCCGTGCCTCTCCCAGACTGCCTTGGCGTGCTCCAGGTGGCGCAGTTGGCGGTGGGTGAAGGCAGCGATGGCGTTGCCCGGGGTGAGCGCGCAGTCGATGCGGTATTTGGCCACACGGTCCCGTATGATCTGGCCGCCTTCCAGGGCCATCCCGCCCAACTGGTCCGCGGCCGGCTGGCCGTAGCGGCGGGCGATCACGTCCAGTTCCCGGCTATAACCGTTGACGATCTGGCCGCCATTGCGTCCGGAGGCGCCCCAGCCCACCTGGGCCGCTTCCAGCACGGTGACGCTCGCGCCGTTCTCGGCAAGGTGCAGCCCGGCGGAGATGCCGGTGAAGCCGGCGCCAATGATGCAGACGTCGGTTCGCGCCTCACCCTGAAGCGGCGGGCGCGGCGGGGACGGGTTTGCCGTGGCGGCGTAATAGCTGGGGGCGTGTTGGGTGCGCATGGGTGTGGCTAGCACGAAACGGCCGCTGGTCGATTTGGGATTGCCTCCCCATCTATATCGTCATGTCGCAAACCATGGCCCGCCCGGCGCCCGTAGCCTTCATCCCGCAGCGCCAGCCGGCCAAGCCCGCCACAAATCGCTTCCGCGTGCAGTCGGACTATCAGCCCGCCGGTGATCAGCCGACCGCCATAGGCGAGCTGGTGGCCGGCATTACGGCGGCCGAACGCGACCAGGTGCTTCTGGGCGTCACCGGCTCCGGCAAGACCTTCACCATGGCCAAGGTGATCGAGGCGGTGCAGCGCCCCGCCCTGGTGCTGGCGCCGAACAAGACGCTGGCCGCGCAGTTATATGCCGAGATGAAGTCCTTCTTCCCCGACAACGCGGTGGAGTATTTCGTCAGCTACTACGACTACTACCAGCCGGAAGCCTACGTGCCGCGCACCGACACGTATGTGGAAAAAGACAGCCAGATCAACGAACAGATAGACCGCATGCGCCACGCCGCCACGCAGGCGCTGCTGGAGCGCAACGACGTCATCATCGTGGCCTCTGTCTCCTGCATCTACGGTATCGGCTCGGTCGAGACGTATTCGCGCATGGTGGTCAAGCTGCAGGTGGGCGGCAAGATAGACCGCGACACGCTGGCCAAGGCGCTGGTGGAGCTGCAATACCGCCGCAATGACGCGGCCTTCCAGCGCGGCACCTTCCGGCTGCGCGGCGAGAACGTGGACGTCCATCCCGCCCAGTTCGAGGACCGCGCCTGGCGCATCATCCTGTTCGGCGACGAGATCGAGCGGCTGGAGGAGTTCGATCCGCTGACCGGCGAGCGCACCGGCACGCTGAACGAGATCGCCATCTACGCCAACAGCCACTACGTCACCGCGCGGCCCACGCTGAACCAGGCGATCGTCCAGATAAAGGAGGAGCTGCGCGCCCGGCTGGACGAGCTGGTGGCCAATGGCCGCCTGCTGGAAGCCGAGCGCCTGCAGCAGCGCTGCACCTTCGATCTGGAGATGATGGAGACCACCGGCTCCTGCAAGAGCATCGAGAACTACTCGCGCTATCTGTCCGGCCGCAAACCGGGCGAGCCGCCGCCCACTCTGTTTGAATACCTGCCGGAAAACGCGCTGCTGATCGTCGATGAAAGCCACGTCACCGTGCCGCAGATCGGCGGCATGGAGCGCGGCGACTACGCGCGCAAGTTCACCCTGGCCGAGTTCGGCTTCCGCCTGCCGTCCTGCATAGACAACCGGCCGCTGAAATTCGCCGAATGGGAAAGCTTCCGCCCGCAGACGGTGTTCGTCAGCGCCACCCCCGGCCCGTGGGAGATGGAGCGCACCGGCGGCACCTTTGCCGAGCAGGTGATACGCCCGACCGGCCTGATCGACCCGGTCTGCGAGGTGCGCCCCGTGGAGCACCAGGTGGACGACCTGCTGGCCGAGATACGGCTGACCGTGCAGCGCGGCGCCCGCGTGCTGGTCACCACGCTGACAAAGCGCATGAGCGAGGACCTGACCGAGTACCTCACCGAACACGGCGTGAAGGTGCGCTATTTGCACTCGGACGTGGACACGCTGGAGCGCATCGAGATCATACGCGACCTGCGCCTGGGCGTGTACGACGTGCTGGTCGGCATCAACCTGCTGCGCGAGGGCCTGGACATACCCGAATGCGCGCTGGTGGCCATTCTGGACGCGGACAAGGAGGGTTTTCTGCGCTCCAAGACATCCCTGGTGCAGACAATCGGCCGCGCCGCCCGCAACGTGGACGGCCGGGTGATCCTGTATGCGGACGTGATGACGCAGAGCCTGCGTTACGCCATCGAGGAGACCGAACGCCGGCGCGCCAAGCAATCCGCCTGGAACGCCGCCAACGGCATCACGCCGCAATCCGTGCGCAGCCATATCGGCGAGGCGCTCAGCTCCGTCTTCGAGCAGGATTACGTGACCGTGGCGCCGATCAAGGACAGCAGCGTGACCGACATGGTCGGCCGCGACCTCAAATCCTCCATCGCCGAGCTGGAGAAACGCATGCGCGCCGCGGCGTCCGACCTGGAGTTCGAGGAGGCCGGCCGGCTGCGCGACGAGATCAAGCGCCTGGAAGCGTTGGACCTGGGCTTGCCGCCGCCACCGGCGGCCACCAGTTTCAAATCCAAGCGCGACAGGACTCCTGAGCCGCTGGGCCCAGGCGGCGGCGGCTACGACCCCGCCAAGCTGCGGCGCGGGCGGGGACCCAAGCGTGCCCGGGCGTGAGACGGTCAGTCAGGTTGGCGGGAGAGCTACCATGCGATTGAGATACATGTTGCCGATGCTGCTGCTGCCGGGACTGGCGCAGGCCGCCGCCAGGCAGGACCCGAAGACGCAGTGCCTGTTCGTGCCGGACATCCGCCAGACGCAGATCGTGGACGACAACACGATCATCTATCACATGCGCGACCACGCGCAGTATCGCGTCAACCTGCTGACCAAGTGCTTCGGGCTGAAGAATGAGCCGGACGGCTACACTTTCGTCCAGGACAGCCTCGAGACGGAACAGCTCTGTGCGAATCAGGCAACCATACGGCTGAACAGCCTGCATTCCATCTGCCAACTGGGGGACTTCACCCGCATCAAGTAGGACGTCCATGCTGTCGGTCGGCCAACATCTCTGGTTCGAACGCGACATGGAGGCGGCCATCCGCTTCTATGTCGGCCTGATTCCCGGCTCCTCGCTGGACTACCTCTCCAGCCTGCCGGCGGACACGCCGTCCGGCCCCGCCGGCAGCGTGCGCATCGCCGCCTTCACCCTGGGCGACCAGCGCTACATGGCCATCGAGGCGGGAAGGCTGGACCCGTTCAACCACAGCTTCGCCGTCACCGTGCAGTGTGACGAGCAAGCGGAGATCGATCGCCTCTGGGCTGCGCTGGGCGATGGCGGCAGGGAAGAGCGCTGCGGCTGGATACGTGATCGCTGGGGCCTGTCGTGGCAGATCGTCCCGAGATGCCTGGGCGCGCTGATGCGCTCGCCGCGTGCGGCGGAGGTGACGTCGGCGATGCTGGGCATGGTCAAGTTCGACATCGCAGGGCTGATGGCGGCGGCCGGGATGGAACACGGCAGCCTGCCGCCTTGAAGGCCGCGCGAAGTGCGCCGGCCTAGGCTTGCCTAGCGGATCTGCCCCGCCCCGATGACCTGGTAGCGGAAGCACGTGAGCTGCTCCGGCCCAACCGGCCCGCGCGCGTGTATCCGGCCGGTGGCAATGCCGATCTCCGCGCCGAAGCCGAACTCGCCGCCGTCGCAGAATTGGGTGGAGGCGTTCCACATCGTCACCGCGCTGTCCACGCTGTCCAGGAAGGCCGCAGCCGCGTCCGCGTCCTCTGTGATGATCGCGTCGGTATGCGCGCTGCCGTGGCGCGCAATATGGGCCAGCGCGTCCGCCAGCCCGTCCACCACGGCTATGGACAGCACGGCGTCCAGCCATTCGGTGTCGAAATCAGCGTCCGTGGCGCCCGGCAGCCCTGGCACGATAGCGCAGGCGCGCCCGTCCGCGCGGAACGCGCAGCCGAGCGATGCCAGGTCGGCCACCAGTTGGGGCAGCAGCGCGGGTGCCACCGCGGCGTCGATCAGCAGCGTTTCGGTAGCGCCGCAGATGCCGGTGCGGCGCATCTTGGCGTTCGCCAGCACGCGCCGCGCCATCGCCGGATCGGCGGCTTCATGCACGTAGGTGTGGCAGAGCCCGTCCGCGTGGGCCAGCACCGGCACCCGCGCCTCGGCCTGCACGCGCGTCACCAGGCCGCGCCCGCCGCGCGGTATCAGCAGGTCTATCCATTTGGAGGCGGCCAGCATGTCCGCCACGAAGCCGCGATCCGTGCCCGGCGCCATCTGCACGCAGGCGGCGGGCAGGCCGGCCGCCGTCACACCCTCCACCACCGCGCGGTTGATCGCGCAGGCGGTGGCGAAGCCGTCCGAGCCGCCGCGCAGAATCACCGCGTTGCCGGATTTCAGGCAGATGCCGGCGGCGTCAGCCCCCACGTTCGGCCGGCTCTCGTAGATCATGCCGATCACGCCGATCGGGGCGGCCACCCGCCGTATGCGCAACCCGTTCGGCCGGGTCCAGTCCGCCAGCGTGCGCGCCAGCGGGTCGGGCAGGGCAGCGATCTCCTCCAGCCCGGCGGCCATGGCAGCGATGCGGGCCGGCGTCAGCGCCAGGCGGTCCCGGAACGCGTCGCCGGCCCGGCAGGCCGCCAGATCGGCGCCGTTCGCGGCTTCTATCGCACCTGCCTGGCTGCGTATGGCAGCCGCCGCAGCGCGCAGCGCCGCATCGCGCCGGCCCGCGAGCGCCCGGCCCAGCACGCGGGACGCTGCGCGTATGTCTGGGCCCAGATCCGCCATGGTCACGCAAGCTGCGGGCTGTTCGGCATCCATGGCTGGCATCGTACAGCCCGCGCCCCATCTGGCAAAGGCCACGCACGGACGAAGGACGCACCATGACCAGATACCTAGCGCTGCCGGCGCTGAGCGCCGCCGCCCTGCTGCTGCCGGCCTGCGCCCAAATCCTGGCCGCCGCTGCGCCGCCTGTCATACACGACCCCGCGCGCGTGCAGCCGGGCACCTACACCGTCGATCCTACCCACACGCAGGTGCTGTTCAGCGTCCTGCATCTCGGCTTCACCCAGTATTACGGCAATTTCTCCGGCGTCAGCGGCAGCTTGTCCGTGGTGCCGCAGCAGCCTTCCGCCATGGCGGTCACTATCTCCGTGCCGGTTGCCTCCGTCTCCACCACCAGCCCGAAGCTGGACGGCGAACTGAAATCGGCCGACTGGCTGGACGCGGCGCGCTACCCCACGATGGTGTTCCGCTCCCAGACGGTAACGCCCACCGGCGCCACCACCGCGGACGTTGCCGGCACGCTGACGCTGCACGGCGTGACCCTTCCGCTGACGCTGCACGCGACGTTCGTGGGCGCGGGGGTGAACATACTGGACCACAAGGAGACGGTGGGATTCCAGTTGAGCGGGACGGTGAAGCGTAGCGATTTCGGGGTTACGAAGTATGTGCCGCTGGTGAGCGATGATGTGGTGCTGATGATTTCTGCGGCGTTTGAGAGGGGGTGAAGGAAGGCCTTCTTTTTTGAAAAAAAGAAGCAAAAAACTTTTGCTTCCCCGCCTGAACCGGGGCGCGTGTTGATTCTGCAACGACCGTTTTGGCGGAGGCAGGCGGGACGCCGATGCCGGCGGGGAGACAAAAGTTTTTGGGGCTGGCCTAGATAACGCAAAAAGGCGTTGTCTGTCATATGGTTACTGCCCGCCGCCGCAGCCGGCTTCCGACCAGTATTCAGAGGGCTTTGATTACACAGTTCGTGGCGGGCGTACCAGCCCGGACGGCGGCCGGGCTGGTGGGCGTCAACCGCCACTCGACAATGCTGTTCTACCACAAGCTGCGCGAGCTGATCGCCACCAAGCTTGCCGCCGAAGCCCCCTTCGCAATGGGCGAGATCGAGGTCGACGAGAGCTATTTCGGCGGCGTGCGCAAAGGCAAACGCGGCCGCGGTGCGGCCGGCAAGGTGCCGGTGTTCGGCCTGCTCAAACGCAGCGGCCGCGTCTACACGACCATGCTGCCTGACACCCGCGCGCACACCCTGGTGGGCATTATCCGTGACCGCGTCCAGCCCGACAGCGTGGTCTACACCGATAGCTACAGATCCTATGACATCCTCGATGTTTCCGAATTCCACCATCAGCGCATCAACCACCAGAACGCCTTCGCCGACCGCGCAAACCACATCAACGGCATCGAGAACTTCTGGAACCAGGCCAAGCGGCACCTGCGCAGCTACAACGGCATCCCCAGGGCGCACTTCCACCTGTTCCTCAAGGAATGCGAGTGGCGGTTCAACTATCGCCCAGCCAGCAAGCTGCTTGCCGTTCTGACCACGTGGGCCGAGATGGACCGCGCGCAGCGATGATCCGCCCCTGCCCCAAGCGTGTGGATAAGTGGCTTGCCTGCGCCAGACTCTTGACGGTCGCTCGGCAAGCCACTTACCCACACGAACCCGACTGCCCCAAAGTAAAGGCAAGCGAGGCGTTACTTCACCCTTATCTAGGCCAGCCCCAAGTTTTTTGGTCCTTTCCTCCAAAAAAGGACTGCTTCCTTCCTACCTGCTCCGCGCCAGCAATCCCTGCAGAAACCCCCCGATCTCCGTCGGCTGCACCGAAGCCTCGCGCACGATCTGGTCGAAATGGCGCGTCAGCGCGCGTATGTGGTCGGTCGACTGGAACACGAAATAGGTCTGCCCCAGGTAGATCGCCGCCCGCATCGGGCCGAACACGCTGAAGGGCACGGAAAACAGCCGCCGCCTGTCGTACAGGAACAGTCGGAAGCGCGGGTACAGCTCGTCGCACAGGGCCACCACCTGTTCGATCTGGGCGCGGCGGGTGCGTAGCGGCAGCGTGCGCCAGACGTCTTCGCCGCGTGCCAATGCTTCGAATGTTTGCAGGCTGGTGCAGCATTCTATCTCCGTCTCCGGCTGGCGGAGATACTCCAGGCGGGACTGGGTGATGCCGATCTGCCGGCGGGGGCCGCGCGTCACGTAGTGGCCATATTCGTGCTCGATCACCGCGTCCGTCTTCAGCAGGTCGGGGAAAGTGGTGGGCACGTGGCGTATGCGATAGCCGGCGGCCTCGGTGTGCCAGCGCAGCAGGCGTTCGTCGAGCGGGCTGGGCGCGTCGCGCTCGATCTGCAGACTTTCGTCCACCATGCCGCCCTCGGGTTTGTCGCCTTGGCTCAGGCCAAGCAGCCAATCCATCGACACGCCGCCGATCTGCGCGATGGCGGCGATCGATTCCACCCGCGGCAGCCTATCGGCGCCGGCTGCCAGAAGCTGGGAGAGGGTGCTGCGGTCGATGCCGGCGGCGCGGGCGAAATCGGTCTGGCTGAGTTCCGAGCGGGCCAGCATCTGGCGCAGCCGCTGCTGGAAGCGCGGCAGGATTTCCCGTCTGTCCAACGCCTCGTTCATCCGGCATCCCTGTACCAAGAGTGCTGCGAGTAAGCAGCACAAGATGCGCGAACACAACACCAGTTCTGTTTTGCGTAGAAACGCAGCGTTTCGTGCGCTCATGCAGCAGGAGCCCGCGTTCGTGACGTGCGCACAATGAGAATCGTGGGCAGTCCTGCCCCGGTTACGGAAAGCACGGCATGCGGCGACGGAGAGAGAGCGCGACGGACTGGCTGCGGCTGCGCGAGGCGCCGACCTGGGCGCTGGTGTTCACCATCTATGGCGGCTGGCTGGCGCTAACCTGGTGGTGGCAGGCGCTGCCGGTCTGGGTGATGCTGCCGCTGGGTGCCTGGTTGTGCGCCTGGCACATGTCCCTGCAGCATGAGCTGATACACGGCCACCCGACCCGCGACGAGCGGATCAACACGGCGCTGGCCGCGCCGCCGCTCAATCTGTGGCTGCCGTTTTCGCTCTACCGGGCGGCGCATCTGCGCCACCACCGCGCCGAGCACCTGACCGATCCGCTAGAGGACCCCGAGAGCACCTACATGACGCAGGAGGCCTGGGCACAGGCAGGCATGGTGCGGCGCCGGGTGCACGCAATGTGCAACACCGCTCTGGGCCGCGTGCTGCTCGGGCCGGCGCGGACCATTTCCGCCTTCTGGCTGGACCAGGCCGCGGCGGGGATGGCGGGCCGGCCGGCATGGGACGAATGGCTGGGCCACGTGGCCGGCATGGGCCTGGTGCTGGCCTGGGTCTGCGGCGTCTGCCACATCGGTGCCGCCGCCTATGTCGCCTGCTTCGTCTATCCGGGCACGGCGCTGATCATGATACGCTCGCTGGCCGAACACCGTGCGGCGGAGCGGCCGCGCGACCGCACGGCGGTGGTCGAACGCGCCGGCCTGCTGGGCCTGCTGTTCCTCAACAACAACCTGCACGTGCTGCACCACGAACGCCCGCACGTGCCCTGGTACACCCTGCCCGCGGAGTGGCGGCAGGCGCGTGCCGGCGTGCTGGTAGGGTGGCATGGGCCACTGTATCGCGGGTACCGGGACGTGGCGCGCCGGTATGCCGTAAGACCGCACCATCCCGGCCCCCATCCGGACCCAGGCAATCAGGGCGCGGTGTCCTAACGCACTACGCGCGCATCCCCCCACCCGGCGACAGCGGATCAAAAGCTTTTTGCTTTTTTTTCTCGAAAAAGAAGGCCTTGCCCTCCTGTCTCCACCCTAGCTCACGACCCCCTTCAAAGGCCGGGAAACATCCGCCAGCACCTCGGCCGGCACCTGCAGCGAACCACCTACCAGGCGCTTCGCCGCCATGAACTCCGCCGGCCGGTTGACCGAGTCCGCCGCTATCACCACGCCGTGGCGGAGGTAGAACAGGCTGAACGCGCGCTGCGCCATGTCGCCGCGCAGAACCGTGGCGTCATGCCCCTCCGCCAGCCCCACGGCCTGGAGCTTCAGGTCGTACTGGTCGGACCAGAACCACGGGATCGCCGCGTAGGGCTTCAGGCGGCCGCAGATCGTCTCCGCCGCCACGCGCGCCTGTTCGATGGCGTTCGGCACCGATTCCAGCCGCACCCGGCGGCCCAGCAGCGGATTGGGGTGGTTGGCGCAGTCACCGATCGCCAGCACGTGCGGGTCCGGCGTGCGGCAGTATTCGTCCACCAGGATGCCGTTGCCGGTGGGCAGGCCGGCGGCTTCCGCCAACGACGTGTTGGGGACCAGGCCGATGCCGGCCAGCACGAAATCGGCGGGGAACATCCGCCCGTCGGCGAGTTGCGCCGCGCCGACATGGCCGGCATCGCGGGCGTCCGGCAGCAGGGCGGCCAGGCTGGCGCCCGTCTGCACGTCCACGCCGGCGGCGCGGTGCACGCCTTCGTAGAAGGCGGACATTTCCGGCCCCGTCACGCGCGCCAGCAGGCGCGGCGCCGCTTCCAGCACCGTTACCGACAGCCCGTGTTTTATGGCCACGGCGGCCACTTCCAGCCCGATATACCCGCCGCCCACGATGACCAGCCGCGCACCCTGTGCCAGGCGGGCGCGCAGGGCGATCACGTCGTCGATGGTGCGCAGCACGTGCACGCCCCCCAGCTCCGCGCCGGGGCAGGACAGGCGGCGCGCCTGCCCGCCGGTGGCCAGCACCAGCCAGCCATAATCGAGCGTCCGGCCGTCCGAGAGCGTCAGGCTGCGCCGGGCCAGATCCAGCCGCAGGACCTGGGTGGCGCCGATGAAGGCGATGTCTGCCTTGGCGTAGCCGGTGTCCGGCCGCAGCAGCAGGTCCGCCTGGGTGGCGAGGCCGGACAGGAACGCCTTGGACAGCGGCGGCCGCTGGTAGGGAAGGTGAGTCTCGGACCCGACCATGGTGATCGGGTCGGTGTAGCCGGCCTGGCGCAGGCGGATGGCCAGTTCACCGGCGGCGTGGCCGGCGCCGGCTATGACGACGCCGGTGGGATGTTGCGTGTCGGGCAAGGAACGCCTTCTTTCAAAAAGAAGCAAAAAACCTCCGCTTCTTCGCCTGGACGGGGCTTGGCTTCTTCTATTGCAACACCGGGTAGCCTGCGAGAACCGCGCGGCGCTCGAGTTCGGCTATCCGGCCATAGGATTCGGCCGCAACCTGCACGAAGCCACCCAGCAGCAACGCCGCGCGTGTTCCGGCCAGCGCCGGGTCCGCCGACACCTCGTCAAGCGCGCCGCCCAGAATGGCCCGTGTTGCACCGGAGGTGGCCGAAGCGGTGACCAGCGGCAGGCCGGGAGTCGCTTCGGTCCAGGCCAGCACGCGGAGCCTGCCGGCCGTTTCGGGCCGGAATCGTTGCAGGTGCGCCCAGGTGACGCAGTCGACCGCCGCCACGTCCGCCTGCCCGTTTGCCACGGCCGCCACGCTGGCCGCATGCGCCCCCGTCACCACAACCTGGGAGAAGAAGCGCGCCGCACCGGCGGCCAACGGGGCGATGGCGGCGCGCAGCACGTTCGTGCCGCTGTTGGACGCCGCATCGTTCAACGCACAGCGCCGGCCGCGCAAATCCGCCAGGCTGGCGGACGTGTCGGCCTGCCGGACCACCACGGCGCTGCGGTAGAGCGGGCCGTCGCAGCCTTGCGCCAGGTAGCAGGGCGTGGCGACCACGCTCACCCGGCCAGCCAGGCTGGTCACCAGCGGATAGCCGCAGGTCTGGCCCAGCAGCAGCCGCGGGTCGGTCCAGACCGCTGCCAGCTCGCCGCCGCGCCACAGACCGGCAGGCGCGGCCACGCCGTGCGCGCGCAGGCGCGCCGCGATGCCGGCCCACAGCGCGTCGGTGTCCGCGCGCAACTCCGGCAGGTCGTACATCGGCAGGGCCGCGACATTCACGCCAGTCAGGCGCGCTTCGGCGTCACGCGGCAGGCCGCCGGGATCA
The DNA here is from genome assembly GCA_965198915.1 of Acetobacteraceae bacterium. Classification (GTDB taxonomy): domain Bacteria; phylum Pseudomonadota; class Alphaproteobacteria; order Acetobacterales; family Acetobacteraceae; genus BOG-908. The sequence goes on along the minus strand of CBDAQC010000006.1, from coordinate 403,115 downwards.
TGTCTGGCCGCGCGCGAAATTGCGGATCATCCAGGAGCGGAACACCGATATCACCGGATCGGCGAGATCTTCCGCCGCCAGGTTGAGGAAATAGCCGTAGCCGTCCTCGAACGTCTCGGCGAACGGCGTCACCAGCACGCCGTCGGCGATGTCGCGGGCGAACAGGTCCACGTCGAGCAGCGCCACGCCCTCGCCGCCAGCGGCATATTGCGCGGCCAGTGCCGCGGTATCGAACGCCAGGCCGCGGCTGGTGCGCATGCCCAGGCTGAAATGGCGGGAGAACGCGTCCCAGATCAGGCCGGGCGGCTCGCCTTCCAGTTTGACGTGCAGCAGCTCGTTGTCCGCCACGAACTGCGCCAGAGGCTTGCCGGCCTGCGACGCCGCCAGGCTGGGGCTGCAGGCCGGCGTCACGCGGGACATCCACAGCAGGTCGGAGATGGCCACGCCTGTGCGGCGCCGGTCATAGATCACCGCGGCGTCCGTCTCCGTACGCGGCGCGCCGGTCCAGCCCAGGCTGGAGAAATCGACGAAGATGTCCGGGAACTCGCGGCGGAAGCCCTGCAGGATGGGCAGCGCCAGTTTCTGCGCGAAAGAGGGCGGCAGTTGCAGGCGCAGGGTGCGCACGCCGCCGCCGTCGCGCACCACGTCGTTCAGCGCCTGCTCGATACGGTCGAACGCGCCGCGCACGATCGGCAGAAGGGCGGTGCCCGCCTTGGTCAGTGCCAGCGATTGCGGGCGGCGTTCGAACAGCGTCAGGCCGAGCAGCGCTTCCAGCCCGATCACGTGGCGGCTGACGGCACTTTGCGAGACGCCGAGCGTGCTGGCGGCGGCGGTGAAGCTGAGGTTGCGGCCCACCGCGTCGAAGGCGCGCAGGGCGTTCAGCGGCAGCCAGCGCCTGTCGAAAGTGACCATGGCGGGGGAGCATACGGGCCGGAAACACAGGAAGAAAGCAGTCCTTTTTGGACGAAAGGAGCAGAAAACTTCTGCTCCGCTGTTGCGAACCTGTGCTTCCGAATGCCCCGATGCAGATAAGGCATTATCCGGCCGAGCGGCCCTGTGGCATCACCCGGCAATGCAAGACTTCACCCGCGTACGTCAGTTGTTGCAGTCCCGCCGGCCCGGCCACGCGTTGCCGCAGGCGCTGTATTCGGACGCCGAGGCGTTCGACTTCGACATGCGCGCCATCTTCTGGCGCCAATGGGTGCTGGTGGGCCTGGAAGCCGAGCTGCCGCAGCCGGGTGCGGCGATGGCGCTCACTGTCGGCACGTCGCCAATCGTGGTGTTGCGGGACCGTGCGGGCGAGATACGCGGCTTCCACAATTCCTGCCGCCATCGCGGCGCCATGGTGTGCCCGCCCGGCCGCAGCCAGCGCCAGGTGCTCGTCTGCCCGTATCACCAGTGGACGTACGACCTGTCCGGCAAGCTGCTGAAGGCGCGGCGCATGCAGACGGATTTCGATCCGGACGCGCATCCCCTGCGGCCGGTCCACGTGGGCCTGGTCGCCGGGGCCATCTATGTCTGCCTGGCCGACGACCCGCCGCCGTTCGACGTGTTCGCCGCCGGGCTGGCGCCGCTGCTCGCCCCGCACGATCTGGCGCATGCCAAGCTGGCGCATGAGCACGTGTTCGTCGAAAAGGGCAACTGGAAGCTGGTGATGGAAAACGCGCGCGAGTGCTACCACTGCGCCGCCCGCCACCCTGACCTGGCGCTGACCTTTCCGGCCGAGGTGCGCGCGCATTTCGAGGCGGACGAGGAGGGCTACACCGACCGTTTCAACGCCCGCATGACGCAGGCCGGGCTGCCGATCGGGCCCACCATGGGCGATTGGTGGCAGGCGATACGCTTTCCGTTGAACGAGGGCGTGGTTTCCATGACCACGGACGGCAAGCACGCCGTGCGCCGCCTGATGGTGGAGCACGAGGCGGGCGACGTGGGTTCCGTGCGCTGGGCTAGCGAGCCGAACGCGTTCTGCCACGCGGTGGCGGACCACGTATTCATGTTTCTCGCCGAGCCGAGCGGCCCGCAGGAGACGATCGTCACCGCCAAGTGGTTCGTGCACAAGGACGCGGTCGAAGGCGTGGACTACCACGTGGAGAGCCTGGTCTCGCTGTGGCTGACGACCAATCTGCAGGACATCGAACTGGTGGAGAACAACCAGAAGGGCGTCAACTCCGCCGGCTACGTGCCTGGCCCCTACTGCGAGGAAGCCGAATCGCTGGTGATCCGCTTCGTCGACTGGTACGAGCGCGAAGCGTGCGGCGCGCTCGAGCAGATGGGCTGAGATGGCGGACCGTACCGGCCTGCACCGCGACACGCTGACGGTGGCCGCGGGCTATGACGCGGCGGACCATCATGGTTCGGTGAAGCCGCCGCTATTCGCCACCTCCACGTTCAGCTACCGCAGCGCGCAGCACGCCAAAGACGTGCATGCCGCGTATTTCGTCAGCGCGCCGGCGCAGGGCAGGCCTGCCGATCCCAACTACATCTATTCGCGCCTGGACCACCCGAACGCGTCCATGCTGCAGGCCCGCCTGGCGGTGCTGGACGGGGCGGAGGACGCGGCCGTGTTCAATTGCGGCATGGCGGCGATCAACGCGATCACCCAGGCATTCCTGCTGCCGGGCGACGCGGTCCTGCACACCAGGCCGGTCTATGGCGGAACGGACGGGCTGCTGTACACGCATCTGAGCAGGTTCGGCATCACGCCGTTCGGCATCACGGACGCGCTCGATGCCGGCGCGATACGCGCGGCCGCCCACGTCGCTATGGCGCATGGGCGCGTGGGACTGGTGATGGTGGAGACGCCGGCCAACCCCACCAGCGGCATCGCCGACATCGCGCTGATCGCCACCGTGGCCGACGACATCGGCGCGCAACAGGGACACCGGCCGCTGGTGGTGGTGGACAACACCTTCCTGGGCCCTTTCCAGCAGAACCCGCTGGCCCACGGCGCCGACCTCTGCATGACGTCACTTACGAAATACGCGGGCGGCCACAGCGATCTTCTGGCGGGCGGAGTCAGCGGGGCGGCCGGCCCGGTGCACACGCTGAAGCAGTTGCGCACCCTGCTGGGCAGCCAGCTCGATGCGCATACGAGCTGGATGGTGCTGCGCTCGCTAGAGACGATGCATCTGCGCACCGAGCGCGCCGGGCAGAACGCGCGCGCGATCGCCGGATTCCTGCTCAACCATCCCGCCGTCCAGTCGGTGAACTACATCGGCTTCCAGCAAGCCGGCAGCCGCGCCCACGCCGTGTTCACGCGGCAATGCCAGGGCGCCGGCTCCACCTTCACCTTCAGGATACGCGGCGGCGAGGCGGCGGCGTTCCGCATGCTGGACCGGCTGCGCGTGATACACATGGCGGTAAGCCTGGGCGGCACCGAGACGCTGATCTGCCACTCCGCCACCACCACGCATTTCAACGTGCCGGCCGCACGCCGCCTGGAAGTGGGCATCGACGAGAACTCGCTGCGCATTTCCGTGGGCGTGGAACATGTGGACGACCTGGTGGAAGACCTTCGCCAGGCGCTGGAGGCGGTGTGATGGACACGATGATCCCGGCGCCGCCGCCCGGCCCGCCGACCGACCCGTGGGCGATCGACGGCAAGTTCGCCTCCCCCGAGGAACACGCGGAGCTGCTGGTGGTGGGCGGCGGGCCGGCCGGGCTGGCGGCCGCCACCGAGGCCGCGCTTCTGGGCCTGCGGGTCGTGCTCGTCGATGAGAACCCGGTGCCGCTGTCGCTGATGGGCATCGACGTGCCGCTGTTCTACGGCCAGCACATGAACGCCGCCGTGCAGGAAGAGGCGCGTATGGTGGAGCGGCTGGTGGCCACCACGCCGGCGCTGGAGGCGGCCTTCGACGCCGGGGTGGATGTGCGCCTGGGCATCACCGCCTGGGGCGCCTTTGCCCGCGGCCCGGCCCTGCAGGCGCTGCCCCACCGCGTGGCTGGGCTGACGGACGGCAAGCGCTCCTGGATGTGCGGCTTCGGCGCGCTGGTCCTGGCCACCGGCGCGCGGGACCTGGTGCTGGGCTTTCCCGGCATAGACCTGCCGGGCGTGATGGGCGCGCAGGGCCTGGCCAGCCTGCTCACGCGCTACGACGCTTTCGCGGGCAAGCGCCTGGTGATCCTGGGCTCCGGCGCGCTGGCCGTGGACACGGCACGCGCCGCGCTGGACCGCGGGCTGGAGGTGGCCGCCCTGGTTGAGGTGCTGCCGGACGCGCAGGCGGACATGTCGGCCCTGGCCGCGCGGGGCGTGCCCGTGCTGACCGGCAGCACGATCCTGCGCGCCGAGCCGGGTGCCATGGGCGTGGCCGCCGCCATCGTGCAACGCGCGGGCGCCGGCGCGCCGGAGCGCCTGGCGTGCGACACCATCTGTCTGGCTGTCGGCGCGGTGCCGGCGATCGAACTCGCCGGCGTGCTCGGCTGCCGCCTGGCCTATCGCGGGGAACTGGGCGGCCACGTGCCGCTCACCGGCGCGGCCGGCGCCACGTCCTTGCCCGGGATCTTCTGCGTGGGCGACTGCGCCGGCCTGGGCGCCGACGCAGGCGCAAGCGCGCGCAGCACCGCGCAGGCCGCCGGCTCGTGGCTGCGGGATCGGGCGACGCTGCCCGCCGCGGTCCCGGCTGCCGGCACCCGCGACGAGGCCGCGGCGTGCCCGGAACCAGCGCCCGGCCCTGACGCGGTCACCGAGTACCGCCTCGCCTGGATGCGCGCGCTGCTCGCTTCCGGTGACGCGGCAACGCCGGCCTGCCTGTGCGAGGAGGTCACCCGCGCGGAGCTGCTGGGCATCCAGCCGCCGCGCTATCTTGGCTGGATTTCGGGCTGCCAGTCCGCCCGCAGCGCCGCCAGCCTGCTGCAGGACGGCCCGTTCCACCCGGACCAGGTCAAGCGCCTCACCCGCGCCGGCATGGGCCACTGCCAGGGCCGCCGCTGCCGCGAGCAGATCGCGCTGATGCTGGCGGTCGCCTCCGGCCAGCCGCCCGCCGCCATCCCGCTGGCCAGCTACCGCGCCCCTGTACGCCCGTTGCCGCTCGGCGTGCTGGCGGATTCGGCCGAGACGCCGGACATGCGCACGCAATGGGACGTGTGGTTCGGCATACGCGCGCAGTGGGTGCCGTACGACATCATCGGCACGCCGGCGGAAGCCGCTTTCCTGGCGGCCGGCAGCGGCGGGAACATGCACGCATGACCGGGGTGTCCAGAACGGGCGCGCAGGTGGCGGTGATCGGCGGCGGCGTCACCGGGCTGTCTGCCGCCTGGTGGCTGGCGCGGGCCGGCCACTCCGTCCGCGTGTTCGAGCGCTTCATCGTGGGCTGGGAGGCATCGGGCCGCAACGGCGGCGGCGCCACGCATTACCAGAGCCCGCTGTTCCACGAGGAGCAGCGCCTGTGGCCGCAGATGGACGCGCTGCTCGGCTACCCCACCGAATACCGCCGCGAGCGTATCATCGTGAACCTGAACGCCGGCGAAGAAGCGCGCTACCGCCACATGGCGAGCGTGTGCGCGGCGATGGGCTACCCGTCCGAGGAACTCGACAACCGGCAACTGCGCGAGCTGGTGCCGCTGGCGGGCGAGAACGCGCTGTCCGCGCAATACTTCCATTTCGGCGGCCACGCCAATCCGCAGCGCACCGTGCAGGCCTATGCCTGGGCGCTGCAGGACCAGGGCGGCGTCATCCAGCAGCACGCCGGCGTGGACGGCTTCACCACCAGCGGCGGCCGGGTGAGCGAAGTGCACGTGGCTGGCCGCCGGTTCGGCTGCGACGCGGTGGTGATCGCCGCCGGCCCGCATACCTCGGCACTGTGCGCGCAGCTCGGCCACCACCTGCCTCTGGCCAGCGCGCGCGCGGAGATGATCGTGACGGAAGCGCTGCCGCCGATGACGATCGGTGGGGTGGACGGCAACGGCCTGTACGGCAGGCAAACTCTGCGCGGCAATCTGGCCTATGGCGGCGGCCCGCATGAATGGCTGGACGACGACGCCTACGCCCAGCCTTCGCGGCCTGCCACGCCGCTGCTGCGCAACCTGGCCGGCCGGCTGGCCACCCTGTTCCCGCGCGCCGCCCACGCCCGCGTGCTGCGCAGCTGGGCCGGCATCATCGAGAACACGCCGGACGGCCGCCCGGTGCTGGCGCGCCTGGATGCGCCGGGCAACGTGACGGTGGCCACCATGTCCAGCGTGGGCTTCGGCCTGTCGCCGGCCAGCGGCCGCGCCATTGCCGACCTGGTCACCACCGGCGCCTGCGGCTTCGCCGACATCTCGAAGCTCGGGCTGGACCGTTTCGCTGACCTGCCCGCCGATTGGCGCGAAGCGCGCGGCTGGCTGGCGCCGGCGCTGGCCAGCGCATGAAGTTCTCGCTTCGCAATGTGCTGGCGCAGGCGATGGCCGGCCAGACCGGCTGGAAGCCGCAATGGCGCACCCCCGAACCACGCGCGGAATACGACGCGCTGGTGGTGGGCGGCGGCGGCCACGGCCTGGCCTGCGCGTATTACCTCGCCAGCCGCTACGGCCTGCACAACGTCGCGGTGATCGAGAAATCGCTCGTGGGCTCCGGCAATGTCGGCCGCAACACCACCATCGTGCGCTCCAACTACCTGCTGCCCGGCAACATACCGTTCTACGAGACCTCCCTGAAGTTATGGGAAGGGCTGGAGCAGGACATCAACTACAACGCCATGGTCAGCCAACGCGGCGTGCTGAACCTGTTCCATTCGGACGGCCAGCGTGACGCGGCCATTCGCCGCGGCAACGCCATGCACCTGCACGGCGTGCACGCCGAACTGCTCTCGCGCGACCAGATACGCGCGCGCCATCCGTTTCTGGATTTCGACAATGCGCGCTTCTCCATCATGGGCGGCCTATTGCAGCAGCGCGGCGGCACCGTGCGCCATGACGCGGTCGCCTGGGGCTACGCGCGCGCCGCGGACAAGCTCGGCGTAGACATATTGCAAAACTGCGAGCTCACCGGCTTGCGCATCGAGGACGGCCGCGTGCTGGGTGCGGAGACCTCGCGCGGCTACATCGCGGCCCGCAAGATCGGCCTGTCGGTCGCCGGCAATTCCTCGCGCGTGGCCGCCATGGCCGGCATGCGGCTGCCGGTGGAGAGCCACGTGCTGACCGCCTATGTCAGCGAAGGCATCAAGCCGCTGCTGAACTCCGTAATCACCTTCGGCGCCGGGCATTTCTACATAAGCCAGTCGGACAAAGGCGGCCTGGTGTTCGGCGCCAGCGTGGACGGCTACAATTCCTACGCGCAGCGCGGCAATCTGCCCTCGGTGGAAGATACCTGCGAGGAAGCCATGGCGCTGATGCCGGCACTCGGCCGGCTGCGCATGCTGCGTAGCTGGGGCGGCATCATGGACATGACGATGGACGGCAGCCCGATCATCGACCGTACGCCGGTGGAAGGGCTGTACCTGAACGGCGGCTGGTGCATCGGCGGCTTCAAGGCCACGCCCGCGGCCGGGCTGTGCCTGGCGCATCTGATGGCGCGCGACGAGCCGCACGAGGTGGCGCGGGCGTATCGGCTGGACCGGTTCGCGACTGGGCGGTTGCTGGACGAGACGGGCGGCGGGACGAATATGGTGTTGCATTGAGGAAGGAAGAAAGGCCTTCTTTTCTGAAGAAAAGAAGCAAAAGACGTTTATCTCTCCGCCTGCATAACGGCGCGCCCTCGTTCTGCAGCGGCGCGTACTGGCAGGACGAGGACGCGCCTTGGTGCAGGCGCCAGGAGCAAAAGTTTTTTACTTCTTTTTTTCAAAAAAGAAGGCTTTCCTTCCCTTGCGCCTAACCTGCCCCTTCTGCGGCAACCGCAGCATCGCCGAATTCGCCTATCACGGTGACGCCACGCTCACCCGCCCCGACAGCCGCGCCGAGCCATCCGCCTGGGTGGACTACGTCTACCTGCGCGAGAACCCCGCAGGCCCGCACAGCGAGTTCTGGTACCACGAAGCCGCCTGCCGGCAGATCCTGCGTGTGGAACGAGACACCCGCAACCACGCCATCCTGTCCGTGCAGGCCGCCTGATGCAGCCGTTCCGTCTTGCCCAAGGCGGGCTTGTCGACCGCACGCGACCGGTCCGCTTCAGCTTCGATGGCGCAATGCTTGCCGGCTACGCGGGTGACACGCTGGCCTCCGCCTTGCTGGCCAACGGTGTGCACCTCGTTGGCCGCTCCTTTAAATACCACCGGCCGCGCGGCATACTCTCGGCCGGGCCGGAGGAGCCGAACGCGCTGGTGGAACTGCGCGAGGGCGCCGCGCGCGAGCCGAACACGCGCGCCACCGTGGCCGAGCTATTCGACGGTCTGACGAGCCGCAGCCAGAACCGTTTTCCCAGCCTGCGTTTCGACCTGATGTCGGTTACCGGCGCGCTGGCGCCGATCTTCGCCGCGGGCTTCTACTACAAGACCTTCATGTGGCCGGCCGCGTTCTGGGAACGCGTGTACGAGCCGCTGATACGCCGCGCCGCCGGCCTGGGCCGCGCGTCCGGCCTGCCCGATCCGGATGGCTATGACAAGCAATCGGCCTTTGCCGACCTCCTGGTCATCGGCGCGGGTCCGGCGGGCCTGTCCGCCGCGTTGCACGCCGCGCGGATGGGGGATCGCGTCATCCTCGCCGAACAGGATTTCGCGCTGGGCGGCCGGCTGCTGTCGGATCGCCGCACCATCGGCGGCAAACCCGCCGCTGCATGGCTTGCGGACACAGAAGCCGAGCTGCGGGCAGCGGACAACGTCCGCATCCTGGCGCGCACCACCGTCACCGGCGCCTATGACGGCGGGACGTACGCCGCCATCGAGCGGGTGGCCGACCATCTTGCCTCACCCGGTGTCTTTCCGCGCCAGCGCCTGTGGCGCATCGTGGCGCCGCGTGCCGTGCTCGCTGCCGGCGCCATAGAACGCCCGCTGGTGTTCGGCGGAAACGACCTGCCCGGAGTCATGCTCGCCGGCGCCGTCCGCGCCTATGTCAACCGTTTCGCAGTGAGGCCCGGCACGCGCGCCGTCGTGTTCAGCAACAACGACGACGCGGCAAGCACGCTTGCCGATCTTGCCGATGCCGGCGTCGAGGTCGCGGGTCTGGTGGACAGCCGGCCGGACCTGCCCGCGGCGGTCCGCGACCTTGCAGCCGCGCACGGCATCAAAGTGTTCGCAAACGCCACGGTCACCGAGGCGTCGGGCGGCACCCGGCTCAAGCGCGTCACACTCGGCGGCCAGGCGCGCGGCACCACGCTGGAATGCGACCTGCTGGCGATGTCCGGCGGCTGGAATACCGCCGTGCACCTGGGCTCCCAGCACGGCGGCAGGCCCGTCTGGTCCGAGCGTATCGCGGCCTTCATCCCCGGGCCGATGCCGCCCGGCCTGCAGGCGGCCGGTGCCGCCGCCGGGCAGTTCCTGCTGGCCGACGCGCTCGGCACACAGGTCGAGACAGGGGCGGAGACCGATGCCGTGACACCGCTCTGGCAGGTGGCAGGCGCGCGGGGCAAGTCCTTCGTCGATTTCCAGAACGACGTGACGGAATCCGACGTGGCGCTCGCCGCGCGCGAGGGCTTCACCGCGGTCGAGCACCTCAAGCGTTACACCACGCTCGGCATGGCGACCGATCAGGGCAAGACGTCCAACGTCACCGGCCTGGCGCTTCTCGCGGCGCTGACCAACCGCACCATCGCGCAGACCGGCACAACCGTGTTCCGGCCGCCCTACACGCCGGTGGCGATCGGCGCGCTGGCGGGCGCCCACCGCGGCCCGCATTACCGGCCCACGCGGCGCACCCCCGCGCATGACTGGGCGGCGCGGCAGGGTGCGCAGTTCGTCGAAGCCGGGGACTGGCTGCGCGCCACGCATTTCCCGCGCGCCGGCGAGACGCTGCAGCAGGCCATCGACCGCGAGGTGCGCATGGTGCGCCGGGCCGCGGGCTTCTGTGACGTCAGCACGCTCGGCAAGATAGACGTGCAGGGACCGGATGCCGCCGCGTTCCTGGACTTCGTCTACGCCAACACGATCTCCACCCTCGCGCCCGGCCGGGCCCGCTACGGGCTGATGCTGCGCGAGGACGGCTTCGTATTCGATGACGGCACCGTCACGCGCTTCGCACCCGCGCACTTCCTGCTGACGACCAGCAGCGCGAATGCCGCACCCGTGCTGCGCCACCTCGATTTCTGCCGGCAGATACTCAAGCCCGATCTGGATGTCTGCATCGAGCAGGTCACCGACCAATGGGCGCAGTTCGCCCTGGCCGGTCCGCAAGCGCGCGCGATATTGGAAAAGCTTGTGGACGCGGCCACGGATGTCAGCGACGCGGCCCTGCCTTTCATGGGCAGCACGCAGGCGGTGGTCGCGGGCAGCATCCCCGCCCGGCTGTTCCGTATCTCGTTCTCCGGCGAGCTGGCCTACGAGATTGCCGTGCCGGCTGTGCAAGCCCCCGCGCTGGCGGACGCGCTGCTGGCGGCGGGTGCGGCACCTTACGGGCTGGAAGCGCTCAACGTGCTGCGCCTGGAGAAGGGCCACCTGGTGGGGGCGGAGCTGAACGGCCAGACCACCGCCGCCGATCTCGGCCTCGGGCGCATGCTGAAGAAGCGCGATTTCGTGGGCCGCGCGCTCTCGCAACGCCCTGCCTTGCTGGACCAGGATCGCCCGGCGCTCGTCGGCCTGCGCCCGCGCAACATCGCCGACACGCCGCAGGCGGGCGCCCACCTGATCCCTGCCGGCAGCCCGTCTTCCGCCGCCCATGACCACGGCCACGTGACGTCGGTGGCCTTCTCCGCCACGCTCGGCCATGCGATCGGCCTGGCCTTGCTGCAGGGCGGCGCGCGGCACGCCGGCGAAATCTTCCGCGCTGTCAGCCCGCTGCAGGGCATCGAGACGGAGGTGGAAATTGTCTCTCCGGTGTTCCACGATCCGGAAGGCCGCGCGCTTCATGCCTGACCTGGCCCCCGTTCCGCCGCGCTCGATCGCCGGCATCGCCAGCTTCCGCGATCGGGACCGGCTGCTTGCCGCCCTGCACGCGGCCCTCGGCGCGGCGCCGCCGGACACCGCCCGCTTCGTCAGCGCCGGCGCCGCCACCCTGGCCTGCATCGCGCCTGCGCGTTATCTCGCCTGGGGCGCGGCGGACGCGAACCTGCCCGCGCACCTGGCCCGGACGCTGGACGGCCTGGCCGCCATCACCGACCAGAGCGATATGTGGGCAAGCTGGCGCGTCTCCGGCGCGGATGTCCGTGAATGCCTCGCCCGTGTCGTGCCGATCGACCTGGCGCCGGACATCTTCCAGGTCGGCGACCTGGCGCTGACGCGTGCGGGCCATCTGGATGTGCGCGTCTGCCGAGTGGATAGTGAGGCCTATGAGGTGGCCGCCACGCGGTCCGTGGCTGCGGATCTGCTGCACGTGCTGGAGCAGGCATGCAGAGGCCTGCCTTCCTTCAGGCCGGAAGCCCTGCCTTCCTCCGCATGACCGCCCAGTAGGCCGGCCCCACGACGGCCAGGCCCACGATCCAGGAAATGTCCGCGCCGCCCAGCAGCCGCGCCACGCCACCCGTGTAGAGCGGGTTGGAGACGAACGGGATCTGCACCGCTATTCCCATCGCGTAACACAGCAAAGCCGGCGCGTTGACGCGTCCGTACTGCCCGCCATCGGTGCGGAAGAACGCGTCCACGTCATAGGCGCCGTGGCGTATGATGTAGAAATCCACCAGGTTGATCGCCGTCCAGGGTACCAGGACATAGAGCAGCAGCAGGATGAAATTGGTGTAGTCCTCCATGAAGTTGCCGGCGGTGAACACCGCCAGCACAACGGACACGGCTGCCATGGCACAGGAGGCCAGCACGCGGTCGCGCGCCTGCGCCCGCCAGTGCGGCAGGAAGCTCTGCACCACGGTGATGGCGGACAGGACGCCGCAATAGATGTTCATCGCACTGCCCGCGGCGATGCCGAGCGAGAGCACCGGCACCACGAACAGCACGACCGGCCCGAGCATCGCGGAAAAAGCATCCATGATGTCGGCAGTGCCGGAGGCGGCCGCCAGCAGCGCGCCCAGCACCATCGGCAGGATGGAGCCGAGAACGCAGCCGGCATAGCTGGCCCAGAACGCCTGACGCGCGCCGGCACCGGGCGGCAGGTAGCGCGAATAATCCGCCACGTAGGGCGCATACGCGATCTGCCACAGCGCGCCTACCGACACCGCGCCCAGAAAGCCGTTGATGCTGAAAGCGCCTTTCGCAAACGCCGCGGCCGGTATGCCATGCACGAAGGCGAGCCAGAAGAAGCACAGCAGCAATGCGGCGGCCGCTAGCCAGGACAGCCATTTCGAATACAGATGGATCGCGTCGTGCCCATAAATGGCGGCTACCAGGCTGACGGCGCAGATCACCGCCGCATAAGCATGCGTGCCCAGCCCGCCCGCCAGCAAATGCAGCGATTGGCCGCCCAGCACGAGATTCGCCGCGATGAAGCCCGCATACATCAGCACGACGACTGCGATCACGGCCACCGCGCCCAGCGTGCCGAACTGCCCGCGCGTCTGCACCATCTGCGGCACGCCCAGCTCCGGCCCCTGTGCCGCATGCAACGCCATGAATACGCCACCCACCGCATTGCCCAACACGATCGCCAGCACCGATTGCAGCAGGCTCAAATGATAGATCGTGGGTGCCAGTGCGCCCGTCACCACAGTCAGTATCGTGATGTTGGCGCCGAACCAGATGGTGAACAGGTCGCCGGGCGTGCCGTGCCGTTCGTCCAGTGGAATCTGGTGTATGGTATTTGCTTCGATTGTAGGCAGGTTTCGGGTCATTCGGCGCTTTCCGCGAGCAGGCAACGTATTGGCATGAACGCGTTGCCGCGCACGATCAGTATGCTAGCATACCGACACGGCACTTATGACCCCACTCGAACGCCACGTCACCGAACAATACCGCACCGGCCGGCTCAGTCGCCGGCAGTTCCTGATCCATGCCGCGCGCATCGGCCTGCTTGCGGCCGTGCCCGCGCGCGCCGCCCCGCTGGGCCGCCCCGGCGCCACCATACGCGTCGCCTCCAACGTGCCCGCCGGTGCCATCGATCCGATGACCGTCAGCGAGATCGGCGGGCTGGCCATGCTGCAGCAGACCGGCGAGTTCCTGCTGATGGCCGGATCGGACCTGATCCTGCGTCCCGCGCTCGCCACTGCCTGGCACCCGAATGCGGACTGTTCCGTGTGGACGTTCTCGCTGCGCCCGGGAGTCAAATACCATGACGGCCAGAGCTTCACCGCGGCGGACGTCGTCGCCACCATGGACCGCCTCTGCGACCCGAAACTCGGCTCCAACGCGCTTTCCGTCTTGCGCGGCGCGCTTTCGCCAGGCGGCACCAAACGCATCGACGACCTCACCGTGCGTTTCGAACTCGACGCGCCCAACGGCAATTTTCCGTTCTACGTCTCGTCGGACAATTATAACGCCATCATCCTGCCCGCCAATTACGCCGGCGATTTCGAGGCCAATTTCAACGGCACCGGCCCGTTCCGGCTGGAACGCTATTCTCCGAAGGTCGGCGCAACCTTCATACGCAACGAACATTATTGGGGCCGCGCGGCACTTCCCGCCCGCACGGAATTCTCCTTCTTCGCGGACCAGCAGCCGCAAATCCTGGCGCTCGAGGACGACCAGGTCGATGTGATCGTGCAGATCTCCGTCCAGGGCGCGCAAGGCCTGCTGCGAGACCCTGACGTGCGCATCATCGACAATCCCGCCGCCACGCACCGCCAGCTCCATCTGCGCTGTGACGAGGGCCCGACCGCGGACCGCCGCGTGCGCCAGGCGATCGCACTGACGCTGGACAGGCCGGGCATCATCCACGGCCTGTTCCAGGGCCGCTCACGCCTGGGCAACGACTCGCCTTTCGCGCCGATCTACCCGTCCACCGACCAGGCCATCCCGCAACGCGCGAAGAACCTGGCCCAGGCGCGCGCCTTGATGCAGGCGGCCGGCTTTCCGGACGGGTTCGAGACCACGCTCACCACCGAACGCGTGCAGGAGATCCCCGATTACGCCGTGCTGGTGCAGAACGCCTGCGCAGAAATCGGCGTGCGTGTGGAACTGCGCATCGAGGATCCCGGCACCTATTACGGCACGGCACAGTTCGGCCGCTCGGACTGGCTGGACAGCCCGATGGGCATCACCGATTACGGCCATCGCGGCGTGCCGAACGTGAACCTCGCCGCACCTTTCCTCAGCCACGGCACCTGGAACGCCGCGCGCTTCCACAACGCCGAATACGATCGCCTGGTCGCGTCCTACGTCGCCGCCACGGACCTGTCCGAACAGCGCGCGACTGGCGGCAAGATACAGACGCTGCTGCTCGAGGAAACGCCTGTGATCATCGCGTATTTCTACGATTATCTGTGTGCGACCGGTCCTACCGCGACCGGAGTCGAGGTCAGCGGGATTACGCAGATATGGTTGCAGAGTGCGGCGCTGAGCTGATGCGAAGAAAGCAAGGCCTTCTTTTTTGAAAAAAAGAAGCAAAAAACTTTTGCTCCCCGCCTGCATCACAGTGCGCTCCGGTTCTGCAGACACGCGCACTGGCAGAACCAGAACGTCTCATTGTGCAAGCGTCAGGAACAAAAGTTTTTTGCTTCTTTTTTTCAAAAAAGAAGGCCTTCCTTGCCTTCCATGAAACGCTTCGCCCGCCGAGCCGCCCTAAGCGCGCTCACCCTCATCCTCCTCAGCATGGTCGTCTTCGCCGCCGGCCAGCTTCTGCCCGGCGACGTGGCCCGCTCCATCCTGGGCCCCCTGGCGGATGCCCGCGCCGTAGCCGCGCTGAACCACCAGCTCGGCACGGACCAGCCGCCGCTGCTGATGTATGCGCGCTGGGTAGGCGGCCTGCTGCACGGCAGCGCCGGCCAGTCCTACGCCTACCGCAGCCCGGTGGCGCCGTTCATCTGGCGGGCCCTGGGCAAATCCCTGGCCCTGGCCGCCGTCACTTCGGTCATCGTCATACCGCTCTCCTTGGGCGCCGGCATCGTGGCGGCCCTGTGCCGCGGCCGCTGGCAGGATCGGGCAATCACCCTGGGCGGGCTGTCGCTGACCGTGGTGCCGGAATTCGTCTCCGGCATCCTGCTCATCCTGGTGTTCGGCGTGTGGCTGCGCTGGCTGCCCATCTCGGCCAACACGCGCCCCGGCACCCCGCTTGTGGAACAGTTGCGGCACCTGATCCTGCCGGCGCTGCCGCTGGTGCTGATCCTGTTCGGCTACATATCGCGCATCGCGCGCGCCGGCATGGTGGAGGCGCTGGACGCCGACTACACCCGCACGGCGCGGCTGCGCGGCCTGCGGTGGCGGGACGTGATCCTGCGCCACGTGCTGCGCAACGCGCTGCTGCCCACCATCACCGTCATTGCCAGCCAGACGAGCTACCTGCTGGGCGGCCTGGTGGTGGTGGAGACTTTGTTCCGCTATCAGGGGATCGGCAGCCTCATCCTGACCGCCGCCCGCGGCAAGGACTACCCGATGCTGGAAGCCGGCATACTCACCGTCGGCGCCGCGTATATCCTGGCGGCGATACTGGCGGACATGCTGATCGCGGCGCTGGACCCGCGTGCCAAGGCGGCCGCAAGGTGAGCCGCCTGCTGCGGCCCGGCTTCGTGGCAGGCCTCGCCATCGTGGCGTTCTGGGCCGCCTGCGCCGTGCTCGGCCCCTGGCTGGAGCCGCAGAACCCCTACCGGGACGATCTGATGAACGCGCTGGCGCCACCCTCGGCCGCGCACTGGTTCGGCACGGACCAGATCGGGCGGGATATCTTCTCCCGCATCATCGCCGGCGCCCGGCCCATCCTGTCCGTGGCGCCCCTGGCCACGCTGCTGGCCACACTCTGCGGCACCTGCCTGGGCCTGGTCACCGGCTATGCCGGCGGCTGGGTGGACGCGCTGCTCAGCCGTCTGATCGAGGTGATCCTCGCACTTCCGCTCATCGTGGTGGCGCTGGTGGTGCTGGTGGCCCTCGGCCCGTCCTCGCTCAACGTGACGGTGGTGATCGCGCTGGTGTTCACGCCCATCATCGCGCGCACCGTGCGCAGCGCCGTGATGGCGGAATGCAAGCTGGATTACGTGCCGGCCGCGCAACTGCGGGACGAGCGCGCGCTGCACATCATGTTCGCCGAAATACTGCCCAACATCCTGCCGCCCATCCTGGTGGAAGTGACGGTGCGGCTCGGCTACGCCATCTTCACGGTGGCCTCGCTCAGCTTCCTGGGCTTCGGCATCCAGCCGCCCTCGCCGGATTGGGGCCTTACCATCGCGGAGAATTACGGCCTGATCGTCGGCGGCTACGGCTGGACGGTGGGCTTTGCGGCGCTGGCCACTGCCTCGCTCGTGGTGGGCGTCAACCTGGTGGCCGAAGGCCTGCAGGAGGCGCTGCAGTGACGCAGGCGGCCCTGCGTTTCGACGGCGTGTCCGTCTCCTACGGTGCCACACCCATCCTGCACGGCCTCTCGCTCGAAGTGGCCGCCGGCGAATGTGTGGGGCTGGTGGGCGAGTCCGGCTGCGGCAAATCCACCGCCGCCTTCGCTGCCCTGCACGCCCTGCCGCGCGGCGGCCGCATCACCGCAGGCCGCATCAGCATCGACGGCCAGGACGTGATGGCGCTCCCGCCCGCCGGCCTGCGCCGCCTTTGGGCCACGCGCGTGTCGATGGTCTATCAGGACCCCAGCCGCGCGCTGAACCCCACGCTCACCGTGGGCGCGCAGCTCCGCGAGGCGTTCGCCGTGCTGGGCGGGCCGGCTACGCCCGCGCGCGCGGCGGCCGCGCTGGCCCGCGTACAGATACCGGCGCCGTCCCGCGTGATGGCGGCCTACCCGCACCAGCTCTCCGGCGGCATGCAGCAGCGCGTGGTGATCGCCATGGCGCTGGCCAAGAACCCGGCGCTGCTGGTGCTGGACGAACCCACCACCGGCCTGGACGCCACCGTGGAAGCCGAGATCCTGGACCTGGTGCAGGCGCTGCGGCGCGAGCAGGGCAGCGCCATCCTGCTCATCAGCCACAACCTGCCCATGGTGGCGCGCATGTGTGACCGCATCGGCGTGCTCTACGCCGGCCGCCTGGTCGAACTTGGCCGGGCCGACGCGGTGCTGCGCGACCCGCGTCACCCTTACACCGCGCGGCTGATCGCCTGCCTGCCCGGTGCCGGACGCCGCCGCCAGGATGGCGCGCTACAGACAATCGCCGGCCAGTTGCCGGCCCCCGGCGCACCGGCATCCGCCTGCGTGTTCGCCCCGCGCTGTGACCGCGCGGAAGCGGTTTGCCGCACCACGCCGCCGCCGCTTCGCGTGGTGGACGGCCACATGGCGGCCTGTCATTTCGCGCCGCCGTTCCCGGCGGCCGCCGAGGCGGCGGCATCCGCACAAGCCGCACGGCCGGACTTCCGCGCGGTGCCCGCGCTGGAGGCGGTCCATCTCAGCAAGACCTATCCCGGCGCGTCCGGTCCAGTGCGCGCCGTCAGCGACGTCAGCTTTCGCATCGAGGCTGGCCAGACCCTGGGCGTCGTGGGCGAATCCGGCAGCGGCAAGACCACGCTCGCCCGCCTGCTACTCGGTCTGACCGCGCCCGACCCGGGCGGCAGCGTTGCGCTGGACGGCACCCAGCTCGGCCCCAGCCTGGCCTCCCGCAGCACCGGACAACGCCAGGCGCTGCAAATCATCTTCCAGAACCCTGACAGCGCGCTGAACCGCGCCCACCGCGTCCGCTACATACTCGGCCGTCCGCTGGCCCGCCTGTCCCGCCTGTCCGGCGCCGCCCGCGAAGCGGCCCTGCAGGACCTGGCCGCCGGGGTGCGGCTCGGCCCCGCCCACCTTGCCATGCGTCCGCGCGCGCTGTCCGGCGGGCTGAAACAGCGCGCCGCCATCGCCCGCGCCTTCGCCGGCCGGCCGCGCGTGGTCATTTGCGACGAGCCCACCTCGGCCCTCGACGTCTCCGTCCAGGCCGCGATCCTGAACCTGCTGGCCGCCCTGCAAGCGCGCGAGAACGTGGCCTACCTGTTCATCACCCACGACCTGGCCGTAGTGCGCTACCTGGCCGACCGAATCGCCGTGATGTATCTCGGCCACATGCTGGAGATCGGCCCGGCCGAGGACGTGCTCGCCGGCCCGCACCACCCCTACACCGCGGCACTTGTTTCGGCGGCGACGCAGGCGGACCGGGTGCGGCTGCGCGGCGAAATACCGGGTGCCGGGGAGGCGCCCGCCGGGTGCATCTTCCAGAAGAACTGCCCGCGCAAGATCGGACCGATATGCGAGACGGTGCCGCCGGCGTTCGATTCGGGTGCGGTACATCCGATCCGGTGCCATCTTCCGCGGGAGGCGTTGCTTGCCTGAGCCGGCGCGTGGGAAAAGAAAGCAAGCAAGGCCTTCTTTTCTGAAGAAAAGAAGCAAAAGACTTTTGTCTGGCTATCGCGGACCTCTCCGGTGAGCCGCCGACAGGGAGCAAAAGTTTTTTGCTTCTTTTTTTCAAAAAAAAAGGCCTTGCTTTCTTACCCGAACACTTCGCGCCAAATCTCCCGCATCCGCGCCCGCACCTCCGCCATATCCGCCGTCACACCGAGCGCGCGCAGGCTGGTCACGCCGTGCTCGCGTATGCCGCACGGCACGATGCCGGTGAAATGGTCCAGCTCCGGGCACACGTTCAGCGACACGCCGTGCCAGCTCACCCAGCGCGTCACCCGCACGCCAATCGCCGCGATCTTGGCCTCCCCGCCGCGCCCGTCCGCCACCCACACGCCCACCCGGTCCGCCCGGCGTTCGCCGGCGATGCCGAAGCTGGCGAGCGTGCCGATCAGCCACGCCTCCAGCGCCGCCACGTAGGCACGCGTGTCACGCGGCGGCACGGCCCCGTGCGGCCGCGTCAGGTCCAGCATCACGTAGGCCACGAGCTGGCCGGGGCCGTGATACGTCCACTGCCCGCCGCGGCCGGCGCTGTGGGTGGGGAAGCGGTCCGGGTCGGCCAGGTCGGCCGGCTTGGCTGAGGTGCCGGCGGTATAGAGCGGCGGGTGTTCCAGCAGCCACACCTGCTCGGGCGCGGTGCCGGCGCGTATCGCTCCGACACGCGCCTGCATGGCGGCGATCGCGTCGTCATAGGCGACAGGCCGGTCAGCTACCGTCCAGTCCGGGCCAGTTGAAGTGAGGGTCATCCTACGGTATAGCCCGCCGCCTGCCTGCGGCCGTGGCGAAATGGTAGACGCGCAAGCTTGAGGTGCTTGTGGGGGAAACCCTGTGGAAGTTCGAGTCTTCTCGGCCGCACCAAGCTTGAGAAAGCAGGCAGTCCTTTTTTGAAAAGGACCAAAAAACTCTCAGTCCGCTGTCGCGCACCTGTCTTACAGAAGCCGACAGGGACCAAAAGTTTTTTGCGTCTTTCTTTCAAAAAAGAAGGCCTTGCCTTCCCCTACATCCGCCCGTGCTCATCGCGCTCCGCGACGCGCTCCGTAGGCCCATTCACGCTAAGTGAATCGTCCAGGTTTTCCTCAAGCCCGGCCAGCTTGTCCACGTCGGTGCCCTTCTCGATGTTGGTGACCGGCTTCGGCTGCTCCACGTTCTCGGCGCCCGGCCGCGTGCCGCCCGGCGTGTGATGCGGCGCGCCCGGCGCCACGTGGTTGCCAGTGTCCTGTTGATCGTCGGTGTGGTCCACCGCGCCCTCGGTATGGGGTTGCTTCATCGGTGTTCTCCCTGTGCTGGAGCGCTGAACGCGCAAGGGCCGCACAGGATCGCTCAGCCGGGGGCAAAACTCTGGGTCAGGCTGCCGGCCACCAGGCGCCAGCCATCCACCATGACGAAGAATATCAGCTTGAACGGCAGGGACACGCCGCTGGGCGGCAGCATCATCATGCCCAGCGACATCAGCACGCTGGAGACTACCAGGTCGATGATGGTGAAGGGCAGATAGAGCAGAAACCCCATCTCGAAGGCGCGGCGCAGCTCGCCTACGAGGAAGGCGGGGATCAAAGCGCGCCACTCGGCGTGGTCCGCGTCCGCGGCGGGCGGCAGGTGGCCGATCTGCTCGAACAGCGCCAGGTCCGGCGGGCGCAGGTTGGTGGCCATGAAGTGGCGGAACGGCTCGGCGGCCAGGCGCAGCCCGTCCATCTGGCCGATGGTGCCGGCCTGCATCGGCTGGATGGCGTGCACCCAGGCGGAATCCAGCGTGGGCTGCATGACGAACAAAGTGAGGAACAGCGCCAGCCCGATCAGCACGATGTTGGGCGGGGTGCCCTGGGCGCCCAGCGCACCGCGCAGCAGCGAGAGCACGACCACGATGCGGGTAAAGGCGGTGACCATCACCAGCAGGCTGGGCGCCAGCGACAGCACTGTGAACAGGGCGGTGATCTGCACCAGCCGCCCGGTAGCGCCGGCATCGCCCGCGTGGCCGAGGTCGATCGCCACGGATTGCGCGCTGGCGGCGGCCGGCAGCAGGCAGAGCGCCAGCAGAAGGGCGATGCGGCGGATCATGGCCGCGCCGACAGGCTGATCATCACGTCCGCGCTGCCGCCGGTGAGCACGAGCGCCTGGTGGCCGGCCGCCTCCACCAGATGCAGCCGGCGCCCGCGGTCCAGCGCCAGGGAGCCTTGCAGCAGGACCGCCTGGCCGGGCTGGGTGGCCAGACGCAGGGCGGGCAACCGGCGCGCCAGGCGTGCGGCGCCGAGTATCAGCAGCAGCACGGCTGCGAGGCAGGCGATGGCGAGCGCGCCCTGGGCGGCCACTCCGCCCGTCATGCGTGCGGGCCCTGCCACGCCTGCGGTGCGCCGGCGTCCCGCGCCTGGTGCAGTGCCGCGGTCAGCGTTTCCACCTGCTGCAGCACCTCCGCCAGGAGCGGCAGCAGCGCGCGGCCTTCCTGCAAGGGAAGGTCCAGCGTCTGCGCGCACAACATTCCTATACCGTCATCAAGGCCGGTCAGATCGACGATGCGGCCGTTCTGCGCCAGCGCGCGCGCGATGCCGATAGTGCGCGAGAGGCGGGAGGCCAGCACGGTCAGACGTTGCGGCCGGCTTAGCGGGATGCCTTGCGGCTGTGTCTGTGCCATGGACGATAGTTGCGGGAAAATAGTGAACGAAACGTTTTGTCTTGCGGCTGCGATACGAATATCGCGCGACCCGGCGCAGGTTGCGCCCGGCGTAAGGTGACAGCACAGGCATTTCGGGCG
Organism: Acetobacteraceae bacterium; assembly: GCA_965198915.1. Classification (GTDB taxonomy): domain Bacteria; phylum Pseudomonadota; class Alphaproteobacteria; order Acetobacterales; family Acetobacteraceae; genus BOG-908. Next base: position 381,973 of record CBDAQC010000006.1, on the reverse strand, counting down.
CGGCGCGCTGGCAGGACCGCGGTCTGCTGGACTTCGTGCGCTTGCAACAAGCCTGTTGGCGCTGCTGGTGTTTGATGCGTTCACGGTTAACGCGGCGGCAACAACTGCGGGCTAATCTGCCGGTATGAGCGAGCCCGCCATTTTCGATCTGCTCGAACGCAAGCTGAACTGGGTTTCCGCCAGGCAGCATGTGGTAGCGCAGAACATTTCCAACGCGGACACGCCGGGTTACCGGCCGCGTGACCTGGCGCCGTTCTCAGCCATGCTGGATTCGTTCAGCGTCTCCCCGGTGCGTACCAACCCGCTGCATCTGGCCGGCTACGCGCCATCCGGCGCCACCCAGCGTCCGGCGGAGACGGAACGCGCGCCTGACGGCAACGCCGTAGGCCTGGAGAATCAGCTCACCAAGGTGGCCGATAACGAGAACATGCAGGCCATGACAGGAAATCTGTGGAAAACCTACATGGGCATGTTCATGACTGCGCTCGGTCATGGCTGAGCGGAGCTGATCGCATGGATTTGGCTCAGGCTCTCTCCATATCGGCGGCCGGCATGGACGCGCAGACGAAGCGCCTGCGCGTGATTGCGGAAAACCTGGCGAACCAGGACAGCACCGGCTCGTTTCCTGGCGCTACCCCGTATCAGCGCAAGACCACGGTGTTCGGCAGCGTCATGGACCGCACGCTCGGCGCCGACACCGTACAGGTGAAAGCCATCGTGCCGGATCGCAGCGCGTTTCCGCAGAAATACGATCCGTCCAACCCGGCGGCCGACGCCACCGGCTACGTGCGCACCCCGAACGTGAACAGCTTCGTGGAAATGATGGACATGCGCGAGGCCGAGCGTTCCTACAGCGCCAACCTCAACGTGATGCAGGCATCGCGCTCCATGCTGACCCGCGTGATCGACCTGCTCAAATGAACAGCATCCCGCTCATGCGCGTGGCTCAGCAGGCGATTTCGGCCTATCAGAACGTGGATGCCGGCAGCGCGCCGTCACCGGGCAACGATTTCGCAAGCCTGCTGGGCCAGTCTCTGAAAGGCGCGGTGCAGACCGGCCAGCAGGCGGAAGCGCAGTCAACATCGGCCGTGGGCGGCAGCAGCGCGGACCTCACCCAGGTCGTCACCGCGGTATCGCGCGCCGAACTCGCCCTGCAAACCACCGTCGCCGTCCGGGACCGCGTCCTGCAAGCCTACCAGGACATAATTAAAATGCCGATCTGACGAAAATTGCCGCAAGTGTCCGCGACAGCGGAGTCAAAAGTTTTTTGCTTCTTTTTTCAAAAAAGAAGGCCTTCCTTTCTTCTAAAGCAGGACAAAGAATGCAGGATCTAGACACCGCCCTGATCCTGCACTCCGCCATGCTGGCCACGCTGAAAATGTGCACGCCCATTCTGCTTGCGTCGCTGGCGGCCGGCCTGATCATCGCCATCCTGCAAGCCGTCACCCAGATCAGTGACAGCACCGTCTCGTTCCTGCCCAAGCTGCTCGCCACCGGCGCGTCGCTGTGGGTGTCCGGGCCGTTTCTGCTGCGCGTGCTGACGGACTACATGCACGAGATGGCGGACAAGATCGTCGCCATAGGCGGCCAGTAGCCTTGCCCACACCCGATCTGGACAGTGCGGCGCTGTCCGCGCTGGCTTTCGCGTTCATGCTGGTGCTGTGCCGCTGCGGCGCCGCGGTCATGCTGCTGCCCGGCCTGGGCGAGGAGGAGCCGCCGGCGATCGTGCGCGCCGGGCTGACGATCGGGCTTGCGGTCCTGCTGGTGCCCGGCCTGGCGCCGGTGATGCCGCGCGCGCCCGAAAGCTTCCTGCGCCTGGCCGGCATGGTTGCGGCCGAGCTGCTGGCCGGCGGATTGCTGGGCTGGCTGGCCAGGCTGCTGGCGCTCGCCCTGCCTGTTCTGGGCCAGGTGATCTCGCTGCATACCGGCCTGTCCAGCGTGCTGCAGCAAGATCCGATGCTGGGCGCGCAATCTGCCGTAATCGGCCGGCTGTTCAACCTGCTGGCGCCGGTGCTGATACTATCCAGCGGATTGTACGCGTTGCCGCTGGGCGCGCTGGCCCGCAGCTACGCGGTGTTTCCGCCGGGCGGCGCGCTGCCGGCGGACGATCTGGCGCAGGTGGCCGTGCATGCGGTCTCCGCCAGCTTCTCGCTGGCGCTCAGCCTGGCGGCCCCGTTCATCCTTGTCTCGCTGGTGTGGCAGGTGGCGCTGGGGCTGCTGGCGCGGCTGGTGCCGCAGATACAGGTGCATTTCGTGGCGCTGCCCGGCCAGGTGCTGGGCGGTCTGATACTGCTCGCTTTGCTGGGCGCGCCTATGGTGCGCGTGTGGCTGGGCGCGGTGCATGAGGGTTTCCTAGCACTGCCCGGCTCCTAGGCAGCGATGTCGGACGAAAAGACCGAACAACCATCGCAACGCCGGCTGGAAAAGGCACGGCAGGACGGGCGCAGCCCTGTCTCGCGTGACGCATCCATGCTGGCGGGGCTTTCGGCCGGGCTGGTCGTGCTGTCCGCCCGAGCGGACAGCAGCGCGGTCGCGCGCTGGCTTACCGCTTCGTTGCAACAGACGCATTTCGAGGGTTCGCAAACCTTCTCGGCGGTGGGACGTGCGCTGCTGCTGGCCGTGGGCCCGCCTGCCGCGGCAGGACTGGCGGCGTACGCCGCGGCCACGCTTCTGCAGACCGGGTTCCTGGTACACGGCATGGCACTGCAGCCGGATTTCTCCCGCATCAGCCCGCTCTCCGGCATCAAGCGGGTGCTCAGTCCGCAGACGCTGGTCCAGCTCGGCAAATCGCTGGTCAAGCTGGGGGTGATGACGGGTTGCCTATATGCCGCGATCAGCCGCCTGGTGCCGGAACTGCTGGCTTTGCCGGGTGCGGCGCCCGCCACCATCCTGCACCATGCGGCCGGGCACGCCCGCAGCCTGATCCTGCTGATGCTGGGCGCGCAGACGGTGATCGCCGGCGCCGACCTGGCCTGGGAACGGCTGCGCCACATGCGCCAGCTTCGCATGAGCCTGCAGGAGCTGAAGGATGAGCACAAGGACAACGAGGGCAACCCGCAGATCAAGCAGCGGCTGCGCCAGCTCGCCCGGTCACGGCGGCGGCGGCGCATGCTGCTGGCGGTGCCGAAAGCCTCGGTGGTGATCACCAACCCCACCCATTACGCGGTGGCGCTGGCCTATGAGCGCGGCGCGCAGGGGGCGCCCCGCATCGTGGCCAAGGGTGCGGACGAGGTGGCGGCGCGAATACGCAAACTGGCTCGCGCGCATCGCGTGCCGATTGTGGCCAATCCGCCTCTTGCGCGCGCGCTGTTCCGGGTGGAAATCGATACGGAAATCCCGGCGGAGCACTTCAAGGCAGTGGCTGAGGTTATTGCGTTCGTGTGGCGGCTGCGGACGCGGCCGGGGCGGCTGTGAGCCTGCCGCCCGCGCCACGGCCCAGCCTCGCCCGGATGCGAGGATTCTGCGGTCCCACCGCGCAAGCAAGGCCTAGCTTCCCGCAATGAAGGTCGGCCGCCTCTTCCGCCGGGACGCTGCCATCGCCGAGACCGTCTTCCAGGATGTGGCGGACGGCGTGGCCGCCCTGGACGCCCGCGGCCAGGTGCTGCGCGCCAACCCCCGCTTCACCGTGCTGACCGGCGCCACCGAAGGCGAGGCCGCCTGGGCCACCCTGCCCAAACAGGCCGTTGTGCTGCAAGGCAAGCTGCAGGACGGACAGCAGGAGCAGATCACCGTCTCACGCACCGCGGACGGCGTGCGCCGGTCCTTGCGGTTGTCTTTGCTGCCGGTGCAGCCGTCCGGCGCGCTGTTGCGGGTGACCGACATCACCCGCGAGTGCGACATGGAAGAGCAGCTCGGCCAGGCGCAGCGGCTGCAGGCGGTGGGCGAACTTGCAGGCGGCATCGCGCATGATTTCAACAACCTGCTGACGGCCATCATCGGCGCAACCGAGGATCTGCAATCGCGTGCCCAGGGCAGGGCGGAAGACGCCGCCGATTTGCGCATGGTGCGCGAGAGTGCCGACCGCGGCGCGGCACTGGTGCGGCAATTGCTGGCCTTCAGCCGGCAGCAGACGTTACAGCCGCGCGTGCTGGCGCTGAACGATGCGGTGCGCGCGCTGGCCAAGCTGCTGGAACGCCTGCTGGGCGCCGGCATCAGGCTGGAACTGGCGCTGGAAGAGCCGGGACGCCAGATCAGGATCGACCCCACCCAGCTCGACCAGGTGCTGGTGAACCTGGCGGTGAACGCGCGCCATGCCATGCCGGGCGGCGGCACGCTGCGCATTGCCACCGGGCACGCGTTGAAGCTGAGCCCGGAGAGCCTGGGCGGCGAGACCGTGCCGCCCGGCCGCTACGCGCTTCTGAGCGTGTCGGACACCGGCACAGGCATCCCGGCCGACGTGCTGCCGCGCATCTTCGAGCCGTTCTTCACCACACGGCGCGAGTCCGGCGGCACCGGGCTTGGCCTGTCCACCGTGCACGGCATCGTGCGCCAGTCGGGTGGCTTCATGGCGGTGCACAGCGTGCCGGACGAAGGCACGCGGTTCGACATCCTGTTGCCCCGCCATGAGGAGTCCGCGATCTGGCAGCCGGCGCCGCCCGCGCCCCCGCCCGCGCCGCGTGCCGCACGGCTAAGCCGCACGCTGCTGCTGGTGGACGACGAGGCGCATGTCCGCCGCCTGGCCGAGCGCGTGCTGCAGCGCGCGGGCTGGCAGGTGGTGGCGGCCACCTGCGCGGAAGACGCGCTGGAGCTGGTGGACGCGGGCGGGCTGCGCAGCGCGCTGGCCTGCGTGATCTCGGACGTGGTGATGCCGGGGCTGGACGGGCCGGCGCTGGTGCGCGCGCTGCGCGAGGGCCAGGCGGGGCTGCCGGCAATCCTGATGTCCGGTTATGCGGATGCGTCCTTGCGGCGGGATCTGCAGGCGGCGGACATACGGTTCCTGCCGAAGCCGTTCGGGATGGCGGATCTGACGGGGGCGTTGCGGGAGCTGCTGGCGGCGTAGCAGAAGGCTAGGCCTTCTTTTCTGAAGAAAAGAAGCAAAAGACTTTTGTCTCTGCGCTCGCATCAGAGCGCGCCCTCGTTCTGCCACTAGGCATGTCGGCATGACGAGAGCGCGCGGTAATGCAGGCGTGAGGACAAAAGTCTTTTGCTTCTTTTCTTCAGAAAAGAAGGCCTTCCTTATTTCAGTATAATCTCCACCCGCCGGTTCTGCGGCTCCCGCACCCCCTTGGCGGTCTGCACCAACGGATTGCTCTCACCATAACCGTGTATGCTGATCTCGCTGCGGTTCACCCCGTCCCGCACCAGCTCGGCCTCCACGCTCTGCGCGCGGCGCACGGACAGGCGCTGGTTGTAGGCCGCGGTGCCGGACAGATCCGTGTAGCCGTTCACCTGTATCTGCGTCGTCTGCACGTGGGTTGAGGCCTGCGCGGCTTCGGCCACGATCTGGCGGGCGCGCGCGGTCAGGTCCGCGCGGTCCCAATCGAAGAACACCAGGTAGGTGCGGGAAGGTTCGGGTGCGGGGGCTGCGGTCTGCGTGGCGGCGGCTTGTGCCTGCACCGGCGGTGCGGGTGGGCGGCCGAAGGCGTAGCGCAGGCCGATCAGCGCCTGGTGGCTGAAGATGTTGTTGAACGTTCCACGATATTGATAGACCACGCCGTCGGCCTGCGTCTCGGTCCGATCGTTGCGCACGTAAGGTTGCGGCTCGATCACCCCGACGAACCGGTATTCCGCGGTGAGCGACAGGCCAGGAATGAACAACGGAAGGCTGGCGCCAGCAATCGCCTGGTAGGCAAACTGGGTTTTCGTCGGGCTTTGCGTGGGCGTGTCGATGACGCGATAGCCACTCGAATTGACATGGTAGAGTTCTACCGCCTGCGCGCCGGCACCAGCCCCGACATACGGAGTGACGGGAAGGCCCAGGTCGAAATCATACAGCGCGTTAAAGAACCCGCCATATTGCTCCTCCGTGCCGCCAGCCCGCAGCGGGTCGATCGTGCCTTTTACGCCATGCACGTGGTTGTACGTGTAGTCTCCGTTCAGCTCCAATCGGAAGCCGTTGCCCAGGCCGTACCCCACGCCCGCCTGACCGGCAATGCCCTGGTTGAACGTGAAATCCCGTGCGGCCGGGCCGAAGTTTTCGTACGGCGTCTCTTTCTGGTTTTGTAGGAAGTTGCCCCCGCCGCCGATATCCACATACGGGCCGGAAATCGGCTGGGCCAAGGCGGCGGCAGGCAGGATTGCGAACGTGGCGAGGAGAATGTGGCGAAGTTTCATGGCTTCTTCTGGCTGCTTGTTGGTGCGCTCTATCTCCGCCAAATCCCGCCGTTTCGGGAGTGCTCGCGTGCAACACCGATGCTTCTAAGTATCACTGTGTCCGGCAGGCAACATAGGAAGCAAGCGCGGCGGGCGCTCGCGCGTCCGGGCTGAACGTGCATCGGCAGAACCAGAAGCGTCCCGCTTCTGTCTGGCAACAAGATAGGCCTAGGCTCGCCTGCCTACCTAGGCAATTGCTCGCGCAGAACCTTGGGCGGCACCTCGGCAATTTCTCCCCGCGCCAAGTTACCTAACTGAAACGGCCCGTATGCGATCCGTATCAGCCGGGTGACGCTCAGGTTCAAATGCCCCATCACCCGGCGTATCTCCCGGTTGCGGCCTTCGCGCAGCGACACGGTCAGCCAGGCATTCGTGCCCTTGCGGCTGTCCAGCCCCGCCTCGATGCCGGCGTAGCGCGTGCCGTCGATCACCAGGCCGCGCGCCAGGTCGGCCAGGCGCTGCGGCTCGATGTCACCGTGCACGCGCACGCGGTAGCGGCGTATCCAGCCGTTGCTGGGCAGTTCCAGTTGCCGGGCCAGCGCGCCGTCATTGGTCAGCAGAAGCAGGCCCTCGCTGTTCAGGTCCAGCCGCCCCACGCTGACCACGCGCGGCATGGTGGCGGGCATCTTCTGGAACACGGTGGGCCGGCCTTCGGGGTCGCGGTGCGTGGTCATCAGCCCGTCCGGCTTGTGGTAGCGCCACAGCCGCGCCCGCGCCGGCGCGTCCACCACCACGCCCGCCACCTGCACGATGTCACCGGCCGCGACGAAGGTGGCCGGGTGCGTCACCGCCGCGCCGTTCAACGACACGCGGCCCTCGCTGATCAGCCGCTCCGCATCCCGCCGGCTCGCCACGCCCGCGCGCGCCAGCCATTTGGCGATGCGGTCGCCCTCGCGGCCGGGGGGCGTCTCGTCCGTGCCGCTCACGTGCCGGCCGCCTGGACCAGGGCCGCGAAGATCAGCGCGTCGCCGCCGTCGATCAGGAACTCCGGGTGCCACTGCACGCCCAGGCAGAAGCGCCGCTCCGGGTCTTCCACGCCTTCCACCACGCCGTCCGATGCCACCGCGTTCACCCGGGCGCGCGGCCCCGCCCGCAGCACCGCCTGGTGGTGGGACGAGTTCACCGCCATCTCGCCCCGCTGCACGATGCGGTGCAGCAGGGTGCCGGGCGTCACCGTCACGCTGTGGCCCGGCTGATCGCGCGGGTTCGGCTGTTCGTGGGCCAGCGCGTCCGCTACGCTGTCCGGTATGTGCTGGATCAGCGTGCCGCCGAGCGCCACGGCCAGCAACTGCTCGCCGCCGCAGATGCCCAGCACCGGCATGTCGCGCGCCAGCGCGCCGTCCAGCAGCGCGCGTTCGGCCAGGGTGCGGCCGGATTTCAGCGTCACGGTGGCGTGCGTGTCGGTGGCGCCATACAGCGCGGGGTCCACGTCGAACGCGCCGCCGGTGACTACCAGCGCGTCGATCGCGTCCAGCATGTCGGCCGCCAGTTCGGCGTGGTGCGGCAGGGCCACGGGTACGCCGCCCGCTTCGGCAATGGCGGCGGCGTAGTTGGTCCGCAGGGCATACCAGGGATAGAGGGAGTAGCCGCCTGGCTGCTCGGAATCGAGGGTGATGCCGATGAGCGGCTTGCGGGGGCGGGTCATGGTTGGAGTGCTAGCTGGGTGGGGGTGGTTAAGCGAGGCAAGCAAGGCCTTCTTTTTTGAAAAAAAGAAGCAAAAAACTTTTGCTCCCCGCGCCTGCACCATGGCCCGCTCCGTCTTGGCCGGCGCGCGCGCCTGCATAAGCAGGCTAGGCCGTCGTGCAAGCGGGGAGATAAAGGTTTTTTGGCCTTGCCCTCCCTGATGCAACGCGCTTTGACCCAGGCGCACAAAGCCGCCGAACGCGGCGAAGTGCCCGTGGGCGCCGTGGTCGTGGCGCCGGACGGCGCCGTGCTGGCCGAGGCCGGCAACGCCACCGAGTCCACGCACGATGCCAGCGCGCATGCCGAGCTGCTGGCGATGCGCGCCGCTGCCGCCGCGTTGGGCAGCACGCGCCTGACAGGCTGCGATCTGTGGGTGACGCTGGAGCCCTGCGCCATGTGCGCCGCCGCAGCCGTGCATTTCCGCATCCGCCGCGTGATCTTCGGCGCCTACGATCCGAAAGGCGGCGGGGTTGAGCACGGCGCCCGCGTGTTCGCCGCCCCCGGCTGCCTGCACGTGCCGGAAGTGACCGGCGGGGTAAGGGAGGCGGAGTGCGGCGAGCTGCTGCGCACGTTCTTTGCGGCGCTCCGGCCGTAAGCCGGGCGGCCTCACCGCCTTGTCGGCGGAAACGGCCGTCGGACCGTCCTTCAATCCGTCCCGCTCGCCGCCGGGCGTTTCGCCCCAGGCCTCGAAGGGATCGCCGCATGAAGCCAATCCTGTGCGCGCTGCCGGTTCTCGCATTCGCCGCGCGCGCGGCTGTGGCGCAGACCGCAGCCGTCGAGGTCAGGGCAGGTGACGTGTTCATCCATGAAGCGCGCGGCACGCGCAGGCTGACCCATTACAGCCAGGCCGGCGAAGCGGTTCTCTCGGGAGACAGGACCTCGTCGCCTATGTCCATGAAGCGCCCAGAGTCGACACCGCGGAACGCAACGACATCTATCTGTGCAGCGTGCCGCAGCAGGTTTGCGCGTTGGCTGGTCACGGCATGGAAGGGTTAGACATAAAAGCTAACTATTCCGGAATCAACACGGTAAGGTTCTCTCTTCAGGCAGGCGAAGGCGGGGCGGGAGGCTGTCGGGTTCGCTGTTCTTTCTCGCGGAGGCCGGCGGCGCCAATACGCAGCCGCTGCACCGCCTGATGCTGCACGGCAGGACGATCCATCAACTGTCGAACGCCCTCGTCTCGTTCGTGACGTTCGCAATTCGATCGAGGTGATCCAGACCGGCAAGTTCGCCGGCGCCCTGCGCATCGCGGTGCAGGAATACACGCCGCACGGCGCCTGCGGCGCGATGACGATATGCGATCCGAACACCCGCAGGCGTTGCAGCAAGGCCCCGCAAACGACTGCTAGGGCCGCCGCGCCGCACGCCACGCGACAGACGATCACGATCGCTTGGCCGCGGCGTGTCCCGCCGTGCCGGAGAGCGCTGTGACGCCGGATGTGGCAGTCCGGGCGGCACCACGCCTTCCGCCCAGCCGCCCGCCTCCCTATCTTCGCGCGATGACCGCCACCCCCACCATTCTCGATACCAACCGGCCGGACGTGCCGGACATCGTCGTCACCAGCGGCATCACGCCGTTCCACCTGCCCAGCCGGCCGGTGCGCGGCCGCCTGGTGCGGCTGGGCGCGCTGGCCCACGCGCTGCTCGGCCGTCACCAGAACGCGCCGGCGGTCACCCGCCTGGCGGGCGAGGCGCTGGCGCTGTCGGCCGGCCTGTCCAGCGCGCTGAAATACCGCGGCAGCTTCTCGCTGCAGGCGAAGGGCGACGGGCCGGTGCCCATGCTGCTGTCGGACTGCACGCAGGCCGGCGCGCTGCGCGGCTATGCGCGCGCGGACGAGGACAAGCTCGCGTCCCTGCTGGCGCAGACGCCCGAGCCCACCGCCGCCCAGCTTCTGGGCTCCGGCTACCTGGCCTTCACCGTGGACCAGGGTGTCGACACCGAGCGCTACCAGGGCATCGTCTCGCTGGAGGGCGACACCCTGTCCGACATGGCGCTGCACTATTTCCGCACCAGCGAGCAGTTGCAGTACGACGTGCATCTGGCCGCCGGGCAGACGCCGGAGGGCTGGCGCGCCGCCGCCCTGATCCTGGAGCGCGTGGCGGGCGAGGGCGGCATAGACCCGGAGCTGGACCAGGCCGCGCAGGACGAAGCCTGGCGCACCGCCACCACGCTGGCCGCCACGCTGACCGACGCGGAATTGCTGGATGACGCGATAGCGCCGGACGAGCTGGTATGGCGTCTGTTCGGCAACGAGGGCGTGGAGATCGACCTGCCGCGTGCGCTGGCCTATGGCTGCCGCTGCTCACGCGCGAAACTTGCGGGCATCCTGGGCAGTTTCTCGGACGCGGACCTGGACGACATGGTTGTGGACGGCGCCATAGTGATGACGTGCGAGTTCTGCAAATACGATTTCCGCTTCCCCCGACAAGACGTCAGCAGCCAGGCGGCAGAATGACCAAAGAACGCGAGGCCCTCGGCAGCCGCCGACAGGGAGCAGAAGTTTTTCGGTTCTTTCCAAAAAAGAACTGCTTCCTTTTCCTGGTGTTCGCTTCCCTGCTTGCCGCCTGCGCCGACGACACACCTCCACCCCCGCAGACCTTCGCCCCCCTGCAATACGGCTACCTGACCAAGCTGCGCCTGAACGTGGGCGCCATTCAGGTGCAGGACCGCAGCCTGCCGGTCAGCCCGCAGGACATCGCCAGCTCCTCGCCCGTCATCCCCGCCCAGGCGCTGCAGCAGATGGCGCGTGACCGGCTGTTTGCCGCCGGAACGCAGGGCCAGGCCAATTTCGTCATCGACCAGGCCAGCATCATACGAGGCCCGGGCGGCGGGCTGAGCGGCCGGCTGGCCGTGCACCTGGACCTGACGGACGACCACGGCGTGCGCAGCGGTTTCGCGGCCGCCCAGGTCTCCCGCCAATACGTTCCCGGATCGGACCCCGAGAACCCCACGGCCGCGCTGTACAATCTGACCAGGCAGATGATGGACTCCATGAACGTGGAGCTGGAGTTCCAGATACGCCACAGCCTGGGCGCCTGGCTGGTGGCGCCGGGTAGCGTGCCGGCTCCCGTAGTGGCCCAGCCGCTGGACGTGCCGGGCACGCCGCCCGCGGTGCCGGCTCCGCCGCCGCTGCCGCCCGCCGCACCCGACGGCCAGGCGCCGACCCCGGTGCCGCCGGCGCCGGACGAGAACGGGTATGTGGACCCGGCAGCCCCGCCGCCGCCGCCGCAGATGTCACCGCCGCCCGGATATCTGCATCTGCCGTCCTTGCCGCCGGCGCAGTGAGGCAAGGCCTTCTTTTTTGAAAAAAAGAAGCAAAAAACTTTTGGTCCCTGTCGGCGGCTGCTGAAAATTTCGCCGTCAGGGAGGAAAAGTTTTTTGGTTCTTTTTTTCAAAAAAGAACTGCTTGCCTTTCTACTCTTCCTTCGCACGCGCCAAAGCCCACCCGATAGCCGTCCCCCTGCGCGTAGCCTTGCAGAATCACCGTGTCACCGTCCTGCAGAAAGCTGTGCGACAGGCCCGGCACCGGGCGGGCGCCGTTCAGGCTCTGCTCCAGCAGGCAGCCTTCCGAGCCAGGCTCCGGCCCGCTCACCGTGCCGGAGCCCAGCAGGTCACCGATGTTGAGGTTGCAGCCGCCAACCGTGTGGTGCGCGATCTGCTGCGCCATCGTCCAGTACATGTGGGCGAAGTTGGTGCGCGTCACCGTCACCGGCGCCCCGCCGGCGGGCCGCACCGCGGCTTCCAGCACGATGTCGAACCCCTGCCGCCCTGCCGGCCGCAGGTAGGCCAGCGGCTCCGGATCCTGCGCCGGCTGGGCGATGCGGAACGGCGCCAGCGCGTCCAGCGTCACCACCCAGGGCGAGATGCTGGTGGCGAAATTCTTGGCGTTGAAGGGCCCGAGCGGCTGCGCTTCCCACACTTGTATGTCGCGCGCGCTCCAGTCGTTCAGCAGCACCACGCCGAAGATATGCGCCTCGGCCTCGGCCACCCCGACGCGTTCGCCCAACGTGCTGGGCACGCCGATTATGGTGCCCAGCTCCAGCTCGAAATCCAGCCGCTCGCACGGCGCCAGTACGGGGCGCGCCGAGTCGGGCCGCTTGATCTGCCCGCACGGCCGGCGCACCGGCGTGGGGCTGACCACCACGGAGGACGCCCGGCCGTGATAGCCCACCGGGATTTCCAGCCAGTTGGGGTTCAGCGCACGCGCGGGGTCGCGGAACAGCGCGCCCACGTTCTGTGCGTGGTAGCGTGACGCGTAGAAATCCGTGTAGTCGCCGATCTCCACCGGCAGGTGCATCGTGGCGTCCGCCTGCCTCACCAGCACGCGCGCTTGCGCGGACGCGTCCCGCGCCAGGGCGCTGCCTTCGGCCAGCATCGCCTTCAGTTCTTGCCGCACGGCGCGCCAATGGGCAGGGCCCTGCGCGATCAGCCGGTTCAGGGATGGGCGGCGGAAGCTGCCGCCGGGGTCCGGCAGGTCTTGCCCCAGAGCCGCCAGGTCCACGATCATGTCGCCCACGGCCACCCCCACGCGCGGCGCCGGGTCGGCCGCGGTGGAGAACACGCCGAATGGCAGGTTCTGGAGGGGGAAGTCGCATGCCGGCTCCCGGGCGGTGCGAACCCAGCTTGTCTGCATGACGCCCATCTGCGCTGTCCTGAAGTTCCGCCCGCATCTGGACCAGACGGCCGCGCGAGGCCACCCCCGGACCTTGAAAACCGGCGGGAGGCGAAGTTTTTTGCCCGTTTGCCGCGTAGATGGCCACGGCTGCCTTTGTCACCCAGGCCGTTTCAGGCCAGACTCGCCTCTCCCACCCGGAGCCGCCATCCGCCCATGAGCATCACCAAGAAGAAAGTCCTTGTCACCGGCGGAGCCGGTTTCCTCGGCTCCCATCTGTGCGAGCGGCTGCTGGCCGATGGTCACAGCGTGCTGTGCGTGGACAACTACTTCACCGGCAGCAAGGACAATATCGGCCACCTGCTGGGTGACCCGAACTTCGAGGCGATGCGGCACGACATCACCTTCCCGCTGTATGTGGAGGTGGACGAGATCTACAATCTGGCCTGCCCCGCCAGCCCGATCCACTACCAGTTCGACCCGGTGCAGACGACCAAGACCAGCGTGGTGGGTGCGATAAACATGCTGGGCCTGGCCAAGCGCACGCGCGCAAAGGTCTTCCAGGCCAGCACCAGCGAAGTGTACGGCGACCCTACCGTCAGCCCGCAGCCGGAGAGCTACCGCGGCAACGTCAACCCGCTGGGCCCGCGCGCGTGCTACGACGAAGGCAAGCGCTGTGCCGAGACGCTGTTCTTCGACTATCACCGCCAGCACCGCACGCGGGTGAAAGTGGTGCGCATCTTCAACACCTACGGCCCGCGCATGCACCCGCAGGACGGCCGCGTGGTGTCCAACTTCATCATCCAGGCGCTGACCGGCCAGGACATCACGCTGTACGGCGATGGGATGCAGACACGCGCCTTCTGCTACGTGGACGACCTGATAGACGGCTTCGTGCGCATGATGGCCACGCCGGACGAGGTGACCGGCCCGGTCAACCTGGGCAACCCGCACGAGATCACCGTGCGCGAACTGGCCGAGCGGGTGATCGCCATGACGGGCGCGCGCTCCAAGCTGGTGCACGCCCCGCTGCCGCAGGATGACCCGATGCAGCGCTGTCCGGACATCACGCTGGCCCGGGGGACGCTTGGGTGGGAGCCCGGGATCAGGCTGGAACAGGGGCTGGGCCGGACGATCGCCTATTTCGAACGGCTGCTCAGCCTGCAGGCCCGGCAGAAGGAGGCGCCTGTCGGTGTCGCGTGAGGGTGTGAAACAGGCCGTCTCTTTCGTAGCAGAGGTTTGGACGCCCGTCTCCGCGGCCGAGCTTGGCTTTCGGGGCTGGTGTTACTGCTTTTTCACCACCTCGTCGGCGGCCGACTTGTCCAGGGCCCGGGCTTCGTCGATCAGAAACTTGCCTTCTTCCTTGTTGCCGTGCTGGATCTCTTCTAGTCCTTCGCTCGCCAGGTTGCGTGCTTCTTCGGCGCGGTCGGGCAGGTGCACTTCGTGCGGCTTCGTATCGTCCATGGCGGTCGCTCCTCATCCAGATTGATCCGCCAACAACAGGGCTGCCACCGGGACGGTTCCGGCGCTCGCGTTCTCGTGGTTGGCCAGCAACTTCTTACCTTGCGAAATCGTTCCACCACCCGCCCCAGGGTCCGGCAGGGCAGGCATGAAATTGGGTTGAAGCATTGTCCAAGGTACGCGTAGCGATTGTAGGGGTTGGAAACTGCGCGTCATCCCTGGTTCAGGGCATCACCTTCTACGCCGCTGCGGACCCGGCCGACCGCGTGCCCGGACTGATGAACGTGACGCTCGGCGGCTATCACGTGTCGGATGTGGAGGTGGTCGCCGCGTTCGACATTTCGGACACCAAGGTCGGCCACGACCTGGCCCACGCCATAACCGCCGCGCCGAACAATACGCGCGTGTTCGCCCAGGTGGCCCATGGCGGCGTAATAGTTCAGCGCGGCCCCACGCTGGACGGGCTGGGCCGCTACGTGCGCGACGTGGTCCGTGAAAGCGCCGCTCCGCCGGTCGACGTGGCCGCCGCCTTGCGCGCGTCCGGCGCCGAGATCGTGGTGTCCTACCTGCCCGTGGGTGCCGAGCAGGCGACGCAATACTACGCCGAACAGGCGCTCGCGGCGGGGTGCGGCTTCGTCAACTGCGTGCCTGTGTTCATCGCATCCGACCCTGCCTGGTGCGCGCGCTTCGCCGCGGCCGGCCTGCCGATTCTCGGCGACGACATCAAGAGCCAGGTGGGCGCCACCATAGTACACCGCGTGCTGGCAAACCTGTTTCGCGAGCGTGGCGTGCGGGTGGACCGAACCTACCAGCTCAATTTCGGCGGCAATACGGATTTCATGAACATGCTCGAACGCGAGCGGCTGGAATCGAAGAAGCTGTCCAAGACGCGCGCTGTCACCAGCCAATTGGCCGAACAACTGTCCGACCGGGACGCCCATGTGGGCCCGAGCGATTATGTGCCGTGGCTGGAAGACCGCAAATGGTGCCACATACGTATCGAAGGCACCACGTTCGGCGACACGCCGCTGAACTGCGAGCTGAAGCTGGAAGTGTGGGATTCGCCCAACTCCGCCGGCGTGGTGATCGACGCCATACGTTGCGTGAAGCTGGCGCTGGACCGCGGCGTGGGCGGCGCGCTGATCGGACCCTCGAGCTATTTCATGAAGTCCCCGCCTGAGCAGTTTGACGATCATGAGGCTCGGCTGCGGACTGAGGCTTTCGTGGCAGGCAAGTAAGAAAGCGGTTCTTTTTGAAAAAAATAACCAAAAAACTTTTGCTCCCTGTCGGCAGCTGCGGAGTCTCGCGACAGGGTTGGAGTAGTTTTTGTCTCGCACACGCTTTTTGTTGATCAGGCATGCCAGCACGGATGGGGTCGGCCACGCTTTGTCCGGCCGTACGGAAATCGGGCTGAACGGAGCGGGGGAGGCCGAAGCGGCGCGTCTGGCCGAAAGCCTGGCCGGCACTGTGGCGGATGCGATCTTCAGCAGCCCGCAGCTTCGCACGCGGCAGACGGCGGCGGCGATCGGCCAGGTTCTCGGCCTGGATGTGCGGCCGGATGACGCGCTGGACGAGGTGGATTTCGGGCCCTGGACAGGCCAGAGCTTCGCCAGCCTAGACGGCCGCCCCGACTGGGCACTGTGGAATACGCAGCGCAGCCTGGCGCCCGCGCCCGGATGCGAGACGATGCTGCAGGTGCAGGCGCGCGCCGCCGCCATGATCGTGCGCCTGCACGCGCATCCCGGCGGCCGCTTCATCCTGGTCAGCCACGCGGACGTTCTGAAGTCGCTGCTGGCCTGGGCGCTGGGCCTGCCGATCGACCTGATGCAGCGGCTGGAGATCGCGCCGGCCTCGCAAAGCGCGTTCACGTTGGACGATGCCGGAGCGCACGTAGAATACGTCAACCTGTCGACAAACAAATTTATCTAAGCGCGCGCCTCAACGCCCCGCGACAGCGGACCAAAAGCTTTTTGCTTCTTTTCCCGAAAAAGAAGGCCTTTCTTCCTACCCCTTCAAAGCGGCCCATACCTCTATGGACATCCGCGCAAAACGCCGCCTCCAGGGCATAGCCTTCGCCGTGGGCGGCTTCACCATGTGGGTCGTAGCCGATGCCGGCATTAAGCTCGCGGGCCAATCCGTTCTGCCAGCCTACGAGATCGTGGCCGTAGAAAGCCTGTGTCTGGCGGCGATGCTGGTCGCCTATCGTGCGAGCCGGCGGGATGTGCGGTCGCTCTGGCCCGTGCGGCCGGGCCGGCAACTCGTCCGCGGCTGCCTGGATTTCGGCAACGTAATCGGCGTGGCGGTCGCACTGCGCCACCTGCCGCTGACCGTGTTCTACGTGGTCGTGTTCACGGCGCCGATGGTGATCACGCTGGGCGCCTGGCTCTTCCTGCACGAGCGGCTGCGGTGGCGGAACGCGGTAGCCACGCTGGTGGGGTTCGCCGGCGTGGCCGTGGCGGTGCGGCCGTTTTCGGCGTCCGGTGTCGGCGACTGGATCGGCTACGCGGCCTGCGCCGTCTCGGTCCTGTGTTTCTCCGCAAGCATCGTGTGGCTGCGCAGGATGACGCAGACGGAGCGGCTGGACAGCTTGACGTTTTTTTCCGCCTCGGTTTGTGCGGCCGGCGGAGGCCTCGCAATGTGCTGGCACGCCGAGGCGCCGAGTGTGCGCCTGTGCGCGGTCCTGTTCGTGGTCGGCCTGGCGGTCGGCTTGGGAAACTACTTCTCGTATCGCGCCTTGCGCAGCGTCAGTGCCGCGACCGTGTCGCAGTATCACTACTCGCAACTCGTGTCGGGCGGTGCCATCGCGTGGGCGATCTGGAGTGAGACACCCAGCCGATCGTTGATTGCCGGCGCGACGCTCATTGTCGGCGCCGGGCTGTACGTGGCGGCGCGCTACGAGGTCCCCGAGAGTTCTGAGTTTTAGGTCAAGTTGGGGCTCTGCCCCAAACCCCGTCGTGCGAAGCGCGCTCACGCGTGACGGGGCCCTGGCCCCAGACCCATCTCGTCTGTCCGGGAGCGGGGTCCCGAGGCATCGACACTCCAGCCGCTGGTCCAGCACGCCGGCAGCCGCGCGTTGACACGAGGCGCAGACCCCTCTACCTCATCGCAAATGAGAGTTATTCGCAACTGCGTGACCGTGACGTTCATAGGCGCCTGCAGCACGCAAGCCCTGGCAGCGCCGCCGCCTTTGTCCGTCCCCACCAACACGGACCAGACGAACCCGGACGGCCAGGGCTATTCCGGCCTGCTGGGCGACCTGTCGCGCACCAACTTCCTGCTGGGCGACCTGTTCGGCATACGCACCGTGCTGGCCAAATACGGCATCTCGCTGGCCGTGCAGGAAACCAGCGAGGTGCTGGGCAACGCCACCGGCGGCCAGCATCGCGGCGCCGATTACGACGGGCTGACCCAGGCGATACTGCAATTGGACACGCAGCGCGCCTTCGGCTGGTACGGCGGCCTGTTCAACATCAGCGCGCTGCAGATACACGGCCGCAACCTCAGCACGGACAACCTGCTCAGCCTGCAGACATCCAGCGGCATCGAGGCGGACCGCTCCACCCGCCTGTGGGAGGCCTGGTACGACCAGAAATTCCTCGACGAGGACCGTGCGGACATCAAGATCGGCCAGCAGAGCGTGGACCAGGAGTTCATCTACAGCCCGAACGGCGCGTATTTCGTCAACACCATGTTCGGCTGGCCGCTGGTGCCCTCGGTGGACCTGCCGGGCGGCGGGCCGGCCTACCCGCTGTCGGATCTGGGCATCCGCCTGCGCTGGCGGCCGATCAACGCGGTCACCCTGTTGGCCGGCGTGTTCAACGGCAACCCGGCGCCCAATACGGACGGTGACCCGCAGCGCGCGGACGCGTCCGGCACCAGCTTCCCGCTGAACGGCGGCACGCTGACCTTCGTGGAGCTCCAATACGCCTACCCGGCGGTGGGCGCGCTGGTCTATCCCGGCGAGGGCGCGCCGCTCGGCCACACCTACCGTATCGGCTTCTGGTACGACAGCGAGCGCTTCTCCGACCAGCGCGTGGGCACGTGCGGTGACCTGCTCGCCTCGCCCGCCAGCAGCGGCGACCCGCTGCAGCACCGCGGCGACTACTCCATCTATGCGGTAGCGGACCAGATGGTGTGGCGCGATGCCGCCAACCCCAACCGCTCCGTCAGCGTGTTCGGCCGCATCATGGGCACGCCGGAGGCGGACCGGAACCTGGCCGATTTCAGCTTCAACGGCGGCGTGGTGTATCATGCGCCGTTCCGTGGGCGCACTACCGACACGGTGGGGCTGGGCGCCGGCTATGCCCATGTAAGCCATGCAGTGACCGCGTTCGACAGGGACCTCGCGGCCGCGCAACCGGGCGTCTACACGCCGGTACGCACAAGCGAAACATTTGTCGAGCTTACCTATCAGTATCAGGTACATCCCTGGTGGCAGCTGCAGCCTGACCTGCAATATGTTTTCAACCCCGGCGGCGGACTGGCCGATCCGATCGATCCTTCGCGCAAGGTGGGCAGCGAGTTCGTGCTCGGGCTGCGCACGAACATTCTGTTTTGAGGGAGCTGGACGTGAAAGTAAGCAAGGCCTTCTTTTTTGAAAAAAAGAAGCAAAAAACTTTTGTTCCTGACGCTGGCCGCACCCAACGCGCGCGCCTCAAGACGCATGCGGCTGCATCGGCGTCGTCAGGAGCAAAAGTTTTTTGGTTCTTTTTTTCAAAAAAGAACTGCTTCCTGTTCTTGCTCACTTTAGGCACCGCGCAAGCCGACCAGCCCGCCGGCTTCCTGGAGACGGTGCACCGCCACGCGACGCTCACCTCCACCGTCACCGACAACGGGGACCTCAACCCCTACGCCGTCGTCGTGTCCCCCGTCACCGCCGGGCGGATCATGAAAGACGATGTGCTGGTCGACAACTTCAACAACATCTCCAACCTGCAGGGCACCGGCACCACCATCGTGGGCTTCCGGCCGTCCACGCGCGAGACGTACCTATTTACCAAGCTGCCGCAGCATTTGCCGCAATGTCCGGGCGGCATCGGGCTTTCCACCGCGATGGCGGTGCTGAAATCGGGCTGGGTGATCGTGGGCAGCACGCCCAGCCGAGACGGCACCACGGCCACCAAGGGGGATGGCTGCCTGGTGGTGCTCGATTCCAGCGGGCGTTTTGTCACCGCCTGGTCCGGGCCGAACATCAACGATCCCTGGGGCAACATGGGCATCGACGACCGTGGCAGCACGGCGACCCTGTTCGTCAGCATGGCCGGCTTCGGCGTGCCGGGGCCGAACGTGGTGGACCCGGCGACGGGCATCCCGGTGGTGGTGAAGAAATCCATCGTGGTGCGGTTCGGCCTGTTGATCCCGGACGGCAAGCCCCCCGTGCTGGCCAGCCAGACGATCGTGGGCAGCGGCTTCGCCCAGCGCGCGGACCGCGACAACTTCCTGCTGGGCCCCACCGGCATCGTGCTGGCCCCCGACGGCACGCTGTATGTGACGGACGGGCTGGACAACCTGATCGCGGCCATCCCGGACGCGCTGACGCGCACCACCAGCGCCGGCACCGGCCGGGTGGTGACACAGGGCGGGCTGCTGTCCTGGCCGCTGGCCATGGCCCTGTCACCCCAGGGCCATCTGCTGGTCTGCAATGGCAAAGATGGGCGGCTGGTGGAGGTTGATCCTGTCGCCGGCAAACAAATCTACGCCCAGTGGATCAACAACGACCAGGCACAGTCGCCCCCGGGCAACGGTGACCTGTTCGGCATTGCCATGACACCTGACGCCCGGGGGTTCTATTACGTGATGGACGACGTGAACACGTTGATGCGGGCAGGCGGCAGGTGAGCGGCTGCCCGATGGCATCGCGGCGCGGCTTCCTGGGGGCCACCGCCGGACTGGCGGCGGCCGCCGCGGCGCTGCGTCCGGCCGCGGCACAGAACGTCACGCGTGACACGCCGGACCCGTTCGTGGCGTTCCACGGCGCCCACCAGCCCGGCATCACCACGCCGCAGCAGGCGCACACCTATTTCGCGGCCTTTGACCTGACCACGGCCAAGCGGCAGGAGGTGCAGGCCCTGCTGGCGCGCTGGACGGTGGCCGCCGCACGGCTGTGCGCGGGCCAGCCGGCCGATGCCGATTCCGGCGACGTGCTGGGCATGGCGCCGTCCCGCCTGACGCTGACCTTCGGCTTCGGCCCGACTTTGTTCACCAAGGACGGCCAGGACCGCTACGGCCTGGCGGCGCGCCGGCCGCCGGCGCTGGCGGACCTGCCGCGTTTCACCGGAGACCAGTTGCAGCCGGCGCGCAGCGACGGCGACCTCAGCGTGCAGGCCTGTGCCGAGGACCCGCAAACCGCCTTCCACGCAGTCCGCCAGCTGGCCCGGCTGGCCTATGGCGTGGCCGACATACGCTGGGTGCAGGCCGGCTTCATCCCGCAGCCGCAGGCGCAGACGCCGCGCAACCTGATGGGCTTCCGGGACGGCAGCAACAACGCAAACCCTGCCGCGCCCGCGGACATGGACGCCGTGGTCTGGGCCGGCGCGGAGGGCCCGGACTGGATGCGAGGCGGCACCTACCTCGTGGCACGGCGCATACGCATCGCGCTGGAGCACTGGGACCGCACGCCCGTGGCGTTCCAGGAGCAGACGATGGGCCGCAGCAAGGGCGAAGGCGCGGCCCTGGGCGCCCGCCGCGAACACGATCCGGAGGATCTCGCCGCCGAGGATGCGGACGGCAATCCGGTGATTGCGGAGAACGCCCACATCCGCCTGGCGAGCGTGGCGTCCACCGGCGCCCGCATTTTCCGCCGCGGCTACAGCTACAATGACGGGGTGAGCTTTACCGCCGAGCGCTGGCCGCCCTGGCGCCAGGCGATGGAATACGATGCGGGCCTGCTGTTCCTGGCGTATCAGAAGGACCCGCGCACGCAGTTCAGCAAGATATTCGAGCGCATGGCGAAGTTCGACATGCTGAACCAGTTCGTGACGCATACCGCGAGCGGGTTGTTCGCCGTGCCGCCCGGGGTGGCGGCGGGGGGAGTGATCGGGGGCGGGTTGTTTGCCTGACCCTCAGGCAAAGCCAGAAGCTCTGCGCGGCCCTGAGAAGTGGGGTCTGGGGCCAAGGCCCCAGCGGGGTTTGGGGCAGAGCCCCAACCTTCCTTGTCTCACTGCGAAACCGGCCGGCGCCGAAAAAGCCCGAACCCCTCCCGCAAAAACCCCGGCGTAAGCGCCGCCAGCGGATTAACCCCCACCTTCGGATCGCTAAGCTTTCCCCGCACCGAGTAGCGCGCCGCGAACACGCCGCCACCCTTCTCCGGCGAGAATATCCGCCCCACCACGGGCAGGTCACCCAGCAACTGGTTGAAGAAATAGGCGGGCACCACCGTGCCGGTCACGTCCGCCGTGCGCTGGCGCAAATCCAGGTCGCCCTGCGCGGTGATGCCCAGCGAGGAGGAGAACGCGCGCGCGTTGGCCAGGTGCAGAACCTGGTCGTGCCAGCCGAACGGCGCCACCATGCGGGAGAAATGCAGGCCGGGGCCGCGCAGCACGTCCAGAACGCCGTACAGGGTCATTGCCTGCAGCAGCCGGCCGATCGCCGGTGCGGTGCGCAGGTTGAACTCAGTCAGTGTTGCCGTGCCGCTGAGCGGCGCGCCCGGCTTGGTGTCGTCATAGGCGCCGGCCAGCACCAGCCTCCCGCCGGCCAGGTTGTCCGCCACCCCCAGGGCGCGCAGCGCCGCGCCCGCGTCGCCCGAGGAAATCGCCAGGCTGCGCCCGCCGGGCTGCGGCGTGATGTCCACCGCCAGGTCGCCTTGCGCGCCGGCGCGGACGTGGGCGTGCAGGATGTGCAGCCCGTCGCTGGCCGCATCCAGCGTGAGCGGGGACAGGATCCTGCCGCGGGACAACTGCACCTTGTCGAAAGCCAGCTTCGCCGCCCAGGCCTGGCCGGGCTTGTCCGGCGCGGCCGGCGGCGGCGGGGCGCCCGCCGGCTTGTCGTTGGCCGGCTGGTTCAGTTGCGAGGACAGGTCCAGCATCAGGCCGGACATCTCCACCTGCACCGGCGCACCCGCGGCTTCGGGGAAGCCGATCCGGCCATGCGCCTGGGTGCGGCCGATCTCCAGCCGGTCCAGCACAAGCGTCCGGTGCGCGCCGTCTATCTCGGTGCGGCTGACAATCGCCAGCCCCGGCCCGTCCGCGTGCAGATGGTCCACGCTGGTCAGCCGTCCGTGGTCGAGCGTCGCCCGTCCGCCCAACCCCGCCGCTTGCCCAATCGGCTTGGACCAGCCGAGCGGCGTACCCAGGGCAGCCTGCGCCAGGTCCGCCTCGATCTGCAGCGTGGAGGTGCCGTTCCGCAGCCCTGCATAGTCCACGTGCAGGCCGGCCTTGCCATCGGTGAGCAGGCCGACAGCCGCCGCAGGGGCGCCGGCCGCGCGCATCTGGGCAGCGGTGGCGTCGCCATCTGCGGTGACATGCTGCAGCAACTGGCCGGGCGGCCCGCCGCGGAAATCCATCGTCAGGCCAAGCGCGGCCGGTATGCCGGCCACCGCGCCGGTGCCTGAAGCGGACATGCCGTCGCCGGTCACGTGCAGCTTGATCGCGCCGTCATCCAGGTCCCGCCCGGCGGCGATCCGGCCCAGATGCACCCCGGACAGCGTGGCGGACGCGCTGATGGCGATCTGCTCCATCGTCACGTGCACATCCAGCGGCACGTGCAGGCTAAGCTTCGCCACCGCCTGGCCCTGCGCGCCCACCGCCTGAAAGCCGCCGCGGTCCAGCAGGTGCAGCCGCGGGTGGTTCAGCAGGCCCAGCGCGTCCGGCAAGGAGCCGGACAGCCCCACCTCGATGTCGCTGAGCTGGTCCTTCTGGGTCAGCCCGGTCATGTGGATGAACGAGCCGGGCGCCAGGACCAGGTTGTTCTGGCCGCCGCGATCCATTGTCACGACGATCGAGTCCGGGTTCTGGATGACCAGCCTGGCGCGCCCATGCGTCAGGCCGGGGATCGGCCGCAGCCAGAACAGCGTCACGTCGTCCGCCGACAGGCTGCCTGTCAGCGTGGTCAGGCGCAGCCCGGACAGGTCGCCTGCCGCATCCAGGGCGCCGCTGACCTGCGCGTCATGCGCGCGTCCCTCCGGCACGTTCTCGATCAGCCAGGGCCGGGCGCCGCCGCCCACGCCGTCCGGCACGTACTGGCCAAGATCGGCCAACGGCAGGCCATCCACCTGCAGGCTGAAGACGGCATGCGCCCGTCCGGCGGCGCGCGTGGCCGATGCGGTGCCGGTGACGACCGGCGCCGGGCCGTGCGCCGGACCGGAGGGCGCCAGTGCCGCCCGCAACGACTCCAGCCGCAGCTCGGACGGCCGCGCCGTCAGCACGGCTGCCAGGCTGGCCAGCTTCACGGTGCCGCGCGCGGCGTGCAGCGTGCCGGCACTGGCCGAGACGTCCAGCCGCGCGGCGGCGAGCTGCAGGCCAGGCCCGAGCGTCGCCTGCAAAGCGAGCTGCACCGGCGCGTCCACGGCGGACAGGCCGGACAGCTCCGGCGCCAGTCCCGCCAGCACGGCAGGCGAGATAGGCGTGGCCGTAGCGGTCACCTGGGCGCCGCCGCCGCGCAGCTCCGCCTGGGCGTCCAGCGTGCACCGGGCTTCCCCCACTTGCAGCGCCGCCTTCGTGTGTCCGCCAATCCCGCCATCGCCGAGCCGGGACAGATCCAAATCCACCTGCGGCGCCACCAGGTCCACGCCCGGTTCCGCCCCTGTCACCTGCACGCGGACGTCGTGCACGCGCACATGCTGCAGGGCTGCCGTCAGGCGGGACAGATCGGGCGCGCCCGCGCTGCCCGGCTGCGCGGTGCGGCGCAGGGTGACGTCGCCGCCGTCTATATCGATGGCGCGCGGCTCGATCCGGCCCAGCACCAGCGCGCGTGCGGACAGCAGCAGGCGCGCCTGTGGCAAATTTGCGCGCAGGCTGCCGTCCCGGGCGCTGTAGGCGAGGTCCCGCATTGTCACGTCCAGCGCGGAGCCGCTGCCCCGCAGCGCCAGGGCGGCCTGCCCCACGCGGAGGTCCGAGCCGAGCAGCGCGGGTTCCCGGCGCAGCAGCCAGGTCACGTCCAGCGGCCCCTCCGCCAGCCGCCACAGCAGCACGCAGGCGGCGAGTGCGGCGACGGCGAGGATGCCCAGCAGCGCTTCGGCTACCAGATGCGCGAGATGAGAGAGGGGCTTCAAATAAGCGGGCAGTCCTATCGTGCGGACCAGGACCGAAGAGCGTCTGCCCGGCGTAAACCGTCGGTCAAGGGCACGGCAATGGCGGAGCTGGCTTTTTTCGCGTCTTCTTCCACGAAAAAGAAGGCCCTGGTTCCGTCCTGATGCACTCCCCCTACCTCGCCTGGCTGGCCCAGCAGGAACCCGAAGCGCTCGCTGCCGGCCCCGATGCCGCGTGCGACCTCGCACTCGGGCTGCTGGCCAACGTATCGCCCACGCTCGCCCGCGCGCAGACGGCTTCCCTGCTGCGCACCGCCAAGCGGCGCGTGGCGCTGGCGGCGGCCACCGCGGACATCGAGGGTCTCTGGACGCTGGGTCAGGTGACCGGCGCCCTGTCGGACCTGGCCGAAGGCGCGCTGCGCGTGGCGGTGGCCCACCTGCTGCGCGCCGCGCACGATCGCGGGGACCTGCGCCTGCCGCACCCGGCCGCCCCGCAGCGGGGCTCCGGCTTCACCGTGCTCGCCATGGGCAAGCTCGGCGCGCGGGAGCTCAATTTTTCCAGCGATGTGGACCTCATCCTCGTCTTCGACCCCGAACCCCATGCCTATAACGCGGATGCGCTGGGCGCCATCTTCGTCCGTCTCGCACGCGACCTCGTGACCCTGATGGCCCAGCGCGACGCCGGCGGCTACGTGTTCCGCACGGATCTGCGCCTGCGCCCGGACCCCGCCTCCACGCCGCCCGCCGTCTCCCTGCCCACCGCGCTGGCCTATTACGAGGGCGCCGCGCACACCTGGGAACGCGCGGCGATGATAAAGGCGCGGCCGGTGGCGGGCGACCTGGCGTTGGGCCGCCGCTTCCTGGACGCAATCCGGCCGTTCGTCTGGCGCCGCCACCTGGATTTCGCCGCCATCGCCGACATACGCGCGATGAAACGCCGCATGGACGGCCACAAGGGCGCGGCCCTGCGCGCGGACGGCCCGCCGGCGCAGCGGCTGCTGGGCCACGACCTGAAACTGGGGCAGGGCGGCATAAGGGAGATCGAGTTCTGCGCGCAGATGCTGCAGCTTGTCTGGGGCGGGCGGAACCCGGCGCTGCGCGCACCCGCCACGCAGGACGCGCTGGTCGCCCTGGCCCGCGCCGGCCACCTGCCGCAGCCGCATCTGGCCGATCTGTCCGCCGCTTATGACGTGCTGCGCCGCACCGAGCACCGGCTGCAGATGGTGGCCGACCAGCAGACCCACAGCCTGCCCGCCACGCCGGACGGCCTGGCTGCGTTCGCCGCGTTCATGGGGGAGGCGGACGCGCACACGCTCGCCACGCACCTGCTGGGCCATTTGGAGCGGGTGCACGCCATCTTCGCGGGCCTGCTGGAACAGCCGGGCACGCCGCCCGATTTGGGCCAGCCGCCGCCCGTCTTGGCGGTGGAGGCCGCGACCGGTGTCCCGCCGCCCTGGCACGCCTGGCTCGCCGGCCGGCCACGCGCGCTGCGCACCGAACGGGCGCGCGCGTTGCTGGGCGAGCTGCTGCCGGCGCTGACCGAAGCGGTGGAACGCCAGCCGGACGCGGAAGCGGTGTGGACCAGGCTGGACGAGTTCATCCACCGCCTGCCGGCCGGCGTGCAGCTCTTCTCGCTGCTGCGCCACAACCCGGCGCTGCTGGACCGGCTGTGCGGCGTGCTGGGCGCGGCACCCAGCCTGGCCGACCACCTGGCCGCGGTGCCCGCCGCGCTGGAAGGGCTGGTGGCCCCGCAGGACATCGACGCGGCACCTTCCGCCTCGCTCGCCGCCCAGCTAGGCGACTCGCGCGCGCCGGACGAGGCGCTGGCGATCGCCAGCCGTTTCGTGCGCGGCGAGGAGTTCCGCCTGGCGGTGGCCGAGCTGGACGGCCGCATCTGCCAGGACGCGGCAGGCCTGGCGCGCACCGCGCTCGCCGAAGCGGCGATCATCCAGATCCTGCCGCTGGTCCTGGCCGAACATACGCGCCGCTACGGGCGGCTGCGCGGCGGCGGCCTGGCGGTGGTGGCGCTCGGCAAGGCCGGCGGGCGCGAGATGATGGCCGGCTCCGACCTGGACCTGATGCTGGTCTACGATCATCCGGCGGACGCCACCGAGAGCACGGGTGCGGTGCGCCTGGCGCCCAGCCAGTATTTCACCCGCGCCGCCCATGCGCTGGTGGCGGCGCTGACCGTGCCCACGCGGGACGGCAAGCTGTACGACGTGGACATGCGGCTGCGCCCCTCCGGCGGCAAAGGTCCCGTCGCTGTCTCGCTGTCCGCCTTCGCCCGCTACCACCGCGAAAGCGCCTGGACGTGGGAGCGCCTGGCGCTGACCCGCGCCCGCGTGGTGGCCGGCCCGGCCGGGTTGCGCCATCGCGTGCAAGCCGCCATTCGCGCCGCGCTGACGCAGGGTGACCCGGCGCTGGCGCTGCCCGACACGCTGGCCATGCGGCGTCGCCAGGTGGCGGAACAGCGCCATCCGGCCGCCTGGGATGTGAAGCACCGCGCCGGCGGGCTGATCGAGGTGGAGTTCATCGCCCAGGCGCTGCAGTTGCGCCACGCGCGCACGCCGAAGCTGCTGTCGCCCACCACGCGCACGGCGCTGGCCAACCTGGCGGCCGCGGGGTTCCTGGCGCCGGCGGATGCCGGCCTGCTGATACGCGCGGACGCCGCCTGGCGGACGGTGCAGGGTCTGCTGCGGATCACGCTGGGGCGGAGCATCCCGGTGGTGCTGCCGCCCGCTGTGGAAGCGCGCTTGGCGGAGGCGCTGGGTGGGGTGGACCTGGAAGAGCTGGCGGGTGGGGTGCGGGAGGTTTTTACGCGGATTGTGGGTGTGGTGTAGAAGGAAGAAAGGCCTTCTTTTTTGAAAAAAGAAGCAAAAAACTTTGGCTCCCTGTCGGCGGCTGAAGGACAGCTGCGCGACAGCGGATCAAAAGTTTTTTGCTTTTTTTTTTCAAAAAAGAAGGTCTTCCTTTCTTCCTTGCCTCCGAAAGCCCCTCTCATGAGCCTGACCGAAGGCGCCCAAGCCCCCGACTTCACCCTCCCCGCCAGCCAAGGCCGGACCGTCAGTGCCGCCGCCCTGAAAGGCCGCCCCTATCTGCTGTATTTCTACCCGAAGGCCGACACGTCCGGTTGCACCAAGGAGGCCTGCGCGTTCCAGGAAGCCTTGCCGCAACTGGGCGGGCTCGGTCTGGAGGTGATCGGCGTCTCGCGCGATCCGGTCCGCGCGCTGGACAAGTTCGCCGCGAAATACGGGCTGGCGTTTCCGCTGGCCTCGGATGAGGCAGGTGCGCTGACCGAGGCGTACGGCGTCTGGGTGGAAAAATCCATGTACGGGCGGAAATACATGGGCATCGAGCGCGCCACCTTCCTTGTGGGCGCGGACGGACGCATCAGCCGCGCCTGGCCGAAGGTGAAGGTGGAGGGCCATGCGGCCGAGGTGCTGGCCGCGATGCAGTCCCTGTCCTCCGGCGGGCGCCCGGCGGCGTAAGCTGAGCAACACCGTCATTTCAGGAAACGAGGCAAAAGCTTGGACCTGCGCCGTCGCGGAACGGGGCGGTTTGCTGCTTTTGTGCGGCAACAGCGGAGCGCTCGATGAAAAGTACCCTGGCCCTGGCCTGCCTGGCCACGATCTCCACCGCGGCGGCCGCCCCCGTGCAGCATGAGTTCACCTTGCACGACTTCTCCACCGAAAGCGGCACCGTGCTGCCGGAGGCGCATATCACTTACGGCACCTACGGCACGCTGAACGCGGCCGGCGACAACGCGATACTCCTGCCGTCGCACTACATGGCAGACATGACGGGCTATGACTGGCTGATCGGCCCGGGCCGCGCGCTCGATCCCGCCAAATATTTCCTTGTCATGAGCGAGCTGTTCGGCAACGGACGTTCCTCCTCGCCCAGCAACACGAAGGCGCCGCTCCACGGCCCGCACTTCCCGGTCACCACGATACGCGACAACGTGGCGGCGGTGCATCGCCTGCTGACCGAGCAGTTGCACGTGCGCCACCTGCGCGCGGTGATCGGGTTCTCGATGGGGGCGCAACAGGCGTTCCAATGGGCGGTCAGCTATCCGGACTTCATGGACCGCATTGTCGCCACGTCGGGCACCGCGCGCACCTACGGCCACGGCATCGTCCGGCTGGACGGGCAGATCGCCACGCTGACGCTCGACCCGGCGTTCCGCGGCGGCGACTACACCAAGGAGCCCACCGCCGGCATCGAGGCGACCGCGCTCGTCTGGCTCGGCTGGCTGTACTCGCAGGAATGGTGGCGCCGCGAGTTGTGGCGTGCCGACGTGCCACAGGGCGCCACGCTGCAACAGGCGGTCGACAAGTACAAGACCGAGTTCTTCAAAGGTGCCGACGCCAACAACCTGATCCTGCAGATGCGCACCTGGCGCGCGCATGACGTGGGCGGCACCAAGCCGTTCGGCGGTGACACGGAAGCGGCGCTGCGCTCGATCAAGGTGCCGGTGCTGTACATGCCGTCCGCCACGGATCTGTATTTCCCCGTAGAGGATGCGGCGTACGAGGCGAAGTTCATCGCGCATTGCACGCTGCTGCCGATACCTTCGTTATGGGGGCATCCGGCGGGGGCTGGGGCCAGTCCGGACGATGCTGCGTTTATCAACACGCATGTGGCGGCGTTCTTGGCGAAGTAGGAAGCAAGGCCTTCTTTTTTGGAAAAAAGAAGCAAAAAACTTCTGGTCCCTGTCGGCGAGTGCTGGATAGGCGCTTCAGTTTTGACGGGAGTCGGCGATCGCTGACGTGAGTGCTTTGGCGAGTTGGCTGTCCGCCTCGCTTTCTTCTGTCCTTGCCTGGCGGAGCGCGTGGGCGGCGTCTGCCAGGCCGAGCGCGTGGGCGGCTGCGATCGCCGTCTCGTAGGAGACCAGCGCCGCGACGGTCATCTTGCGCACCGCACCGATCAGGGCGGCGTCCAGCAGCGGACCTGGCGCGACCATCTCCGTGTCCCGGCCTGCATCATCGAACATGCTGCCCATCCAGAGGTTTTCCGGTCCGCGTGTCGTCGCGCCCAGGCCGGATGCGATCGTGTCGAGTGCCTGGGCACGCGCACGCGCCTGCTCAGCACGCCGGGTCAGGATGGCCCGCAGCTTTGCGGCGCGCGTGCAGGTCAGCTCCTCGCCCTCACGCAGATCCTGCACGCAATCGACCAGCAGACCACGCAACGTATTAACCTCGGCCACAACACACTCCACCTCGCAAGACAGCCGCGCGACAGCGGACCAAAAGTCTTTTGCTTCTTTTCTTCAGAAAAGAAGGCCTTTCTTCCTTTCTTTCTTCTTCAGCACAAAAACCAACCCCAATATCGTCAAAACCGTAAGCCCCCCCAACAACCGCAAAAGCTTCATCACCGCCAGCGTATACCGCCCGGTGGTCGCGTCGAAGTGGAAGCAAAGGAGCAGGATCGGCAGCGCCGCGCGCGCGATGCCGCCGTCACCGGCACGCAGCACGGCCGCGCGCATGTCGCCGGCCGCGTAGCCAACGCCGAGCAGGTAGGAGCTGATCTTGCCCGTGCGGGTCAGCACCACGATCCCGGCCGGATGCATGAACTGCTTGAAACGCGCGTCCCAGCGCGCGTGGAACCCCACCGCCTGTTCCAGTGCCGCAATGCCGGACGGCGTGGCGGTCAGGTAGTGCACGCCGGCGGACCACGCCGGCGGCAACTGGGCCAGATCGGCGCGCTTGGCGTCGGCGGCGTCGGCGGGCCGCTCGGCCGGATCGATCGAGACGGCGACGACGGAGACGTCCTGCCCGGGCGACAGGCCGCCCGCCTGCAGCGCCGCGAACAGATCCGCCCGCGTGACACCGCACAGCGACGGGCAGTGGAAGTAGCCCAGATCCAGTATGGCAGGCGTGCCGCCGAGCGCACTGACCAAGGGCGCCGCTCGGCCGGCTTCGTCGCGCAGCACGGTATCCAGCAGAACCTGCGCGCCCGGGTGCTGCTGCCAGGCGAACCCGTCCGCGTCGGTGCCGGCCTGTGCGGCCAGCGGCAGAAGCACGGCGAGCAGGAGGGCGATGATGCGCATCAAGCTGTGAACGTGGCACGTCCGGCCTGGGTGGCAACCGCCACGCGCCGGGTCACGTTCGCGGGTGTGCGACACGGGAGCCGAACATGGCGGACAAGACGGACGAGACCTACGACAAGGCGCGCGACCTGGCGGAGGCGGCACTGGACAAATACGCGCACGGTGCGCCGAAAGAAGGCGACAAGCTCGCCGAGCGCGCGGTGAAAACCGACCGGCACGCGGTGGAGGAGCTGGTCGAGGAAATGGACGAGGACGCGGCGGCAACGGGAAAGGGCCAGTGATGGACGAGAAGGAACGCGAGCCGGGTTCGGTGCCGCCGGGCGTGGCTGTGCAGACTCCGGCGCCCTTGAGCGAGGAGGACAAGAAAGTCCAGGAGAAGCTGGAGCATCTAGGAGACGGCAAGACGCCTGGCTAGCGTGTCTATCTGGAAACACGCCCTGGCGGCCATCTAGCGGCGATTTTCTGCGCTCCGGTGCTCGTGGCCACAGGAGGCCACTCCGCTCCGGTGCTCGGAAATCACCGCTAGCTGACTCGCCAGGCCGTGTTTCCAGACAGACACGGCGTGGGGTTCTGCAAGTGCGGTGGGCTGCAGGACCTGAGCGCGGCGCGTGTGCAGGCGGGAGATAAAAGTTTTTTGCTTCTTTTTTGTCAAAAAAGAAGGCCTTGACTTACCCTTTGGGAAACGCCCGCTCCACGAACTGCTCCAGCCAGTGGATCGTATAATCCCCCGCCTGGAACTCCGGCTGTTCGATGATCCGCTGATGCAGCGGCAGCGTCGTCTTGATGCCCAGCACGGCAAACTCGTCCAGCGCGCGACGTAGCCGTGCGATCGCCTCCGGCCGCGTCGGCGCGTGCACGATCAGCTTGGCCACCAGGCTGTCATAATAGGGCGGCACCATGTAGCCGGCGTACAGCGCGCTATCGACGCGCACGCCGAGCCCGCCCGGTGCGTGGAAGGCCAGCACGCGGCCCGGCGTAGGCGAGAAGGTCTCCGGATCTTCCGCATTCACCCGGCATTCGATCGCGTGGCCGGCAAATTTGACGTCCGCCTGGGTGTAGCCGAGCGTCTGGCCGGCGGCGATGCGTATCTGCTCGCGCACCAGGTCCACGTCACAGACCATTTCGGTCACCGGGTGTTCCACCTGCAGGCGGGTGTTCATCTCGATGAAGGCGAACTGGCCGTCCTGGTAGAGGAACTCCAGCGTTCCGGCGTTGCGGTAGCCTAGCCGGGCCAGGGCGGCGGTGGCGGTGGCGCCGATGGCGTCACGTTCGGCGGCGGTGAGCACCGGCGAGCCCGCTTCTTCCAGCAGCTTCTGGTGGCGGCGCTGCAGGGAGCAGTCGCGTTCGCCGAAATGGACGACGTTGCCATGGCTGTCGGCCAGGACCTGCAGCTCGATGTGGCGCGGGCGGTCGAGGTATTTTTCCAGGTAGACTTCGTCGTTGCCGAAGGCGGCGCGGGCTTCGGTGCGGGCAACGCGCCAGGCTTCCTCCAGCTCGTGCTCGGCGTGGGCGACCTTCATGCCGCGGCCGCCGCCGCCGGCGGTGGCCTTGATCAGCACGGGGTAGCCGACTTGGGCTGCCACGGCGCGGGCGGCGTCCAGGTCCGGCAGGGCGCCGGCGGAGCCTGGCACGAGCGGCACGCCGAGGCCGGCCATGGCGGTGCGGGCGGTGATCTTGTCGCCCATCATGCGTATGTGGTCGCTGGACGGGCCGATGAAGGTCAGGCCGTGCGCCTCCACCATCTCCGCAAAGGTCGCGTTCTCCGACAGGAAACCGTAGCCGGGGTGTATGGCGTCCGCGCCGGTCACGCTGGCGGCGGTCAGGATGGCGGCCATGTTGAGGTAGCTGTCGCGCGCGGCGGGCGGGCCGATGCACACGCTCTCGTCGGCCAGGCGGACGTGCATGGCCTCGGAATCCGCGGTGGAGTGGACGGCGACAGTGCCTATGCCCAGCTCGCGGCAGGCGCGCTGCACGCGCAGCGCGATCTCTCCGCGGTTGGCGATCAGGATCTTGCCGAACAGGGAACCGGGCATTCCTACTCAATCACCATCAGCACTTCATCGTATTCCACCGGCACGCCGGCGCTGACGAGAATGCGGCTGAGGGTGCCGGCGCGGGGCGCCTTGATCTGGTTGAAGGTCTTCATCGCCTCGATCAGCAACAGGGTCTGGCCGGCGGCGACCATCTGGCCGGGGGTGACGAAATTGGCGGCACCCGGTTCGGGTGCCAGGTAGGCCACGCCGACCATGGGGCTTTTCACCGCACCTGGGTGGCGGGCGTAGCCGTCCTCCTCGGGGGCGGGCTGTGCGGCCGGGGCAGGCGGGGCCACGCCAGGGTGGCCCGGCACGGCGGCCTGCATCACCGCCGGCGCGCGCTTGACGCGTATGCGGCTGTCGCCCTCGGCGATCTCTATTTCGGTCAGCCCGGTATCGAGCAGGATTTCGGCCAGCGCGCGTATCGCGTCGGCGTCGACGGGAAGCTTGCTCATTGGTCCTCATCCAGCAGCATTTCGGCGAGCGCGGTCAGCGCCAGGCCGTAGCCGCGTATGCCCAGGCCGCAGATGACGCCCTGGGCCACGCGCGAGATGAGCGACGTCCGGCGGAATTCCTCGCGCGCGTGGATGTTTGTCAGGTGGACCTCGACGGTGGGAAGTTCGGCGGCCAGCAGCGCGTCCATCAGCGCCACCGACGTGTGGCTGTAGCCGCCCGGGTTGATGACGATGCCGCGGGCGCGGGTCCGGCACTCCTGCACCCAGGTAATCAGCTCGCCTTCGTGGTTGGTCTGGCGGAAATCGATGGAAAGGTCCAGCGCCTCTGCGGTCTCCGCGCACAAGGCTTCCAGGTCGTCCAGCGTGGCGGCGCCGTAGAGCGTGGGTTCGCGCAGGCCGAGCAGGTTCAGGTTGGGGCCGTTGAAGACGGCGATGAGGGGGAGGGGCATTTGGGCGCGGGGTAGCACGGGTGGCGCGCGCAGGAGAAGGCAAGCGGCTCTTTTTTGGCAAAAGTTGCAAAAGTTTGTGTTTTCCGCCGGCTGCGCGAACGTGGCGGCGGGCGGGCGGGAGAGCGCGGATGATCGAGGGACAGCCGAGCCGGACGGCCCTGGCAGTGGCGGTGCTGCGCGCGGTCCACCAGGTGGCAGACGCGCCGGTGGTGTTCGCGGATCCGTTGGCCCTGCCGATACTGGGGCCGGACGGGCCGGCGGTGGTGCGGGCGCAGGTGGCGGCGGCCGCGGCCTCCGTGCGCTTGCGGGCCAGCGTGGTGGGGCGCTCGCGTCTGGCGGAGGACGCGCTGGCGGCGGCGGCGGCAAGCGGGGTGCGGCAATACGTGCTGCTGGGCGCGGGGCTGGACAGCTTCGGCTGCCGGGGCGTGCTGCCGGATGTGGAGGTGTTCGAGGTGGACCACCCCGCGACCCAGGCGTGGAAACGCGGGCTGCTGGCGGCGGCGGGGCTGCCAGTGCCGGCGCGGCTGCACTTCGTGGGCATGGATTTTGAGCGGCAGGATCTGCGCACGGTGCTGGGGGCGGCGGGGTTCCGCTTCGACGCGCCGGCGGTGTTCGCGATGCTGGGGGTGGCCGTCTATGTGGAGCGCGACGCGCTGCGGGCGACCTGGGCGGCACTGGCGGCGATGCCGGCCGGCACCGTGCGGCTTGTGATGGACTATGCCGGCGATTTCCGCCGCGGGCCGGAGCGGGTGCGCACCGCCTACCAGGCGCTGGCGGACCGGGCGGCGGCGGCCGGCGAGCCCTGGCGGACGTATTACGAGCCGGCGGCGCTGGCAGCCGATCTGCGCCGCGCGGGTTTCACGCAGGTTGAGGACCTGGATGCGGACGCAATCACGCGGCTTCTGTTCGCTGACAGGACGGACGGGCTGGCGCCGGGGCCGTTCAGCCACTTCGTCACCGCCGCGAACTGACGGCGCGGCCGGAGACTCTCGAAACCGCTTCCTTGGCTTGGGCGCGGACGATACCCTGTCCGAAACAACCC
Organism: Acetobacteraceae bacterium; assembly: GCA_965198915.1. GTDB lineage: Bacteria > Pseudomonadota > Alphaproteobacteria > Acetobacterales > Acetobacteraceae > BOG-908. The sequence goes on along the minus strand of CBDAQC010000006.1, from coordinate 347,693 downwards.
GAAAGCACCCCAGCACATGCAGCGTGGCCTACTTCTTGGCGCCGGCGCGGTCATACTGATCGCCGGCGGCGCGCTCGCCCTGCGTGCCGTCAGCCACCACCAGGTGACCGGCCAGGCGGAGCAGAAGGTGGACCAGGAGTTGGCCGAGCTGCTGGCCGGCGCCAGCATCACCCACGGCCCGATCGTGGAAGACGGGCTGACCGGCACGGCCACGGTGCACGACCTGTCCGTGGCCAGGCCCGATGGGGAGAGCTGGACCGCATCCACCATGGTGCTGTCCGGCGTGCATGCGGCGGCCTTGCGTGACGTGTTCGACCCCGCCCGCTACCCTGGCGGCCACCCGGCCTGGACGGACCGCCGCAAGCTGGTGGGCGACGTGACGCTGACAGGCGTGCGGGTGAGCGAGACGGGCGCGCAGACTGGCGTGCTGACACTGGAGCGTGCCGAGCTGCACGGGCTGCGCGGCCGGCCGTTCGCGACGCCGCCCACCGGGCAGAACCGAGCCCAGCCGGGCTTCGCCGCAGATGCGGCGCTGGCCTTTGCCTATGACAGCGAGCGCATCACCGGACTCGCGGCGTCCCTTCAGGGGGAAAACCCGTTCAAGATGACGGTCGCCACCGCCGGCGGCAGCGGCTACGATTCCGGCAAGCTGGCTTCGCTGGACATGCGCTCGCTCGTGTTCGACGGCAGCACCGGGCCGCGCCACACGCCGGTGCACCTGACCGTGGGCGCGTTGGGGTTGAAGGGTGCGGACGCCACCGGCCTGCTGGCCGCCTTGCAGCAGAGCCCGGCCGCCACCGGCCTGGCCGGGTTGAGCTACGGCTCGGTGGACGGCTCCGCCATCGCGCTGCAGGTGAGCCCCGGCCCGTCCATCGCCGCGCACGATTTCCATGCCGAACAGGAGGCACGGAGCCCAGGCAGCGCGGTGCAGGGGCGGGCGCGGCTGACGGCGATGACGGTGGCGCTGGGTGACATGCCGGTGCCGCCATCGGCGGCGGCGGGCCTGGCCGCATTCGGTATGAACGCGATCGTGCTGGATATTGACGCCAGCAGCCGCGGCGGCGCGGACGGCGCCACCGCGTTCCAGGAGAATATCAGCCTGCACGACCTCGGTACGCTGCACGTCAAGGGCAGCTTTTCCGGCTACGTGGCGCCGGCCGGGCCGTCACCCGCGCCGGCCGCCACGATCGCGGCGCTGATGGGCGTGACGCTGCAGCAGGCCACGCTGGTGTGGGACGATAACAGCCTGACCAACCGCCTTTTCAAGCTGGCGGCCGAACAGACGCACACCTCTCCGGCGCTGATACGCGCGCAACTGGCGATGCCGATCGTGGCGCTGGGCGTCATGCTGCCGGAGCAGCCGGATGCGGCGGACCAGCTGACGCATTTCCTCGATAACCCGCATCGCCTGACCGTTACGCTGAACCCGCCGGGGAAGGTCAGCCTGGGCGACGTGGCGCAGGCGCCGGCTTTGCAGCGGGCGCAATTGCTGGGGGTTCGGGTGAGCAGCCAGTAAGACCGGCGTGCGGAGTGTTGAACTTCAGGCAAGGTTGGGGCTCTGCCCCAAACCCCATCGTGCGAAGCACGCTAGCGCGTGACGGGGCCTTGGCTCCAGACCCATTTCGCAGGAGTGCGTGTAGATAGGTTCTAAGGACGACCGTCCTTAGCGGGGTCCAGGGGCAGAGCCCCTGGCCTTACTCACGAGTGACCAGTTCCCCTCAACAAGAGGGCCCGCTTTCCTGGCGAAGCGTTTGACACTGCAAACCCGCGCCCCTTATCTGCGTGAACAAAACGCCACCCATCAAGAAGAGACAAAGATGAAGCTGCTGGTCCCCGTGAAGCGGGTCGTCGATTACAACGTGAAGGTGCGGGTGAAGTCCGACCAGAGCGGCGTGGAACTGACCGGCGTGAAAATGGCGATGAACCCGTTCGACGAGATCGCCATCGAGGAGGCGGTCCGGCTGAAGGAGAAGGGTGTCGCCACTGAGATAGTGGCGATCTCCATCGGCGTGGCGGCCTGCCAGGAGACGCTGCGCACGGCGCTGGCGATGGGGGCGGATCGCGGCATATTGGTGGAGACGGACGCTTCGCCGGAGCCGCTGGCGGTGGCCAAGATGTTAAAGGCGATCGCCGAGCGCGAGCAGCCGCGGCTGATCATCCTGGGCAAGCAGGCGATCGACGACGACATGAACGCCACCGGCCAGATGCTGGCCGCCCTGCTGGGCTGGCCCCAGGGCACCTTCGCCAGCAAGGTGACGATCGAGGGCGACACGGCGACGGTGACGCGCGAGGTGGATGGCGGGCTGGAGACGGTGGCGCTGACCCTTCCCGCGATCGTGACGGCCGATTTGCGGCTGAACGAGCCGCGCTACGCCTCGCTGCCGAACATCATGAAGGCGCGCAAGAAGCAGATCGAGACGATGAAGCCGGCCGACCTGGGCGTGGACCCGGCGCCGCGGCTGACCACGCTGAAGGTGGTGGAACCCGCCAAGCGGGTAGCCGGCAAGAAGGTGGGGTCGGTCGCCGAGCTGGTGGACAAACTGCGCGCCGAGGCCAAAGTAATCTAAAACAAGCAGTTCTTTTTAGAAAAAAAGGACCAAGAAACTTTTGCTCCCTGTCGCCGCCCGCTGAAACACGGCGCGACAGCGGAGCAAAAGCTTTTTGCTTCTTTTTCTCGAAAAAGAAGGCCTTCCTTCCTTTTTCCTCGAGGCCCCCATGAGCGTCCTAGTCCTGATCGACCACGAAGCCGGCAAGCTGAAGCAGCCCTCCCGCAGCGCCGTCGCTGCCGCAACCAAGCTGGGGGACGTGCACGCGCTTGTGGTGGGCCAGGGCGTCAGTGAGGCAGCCGAAGCCGCCGCCAAGCTGCCCGGCGTGGCAAAGGTGCTGCGCGCGGATGCCGCCGGCTACGAGCACGCGCTGGCCGAGCCGCTGGCCGCCCTGCTGGTGGCTCTGGCCCCGGGCTACACGCACCTGCTCTCGGCTTCCACGGCCACCGGCAAGAACGTGATGCCGCGCGTGGCCGCCCTGCTGGACGTGCAGCCGATCAGTGACATCGCCGGCGTGGAGGATGCGGACACCTTCGTGCGCCCGATCTATGCGGGCAACGCGCTGGCCACAGTGCGGTCTTCCGACAAGATCAAGGTGATCACGGTGCGCGCCGCCAGCTTCGACCCGGTGCCCGAGGAGGGCGGCAGTGCCGCGATCGAGGACGCGGCGGACGCGGGCAACACGGGATCTTCGCGCTTCGTCAGCGCCGAGCTGTCCAAGAGCGAGCGGCCGGAGCTGACGGCGGCGCGGGTGGTGATCTCCGGCGGGCGCGGCATGCAGAACGGCGAGAACTTCCACCTGCTGGACCCGATCGCCGACAAGCTCGGGGCGGCGGTCGGCGCCTCGCGCGCCGCGGTGGATGCGGGCTACGTGCCGAACGACTACCAGGTGGGCCAGACGGGCAAGATCGTGGCGCCCGAGCTGTACATGGCGATCGGCATTTCCGGCGCCATCCAGCATCTGGCCGGCATGAAGGACAGCAAGGTCATCGTGGCGATCAACAAGGACGAGGACGCGCCGATCTTCCAGGTGGCCGATTACGGCCTGGTGGCGGATTTGTTCACCGCCCTGCCGGAGCTGAAGGCCGAGCTGGAACGCGCGTGAGCCTACGGGCGTCCGGCGTCGCATGACTATGCGCACGGCCACCCTGCCATGACGATGCGCACGGCCACCCTGGCATGACGATGCGCACGGCCATCCTCGCATGATAATGCGCACGGCCATCCTCGCATGGTAATGCGCACGGTAGGTGTGGTGGGCGCCGGCCAGATGGGCAACGGGATCGCCCATGTAGCGGCCCTGGCCGGGCTGGACGTGCTGATGCTGGACGCCAAGCCGGACGCCGTGGCCCGTGCGGTGGGCACGATCGGGCGCAACCTGGAGCGCCAGGTGACCAAGGGGGCGATCACCGCGGACGCGCGCGGGGCAGCGATAGGCCGGCTGCACCCGGTGCAGGACGCATCCGGCCTGGCGCCGTGCGACATCGTCATCGAGGCGGCGACCGAGCGCGAGGACGTCAAGCGGGCGATCTTCACCAAGGTGATCGCCCATGTGCGCCCGGACTGCATCCTGGCCACCAACACGTCGTCCATCTCCATCACCCGGCTGGGGGCGGCCACAGACCGGCCGGCGCGCTTCATCGGCATGCACTTCTTCAACCCAGTGCCGGTGATGAAGCTGGTGGAGGTGATACGCGGCATCGCCACCGACGACGCGACCTACGCGGCGGTGTCCGGCCTGGCGGCGACGCTGGGCAAGACGGTGGCGCTGTCGGAGGATTTTCCCGGCTTCATGGCCAACCGCATCCTGATGCCGATGATCAACGAGGCGGTGTACACGCTGTACGAGGGCGTGGGGACGATCACGTCGATCGACTGCGCGCTGAAGCTGGGCTGCAACCATCCGATGGGGCCGCTGGAGCTGGCCGATTTCATCGGGCTGGATACGTGCCTGTCCATCATGCAGGTGCTGCTGGAGGGATTGTCGGACACCAAATACCGGCCGTGCCCGCTGCTGGTGAAGTATGTCGAGGCCGGCTGGCTTGGCCGCAAGACGGGGCGCGGCTTCTACGATTACAGCGTGACGCCGCCCAAACCGACGCGGTAACCGACGGCTGCGCCCGGCGATCACCGGCGGGCGCGTACGTTCCGTACACGCAATGACTCATTCCACGGCGTATCGCTTTTGGCACGCGGCCCTCGCGGCGGCCGCCTGCGCCGCCGTCCTGCGCGCACCGCTTGCCGGCCACGCGGCGCCGATCGCCCCCGCCACGGCCAACTACGTCTTTTCGGCCGGCATCACGGTGACGGTCGACGCCATCGCCTGTTTGTGCGGTGCAGCATCTTGTGTGCCGCCCATGCGGCATCCAAGCTCCCGGGCTGTCTCCGGAGCCGCCGCATGCCCCTTCCCCTGCTCGCTCTGGCCCTGGCCGCCTTCGCCATAGGCACCAGCGAGTTTGTCATCATGGGCCTGCTGCCGGATCTCAGCCGGGACCTGCACGTCAGCATACCCGGCGCCGGCCTGCTGGTGACAGGATACGCGCTGGGCGTGGTCGTGGGCGCGCCCATCCTGGCGATCGCCACGGCGCGGCTGCCGCGGCGGGCGGCGCTGCTGGGGCTGATCGGCGCCTATGCGGCGGGCAACCTGCTCTGCGCGGTCTCGCCCAGCTACGGTCTGCTGATGGCGGCGCGGGTGGCGACTGCCCTGTGCCACGGCGCGTTCTTCGGCATCGGCTCCATCGTGGCGGGCGGACTGGTGCCGCCGGCGCGGCGCGGCCAGGCGATCGCCATCATGTTCAGCGGCCTGACGCTGGCCAACGTGCTGGGCGTGCCGGCCGGCACCGCTTTGGGCCAGGCCGCCGGCTGGCGCGCCACCTTCTGGTGCGTGGCGGCCATCGCTTCGGCCGCCTTCGTGGCAATCGCCTGGGCGCTGCCGCGCCTGCCCCGGCCGGCGGCGGGCGGCCTGCTGACCGAGTTCCGCGTGCTGCGAAAGCCGCAGGTGGTGCTGGCGATGCTGATGAGCCTGCTGGGATCGGCCAGCCTGTTCAGCGTGTTCACCTACATCACGCCGATGCTCGAGCACGTGACCGGGCTCTCGCCGCATGCGGTGACCTGGCTGTTGCTGCTGTTCGGCGTGGGCATCACCGCGGGCAACCTGCTGGGCGGAAGGCTGGGCGACTGGCGGCTGATGGCCAGCATCGCCGGCGTGCAGGCGGGGCTGATCGTCACGCTGGCATTGCTGGCGGCGGCCCTGCCCTGGCCGGTGCCGGCGGGTGCCACGGTCCTGCTCTGGGGCGTGCTGACTTTCGCGGTGGCGACCCCGCTGCAGATGCGGGTGATCGACACCGCGCCGGAAGCGCCAAACCTGGTAGCGACGCTGAACCAGGGCGCGTTCAACCTGGGCAACGCCGCGGGCGCCTGGCTGGGCGGCGCCGCCCTGGATGCGGGCCTCGCCTACGGCGCGTTGCCCTGGCTCGGCGCAGCGCTGGGGGCCGCGGCCTTGATTTCGACATCGATTTCAATAAAGCTGGAGGCGCGGCCAAGGAGGCAAGCAGTCCTTTTTTGAAAAAAAGGACCAAAAAACTTCTGCTCCCTGTCCGCGGTTGCCCCAGCACTCGCCGACAGGGACCAAAAGTTTTTTGCTTCTTTCTTTCAAAAAAGAAGGCCTTCCTTCCTTCTACCCTCTCCGAGACGCCGATGCGCAAACTCCTGATCGCCCTGACGCTGCTCGCCGCACCCCCCGCCTACGCGGATCCTGCCCTATGGATAGCGCACGGGACAAACGCTACCGTCTATCTGTTCGGCACGGTGCACATCCTGCCGGCAGGCGAGCACTGGATGGACGCCGCCATCCAGACGGCGCTCGACGCGTCCTCGGAAGTCTGGACCGAGGCCGATGTCGGCGACCTGTCCGGCAGCGTGACCGCCATACGCCATTACGGCCTGGGTGCCGCGCAAAGCGCCGAGCAACTGCTGCCGCAATCCTACCGCGCGCGTTACGAGAAGCTGGCGGCCGCCTCGGGCATGCCGGCCGCGCTGCTGGCGCAGGCGCGCCCGTGGCTGGTGGAAGTCATGCTGATGGGCGCGTTGCTGAAGCAGACGGGTCCGGTGACCGTGGGCGCGGAAGGAACGCTGCTGGCCTATGCCCACGCGCACCACAAATCCACCCCGACTTTCGAGACGGTGGACCAGCAATTCGCCATCATGGCGGACATGTCCCAGGCGACGCAGCTGGTGTCGCTGGAAAACCAGATCGACGAGGCCGACGACGCCGGCCCGCAGTTCCACAACATGGTGGCCGCCTGGCTGGCGGGCGACGTGGCGGCGCTGGACCGACAGATCAACCAGACAATACGCGACCGCAGCGAGGAGACCTGGAACGAGCTGATCGTGCGGCGCAACGAGCGGTTCGCGCAGCGCGTGGCGGAGCGGCTGTCCGGCACGGGCGTGGCGTTCGTGGCGGTGGGCGTGGCGCATATGTGCGGCTCCGTAGGAGTGCCGCAGCTCTTGCGCAACCAGGGGTTTTCGGTGGAGCGGGTTAAGTAAGGAAGGCCTTCTTTTTTGAAAAAAAGAAGCAAAAAACTTTTACCTCTCCGCATCTGCAGCAGCCGGGTGCCGCTTGCCTGAGCGCGCTTTGCAGCGTCGGGGGAGCAAAAGTTTTTTGCTTCTTTTTTTCAAAAGAAGGCCTTGCCTAGAACTTCACCCGAGCCACCGCCCCGATCGTGCGCGGCTGTATGATCGTCTCCTGCCCGGTGAAGTTCAGCCCGCCCTCGCTCTGGTAGAACGTGACCGCGCGCGAATCGCTGATGTTGTTGATGAACAGCTCGAAGCTGTAGCGGTCGTCTTCCACGCCGGCGCGCAGCGCGCCGGTGTGATAGCCCGGCAGCAGCACGTGGGAGACGATCGGCGTGGTGGCCGGCGAGAAGCCGGTGTAGCGCTCGCCCACATAGCTCCAGGTGCCGGAGACGTAGGCGCGGAAGCGGTCCGTCAGCGCCCAGCCGTAATCGACGTTCACCGCACTGGTGACGCTTGGCACGTAGGGCAGGTAGTCGCCGGCGGCGCCGCCCAGGCCGGGCGCATCCTGCGTCAGCCGCGAATCCTGGTAGCTGCCGGTGGCGTTCAGCTTCAGGCCGGGCAGCGGCACCCAGCTGAAATTCCACTCCACGCCCTTGCTGACGGCACTGCCGGCGTTGCCGTTCACGCCGAACGGGCCGGCGCTGGTGATGACGGTGCTTAGGACCTGGATGTCCTTCCAGGTGATGTAGAAGCCGGTGATGTCCAGCGAGACGGCCTTGTTGAACAGGTCCTGGCGGAAGCCAAGCTCATAGTTGACGGTGCGGTCCGGGCTGTAAGAGGCGGGGATGCCGGTCACGCCAGGCACCGCGATGTTCGGCCCGCCCGGGCGGTAGCCGGAGGCGATGCGCGCGTAGAGCAGCGAATCGTCGTTGATGTGCCAGCGCGGCGCCACCGAGAAGAGCTGGTCGTGGTCGTTGGAGCTGAGCGTGGGCAGGAAGATCGTGGTGGGCGCGGTGAGCAGCGCCGGCAGGTAGACTTCCTGCGCATGCTGGGCGTTGCCGCTGAGCCGGCCGCCCAGCGCCAGGTCTATGTCCGGGGTGATGTAGAAATCCGTGTTGGCGAAGAACGCCCATTCGGAGAGCTGGCCGAAGATCCTGATTCGCTCGGCGGACGGCGTGATGAACTGGCCGTTGCTGTCGCCGATCGCGTCGAGGTCCTGCAGCAGCGAGGACGTCTCGTGCGTGTAGTAGCCGCCCACCAGCCATTCGAAGCGGTGGCCCAGCAGCGTGAATCCGGGGTCCGAGGTGAGGCGGACTTCCTGGTTGAACTTGTCGAAATCCGAGTTCTGCCTGATCTGCGCCTGGGAGGGCACGCCGTAGACATCGTTCGAGAGGTAGTCGCCGTAGGACAGGCCGGCGGCGGCGAGTCCGCCGGTGGCGTCGATCAGATTGCGGAAACTGCTGTTTGTGTAGCTGGTGATCGAGGTGAGGTTGGACCAGCCGAGGTCGTAATTGATGTTGCCGTAATAGACGGCGGACTCGTTCTGCCCCTGTGTGGGCAGGTTGGAGTTGTTAACCAGGCCGTCTACCAGGCTGAGCTGGTCGGCCGGTGGCGAATTGGGTGTCAGTGCGGCACCGCGCGCCTGCAGGAAGTCGGCGGCATTGCTGAACAGGCTCTGGCGTTCGGCGGTCAGCCGTATGGTGAGGTCGGTGGTCGGCTGCACCAGCAGGGAGGCGCGCCAGCCATAGCGCTGGCCGCTGTTGTCGTCCGTCTTGCCGCGGTCCGGGTTGTCTATGTAGCCCGGTATCCACTCGTTCCAGCCGGTGATGCGCAGCGCCGCCTTGCCGTCCAGCAGCGGGAAGTTCGCGAAGCCCTTCAGCGTGCCGCCCAGCCCGCCATCGGTGGTGCCGTCTATGCCGCCTTCCAGTTCCGCGCTGTACCTCGTGGGGTCCGGCGGGTTGGTGACGTATTTGATCAGGCCGCCCTCTGCGGACGCGCCGTACAGCGAGCCTTGCGGGCCGCGCAGCACCTCGATGCGCGAGAGGTCGAACGTGTCGAAATTGGGCGAGTTGACCGCGGCGTTGTTCTGCGCGCCCACCGAGTTCGTCGGCACGTCGTCCAGCACGGAGGCGACGGTGGCGCCGGGGCTGCCGGTGTTCAGGCCGCGTATGATGATGCGCACGGTGGTCTTGTCGTCCGCCTCCACCGACAGGCCGGGCACCTGGCTGACCAGGTCCTGCACGCTGAACTCCTGCCGGCGGTCGAGCTGGGTGCCGGAGATGGCGGTCACGCTGTTGGCCACGTTGCGCGCCAGTTCGCGGCGCTTGTTCGCGGTGACCACGATCTGCTCGACCGCGTTTGACGGCGCCGACGGCTGCGCGGTGGGCGCCGTGGCGGCCCGGGGTGCCGGCGGCACGGCTGGCGGCGCAGCGGTTTGCGCGGCGGCCGGCGTGGACGCTATCGCGGCGAACGCCATCGCCATTCCAGGACATAGACGGTTATAGGCCATGGCGAACCCCTCCGCACGGCGCGACGAGTGCGCATGCTGTTCCAGGCAAGACGCTATGATCCCGATCAGGACAGTGTCAAGCGGTGCTGTAACGACCGGCAGCCGCAGCAAACCGCCGAAAAGCCGCCTTGCGCGAAAGTTGGACGAACTCTCCGCGCCAGCAGGTTCACCACTTCCGACGCCTTCCGGGACATTTCCGGCCTATGCCATCAAGGGGGAAGCCGGGATTTTTCGCTGCTCCTCCCCGTAAAGAAGGTGCCTCCGCCTGCTTCCCAGGGGCTGGTGTGAAACAATGTTCCTGGGCTAATCTTATCCCGGATGGGACTATGAGGACAGAAGATGGCGCCGGCCAAACCGACCCTCGGCTCGTTGATGCGCTCGCTGAGGGACCGCTACGGCCTGACGCTGAAGGAAATGAGCGAGCGCACCGGCGTGCCGTTCTCCACACTGTCCAAGGTGGAGCACGACAGGCTGACGCTCACCTACGACAAGCTGCAGATGGTCAGCGAACGCCTGGGCGTACGGATGTCCGAGCTGTTCGCCGAGCCGAAGAGCGAGCCCCCGGCGATCGCAAACAGCCGGCGCAGCGTCGGCACGCGCGCCTCCGCCCTCTCCGTCACCACGCCGAACTACGATTATTCCTACCTGTCGCCGGAGCTGCGCCACAAGGACATGATCCCGATCTTCACCCGCGTGAAAGCGCGCTCCATGGCGGAATTCGGCGACATGGTGCGCCATGACGGGCAGGAGTTCCTCTATGTGCTTGAAGGCCGCGTCGCCGTGCACACCGAGTTCTACGATCCGGTCACGCTCTCCCCGGGCGAGTCGGTCTATATCGATAGCCGCATGGGCCACGCCTATCTGGCGGACGGGGACTGCGAGCAGGCGCTCGTGGTGTGCGTCTGCTCCACCACGCAGGAAGAGCTGCTGGACAACGCGGCCAGCCAGAGCGTGCCAGACACGGCCGTAGCACCCGCCCGCGCGCCGGGCCGCACGCCCGGCCCGGCGCGGGCGCACCTGCGCAGGACGGCGCCGCCCGGCGCCACCCGCGCCGCCCGGCCACGCGCCCGCGCCGATTGAGCCGATGTCCGCATCGATCCGTGACCCCGCGGCAACTCCGTCTGCCGGCGGTGACGCCGTGACCCTGCCCGGTCAGGACACCGCCGCCCGCGCGCTGCCGCGCCCGTACCTGCTGTTCCTGGGCGACGTGCGGGAGGCCGGTTTCGCCAAGACCGCGTTCGGCCTGCGCGACTGGGCGCCGGAGCTCTGCCTCGGGGAGTTCGCCCTGCCGGATGCCCGCGTCAGCACCGGGCTGCCGGTCCTCACGCCCGCACAGGCCCGGTCGCAGGGGGCGCGTGCGCTGGTGATCGGCGTGGCCAATGTCGGCGGCGTGCTGCCCGCCGGCTGGATTACGGCGCTGGTGGACGCGCTGGAGGCGGGGCTGGACATCGTCAGCGGCCTGCACGGCCGGCTTGCCGACGTACCGGCGCTGGCCGAAGCGGCCGGCCGGCTCGGCCGACGCCTGATTGACGTGCGCGTGCCGCCTGCGCCGCTGCCTATCGCCACCGGGCGCAAGCGCGCGGGCCTGCGCCTGCTCACCGTCGGCACGGATTGTGCGCTGGGCAAGAAATACACGGCGCTGGCGCTGGCGCGCGCCTTCCGCGCCCGTGGGCTGGCAGCCGATTTCCGCGCCACCGGGCAGACCGGCATCATGATCGCCGGCGCCGGCATACCGATGGACGCGGTGGTGGCCGATTTCGAGGCGGGGGCCGCCGAGTTGCTGAGCCCTGACGCGGCGGCGGACCATTGGGACGTGATCGAAGGGCAGGGCTCGCTGTTCCACCCGTCTTATGCCGGCGTATCCCTTGGGCTGCTGCACGGCAGCCAGCCGGACGTGATCGTGGTGTGCCACCAGCCCGGGCGGCGCCATATCGTGGGGCTGGACGGCTACGCGCTGCCGAGCCTGGCCGAGACGATCGCGATGAACCTGGCGCTGGGCCGGCGCACCAACCCGGCCATACGCTGCGGCGGCATCAGCCTGAACACCGCGCATCTGGACGAAGCGGGGCGCGCGCGGGCGCTGGCGGAGGCCAGCGACGCCACGGGCTTGCCGGCGGCTGACCCGATGCTTGCCGGGGTGGCGTTCGATGCGCTGGTGGATGGGTGCCTGGGGCCGCCGGGTGGTCCCGCTTCTGCCTGAGGGGTGGGCTGGCCTGGCTTGCCAGAAAGGTTGGGGCTCTGCCCCAAATCCCGCTGGGGCCTTGGCCCCAAATCCCAATTTGTTGGTTTCTGTTTACAAAAACCTGGCCTGGTGACTCCGGACACTCAGGCTCTGGTGATCCTATTGGATCACCGCGCCGTCCAGGATGTTCCACACCTTGCCATGCCCGTCCGTGATCACCGTCACGCCAGCGCCCCGCATGTCGAAGCGCGGGTGGGCCGTCAGCACGCCGTTCGTGTATAGCGCCATGTCGTAGACGCGGCCGACGAGCTGGCCTCCCCCGGCCGGCTGGCCGCCCACCGAGAACGGCTCCGCCACCGCGTCGTAGATGCCGTTGTGGTTCTGTCCGGTCTGCGGCGCGCCGAGCTGGCTCCAGAGCGTGCTGGTCAGCGCCGGCATCGCGGCGCCGGCCACCGGCGCCACGTAGAACATGGTGACGGCGCCCTTGGCATCCATGTCCACGCGCACCCATTCCGGCGTCTGGCCGTCTGCCGGGAACGGCACGGGCAGCGTGCTGGTGGCCGTATAGCGGTTGCTGTACCAGTCACGGCTGTAGCCGACCAGGTAGCCGTTCGGGTCCAGGCTGAGCGACAGCCCGTTGGGAAAGCCCGCGATCAGGCTGGGGCCTGGCTGCGGCGCCACGAGGGCCACGATGGTGGCATTGTCCAGCGCGGGATTGGCTTGTGACAGAGCAACCAGCGACGGCGTCCCGGAAGCGGCGTAGCCTGTGCTCGTCACCGCCATGTAGTGCGCCGGCAAAGGAAGTCTGGAGGCGGCGCGCGGCCGGGCGCTGACCTCTGCCGAGAGGTAGCCCTGGCTGAGCGCGTTGCCGGCGCCCACGCGGTAATAGGCCGTGGCGCCGTTCCTCTGCGGATCGATGAAGTCCGGCGTGGTGCTGCTGGCCACCGGCGTGGTGCTCTCGGCGCCCGACGCAGTGCCTTTATACAAGTAGTAGGTGGTGACGGGCGTCGACGAGGTGACCGGGCTCGCGGTGATCTCGTTCAGGCCGTCGCCGGCCAGGGCGGCCACGCCCACGGGTGCGGCGATCGGCTCCACCGGAAATTGCGCGGGGTTCCAGAGATGCTGGAACATCGCTGCGGTCTCGGGGTAGGCGCCGGTGGAGAGTTCGCTCGGGTAGCTGCCGTTGCTGTCCCAATAGGTGACGTACAGGCAGCCCTGGGCGCGGCACCAGTCGAAGAAATCCTTCACGTAATTGCCGAAATTGTCCTGGTTCACGCCCCATTCCGAAAAGGCGAGCGGCTTGCCGTGGGCGCTGGCCATGCTGGCGATGTAGCTCAGTCCCTGGTCCAGCATTTCGCCGAAGGCCGCGTCCGGATCGGGCGCGTTGGTGAGCGAGTTGAGGCCGTAGTAGAAATCCATCGACATGACGTCCACGTAGGCGTCGCCGGGATAGGAGTTCATGATCGGGTCCCCGCCCACGTTGGGGCACCAGACGAAGCGGAACCGGCCGGTGGTATCGACGGAGCGGAACACGCTGACGAATTGCTGGAAGGCGGCGATGAAGTTGGCTTCCTGCCCGGTGGAGTTCCACGGCATCTCCCCCGCCAGGTTCTCTTCCCAGCCGGTGCGTATGTAGATGACGGACTGGCCAGGCGCCGGCCCGGCCGGGATGTCGCTGAGGATTTTCTGCGCGACCGTTGCGTAGTCGGCATTGTAGGCGCCGGCGCCGGCGGCGGCGAGCGAGGCGCCGGACCAGATCAGCGGCACGCTGACGAGGCGGGAGTTGACCACGCCCGCGGCATTGGTGCCGGCGTACTGGCTGCTCCACAGCACGTAATCCACCGAGTTTATGAAGTCGCTCTCGCTGGCCTGGCCGGTGTGTATGGAGGTGTAATCCACCGGCCTGCCCAGCCAGGCGTCCACGCTTTCGAAGCTGCCGGGGCTGTCATCGGCGTAGACGCCGAGCAGCGTGGGGGTGGGCGGCACGGGCGTGGGCTGAAAGTTGCCTGTCGGCACGTAGCTGCCTGTGCCGGTTGTCTGCGCCCCCGCCACGCCAGGTGCGAACAGGCCCGCCCCGGCCATGGCCATCGTTGCCGCTACCACTCGCAAACCTGCCGAACAAACCATTGTTCACGCTCCCGTGATCAAACATCACGAAACCGTTACCACTTAGCTGGTTGATGACGGAAGAGAAATAAAATCCAGGGTTGTAGATTTATTTGTTGACTCGCGTTTAATGGCGCGTGCGGTGCAAAAGAACCGCTTGCCATCCCGGCGGGCCTGCCGTTACCCCAGGCCCATGCCGCATTCCCCCGAAGCCTTGCGCCGCGCTACCGAGCAGGCCGCCATCCTGGCCCAGGCGCTGCCGTTCCTGCGCCGTTACGCTGGCGCTACCATCGTGGTGAAGTATGGCGGCCACGCGATGGGAGATCCGGAGCTGGCCACCGAGTTCGGGCGCGACGTGGCGCTGCTGAAGCAGGTGGGCGTCAACCCGGTGGTGGTGCATGGCGGGGGACCGCAGATCAACGCCATGCTGCAGCGCCTGGCGATCAAGAGCGAGTTCGTCGACGGCCTGCGCGTCACCGACGCCGCCATGGTGGAAGTGGTGGAGATGGTGCTGGCCGGCACCGTGAACAAACATGTCACCGAGCTGATCAACCGCGCCGGCGCGCTGGCGGTGGGCATATCAGGCAAGGATGGCGGGCTCATTCGCGCGCGCCGGATGACCCGCACCGTGGTCGATCCGGACAGCCATATCGAGCACGTGCTGGATCTGGGTTTCGTGGGCGAGCCGGAGCACGTGGACGTGCGCGTGATACACGCCCTGACCGGCTCAGGCCTGATACCTGTGGTGGCACCCGTGGGCTACGGCTCGGACGGGCTGACGTACAACATCAACGCCGATGACGCGGCCGGTGCGATCGCCGGCGCGCTGCACGCGACGCGGCTGCTGATGCTGACGGACGTGCCCGGCGTGCTGGACGCGCAGGGCATGCTGATTGCGGAGATGAGCGTGAGCGAGGCGCGCGCGCTGATCGCAGACGGCACGATACATGGCGGGATGATCCCGAAAGTGGAGAACTGCTTCGAGGCGCTGGAGGCGGGGGCCAAGGGATGCGTGATCCTGGACGGCCGCATACCGCACGCGGTGCTGCTGGAGCTGTTTACCGAGGCAGGACCTGGAACTTTGATCTACCGGTAGCAGAATAGATACAGGCCGACCGGCATCCACCAGCACCGGCCGCGCGCACTGAACCCGTGCGCAGCCGCGCACCGCGACAGCGCGGAGAAAGCCTTTTGCTTCTTTTTCGCCAAAACGAAGGCCTTGCTCACCTGCCTCCGACCGGCGCCGGTGGCGAAAAGAATTCCCCCCACGTGGCGAGATGGCATGTGAAATGACGCCCCTGAACTTCGCACTGTCCAAGGAGCCGCAACGGCAGGACCAAACCCGTCTGGTTGCCCGCATACGCGCCGCCTATGGACGGGCGGTGGCCACGCCGCTGGGCGATACGGACTCGATGTGGCTTAAAGGCGAGCTGTTCGACATGCGCCGCGAGGTTCACGAGGCGCTCATGGAAGCGGATATGGCCGCCATCGCGGACATGCTGCGTGCGCCGGGCGGCACGAACCTGCATTACGGGTTTGAGGATCTCAACAGGCGTTTCCTCGGCGAACGCCTGAGCACCATCGATACCGCGCATTTCGCTGCCTTGGAGTTCCTCGGACTTCTGCAGCTCGGCCGCGCGACCGGCCTGTATCGCGTCACGCACCACGACCAGGCCGAACCGCCGCCGCCGCCCGTGGACGAGATACTTACGAAGCTGGACAGGCTTTTCGGCTTTGAGGTCAGGTTTCCCAATCCGTTTCCAAACGAGGCGGGGCTGGCCACCGGCCGCGGCGTGCTGAGCTACCGCGTGCCAGCGGCACTGTATCAGGCCTGGCGTATCAGCCAGCTCGTCGGCGGCCGCGGCTCGCCCAGGGTTCTGGAGATCGGCGGCGGGCTTGGGCGGACGGCGTATTACGCGCGCCAGTTCGGCATTCTGGACTACACGATCGTCGACATTCCGATGACGCTCGTGGCGCAGGCGAATTTTCTGGGCCGGACGTTGGGGGCCGATGCACTGCATCTGTACGGCGAGGACAGGTATGCGCCCCAGGCGATCAAGCTATTGCCGCCAGCAGCCTTCCTGCGATCGGCCGCGCGATACGATCTGGTGCTGAACGTGGACTCGATGACGGAGATGGCGCGGGACACCGCGCAGGCGTATTGCGACGCCATCCATGCGCGGGCGGACACCTTCCTGTCGATCAATCATGAAGGCCTGTCCTTCACTGTCGCGGAGCTGATGCCCGGCGGCATGTTCCAGCGCGCGCCCTACTGGATGCGGCCCGGCTACGTGGAAGAGCTGGGCGGTGCACGTCCGCAATGGTCGCCCGGCCGCGAGATCGGCCGCAGAACCCACCGGTTCGCCGCGCGCGCGAAAGCCGGCGCGCTACGTTACGCAAGGCAGGGCCTTGCTGCGCCCGACGGCGCGTAGCGCCTCGTGCCCGAGGCGAGACATGTCGCCGGCCTCTACGTCGCGTTCGGGTTGCTGGCGGTCCTGCTGCTTGCGCCGCTTATGCCGCCTTTACAGAATTGCGATGAGGCAGCCCACGTCTTCCGGGCCGACCAGGTCAGTCATTTCGGGCTCTTCGGCGTCCGTCTAACGGACGGCGAGTTCGGCGGCCTGATCGATGCCGGCCTGGTGCAGATGCAGCACCAGGTGGCGCCACTGCAATCGCCTGCGCGTTCCGCCGTTACCCGGAGCCTGTACAGGACGCTGGATTGGGGCGGACTGGTCCCGGCCGGCTATCCCAACACCGCCGTGAACCCGCCGTTTTTCTACGTCCCGGCCGCCTTGGTCGCAGACGTCGCGAGGCCGGCCGGTATCGAACTGCCGCACGCGCTCGTCCTGATGCGGATCGCCATGGGCGTGGCCACCGTGCTGATCTCGGCGCTTGCCATCGCGCTGGCGGGCGGCGCCGCCCTGTGGTTCTACACGATCCTGCTGTTGCCGATGTCGATGGCGCTCAGTGCCGCCATCTGCCAGGATGGCCTGCTGCTCGGGTGCACGGCATTGGCCGGCGCACTCCTGCTTCGCCTGCGGCGACAGGACACGACGCGCCGTATCTGGTGTTTTCTGCTGGCGTGCCTGCTTCTGGCGGCCGTGGGCATGTCGCGCTCGCCCTATGTCGTCTTCGCGGCCCTTGTGCTCGCCGCCCCGATGCGGCTGCCCTGGCGCCTGGCCGGCCTCGCCGGCATCACCGCACCGGTTCTGGCCTGGAGCATACGCGCGGCACGCTATTTCCCGCTGCCGACCCGGCTGGACGGGATCGTCTCGCCGCCGGCGCAACTGCTGGCACTCGCCACCCACCCCTGGCGCGTGCCGCTCGTGGCAGTGCACACCCTCATGGCCGGCGAAGGCCGCCTCATCCGCCGCAGCTTCATCGGCCAGCTTGGATGGCTCGATATCGGTCTGCCGGACCTGTATCACCTTGCCGCCTGGGCGGTGCTCGGCTGCGCGCTGCTGGCCACGATCCGAGCCGGCGCCCTGTGCCGCGGCGGACGATGGCCTGCTACACGGCCGCAATACTGGGAGCCGTGGCCGCCGTGGCGCTGGCGCAATACCTGACATGGACCGTGCTGGGCAGCCCGGTGATCGAGGGCATCCAGGGCAGATATCTCCTGCCGCCTGCACTCCTGCTCGGCCTGCTTGTCCGGCCGTCCGCCGCGCCAGCCGAAGCGCAGGCAGGCTGGCTGACCGCGCCGGTGCTGCTGCTGCCCGCCTTCAGCCTGGCCGTGTCGGTGCACGCCATAGTGTGGCGTTACTACCTATGAAGGCCTGCCGGGTCGGCGTCAGGCGTCGACCGCCGGAAACGGTGGCCCGGCAGAAACGCCCGGCTGCCTAGCAGATTACCTCCATCCCGTCATACGCCACCGAAAACCCCGCCGCCTCCACGGCCGCACGCTCTTCCGAACCCTCCAGCAGCATCGGGTTGCTGTTGTTTATGTGGAAATAGATGCGCCGGCCGCCCAAGCCGGACAGCGCTTCCAGCGAGCCGCCCGGTCCTGATACCGGCACGTGGCCCATACGCCGGCCGGTCTTGGGCCCCAGACCCGCTTCGATCATCTCGCCGTCGGTGAACAGGGTGCCGTCGAAGAACAGCAGGTCGGCACCGGCCAGCCGCTCCAGCACGGCTTGCGTGATCTGCGCGCAAGCCGGTGCGAGAACCACCGTGCGCCCGCCCGCCTCCAGCTTTGCCGCATACGTGCTGGCGACCTCGGCCACCGCCGCGCTGCGGTCCTCCTGATACAACGGCACCTTGCCGGGCATCTCCAGCAGCGTCAGGCGCAGGCCGAACCCGGTGTCGACGGGCTCGCCCGGCACCACCGCCACGCGTTCCACCAGAGACGGGTCCAGCGAGGCGAAGATCGGGTTTTCCGCCATCACGCGCAGGATCGGCGCCGGCGCCCACACGCGCAGGCGCTGCTGTTCGCGCAGCACCAGCAGGCCGGCCATGCCGTCCACATCCGCGCTGACCAGGACCACGCCCGCCACCGGCGAGTGGCGCGGCCCGCGCGGCGCCATGGCCGGATTGGACAATATCTGCTGGCGCAGATCGGGCGAGGCGCCCACCATCACCCAGCGCTCCTCGTCCGCGGTGACCGCCACGGCCACCTGTGTGCAGGGCCGCGCCCTGGGATCCCCCGCCCGCGCCAGCGCACATAGCTGGCAGGCACAATTCCACTGCGGAAACCCGCCGCCCGCACCCGCCCCCAGAACCAGGCACTTCACGCGGCCGCTCCGCGGCAGCCGGTCGAACGCTTTTTGCTGCGTCTTTTCAAAAAAGAAGGCCTTCCTTCCTGTGGTGACATTCGTGTGACACGCGGCTAAAACCCCGCCCGCGCGCCCCCGGGGATTCACTGATGAAGATCGTAGCCTGTAACAGCAATCGGCCGCTAGCCGAAGCCGTCGCACGCAACCTCAACCTCCCGCTCACCCGCGCCTCCGTCCGCCGCTTCGCGGACATGGAGATCTTCGTGGAAATTCAGGAGAACGTACGCGGCGAGGACGTCTTCGTCATCCAGAGCACCAGTTATCCGGCGAACGACAACCTGATGGAACTGCTGATCATGATGGACGCGCTGCGCCGCAGCTCCGCGCGCCGCGTGACCGCGGTGATCCCCTATTTCGGCTACGCCAGGCAGGACCGGAAATCCGCACCGCGCACGCCGATCAGCGCCAAGCTGGTGGCCAATCTGATCACCGAGGCGGGTGCCAACCGCGTCCTCACGCTCGACCTGCACGCCGGCCAGATACAGGGCTTCTTCGACATACCGCTGGACAATCTGTTCGCGGCCCCGCTGTTCATGGCCGACATACGCGCGCGCTACGAAGGGCGTGACATCATGATCGTCTCGCCCGACGTGGGCGGCGTGGTGCGCGCCCGCGCGCTGGCGACACGGCTGAACATAGACCTCGCGATCATCGACAAGCGACGCGAACGCGCCGGCGTGTCCGAAGTGATGAACGTGATCGGCGACGTGGACGGGCGCGACTGCATACTCGTCGACGACATCTGCGATTCCGGCGGCACGCTGTGCAACGCCGCCGACGCGCTGATCCGCGACGGCGCGCAATCCGTCAGCGTGTACGTGACGCACGGCGTGCTGTCCGGCGGTGCCGTGGCGCGCATCGCGGCCAGCCCGATAGAGATGATGACGATCACCGACAGCATCGTGGCAACCGACGCGGTGCGGCAATCGCCCAATTTGCGCGAGGCAACGATCGCGCCGCTGCTGGCCTCGGCGATACATCGGATTTCTGACGAGAGTTCTGTCAGTTCGTTGTTTGATTGAGGGAAGGAAGCAAGGCCTTCTTTTTTGAAAAAAGAAGCAAAAAACTTTTGATCCTCCGCATCTGCAGCAGCCGCGTTTTTCATGAAATGCACGCTGCGTTTCAGCGTCGGGGAGACAAAAGTTTTTTGCTTCTTTTTTTCAAGAAAGAAGGCCTTGCTTTCTCCAGGGGGCCAACCGCGTGACCATAACCGCAACCGAATTCATCTTCCTCCGCCACGGCGAGACGGACTGGAACACGCAGGGGCTGAGCCAGGGCCGCACGGAGGTGCCGCTGAACGCGCGCGGGGTGGCGCAGGCGCATGCGGCGGCGGGGCTGCTGGCCCATCGCGGCATACGCGCCATCGTGGCCTCCCCGCTCGGCCGGGCGCAGCGGACGGCGGCGATCGTGGGGGCGGCGCTTGGCGTGCCGGTGGCCACGCAGACGGACCTGCAGGAAGCGAGCTTCGGCGACCAGGAGGGCCGGCCGATCGCCACCTGGTATGACGACTGGGTGGCCGGCGGCTACACGCCGGAGGGCGGGGAGAGCTTTGCCGCATTGCAGGCGCGCGTGATACCCGCGGTGAACCGGGCGCTGGCCGGCGAGCGGCTGGTGCTGATCGTGGCGCATGGCGCAATGTTCCGTGCGGTCCGGGCGGCGATGGGGTTGTCCGCCCTGGTGCGCACGGAGAACGGCGTACCGCTACGCTGTGTGCCGGCCGAGCCCTGGCGCCTGGAACCCGTGGCGTGACAACGCCACGTACTTGCCGGGTAAGCCGCCGACAGGGACCAAAAGCTTTTTGCTTCTTTTCTTCAAAAAAGAAGGCCTTGCTTGCCCGCTGACCTGCCACGCTACGGGGACCAACGCCGCATGCGCGTGGGCCTGCTGGGCGGCAGCTTCAACCCGGCGCATCAGGGCCATTTGCACGTGGCGCAAACGGCGTTGCGGGCGTTGCGGCTGGACCAAGTGTGGCTTCTCGTCTCACCCGGCAATCCGCTGAAGCCGGCTGCCGGCATGGGCGCGCTTGCGGCGCGTCTGCAAGCGGCGCGCGGGATTGCCGATGGCAGGCGGGTGATCGCTACCGACATCGAGCGTCATCTGCGCACGCGCTACACGCTGGATACGGTGCGCGCGCTGCGCCGCCTGTTCCCGCGCGTGCGTTTCGTGTGGCTGATGGGTGCGGATAATCTGACACAGTTGCCGCGCTGGCGGCGCTGGATGGACATCGTGCGTGCGGTACCCTTTGCGGTCCTGCCGCGGCCCACCTACACTCGCGCAGCCCTGGCTTCCCAGGCGGCGCGGCGCCTGTCCCACCTCCGGCGTCCGGCGCGCGAGGGGCATGGGCTGGCCGACCGGGAAGCGCCCGCCTGGGTGTATGTGGGCGGGCGGCAGAACACGATGTCGGCCACGGCACTACGCAAGGCCGCCGCAGGAGAAGACCTATCGCCAGAAAGCCCGCCCCACCCACGGTCTCAGGTGCGAAAGAGCCGAAGCGCCGCGCACCCAAAGCGCCCGCCGTCCTGAAGGAGGCCGCGCGCACGCCGGGCACGCCTCGCAAGAAGGCGGTGGCGGCCGGCCCGCGCGGTGCGAAGGCCGCATCCGGGCGGGACGCGCCGGCGGACGTCGAAATGCTGGCCAGGCTGCAGGCGGTGATCGTGGAAAGCCTGGAGGCGGACAAGGCGGAGGAGGTGGTGGCCATCGACCTGGCCGGCCGTGCCTCATTCGCCGACCGCATGGTGATCGCCACCGGGCTGGCGGACCGGCAGATCACCGCCATGGCCACGCATCTGGAGGACAGGCTGGGCGAGGCCGGCGTGAAGCGCGTGCGCATCGAGGGCACCGGCGGGTCTGACTGGGTGCTGATCGACGCCGGCGACATCGTCATCCATCTGTTCAAGCCGGACGCACGGGCGCTGTACGCGCTGGAGAAGATGTGGGGGGCGGAGTTCGACGAGCCGGCGGTCCAGAGTGGGTGAACGCCGCAGCCGGCCGGGGCGGGACGGGCCGGAAGCGGGGCCTCTCGGCGGTTCCCAGGGAAGGAACACCCGCTCCGCATGAGCCTTCGCCCGCTTCTGGACGCGCCCTATCTGTTCCAGATCCATGCGCTGCTGGCGCTGGCAGCTTTGGTGCTGGGTATCGTGCAGCTTGCGGCGCCGAAGGGCACGCTGTCACACCGGACGGCCGGTTATGTCTGGGTCGGCCTGATGGCCGCCATCGCGCTCAGCTCCTTCGGCATACGCGTGCTGGCGCATGGCGCGTTCAGCTTCGTGCACGTGATCTCCGTCGTTACTCTGGCCGTGCTGCCGTTCGCCGTGCTGCATGCGCGGCGGCACAGGGTGCGCCGCCACGCCATCGCCATGGTTTCGCTGTTCGCCGGCGCGCTGATCATCGCCGGCGGCTTCACGCTGGTGCCGGGGCGGATCATGCATGCTGTGGTGTTCGGCCCGCCGCACCCGGATTGATGCGGCTGGTGGCCGTGGGCCGGCTGCGGGCGGGGCCGGAAGCCGAACTGTTCGCGCGTTACAACGCGCGGCTGCGTCCGCGCCTGGTGGTGACCGAGCTGCCGGACGGTCACGGCGCGCCGGCCGAGATCAAGCGGCGGGAAGGCGAGTCGCTGCTGGCGGCGGTGCCGGAGGCGGCCTGGCTGGTGGCGCTGGACAGCGGGGCGCAGGAATTGGGCAGCGAGGCGCTGGCGGGCCGGCTCGAGGCGTGGCTGGCGGGCGGCAAGCCGGTGACCTTCGTGATCGGCGGGGCGGAGGGGTTGGCACGCCCGGTGCTGGACAGGTCCGATGCCGGCTTATCGCTTGGCCGGCTGACCTGGCCGCACATGCTGGCGCGGGTGATGCTGGCCGAGCAGCTATACCGGGCGCAGTCGATATTGGCGGGTCATTCGTATCATAGGAGCGGGCGGCCGTAGCAAGGACGGGGCGCTGCCCCAGACCCCGTTTTGCCGGCATCGTCTACGAGGAAACGACAACTCCGGCGAGATGGATGGGCAGAGCCCCAGCTCTCGGAGGTCGTCGGTTCACCATGCCGCAAGCAAGTGCATCAGGAAATCCGATCGGCCAAAGCAGCGGAGGAATAAAAGTTTTTTGCTTCTTTTTTTCAAAAAAGAAGACCTTGCTTGCCCTCCCCTCAAGCCGCCGCCGCCTCCGCCTGCGCAAGCGCGCGCGCCATCTGGCTGAGCGCTTCCTGGTGCTTGAGGTTGTCGATCATGGCGAAGTTGCGTGCCAGCTCCAGGCACATCCGCTGGCGCGGACTCATCTCCAGCGAGGTCGCGTCTTCCTGCATGCCCTCGAAAAACCAGGAGATCGGCACGCTCAGCACGCCGGCAATGTCGTAGAGCCGCCCTGCGGAAATCCGGTTCAGCCCACGCTCGTATTTATGAGCCTGCTGATAGGTGACACCGATCATCACTGCGAGCTGCTGCTGGGAGAGGCCCAGCATCACGCGACGTTCGCGTATGCGGGCACCGACATGGCGGTCAGCGTTGTTCGCACGTGGGCTTGGCCGGATGGTGCCTGCCGCCAGGGCTTCGGGATCGTCCGCCCGTTCGCTTGGTTCCACGTCTTTCATCGTTGCCTCCAGTCCAGGACGGCGTGATCGTGGCCCCTCCTCACCGGCGCTACGTGCTGCACCGTCCAGGATCGTGATCACTTTTTTGCGGACCATCAGTTTGGTCTGCATCCGGGATAACATACCCTGGCTGCTGCGGCAAAGTAAGTTTAGTTCCGTATCGATATCGAGATTTCGTTACGATGCGGTGTCGTCCGGCTTGCGTCGGGGGCGGGCCAGGCCCGGCGAGGGCGCCTGGGCGGGTACAGCCTCGGTGCGCCCGGCCAGCATGAGGCGCAGGTGCTCGACTTCCATCTGCAGCGCCTCGATCCGGCTTGCCGCATCCTGTTCGGGCCCTGGTTCGGCGGCCGGCGTTCCGGATTCCTGCGGCGCCGGCTGGCGGTAGAACGGGCTGAACAGCCCCATCGCGCGCTCCATCATGGCGATGTTCTGCCGGCGCATCTCCTCGAAGCCGGGCGGCATCAGGCTGCCCATGGTCTGCTGCATCGCCTCGCGCATCTGTTCCTGCTGGCGCGCGATGGCGGACATCGTGTGTTCAAGGTAGCGCGGCACCATGCCGCCCACGCTGTCCCCGTAGAAGCCGATGAGCTGGCGCAGGAAGGTGGTGGGCAGCAGGGCGCGGCCCTTGCTTTCTTCCTCCACGATGATCTGGGTGAGCACGCTTCGGGTTATGTCGTCGCCGGTCCGCGCGTCGTACACCACGAAATCCCGCCCGGCGCGCACCATGTCGGCCAGGTTGTCCAGCGTGATGTAGCTGGAACTCTCCGTATTATAGAGCCGCCGGTTGGCGTATTTCTTCACCACGACCGGCGGCCGGGACGGGGGATCCTCGCCGGAAGATGGGGGGCCTTCAATTTGTGTCATTGCGCTCTCCTCGCGTAGGAACGCTAGCATGCGGCGGAGCAGCGCACAAAAAGCCGGCAGGCGGCGCCGCGGATGCCCGCGTGGCGGTCAGGTCCGCGGCCAAGCGCGGGCTTTCTGCTTCGTCTCGTCGCTGGATGAAGGTCTTCCTTGTCGCAGGATCGGGTGCATTGGCAGAAGCGGATTGGGCGAAGGACTGGGGCATAATCTGGCGCAGCGAACTGCGCGCCCTGGCGGAAGACCGCGAAATCCGGGAAGTGGAGGAGATCTTACGTGACGCGGCCGGACGCGCCTGGGCCGCATCGCCGGCGCGGCCCCAGGCCGCTGCTGTTCCACCTGATGCTGGCGGCACAGCCGGAGCTGTCGCGCGCCTGGAACGACGCGTGGACGAGCTGGAACGGATACTCGCCGGGCGGGACGCCGCCCAGGGCTGACGCCGCCCTGCTGGCCGGGATCGCCGCCTATCGCGCGCACCCGTTCCAGCGGCATGTGGCCGACCCGCCCGCCATCTGGACGGAAGGTGGCTCGCGGCTGCTGGATTACGGGCCGGACGGTGCGCCGCCCGTGCTGTTCGTGCCGAGCCTGGTTAACCGGGCCTATGTGCTGGACCTGGCAGAGGACCACTCGCTGCTGCGCTTCCTGGCCGCGGGCGGTGTGCGGCCGCTGCTGCTGGATTGGGGCTGGCCGGATCCGGTGGCCAGGGGCTTCACGCTGACGGACTACGTGGCCGGGCGGCTGGAGCGCGCCATGCAGGCGGTAGGCCGGCCGCTGACCCTGGCCGGCTATTGCATGGGCGGGCTGATGGCGGTGGCGGCCGCCGCGCGACGGCCGGACCTGGTCCGCCGGCTCGTCCTGCTGGCCACGCCGTGGGATTTCTGGGCGGAGGACGGCGCGGCCGCACGGCGCCTCGGCGCCAGCCTGCCCTTCCTGGAGCCCGCAATGGCGCTGGGCACGCTGCCGGTGGATGTGCTGCAGGCGCTGTTCAGCCTGCTGGAGCCGGGGAGCGTGGCGGAAAAATACCGCGCATTCGGCAGGCAGGCGCAGGACGGGCCGCGCGCCGGCCAGTTCGTGGCGATCGAGGACTGGCTGAACGACGGCGTGCCGCTGGCAGCCGCCGTGGCGCGAGAGGTGATCGGCGGCTGGTATGGCGCCAACACGCCGGAGGACGGCGCCTGGCGCATCGCCGGCCTGCCCGTGGCGGTGCCGGCGCTGCCGAGCTTCATCGCCGTGCCGTCGCGCGACAGGATCGTGCCGCCGGGCAGCGCCCTGGCCCTGGCCGGGCGCCTGCCTGGCGCAACGGTGGTGCAGCCGCGCGCCGGGCATGTGGGTATGGTGGCAGGGTCCCACGCGCGCGCGCTGCTATGGGAGCAGCTTCTGGCCTGGCTGAAATAGCACAGCGGCCGGCCGCGTTCTTGCCCGGACGCAATAAAGTGCCGCGGCCGTGAAGCGCCGCGGCCGCGCCAGCGTTCAAGCGGCATGTCAGCCCGCCAAACGCTATTTCTCGCCGCCGCCTGCCTGGGCAGCACCCTGTCGGCCGCGGGACTGCCGCGCCCTGCCCATGCCGGTGACTTCGCAACCTATGCGGAAGACGAGGATGTCTGCCGCCGCGCCGGTGCCGCGGCCATCCAGGGGGCGTCCGGACCGGCCGCGGCGCAGCGCTATGACGTGGCACACGGCCGCTGCATGATGGCGCATGGCCGGATGCGCATGATGGGCGACGAGAGGCAGGGCGGCCCGCCCGGCCCGGCCTATCCGAACGTGCATGGCTACGGGTACCCGGACGCTTTCTACAGCGTCCCCTACGCGACCCCGGGCTACGGCTACGACGGGTTCAGCTACTGAGCTCCCGCCGTCTGCCTCGCGATCCGCCGACCCTACGCAAAGCGTTGCGGCCGGGTCTGCCCGAAATGCCAGTTTCTGCCGTGTCCAGGTTCTCCGGCTGAGAGAACCGGAAGCTCACCTCCGGCCGGGCGGCGGAGGCGTCGCCCGCCTCCATGATGGATACGCGAAGCAGCAGGCTGCCCCCCAGCATCGCCAGCGTGCCCAGCGGGCTGCGCGGCCCGCCCAGGGCCAACCCCGCCAGCTTTAACCCGAGCGGCAGGATCGCGCCCGCCCCGGTTGCGCCATAGGCTTCGACCTTGCCCCACTTGCCCGCCAGCGCCTCTTCCACACCCTTTGCCTTGTAGGCGTTGTGGGACTGCATCGTGGCGGCCAGCTCGGCCGCGAGGGCCGCCACGCTGAGCGCATCCAGCGCCCGCCTGGTGCGCGGCGAGCGTTCGCCCAGGGACAAAGCGGCAGCGCCGGACGCCATGGAGGACGCGCCGAAGCGCACCGCCAACGCCGCGGGGGCGGCGGCCCAGAGCGGCGTGCTGGTAGCCGCGAGCAACGACGCGGTGTAGGTGGACAGGCCGGCGCCGGCGATGGCCGCCGGTATCTGCGCCGCACGGGCCACTTGCCAGGGCCAGCGCCAGCGCGGCCGGCGGTCCGCCACGAACTGCGCGGCGCCGGCGAGCATGGCGGGGCCGGTGAAGCCCAGCAGGATCCAGGTGCCGATGGACATCGGCGAGGTGCGCTTGGCGACGCGGAACATGTTGTAGAAGCGCTGCGGCGTGTGCAGGTCCCAGATCAACAGCAGCGAACCGAGGGTGGGCGCCAGCAGCGAGAGGTAGCGCGAGCGGCGGGCCAGCCTGCGGGCGGCGCGGCCCTGCGTGGCCTCGGCCGCGGCGCCGATGATGGCGCTGGCGCCGGACAGGCCGGCCAGCGCGATGTAGCCGCCGACCACCCAATTGTTGAACGGCGCGGGCTTGAGCTGCGAGCGGCCGTAATAGGTGGGGCCCTGCCACTTGCCGGGGCGCCGGATGGTGTCGTGCGCGCTGCGGCCGGTTTCGGGTTTCTCGTCCGGCGGTTGGATGGCGGGGGGCTGGTAGTTCATGGGGAGACTTTCAGGAAGGAAGCAAGGCCTTCTTTTTTGAAAAAAAGAAGCAAAAAACTTTTATCTGTCCGCTGGTGGAGCGTCCGGCTGTTCCTGGTGAGGCACCACTGCTGCAAATGCGGGGAAGTAAAAGTTTTTTGGTTCTTTTTTTCAAAAAAGAACCGCTTACTTCCTTCTAGGCGTCTCCGCCGCAAACAAGGCCAGCGCCGTCAACGCCAGCCCCGCCACCGCCGCCAGCCCAGCCGTCAACGCCGGCGCCACGCGGTTGGAGGGCCGCGTGGGTGCCGCCGGCAGGTTGTAGCGCTCCGGCCGGTCGGTCAGCAGGAAGAACGCGTTGAGGTGGCCCAGCCCGCCGGTCGCGCCCGGCGCGCCGGGCGTGCCGTAGAGGTAGGCGCTGTCCACGCCCAGGCCGTGCAGGGTCTGCACGCGTTCGGCGGCGCGGTGCTGCAGGTCCGTCAGCTCGCCGAACTGTATGCTGTCGGTGGGGCAGGATTTGGCGCAGGCCGGCTCCAGGCCGCCCTTCAGCCGGTCATAGCAAAGCGTGCATTTGTGGGCCTTGCCGTCCGTGGTGCTGAGGTCCACCACACCGAACGGGCAGGCGGGCACGCAGTAGCCGCAGCCGTTGCAGATGTCCTGCTGGACGACGACGGTGTCGAACTCCGTCTTGAACAGCGCGCCGGTGGGGCAGGCTTCCAGGCAGGGCGCGTTGTGGCAATGCTTGCACACGTCGCTGAGCATCAGCCAGCCGCTTTGGAAGGCCTGCTGGTTGTTGCCGCGCACGCCGCCGCCGGCGCTGCCGCAGCCGCTGCCCGGGGACGCGGGGCGCGTGTCCGCCTGTTCGACGAAGGCCACGTGGCGCCAGGAATTGGCAGACAGCGCGCCGGTGTTGTCGAAGCTTTGCCCGGTGAGGCCGATGTTGTCGGCGGGCAGGTTGTTCCATTCCTTGCAGGCCACCTCGCAGGCCTTGCAGCCGATGCACACGGTGGTGTCGGTGAAGAAACCGTACGACTTGCCGGGTTCGATCAGGACGTGCGCGGTAAGCTCGCTTTCGTCCTGTATCACGTGGGGGAACTGCGAGCGGGTTTCGTCCAGCACGCGTGGATGCATATCCATGCGTCAGACCGCCACTTCGATGGCCCGGGCCACGTTGCCGATCAGATTCGGCGCCTTCTTGTAGCTGACGCGCACGCGGGATTGGTGGCGCTGCAAAGCGGGGAGCTGGCCGGTTTCCGCCCCGCACAGATGGCCGAGGATGAACAGGTGGCCCACGCCGTCATCGTCGGTGAGCTGGAAGCGGCCTTCCTGGACGATGGTGACGACGCCTTCCATGAATCGGGCCAATGATGTCTCCTCAGTGAAAGGCGTGTTTGCAGGCGCGGGTTTCCCGACCTTGTAAAGGAGCGGAAAACTTTTGCATCCCCGACTCTTCGAAGCAGATGGTTGTGGGACTAACCCGCCCGATGGGAATGCGGAGCACCAGAAGTTTTTTGCTTCTCTTTCCAGAGAAAGCAGACCTTCCGTGCTGTCTGCTCACATTCTCTAGCGCTTAAGCCCCTAGCCGCCCACAACATATAGCCTATACTCACCCCAGACTCGCGCCTGGGCAAACTGCCTGGGCAGGGCCATGTATCCACCAGCCGCGTTAACAGGACCACTCCATGGACCACCCGATGCCGCATGCGATGGACGAACTGCCTGTCCGGTTCGACCTGCTGACCGAGAACCCGGTCTACAAGCCGTTCCGCTACCCGTGGGCCTATGACGCCTGGCTGACCCAGCAGCGCGTGCACTGGCTGCCGGAAGAGGTTCCGCTCGCCGACGACGTGAAGGACTGGCACCGCAACCTGTCCGACGGCGAGCGCAACCTGGTCACCCAGATCTTCCGCTTCTTCACGCAGTCCGACGTGGAAGTGAACAACTGCTACATGAAGCATTACAGCCAGGTGTTCAAACCCACCGAGGTGCTGATGATGCTCTCCGCGTTCAGCAACATCGAGACGGTGCATATCGCCGCCTACAGCCACTTGCTGGACACGATCGGCATGCCGGAGACGGAGTACCAGGCGTTCCGCAGCATCAAGGAGATGCGCGACAAGTTCGACTACATGCAGTCCTTCACGGTGGACAGCAAGCACGAGATCGCGAAAACGCTGGCCGCCTTCGGCGCCTTCACCGAGGGGCTGCAGCTGTTCGCGTCTTTTGCCATCCTGTTGAACTTCCCGCGCTTCAACAAGCTGAAGGGCATGGGCCAGATCGTCTCGTGGTCGGTGCGCGACGAGACGCTGCACTGCCTGTCGGTAATCAAGCTGTTCCGCACCTTCGTGCAGGAAAACCCGGAAATCTGGACGGAAGAGCTGCGCCGCGAGCTGTATATCTGCTGCGCCACCATCGTCGACCACGAGGACGCCTTCATCGACCTCGCCTTCGAACTCGGCCCGGTGGAAGGCCTGACCGCTGGCGAAGTGAAGCAGTACATACGCTTCATCGCAGACCGCCGCCTGATGCAGTTGGGCCTGAGCCCGCTATTTCACGTGGAGCGCAACCCGCTGCCCTGGCTGGACGACATGCTCAATGCCCCGGAGCACGCGAATTTCTTCGAGAACCGCTCGACGGAGTACAGCAAGGCGAGCACCGGCGGGACGTGGGATGACGTCTGGCCGGAAGCCGTAGGGAACGCCGATTAGGGAAAGGAAGCCTTCTTCTCTGAATACAAGGGACTTTTGCTCCCGGCGCCTGCTTCGGCTCTGCCGGCATCCGCACCGGCAGAACTTGCACATGCGCTGGCGCAGGCGGGGTGGCAGAAGTCGCTTGCTTCCTTTCTTCAGAAAAGAAGGCCTTTCTTCCTCAACACCCGAGGCACGACGACCCGCTCCCGGTTAAGCACGCCGCCCAGCACGTTTCCCCCCGCTTCCTGCACCCGCGACACCGCCGCGCGCCCGCCCTCAATAGTCGAGCGCCCGCCGCGCATCACCAGAACCATGCCGTCCATGGCCCGGCAGGCCGCCACCGTGTCCTTGTAAGGCCCCAACGGCGCCAGATCGACGACGGCCGCGTCCACAAATTCCAGCAGCGCGCCCAGCAGCGCGCGCAGATCGTCCGCGGCGATCAGCCCGCCTTCCCGCATGGCGGCCGGCAGCACCACCACATGCTGGTGCTCGCCCGCCATCTGCAGCACGCCGCCCAGCGAGATGCGCCGCGCGAGCACGTCCGTCAGGCCAGGCCCGTCCGGCAGGCCAAAGGCGCGCCGCAGGCTCGGGCTGCGCTGGTTGGCCTCCACCAGAACCACGCGCTTGCCGAACCCGCCGGCCAGGCAGACGGCCAGGTTGCGCGCAACCGTCGTGGCACCGTCGCCATGCTGCAGCCCGGCCACCCCCACCGTCATCGTGCCGCCCTCGCCGGCTGCCATGGCGCGCAGCGCCACCTGGTGCAGCGCCTGTTCGCCCAGGCGGAGAAGGGCAGGGTCGGCGGGCAGCAAGCGGGCGTCGCCGGGCACCAATTCGCCGGGAAGCAGCGTGTCCTGGGTATCGGCGGAGATACGGGCGATCATCAGGCGACGCCGCCCGGCAAGGACAGGTGCTGGGGAACTGCCCCCGCCGGCGTCCCGCCCTGCCGCAACCCGCCGGTCATAGCGCCCGGACGGGAAGTTCTTGCAGGCTGGCGAGTATCTCGATCCCCAGCAGGCGGGGAAGATCGGACGGCCGGTCGATCGTCAGGCGTCTCGCCTCGGCACGCGCGGCACTGGCCAGGCCCGCCGCCAGGGAGGCCGCCGCGGAGAGCAGCACCAGCAGGGAGGGGCGCGGCCAGTCGGCGGCGGTGGGCGGTGTCGCCGGACTGACAAGATCGGCGCTCTGCCAGCCGGCCGCCAGCCTGGTGCGTGCGGCAGCCAGCGCGGCCTGCGCCGTAGCCAGCTCGGCCGATTTTGCCTGGCGCGCCTGCGCCAGCACTTCGCTGCGCGAGGCCTGCCGCTCCAGCTCGCGCGCAGCCGCCTCGCCGTCACTGATTTCGGCCGCCAGCCGGGCCAGTCGGTCATCCAGCGCGGCTGCGCGGCTTTCGGCGATCTGCGATGCCGCGGCATAGGCCTGCTCGCGGGCGCGCGCCATCTCGCGGTCCAGCGCGCGCAAGGCGGCACTGTCCTGCCGGCCGGCGGCCAGCAGGGACTGGCGCTTGTCCAGCAGGGCCGCCAGCCCGGTCGTCAGCGGATGGGTGCCGCCATCCGCGTCGCCAACCTCAACCCAGCCGCCACCCTCGTACGTCCGGCGCAGCGTGTCGGCCCGCTGCTGGGCCAGCGCACGATCCAGCCGGACCTGGTCGGACGTGGCGCGCAACGCCGCAATCCGGTCATGCGCCTGCGCGACCTGCGCGCGCAACGCCGCGCTGCCTTGGCCGGCCACCTGCCTGTCCAGCCCATCCAGCTCCGCCTCCGTGCTGGCCACACGCGCCTGGGCCTGCGCCACCGCCTCGCGGGACACGGCCCCGGCCGTCCCCGTACGCTGGTGCGCGGCCACGATCAGGTTCAGCGCCCTCGCCGCGAAGACCGGGTCCGCCCAGGTGAAGCTCGCCTTGATGACGTTGGTGCCAGGCGTGGCACGCACTGCCAGCGCGCGGACGGCCCGCAAGGCGAACGCCGCCGGCGCTTCCGGCGCGGCCAGACGGAGCCGCGCGGCCACCGCGTCCCACCGGCCGGGCGGCGGGCGGATCGCCAGCAAGGCAGGCAGCACGCGGGTGACGGAGACGGGGTCGCGCAAAAGCTCGGCCTGGTCCCACGCGGACCGGCCGGGGCCCGCCTGGCCCTCGGCCACCAGCCGCACGCTGGCCGTGAAATGCGGCCCCCAGGCCGCCGCCAGGCCAAGCAAGGCGCCGAAACACAGGGCGGACACGGTGGCGATGCGCGCGGCCTGGCTGAACAGGACGTGCAATACGTCCTCCAGCATCTGCCGCTCGCGGTACGTCACGTAACACCTCATGATCGGTTACGTAACGATCTAAGCACGATTGTATTAACTTTCCAATGGTTTTGCGCGGCCTGGACGCGCGCCCTGTAGCCGAACCCGTATCGGGCGCGTTAGGCAGGTATCGGATTTGGGGGACACTCACCTTGCGGGCGCTGATCGACGCCATCCTGACCCGGTTCGTCACCGCCGGCCGGCTGACCGTGCGCTACCCGGACGGCACGCTGGCCAGCTACGGCCCGGGCGGGCAGCCGCAGGCCGGCGCCACCATCGGCAGCAACGCCACCCTGCGCGGCCTGCTCAGCAACCCGGCTCTGGTGTTCGGCGAAGCCTTCGTGGCCGGGGACCTGGTGCCGCTGGACTGCCGGCTGGAGGACATACTCGACCTGCTGTTCGCCAACCTGGCCCGCGGCGGCCGCCACCCCGGCCTGTCGCTGCGCCGCGCCCTGGCCCGCGCGCTGCGCCACGCCAGCCAGTACAACCCGGTGCCGCGCGCGCGGCGCAACGTCGCGCATCATTACGACCTGAACGGCCGGCTCTACTCGCTGTTCCTGGACCGGGACCGCAACTACTCCTGCGCCTACTTCGCCACCGGCGGCGAGACGCTGGAGGAGGCCCAGGCCGCCAAGAAACGCCACATCGCCGCCAAGCTGTGCCTGACCCGGCCGGACCTGCACGTGCTGGACATCGGCTCCGGCTGGGGCGGCATGGCGATCACGCTGGCCCAGGACTACGGCGCCCGCGTCACCGGCATCACGCTCTCCGCCGAGCAACTGGAAGCCGCGCGCGCACGCGCCGCCGCCGCCGGCCTGTCGGACCGCGTGCGCTTCGAACTGCAGGACTACCGCACGATACGGGGCACGTTCGACCGCGTGGTCTCCATCGGCATGTTCGAGCACGTGGGCATCACGCATTACGCGGAATACTTCCGCACGCTACGCGGCCTGCTCGCCGAAGACGGCGTGGCGCTGATACACGCGATAGGCCGCAGCGACGGGCCCTCCGTCACCAACCCCTGGATCACGCGCCACATCTTTCCCGGCGGCTACTCGCCGGCGCTGTCCGAAGTGTTCCGCGCCCTGGAACACGAACGCCTGATTGCCACCGACGTGGAAATCCTGCGGCTGCACTACGCGGAGACGATACGCCACTGGCGCCGCCGCTTCGACGCCAACCGCGACGCGATCGCGGCTTTGTATGACGAACGGTTTTGCCGGTTGTTCGAGCTCTATCTGGCCGGCAGCGAGTACTCGTTCCGCCATTTGAACCACATGGTCTGGCAGTTGCAGTTGGCACGCCACCAGGCCGCGGTGCCGCTCACGCGCGATTACATGCTGGCCTCGGCGCCTGCGGCGGAGGCGGGGAAGCGGGCGGTGGTGCCGCCTACGCTCAGCCGTAGTCTGGGAGAGTAAGTCAGCAAGAAAGGCCTTCTTTTTTGAAAAAAAGAAGCAAAAAACTTTTGTCCGGCTGACGCGGACTCTTCTCACACCGCTCGAGGATTTACATGACCAATCACCCGGCTCTGAGCTCGGGACGCGCGGCCGTCATCACGGGCGCGGCCAGCGGCATCGGGCTTGCCACCGCGCTGCGGCTGGCCGGGCTCGGGCTGAAAATCTGCCTTGCCGACCTCGCGTCGGACAAACTCACCCAGGCGACCGAAGCCGTTGTCGCCGCCAGCCCACACGGCAAAACAGCAATCCTCGCCGTGCCCACGGACGTCAGCGACCTCGCCCAGGTCAGCAAACTAGCAGACACCGCGTTCAGTCATTTCGGCGAAGTCGCCTTCCTGATGAACAACGCGGCCACCGGCATCTCCGCCGGCCCCTGGGACGGTATCGAGACCTGGCGTCGCCTGCTGGACATCAACCTGTTCGGCGTCATCAACGGCCTGCACGCCTTCACCCCGCGCATGATCGCACAGGGAACGGATTGCGCCATCGTCAACACAGGCTCCAAACAAGGCATCACCTGCCCGCCCGGCAACACCGCCTACAACGTCAGCAAGGCCGGCGTGAAGGCGCTGACCGAAGCGCTCGCTCACAGCCTGCGCAACACGCAGGACTGCCGGATCACCGCGCATTTGCTGATACCCGGCTCCACCTTCACCGGCATGACCGCGGGCAGCCACACCGAAAAGCCGCCAGGCGCCTGGACGGCGGACCAGGTGGCGGAAATGCTCCTGCACGGCATGGCGGCCGGCGATTTCTACATCCTGTGCCCGGACAACGAGGTCACGCGCGCGATCGATAACAAACGCATCCAGTGGGCGGCGCAGGATATTACGGAAAACCGGCCGGCGCTTTCGCGATGGCATTCGGGGTTTCGGGAGGCGTTTGCGGCGTATCTGGAGGAGTAAGGAAGGCCTTCTTTTTTGAAAAGAAGAAGCAAAAAACTCTTATCTGTCCGCCTGCATAGAGGCCCTGTTTGATTCTGCAGGCCTGCGCGCTCGCAGAACGTGCCCGCGCCGTTCTGCAAGCGGAGAGATAAAAGTTTTTTGCTTCTTTTTTTCAAAAAAGAAGGCCTTTCTTTCTTTCCTCACAACAAATCCTCCACCCGAACCGGCAACGACCGCACCCGCCGCCCCGTCGCATGATACACCGCGTTGGCAATCGCCGCGTTCATCCCAACCACGCCGATCTCACCGATCCCCTTCATCCCAATCGGGTTCACGTCCGAATCCGTCTCGTCCACAATCATCGCGTCCACGCCGTGCACGTCCGCATGCACCGGGATGTGGTACTCGGACAAATTGTCGTTGGTGTAGCGCGCGGCCCGCTTGTCGATCTCCGTGATCTCGTGCAGCGCCGAGCTGATGCCCCAGATCATCCCGCCCATGAGCTGGCTGTGCGCGGTGCGCGGGTTGATGATGCGGCCGGCGGCAAACGCGCCCACCGCGCGCGGCGCGCGTATCTCCCGCGTGCGCGCGTGTATGCGCAATTCGATGAACTGCGCGCCGAACGCGTAGGTGGTGAAATCCTCCCGCTGCGTGCCGCGCGAGATCGACATCTGGCCCTGATACAGCTTGGAGATCGAGTCCGCCGGCTGACCGTGCGGAACGTTCTCGGCATACGCCTCCAGCGCGCCGCTGCCCACGCGGCTCAGCGCGTCGGTCAGCTTCTCGTCCGTGCCGTCCGACGCCGCAAGACGGCCTTCGGCCAGGCGCAGCGTCGCCGGGTCGCGTCCGGCGAGCGGACCGTTGCTTCCGGCGGCGCCGCGCGCCACGCGGTCGCGTATCTGCTCGCAGGCCAGCGCCACGGCGTGCACGATGCCGGAGGCGTGGCTGGACCCCGCGGCCAGCCCCGCCGGCGGCAGGTCGCTGTCGCCGAGCTGCACCACCACCTGGCCCAACGGCACGCCCAACCGCTCGGCCGCCACCTGTGCGATTATAGTGTGCGACCCGGTGCCCAGATCGTGCGCCGCGATCTTCACCGTGGCCACGCCGTTGGTCTCCAGGATCACCCGCGCCGCGCCGGCGCCGATATTGGCGGGGTAGGCCGCCGCGGCACAGCCCCAGCCCACCAGCCAGTCGCCCTCACGGTGGGACATCGGCGCCGGGTTGCGGCGGCTCCAGCCGAACCGGGCGGCGGCCGCATCGAAGCAGGCCATCAGCGAGCGGCTGGAAAAGCGCTGCCCGGTCGCGGGATCGGTCTGCGTGTCGTTGACGCGGCGCAGCTCCACCGGATCCATGCCAAGCTTTTCGGCCAGCTCGTCTATCGCCGATTCCAGCGCGAACATGTAGGGCACGTCCGGCGGGGCGCGCATGAAACCGGGCGTGCCGCGGTCGGTATGGACCACGTTCACCTTGGTCAGGATGTTCGGGCAGGCATACATCCGCGCCGTCGTCTCGGTGCCGGACACGTTGTAGTCCGACGGGCGGGACGTCACCTCCCAGCCCTCGTGGCGCAGCGCCACTAGCCGGCCGGAACGCTCGGCGGCGAGCTGCACATGGTGCTGCGTCTCCGCGCGGTAGGTGCCGATCGTGTAGCATTCGCCGCGGCTGGCCACGAACTTCACCGGGCGGCTGAGCCGGCGGGCGGCGACCGCGATCCACGCGCTGCGGGACGACGGTATCCCCTTCGAGCCGAACGCGCCGCCCACGTGACGGGCCACCACGCGTATCTGCTTGGGGTCCATGTGCAGCTGCTTGGCCACCGCGCCGCGCAGGCCGTAGACGAACTGGCTGGGCTCATACAACGTCAGGCTGCCGTCGTGCCAGGCGGCCGTGGTGCTGAACAGCTCGATCGGGTTGTGATGCTGGGTGGGCGTGCCGTAACGCTCGTCCACCGTCACCGGCGCCAGCGCGTAGGCGTTCTTGAAGTCGCCCACCGCGAAATCCTTGTGTTCGCCGGGCTCGCGCTGTTCGGTCTTGGCACCGTCGCTGCCGAAAGTGGCGGCGGGCGCTTCCTCGGCGTAGTCCACGCGCACCTTGCGGGCGGCTTCGCGCGCCGCCTCGTAGGTGTCGGCCACCACCACGCCGATGATCTGGCCGGCATGCCAGATCTGCGGCGTCTGCATCGTGGTCGTCTCCCCGCCCGGCCCGTGCGGCGGCGGCGGATCGGCGTCCTTGCCCACGTTCTCATGCGTCAGGATGTCCAGCACGCCCGGCACCGCGCGGGCCTGCGCCAGGTCGAAGCCGCGTATGGTGCCGCGCGCGACCGTGCTGGTGACCAGGCAGGCGAAGGCCGGGTTGGCCACCGCCTCGTCGGCCGCATACAGCGCGCGGCCGGTGACCTTCGCGCGGC
This sequence comes from Acetobacteraceae bacterium, assembly GCA_965198915.1. Classification (GTDB taxonomy): domain Bacteria; phylum Pseudomonadota; class Alphaproteobacteria; order Acetobacterales; family Acetobacteraceae; genus BOG-908. The sequence continues at coordinate 311,004 of CBDAQC010000006.1, read as the reverse complement.
CCTCGATGCGGGGCACCGGGTCGCCGATGCGGGCCCAGGCGGAATCGTCGGGCATGATCTCAGTTCTCCAGTTCGGCGGCGGCCAGCAGCGCACGCACCAGCGTGCGGCGGCCGAGCTCCGGCTTGTAGGCGTTCTCGGTGTCCACACGCGCATCGGCGAACGCCGCCTGTGCGGCGCGTTCGGCGGCCGCCTCCGTCAGCGCCTGGCCGGCCAGCGCCGCCTCCGCCGCGTGCGCCCGCCACGGCTTGGTGGCCACACCGCCCAGCCCGATGCGCGCCTCGCGTATCGTGCCACCCTCCATGTCCAGCCCCACTGCGGCGGACGCCAGAGCGAAGGCGTACGAGTCGCGGTCCCGCACCTTCAGATACAGCGAGCGCCTGGCCCAGGGGGCGCGGGGCACGTGTATGGCGGTGATCACCTCGCCCGGACGCAAATTGGTCTCGATGTCCGGCCGGTCGCCCGGCAAGCGGTGCAGGTCCTCGATCGGCAGGGTGCGGCTGCCCTCGGGGCCGGCCAAGTCCACGCGCGCGCTGAAGGCGGCCAGGACGTTGGCCAGGTCGCCGGGGTAGCTGGCGATGCACGCCTCGCTGGTGCCCAGCACGGCCTGCAGGCGGTTGGACCCGCCGATCGCGGCGCAGCCGGTGCCGGGCTCGCGCTTGTTGCAGGCCTGCCAGCTCGGGTCCCGAAAGTAGGAACAGCGGGTGCGCTGCAGGATGGTGCCGGCGATGCTGGCCATGTTGCGCAGTTGCGCGCTGGCGGCCGCGCGTATCGCCTGCGCCACCGCCGGCCAGTCAAGCAGCGCGTCCGCGCTGTCACCCAGTTCGGACATGCGGGCCAGGCCGCCTATGTGCAGGCCGTCCGCATCGGCGGTGATCGCCCCGTACGCGCGCCGCAAATCGCCGATCTGCACCAGGGTTGCCGGCTGCATCGTGCCCAGTTTCATCAGGTCCAGCAGCACGGTGCCGCCGGCCAGGAACTGCGCGCCCGGCTGGGCGCCGGCCAGGACCGCCTCGGACAGCGCGCCCACGCGCTGGTAGTGGAACGGGTTCATGTCAGGCGGGCTCCATCGCGCGCCTGGCCTGGTTCACCGCGGCCAATATCTTCGGGTAGGCGGCGCAGCGGCACAGATTGCCGCTCATGAAGTCGCGTATCTCGTCGTCGCTGCCGGCATGGCCTTCGGTGACGCAGGCGATGGCGGAGAGTATCTGGCCCGGCGTGCAGTAGCCGCACTGGTAGGCGTCGTGGTCCAGGAACGCCTGCTGCATCGGGTGCAGAGGCGCGTCCTCGCCGGCCAGACCCTCGATCGTGGTGATCTCCGCCTCCTGTGCCGCCACCGCCAGGGTGAAGCAGGCGAGCACGCGCCGCCCGTCCATCAGCACGGTGCAGGCGCCGCACTGGCCCTGATCGCAGCCCTTCTTGGTGCCGGTCAGGCCCATGCGCTCGCGCAGCACGTCCAGCAGCGTGGTGCGCACATCCACCGCGAGCGCGTGCTCGTATCCGTTCACCTTCAGGGTGATGTCCATGCCCGGGCTCCTGTCGTCGGGGCCTTCAACTCGCGGGCGGGGTGGGTGTTCTGTGCATGGGCGTTCCGGTTGGTCACGTTATTGGAAGAAAGCAAGAAAGCAGTTCTTTTTTGAAAAAAAGAACCAAAAAACTTTCGCTCCCTGACGGCGCGTGTTTCAGCAGCCGCCGACAGGGACCAAAAGTTTTTTGCTTCTTTTTTTCAAAAAAGAAGGTCTTCCTTCCTTGCGTGCTGTCCGCACCCAGCCCGCTCCGTGACAAGCCGCTGATGCCGCAAGCAGACGCCATCCTGCGCCCGCGAAGCGCCATGCCCGGAGCTTAGCGAAGCCACCCCCCGCAGGCTGTCCTCTAGCCGCGCCGGGTCCGCATCGAACGCGCGGCAGGTGGCGCAGCAGGGCTCCGTCACTGCCCCAACTGCGCCCAGTAGCCGCGGAACAGCCAGGCGGACAGCGCCAGCCCGAGCGCCACGTTGACGGCGACGCCCACGGTGAAGGCGGCCAGCGGCCGGCCGGCGATCCCCGCCAGGTCCCGTCCGCGGGTGGTCAGGCCGATGCTGAGGAAGCCGAACTCGAATGCCCAGCTCCGCAGGTTCTTGATCGGCGTGACCAGCGCCGGCGTGAGCGTCTTGGTGAACGCCGCCTGGCCGGCGTGCTGGGCCACCAGCGTGATCAGCACGGAGGCGGCCAGGAAGCCCAACACGAATTTGGGGAAGCGGCGCCAGATCTCGCCGGCGCCGGCACGGTTGTCGATGCCGGTGTCGTTCCAGCGCGTGGTGGCGATGAAGGACAGCACCAGCGCCCAGATGCCGATCCACATGTCCCGGCCGATCACCTTCATCAGCGTGAAGGCGGCCACGGATTGTTCGGCGGCTCCCGGCGGGGCGCCGGGCAGGTGGGCCGCCATGCCGCCATAGGCCTGGGCGGCGGCGAAGCCTGCCGCGTCCGCGAACTCCGACGTGCCGATCCACGCGCCGCCCACGCCCGCCGGCAGGCCCAGCGCGCCCGCGGCGTAGGGCAGGGCAAAGATCATCACGATGGCCCACAGCACCACGATGGAGATGACGGTCGCCGCGTCCTGCCGGCGCGCGCCCACCGCCGCCGAGATGGCGATGGCGGCCGAGACGCCGCACACCGCCCCGCCGGCGCCCAGCACGGCGGCGAAGCGCTGGTCGATCCCCAGCGCGCGGGCGGCGGCGTAGATCACCGCGAAGGTGACGAGCGAGACGATGAAGGCCTGCAGCAGCGCCACCGGCCCGGCCCAGGCGATCAGGCTGAGCGGCAGCGTGGCGCCGAGCAGAACCACGCCCAGCTTGATGTAGAACTCGACGCGGAACCCGTCATCCAGGGCCGCCGGCAGGATGCGCAGATTGGCCAGGATCAGCCCGGCGGCCAGCGCCAGCAGCGGCGGTTCCAGATTGTATTTGACGGCGCTGGCCCACTGGCCGGCAACGAAGATCACGATGCACAGCGCGTAGATCAGCGCGAAGGCGGGCAGGGTGCGGGCGGCACGGTAGCCCAGCGCCTGCAGCGCGATGCCGACGATCGCCGACCACAGCACGAACTGTGCGACGTAGCGCGGCCAGGCGGCGGCGAAGTGGCTGGCAAGCTCGCTGGCCTGCGTCCATTTCGGCGGGGTGACGGCGATCCAGGCGAAGCCGGGGCCGGCCAGCGTGAGCACGATGGCGGCCACCACCAGACCCAGCCCGGCAAGCACCGCCCAGACGTCGTCGCTGCGCCGCGGCCGCGTGGCGCCGACCGGCAGGGAGACGGCGGGGGCGATGTCCTGCATGTATGTCCCTATCCTACTTGCCTACTAGGATACGTGTGTCACGACCGGCGGACAAGGGCCACGCCGCCGGGCGGCTGTGGACGGGCGGACGCGCCGGAAGCTAAGCAGGGCGGCCCCAGGAATTGCCAATGCCCGCCACGTCCGGACAGCTACAGCCGCGCTCATGCTGAAACTCCGCATCATACCCTGCCTGGACGTGAAGAACGGCCGCGTCGTCAAAGGCGTGAACTTCATCGACCTGAAGGACGCCGGCGACCCGGTGGAGCAGGCCGCCATCTACGACGCGGCCGGTGCGGACGAACTCACCTTCCTGGACATCAACGCCAGCCACGAGCAGCGCGACACCATACTGGACGTGGTGCACCGCACGGCCGAACGCATCTTCCTGCCCTTCACCGTGGGCGGCGGCATACGCAGCACCGACGACATGCGCCGCCTGCTGCTGGCCGGTGCGGACAAATGCGGCATCAACTCGGCCGCTATCACCCGCCCGGCGCTGATTGCGGAGGCCGCCGAACGCTTCGGCAGCCAATGCGTGGTGGCCGCGGTGGACGCGCGCGCTACCCGGCCCGGCCAGTGGGAGGTGTTCTCCCATGGCGGCCGCACGCCCACCGGCCTGGACGCCGTTGCCTGGTGCCGGCAGCTCGAAACCCTGGGCGCCGGCGAGATCCTGCTGACCAGCATGGACCGCGACGGCACCCGCGCCGGCTTCGACACCGACCTGCTGCGCGCCGTGTGCGCCGCCACAAGGCTGCCGGTGGTGGCCAGCGGCGGCGTGGGCACCGCGGCGCACCTGGTGGAAGGTGCCCGCGCTGGCGCCACCGGCCTGCTGGCAGCCAGCATCTTCCATTTCGGCGTGCTGAGCGTGCCGGAGGTGAAGCGCGCCCTGGCGGCGGCCGGGCTGCCGGTCCGGGAGTGAGCCAGCAAGCGCGCCGCTCTGCCGGAAACCCCGCCGCCCGGCGCCATATCGGCACCTTGTGTGTTTGAGAGACGTTCCGGCGCTGGAAGCGCCCCGGGCCGCACGGTTTTGGCCGGACGTTTTTTGCTTCTGTTTTTCGCGAAAAGAAGGCCTTGCTACCCCTCACTCCAGGAGACCGACCGCACGTGGCAAAAAAGGCAGCAAAGCCCAGCAAGCGCCCTGACCGTCCCGCTGCACCCGCCGCAACCGGCACCTCGCCGGCCGTGCTGGACCGGCTGTGGGAGGTGGTGCAGGCCCGCCGAGACGCGGACCCGGCGGTCAGCCACTCCGCCCGCCTGCTGTCCCGCGGCGTCGCCAAAGTCGCGCAGAAATTCGGCGAGGAAGCGGTCGAATGCCTGATCGAGGCGGTGGCCGGCAACAGCGAGGCGTTGGTGGCCGAGTCGGCCGACGTGCTCTACCACCTGCTGGTGCTTTGGGTGTCCGCCGACGTGCATCCCTCCGAAGTCTGGGCGGAGCTGGAACGGCGCGAAGGGATCTCCGGCATCGCGGAGAAAGCCGCGCGGCGCGTGGTGGGAGCGGCGACGCGGAAGATTCCCTGACGGCGCGACAATGACCGCGCATCCTCGGCAAACAGCCATGCTTGCTCATGCCATCGGTGCGCACGTAACCTGTTCGTCTGGACAACGGATCATGCCGGGCATTCCTGTTGGGAGATCGGACGACATGGGCATCAGAAGCATCTGCGCGGCACTCATCCTGGCGGCTACCCTGACGCCGGCCGTCGCGTCTGCCCAGGCGCCCGGCCACATCACCGGTTTGGCGGGCGTGTTCGTCACGAGCAAGGACCCCAAGGCGCTCGCCGCGTGGTACCGCGATGTGCTCGGCATCCCGCTGGAACCCTGGGGTGGCGCCAAGATGGCCTATGACGCGCCGGGCCACCCGCCGATCGCCCTCTGGAACGCGATGCCCACGAACTCGGAGGAGGTCGCACCCTCGACGCGGGACTTCATGGTCGGCTTCGCGGTGGACGATCTCGGCGCATACGTTGCCCGCCTGCAGAAAAAGGGCGTTCCCATCCTCAAGCGTGACGACACCGATCCCTTCGGCAAGTTCGCGTGGATACTCGATCCGGACGGCACCAAAATCGAATTGTGGCAGCCCAAAGCAAAATGAAGCCGGCAGCAGCGGTGCAACCTAGACGATCCCCGCGCGCAACAAATCATGTATGTGCACCAGCCCCACCGGCCGGGCGCCCTGCACCACGAACACACAGGTGATACGCGCCTCGTTCATCAGCGCCAGCGCCGCGCCAGCCAAAGCCTCCGGCGGCAGGGTGTAGGGCCGCCGGCCCATCGCGTCGCGCACCTTGCGGTCCACGAAACCGGCGCGGAACGCGCGGCGCAAATCGCCATCCGTCAGCGCGCCCACCAGCTTTCCGTCCGCATCCACCACGCCGGCGATGCCGAACCGCTTGGACGTCATCTCGACAATCCCTTCGGCCAGCATGGCATCTTCGGAAATCGTCGGCAGCGCGTCGCCGGTATGCATCAGCGCGCTGACCTGCAGCAATTGCGCGCCCAGCTTGCCGCCGGGATGGAAGCGGCCGAAATCGCCGGCGGAAAACCCGCGCTGTTCCAGCAGCAGGATCGCCAGCGCGTCACCCGCCACAAGCTGCATCGTCGTGGACGTGGTGGGCGCCAGGCCGTTCGGACACGCCTCCTGGCTCACCGGCAGCGCCAGGCAGACATCGGCGGCCGCACCCAGCGCACTCTCCGCGCGGGACGTGATCGCCACCAGTGGCACCGAAAAACGCCTGGTGTAGGCAACGATGTCGGCCAATTCCGCCGTCTCGCCGGACCATGACAAGGCCAGCACCACGTCGCTCTGCCGTATCACGCCCAGATCGCCGTGGCTGGCTTCCGCGGGATGCACGAAATGGCTGGGGGTGCCGGTCGAGGCCAGCGTGGCCGCGATCTTGCGCCCGACATGGCCGGACTTGCCCATGCCGCTGACGATGACGGTGCCTGTCGCCGCGCCGATGATTGCCGCCGCGCGCGCGAACGCGTCCGCCAGGCCGCCGGGAAGGGCGGACGCCAGGGCCGCCAGGCCTTGCCGCTCCAGGTCGATGGTGCGGGCTACGCTGTCGGCTGCGTTCAAGCTTGGGTGCCTCCGGGACTATATAAGTAAGGCCAGGGGCTCTGCCCCTGGACCTCGCCAAGGACAGTCGTCCTTGGAACCTATTTATACCGCTCCGAACAGTGGGGGCCCCTAGGCCCCGTCACGTGTAAGCGTGCTTCGCACTACGGGGTTGGGGCAGAGCCCCCACGTTACCTTGTGCTCAGCCCGTCCGCCCCAGCACCACCCGCGCCTGCTCCAGGTCAGCCGGCGTATCAACCCCCAACGGCACGTCCTCCACCACCACCGCGTCCACCCGCATGCCCGCCTCCAGCGCGCGCAACTGCTCCAGCCGCTCCCGCCGCTCCAGCGCAGAAGGCGGCAGCGCCACGAACCGCTCCAGCGCCGCGCGCCGCCACACATACAGGCCGATATGATGATACAACGGTCCCTCGCCCCACGGTGCCGCCGCGCGGGTGAAATACAGCGCGCGGAACCGCCCGGCGCCGCGCGGCGAGCCCACCATCTTCACCACGCTGTCTGCCGCCGCCTCGCGCGCATCCACGATCACCGCCACCGGCGTGCCGATATCCACCGCCGCGTCGTCCAACAGGCGCGCCGTCTCGCGCACCACATGCGGCGCCACCGTGGGCAGGTCGCCCTGGAAATTCACGATGACCTCGTGTGCGCCGCCCGGGTCGCAAACGGCCAGCGCCTCGGCGATACGGTCCGTGCCGGACGGATGATCCGCGCGTGTCATTACCGCGTCCCCGCCGGCCCGCCGCACGGCCGCGGCAATGTCGGCATGGTCGGTGGCCACAACCACCGGCCCCAGATCGGCTTCCATGGCACGGCGCCAGACATGGACGATCATCGGCTCGCCGGCGATGTCGAGCAGCGGCTTGTTGGGCAGGCGGGTGGCGGACAGGCGTGCTGGGATCAGTATTAAAGGCAAGGCAAGCAGTCCTTTTTTGAAAAAAAGGACCAAAAAACTTTTGTCTCCCCCGCCTGCACCCACAGTCGTGCCTGTCCGGATAAAACACGCCATCGCACCAGGGGAGGAACAAAAGTTTTTTGCTTCTTTTTTTTAAAAAAGAAGGCCTTGCTTGCTTCCCTCACGCCTTCGCCACCGCATCAAACGCCATCAGCCGACGCAACAGCGGCTCCATGTCCCGCAATGCCACCATATTCGCCCCGTCCGAAGGCGCGCGGTCCGGATCGGGATGCGCCTCGATGAACAGGCCCGCCACGCCCACTGCCACCGCGGCGCGCGCCAGCACGGCCACGAACTCCCGCTGCCCGCCGGAGGAGGCGCCCTGGCCGCCCGGCTGCTGCACCGAATGCGTGGCGTCGAACACCACCGGCGCGCCCATCGCCGCCATGATCGGCAGCGCGCGGAAATCGGAGACGAGCGTGTTGTAGCCGAAGCTGGCGCCGCGCTCGGTCACCAGCACCGCGCTGTTGCCCGCGCCGGTCACCTTGTCGATCACGTGGCGCATGTCCCAGGGTGCCAGGAACTGGCCTTTCTTCACGTTCACCACGCGCCCGGTGCGGGCGGCGGCCACGATCAGGTCCGTCTGGCGGCACAGGAACGCCGGGATCTGCAGCACGTCGGCCACCTCGGCCACCGGGGCGCAATGCTGCACCTCATGCACGTCGGTCAGCACGGGCACGTCCAGCCTGGCGCGTATGTCTGCGAAGATCTGCAGGGCGGCCGCCATGCCCACGCCGCGCGCGCCGGCCGCACTGGTCCGGTTCGCCTTGTCGTAGCTGCTCTTGAAGACGAACCCGATGCCCAGCCGCCCGGTCATTTCGCGCAGCGCGGCCGCGCATTCCATCGCATGCGCGGCACTTTCCACCTGGCACGGTCCAGCAATCAGCGAGAACGGCGCGTCGTTGTCGAAGACCGCGCGCCCCACGCGCACGCATGTATCGGGAGAGGGATGCATCGCAGGCCGTATCCTCACAGCGTCCGGGGCGGCGTCCGCCGGCCGCACCAGTCCGGCGGCCTCTCTACGCCGAAACTTGCCACGCTGCATCCTCCTGCCGCACATGGTTCTTCGCATGACCAGTTCCGCCACCGCCAAGATCGATCGCGTCCTGTACGGCCGGCGGGAACGCGCGGCGATCGCCGCGGGCGGGCTGCTGATGCTGGGCATCATCAGCGCCAGCGTGCTCATCGCCCAGCGCACCGGGCGCGACGCGGAGGACGCCATACGCGCGCGCGTGCTGCGCTCCACCACCAACAGGATGATGGACTCGCTGCTCTCGGCGGAGACCGGCCAGCGCGGCTACCTGCTCACCGGCCGCCCCGAATACCTGGCGCCCTACACGGCCGCGGCCCAGCGCATACCAGGGCTGATGGACAGCCTGGAACGTCTGTCCGGCAATCAGACGGACATGCTGGCCTGGCGCAGCGCCATCACGGACAAGATGGCCGAGCTGGACCAGACGGTCCGGCTGGAACAGGCGGGGCGGCACGAGGAAGCCCTTTCGATCGTGCAGGCGGACCGCGGCCGGCATGACATGGATGTGGCCCGCGCCATCTCCGACCGTCTCGGCGCGGCCGAGAGCAACATCGTGCTTACCGACATCAGGAACAGCGAGGCGGGCGCGCGGCTGCTGGTGATCGTCGATGCGGTGGCGCTCGTGCTGCTGCTCCTCCTGGCCGCCTTCGTCGGGCGCGGCTTCTCGCGCACCGTGGGCGCGCTCAGCGCCAGCCGGGCGGAACTGTCCGGCGCCAACGCGGCGCTGCAGGCCGGGCAGGACAGGCTGGAGGCAGCGGTGCGCGAACGCACCGCGGACCTGACGCTGGCCAACGAGGAGATACAGCGCTTCGCCTACATCGTCAGCCACGACCTGCGCGCCCCGCTGCTCAACATCATCGGCTTCACCGCCGAGCTGTCGCACGCCACCGACACGCTGAACCGCTTCGTGGCGGAAAACCTGGAGCCCGCCGGCATCAGGGTGCCGCCCGACGTGCGCGAGGCGAGCCAGGACGACCTGCCGGAGGCGATACGTTTCATCCAGACCAGCACCGCCAAGATGGACCGGCTGATCACCGCGATACTGCGCCTGTCACGCGAGGGCCGCCGCGTGCTGGTGCCGGAGCGTATCGACATGGCGGTCCTGCTGGGCGCCATTGCCGACAGCGTGCGCCAGCTCGCCGATACGGCAGGCGCCCGCATCACCGTGGGCGAGACGCCGGGCCTCGTCTCGGACCGCCTGGCGTTGGAACAGATATTCTCCAACCTCATCGAGAACGCGCTGAAATACCTGCAATCCGGACGCCCGGGGCAGGTGACCATCTCCGGCACCACCGAGGGGGATGCCGTACGCTACACGGTGGCCGATAACGGCCGTGGCATCGCCGTGCGCGATCTCGACCGCATCTTTGAGCTGTTCCGCCGCGCCGGCCCGCAGGATACGCCGGGCGAAGGCATCGGCCTGGCCCATGTCAAGGCGTTGCTACGCCGCCTCGGCGGCAGCATCGTCTGCGAGAGCACGCCGGGCGAAGGTGCCACTTTCATCGTGAAACTGCCGGCCGTGCTGGCAACAAGGGCGGGGTAGCCAATGAACGCAGTGCCGGTCACCATACTCCTCATCGAGGACGACCCGGGCCATGCCAGGCTGATCGAGAAGAACGTCCGCCGCGCCGGCGTCGCCAACGAGATCACCCACAAGGTGGATGGCACCGCCGCGCTCGATTACCTGTTCGGCCGCGGCGAGACGGTGAAGAACGAGCCGATGCTCGTGCTGCTCGACCTCAACCTGCCGGACATGAGCGGCACCGAAATCCTCGCCCGCATCAAGGCGGACCCCGCGCTCAAGCGCACACCCGTCGTGGTGCTGACGACCACGGACGACCGCGGCGAGATTCAGCGCTGCTACGACCTCGGCTGCAACGTCTACATCACCAAGCCGGTGGAGTACGAGGGTTTCGCCAGCGCCATACGGCAGCTCGGCCTGTTCCTCACCGTCATGCAAGTGCCCGAGCAGGCCTGACATGGCCGCCTTGCGTCTTGGCGACGCCGGCGGCGCCGGCCTGCGGACAGGAGCGTGATGGAGCAAGCGCCAGCCCTGCCGCATGTCCTCTACATAGACGACGACCCGGGCATCGGCCGGCTGGTGCAGCGCCACCTGCAGCGCACCGGCTTCCGCGTGACGCTGGCCGCCAACGGCGCCGAGGGCCTGGCCCTGGCCGCCGCCCAGCGCTTCGACGCGATCGGCCTGGACCACTACATGCCAGGCGCGGACGGGCTGGAAGTGCTCGAGGCGCTCTGCGCCACCGAGGACCGTCCGCCGGTGATCTTCGTCACCGCCGCCGAGGAGCCCCGCATCGCCGTGACCGCGCTGAAGAACGGTGCCGCGGACTACGTGGTGAAGGACGTGCACGGCACCTTCATCGAGCTGCTCGGCGCCAGCATCGCCCAGGAGATCACCCGTGCCAGGCTGCAACACGAGCGCGACGCGGCCGAACAGGAGGTGCATGCCAGCCGGGACCGCCTGGCCGTGCTGGCTGCCCAGCAGGCCATACTGCTGCGCGAAGTCAACCACCGCGTCGCCAACTCGCTGCAGCTCATCACCTCGCTGATAGACATGCAGGCGCGGCGCGTGGCGGATCCCGCCGCCCGGCTGATGCTGCGCCAGGCGGCCGAGCGGGTGGAGGCGGTGACCATGGTGCACCGGCGCCTCTATACCGGAGACGACGTGGAGTTCGTCGAAATGGACGCCTACCTGGCCGGCCTGATCGATGAGATGGAGCGGGCCACCCAGACCACGGACGCGCCGCAGCCCCGCCGCATCGAGCTGCGGGCCGATCCGTTGCGGGTGGAAACCGACAAGGCCGTGCCGCTCGGCCTGATCGTCAACGAGCTGGTCACCAACGCGCTGAAATACGCCTACCCGAAGGACCAGCCCGGCCAGGTGCGCGTCTGCCTGCGCCGCGTGGACGACGCGTTGCAGCTGATCGTGGAGGATGACGGGATCGGCTACCCGGAAGACGATGCGGCGCCGAAAGGCAGCGGCCTGGGGTCGCTCATCGTAGGGTCGATGGCGAAGACGCTGCACGCCACGGTGTCGTTGGACCGCGGGCGGCAGGGGACGCGGTTCGTGGTCTCGCTGGGGGTGTAGCGGGGACCGCTGCAAACTGGGCAGGAAGGTTGGGGCTCTGCCCCAAACCCCGCTGGGGCCTTGGCCCCAGACCCCATTTCGTAGACGCGCTACACGCAGGTTGATTGGGACGGCGGTCCTTGGCGGGCCGGCGCCTTACTTACGGGTCACCAGTCCGGTTTATTGTTTCACTCATCCGCATCCAAAAAGAACTGGTCCGCCTCCTCGTCGTAATTGAACAGCTCGGCAAAGCGCCCCCAGCCGATCACCGCCCGCAGCGTATCCTCCGCATAGCCGGGTGACATGTGGTCCTCCAACTCGTCGCGGAAACGCACCGCACTCGCGCGATGGTTCCAGCGTTCGTCCAGCACGCCGCGTATGGTGTTCGCCAGTTTCACATGCGCGCGCAACGCCGCGGCGAACAGCACCTTGCGCTCGTCGGTGTCCGCGCCCGCGAACTGACGGCCCTGGTCGGTGAGTTTTATGTCGCCTTCCTCCAGGTCGGCGAAACGCAGCAGCGACAGCGTCTCGCCAAGCGGCAGCAACTCGTCCAGCTCAAGCTGCAACGCGCCGGCCAGCGGCGGCAGGTCCGCGCGGCCGCGATACGGCTCGCCCATCAGCGTCTCTATCAGACCTGCCATCAGGTTGATGTTGACCGGATGCAGCGCGTGCACGACCTCCGCCGCCGGCGCACTCGCCGCCTCCCCGGAGGCGGGCGCCGGCACGCTGGTGGCCCGCCGCGTCATCAGCGCGTAGATGTCGTCGACGAACTTGCGGAACGCGGCGTCGTGCCGGTTGCGCGGATGCGGAAACGGCACGGACAGTTCCTGCGCCACGCGGCCGGGATTGGACGAGAACACCAGGATGCGGTCGCACATCAGCACCGCCTCCTCGATGTTGTGCGTCACCATCAGGATCGAGCGCACCGGCAGCTTGCTCTCCATCCACAGATCGATCAGGTCGGTGCGCAACGTCTCCGCCGTCAGCACGTCCAGTGCGGAAAACGGCTCGTCCATCAGCAGCAGGTCCGGATGGACCACCAGCGCGCGCGCCAAGCCCACGCGCTGGCGCATCCCGCCGGACATCTCCTTGGGGTAGGCGTCCTCGTAGCCGCCCAGGCCGATCAGGTCGATCGCCTCCTCCGCGCGGCGGCAGCGCTCCACCCGCGCCACGCCCTGGGCTTCCAGGCCCAATTCCACGTTCTCCTGCACGGTCAGCCACGGAAACAGCGCGAAGCTCTGGAACACCATGGCCACACCCTCGGCCGGGCCGCGCAACTTCTTGCCGCGCCAGATCACGTCGCCCGCGGTGGGTTTCAGCAGGCCGGCCACGATGCGCAGCAGCGTGGATTTACCCGAACCGGAGCGCCCGAGCAGTCCCACGATCTCCCCGCTGCGCATGGTGACGTCCACATTGTCCAGCACCACGAAATCGCTGGAGGAATCCTTGTGGTAGGCTTGCTTGCAGTTGCGGACTTCGAGAAGGTTCATCGCGTCGCCTAAGAAGAAAGGAAGCAAGGCCTTCTTTTTTGAAAAAAAGAAGCAAAAAACTTTTATCTGTTTTGTGCGCGCTGTGTGGCAGGCCGCCGACAGGGAGCAAAAGTTTTTTGCTTCTTTTTTTCAAAAAAGAAGGCCTTGCTTCCTTACATCCTAAGCCGTTTCGAGGAATACGCGTACATAGGCCGCCAGACCAGCCGGTTGAACGTCAGCACGAACCCGGCCATCACCACCATGCCCAACAACACGCGCGCCGTGTCGCCGCGGAACGTCGCCTGCTGGATATACGCGCCCAGCCCGTGCGCGCGCAGCGTCACGTTGCCCCACGTCGCCACCTCGGCCAGCAGCGAGGCGTTCCAGCAGCCGCCCGACGCGGTGATGGCGCCGGTGACGAAATACGGGAAGATGCCCGGCAATATCACCCGGCGCCACCACAGCAGGCCGCCCACGCGGAAGTTCTTCGCCGCCTCCTGCAGGTCTCCGGGGAACGCCGCGGCGCCGGCGATCACGTTGAACGCGATGTACCACTGCGTCCCCAGGATGATCAGCGGCGTCAGCCAGACGTCCGGGTTCAGCGCGTAGCGCACGATGAGCACTACGAAGATCGGGTAGAACAGGTTGGCCGGGAATGCGGCGAGGAACTGCGCCGCCCCGCCCAGCACGCGCGACCATTTCGGCGAAAGCCCGATCAGCACGCCCAGCGGCACCCAGACCACGGTGGCCAGCGCCATCAGGATGATCACGCGCGTCAGCGTGTACAGGCCCAGCACGAAGGCCGTGCCGAGATCGGCAAATGTCAGATGTCCCGCCACGCAGAACGTGACGATGCGCCAGGCGGCCCAGGCCACGACCACGCCCAGGAACGCGAACAGCACCAGATCCGTGCGGCGGGAGGCGGCACGGTCCCGGCGCACCCGTACCGCACGGCGCGGCGCCAGGCGCAACCCGCTGAGTGCGAAGAACAGGCTGCCCAGCGCGTCTCCGGCGCGGCGCAGCACACGTGTCCGGCGCAGCATCGCCAGCATCCACGGGTCCCGCCCGGCATCCACCTGCGTGGTCTCGAAGCGGAACTTGGCGCTCCACGCCACCAGCGGGCGGAACAGCAACTGGTCGTAAGCCAGTATCACCAGAAGCATCGCCCCGATCGCATAGAGCACGGCGCGTATGTTGCGCGACACCAGGGCCAGCGCGATGTAGCTGCCGATGCCCGGCAACTGGAACGACGTGTCGCCCACCGTCACCGCTTCGGAGGCCACCAGGCTGAACCAGCCGCCCGACATCGACATCATCATGTTCCACACCAGCCCGGGCGTGGCGAACGGCACTTCCAGCCGCCAGAAACGCTGCCAGGCCGAGAGGCCGAAGCCGCGCGTCGCCTCGTCCAGGTCGGACGGAATCGTCTTCAGCGACTGGTACATGCTGAACGCCATGTTCCAGGCCTGGCTGGTGAAGATGACGAAGATCACCGCCAGTTCCGCGCCGATTACCTGGCCGGGAAACAGGCCCAGGAAGAACGTCACGGTGAAGGTCAGGAAGCCGAAGATCGGCAGGCTCTGCAGGATGTCGAGTATCGGCACCAGCACCAGCCCGGCGCGCCGGCTCTTGGCGGCGAACGTGGCGTAGGTGAAGGTGAACAGCAGCGAGCACGCCAGCGCCGCGAACATGCGCATCACCGTGCGCAGCGCGTAGCCGGGCAGGTAGGCGGGATCGAGCCGGATTGCGGCGGTCTGCGGCACGGCTTCCAGCGGCGCGAAAGTGTGGCGCGCCGCGTGGGCCACCGCGATCAGCAGGGCGGCGATGAACAGCAGGGCCGCCACGTCGAACCCGTTCGGCAGGCGCCGGACGCTGGCGGTGAAGGGCGCGCGCGCCTGCAGGGTGGTGTCGGACATGGGCGCGGCCCCGGGGAGAATGCTGCGCCCTCTGACCACCCAGGGCAGGGTTAGGCAAGGCCTAGTTTGTTCCGTTCGGCGCGCCCCGTTCCGCGGCGGCGACAGCGGACCGAAAGCTTTTTGCCTCTTCTTTTCGAAAAGGAAGGCTTTGCCTGCCTCCTACTCCACAACACTCACATGCCCATCCGGATCGCGCAGCACACGCGTCCCGGCCCCGCGTTCTGCCCTGAAAACCAGCCGGGACGTGGCGATGTCGGACAGCAGCCCCGGCGGCCTCGCGCGGCCCTGCGGCACGCGGTAGCTTAGCAATTCCAAATGCGGTGCGGCCGCCACCGGCGTCAGGGCGACCACGTCCACGCTGACGTCCGCCAGCCCGTCCAACGCATCCTGCGCCGGCCCCGTGTTCACCTGCCAGGCGCGCTCCGTCAGGCCAAGCCCGGCCGCATAGAAGGCGATGCTCCGCTCCACGTCGCGGACCGATATGGCCGAATGGTCGATGCCCCCAGCGGTCGCCGGATCGCCGTCGGGAAACTGAATCAGCTCCAGAGGATGGCCGTCAGGATCGCGGAACTTGAACGCCACGATGCCGCCAGGCAAAGTCTGCGGACCGTCGCGGGAGATCGGCGTGAACGCGGCCGCGCGCAGCCGTGCATACGCCGTGGCGATGTCGCCGGTCGCCAGCGCGCAATGTTGGAACCACAGATCGTTGGCCGCGCTGCCGGATGGGTAGGGGGCGCCGGGCGGATCGCATTGCGTAAGCTCCACGCGCTGCCGGCCACGACGCAACATCGCCCGGCGCACGGATTGCACGCCGAGCAGCGCCGCATCACCCGTCTCGATAGCCGAGGCGGAAAACCCAAGCGCGGTTTCGTAGAACGCGATCGCTGCCGGCAGGTCGGCCACGTTCAGGCCGATCCTGTCCAGGGCCAATGCTTTCACGGCCACGCGGCGCCACGCACATTGGTGTAGATCGCCATCAGCGTATGCGCGGCGCAGATGAACAGCCGCGAGCGGTTACGCCCGCCGAACGTCAGGTTGGACACCGTGCCTCCCGTCAATATCTTGCCGAGCAGCGCGCCTTCGGGGCTGACGCAGTGCACGCCGTCGCCGGCGCTGGTCCACACGCGGCCGTCCTCGTCGCAGCGGAACCCGTCCGCCAGGCCCGGCGAGACGGTGTGAAAGACGCGGCCATCGGTCAGCCGGCGGCCATCCTGCACGGCAAAGGCGCGTATGTGGCGCGGGCCGGACGGGTCGAACTGCCCGCCTGTCTCGGCAATGTACATCGTGCGTTCGTCAGGCGAAAAACACAGACCGTTCGGGCCCGTGAAATCGTCCGCCACCACATCGAGCCGGCCGGACGCCGGATCGAGCCGATAGACACGCGCCGGCTGCTCCGATTCCTGCTTGCCGCCTTCGTAATCCGTGTTGATGCCGTAGAGCGGATCGCTGAACCAGATGCCGCCGTCGCTATGCACCACCACGTCGTTCGGGCTGTTCAGCCGGCGGCCGTCATAGCTGTCGGCCAGCACCGTGATCTTGCCATCCAGCTCGGTGCGCGTGATGCAGCGGTTCCTGTGCGAGCACCCGATCAGCCGCCCCTGCCTGTCACGCGTATGTCCGTTGGCGAAGCCCGAAGGCTGGCGGAACACGCTGACGCCGCTGTCTTCCGTCCAGCGCAGGATGCGGTCGTCCGGTATGTCGCTGACCAGCAAATGGTTGGCGTCGGCGAACCACACCGGGCCTTCCAGCCAGCCATAACCCTGGCCCAGCGTCTGCAGGATCGCGTTCGGCAGTATCAGCCGGCGAAACGCGGGGTCGATGATCTCGTAGGTGGGCACGTGCGGCCTAGCTGAAATGGCCCGGCTTGCGCACGGGCGGGATGTGCAACTGCACCGTCATCAGCACCGCCGGCTCGTCGCCTATCGTGCCGCTCCTGTGGCCCTGCCGCCCCTGCGCGTCGCGCCTGCAGCCCTGGTCCTCGCCGAACGAGATGTCGCCCGGCCCCATTTCGATGCGCGTGCCGTCCATCGCTTCCACCCACCAGCGTCCGGACAGCGGCACGATCCATTGCGGCGCCGGGTTCTCGTGCCAGTCGCCCACCCAGCCCACCGGCTGCACGGTGAACACGGCGGTGGCCTCCGAGCGCGGCTGCTTGTCGTTCCATTGCGGATCGGCCGGCCCCACGCCGTGCAGGTCGAACGCCGTCAGGAAGCAGCGCTGCTGGTGGCTGACACCCTGCTCGTCCACCCAGAGGTGCCAGTAGCCGACGGAAGGTTTCTCGCCTGGGCCGCTCATGGGGACACCGTCTGCGTGTAGGGATGCGTGGAGGCGAGCGGGTTGGCGAAAAACGCGCCGATCCCGCCATGCACGCCTACGACGAGCAGCAGGAAGCCGCCCGCCAGCGAGAAGTTTTTCAGGAAGTCCCAGAACAGGTCACGCGCGCGGCTGTCGCCCGCGTGCCAGAAATCACCCGGCCGCCAGAACTGCTTCCATAGCAGCGCGGTGACCATGCAATACCCCGCCATGATCAGCCCGGCCGCGCGGTCCGCGGTGCCGGTCAGTATCGCCACCGGCATCAGGATCTCCACGCCCAGCCCGGCCAGTATCATCACCACCGCAAGCGCGCCCGGCGCGATCTGGCTGGCCTGCCCGACAGCGCCGCGGAAGTTGATTATCTTGTCGAGCGCGCTGAACGGGAAGAACAGCATCACCAGCAGGTAACGCGTGGCCAGGGTGGCCAGCACGGCCAGCGTCACGCCGCCAGCCTTTCCTGCAGATGCGCCGCCACGCGCAGCGCGTTGGCGATTATCGTCAATGTCGGGTTCACCGCGCCAATCGAGGGGAAGAAGCTCGCGTCGGTCACATACAAATTGTCCAGCTCGTGCGCCCGGCAGTTCAGGTCCAGCACGGAGCTGGCCGGATCGGTGCCGAACCGCAGCGTGCCCGCCTGGTGCGCGGTGCCGCTGATCGGGATGTCCTTGCCCAGATACAGGTTGCGCTCCACCATTACCGGATGCGCGCCCAGCCGGCTCATGTGGTGCTCCAGCTTGCGACGCAGCCGCCGGTGCGCTTCCTGTCCCTGCTCCTTCACGTCCAGGACCACGCGGTCCCCGTCGTAGTAGATGCGGTTCTCCGGCCGTGGCAAATCTTCCGAGGACAGCCAGAAATCCATCGAGTACAGCGCCATCTTGTCGAACGGCAGGTCGGGCAGCCACTCCAGCCAGCCCGGCAGCGCCTCGCCCTTTATCTGCTCGGCATGCGAGCTGGCGCACATCTGTATAAGCCCGAGCGGATAATCCCAGTCATCCGTGCCGAAATAGTAATCGCCTACCGCCAGCGTCTTCTGGAACACGGTATCGTTGCGTTCCTTCATCAGCGCCATCAGCACGGACTGGTTGTGCCGCATGTAGTTCCGCCCGACCTGGCCGGACCCGTTCGCCAGGCCGTGCGGATGCGCGTCGCTCGCCGAACGCAGCAGCAGCAATGCCGAGGACAGCGCGCCGCACGCAACCACCACGATGTCGGCCGTGTAGCGCTCCTGCGCCCCGCCGCGCTCCACCTGCACGCCCGTCACGCTGCGCCCGGCCGCATCGGTCTCCAGCTTGCTGACATAGGCGTTCACCAGCAGCTCCACATTCGGATGCGCGGCAAGCGTCGGATCGACGCACATCACCTGCGCGTCCGCCTTGCCGTTCAGCAAACACGGAAATCCGTCGAATGCGTCGCATCGTATGCAGATGCTGGTGGGCGTCGCCTTGCCGTCCCGCTCGTCCAGCTTGATCCCTAACGGCAGATGGAACGGATGCAGGCCCTCGCTGGCGAATCCCTCAGCCAGCGCCTGTATCTTCGGCTCGTGGCTGACGGGCAGATGCGGGTAAGGCCCGCTCGCCGGCGGCTCCAGCGGGTCCTCCCCGCGCTGCCCGTGCACGGCAAACAGCGTCTCGGCCTCCGTATAGAACGGCTCGAAATCCTGGTAGCCCAGCGGCCAGGCCGGCGAGACACCCTCCTGATGCACCACTTCGCCAAAATCGCGCTCGCGCAGCCGGAACAGCGCCGCGCCGTACACCTTCGAGTTGCCGCCGACGTAATAGTGCAGGCCTGGGTGGAACGTCTCGCCCTTGCTGCCATACCAGGTGTCCGGGGCCTGATACGCGCCATCCACAAAAACCGTCTTGGAATCCCAATTGAACTTGGAACGCGGCAGGTAATCGCCGCGCTCGATCAGCAGGATGCGCTTGCCGGTGGGCGCCAGCCTGTGCACCAGCGAGGCGCCGCCTGGGCCGCTGCCAACCACGATGAGGTCGTAATGCGGCATGGTCTCTCCGTTTGCGGCGCCTCTAGGAAACCGGTGGGGGGTGGATAGTTCCGCGAAGGAAGAAAGGCCTTCTTTTTTGAAAAAAAAGCAAAAAACTTTTGCTCCCCCGCTCGCATCACGGCACGCGCAGGTTCTGCCAATGCGCGCACCGGCAGAACCGCACGACACCTTCGTGCAGGCGGGGAGAGAAAAGTTTTTTGCTTCTTTTTTTCAAAAAAGAAGGCCTTCCTTGCCTTCCCTACCGGGCGTTCCCCCGCCCAAGCTCGGCCAGCATCTTCCCCCGCGCGCCCTGCGTCTCGAACATCCACCCCGGATACTCCCGCGGCAGCGCGCTCACCTGGTCCAGCGTGTCCAGTTCCGCCTCGCTTAGCGCAAGCTCGGTCGCCTTTATGTTGTCGTCCAACTGCTCCATCTTCGTGGCGCCCACGATCACGCTGCTCACCACACGCCGATGCAGCAGCCAGGCCAGCGCCACCTGCGCCACGGACGCGCCATGCGCCTCGGCGATCGGCCGCATCGCGTCGATGCAGTCGAACGCACGCGACCGGTCCACCGGCGGGAAGTCGAACTGCGCCCGCCGCCCGTCCGCCGGCTTGTCGTCCTCGCGCGTGTATTTGCCGCTCAGCAACCCGCCGGCCAGCGGGCTCCAGACCAGCAGGCCCACATGCTCGGAGCGCAGCATCGGCACGATCTCGCGCTCCAGGTCGCGCCCGGCCAGCGTGTAATACGCCTGCAGGCTCTCGAACCGCGCCATGCCATGGCGTTCGGCGATGCCCAGCGCCTTCATGATCTGCCAGGCCGCCCAGTTGGACGCGCCCACGTAACGCACGTGCCCGTGCTGGACCAGGACATCCAGCGCGCGCACCGTCTCCTCGATCGGCGTGATCGGATCGAACCCATGTATCTGGTACAGGTCGATATGGTCCATCTGCAGCCGCTTCAGGCTGGCTTTCACCGCGTCGATCAGGTGCGCGCGCGAGTTGCCGCGCTCGTTCAGCCCCGGCCCCATCTGGCCGAACGCCTTGGTGGCCACCACCACCTGGCTGCGCGGCACCTTCAGGTCTCGCAGCGCCTGGCCGGTGATCTGCTCGGACAGGCCCTCGGCATACACGTCGGCGGTGTCGAAGAAATTGATGCCGGCGTCGATCGCGCGGCCGACGAGGCGCCCGGCCTCCTGCTGCTGCAAGGCGCCGATCTTCTGCCACATGCCTTCACCGCCGCCGAACGTCATGGTGCCGAGGCAGAGTTCGGAGACGAGCAGGCCGGTGCGGCCTAGTTTGTTTGAGCGCATTGCGGGAATGTCCTGAAGTGAAGGAAGCAAGCGGTTCTTTTTTGAAAAAAAGAACCAAGAAACTTTTATCTCCCCGCCTGCACCAAACGCCCCGCGGATCCTGCAAATGCGTGTTCTTGCAGAACTAGGCCGCGCTTCGGTGCAGGCGGAGGATCAAAAGTTTTTTGCTTCTTTTTTTCAAAAAAGAAGGCCTTGCTTACTTACCCAACGCCGCCACCCGCCCAGCATTTCCCGCCCACGTATAATTCCGCGCCTCCAGCTCCCCCCGTGCCGCCGCCCCCAGCCGCCCCCGCAGCCCTGGCTCCGCAATCAGCCGCTCCACCGCGCCCCACATCCCGTCCGGTCCGAACAGCAGCGCCGTCTCCTCGTGTACCAGAATCTCCCGGATGTTCGGCTGGTCCGGCGCCACGATGGCGCAGCCCGCCGCCATGTAGTCGAAGATCTTCAACGGCGAGGCATACGGCGTGGCACTCGGCTGCAACGCGATGTCGAACCCGGTGACCGCGGCGGGCACCTCCGCCGGCTGCACCAGCCCTGTGAAGCGCACCCGCTCGCTGATCCCCAGCCGGGCGGCAAGTGCGGCGAGGTCCGGCACGGCCGGTCCGTCGCCCACCACCACCAGCCGCGTGTGGGCCGGGCCGCCGGCCATGCCCTCGATCACCCGGTCCAGCCCGTGCCAGGCGCGCACGAAACCCACGAAGCCGAGCGTGACGGTGCCGTCCGCGGGTGCGGGCGGGCGCGGCGGGAAGCGCGCCAGGTCTATGCCGTTGGGGATCACCACGATGCGCGCGCGGTCCACGCCGCCCTGCACCAGGAACTCCGCCAGCACATGCGTCACCGGCAGCACGCGCGTGGCGCTGCGCCAGGTCCAGTGCTCCAGCCGCCGCGCTAGCCCGCCCAGGCGCAGGCCGCCATGCTTCTCGCGCTCCAGCGCCAGCGGCGAGTTCACCTCCAGCAGCAGCCGCGCGCCGTGGCGCCGCGCCAGCCAGGCGCCCGCCAGGAAATACAGGTTGCAGCGCTCGTATACCACGTCCGGCCGCATCTCCCGCCAGGCTGCCGCGAGGCGCCGGTAGGCCGGAACATTATAGGCCAGCTCTGCCGCTTCCCCGAGTGCGCCCGGCAGGAACCGCCGCAGCCGCGCCACCAGACTGCTCTCACCGCCGAACCCCGCATTCTCGTAGAAGCTGGGGCCCACCACGCGCACCTCATGGCCGGCTTCGCGCAGCGCACGCACCAGCTCCTCGATGTGCACGCCCTGACCATCGTGCGAATTTATTCTGTGGCTGTACAGGATGCGCATGGATGGGGCTGCTACTGCGGAAACGGGTTGGCGCCAAGCTGGGCCAGCGCCGCCCAGGCGGTGGGCGCCAGATGCGGGCGTCGGTAATACAGGAAGTCCGGCGCGCGCGTATCCAGCCCGGTGGACAGGCCGGTCGTCAAAGTGGGCGTGGTGGCCGCGTAGATCAGGCCACCGGGCGCGGTGTTGGCGCGCAGCGTAGCCATCAGCCGGGCGGGGTCACGCCCGGCGCGGCGTGCGGCCAGGGCGGTGATCGCCGTGCCCTCCAGCCAGATGCCGTCACGGTCCGTATCGAAATCCACCCCTTCCACCTCTGCCGCAGGCACGCCCTCCGGCAGGCCGTGGCGCGTCAGCACCCAGTCCAGCGCGCGGCCCCACTCCGGCCGCGCGCCGGCCGCCAGCAGCGGCCAAAGATTCGCGTCCACCGCGGAATGCAGGTTCAGGCTGCCATCCGGCTTCAGCCCGGTGGCGAACCGCCCTTCGCCCGCCTGCCACATGCCGGCCACGAAATCGCGCGCATGGGCAGCCGCCTGCGTGCGCCCGAGTGCCGCGAACGCCGCCGCCAGGTCGATGTTGTGCTCGGTGCTGACCCAGCCCAGGCGCTGCGGCGCCGGCTCGAAGCCCAGGAATCCGCCCGTGTAGCCGCGCGGCGCCCGCACATGCGCCTCCACCCAGTCCGCCGCGCGCTCGGCGGCCGTGCGCCAGGCCGGGCCCAGGCCAATCCACAACAGCATGGCCCATGCCATGTTGCCGGTGGCCGTGCCCGCCTGGTAGCCGTCTTCGTACCAACGCCCCGCCTTCGCAACCCACCAGCCCGGCAGGCGATACGGGTCGCCTTCGGGCGCCGGCCCGGCCCAATATGCGTTGCGCAGGCGGCCGTCGTGCCAGAAGCGGTCCTGCGCCTGCGCGCGTGCCAGCGCGTCCCCGATCCGGCGGGCGTTCCGCACATCCCCGCTTGCGAGCAGCGCCAGCCCGGCCACGGCGTTGTCGTACACATAGGCGCAGCCGGCCTGCGTGCGGGTGAAATCGTCCTCGCCGGACACGTCGTAGCTTTGCAGCAGGCCGGGGCCCGCCAGCGCGCCGGCGCGCTGCCGCAGGGTGGCCTGCCAGGCGGATGCCGGCGCCACGAGCGTCAGGGGCGCGGCGGCCAGGAGCTGGCGGCGGGTGATCACGAGGAAAGGCGGCCTTCCGTTTCGAGAAGTTCCCCCCTACGACTTCACCCCGAGCCGCGCCATGATGTTCGCGATGTCCGGCTCGCCCAGTTTGGCGGCTGAAATGTCGCTGTTCCCGCCAGCCGCGTCACCCAGCCCGATCTTGGCCAGGCCGCGGCCGTACAGCGCCAGTGTCAGGTCCGGGCGATCCACCAGCGCCTGGTTGTAGTCGGCCACGGCCTTGGCCCATTGCCGCAGTTTCAGATGTGCCAGTCCGCGGCTGTCATAGGCGCCGCGGTCGTTGCTCTGCCGGCGGATCGCTTCGTCGCAGCTCAGCTCCGCCATGTCCGGCAAACCGGCTACGGCCGCGTTATAGCAATGAAAGTTCAGGATGTACCAGGGATACACCGTCTCGAACTTCAGCATGTTATCGAAGCCGGCAAGGGCTGCGTCCGCATTGCCTTTCAACTCGAACGCGATGCTTTGCAACGCATACAGGCGCGACGCGGTGTAGGTGTTGAAGCCGGCATAACGCCGCTTCCACACGGTGCCCTCGGGCATTGTGGACGCACGGGCCAGATCGGCCAAAGCGGTGTCGGCGTCCCGCTTGCGCACGGCTATCTGCGCCCGCATGAAAACCAGCACCACGGCATCGGGATGCATGGCGGCCGCGCGGTCCAGGTCCGCCACCGCCTCGTCGTAGCGGCCCGCCTCCATGTAGAAGTCGGCCCGTACCGCGTAGGCCTCGGCGAAGTCGGGCGTCGCGGTCACGGCCCTGCTGGCACTGGCGATGGCGGCGCTGTAATGGCCGTGGCGGGCCTCCCGCATCGCCGATTCCAGCGAGCGCCAGCCCAGCGTGGAACCGCCGCTGTCGGTTTCAGCCGCGGCCGGCCGGCCAGCCTGGACGGCCAGCATCGCTGCGAGACATACCGGCAAACGCCAACGCCCGCGCATCGATCTCTCCCCCTGGCCACCCGCCACCGGCGTAACGGATGCGCCCTGTGCACCGCAAGGGGATTGCGTTACCAGACCGGGCCATCGCGAGGGAGCGGCCCGATGACAACGGCATTTGCAACCACGGGGGAGCAGGCGAGGGCACGGCGCACGGCGGCCATTGTGCTGGCGGCCGGGCTGCTCGCCGTTCTGCTGGCTTACGCATTGCTGGACCGGCCTGTCGCCACCGCCGCGCACGCGCTGCACCGGCCGCAATGGTGCGTGTGGCTCACCTGGATCGCGGATATCCCCGGCCCCGCTGCGGTGCTGGGCCTGGCCGGCGGCGGCGCGGCCTGGCTGGCCGGGTGGAAGCCCGGGCCGTGGGGGCGCCTGCTGCTGGCGGCCTGCCTCGCCACCCTGGCCGCCAGTGCCGCCAAGGATTTGCTGAAATTCGCCTTCGGCCGCCCCTGGCCGGAGACCTGGGTGAACAACCCGTCCTGGATCGGCACGCACACCTACGGCCTGTACCCGTTCCACGGCGGCGCCGGCTGGGCGTCCTTCCCGTCCGGCCACACCACGCTGATCACCGCGCCCTGCGCCGCCTTGTGGAGCGTGCGGCAGATGCGGCCGCTGCTGGCGGCGCTACCGGCGCTGGTCGTGATGGGCCTGCTGGGATGTGACTTCCACTTCCTCTCGGACTGCATGGCGGGCGGGTTGCTGGGGGGTGCGTTTGGGGTGGCAGTAAGGAAGCAAGCGGTTCTTTTTTGAAAAAAGAACCAAAAACTTTTATCTTACCGCTTGTGCGGATGCCGAGCCCGTTCTGCAAGTGCGCGCGCTGGCAAGATCGTGCGGCACGCCGTACAGGCGATGCGGCGTGAAACGCACCAAACACGGCTTGTCTCGCAACCGGAACACTGCCAAGATGGACGAAGGCGCCGCAGAAGCTAATCCTCGGCCATGATCTTGTCGCACTCGGTCCATCGGCCATGTGCCCAAGCCGACTATTACATCATGGCTATACGCCGTGAATTTCGAGCGGCATTCTTCTATAAGGACGACGTCAGACATGACGTTTTTTAGCCTCTCGTCTACTCAGGACGTCACGTTGATCTTAATCGCGGACATCCTTGTTGGATCCCTGGCGACGCGCGCATCACTTAAAACGTCGATCTATCGTTCGATCGTTGCAGGGCGAGCGTCTCTCTATCGACACTACTTCACGGTGGCTCTGATCGTTCCGATCGTATACTTTTTATTGCAGCTTGTCGACGCAATGCCTGTGGGATGGAGTAGTTGGTCTAGGCACGACATAGTTCTAATTATAGCGTCGAAATTCGCTGGAGCCATTATACTGGCGTCACCTTCAGCAGCTATTGCTGTGTTCGGAATGCTTGTAAGTGCCATCTGGAGTAAACGTCAGCAGACAGTCGGGACTGATAAAGCTATCGTCCTGTTTGGCTTACAAGCGACTCTCTTTGTCTCATCTGCGCTGATTCAGCTTTGGTGGCTAGAAAGCATTTAACAAGGGTGCGGCATGCTCGACCGTAAGTACGGCCGGCATGATTATTCCCTTGGCTGAGATGGCGTCCACCGCAAGCGGCTTACCGATTGTGTGAATAAGAGAATGGATTCTCGGCTTGCGCTTGACGCCGCCAGACTAAAAACTCTTGGTTCTTTTTTTAAAAAAAGAACTGCCTCTTCCTTAAATATAATGTTCCGACAAAGGCGCAAACCCGTTGAACGCCGTCGAAGCATACGTCGTCACGTAGGCCCCCGCCGCCAGTATCTCCACCCTGTCGCCCGCCTTCAGCGCCAGCGGCAGCCAGTAGGGTTGCTTCTCGTACATGATGTCCATGCTGTCGCAGGTCGGGCCGGCCACAACCGCGGGGCCTTCCTCGCCGCCGCCATACGGCGTGCGCAGCACGTAGCGCGTCGCCTCGCCTTCCGTCTCCGCCAGCCCGCCGAACCGGCCGATGTCCAGATACACCCAGCGCGTCTCGTCGTTACGCGCGCGCTGGCTGACCAGCACCACTTCCGTGCTGACCAGGCCGGCATCGCCCACCATGTAGCGGCCAGGCTCCAGGAACACCTGCGGCTGCGCATTGCCGAAATGGAAGCGCAGCGCGCGGTCTATGCCGCCGGCGAACACGCTCACCGCCGGAATCTCCTCGCCGTAGCGGGTGGGAAAGCCCCCGCCCAGGTTGATCATGCGCAATTTGATGCCGGCGCGGTCCAGCTCGTCGAACAGCATCGCCACCTGGCCGATCGCCGCCTCGTGCGCCTCCGCCTCCACCTGCTGGCTGCCCACGTGGAACGACAAGCCGTACGGTTTCAGGCCCAGGTCGCGGGCGCGGATCATCAGCTCGGCGGCCATGTCCATGCCGGTGCCGAACTTGCGGGACAGCGGGAACACGGACCCCGCCGTGCCCACCGCCAGCCGGCAGAACACCCGCGCGCCCGGCGCGTGGGCCGCGATCTTCTCCAGTTCCGGCGCGCAATCGAACACGAACAGGTCCACGCCGGCTTCGTGCGCGCGCCTGATCGAGGCGGCCTTCTTGATGGTGTTGCCGAAGCTGATGCGTTGCGGCGGCGCGCCGGCCTCCAGGCAGAGCGCGATCTCCTCCCAGCTCGCCGCGTCGAAATTGCTGCCGAGCGCCACCAGGCGGCGCAGCACCGGCCCGGCGGGGTTAGCCTTCACCGCGTAATAGATGTGGGCGTCCGGAAAGGCGGTGCGCATGGCGGTGAAGTTTTCCTCCACGCGGTCCAGGTCGAGCACCAGGCAGGGCGTGGACGGCTGTTCGGCCTGCAGGTAGCGGTCGATCTTGGGGGTCATTACGCGCGCTCCGCAGGAGAAGAAGTCCGTCCCCGGCGCTGCAGCCGCGGCCCCGGCACATCCGGATGAAACCGGCTGGTGTATGTGCGGGAAGATAGAAGTCTCGCGGTCCTTTTTCCAAAAAGGACTACCTGCTTCCTTGCCTGCGTGACGCGCCCCAGGTCAAGCAACCCCGCGCCTCTCACCCACGTTACCGGCCATATCTGGAGAAATGATCATGGAGCCGGACGA
Source organism: Acetobacteraceae bacterium (assembly GCA_965198915.1). Classification (GTDB taxonomy): domain Bacteria; phylum Pseudomonadota; class Alphaproteobacteria; order Acetobacterales; family Acetobacteraceae; genus BOG-908. The sequence continues at coordinate 284,112 of CBDAQC010000006.1, read as the reverse complement.
AGCGGCCCCGCCCGGCCCGGTGCTGCGCGCCAGGGGAGACATGGTCAGCGCCGCCGCAATCGCGCGCAAGCCGGACGCCGTGCGGCTGGGCCGCATGGCCAGGCACCCGCTGGAAATACCCTGGGCCGGCTGGCGCCGCGTGATCGCCCGCACGGCGCGCGAGGTCATCACCGACCGCATCTCCCTCTGCGCCGCCGGCTGCGCATTCTACGCCACGCTGGCGCTGTTTCCCGCCATCTCCATGCTGGTCTCCATCTACGGCCTGGCGTTCGATCCGGCGACGGTGGGGCCGCAGCTCCAGGTGCTGCGGGACCTGCTGCCGGAAAGCGCCTTCCACCTCATTGCGGACCGGGTGAACCTGCTGGTCAGCAAGCCCGCCGGCACGCTGACCTTCAGCCTGCTGGTCAGCATCATGATCGCGCTGTGGTCCGCCTCCACCGGCACGAAATCCATCCTGGGCGCGCTGAACCTGGCCTATGAGGAGCGCGAGCAGCGCAGCTTCCTGCGCTTCCAGCTCACCGCCCTGGGCATGACGCTGGGCGGCATACTGGCCGCGGTCATCGGCCTGGCCGCACTTGTGGTGCTGCCGGCCTTCATCGGGTTCTTCGGCATATCCACCTACGGCGCCACCATCGCCCGGCTGGCCAGCCTGGGCGCGCTCGTCGTCTTCGTGCTGCTGGCGCTCTCGCTGCTATACCGGTTCGGCCCGTCCCGCCGTGCCGCGTCCTGGCACTGGGTGACGCCGGGTTCGGTCGTGGCCACCGTGCTCTGGCTGCTCGTCTCGGCGCTGTTCAGCTTCTACGTGGAGCACCTGGCCAGCTACGACGCCACCTACGGCCCGCTGGGTGCCGTGGTCGGCGTGATGATGTGGTTCTATGTCAGCGCGCTGGCGGTGCTGGTGGGCGCCGAGCTGAACGCCGAGCTGGAGCTGCAAACCGTGCATGACAGCACGTCGGGCGAGGCCAAGCCTATCGGCGCGCGCGGTGCGTATGTCGCCGACCATGTGGCGCAGTAGCGCGCGCTGAGCGGGCTTCCACGTCAGCCGCGTCATCCGGCGCCTCCGCCAGTTCCTCGTCCGCGCCGCGGGCCTCGTCCGCGCTGATCTGCGCCAGCGTCACGTCCGCCACGCCGCGGGCGGCGAAGCCCAGCCGGGTAGCCGCCGCACGCGAGAGGTCGATGCAGCGCACGCCGTGCGGCGGCTCGCGGTCGTTCACCCGCACCACGATGGAGCGGCCGGTGCTGGTGTCGGTCACGCGGACGTAGCTGCCGAGCGGCAGGCTGGCATGGGCCGCGGTCATCTTGCTGCTGTCGAACCGCTCGCCGCTGGTGGTGCGCATGCCCTCGTGCCGCGGACCGTACCAGCTCGCCTGGCCGCTTTCGGTGTAGCCGGATTCCTCGTGCACGGCGGGTATCTGGCTGGCCCGGACCTGTGAGGGCGCCAGGCCGGCGAGCGCCAGCGCGGGGCCGAACATCAGGGCTGTGGTCAGGCGCAGACCGGGTGCGCGCATGGGATCTCCGTGCTCAGGCCAGGTTCCAGGGCGTATGCCAGGGTCGCGGGTCTGTGATGTTGCTGCTGCATTGAGACTACAGATCGCGAGCTTGGCAAGCAGAAAATGTTCAGGACCACGGAAACGCCAGTGTGGCCGATGTAAAGCCCGCATAAAGGTAAGCTGGCTTTGTATTCGGAAATGCAGATCGACTATTCGGAACCGTAACAATGCAGCTGTGCTTTGGAGGCCGGTGCGCAAATGTCGCAATGGGTGCGGCGGATCGGCATCATGGGCCGGTTTCGCCCCGAGTTGTTCTGCAGTCTGTTTCGCCGCAGCACGGTTTACAGCACCGGCAAAAACGGATGGCTCAGGCTCACGAAGTCGTGAAAAGCCCGGGATTGCTGGCGTTTCGGTGGATTGCCTGTGACCGGGAAGCAAACGCGGGAGCAGCCCCCGCGCGTCTGTGCCCTATGCCGGCTGCAGCCGCTGGGTGCGGCGCATTTGCAACAGCAGCAGCAGGGCGGGCGCGCTGGCCAGCATGGTTGCGGCGAAGAACAGGCGGTAGCCGAGCGCCTCCGCCGCGTAGCCCGACAGCCCGCCCAGCGTGTGGAAGGCGAGTGCCGCCAGCGAGGACAGCAGCGCATATTGCGTGGCGGTATAGGCGATGGAGCAGAGCGCGGAGACGTACGTCAGGAAGGCCATGTCCGCCGCCGAGCCCGCGAAGTTCTCCAGCATGATCTTCGCGGTGAGCGCCGCCTCGCTGGGCCCGGTCGCCAGCAGGGCCAGGTACAGGCCGAGCGAGAGGGCCTGCAGCGCGCCGGTCAGGAACAGCGCCCGCAGCGTGCCCAGGCGCAGCACCAGGGCGGCGCCGGCGGCCGCACCGGCCAGCGTGCCGAACCAGCCGTAAAAATTGGCGCTGCCGATCACCTGGGCGTTGAAGCCTACGCCGTAGCGGTAGAAGGCGGCCGCCGCCCCGTCCGCGAACACCTTGCCCAGGCGGAACAGGATGACGAAGGCGAGCACGCTGGCCGCCCCCGGCCGGGTCAGGAAATCGCGCAGCGGCGCCAGGAAGGCGGCTTCCACGCCGGCGCGCCAGCCGGGCAGCCGGGCCAGGCGCGGCAGCGACGCGGCAACCGGGGCGAGCAGGGTGACGACGACACCCGCGGCCAGCAGCCCGGCCAGGCTCAGCAATGCCGCGCGCCAGCCGAACGCATGCGCCAGCCACAGCGCGCCGGAGGTGGAGGTCAGCATCGCCCCGCGATAGCCCCAGACATAGGTGGCCAGCGCCGAGCCCTGCAGGCGTTCGGGAAACGCCTCGATCCGCCAGGCATCGATCAATATGTCCTGGCTGGCGGAGAAGAAGGCGAGCGCCAGTCCGGCGAGGATGGTGGTGGCGGGCGCCCGGGCCGGGTTGCTGAGCGCCATGGCCAAGGCGGCGGCGGCCAGCAGCGGCTGCACCAGTATCAGCCAGCCGCGCCGGCGCCCAAGGCGGGCGAGGGCGCCCGGGGGCAGGCGGTCGAAAAACCCGGACCACAGGAATTTCAGCGTGTAGGGCAGACCCAGCCAGGCGGTCAGCCCGATCGCGTGCACCGAGATGCCGAACGTGGTGAACCACAATTGCAGCGTGAAGGCGGTCAGCGACAAAGGCAGCCCGCTGAGGAAGCCGAAGGCGCCCATCAGCCAGAGGGCGCGGGTGTGGGACTCGGATTGGGCCATGGGCCAAGTGTAGCCCCACCGGGTGCCGGGCCCTCAAGTTCGCCATCTCGTTTCACAATGCCGGTAGCGCCGGGGCAGGCTGCCGCCGGCGCGGTTGCCAGGGCGCCCGCGATCGTGCTGGCTGACCGTCAAGTTCACGTCGAACACAATAATAATCGGAGGAATCAGCGATGACGCGATCGTTCGTCCAGCTTGCGCCGCGCGTGGCCGCCATGCTCGCGCTGCTATGCGGCACCGCCCTTGCCGCCCCTACGGTGCGCATCGAGACGGGCCCGCTTTCCGGCAAGGCCAGCGACGGCATGGACGAGTATCTGGGCATACGCTACGCGGCCCCGCCGGTGGATACGCTGCGCTGGATGCCGACCCAGGCGCTGCCCGCCTCGCTGGCCACACACCAGGCGACCGCGTTCGGCCCGCATTGCGCCCAGCTCGCCTCGCCCTACGGCGTTGCCAGCAGCTCCGAAGACTGCCTATACCTGAACGTGTACACGCCGCCAGGCGCGCGTGCCGGGCAGAGCCTGCCGGTGATGGTGTGGATACATGGCGGCGCGCTGGTGCTGGGCGAAAGCGACGACTACGACCCCAAGCCGCTGCTCGCCACGCAGCATGTGATCGTCGTCACCCTGAACTACCGGCTGGGCTATCTGGGCTACCTGGCGGAGACCGGGCTGGATGCCGAGCCGCATCTGAAGGCGAATTACGGCCTGATGGACCAGCAGGCGGCCCTGGCCTGGGTACATCGCAACATCGCGGCGTTCGGCGGCAACCCCGCAAACGTCACCCTGTTTGGCGAATCCGCGGGCGGGCTCAGCACGCTCTCCAACCTGATCTCGCCCGCCGCCGCCGACATGTTCTCCCAGGCGCTGGTCGAGAGCGGCTCCTACGCGGTGCAACTGCCCAGCCTGGCGCAATCCGAAGCCTCCGGCGACGAGATCGCCGCAGCACTCGGCTGCGTGCCGACCGACACGGCCTGCCTGCGCGCGGCACCCGTGTCGGCGATACTGGGGCAGGAGACCAACTCCTCGCTGACCCTGACCACGATCGTGGACGGCACCCTGCTGCCGCAATCGATCAACACCGCGCTGCAAAGCGGCAGCTTCAACCACGTGCCGCTGTTCAACGGCACCAACCACGATGAATTCCGCCAGTTCCTGGCCACCGAAGGCCAGTTGACCGCGCAGCAATACCCCGAAGTGCTGGCCGACCAGTTCGGCGATAAACTAGCGGCCGAGGTGGCGCTATTGTACCCGGCCGCGCACTACGAAAAGCCGGTGATAGCGCTGGCGGCGGCGCTGACGGACTACAGTTTCGCCTGCCCCGCGCAGCTCATCGACCAGTGGGCCTCTGCTTTCGTGCCCGTGTACGCCTACGAGTTCAACGACCGCAACGCGCCGGAAGACTTCCTGCCCTATGCCGGCTATAATTACGGCGCGTCCCACGCCAGCGAGCTGCAATTCCTGTTCGACATCCCGAAACTGTCCGGCACCCGCCCGCTCAACGCCAGCGAACGCGCGCTCTCCACCGTGATGCGGCAATACTGGACGAATTTCGCGGTGACCCAGACACCCAACGGCGGCACCGCCCCGGCCTGGACGGCGTTTAGCGCCGCGCGCGACAACATCCAGTCCTTCAAGCCGCCCTCCGCACAGCAGGAGACGGATTTCCTGGCGGTGCATCATTGCGGGTTCTGGGATCTGGTGATCAACCCGTAGGGCTTGCGGGAAAAGTATGGAAGGAAGCAGTCCTTTTTTTGAAAAAGAGGACCAAAAACTTTTGTCCCTGCGCATTGGTAAGGTGTCGGCGCGCGTTTCGTGGTGCGGTCGAACAGGATGGCGGTTGATCGCGGGCGACACGGCCCGGCAGATCGCCAGGAACAAATCCGCCGCACGTGTCCTTTGTTACATTCGGTCGAGTTTTGAGTGTTACGGACAGCTTTGGCTCCGCTATCTATACGGCAGCGAACCGCGCTTTTGCGCCAATTTGGGCGGAGCTCCCCATGTCCTCCGGCTGGACGATGAGGATCTGCGCCAATCATTGATGGAAGAGGTGGCTGAATGTCTCGTTTGTTTCTCTCCGTTGCTCTTGCGGCCAGCCTGGGCGGCTGCGTCGTCGCCGCCGGCCCGGGTCCTGCGCCAGCACCCTACGCGTATACGCAACCCGTAGCGCCGCCCGTCGGCGTGGCCTATGTCGGCCCCACCTACGCCGTGCCCGGCCCCGGCTACGCCTGGCGCTGGCATCCGCGTTACGGCTGGGGCTGGTGGCACCCGCGCTACGGCTGGCATCGCGGCTGGCGCTGACACAAGCCCGTCCCAGCCTGTTCCGCCATGCCACAACTGGCGGAACAGGCTGGCGCGCCCCGCAGGGCGAAGCAGCAAAGGTTTGGTCCTTTTTTTGAAAAAGGACCGCCTTTCGCGCCTTACGGAAACAACCCCCGCGTCAACTTGGCCTTCTGCACCCGCTCCACCCCGATCGCCAAGGCCGCCGTCCGGTGCGTCACCCCGTCGCGCTCGGAGCGCGCCATCACCGCCTGGAAAGCCCGCTCCAGCACCCGGTTCAACCGGTCGCGCACCTCCGGCTCGGTCCAGAAAAGCTGTTGCAGGTCCTGCACCCATTCGAAGTAGCTGACCACCACGCCGCCGGCGTTGCACAATATGTCCGGGATGACGAAGATCTCCGGCCGCTGCGCCAGCACGCGGTCGGCCTCCGGCGTCGTGGGCCCGTTGGCCCCTTCGGCCAGGATGCGGCATTGCAGCCCGCGCGCCACGTCGGCGGTGATCACCTGTTCCATCGCCGCCGGCACCAATATGTCGCATTTCTGGGTAAGGAGCTGGGCCGGGTCGAAGGCGGCCTCGTTGCTCCAGCCGGCGAGCGTGCCGTGTTCCTCGGTCCAGCGTATAAGCGCCGGCACGTCCAGCCCGCGCGCGTCGTAATAGCAGGACGTGTGGTCGGACACGCCCAGCACGCGCACGCCCTGCTGCACCAGGCTGGCGGCCGTGACGCTGCCCACATTGCCGAAGCCCTGGATGATGGCGGTGGCCTCGATCGGGTTGAGCTGCAGCCGCTCCATCGCCCGGCCCACCAGATGGACCACGCCGCGGCCGGTGGCCTCGCGCCGGCCCACGGTGCCGCCGGCATCCACCGGCTTGCCGGTGACGATCTCGGTGACCGTCTGGCCCTGATACATGGAGTAGGTGTCCATGTACCAGGCCATCACCTGCTCGTTGGTGCCCATGTCGGGCGCCATCACGTCCGTCTTCGGTCCTACGAAGGGGATCATCTCCTGCATGTAGCGGCGGCTGACGGCCTCCAGCTCGCGGCGTGACAGGCCGTACGGGTCCACCGCGATGCCGCCCTTGGCGCCGCCATAGGGCAGGCCGGCCAGCGCGCATTTCCAGCTCATGGCGATGGCCAGCGCGCCCACTTCGCCCAGATGCAGGTTGCTGGCGTAGCGGGTGCCGCCCTTGGTCGGCCCCATGGTCAGATGGTGCTGCACGCGATAGCCGGTGAACACGCTCTCGCTGCCGTCGTCGCGGTGGATCGGGCAGGCGACGATGATGGCGCGCTTGGGCAGCAGCAGCCGGTCGCGCTGGTGGGTGGGGATTTCCAGGTAGTCGGCGATGACGGCAAAGTTCTCGCGCGCCTGTTCGAAGAACGGGCCGGTGTAGATGTCCATGTGTGGCTGTCCCGAGATCAGTTTTGTTCCCGCCCGGTATGCCCGGTGCGTGTTGCTTGATGTTGCCGGCCAGGGAGGCGGGATTTGGGCGGCACCATCGGGGAGAAGCTGCGTTTTGTCCATGAAATGAGGGTTGCGGGTTTCGAATGGCGGCTACCACACACACGGATCAGGGCTCCGGAGCCGATCGGGGCCAGCCCGCGCGGCGGATGGCGCTGGTGGCCAACGCGAAGGCCGGCGCGCTGCTGGGCCAGGATGGCGGCGCGGGAACCCTGCAGGAGATGCTGCGGCACGAGGCGGCGTCGCTGGACGTGATCCCGGCGGACGCCGGCAGCCTGCCGGAGCGCATGGACCGGGCGGTAGCCGGCGGGGCCGAATGCGTGGTGGTGGCCGGCGGCGACGGCAGCATCGCCTGTGCGGCAACCGTGCTGGCCGGCACGGACAAGGTGCTGGGCCTGATCCCCTGCGGGACGATGAACCTGCTGGCCAAGGACATCGGGCTCGATCCCGCCGACCACGCCGCCTGCGTGCGTAATCTGGCGGACGGCACGGTGCGTGCCATCGACGTGGGCTGCGTGACAGGGGCGGACGGGGAGTCGCATCTGTTCCTCTGCGCCTCCATGCTGGGCACCCCGGCCCGGCTGACCCGGCACCGCGAGATGGGGCGCAGCCATGGCGGCGGGCTGCTGGCCTGGGCCGGGTTCGGACGCGCGGCGGCGCGGGCGCTCTGGGCCAACCGGTCGGCACGGCTGGTGCTGCGCTGCAACGGCCGGGTGCTGGAACGGCGGACGCCCTCGCTGACCATCACCGTGAACCGGCTGGACGACGAATCCGGCCGGCTGTTCGGGCGGACCTGCCTCGATGGCGGCCGGCTGGTGCTCTACGTGGTGCGGCGGGCCTCCGTGCTGCGGCAGGTCTGGATGCTGCTGCGTACCGCGCTGACCGGCACGCTCTCCGCAGCCGGCATCGAGGTGATCGAGACCGAAGCGTTGGAGGTGACGTCGAAGCGGTCCGGCCTGCACGTGCTGGTGGATGGGGAGATACGCGTCCTGGTGCCGCCCTTGCGCTACACGATCCGGCCAGGCGCGCTGCGCGTCGTGGCACCGCCGCCCGCGGCGCCATGACGGGCGTCACCCGTATCGCCCACCTGACGGACGTCCATTTCGGCGCCACCGACCAGGCCGTGGTGGACGGCCTGGTGGCCGACATACGCGCCAGCCCGCCCGATCTGGTGGTGATAAGCGGGGACCTGACGATGGGCGCCCGGCGCTGGGAGTTCCGCGCCGCCCGCGCCTTCCTGGAAAGCCTGGGCGTGCCCACACTGGCGGTGCCGGGCAACCACGACATAACGCCCTACCGCCTGATCGAGCGCTTCCTCGCTCCCTATGCGCGCTGGCACCAGGAAATCTCGCCGCAGACCGAGCCGGTCTGGCAGGACAGCCGGGTGGCGGTGCTGGGGCTGAACACCGCCCGCCGCATGGGGCCGAACCTGGACTGGTCGCGCGGCCGGGTCAGCGCGCTGCGGCTGAAACACCTGCTGACACGGCTGGACGCGCTGCCCTCCGGGCTGATGCGCATCGTGGTGGCGCACCACCCGCTGCTGGCGCCGGAGGGCGAGGTGTCACGCCAGGTGGCCGGCGGCTCGGAGCGCGCGCTGGCCGCCTTCGCCAAACACGGCGTACGGCTGGTCCTGGCCGGGCACCTGCACCGCAGCTACGCGCGCATGGGCGCGCCCGGCGAAGCGCCGCTGGTCCTGCAGGGCGGCTCGGCGACCTCGATCCGGCTGCGCGGCGAGACGAACGCCTACAACCTGGTATGCGTGGAAGCGCACGGGCGCACGCTGATCGAGGGCCGCGTATGGAATGGCGCCGCCTGGACGGCGGCCGCGGAACGCACGCTGCATCTGGCCGCCCGCGCGCCGGCCTAGGCGAAATCGGCCTCCGGCGGCGGGTCGGATGCGGGCGCTACGGGGGCGTCCGGGTCTGGCGGGGGTTGGTCCTGCGGCGGCGGCTCGTGTTTCGGGTCTGGCATGGCAGGAAGAAAGGCCTTCTTTTTTGAAAAAAAGAAGCAAAAAACTTTTGTCTGTCCGGTGCTGAACCGCCCGCGGTGTTCGTCGGCGCGCCGGGCGCTGCAACAGCGAACAGTTCAAAAGTTTTTTGCTTCTTTTTCTCAAAAAAGAAGGCCTTCCTTGCCTACCTCCCGCAAATCACCCCCACACGCCGCCAACGCCTCCCCCGCCTCCCGCACCCCCATACCCCGCACCACCAGAAACGCCAGCTTCACCCGCCCATCCGCCTGCGCCAGCGCATCCCGGGCGGCGTCCTCCGTGCAGCCGGACAGCGTGCACACCATGCGCACCGCACGGCGGCGCAGCTTCTCGTTGCGTGCCACCATGTCCACCATCTGGCCACGCCACACCCGGCCCAGCCGCAGCATGATCGTGGTCGACAACAGGTTCAGCACCACCTTCTGCGACGTGCCGGCCTTCAGCCGGGTGGAGCCGGCAATCGGCTCGGGCCCGGTCTGCACCAATATGGCGTGGTCCGCGGCGGCGAGCAGCGCACTGCCCGGGCTGTTGGCTACCGCTATGGTCAGCGCGGCGGCGGCGCGCGCCTGCGTCAGGCAGGCCAGCGTGTACGGCGTGGCGCCGCTGGCCGCCAGGCCGATCACCACGTCCGCCGCGGTCGGATGCTGCGCGTCCATGTCGGCCTGCGCCAGGTCGGCGCGGTCCTCGGCGTTCTCCACCGCGCGGGTCAGCGCGGGCGGGCCGCCGGCGATCAGCAGGCCAAGCCGGTCCTCCGGCCAGTCGAAGGTGGGCGGCAGTTCGGCGCCGTCCTGCACGCCGATGCGGCCGGACGTGCCGGCGCCGCAATAGATCAGCCGGCCGCCCGCGCGCAGGCGGGCGGCTGCCCCGTCGGCTGCGGCGGCGATGGCGGGCAAAGCCGGCCGCAACGCGGCCACGGCGGAAAGCTGCGCCTCGAACAGGGCGGTGACGGCGGTCTCCGACGGCCAGGCGTCCAGGTCCAGGTAGCGCGGGTCCGTGCCCTCGGTCGCGGGCAACCCGCGCGCGTCAGACATCCACCGTTTCCACGCTGCGCGCGTTCTCCTGGATGAACGCGAAGCGCAGCTCCGGCCTGCGCCCCATCAGCGACTCCACCAGCGTGGACGTCGTGGCGCGGTCGTCCTGGGCGATCACCACCTTCAGCAGCGTGCGCCGGGCGGGGTCCATCGTGGTTTCCTTCAGCGCCGAGGGCGGCATCTCGCCCAGCCCCTTGAAGCGGCTGATCTCCACCTTCGTGTTCGCCTTGAAGGCGGACTTGATCTTGCGGTCGCGGTCGCGGTCGCTCATCGCGTACACCGATTTGGCGCCCTGGGTCAGCTTGTACAGCGGCGGTTGCGCCAGGTACACCCGGCCCTGCCGTATCAGCTCCGGCAACTCGCGGTAGAAGAACGTCATCAGCAGAGAGGCGATGTGCGCGCCGTCCACGTCGGCGTCCGTCATGATGATGATCTTGCCGTAGCGCAGCCGCGCCGCGTCGAAACGCTCGCCCACGCCGCAGCCCAGCGCCTCCACCAGGTCGCGCAATTCCTGGTTCTGCCGCAGCTTTTCCGTGCTGGCGCTGGCCACGTTCAGGATCTTGCCGCGCAGCGGCAGCACCGCCTGCGTCTCGCGCGCGCGCGCCTGCTTGGCCGATCCGCCGGCGCTGTCGCCTTCCACCAGGAACAGCTCGGTCTCCGCCACGCCCTCTTTCGTGCAATCCGTCAGCTTGCCGGGCAGGCGCAGCCGGCGGGTGGCCGATTTGCGCGGCGTGTCCTTCTGCTCGCGCCGGCGCAGCCGCTCCTCGGCGCGCTCGATGACGAACGTCAGCAGGTTGTCCGCCTGCGCCGGATCGGCCGCCAGATAATGGTCGAACCGGTCCCGCAACGCCGTCTCCACCAGGCGCGTGGCTTCCGGGCTGGTCAGCTTCTCCTTCGTCTGGCCCTGGAATTGCGGGTCGCGCAGGAACACCGAAAGCTTGGCCGCGAGCTGGCCCGTCACGTCCTCCGCGGTCACCGCCAGCGCGCGCTTGTTGGCCCGCTGCTCGCCCCAGCCGCGTAGCGATTTCAGCAGCGCGTTGCGGAACCCCGCCTCATGCGTGCCGCCCGCCGGCGTAGGCACCGTGTTGGTGTAGGAATTGAGGAACGCCTCGCCCTGCTCCAGCCAGATCGCCGCCCACTCCACCCGCCCGCTCGGCCGCCCGTCCGCGCTGTCCGGCAGGTTCGCCTCCCCGGCCCAGATCTCCGGCAGCGCACGCGTGTCGCCTTCGATGTCGGCCTGCAGCGAATCGCGCAGCCCGCCCGGGAAATGCAGCACCGCGTCGGCCGGCGTGGTATCGCGTATCAGCGACGCGTCGCAGGACCAGCGTATCTCCACCCCGCGGAACAGATACGCCTTGGACCGGCAAAGCTTGTAGAGCCGCGCGGGGCTGAACTGCAGCGCGCCGAAAATCTGCGTGTCCGGCTTGAAGCGAATGGTGGTGCCGCGGCGGTTCTGCGTGGCGCCCGCATTGACCAGCTTCGTCGTGGGCACCCCGCGCGCATAGCTCTGCCTGTACAGCACGCGGTCGCGCGCCACCTCCACCTCCAGCGTCTCGGACAGCGCGTTGACCACCGAGCTGCCCACCCCGTGCAACCCGCCCGACGTCTCGTACGCCTTGCCGCCGAATTTGCCGCCGGAATGCAGCGTGGTGAGTATCACCTCGAGCGCGCTCTTCTTGGGGAACTTCGGATGCGGGTCGATGGGAATGCCGCGGCCGTTGTCACGCACCGTCAACACATTGCCGGGCGCCAGCGTCACCTCGATGAAGCTCGCGTGGCCCGCCACCGCCTCGTCCATCGCGTTGTCGATGATCTCGGAGGCCAGGTGGTGCAAAGCGGTCTCGTCCGTGCCGCCGATATACATGCCGGGGCGCCGCCGTACCGGCTCCAGCCCCTCCAGCACCTCGATGTCGCGGGCGGAGTAGTCCTGGCTGGCGCGCTTGTCGGCTGGGCTGCCGAACAGGTCGTCGTTCATGGTGTGTTCCTGCTTGCCTGGGCAGGCTAGCGGGCAAGGAAGGAGGAAGGAAGGCCTTCTTTTTTGAAAGAAAGAAGCAAAAAACTTTTGTCTCTCCGGTGGCACAGGCGCGCGCGCCGCTTCCGCCAGCACCGCGTTGGCAGAGCCTGCGCGCGCTGATGCCGGCGGGGAGCAGAAGTTTTTTGGTTCTTTTTTTCAAAAAAGAACCGCTTGCTTCCTTCCCCCCATCCAAACCAGCACAAAAGCCGCCAGCAGAACCGCCCCCGCCCCCAGCCCAAAAAATGCCGTGGCCGGAATGCGCCCCCAATACGCCCCCATCACGCCCGCCAGCAGGCTGCCCAGAAATTTCGCTATGTACCAGGACCCCATCGCGGCGGCCGCCAGCCGCGCCGGCGCCAGCGCGCTCACCAGGGACAGGCCCACCGGTATCACCATCAGCTCGCCCACCGTCAGCAGCACGAAATAGGCGATCACCCACAGCGCGCTCACCGGCCGGCCGGTGTCGGCGAAATGCCAGGCGGCGGCCACCATCAGCAGCATCGCCGCACCCGCCACCACACAGCCGGCCCCCATGCGCCACAGCAGGTTGGCGGCTCCGCGCCGGCGCTCCCGGCGGCCCCACCAGGCGATCAGCACCGGCGTCAGAACTATGATCAGCAGCGGGTTGATCGCCTGGAACCAGGTCGCGGGTATGGTGAAGCCGCCCACCGCGCGGTCCGTCTGGTGCGCCACCCACAAGGCGATGACATTGCCGCTCTGCTCGTAGCCGATGCGGAACAGGATGACGACGCCCACGATGGCGGCCAGCCGCCCGAGATTGGCCCGGTCCTGCGCGGTGAGGGCATAGGCGGCGTGGCACTCGGCCTGCGGGCCGGAGAGCGGCTCGGGCGGCAGCAGGCGGGCGAACCCGCGATAGATCGCCAGGCCGATCAGCATGCCGAACCCGGCGGCGGCAAACCCCCAGTGCCAGCCGGCGAACTCGCCCAGCGTGCCGCAGACCAGCGGCGCCAGCAGGCCGCCCAGGTTGATGCCCATGTAGTAGGCGCTGAAGGCGTGCGCGCGGCGGGGATCGTCCGTGGCGTACAGGCTGCCCACCTGCACCGCGAGCGGCGGCAGGAACAGCCCGTTGCCGGCGGCCACCAGGGCCAGGGCAGGCAGCAGCAGCGCCGGCACCGCCATGGCGAAGTGGCCGCACATCATCAGCAGTCCGCCCGCCACCACGCTGCGCGTGCGGCCCAGCCAGCGGTCCGCGATGATGCCGCCGAAGAACGGGCTGAAGAACGCCGCCGCCCCGTACGTGCCGTAGATCAGCGAGGACTTGGCCTGGCTGAACCCCAGCCGCTCCGTCATGTAGTACACCAGCAGCGCCTGCAGGCCGTAATAGGAGAACTCGGCCCACATCTGCGTCAGGAACAGCACCGTCAGCCCGGGCGGGTGGCCGAACAGAGCGCGGCGCGGCGCCGGGGCAGGGTGTCCAAGCGCCCCTGCAATGACTGCCGACATGATGAACCCCCGTGCCCCGGATTTCACATATGAAAGAGTACTGCAGCTTTCGCAAAGGGGTGGCACAGCCTATGTTGCCTGTGGCCGGACGCGGGACGATCCATGGTTGATGAAAAGGCGCTGCTTTCCTCCCGCGTGAAAACGCTGCGGGAGCGGCGCGGCTGGACGATCGCCGAGACCGCACGGCGCGCCGGCGTCTCCGTCAGCATGCTGTGGAAGGTGGAAAACGGGCAGACCACGCTGACCTACGGCAAGCTGGCCAGCCTGGCCGCCGGGCTGGAAGTGCCGGTGGGCGAGCTGTTCGCCGACCCCACGCCCAGCCTGCGCCGCGGCGGACGGCGTGTGGTGGACCGGCGCGGCAGCGGCCCCATGGTGGATGTGTGCGACAATCTGCACCAGTTCCTGGCCACCGACCTGGCCGGCAAGCACAACTTCCCCTGCCTGATCGACGTGCGCGCGGAAGGCGACGGGTCTGACGCCGAGGCGCATGGCGGCGAGGAATTCGCCTTCGTGATCGACGGCCGCGTCAGGTTCGTCTGCGAAGGCTACGAGGCCGTGGTGCTGGAGCCGGGCGACAGCGTGTATTTCGACGCGTCTCTGAAGCACCGCTATCTGCGGGAGAGCGCGCAGCCGGCGCGCATGTTGTGCGTCTACTCGCACCCCGAACATGCGCGTCTGACCGAGGCGGCTGAGGTCGAGCCGCATTCTCTGGCGATGCGGGTGTTTGGCGCGCCTCGGCAGGCGGCGGGCTAGGCAAGCAAAGCCAGTCCTTCTTTTTCGCGAGCCAGTCCTTCTTTTTCGCGAGAAAGAAGCAACAGGCTTTTGCTCCGGCGCCTGCGAAGGGGTGCGGCCTGCCTCTGTCCAAACGCGCTTCGGCGGGATCAGGCCAAGGCTGGTGCAGGGGCCGGTCAGCTTGCTTACTTTGCCGCATTGCACACCAACAATTTGCAATCACCCGGCCGTCTCGCCCAAGCTTCCCGGTCCGAACCACCTAGCCAGGGAGCCTTTCGCCATGACCGTTTCCGCCATCTTGCGCCACAAGGGCTCCGACATCGCTGCCGTGGCGCCCGCCGCCAGCATTGCCGAGGTGGCTGCCCTGCTGGCCGAACGCCGAATCGGTGCGGTGCTGGTGCGTGACGCTGCGGGCCAGCTTCTGGGTATCGTCAGCGAGCGTGACATCGTGCGCTGCCTGGCCCGCAGCGGAGGCGCCTGCCTGGGCATGACAGCCGCCCAGCTCATGACCAGCCAGTTGCACACCGTCTCGCCCGCCGCCGGCACGGGGGACGTGTTGTCCCTGATGACGGCGAGCCGGATCCGGCATCTGCCGGTGATCGAGGACGGCAAGCTGGTCGGGCTGGTCAGCATCGGCGACGTGGTGAAGGCGCAGCTGGACGATCAGGCGCAGGAAGTGGACAGCTTGCGGGCGTATGTTGCGGGGTCGGTCTAGTCGCAGGCGCTCGGGTCACCTGTCGGCTTTGCTTACGCCAGGAACTGGTCGGGCTGGTTGCTCTATCGAACCTGGCAATCGCGGGAGAACTGCTCGTATCCTATAACCATGACACCGCAACAACAGGCGGCCATCACTGCCGCTGCACGCGATTGGGCAGCCGCACATATCCCTTACGTGCCTGGTGGCATGACGAAGGCGGGCGCGGACTGCTCGGGCGCCGTGTCGGGCATCTATGCGCAGGCCGGCATCGATATCGGCCATATGTTCAGCTTCAGCTTTCCCAAATCGTCCAAGTTCGTTGCCGTGACCGGCGCACCGCAAGTTGGCGATGTCGGCTGGTACCCTGGCCACGTCGTGATATATGACGACAGTGCCGGTCCCGGCCGCAACGTGTGGAGCGCGTCCCATACCGGCGGCCCTGTCTTCGGTGCCGGCGCAAGTTCCTGGTATGGCAGGCCGACCTGGTATCGCTATGTCGGAAGATGAATGTATGAGTCGCGTAACCGGCATTGCCCTGCTCGCAGCGCCCATGCTGCTCGCACTTCTCTCCGGCTGCCTCGCAGCCACTCCATGCGCCGGCGTCGATCGCAGTCTCACGTCGCCGCAACGGACAGCCTACGCCCGTGCCGTCGCCGCCGACCTCCACGTCGGGACAGTGGAGGTGCTGCAATCCTTCCGCTTCGCCGACTGGCGCATCCTGTATGTCCAGACCGGCAACAGCGACGAAACCTTCTTCTTTTTCGCAGGCGATCCTGCCGCCAGGCCCTTCTTGACCCGCTGGAGCGGAGGCGCCGCCCCAGGCGAGCAGGCGGCGATCGAAGCCTGGACACGCTCCCATGCTGCCGGCATCCCCGCCCCGCTGGCGGCGTGCTTCGCCTGGCATGTGACAAACGACCGCGACCAGTAGATGCGCACGGACCGGCATCGGACTCGCGCCAGCCGCGGTCCCGATCAGCCGGCCAGGGCTGTTACCCCATCAGCTTAGCGAGCGCCGGTCCCGCGTCTCCCCAGGCCACCGGGCCCTCCATCGTGCCGCGCAGGCGGCCGTCGGCGGCGATCAGCAGCGTGGTGGGAAAGCCGGCCACGCCGAGCGCGTTCACCGCCTCGTTGCCGGGGTCCAGCAGGAACGTGACGTGGTCCAGGTGGTGGGCGGCGGCGAAGGGCCGCACGGTGGCGGCACCGCCGCGGTCCGCCGAGACGGCCAGCACGAGGGTGCCGGAGGCGGCGAGCCGGTCCAGTTCGGGCAGCTCTGCCACGCAGGGTATGCACCAGGTGGCCCAGAAATTGATCACCAGCTTGCGCCCGGCGTAGTCGCCCAGCGTTTTCGGCGCGCCGTCCAGCGTGGTGAAGCGCGCGGGCGGCAGAGTCTTGGGCGGGTCCGCGCGCACGATGTCGGAGAGCGGGCGCATGTCCACCTGCGGCGCGGTCGGCTCCTGCGCGCCGGCTTGTTTGCCGTGCGTGGTTGTGGCGAATACGGTCCCGGTCGCCGCCAGCAGCGTGCGGCGTGTCAGCAAAGCCACCCTATGTCCTCCGATACATCCGAACCGCCAGCCAACGCCCAGTGGGGCGGCCGTTTCGCGGCCGCGCCGGCCGAAATCATGCAGCGCATAAACGCCTCCATCGGCTTCGACCACAGGCTGTGGCGGCAGGACATCGCCGGCTCGCGCGCCCACGCCGCCATGCTGGCGCATGTGGGCGTGATCTCGCAGGCGGACCAGGGGGCGATCGATGCCGGTCTGGCCGGCATCGCCGGGGAGATCGCGGCCGGGCGCTTCGCCTTCGAGGACGCGCTGGAAGACATACACATGAACATAGAGGCGCGCCTGGCGGAGCGCATCGGCGACGCCGGCCGGCGCCTGCACACCGCACGCAGCCGCAACGACCAGGTGGCGACCGATTTCCGCCTGTGGGTGCGTGACGCGATAGACGGTCTGCACGGCCAGCTCGCAAGCGTGATGACGGCCTTCGCGCGCCGCGCGGCCGAGCACGCGGAAACCGTGATGCCCGGCTTCACCCATTTGCAGACCGCCCAGCCGGTGACGTTCGGCCACCATCTGCTAGCCTATGTGGAGATGCTGGCGCGCGACCGCGGCCGCCTGGCCGATTGCCGCGCCAGGCTGAACCGCTGCCCGCTGGGGGCCGCCGCCCTGGCCGGCACCAGTTTCCCGATCGACCGCGTCATGACTGCGGCGGCGCTGGGGTTCGACGGCCCGACAGCCAACTCGCTGGACTCGGTCAGCGACCGCGATTTCGCGCTGGAGTACCTGGGTGCCGTGGCGATCTGTGCCATGCACCTCTCGCGCTTCGCCGAGGAGGTGATCCTGTGGTGCAGCGCGCCCTACGGGTTCATCCGGTTGTCGGACGCTTTCACCACCGGCAGCTCGATCATGCCGCAGAAGCGCAACCCGGACGCCGCCGAGCTGGTGCGCGCCAAGACAGGGCGGATGACGGGCGCGCTGGTCAGCCTGCTGACGGTGATGAAAGGCCTGCCGCTGGCCTATGCGAAGGACATGCAGGAGGACAAGGAGCCGGTGTTCGAGGCGACGGAGGCGCTCGCCTTGTCGCTGGCCGCGGTGGGCGGCATGGTGGGCGACATGCAGCCGAACGCGGACCGTATGCGTGCGGTGGCCGGTGCGGGGTTCGCCACCGCCACCGATCTGGCGGACTGGCTGGTGCGCGTGGCCGGCCTGCCGTTCCGCACCGCGCACCACGTGACCGGCCGGCTGGTGGCGCGTGCGGAGAGCAAGGGAGTGGATTTGGCCGGCCTGAGCCTGGACGAGATGCGAGCGGAGGAGCCGGCGATCACGCAAGCGGTGTTCGGAGTGCTGGGCGTGGATGCGTCGGTCGCCTCGCGCACCAGCCACGGCGGCACCGCGCCGGCGCTGGTGGCGGCGGCAGCTTCGCGTTGGCTGGAGGCGCTGTCGTGAGGGCGGTGGCGGTGCTGCTGGTGCTGGCCTTGGCCGCGTGCGGCAAGGTGGGCGCGCCCAGCCAGCCTGGGCCGGCGGATGCGATCAACTACCCGAAGGTTTATCCGACGCACTGAGACTTAAGGAAGGAAGCAGTCCTTTTTTGAAAAAAAGGACCAAAAAACTTTTATCTCTCAGCTTGCACTTCGCGCCGCGCAGGTTCTGCCAGGCACGTGTGGGCAAGAACTGGGCGCGCCTTTTTGCGAGCGAAGAGATAAAAGTTTTTTGCTTCTTTTTTCCAAAAAAGAAGGCCTTGCTTCCTTTCTTGCGCGATTCGCCGCACCCCCGGTAGTTTGCCCCCCGACGCGTCCCCAGGAACCCCCACGTATGAAGCTCAAGGCCGACCGCGCCACGCTGCTCAAGGCGCTGGCCCACATCCAGAGCGTCGCCGAGAAGCGCAACACCATCCCCATCCTGGCCAACGTGCTGATCGCCGTGCGCGACGGCCGCCTCAGCCTGACCGCCACCGACATGGAAATTGCCGTCGTCGAGGACGTGGCCGCCACCACCACGCGCAACGGCGCCACCACCGCGCCGGCCGCCACGCTGTATGACATCGTGCGCAAGCTGCCGGACGGCGCCGAGGTGGAGCTGGACCACCCGGGCGGCGACGCCCAGCTCGCCCTGCGCGCCGGCCGGTTCGCCACCGCCCTGGTGGTGCTGCCGGTGGAGGACTTCCCGGCAATGACGGCGGGCCAATTGCCGCACCGCTTCCATTTGCCGGCCCTGGTGCTGCGCGGCCTGATCGACCGCACGCGTTTCGCCATTAGCACGGAGGAGACGCGCTACTACCTGAATGGCATCTACCTCCACGCAGTGGAGACCGACGGCCACAAGCGCCTGCGCGCGGTGGCGACGGACGGCCACCGCCTGGCGCGCGTGGAGGAGGAGATGCCGGAGGGGGCCGGCTCGATGCCCGGCGTGATCATTCCGCGCAAGACGGTGGCCGAACTGCGCAAGCTGCTGGACGAGGAGAGCGGCAGCGTGGAGATCGGCCTGTCCGACACGCGCGTGCAGTTCACCGTGGGCGCCATCACGCTGACCAGCAAGCTGATCGACGGCACGTTCCCCGAATACGACCGCGTCATCCCGCGTGACAACGACAAGATATTGCGCGTCGGCAAGAAGGATTTCTCCGACGCGGTGGCGCGCGTGGCGGCGATCAGCAGCGAGCGCTCGCGCCCGGTGAAGCTGGCGTTGCAGAAGGACGTCCTCACCCTGTCCGCCGCCAGCCCGGACCAGGGCACCGCGGTGGAGGAGCTGGACGGCGACCGCGTGCAGTACTCCGCCGGCCCCTTGGAGATCGGCTTCCAGGCGCGTTACCTGAACGACATCACCGACCAGATCACCGACCAAGTCGAGTTCCGCTTCGCAGACGGCTCCGCGCCCACGATCGTCTGCGATGCATCCGACGAGAGCGCCCTCTACGTGCTCATGCCGATGCGGGTATAGGCCGGGGCAAGGAAGGCCCGCTTTTTCGACGTGGCTGCTCCTGTCGGCTTACCCGGAATGCACGTTCGAAGGGCCGAAATGGGACGCCTGTCGCCAGATGCGGCGCTGCCAGCGTCTGAGGCGGCAGCACGCCAGAGTTCGTAGCCGCCATCTGCCTCCACAGCCGACAGACTGCCGCGACGCCGACACCGCGGGTGCCGAACTGAGGCGAAGAATTGGCCGTGGTTCATTGAAACGAGATCTTCAGGCATTCTCGTCCGATGACCTTCCTGATCTACGGGGCAACCGGCTACACCGGCCGCCTCTGCGCCGCCCACGCCAGCGAACGCGGTCTGCGGCCGGTGCTGGCAGGCCGCAACGCGGATAACTTGCGCCCGCTCGCCGAGGGCTTCGGCCTCGAATGGCGTGCCTTCGGCCTGGAACCCGATCCGGCGCAACTCCAGGGCATAGGCGCCGTGCTGCACGCGGCGGGCCCGTTCTCGGCCACGGCGGCGCCGATGGCGGCGGCCTGCATCGCGGCGGGCGTGCACTACTGCGACATCACCGGCGAGATCGACGTCTTCGAAGCGCTCGCGGCCTGGGACGCCCGGGCGCGCGCGGCCGGGGTGATGCTGCTGCCCGGCGCGGGGTTCGACGTGGTGCCCAGTGACTGTCTTGCGGCGCACGCGGCGGCGCGCCTGCCGGGCGCCACGCGGCTGCGCCTGTCCATCGGCGGCCTGTCGAAGGCGAGCCGCGGCACCATGAAGACGATGCTGGAAGGCATCGGCACCGGCGTGCGGGTCCGCCGCGGCGGCACCATCGTGCAGGGTGACCCAAGGCTGCGGCGGACGGCCGATTTCGGCGCCGGCGCGCGGCGCACCGTCGGCGTGCCCTGGGGCGACGTGTCCACCGCGTGGCGGTCTACCGGCATCGGCGACATCGAGGTGTTCTTCGAGGCGAGCCGTGAGATCGAGGCGATGTCCCGCCTGCCTTTCGCCGCGCGCCGGTTCCTGGCGCAGGGGCCCGTGCTGCGCTTCCTGCAGCGCCAGGTGGACCGCCGCCTGCCGCCCGGCCCCACGAAGGCGGAGCGCGCCAGCGGCCGCGCGGCGATCCTGGCGGAGGCGTGGGACGAGGCCGGACAGCACGTGGCGTCCCTGCTGCACACGCCCGAGCCTTACCACCTGACCGCGCGGACCGCCGTCGAGATTGCCCGGCTGGCCGCCGAGGGACACGCGACACCGGGCTACCAGACCCCGGCTACCGCGCATGGCGCGGACTTCATACTGGGGTTCGAGGGCGTGCGGCGGACCGACCTGGACGGCCCGCCGCGCCAGTCGGCATAGGACCGCCTGCCCCCAGGCGGAAGGTGCGTGAAGCTACAGGGCGAACCGGCGTGCCGCGAGACGGCCGGCCAGGTTCAGCAAGCCCTTCGCCACGATCGCCGGAGGCGAGGCCCGCGCCGCGGCGCGCGCCTGCAACGCCAGCGCGGCCCCGACCGCCGCCTGTACGCCGAGCGCGCCCAGGAACAGCACGCCGGCCGCCACCGCGTCTGCCTGCCGGCTCGTGTAGATGTCCTGGCTGGTGCGCGCTTCCGCGTCGAAGCGGCCGCGCGCGGCCTGCGCGGCGCCCGGCGCCGGCGCGAACAGGTTGCCGTCGCCAGCGGGGGCGGCCGCCGGACCGAGCTGGGCGTCGTAGCCGCGCGTGGCGAGCACCCTGTCCATCACGCCCGGGGCCAGCCGGGCGGCCAGGATGGTGGGCGGGGTGGAGCTGCCGACGAAGACGTCCCGCCGCCTGTGCGTGGCCGCGAACAGGATGGCCTCTGCGGCGACCTCGGGCTGGTACGGCGAGGGCGCCTTGGCCTGCTGGCCCGTCTTGTTGCGCGCCCAGTCGAATTGCGGCGTGTTGACGGCAGGCAGGTGCACCATGGTCAGGTGGACAGCGCTGCGGTCGTGGATCAGCTCGGAGCGCAGCGCCTCGGTGAAGCCGCGCAGGGCGAACTTGGCGCCGCAATAGGCGCCCTGCACCGGCATGGCGCGCCACGCCAGAACGGAACTCACCTGCACGATCGTGCCGGACTGCATGCGCCGCAGCGCGGCCATGGTGCCGTGCACCGCACCCAGATAGGTCACTTCGGTCACCCGGCGGAACTCCGCCTGGTCCAGGCCGCGTATGGGCGAATACACCGTCGCCATCGCGTTGTTGACCCAGACGGTGACCGGGCCCAGCGCCGCGATGATCTCGTCGGCGGCCGCCTCCAGCGCCCTGGCATCGGCCACGTCCGCGCTGACCGTGTGCACCCGGGCGCCGGACGCCGCCAGCTCGGCGCGCGCCGCGTCCAGGCGCTCGCGTCCGCGCGCGATCAGCCCGACCGCATAACCCTCGCGCGCGAACGCGCGGGCCGCCGCCCGGCCGATCCCCGCGCTGCCCCCGGTGATGATCACGACCCCGCCCATGCCGACCTCCTGTCCCAGACCCAGCAGGTGGGCGTGCCTGCCGGCCGCGCCAGGAGCCGGCGCTGGCACGTCTCCGTCAGGACGCCAGGCCGCGTGCGGGGGATGCCCGGCGGCTCAGCCCGCCGCCGTGGCGCGCAGGATGGCCGGGATCGCGGTCCTGATCTGGAAGTAGCCGCGCCTGGCGTGCGGCCAGGCCTGCTCGTCCCAAAGCCGGCGCACACGCAGGCAGTCTGGCGGCAGCGCGTCCGCCGAGGGTCCGACCGGCGCCCAGGCGGTCACCACGGGCAGGCCGCCGGCAAAGCCGGGCGCCAAGGCAGCGGCCTCGCAGCCGAACCGGGACGCCGCGCGCGCGAGCGCGTCCTGCATGGCCTCGCGGTCCGCCTGCCGCACGCCCTCCGCGGCGCCGGGCGCGTAAGCGAGCAGCCCGGCCACGCGGGCCACGCGGGCGCCGCCGAGGTCCAGGCTCTCAGGGTGGAGGTCGTCCAGATGGAGCAGCAGGGCCACCTCGCCCTCCGGCACGGCGTCGGCCGGCGGCAGCGCCACGGTCGCCGGCGGCTCCGGCTCGTCGAGCGGCTCCGGCTGCTCGTTCAGCCCGGTGGGCGAGAAACGGCCGCCGGTGTGGCGGGCTATGTTCTCCGCGCGGGCGGCGTAAGCGCGCCCGCGCGTGTGCAGCCCGGCGACCCAGCGCCAGGACAGGGTGTTGCTGGCCGGGTCGCCGTCCAGCAGGTGGCGCAGGAAGAAATCGGCGCCCAGCACCCAGGGCAGGCGCAATGTGAAGATCCAGATCGAGGCGAACCACATGCGGGCGTGGTTGTGCAGCCAGCCCGCCGCCACCAGTTCGCGCGCCCAGTCGTCGAAACCCTCGATGCCGGTGCGGCCCGCCACGGCCTCGTCATAGGCACGGCGCAGGCCGGCGTTTTCCGCCAGACGCTCCTGCCCGGCGGCCAAATCCCGCAGGTAGTTCGTCCAGACGGACGGGTGCGTCTCCAGGTAGCCTTTGAAGTAGGTCCGCCAGAACACTTCCTCGACGAACTTTTCCGCCGCGCGCGGGCCGTGGCGCGCCAGCGCGGCCTCTACGGTCTCCTGCTCCAGCAGCAGGCGGCGCCGCAGATAGGGCGAGAGCCGGCTGGTGGTGGGCTGGCCGTCCGGCCCGTGATCGGTGTTGCGGCCGGCGGCGTAGGCGCGGCCGGCCTGCGGCACGGCTTCGGCAAGGCTGGCGAGGGCCGCCGCGCGGGTCAGGACGAAGGAGGGGGTCATGACGGCGATGTGGGGCGGTGCGGCGGCCTGCACAGGCGGCAGGACGGCGTGAGGCTGACAGGTCGTAAGCAAGGAAGGCCTTCTTTTTCAAGAAAAAGAAGCAAAAAGCTTTTGTCTCCCGGCCCGCATGCAGCATCGCGATTTCTGCCAGAGCGTTTCTGGCAGAAGCTGGCGGCAGTTTGCGCAAGCGGGGAGACAAAAGTTTTTTGGTCCTTTTTTTCAAAAAAGGACTGCTTGCTTCCTCGCTACCCCCGCCCCACCAGCAAGACAGCGCAAACTCCCGCAAGCAGGCACGCCGAGGCGCCGGCCAAGGCGGCCGCGTGAAAATCCGCGACCAGGGCCGCGCCTCTGGCGGCAAGGACCGCGCCGAGCAACGCGGTGGCGACGAGCCCGCCGGTGCGGGCCACGGCGCTGTTGAGGCCGGAGGCCGAGCCGGCATGACTATCGTCCACCGAACTCAGCACCGCCGTGGTCAGCGGCGCCACCGCCCCGCTCAGCCCGGCGGCGATGACCGAGAGTGCCGGCAGCACCTGCGTCCAGTAGGCGCCCTGTGTGCCGATGCGCGTCAGCAGGAGGAATCCGGCGGCCATGACCACCGGCCCCGCCGTCAGCGGAAGACGCGGGCCGATACGCCCGGCCAGCGCGCCCATCGCCGGCGAGAGGGCGGCGATCATGATCGGCAGCGGAAGCAGGGCCGCCCCGGCCTGGACGGCCGAGTAGCCGGCGGACTCGATCAGCAGGAACGGCAGCAGCACGAACAGGCCGCCCAGCGCGCCGTACAGCAGGACGGTCAGCAGCGTGAGGCCGACGAACGTCCGGGACCCGAACAGCGCGAGCGGCGCCATGGCCCGTTCGCCCAGCCGGTGCTCCACGGCGACGAAGCCGGCCAGGAGCACGATCGCGAGCGTGGCGGCTGCCAGGGCCGGTGCGGTCCAGCCGGCCGGGCCGGAGCCCTGGGTCAGGGCCCAGGTGGCGGAACCCAGGCCTGACGTGGCGAGCAGGCCGCCCACCAGGTCCAGATCCCGGTCCCGCGCGTCCGTGTCCGGCGGCACGCAGCGCCAGGCCAGCAGCACGGACGCGAGCGCCAGCGGCAGGTTGATGAGGAAGATCGCCCGCCAGCCCACCGTGTCGATCAGCCAGCCGCCCAGCACCGGTCCCAGCGCGCTCATGGCGGCACCGCTGGACGCCCAGATGCCGATCGCGCGCCCCTTCGCCTCGCCGGCGAAGGTGGCGCCCAGCAGGGCAAGGCTGTTCGGCAGCAGCAAGGCGGCCCCGATGCCCTGCAGGATTCGGCCGGCCAGCAGGACAGCCAGGCTTGGGGCCAGGCTGCAGGCCAGCGAGGCGGACGCGAACAGGACGGTGCCGGCGATCAGCAGGCGGCGGCGCCCGTAGCGGTCGCCCGCGGCGCCGCCCAGCAGCAGCAGCGCGCTGAGCGGCAGCAGGTAGCCGTCCACCAGCCATTGCAGCGCGCCGGCGCCGGCCTGCAGGTCCCGGCCGATGGCGGGCAGCCCGACATTGACCACGGAGCTGTCCACGAAGGCCAGGCTGGAGGCCAGTATGCAGGCCGCGAGCACGAGGCCGGCGCGTGCCGGCGCGCGCCGGAGCGTGCGGGCTGGCGCGGTGCCGCCTGGTTCGGTTGCAGTCTCTATGGCGGCCTCCTCGGCCAAAGGCGGGCGGCCTGGAAGCCGCAATGAAGGCGGGGCACGGCGGAGCTGGGTCTGGCCGCGGCGGCTTCGACGCCTGCCGGGACGCCACCTCTCCCGGGCAGGCAACGCGCCATGCGTGCCTGTCGGTCGGCGTCAGGGCGGGCAGACCGGCGAGCCGGCGCTGCTGCGCGACGTCGCCGGCTCAGCTTGAATTGCGTGACATCGGAGTTCTCCGTCGCCGAGCTTGCAGGCTCACGCCACGAGTATCGATTGCCGCAGGCCATGCAAGCTGTTCCCGAGCCAGAGGGGAGATCCTGCCAACATCGCCGGCGTGATCGCGCGCTCGACCGCCCGATCGCTGTCCAGAAGCCACGACCGCAACACGCCTGGCAGGACCCCACAGGCGAGTGGGGGCGTCAGCAACCGCCCATCCTCCTCCACGAACACCGTATGGCGTGACGCCTCCGCCACCTCGCCGCGCCGGTTGAGCAGGACCGCCTCGTCGAGCCCGGCTGCCCTCGCCGCCGCAAAGGCCCGCTCATAGATCGTGCGCTGCGTCGTCTTGTGCCCGAGGAACGGATCGCCAGGGTCGAGCCGGTCCGCCGCCAGCCCGACCCGCAGCACGCCGGGTGGCGTCACGACCTCCTCGTCCTGGACGGACACGGTCCCGTCGCGCGCCAGTAGCAGCCGCACCCGGCGGTCGCCGGCATCTGCCTGCCATCCGCCGGCGCGCGCCTGCAGGCGCCGCGTCGCCCCAGCCGCGTCGAAGGCGAATCCAAGCGCCCCCGCGGAACGCGCCAGGCGGGCGAGATGCCGGTCGAGCCGCACGAAGCCCGAGGCTGCCGACCACCGGAACGTCTCGATCAGCCCGTATTCGTCCGCGAGGTCCGTCAGCACCCGGGCTTTCAGCAGCGCCTCGGCGTATTCCGCGTCCGGATCGGACTCGGCCACGATGCCGCCGCCCACCCCGTAGCGGCCGTTCCCGTCCGCCCTGAGCGTCGCCGTCCGGATCGCGACGTTGAACCGCATGTCGCCGTTCGGCGCGATCGCGCCCAGCGCCCCGGTGTAGAAGCCGCGCGGATGCGGCTCGAGCGTGCGGATGACCTCGCCCGCCCGTATCTTCGGCGCGCCCACCACCGATCCGCAGGGAAACATCGCAGCGACGCGCTCGCGCAGGCTGGTGTCCGGGCGGAGATGCCCCGTCACCGTGGACGTCATCGTGTGCAGGCTCGGATAGGTCTCGACCGTGAACAGCGCGGGCACCCGCACCGTGCCGGCGGCAGAGATGCGCGAGAGGTCGTTCCTCAGCAGGTCGACGATCATCAGGTTCTCGGCGCGCTGCTTCGGGTCCGCCGCCAGCGCCGTCCGGGCCGCCGCATCCGCGG
The DNA here is from genome assembly GCA_965198915.1 of Acetobacteraceae bacterium. Classification (GTDB taxonomy): domain Bacteria; phylum Pseudomonadota; class Alphaproteobacteria; order Acetobacterales; family Acetobacteraceae; genus BOG-908. The sequence goes on along the minus strand of CBDAQC010000006.1, from coordinate 258,089 downwards.
CGGCATCCCCGCCGCGGGCCGCCGTTCCCTTCATCGGCCGCGTCGTCGCCACGCCGCCGCTGGTGGACATCCAGAGTTCCGGCGAGACGGACAGCACCGTGATGCCGTCCAGTGCCGCGACCCCGCCATGCGCGACCGGCTGACGCACGCGCATCGCCGCATACAGCGCGAGCGGGTCGCCCGCGTAGGTGAAGTCGACGGGAAAGGTGAGGTTGACCTGGTAGATGTCTCCCGCCGCGATCAGCCGGAGCGCTTCCCGTACGCCCGCCAGATGCCGGGCGCGATCCTCGCCGGCGGCGAGACGCACCGGCGGCGGCGGCGCAAATGTGGCGAACATCTCGTCCAGGGCGGCGGCGCCGATCCGCGCGGGCGGATCGAACAGCCCGAGCCAGAGCAGCGGGCCGTCAAGCGGCGCCGGCATAAGCGGCGCGAGCTTCGCCTCGAGCGCGTAGCCCAACTCGTAGGAGAACAGCCCGGCGGCGTGCAGGCCGGAGGCGAGCCCCTGCTCGACCGCGCGCCATGCGGCTTGAAGGTCCTGCGCGGCGTCACACCGGATGACCGCGTGCGGCCGCGCATACAGCAGGCCGCCCGCTTCCGCGTTCAGTCTGTCCTCCAGCAGCACGCTGGGGGCCTGAAGGTTTTCCGGGCTGAGGGGGTTCATGTTTGTGCGGGACCTGAGGCGGGATGTCCGTAAGCATCCGGTCCCGGGTAGCTGGGCCGGGTCAGGCGACCTGCGAGGCCGGGGTCGAGGCCAGCATGTCGCGCACCATCGGGATCACGGCGCGGCCGTACAGCGCGATACCGCGCATGAGGGTCTCGTGCGGCATCTGGCTGACGCTGTATTTCAGGTCGAAGCGGGACAGGCCCAGCAGGCGGATGGTCCGCGCGATGCGGCGGGCCACTGTTTCGGGCGAACCGACATAGAGCGAGCCGTGATCGGCTTCGCGTTCGAAATCCTCGCGGTGGAGCGGCGGCCAGCCGCGTTCGGCGCCCAGCCTGGCATGCTGGCGCTGGTGGTGCGGCCAGAGCTCCTCGCGGGCCTGGGCGTCCGTGGCGGCGACGTGGCCGGGCGAGTGCACGCCGATTGGCTGCGCCGGCGTGCCGAGGTGATCGTGGGCGCGGTGGTGCAGGTCCACGTATTGGCGGAAGCGGGCGGGATCGCCGCCGATGATGGCGAGCATGAGCGGCAGGCCGTGGCGGGCCGCCCTGACCACCGATTCCGGGCTGCCGCCGACGCCGATCCAGGTGCGCAGACGGCCGTCTTGCACCGGCGGGTAGACGGCCTGGCTGGTGAGCGGCGCGCGCACGGTGCCCTGCCAGGTGACCGGGCCGCCCTGGCGGAGGGCGGCGAACAGCGCGAGCTTCTCCTCGAACAGCGTCTGGTAATCTTCCAGCGCGTAGCCGAACAGGGGGAAGGATTCGGTGAACGAGCCGCGCCCCAGAATGATTTCCGCGCGTCCGGAGGAGGCGGCGTCCAGCGTCGAGAAGCGCTGGTACAGCCGCACCGGGTCGTCCGAGCTGAGCACCGAGACGGCGGAGCCGAGGCGGATGCGGGAGGTCTGCCCGGCGATGGCGGCCAGCACCATCTCCGGCGAGGAGATGGCGAATTCGGCACGGTGGTGTTCGCCCACGCCGAAGAAATCGACGCCCACCTGGTCTGCCAGCACGCCTTCGGCGATGACGTTGCGTATCACCTGGGCGTGGGGCAGCAGGGTGCCGTCCGCGTCCGCGGTCACGTCGCCGAAGGTGTCCAGGCCTAGTTCCACGGTGGTGGTCATGTGCTCTCCTGACGCTAGAAGAAGGCCAGGGGCTCTGCCCCTGAACCCCGCTAAGGACAGTCGTCCTTAGAACCTATCCACGCACGCCTACAAAATGGGTCTGGGGCAGAGCCCCAACCTTGCTTCCCTTTCTTCGCACACCCCCCGCCGCCACTGCTATGACCGCCCCATGGACGACACCATCCCACCGCCCGCCGCCGACCGTACGCAGTTGCAGCAGATCATCGCCGGGCTGAACGAGGGCGTCGTGCTGCTGGACCCGGACCGGACCATCGCCTGGGCGAACGAGCGCGCGCTGGCAATGCACGGCGTCACCGACCTGGCCGAGCTGGGCCGCAACGTCGCCGAATACCGCAAGCGCTTCACCCTCACCTATCGCAACAACCACCAGCTTGCCGCGGGCGAGTATCCGATGGAGCGGCTGCTGGCCGGCGAGACGCTCAGCGAGGTGGTGGTGGAGGTGACACGGCCGGGCGACGACCGGCGCTGGGTGCACCAGATACGCACGCTGGTGCTGACGGATTCCCGCGGCCGGCCGGACTGCCTGGTGCTGATCATCGACGACGAGACCGAGCGCTTCAACGCCGAGGAGCGGTTCGAGCGCGCCTTCGGCGCCAACCCGGCCCCGGCGATCATCGCCCGGCTGGCCGACATGCGCTACGTGAAGGTGAACCAGGGCTTCCTGGAGCTGACCGGCTTCCGGCGGGACGAGCTGGTCGGCCGGTCCGTGCACGAACTCGACGTGCTGAAGGACGCCGAGCGGCGCGACCTGGCAGTGCGCCGGCTGCACGCCTGGGAGACGATACCGCAAATGGAAGGCTGCCTGGAGCTGCCGGGCGGCGCCGAACGCACCGTGCTGCTGGGCGGCCAGCCGATCGAGATCGGCGACGAGCGCTGCATGCTGTTCACGTTCGCCGACCTGCACCCGCGCCAACTGGCGCAGCACGCGCTGCGGCACAGCGAGGAACGCTTCTCCAAGGCGTTCCACATGGCGCCAGGTCCGATGGCGATACTGGCCCTGGACGGGCTGCGGGTGATGGACGTGAACTCGGCGTTCACGGCGGCCACCGGCTGGCACCGCGAGGAGGTGATCGGCCGCGAGGAGGCCGAGCTTGAGCTGTGGGGCCAGGGCGAGGCGCGCGCGCACCTGCAGCGCCGCCTGCGCGAGAGCGGCACGCTGCGCGGCGTGGACGTGCAATTGCGTGCCAAGGACGGCTCGGTGGGCGATTTCCTGATGTCGGCCGAGACCGTGGAGATACACGGCGCGCCCTGCGTGCTGAGCCTGATGGTGGACAACACCGAGCGCAAGCGCACCGAGAGCGACATGCTGGCGGCAGTGGAATCGGTGATGCGGGACACGAGCTGGCTGGGCCAGAAGATCGTCGAGCGCCTGGCGGCGGTGACCGGTACCGGCCGGCCGGCCGGCAAGATCGCCGAGGTGTCCGGCCTGCCGGACCGGGCGCGCGAGGTGCTGTCGCACGTGGCGCAAGGCCTGTCGGACGAGGAGATAGCGGGCCGGCTCGGCATCAGCCGGAACACCGTCCGCAATCACGTGTCCGCGATTTACGCCAAGCTCGGCATAGGCAAACGCAGCGCGGTGATCGTCTGGGCCCGCGAGCGTGGCCTGGGGGCGCCGGCCAAGCCACGGACATCGCCCGCGAAAGTTCGCCGCGCGAAAACGCGCTAGTGCGAATGTCATGCGCGGCTGGTGCGAATCGACTTGGCGAAAGTAAGCTAACCTACGAAAAACATTAGATTGTCATGGCCAGGAGCGCCCGCCTATAGGCAGGGCCTGGCGGCGGAATGACCCGTGGCCTGGCGAAACACCGGGAGGCGAGCGAGGCCTTCTTTCGACACGAAAACCTCCGATCGCGCTTCCGGGCCGCCGCTGCGCTTGCGGCAGCGTGCGTAAGCCGCGGATGCGGACCGCCACACGTGCAACCCAAGGATCAGACCATGACAGAGCAGACAATCGTCGCCGTGTATGACACGCCCGCCCATGCCGAACTGGCGGTGCAGGACCTGCTGCAGGCCAAGGTGCCGGAGCAGTCGGTCCATCGCCACGCCCGGGAAGGCAGCTACGCCGGCAGCGCCACCACGCCGGCGCCGCGCGGCGAGGAGACCGGTTTCTGGGCCAGCCTGTTCGGCGGCGAGCCCGACCACGACACCGCCGTCTATGACCGCAGCGTCAGCAGCGGGTCCAGCGCGGTGACGGTGAAGGTGCCCGACGACCACGTGGCCGCGGTGATGGAGATACTCGAGCGCCATAACCCGATCGACATAGACGAGCGCGCCGGCAGCTACGGCTTGGCGCAGACCACGGCCGCACGCGCGCCTGTGGCGGGCACCGCGCCGGCCGCCGCCACCCTGGCAACAGGCACAGGGGCCACAGGCACAGGGGCTACAGGCAGTGGGGCCAGCGGCACGCGGGCGACCGGCACGCGGGAACAGGACGGCACCATCCAGCTCTCCGAGGAGACGCTCACGGTGGGCAAGCGCGTCGTCAACCGCGGCACCACGCGCATCCGCCGCTTCGTGGTCGAGACGCCGGTGGAAGAGCAGGTCCAACTGCACGACGAGCGGGTGACGGTGGAGCGCCGGCCGGTGACCGACGGGCGGCCTGCCACCGACAGTTTCAGCGACCGCACGATCGCGGTGACGGAGACCGGCGAGGAGGCCGTGGTCTCGAAGACCGCGCGCGTGGTGGAGGAGATCGGCATACGCAAGGAATCCGCCGACCGGACCGAGACGGTGCGGGACACGGTGCGACGCGAGGACGTGGAGATCACCAAGCTGCCTGGCGAGGTGGGCGGTTCGACATACGATACGACGACGCGCAAGACGGGCGTGTAGTAGAAGGCAAGCAGTCCTTTTTTGAAAAAAAGGACCAAAAAACTCTTGCTTCCCGCCTCTGAAGCAGCCGTGCCCTCAAGGGAGAATCACGGGGTCCACCAGCGCAGAAACAAAAGTTTTTTGCTTCTTTTTTTCAAAAAAGAAGGCCTTGCTTTCTTGTCCTACCGCAACCGAGACGATTTTTTCACACAAGGAAACGCAAATATGTCCATAATAGGTTGGCTCATCCTCGGCCTCATCGCCGGCTTCATCGCAAGCCAGATCGTCAACAAGAGCGGCGAAGGCCTGTTTCTCGACATTGTGCTCGGCATCATCGGCGCCATGGTGGGTGGTTTCCTGTTCACCTCGCTGGGTGCGGCGCCCGTCACCGGGTTGAACATCTACAGCATGTTCGTGGCCGTGGTCGGTGCGGTCGTCGTGCTGGTTCTCTACCACGCCGTGATCGGCAGGCGTTCGCTCCGTTAACTGAGCGCAGACGAAGGAAGCAGACACATGGGACTACTTGACCAGGTCATCGGCGGCTTGATGGGCGGCGGCGCCGGTGGCGCCTCGCCGATGGGCAGGGTGCTGTCCAGCCTGCTCGGCGGCAGCGGGCAGCAGGCCGGCATGGCCGGAATGGGCGGCATGGGCGGCATGGGCGGCGGCGGCATAGGCGGCCTGGTCTCGATGTTCGAGCAGGCCGGGCTGGGCCACATCGCGCAGTCCTGGGTCGGCAACGGCCCGAACCAGCCGGTCTCGCCGGACCAGTTGCAGAGCGTGCTCGGCCAGGACCGGGTGCAGAGCATGGCCAGCCAGTCCGGCATGCAGCCGCAGGACTTCCTGTCCCAGCTCGCCCAGCACCTGCCGAACGCGGTGGACGGCATGACCCCGAACGGCAAGGTGCCCGACGAGGGCACCGTCTCGGTCTGAGCGACGATGCGCAGGCGCCTCGCCGCCCAAACGATGCGCACGCGCATCTTCGCTGCAACCATGTCGGCCTGTCTGGCGCTGCCCTGTATGGTGGCGCCGGCCAGGGCGGACAACCCGATGGGCTACCGCCTGGTCAGCCAGGAGGACGCGGCCGCCCTGCCCCGGCGCGGCGGCGCGCTGGGGATGGACATCGAGCGCGCCCAGCACATCGCCGATGACGGGCTGGCGTTCGACATCATACGCGTGAAGCAGGTGCGGCGGGGCTCGCCGGGCGCGCAGGCCGGCTTCCATGCGGGCGACCAGATCATCGCCGTGGACGGCCGCGTGTTCGCCACCCTGACCGCGTTCGGCGCCTATGTCGGATCGCTGCCGCCGGGCACCCAGATCAAGGTGGACCTGATCCCCGATGGCGGCGGGCCGCAGCAGGCGCAGCGGCTGGTGGCGACCGTGGGGGCGGCGGGACATGCCGCGCCGGCCGGCCTGTCCACCGGCACGAAGGTGGCGATCGGCATCGGCGCGGCGGCGTTGTTCGGCTGCTACGAGCTGGGCTGCTTCTCCCACAAGGGCCAGGCCGCGCCGGACATCGCCGGCCAGCAACCGCCGGCTGGCGGCTACCCCAACACGGGCGCCACCCAGCCGAGGTAGCAGCGGGCCCCGGCTTTCGGGACCACGGAGGCGGGGGATGCTGCCCGGGGAGGGCCGGGTGGCATCTGCCGGAGCGGAACGGCGCGGCGGGTTGGCCGGTCCGGGCTTCGGCTTTCAGCCAAGCGGGCGTAGTTCCTGATGCAGCAGACTTCGCCTATGGCGGGCCGGAACCGGCCGCCACACGCCCACAGATCGACCGGGAGAACCTGATTGCCGAACGCGCCCGCCTTGCCCGCCGCCCCGCCCGCCAAATCGGTGGCGCAGGCTTCCGGCCCGGATGCCGCCCGCGTGGTGACGCTGTTCGTCATGGTGGTGGCCATCCTGTATTTCGGCCGCGAGGTGCTGGTGCCGGTCACGCTGGCGCTGCTGCTGGCGTTTCTTCTGGCGCCGCTGGTAGCGCTGCTGCGGCGCCTGCATCTGGGTCGCATCCCGTCCGTGCTGCTCGGCGTGATTCTGGCGCTGGGCGTCATACTCGCCATCGGCGGCGTCATCGGCTCGCAGATCGCCGAGCTGACGACCGACCTGCCGCGCTACGCGGCCACGGTGGAGACCAAGGTCACCACGGTGCGCAACTACACCGTGGGCCGGCTGTCCCAGTTCGCCGACCGCATCGGGCCGCATGGCCACCGGCCGGCGGAGAACCGGGCGGCTCCCGGCCTGCAGCAGGCGGGCGGCGGCGGACAGGCGCCGGCGCCGGCGCCCACCGTGGTGCAGCAGCAATCCACCTCGCCGCTGGAGATCGCCGAACGCTACTTGGCGCCGCTGCTCTCGCCGCTGGCGACGTTCGGCATCGTCTTCGTGGTCGCCGTGTTCGCCCTGCTGCAGCGCGAGGATCTGCGCGACCGCCTGATTCGGCTGGTGGGATCGGACGACCTGCACGGCACCACGCTGGCGATGGATGACGGGGCGCGCCGGCTGAGCAAGTATTTCCTCACCCAGCTTAGCATCAACGCCAGCTTCGGCGTGGTGGTGGGGCTGGGGCTGCTGATCATCGGCGTGCCCAACCCGGTGCTGTGGGGCATCCTGTCCGGGCTGCTGCGCTTCGTGCCCTATGTGGGCTCGCTGCTGTCCGCCCTGCTGCCGATGGCGCTGGCCGCCGCGGTGGAGCCAGGCTGGTCCATGGTGCTGTGGACACTCGGGCTATACGTGGCGGTTGAAGGCCTGACCGGGCAGGTGATCGAGCCCATGGTCTACGGCCACAGCACCGGGCTATCGCCGTTCTCGGTAGTGGTGGCGGCCATCTTCTGGTCCTGGGTGTGGGGCCCGGTGGGGCTGATCCTGTCCACCCCGCTGACGTTGTGCCTGGTGGTGATGGGCCGCCACGTGAAGCGGCTGGAGTTCCTGGACGTGCTGCTGGGCGACCGGCCGGCGCTGACGCCGGTGGAGAGCTTCTACCAGCGCATCCTGGCGGGCGACGCGGACGAGGCGCAGGACCATGCCGAGCTGCTGCTGAAGGAGCGCTCGCTGTCCACCTATTACGACGAGGTGGCGCTGAAAGGGCTGCAGCTTGCGGCCAATGACGCGCAGCGCGGCGTGCTGGGCGCCGAGCAGCTCGACCGGGTGAAGACCACGGTGAAGATACTGGTGGACAGCCTGGCGGAGCATGTCGACGCGCAACCGCCTGCCTCGACCTCCGACGACGATGCAGTGGAGCCGCCGGACGACGAGCGCGACCTGCCCCGCAACCCGCTTCCGGCCTCGGTATCGCCGGGCGAGGCGGGGGTGCCGGAAGCCTGGCGCGGCCAATCCGCCGTTCTCTGCATCGCCGGACGCGGGCCGCTGGACGAGGCGGCCTCCGCCATGCTGGTGCAGTTGCTGGGCAAGCACGGCATGGGCAGCCGGCTGGTGTCCTACAAGGAAGTGGGGCGCGACGGCATAGAGAGCCTGGACGTGCAGGGCGTCCGCATGGCGTGCATCTCCTACCTCGACATAAGCGGCAGCCCGGCGCATCTGCGCTACCTGATACAGCGGCTGCGCCGGCGCCTGCCAAAGGGGGCGAAGCTGCTGGTCGGCCTGTGGCCGTCCGAGGACAGCACGCTGAGCGATCCCGCGATGCGCGCGCAGGTGGGATCGGACTACTTCACCAGCTCGCTGACGGAGGCGGTGAGTTCCTGCGCCGATGCGGCGGGCAAGGATGCCGACCCAGGCGAGCAGCGCCAGGTGGCGTAAGGGGCTGGGCGGGGTTTGCGCTCGCGCCGAGGCGGGTGCGACCGCGCGGGTTCGACCGGCACCGGCGCGGCCATTACGGCGCAGGCCGATCTGGCCCGGGATGGCCTGCTAGCGTGGCGCCGCAGGGCGTGCCGTTTCACTAGGTTGTGAGAGTGCAACGCCTGCGGGCCGGGGTAGGTCTCGCCAAAACCCGAGGATAGCACGCCCATGTTCCAGCGCCTGCTGGCTTTCTGCCTGTGCGTGAGCGCGGCCCCCGCCTGCGCCGCGACCGCGCCGTCCTGGCCGAACTGGGGCGGCGCGCTGGCCACCAACACGCGCAGCGCGCCCACGGAGACGGCGATTTCGCCCGCCAACGTGTCCACGCTGCAGCAGCGCTGGGTGTTCACCGGGCAGGGAAACTTCACCGCCACGCCTACGGTGTTCGGCAAGTTCGTGTACGCGACGGATGACGGCGGCGGCGTCTACGCCATCGACGCGGCGACCGGGCGGGCGGTGTGGACGCATGCGATGTCGGATTACGGGCTGAGCGTATCACGCAGCAGCCCGGCGGTGGCGGGCGACCTGCTGATTCTGGCCGACAGGCGATCCGGCAACGTCATCGGCATCACCCGTGCCACGGGCGCGCTCGTGTGGAAGACGCTGATCGAACCGAACCCCTACGCCACGCTCACGGGCAGCCCGGTGGTGCATGCCGGCACGGTGTATGTCGGCACCGCGTCCAACGAGGAATACGAGGTCTCGGCGTCTTCCAGCTACACGCCGACGTTTCGCGGCAGCGTGGCCGCGCTGGACGCGGCCACCGGCGCGGTGCAGTGGCAGAGCTACATGGTTCCGCAAGGCTATACCGGCGGGGCGGTCTGGGGCAGCGGGTTCGCGATCAACACCGGCGCCCGGGTGATCTACGTGGCGACGGGCAACAACTACTCGGTGCCGCAGGCCGCTTCCGCCTGCCAGGACAGCGCCAGCGGCAAGGCCGCGCGTCTCGCCTGCCTGGCGCCGGCCGACTACGTGGATTCCGTCGTGGCGCTGGACATGGGCACAGGCGCGGTGCGCTGGGGCCACCGCCTGCAGGGGTCGGACACCTTCACGCTGAACTGCCGCACCGGCACGCCGGCGCAACCCTGCCCGATGCCCACCGGGCCCGACTACGATTTCGCGCAAGGGCCGAGCCTGTTCGATGCGGGCACCGCCGCCGCGGCGCGCCTGGTGGTGGGCGCCGGGCAGAAGAGCGGCGTGTATTGGGCGCTGGATGCCGGCAGCGGAGAGGTGGCGTGGCACAGCCAGCCGGGGCCCGGCGGGGAGCGTGGCGGCATCATGTGGGGTGCCGCGGTGGACCAGGCGCATGTGTATGTGGCGGAGAACGATTCGCAGCACGTGGCCTACACGCCTTCCGGGGCCTCGGCGAAGTTCCGCGGCGGATCCTGGGCGGCGCTGGATGTGAGCAGCGGTGCCGTGGCCTGGCAGACGGAAGTGACCGGCACGCAGTCCGGGGCGCCGGCGGGCACCGAGAGCGCGATGACGGTGGCCAACGGCGTGGTGTTCGCGGGCTCCACCGCTGGGGAGATGGTGGCGATGGATGCCGGCAGCGGCCGGGTGTTGTGGCACTACGCCAGCGGCGGCGGCGTCACCTGCGGCCCCTCCGTCGTGGCGGGCGTGGTGTATTGGGGCTCGGGCGATCCTTACGGGACAGCGAACAACAAGCTCTACGCGTTCAGCTTGCCAGCAGGGTAGAAAGAACAAAAGCAAGCGTTCTTTTCCAAGGGGCGAAGCCCAGGGGTCTGGGGCCAAGGCCCCAGCGGGGTTCGGGGCAGCGCCCCAGCCTTGCCCCCCCTCACTCCTCCGGCTCGGTAGTGAACATCAGCGGGTGGCCCTCCTTGCGCGCCAGGTCGATGGCGCTGGTGGCCTTCGTCTCGGCCACCTCCCTGGTGAACACGCCCACCACGCAGGCGCCGCGCTTGTGCGCCGTGCTCATCACCTGCGCGGCCTTTTCCTCGCGCAGGCCGAACTCGATGCGCAGCACGCGCACCACGAAGCCGCGCGGCGTGAAGTCGTCGTTAAGCAGGACGACCTTGTGCAGCTTGGGGCGCTCCACGCGCAACTCGGTCTGGCCGCGTACGACCGTTGTGGTTTCAGGCATCTGGCTTGCTCCGCCTTGCGGGGTGACGCGGCGCTGCCACGCGGCGCCACGCGAACACAGCCCATAGTAGCACCCGCCCTGCTTGCAGCGAAGACCCGGACCGCATCAGCCCGTCCGTGCCGCCCTGGCTTGCCCGGCCGCCTGCCCCAGCGCGCGGACGATCGCGACGGCACCGGCGACGACGATCGCGTCCTCGACCAGGCCGGTGGGCACGCGGCCGTAGCGCGGGATGGCGGCGATGCGGGCACGCCAGCCGGGGTAGGAGGCCAAGAGCGCGGTGCCGCCGCCGGCCGCAGCACCCAGCCAGCGCTGGCGCAGCGGCACCAGCGCCGCGCCGGCGATGGCGGAGGTGACGAGGCGGGCGGCGAGCCCCACCGGCACGATGCGGTCGGGCGCCGTCCGCATCTTGTCGCCGGCGAGTTCGGCGGCCGCGAGGGCCACCGTGAGAGCGGCGGCGAGCGGGTGGGCGAGGATGCGGGGCGTGACGTTGCCGGCGGGCAGCGCGCCGGAGGCGGCGGCGACGGAGACCGCGGCCAGGGGAGTCATGGCGCGTTGTCCGCCGACCAGGCCGATGAGGAAAGACGCGAGCATATGCAGGTCCCGTTCGTTTGCGGGCATAACTCGCGCGGCGCCGCGGCGGTTTTCCGCCTGCGCCGGACCCCCGCCGGGTGACAGGTGGCGCGCCGCCATGGCAGGGTCGCGCGCCGTGCGCCGGTGCGGCCGGCGCGCCCCGTGCCGGAGATCCGCCTGCTTCCGAGCGTTCCCACCACCGTCGAGGCTCTGCGGGGCCGCGCCCTGGCGGCGGCCTTTCCGGGCATCCGCGCGTCGCTGGCCGAGGCCTTCCGGGTGCGCGGCTTCGTGCAGGCGGACCCGATCAGGGCGCCCGCCCGCGCGCAGGACCTGATATTGCGCCACCGCGTGCGCGGCTACCGGGCGGGCGACCTGGAACGCCGCTACCGGGCGCTGGGGATCGAGGAGGCGTATCTGCACGCCTATGGCTTCGCCGCGCCTGCGCTGCGGGCGCTGCTCTATCCGCGTTTCGACCCGGCGGCGCCGGACGGGTTCCACCGTCCCGCGGGGCTGGAGGCGGAGGTGCTGGCCTTCGCGCAGGCCAGGCCGCAGACCCACCCGCGCGACCTGGAAGCGGCGTTCGGCCGGGTGACGGCGCGCAACGGCTGGGGCGGGCTGTCCAAGGCGACCACGCGGGCGCTGGACGCGCTGCTGCATTACGGCCACCTGCGCGTGACGGGCCGCGAGAGCGGCGTCAGGGTCTATGCTCCTGCGGTGACCGCCAGCCCCGGCATGCCTCCGGCCGAGCGCCTGCTGGGCCTGGCCTTGCACCTGGTGGACCTGCTCGCCCCGGTGCCGGCGGCCACGCTGTCGGCGCTCGTCTCGGGGGTTGCGCGCGGGGTTCTGGGACCGCAGGGCGCGGCGGCCAAGGCTCACGTCCTGTGCAGCCCGGCGCTCGCGGTGCTGGAAGCCGAAGGCACGCGCTACGTGGTGCGCGCCGAGGCGATCGGGGCGTGGCCGTCGCCGTCGCCGCGCCGTGTGCGTTTCCTGGCACCGTTCGACCCGCTGGTCTGGGACCGGCGCCGGTTCGAGCATCTGTGGGGCTGGCCGTACCGTTTCGAGGCGTATGTGCCAGAGGGCCGGCGCAAGCTGGGCTATTACGCGATGCCGCTGTCCTGGGGCGACGAGGTGATCGGCTGGGTGAACTGCCGCCAGGATGGCGGGCAGCTTGACGTTCGGGCCGGCTACGTGGCGGCGGGCGACCGCGGCGTCCGCTTCGCGCGGCAGTTCGACGAGGAGGCCGCGCGGCTGGCGGCCTTCCTGACGCCGCGCGGCTCGTAGGCCGGGTCAGGCCTGGCGCGTCCAGCAATCACCCGGCCGCAAGGCGAGGAAGCGCTCCTGCGGCACCCCTGCCTGCTCCAGCGCGCGGCGCAGGTCCTGCTCGGGGGCGAATTGCGGCTCGTCGGACAGCGCGAACGTCCCCCAGTGCACGCCCAGCGCCTGCGCCGCGCCGCAATCCTGCATCATGCGGACCGCCTCGGCCGGATCGGCGTGCTGGTCTTTCAGGAACCAGCGCGGGGAGTAGGCGCCGATCGGCAGTATGGCCAAATCGGGCGGGCCGTGGCGCTCGCGTACCTGGCGGAATATGGCCCCGTCGCCGTAGCCGGTGTCGCCAGCCAGATAGATGGTGGCGGCCGGCGAGCGGACGACGAACCCGCCCCACAACGCCATCCGGCGGTCCGACAGGCTGCGGCTGGACCAGTGGTGGGCCGGGTGCAGCCAGACCTCCAGGCCGGGCAGCATCTCCGCGTGCTCACCCCAGTCCAGCGTGCGCACCGTCAGCTCCGGATCGGCGCGGGCGATCACGCGATCATTGCCCAGCGGCGCCAGGATCGGGGGGCGTCCGGCTTGCCACAGGCGGCGCAGCGTGGGGATGTCCAGGTGGTCGTAGTGGTTGTGCGTGAGCAGGATCAGGTCGATCGGCGGCAGCGCGTCGAAGGCGATGCCCGGTTCGTTGTAGCGGCGCGGGCCGGCCCAGCGCAGCGGGCTGGCGCGCGGGGACCAGACGGGATCGACCAGTATGTTGCGGTTGTCCGTCTGCAGCAGGCCGCTGGCGTGGCCGATCATAGTAACGCTCAGGCCGGCGACCGTGGCGGCGGGCGCGGCCTGGCGCGTGGGGGTTGGTGTCCAGCGCGGGCGCTTTTCGCCCAGGCGCCAGCGCAGTAGCGCGGCCAGGCTGCGGTCGATGTCCGGGTGGCCGGGGTTGAAGAAGCGTTCTCCGTCGAAGTGGTCGGAGGGGGGACCCTGGTAGTAGCGGTTGCGGCTCATGGGGCATGCTTACACCGAGGGGCGGGTAGGCAAGGAAGCAAGGCCTTCTTTTCTGAAGAAAAGAAGCAAAAGACTTTTGCTTCCCGCATCTGCGTCGTTCGCGCATTTCCTGAAGCCAAAGCGCTGCAGCAGCGTGGGAGCGAAAGTCTTTTGCTTCTTTTCTTCAGAAAAGAAGGCCTTGCTTCTTTCGGCAGCCTAGCGCCGCTCGCGCGCCTGCGTCGCCAGCACGTCCACGCGCTCGTTCATCACGTCACCGGAATGGCCGCGCACCCACAGCCACTCGATGCTGTGCGGCTTTGCCGCGTCCAGCAGACGGCGCCACAAATCCATGTTCGCCACCGGGTCACCGGACGCGGTACGCCAGTTCTTGCGTACCCAGCCGGTGTGCCAGCGGGTGATGCCGTTGCGGACATACTCGCTGTCCGTGCGCAGCACCACGCGACAGGGGCGGGTCAGCGCCTCCAGCGCGGTGGCGGCCGCCGTCAGCTCCATGCGGTTGTTGGTGGTGGCGGCCTCGGCGCCGGACATCTCGCGCTCGCGGCCGCGGAACAGCAGGATGGCGCCCCAGCCGCCGGGGCCCGGGTTCGGCTTGCAGCCGCCATCGGTCCAGATCTGCACGGCGTCGGTGTCGGTGGCGGCGGGGAGTTCAAAGTCCGTAGTCATGCGCGTCCTTGGCGGCCAGATGAAACCGCAGGCGGCGCAGATAGTCGATCGGGCTCTTGCGCACCACCAGCGCGCCCGCCGGCGTGTTCAGCCAGTCGAACAGCCGGGTCAGCAGGAAGCGCAGGGCGGCACCCTGGGCCAGCACGGGCAAAGCGGCCTGCTCGGCGGTGGCGAGCGGGCGGACGCTGGCGTAGCCGTCCAGCAGGGCGCGCGCGTAGGTGACGTTGAAGCTGAAATCCGCCTCGAAGCACCAGGCGTTCAGGCACACGGCGATGTCGTAGGCCAGCACGTCCGTGCACGCGAAATAGAAGTCGATCAGGCCGGAGAGCGCGCCGTCCAGGAAGAAGACGTTGTCAGGGAACAGGTCGGCGTGGATGTGGCCGGTGGGCAGGTCCCGCGGCCAGGCGGCCAGGATGCGGGCGGAAGCCGCGTCCAGTTCGGCGGCCAGGCCTGGGGCCACCTCGTCCGCGCGGGGGCGGCAGCGTTCCAGCAGCGGCGGCCAGGATGGCGGCCCCAGCGCGTTGGCGCGCGCCGGCGCGTAGCCCGCGCCGGCCAGATGCAGCCGCGCCAGCGCCTGGCCCAGCAGCGCGCAATGGGGGCGGCGCACCCGGCGCGGCCACACGCCGGGCAGAAAGGTGGTCACCGCCGCGTGCCGGCCGCACAGCAGGCGCAGCGCGCTGCCGTCACGCCCTGCCACCGGCAGCGGGCAGGTGATGCCCCTGGCCGCCAGGTGGCGCATCAGCCCGAGGAACCAGGGCAGGTCGGCCGGGTCCACGCGGCGCTCGTACAACGTCAGGATGAAGTCGCCGCCTGTGGTGCGCAGCGAGAAGTTGCTGTTCTCCACGCCTTCGGCGATGCCGCGAAAGGCCACCAGCCCGCCGATGTCGTACTCGCCCAGGAAGGCCGTCAGCGCATCGTCGGAGACTTCGGTATAGACGGCCATGGCGGCGTGATAGCAACGCGCGTGCGGCAGACCTATAGGCAGGCGAGCGCCCAGTGTCCGATGCGGCGCCCGCCGCCACGTTCCCGCGACAGCGGAGCAATACCTTTTTGCTTCTTTTTCTCGAAAAAGAAGGCCTTTCTCGCCAACCCTTCCAATGGACCAAGATGCCCGAACAAAGCCTGACGAAAGCCCTGGGCCGCTGGGACCTCACCGCGATCACCATCAACAGCACGATTGGCGCCGGCATACTGGGCCTGCCCGGCCGGGTGTTCGCGCTGGTGGGGCCGTACAGCGTGCTGTCCTGCCTGGCGGGCGGCGTGCTGATGGGCCTGGTGGCCGCGTGCTACGCGGAAGCCGCCAGCCGGTATCACGGCACCGGCGGCACCTACCTGTATGCGCGCGCGGCGTTCGGGCGGAACGCGGCATTCCTGGCGGGATGGCTCGCCATCGCCACGCGGCTGCTGGCCTATGCCAGCATCACCAACCTGGCGGTGGGCTACGCTGCCGGCGTGCTGCCCGCCCTGAGCCAGCCGCTGTGGCGCGTGCTGGCGATCACGGCGTTGACCTGGGGGCTCGGCGGCATCATCGCGGCCGGCATCGGCCTGTCCGCGCGGGCGAACGCGGCGTTCACCCTGGCCAAGCTGGTGCTGCTGGGCGGCTTCGTGGCCATTGGCGTTGCGGTGCTGTGGCCGCTGCACGTCCAGGCCTGGCCGCCGGTGCCGCCGGTGACGAATTGGGCGCCCAGCATCGTGCTGCTGCTGTTCGGGCTGATCGGCATGGATTCCGCCGTGGTGAATGGCGGCGAGATGCGCGACCCGCGGCGGGACGTGCCGTTCGGCCTGGGCGTGGGCATGATCGCGGTGGTGGCGCTGTATTCCGCCATCCTGCTCGTCTGCGCGGGCGTGGTGCCGCATCTGGCCAGCTCGCAGCGGCCGGTGTTCGACGGCATGGTGGCCATGCTGGGCGCCACCGCGGGGCGGGTGGTGGCCGCAGGCGCGGTGCTGATCATGGCCGGCACGCTGTTCACCATATTGTTCACGGGGCCGCGCCTGGTGTTTGCGCTGGCCGAGGGCGGCCAGTTGCCGCCGGTGCTGGCCCGCGTGCAGGGAAGCGCGCGCACGCCGCTGGCAGCCACCCTGCTGCACACGGCGCTGGCCTGGGGCCTCGCGGTGGGCAGCAGCTTCCTGGGCGCGCTGACCGCCAGCACGCTGACGCGGCTGATGCTCTACGCCATGACCACCGCCTCTCTGGTGGCGATGCGGCGGCGCGGCCTGTCCGCGCAGCCGCATCCGCTGGTGCTGCCGGGCGGGCTGTGGATGGCGGCGGCGGGGACGGCGTTGTGCCTGTGGCTGATGACGCAGGCGGACAGGGCGGCCTGGGTGTCCGCGCTGTGGTGCGTGGCGCTGGGGGTGGGGGTTCTGGTGGTCACGCGGAAGGCAAGCCCAGGGGCCCTGCGCTCCGGCGCCGCAGGCTCGGACCAATAGCGCCAGCGGCGCCGGCCCGCCCCCGGCAGCTGCCCCAAAAACCACTTTAGCACGCCAACAATAGGGGTTTGGGGCCTCGAGGCCCCGCCACGCGCAAGCCTGCTTCGCACGATGGGGTTTGAAGCAGAGCCCCGACCTTGCTCACGCCCGGTAAACCTTTCCGGCGCAAGGTAACCCCCGGCCCGCCCAGGAAAGCCCAGATGTCCGCAGCCCTGCCTATGGAACCGGTGCACTTACGCCGCGCGGACACCAACGAGCGCTTCGTGGCCTTCGCGTTCGCCGGCGCCGAGATGATGGCCGAAGCCGACCCGGACGGCACGATCACCTACGCCACCGGCGCCTTCCGCACCCGGCTCGGCGAGGTGTCGGACGCGTTTGTCGGCCGGCCGGTCAGCACGCTCATCGCCCCGTCCGACCACGAGGCGCTCGGCATGGCGCTGATGATGCTGACGCAGCGTGGCCGCCTGTGCCCGATGCTGGTCCGCATGGCGGACCCGTCGCGCAGCCAGCTCGCCATGGCGGGCGTCCTGCTGGCGGGCCCCGGCCGGCCGTCGCGCATCTGCCTGACCTTCGCGCGGCCGCCGGAAGCGGCCACGTCCCTGCTGCGGCAGGGCACCGCGCAGCGCTTCGCGCGCATCGCGGAGACGGGCGTGCGCGAGAGCGGTTGCAAGGACATCTACCTGCTGGAGATATCCAGCCAGGGCGCCAGGCGCGCGCTCGACCCAGCTGTGTTCGAACGGGCGTTCGAAGGCGTGTCCCCCAAGGCGGAGGCCAGCGAACTGGCCCCGGGCCGCTACGGCGTCATCGATTTTTCGGACGCGCCGGACGACACGGCGGCACGCTCGGGCGCGCTGGAGGCGGCGCTGCGCCAGCAGGGCGTGAACGTGTCCGTCGATGCGACACGCCTTAGCCTCGCCGCGAACGGGCTGACGGCACCGCAGGCGGCGCGCGCGCTGCGCCAGGCACTGAGCACGTTTTCGCGCTCCGGCCTGCGCGGCCTGAGCGAGGCGGGGCTGGACCACGAGCTGTCCGGCTACATGCAGCGTGCCGGCCGCAAGTCGGACATATTGCGCCGGGTGATGCGCGACGGGCGGTTCAACCTGAGCTATCAACCGATCGTAAGCCTGTCGGACCGCAGGCCGCACCACCACGAGGCGCTGATACGCCCCAAGCCCATTCCGGAAATCCCGCTGGCCGGACCACAGGATTTCATCATGCTGGTGGAAGCGCTGGGGCTGGCTGACGAGCTGGACCTGCAGATCGCGCGCATGGCCTGTGACCGCGCGATGGCCGCCGGTTCGGCCGTCGCCTTCAACATCTCCGGCCAGTCGGTGCAGAATCCGAGTTTCCGCAAGCGCCTGGTGGCCATGCTGCGCCACCATCCCGCCTGCGCCGCGAAGCTGGCGATGGTGGAGATCACCGAAACCGCGGAGATCGAGGACGTGGCGGAAGGACTGGCCACGGTGGAGGCGCTGCGCGGCATCGGCGTGCCGTTCTGCCTGGACGATTTCGGCGCCGGCACCGCGGACATGCGCCTGCTGCGCGCGCTGACCCCTGACATAGTCAAGCTGGACGGGTCCTACGTCCCCGGCATCACCACCACCGGCCGGGAGCGCTCGTTCATCGCCGGCATGGTGGAGATCGCGCGCGCCGTGGGCGCCGAAGTGGTGGCGGAGCGGATAGAGACCGAGGCGGAAGCGGAGGCGCTGTCCGGCCTGGGGGTGACGTTCGGCCAGGGCTGGCTGTTCGGGCGGCCGGACGAGTTGCCCATGCTGGGGTGAGAAGGAAGGCCTTCTTTTTTGAAAAAAAGAAGCAAAAAACTTTTGTCTCTCCGGTGGCGGATTCAGGGGTTTCTGGTCGCGGGAACCTTTGGGTGCGGGGACTAGGCCCGGCCGGCCGTGTCTACGTGATCAGGATGGCGCGAAAGTCGTTTACGTTGGTGCGGGTGGGGCCAGTCACCACCAGGTCACCCAACGCCGCGAAGAACGCGTAGCCGTCATTATCGGCCAGGAGCGCGCGCGGGTTCAGGCCGAGCGCCGCCGCACGCGCCAGGCTGTCGGGCGACAGCACGGCGCCGGCGTTGTCCTCCGTGCCGTCGATGCCGTCCGTGTCGCAGGCGAGCGCGTATATGTTCGGGTGGCCGCGCAAGGCCAGGCCCAAGGCGAGCAGGAACTCCACGTTGCGGCCACCCCGGCCGCCGCCGCGCACCGTCACCGTCGTCTCTCCGCCGGAGAGCAGGACGCAGGGCGGCGGGGCCGGCTGGCCGTGCCTGGCGCATTGCAGGGCGATGCCGGCCATCACCCGGGCGACTTCGGCCGCCTCGCCCTCGATCGCGTCGCCCAGTATCACCGGCGTGATACCGGCCTGCCTGGCCACCCCTGCGGCGGCCTCCAGCGCGGCCTGCGGCGTGGCCGCCATCACCGACGCGGCGTGGGCGAACGCGGGGTCGCCGGGCTTCGGCGTCTCCGCGCCTGCCGCCAGCAGGTGGCGCACCACCGGCTCGGGCGCGGCGATCCCGTAGCGCGCCAGCACCGCGCGGGCCTGCGCGCAGGTGCTGGCGTCCGGCACGGTGGGGCCGGACCCGATGACGGAGGGATCGTCGCCGGGAACGTCCGAGATCAGCAGCGTCACCACCTGCGCCGGGTGGGCCGCCTGCGCCAGGCGGCCGCCCTTTATCGCCGAGAGGTGTTTGCGCACCGTGTTCATCTCGCCGATATCGGCCCCGCTGCGCAGCAAAGCGCGGTTCACCTGCTGCTTGTCCGCCAGGCTGATGCCGGGCGCCGGCAGGCCCAGCAGTGACGAGGCACCGCCGGACATCAGGCACAGCACCAGGTCGTCCGGGGTGAGGCCGCGCACCATCTCCAGCATGCGGGCGGCGGCGCGCTGTCCGGCCTCGTCCGGCACGGGGTGCGCTGCCTCCACCACCTCGATGCGGGCCAGCCCGCCCACGCCGTGCAGATAGCGGGTGACGACGAGGCCGTGGAGCGGGCGGTCCGGCGGCCAGTGCGCCTCCACGGCCTGCGCCATGGCCGCCGCCGCCTTGCCACCGCCCACCACGATGGTGCGGCCCTTCGGTGGGGGCGGCAGGTTGGGCGGCACGCACAGCGCGGGGGCGGCGGCTTTTGTGGCGGCCTGGAACAGGGTGTGGAGCAGGGCTGGTGGGGTCACACAGGAAGAAAGGCCTTCTTTTTTGAAAAAAAGAAGCAAAAAACTTTCGCTGCCCCGCCTGCACCCAGGCGCGTGCCCGCCTCGCCGTTACGCGTTCTTGCCTACTGACCACTCCGGGAGAAATGCAGATCCTGGTAGTCGAAGCTGAAATCCGCCAATGGCGAGACCGCGTGCATCGCCGCGCCGCGCACATGGCCGTCCGCCGCGTCGAAATCGACGAACGCGTCCTCTATGTTCCTGTCCGCCCAGCGGGTGCGGAAGCGGTTGCCTGACACCGGCTCCAGCGCGCCCTGCATGCCGGGCGTCTGGGTGAAGTCTATGGAGAGTGCCTGGCCCGCCTGCTGGTTCACCGTCATCCGGCCGTACCACAGATCCTGATAAGTGCCGGCATATTGCGCCACCGGCAGCGCCGGGCTGGCGCCGGTGGCCGCCGCCGGCTTCGGCATGGCTTCCAGCGCGGCCGTGGTCTTGGCCACCATGTCCGTGCGGGCCGCGGTCAGGCGGCCGAGCCAATCCGTGGGCGGCAGGCCCAGATAGTGGTCCATCAGGTGGTAGGCCACCGCGCGGCGGGTGAAGCTGTCCTCGGAGTTGATGGTGACCGAGATGCCCACGTTCTTGTCAGGCAGCAGGAACTGCATGGCGAGCGCGCCGAACACCGCGCCGGAATGTTGCACCACGATGTGGCCGCGGTAGCTCTCCACGAACCAGCCGAGCGCGTAGGTCTGCAGGTCCGGCTGCATGCCGGACAGCGCGGGCGGCAGCCTGAACTCGTCGGCCGGCACCACCACCACCGGCGCCCACAGCACGTCCGCCTGCGCCTCGCTGAACAGCCTGCTGCCGTCAGGCAACTTGCCGCGCGCAAGCTGCACGTCCATCCAGCGCGCCATGTCCTGCGGGCTGGCGTTGATGGCGCCGGCCGGCGCGATGGTGCGGAAGCCCGCGGGCTCGGGCAGGATCGCCTGGTCGCCCACGCCGCGGAACAGGCCGGAGGTGCGTGCGTGCAGCGCCACCGCATTCGGCGCCCCGGCCTCGTAATTCGCGTGCGCGTCCACCATGCCCACCGGCTTGAAGATGTTCGCGGTGACGAAATCTTCCCAGCTCTGGCCAGAAACCGCTTCGACCAGCGTGCCCGCCACGATGTAGAGTATGTTGTCGTAGGCGAATTTTTCGCGGAAGCCGGTCACCGGTTTCAGGTAGCGCAAGGCGTGCACGATGTCCGCGCGGCTGCGGTTCGTGCCAGGCACCACCAGCAAGTCGCCCTCGCCCAGGCCCAGGCCGCTCCGGTGCGTCAGCAGGTCGCGTATCGTCATGTGCGTGGTGGCGTATGGGTCATACATCTGGAAGCCGGGCAGGCGGTCCACCACGCGGTCATCCCAGGAGAGCTTCTTGCGATCCACGAGTATGGCGAGCGCGGTTGCGGTGAACGCCTTTGTCTCCGAGCCGATCGGAAAAGCCGTGTGTGCGTCTACCATGTCCTGCGTGCCCAGCTTGCGCACGCCGTAGCCTTTCGCCAGCACGGGCTGGCCGTTCTCCACGATGGCAAGCCCCAGCCCGGGCTCGCCGAAGGCCTGCATGGCGGCGTGCACGTAGCTGTCCGTGTCGGCGGGTGGTGCGGCGTGGGCGGCGGTCCAGCAAGCGGTCAGGAACAGGGCTGATGTGGTGCGCATCTTTAGGCTCCCGTAAGGAAGGAAGGCCTTCTTTTCTGAAGAAAAGAAGCAAAAGACTTTTGCTACCCGCCTCTGCGGCGCGCGTGTTCGTTCCAGGACAGCCGACACGCCGCAGATGCGGAGAGACAAAAGTTTTTGGGGCTGGCCTAGATAAGGGTGAAGTAACGCCTCGCTTGCCTTTACTTTGGGGCAGTCGGGTTCGTGTGGGTAAGTGGCTTGCCGAGCGACCGTCAAGAGTCTGGCGCAGGCAAGCCACTTATCCACACGCTTGGGGCAGGGGCGGATCATCGCTGCGCGCGGTCCAGCTCGGCCCACGTGGTCAGAACGGCAAGCAGCTTGCTGGCTGGGCGATAGTTGAACCGCCACTCGCATTCCTTGAGGAACAGGTGGAAGTGCGCCCTGGGGATGCCGTTGTAGCTGCGCAGGTGCCGCTTGGCCTGGTTCCAGAAGTTCTCGATGCCGTTGATGTGGTTTGCGCGGTCGGCGAAGGCGTTCTGGTGGTTGATGCGCTGATGGTGGAATTCGGAAACATCGAGGATGTCATAGGATCTGTAGCTATCGGTGTAGACCACGCTGTCGGGCTGGACGCGGTCACGGATAATGCCCACCAGGGTGTGCGCGCGGGTGTCAGGCAGCATGGTCGTGTAGACGCGGCCGCTGCGTTTGAGCAGGCCGAACACCGGCACCTTGCCGGCCGCACCGCGGCCGCGTTTGCCTTTGCGCACGCCGCCGAAATAGCTCTCGTTGACCTCGATCTCGCCCATTGCGAAGGGGGCTTCGGCGGCAAGCTTGGTGGCGATCAGCTCGCGCAGCTTGTGGTAGAACAGCATTGTCGAGTGGCGGTTGACGCCCACCAGCCCGGCCGCCGTCCGGGCTGGTACGCCCGCCACGAACTGTGTAATCAAAGCCCTCTGAATACTGGTCGGAAGCCGGCTGCGGCGGCGGGCAGTAACCATATGACAGACAACGCCTTTTTGCGTTATCTAGGCCAGCCCCAAAACTTTCGCTTCTTCTTTTCAAAAAAGAAGGCCTTGCCTTCTGTCTCTAAAACTCCAGCCCTTGCGTAATCAGATGCTGGCCAATGATCAGCCAAGCCGCGCTCAGCGTGGCAAACGCCAAAGCCGCCGCGGTGACCTTGGACCACCAGTTGCGGCCGCGGTCGCGGAACACCTGCACCAGGTTGAACACGCCGGCGAGTGCGCCCAGCAATCCCAGCGCCGCCAGCACCTGCAGCGCGCGCAGCCACGGATTCAGCGGATCGTTCAGCACGGTGATCCCTCGCTCGAACACGGCGATGAACACCAGCCAGCCGACCACCAGCAGCACGTCCACCCAGGCGGCGAGCCGGACCGCGCGGTAGAGCCCTGCGGACAGGCCGGTATGGCGGAACGGCGCGCGGTAGTGGCGCCGCGCCAGCGCGGTCAGCGGCCACAGCACCGCGGCGACGGCCAGCACGGCCAGCGAGACTTCCAGCAGCGTCATGTTCCACGGCGCGTAGGCGCCTGTTGCCGGCTGGAAGACCTCGAACGGCAGGCCTTGCGCGCCCACGGTTGTCACGCGCCCGTCCTTCACCACGGCGGCGAGCAGGTCGGCACCGCCCGTCTTGCGCCAGACGAACGGCGCGATCTCCTGCCAGTGCGCGGGCGCCACGCCGGGCAGCAGCGGGTCGCTGAAGGTCAGGCTGCCGTCATCGTTGGCGGAGATGCTCGTCTCGCCCAGCAGGGCGAACAGATGCAGAAAATTGGTGTCGCTGCGCCTGCTGCCGACATACGTGCCGGCGACCAGTGCGGCGTCCGACTTGGCGCTTGCCGGCACGGGCGGCGGCGGCTGGTCGGGCGCGGGGTAGTAGCGGTCGGTGAACTCGCGGAACAGCAGCGTGCGCGCGAAATGCGCGCCGCCGTCCTTGCCCAGGCTGTTGAACGAGACGAACAGGCCGGTGCCGTCATTCAGGAACAGATGCAGGTCGGTGTGGAACGTCTCGGTGTCGCCGGCATGGCCCACGATGACGTGGCCGTTGCGGTCCTCGTGGTAGAAGCCCAGCGCCATGCCCGGCACCGGCGGCGTGGCCGCGAAGGCCTGCGCGTGCATCAGCTCGGCCGTCTCCTTCTTCAGGATCTGCACGTCACCGAGCTGGCCGTTGTTGAGGTGGGCCAGCATGAAGCGCGCCATGTCCGCGCCGGTGATCGACAGGCTGCCGGCGGGGGCCGCCGGGATCAGCTCGAACGGCTGGGCGGGGCCGCTCGCGTCCTTGTAGCTCTTGGACAGGTCGGCCTGCAGCGAAGCCGGCAGCGGCTGGTCGAACGTCGCGTGCGCCATGCCGAGCGGCTGGAAGATGTGCGCCTTTATGTAGTCGTCGAACTTCTCACCGGAGGTGCGCTCCACGATGTAGCCGGCCAGCGTGGCACCGTAATTGGAGTACGCGGGCACCGTGCCGGGCGGAAAGATGCGCGGTGGCACCCAGGATTTCAGGTAGTCGCCGATCGGCCGCATGTCGGACGCGTTCGGCACGAACAGGTGCTTCACGCGTTCCTCGAACCCCGCCGTGTGCGTCATCAGGTTTCGCAAGGTGATAGGCTTGCCGAAGGCCGGCGGTATCTTGAAGTCCAGATACGTGTTGACGTCCGTATCCAGGTTCAGCTTGCCCTGTTCCACGAGCTGCATCACCGCCGTCCACGTGTACAGCTTGGAAGTGGAGCCGGTGCGGAACAGCGTGCGCGCCGGATCGACGGGCGCGCGCGTGGCCATGTCCGAGAAGCCGAAGCCGCGCTGGGTGAGTACCTGGCCGTCCTTGACCACGACCACGACGGCGCCGGCGATGCTGCCCTGCACCAGCGCCTGCGGCATGAAGCCGTCCAGCCAGGCGTTCACGTCCGCCGCGTCCAGCGTGTGAGAGGCCGGCACTTGGCCGGGCTCGGGCGACGCCGGCGACGCGGTGGCGACCGGGGCTGCCTGTTGTGCCGCGTCGGGCAACTGGGCGGCAGCGGCGCCGGCCAGAAGCAGCGCCGTCGTGGCCCAGGCCGCCAAAGCTTTCAGATTGCGCATGATCCACCCCTGCTTGAGAACGATGCCGGCCGTGCCGGCTGCCTGCTCTGCCACCCTTGCCGCGGCGCCCGGACGCGCCCGGTCATGGCGCATCGTCCAGCGTGGCCGTGCCGGGCGACTCGTTGGCCTCGCGTGCGGCCACCTGCTCGGCGCCGCGCAGCGCGGCCAGCACGTTGCCGCCCGCGACTTTCGCCAGATCGGCGTCGCTCCAGCCCCGCCTGGCCAGTTCCACCAGCAGGGCCGGAAACTTGTCCACCCCGTCCAGCCCAGCCGGCGCGTCCGGAACGCCGTCGAAATCCGAGCCGATGCCCACGTGGTCCACGCCCGCGATCCTGGCGATGTGCTCGACGTGGTCGGCCACCTGGGCCACCGTCACCACCGGGGCGGGATGGTCCGCCTTCCACGCCGCCATCGCCGCGCGCGCCCGTTCCGGCTGGCCGATATACAGGCCGCCCAGCGGCGGCGCGTTCAGCCGTGTCTTCTCCGCCGCGTAATCCGCATCCCACGCGTAGCGCGCGGCGGAGACGTAGCCGGGATAGAAATTCACCATCACCACGCCGCCGTTCCTGGCCACCAGCGCCAGCACGTCATCCGGCACGTCACGCGGGTGATCCACCAGTGCGCGGGCGCCGGAATGCGAGAAGATGACGGGCGCGCGGCTGGCCGCCAGCGCCGCGCGCATCGTCTCGGCGGAGACGTGGCTGAGGTCGACCAGCATGCCCAGCCGGTTCATCTCGGCGATCACCGCGCGGCCGAACGCGTTCAGGCCGTGGTGCTGCGGATCGTCGGTGGCCGAATCCGCCCAGGGCGTGTTCAGCGCGTGCGTCAGCGTCATATAGCGCGCGCCCAGCGCATACATCTGGCGCAGCACCGCCAGCGACGAGTCGATCGCGTGGCCGCCTTCGATGCCGATCAGGCAAGCGATCTTTCCCGATGCGTGTATGCGCACCACGTCGTCCGCCGTATAAGCCATCGCGAAATCGGCCGGATATTTCGCGGACATCCGGTGCACCAGGTCGATCTGCTCGATGGTCATCTCCACCGCCGCCGGCCCGCTGACCGTGGTGGGCACCCACACCGACCAGAACTGGCCGCCCACGTCGCCGCGGCGCAGGCGGGGAATGTCCGTCATCAGCGCGGGCCGGCCCTCATGCGGCAGCCCCGCCGTGTCCTGCGAGAGGTCGATCCTGTCCAGGCGTGAGGCGTAACGGTCGCGTATCTCCCACGGCAGATCGTTATGGCCGTCGATCAGCGGGGTCTGCGCAAGCACATGCGCCACGCGCACCTCCGGCGGCTCCGGCGCGGCCGCGCAGAGCAGGATGGCCAGGAGAGCTGCGTACTGTCTTCGGGGCATGTGTTTCCGGTTTTGGAGGAAAGCAGGCCAGGCCGTCTTGTTTGAAGAAGGGACGCTCAGGACAGGACCGATTCCACGCCGCGGCCCCAGACATCGTCGTCGCAGATGATTTCGCCGTCGCGATAGACCACGCCCGGGCTGCGGTCGGCGGCAAGCGAGATCGGGCCGTCCAGGTCGACGACTTCGCAGAGCTGGCCCACGATGTAGGCCGGCGCCATGGCCCAGCTCGTGCCGGCCATGTTGCCCACCATAACGCCCAGCCCCATGTCGCGGGCCCGCCTGGCCATCGCCAGCGCCTCCGTCAGCCCGCCGCTCTTGTCCAGTTTCAGGTTCGCCACCTGGAAGCGCCCTTCCAGCGACGGCAGGTCGTCGCTGGATTGCAGGCTCTCGTCGGCGGCCAGCGGAATGGGCGAGACGAAGCCGTCCAGCGCCGCTTCCTGCCCGCGCGGCAGCGGCTGCTCCACGAGGCTGACGCCCAGATCGACGAAGTCCGGGAGCACCGCCTCCAGGCTGGCCAGGCTGTAGCCCTGGTTCGCGTCCACTCCCAGCCACGCATCGGGGCAGGCGGCGCGCACGGCGGCCACGCGCGCCACGTCCAGCGCCGGCTCGCCGGTCAGCTTCAGCTTGATGGCCCGCGCGCCGGCAAACCCGCGCACGGTAGCCGCCATCACCTCGGGCGCCTCGGCGCCGGCGGTCATCGTGGTGACCAGCGGCCGCACGCCGTCGAACCCGGCCAATCGCCACACGGGCTGGCCGGCGCGGGCGGCTTCCAGGTCCCACAACGCGCAATCCAGCGCATTACGGGCGCCGCCGGGCGGCAGCCGCGTCTGCAGCGCCGCGCGCGTCAGGCCCGCTTCCACCTCGCCGCGAACGCTTTCGACCAGACGCAGCATGTTTTCGGTATCGTCGTGCAGGTAATAGACGCCCTGCGCCTCGCCGCGCCCGGCATGTGGGCCGTCGGTCAGCGTCACGATGATGGCCGGCATGGCATCGAAGACGTAGCCGGTGATGACGAAGGGCCGCTTCATCATCAGGCGCTCGACATGGACCTGCAGCTTTACCACGGTCGGCCTTATTTCACATCCGAGACCACGTTATCATATATGAAAAGCGGGTCAATGCGGCCGGGTAGGCGAGCAAGCAGTTGTTTTTTGAAAAAAGAACCAAAAAACCTGTGTCTGTTCGGGTGCGTGTTGCGGAGGCGTGCGCCTCGGCGTTTCCGCGATGGCGGAGCAAACGCCCTATACTTCTTCTCCCAGAAGACAGGCGTGCCTTACTTCCCCTCCAACCCGCTCACCCGAGCCTCCAAAGCCGCCAGCCTGGCCTCCGCCGCCTCCTGACCCGCCCGCGCGCGCGCCGCCAGTTCCGCCACCGCGTCCAGCTCCTCGCGCCGCACCAGCTCCAGCCGGCGTATCGTCTCGTCCACCCGGGCGCGTATCATCGCCTCGGTCTCGTCGCGCAACCCGGCCAGGGCAGACAACGCACCGCCGGCCACACCGGCAATGTCCTCGAAGAAGCGGGGCCGCTCGGCCATGTGATGTCTTCCTTGCTCCAGGCGCGCGCAGCAGCGCGCCGCCGGCTGGTTTGTATCATCGGCACTCCTGCCTATAAAGCCGCCGCATGATCCTGGTCACCGGCGGCGCCGGCTTCATCGGCAGCTACCTGCAAGGCGAGCTGACCCAGCGCGGCCTCCAGACGGTGATCGCGGACCGGCTGGGGGCAAACGGCAAGTGGCGCAACATCGCCCGCCACCCGCCGCTGCAGATCGTCCACCCCGCCGAGCTGGACGCCTGGCTGGCCACCGACCCGCCACTGGAGATGGTGTTCCACATGGGCGCCATCAGCGGCACCCTGGCCACCGACGGTGACCACGTCTGGCGCACCAACGTGGAGCTGAGCCTGCGCCTGTGGACCTGGTGCGCCCAGCACCGCGTCCGCTTCGTCTACGCCTCCTCGGCCGCCACCTACGGTGACGGCGCCGGCGGCTTCGACGACGACCCCGCCGCCCTGGCCAGCCTGGAGCCGCTCAACCTGTATGGCTGGTCCAAGCACGTGTTCGACCTGCGGGTGATGGACATGCTGCGCCGCGGCGAGCGCGCGCCGCCGCAATGGGCCGGGCTGAAATTCTTCAACGTCTACGGCCCCAACGAATACCACAAGAACGGCATGGTCTCGGTGGTGAAGGTCAAGCATGACGAGCTGGCCTCCGGCCGCCCCGCCACCCTGTTCCGCAGCAACCGGACGGACCTGCCGGACGGCGCCCAGCAGCGGGACTTCATCTGGGTGGGCGATTGCGCCGCGGTGATGCTGTGGCTGCTGGACAACCCGGGCGTCTGCGGCCTGTTCAACGTGGGCACCGGCCAGCCGCGCACCTACCTGGACATGGCGCACGCCGTGGCCACCGCCAGCAACCGCGTGTGCGACGTGGCCTTCGTGGACATGCCGGACGCCCTGGCCGGCCAGTACCAGTCCTACACCTGCGCGCGCACGGACCGCCTGCGCGCCGCCGGCTACACCGCCCCGTTCACCTCGCTGGAAGACGGCGTCGCCCGCTACGTCCGCAACTACCTCAGCCAGGCGAACCCGTACAGATGAGCGCCCCCCTCCAGTTCCCGCAATTCGATCCCGTCCTGCTGCATCTGGGCCCGCTGCAGATACGCTGGTACGCGCTGGCCTACATCGTGGGCCTGGTCACCGGCTGGCAGGTGATGCGCCGCCTGGTGCGCCTGCCCCCGGCCGTCGCCACCCTGGAACAGACCGACGACTTCCTCACCTGGGCCACGCTCGGCGTGGTCCTGGGCGGCCGCCTCGGCTACTGCCTGTTCTACCAGCCCGGCCACTACCTCACCCACCCGCTGGACATACTGCGCGTCTGGGACGGCGGCATGAGCTTCCACGGCGGCATGCTGGGCGTGGTCACCGCCATCATCGTGTTCTGCGCCCGCAACGCCATACCCATACTCGGCTTCGCGGACCGCATGGCCATCGTCACCCCGATCGGCCTGTGCCTCGGCCGCATCGCCAACTTCATCAACGGCGAGCTGTGGGGCCGCCCGGCGCCCGACTGGCTCCCCTGGCGCATGATCTTCCCCCGCGCGCCGGACGCCGTCCCCCGCCACCCCAGCCAGATCTACCAGGCGCTGCTGGAAGGCGTGGTGCTGTTCCTCGTCGTCTGGGCGTTCTCCCGCAACACCGCCCTGCGCACCCGCTTCGGCACGCTCACCGGCATCTTCCTGATCGGCTACGGCATCGCCCGCATCATCGGCGAGTTCTTCCGCGAACCCGACTCGTTCCTCGGCTACCTGTGGAGCGGGGCCACGATGGGGCAGATCCTCTCCTTTCCGATGATCCTGGCAGGCGCCGGGCTGATCGCCTTCGCCCGCTCCCGGCCGCCTGCGCCTTTGACGGCATGAGCAAAGGCAAGAAAGGCCTTCTTTTTCGAGAAAAAGAAGCAAAAAGCTTTTATCTCGGCTGTCGCGGACTTTCCGGAGAGGTCCGCGACAGCGCATTCAAAAGTTTTTTGGTTCTTTTTTCCAAAAAAGAACTGCTTTCTTCCTTCGGCCACACGCATGCCTGAACGCCTGGACGCGTTCATGGCGCGCGCCAACGCCGCCTACTACGCCACCCACGACCCCTTCGCCGACTTCACCACCGCCCCTGAGATCAGCCAAGTCTTCGGCGAGCTCATCGGCGCCTGGGCCGCCATCGCGTGGCAACAGTCCGGCGCCCCCACCCCGGTCCACCTGGCCGAAGCCGGCCCAGGCCGCGGCACCCTGATGGCGGACGCGCTGCGCGCCCTCTCGCGCGTGACCCCCGCCTTCACCCAGGCCGCCCGGCTGCACCTCATCGAGACCTCGCCGCGCCTGCGCGCCGAACAAGCCGCCCGCCTGCCCGCCGCCACCTGGCACGACACGCTGGACAGCATCCCGCCCGGCCCGCTCATCCTGATCGCCAACGAGTTCCTGGACGCCCTGCCGATACGCCAGTTCGTCCGCCGCCCGGACGGCTGGGCCGAACGCTACGTGGAGTCCGGCCGCTTCACCGAACGCCCCGCCAACCCCCCGCCACGCCAGGCACCGGCAGGCGCGGTGGTGGAAATCGGCGAGGCGGGCCTTGCTTGGACCCACACCCTGGCCGCCCGCCTGGCGCAAGACGGCGGCGCCGCGCTGATCCTGGATTACGGCACCGCCCACACGCTGCCGGGCGACAGCCTGCAGGCCCTGCGTGACGGCCGCCCCGCCGACCCGCTGGCCGACCCCGGCCACGCCGACCTCACCGCCCATGTCGATTTCGCCGCCCTCGCGCGCACCGCCGAGGAAGCCGGTGCCGCCGCCTACGGCCCGGTCGCGCAAGGCGTCTTCCTAAACCGCCTGGGCCTGGCGCAGCGCACCGAGCGCCTGGCCGCCGCCCG
Source organism: Acetobacteraceae bacterium (assembly GCA_965198915.1). Classification (GTDB taxonomy): domain Bacteria; phylum Pseudomonadota; class Alphaproteobacteria; order Acetobacterales; family Acetobacteraceae; genus BOG-908. Next base: position 228,028 of record CBDAQC010000006.1, on the reverse strand, counting down.
TCCGGACCGCGCGGCGGCGCTGCGGGACGCCGCCGCCCGCCTGGCCGCCCCCGCGCGCATGGGCACGCTGTTCAAGGCGCTGGGCCTCACCCATCCTGACGCGCCAGACCCACCCGGATTCGCCGCATGACCGTGCCGTGCCTCACCCACCCGTCTCTGGCCGCCAGACACGGCTTCTTCACCCGCCAGGGCGGCCTCAGCCAGGGCCCGTACGCCAGCCTCAACTGCTCGCTCTCCGGCGGCGACGACCCCGCGCTGGTGGCGCAAAACCGCGCTTTGGTGGCGGGCGCGCTGGGCGCCGATCCCGCCCACCTGCTGGGCGTCACCCAGGTGCACGGCGTGGCGGTGGTGCGCGCGGACCAGCCCTGGCCCGCCGGCGCCGGCCCGCGCGCGGACGCGCTGGTCACCGCCACCCCAGGCCTGGCGCTGGGCGTGATCACCGCCGACTGCGCCCCCGTGCTGTTCGCGGACGCCACGGCGGGCGTGGCCGGCGCCGCCCATGCCGGCTGGCGCGGTGCCGCCGCCGGCGTGCTGGAGGCCACCATCGCCGCCATGGAGCAGCTCGGCGCCAGCCGCGACAGGATCACGGCCGTCATCGGCCCCTGTATCGCCCAGCCAAGTTACGAGGTCGGCCAGGACCTGCACGCCGAACTGGCCCCGACCCTGCCCGACGCCGCACGCTTCTTCGCCCCCGGCCGCCCCGGCCACTGGCAATTCGACCTGTCCGGCTACTGCCTGGCCCGCCTTCAATCCGCCGGCGTGACGGCCGCCGCCCTGGGCGTAGACACCTGTGCCGACGCGGACCGCTTCTTCAGCCACCGCCGCCGCACCCTCTCCGGCGGCGGCCCGATCGGCCACCAGATCTCCGGAATAGTCCTATGAAAAAACACACCAGACACCCGCCCCCGACAGGGAGCAAAAGTTTTTTGGTTCTTTTTTTCAAAAAAGAACTGCTTGCTTGCCTGCTCCTGACCGCCTGCGGAGACTTCCCCAGACCCTTCGCCGGCAACCCAGGCCGCCACGCGCTTCAACTCTCCGTCCCCCCACCCCCCCGCCTGGTCATTCCCCCGCCACAGCAGGGCCTGCTCCCCGCCCCGGACGCCGCAATCTGGGCGCATGACGTGGCCGAAGCGCTCGTCGCCGAGGAAATCCCCGCCTACGCCACGGTAGGCGGCCCCGGCGAGTGGGTGCTGCGCCTGTCCGCCACCCTGCACGGCACCCAGGTGGTGCCCACCTACACCCTGCTGGACCCGAAAGGCGGCAACCGCGGGGACGTGGCGGGCCAGCCGGTGCCGGCTGCGCAATGGGCGCAGGCCTCGCCCGCCGCCTTCCAGCAGGCCTCCGCCGAAGTGGCGCCGCAGCTCCTCAGCCTGCTGCGCTCGGTGGACGCCACCATCAAGCAGAGCGACCCCAACAGCCTGTACAACCGCCCCGCCCGCATCTTCTTCGCCGGCGTCACCGGCGCGCCCGGCGACGGCGACTCCTCGCTCGCCCGCTTCATGCGCCGCAAGCTGCCGGAGACCGGCGACCAACTGGTGGATCACCCCGCTTCGGCCGATTTCCTGCTGCGCGGCACGGTGAAGATGACGGACGAGCCGGGCGGCCAGCAACAGGTGGAGATACACTGGCTGGTCACCGACAGGGCAGGCAAGGTGGCCGGCGACGTGGCCCAGGGCCATGACATCCCGAAGGGCTCGCTGGACCGTTTCTGGGGTGACGTGGCCAGCGCCGTCACCGACGAGGCGGCAGGCGGCGTGCACGAGGTGATCACGAATTTTTCCGGGCGGAAGAAGGCCGCGGGGTAGGAAGGAAGCGGTTCTTTTTTGAAAAAAGAACCAAAAAACTTTTGGCGCCCCGCCTGCGCCACGGCGCGGCCTGCTTCTACAAAAACGGGAGTTGCCCAACCTGCGTACGCGCTGCGGCAGCCGTCAGGACCTTCCTTGCCTTACCTCAACTCCGCCGCTGCTTCGTCCGCGGCGGCGGGCTGAGCGTCGTCATCGCCCCGCCCACGCAGATCAGGCCCAAAGACACCGGAACCAGCCATACCGGCCGGTTCAGCAGCGGCAGCGCCAGCGCGTTCCAGCCGAAATGGCCGAAGCTGCGCAGCACCAGATGCTGCAGGCGGTCCGGACTGACCGGATGCAGCAGATGCAGCGCGCCATACAGCGATATGTCCGTCGGCAGCAGCGCCGCCAGCGCCACCGATCCCACCAGCAGCACGGCCGCCAGAACGGCGAAGATACGCGGCAGCAAGGCCATGTCCGGTGCCGCCGGCGGACGGGTCTGGGTGGGCCGTTTCACGATGAAGGTCGCTTCAGGTAGAGGGGACGGTCAGGCACGGCATGTGTTCCAGGATTGTCCAGCGACAAGGGCGCGCTCGCCCCATCATGCAGCATATGCGCCCGCCCTGTCATCAATATCGGCAGATCACCGGGCTGCGGCCCCGCAGCATCCGATTGAACGCGGCAGACACGCTCAGCCGGCCCAGGGCCGGATCGATCCCACCGCCACGCCGTTCCAGTTCGTCAGCGCAGGCGCCGCCAGCCGGTCCAGCACCTCGCCGGCACCCAGGAAATGCCGCAGCAGCGCCGCGGTCGCCGCCTCCGCCGCGCGCACCGCGCCGTCGTCGCATTTCAGCGCGAACCCCAGCCCCAGCCCGGGCAGCGCCCCGCAATAGACGCCCTCCGCCCCCAGCTTCACGAACGCCGCCTCGCCCAGCGCCCGCGTCACCTCGGTGTCGAACCGCCCGTCGCCCGCCAGCATCTCCGGGTGCGCCGCCACCGCCCGGCGCAACGCCGCCGCCGCCGCCGCAAACCCCTCCGGCAGGCCCGCGCCCGCCCCGAACCGGGCGAACCCCGCGGCCAGCGACACCAGCGGGATCTGGTAGGTGGGAATGGAGCAGCCATCCACCGCCGGCGTCTGGTCCGCCAGCCGCACGCCGGTCACCGCCGAGACGGACGCGATCACGTCGCGCATCGTCGGATGGTCCGGCGCCACGTAGCCCGCCACGTCCTGCCCGCTCGCCACCGCCGTGCACACGAACCCCGCATGCTTGCCGGAACAGTTGTTGTGCAGCGCGCTCGGCGTGCCGCCGCCCGCCGCCAGCGCACGCGCGGCACTGGCGCTGCTGGGCCAATGCGCGCCGCATTCCAGGCACGCGGCCGCCCGCCCGCACGCGGCCAGCATCGCGGCCGCGGTCTCGGCATGCACCGGCGCGCCCACATGGCTGGCGCAGGCCAGCGCCAGCCCGGCCTGCGAGAGCCCGAACCGCTCCGCCGCCCCCGAGGCCACCAGCGGCAGCGCCTGCAGCGCCTTGATCGCCGAACGCGGAAAGACCGCCTGGTCCGCGTCGCCGCGTGACAGCACGATCCGGCCGTCCACGTCCGCCACGGCAAAGCTGCCGGTGTGGCGTGATTCGACGCGGCCGCCGCGCAGGATTTCGGCTAGCGGGAAGGGGGGCATCTAAGGTCCGGAATGGGAAGGAAGGAAGCACTTCTTTTTTGCAGAAAAGAAGCAAAAAACTTTCGCTCCTGACGGTGGCACCGGCGAACGCGCAAGGCTTGCAACTGCGGGGCTTGCTCAATAGCGCGGCCCCTTGTGCTCCGGTTTTTCGCCCCGTGCCGGCGAAAAAAGCAGCGCTTCCTTTGCCTCCCCACCCGCGAAGGCCTATGCACACTTCATGGCAGAGATCACCGACTTCGACCGGCTGGACATTCGCGTCGGCACCATAACCGACGCCCGCCTGTTCCCCGAAGCCCGCAAGCCCGCCATCCGGCTGTGGATCGATTTCGGCGCCGAACTGGGCGTGCGCCAGTCCAGCGCGCAGATCACCGTGCACTACAAGCCGGACCAGCTCATCGGCCGACAGGTCTGCGCCGTGGTCAACCTGCCCCCGCGCCAGATCGGCCCCATGGTCAGCGAAGTCCTCACCCTGGGCCTGCCCGACGAAAACGGCGAAGTCGTCCTCATAAAACCCGATTTCAAACTCCCCGACGGCGGCCGCCTGTACTAGACCGCGCCAGGCCCCGCCTCCGTGCCGTACGCCACCGTCACCTGGGACCAGCTCCACCGGGACGCCAGAACGCTCGCCGCCACCCTGATGGCGCACGCCCCCTTCCAGGGCATCGTGGCCATCACCCGCGGCGGCCTGATCCCCGCCGCCATCGTGGCGCGCGAGCTGGAATGCCGCCTGGTGGAAACCATCTCCGTCGCCAGCTACGCCGCCGAGGAAGGCACCCGGCAACCCCCAATCGTGCTGAAACCGCCGCACGCCGCCGGTGACGGCACAGGCTTCCTGGTCATCGACGACCTGGTGGACACCGGAGAGACCGCCGCCCTGGTGCGCGCCCTGCTGCCGCGCGGCCACTTCGCCTGCCTGTACGCCAAACCCGCCGGCCGTCCCACGGTGGACAGCTTCGTGGCCGAAGTGTCCCAGGACACCTGGATCCTGTTCCCCTGGGACACCGCGCCGCTGTTCGTGGCGCCGCTGGCGCGCCAGGGCTAGGCCGCCATGTGGAAACCGGGCGGCCGCATACCCGGCTGGCTGCCGATCCTGCTGGGCTTCTTGCAGGCGGTGGGCCCGGTCTCCACGGACATGTACCTGCCCGCCTTCCCGGCGATCGAGGCGAGCCTGCACGCCCCCTCCGGCTCGGCCCAGATCACGCTCGGCACCTGGATACTGGGCCTCTCCCTGGGCCAGCTCGTCCAGGGCGCGCTGTCGGACCGCTTCGGCCGCCGCTCGCCCATACTGGTGGGCACGCTGATCTACACGCTGGGCTCGGTCGGTTGCGCGCTCTCGCCCAGCATCGCCATCCTCTCCGCCTGGCGCTTCCTGGCCGCCTTCGGCGCCTCGGCCAGCGCCGTGATCCCGCGCGCCGTGGTGCGTGACATCAGCGAAGGCCACGACGCCGCCCGCCTGATGAGCCGGCTGATCCTGGTCCTCGGTGCCGCCCCCATCCTGGCCCCCTCGCTGGGCGGGCTGGTGCTGCAATGGTCCACCTGGCGCGGCATCTTCTGGATCAACGCAGGCTACGGCGTGGTGGCGCTGGTGCTGTCCTCCTGGCGCCTGCCCAACACCCAGCCGCGCGCGCGCCGCACCCGCATCGAGGCCGCGCCGATGCTGCGCCGCTACGGCGGCATCCTCGCCGAACGCGGCTTCCTCACCCACGCGCTGCTGATGTCGTTCTGCAGCTTCTCGCTGTTCGCCTATCTCGGCGGCTCGCCCGTCACCTTCATCGAGCACTACCGCTTCACCCCCGGCCAGTTCGCCATCGGCTTCGGCCTGGTCGCCGCCACCTACATCGCCGCCAGCCAGCTCAACATGCGGGTGATCCGCCGCTTCGACCTGGACGGCACGCTGCACCGCGCCACCACGCTATACCTGGCGCTGAACGCCGTCCTGCTGGCCCTGGCGCTGCTGGACGTGCCCGCCCCCTGGATGGTGCTGTGCCTGGCCCTGACCCAGGGCATGACCGGCTTCATCTACCCCACCGCCACGGTAGGCGCGCTCCGCCACCACGGCGCCCACGCCGGCACCGCCTCGGCGCTGATCGGCACCATGCAGTTCCTCATCGGCGCCAGCAGCGGCTTCCTGGTAGGCCTGCTGACGGACGGCACGGCGCTCCCCATGGCCGGCCTGATGCTACTGGGCGCCGTGCTGGCCAAGGCGTCCGATCTGTGCCGTCCGGTGTCGCACGGCCCAGTGTCGGTCGTGGACGCGGAAGCAGGGGCCGAGGCGCAGCTTTAGGCAAGGAAGCAAGACCTTCTTTTTCGAGAAAAAGAAGCAAAAAGCTTTTGTCTGGCTATCGCGGACCTTTCGAATAAGGCTCGACAACGAAGCATTCTGGCTAAACGATACGTACATAGACTCTGCTTTAGACACTTTCGTTGGAATCTTGCCGGAAAATTCTGACCTGAAACCCAGCTAAGTGTTGTAAGTAACAATTGCAACTTTCGAGCAATAAAAGGCCTGCAAGGTGAGTCAAGCTCTGAAACTCAAGCTAAAGATTGAACAAATTGACGAGCAGTTACGTCAAATTTCACTTAGGCACCAAAAAGCAGGAACGGGGTTTGATCCTGATGCCACTACTTTTGATGAAGCATTTCTGGGATTGGAATTTACGGCAAAAGGTCGAGCGGATTTTGAGGCTATAAAGCACGGCTTATTGTTGGAACGAGGGGCTTTGAGTCGGGAGTATGATCGCCTACCCTCAAAACTCAAAGAGGGTTTGGAGGACGTCTGATATACACACCGCTGGCAGAGCCCGCTCAAGTCTCAGCAACTCAGTCAGTGGTCTTTAGCAAGCTCCACTCGGACTGTGGGTTCTCCTCCGCATGACCGCATCGATTCCCGGGGCTGGCCGTCTGGCCGTTTGTTGAAGCGATGCACTATCTGCATCGCGCCCACGATCGCCGGCAGGCGCGGGGGAAAGGCGCGTAGTCCCAACTCCTGCGGTCCGACAGGCCGCCATAGCGTCAGTGTTTCCAGGGCCACTCATTCCGCGACAATGCCGGCAAAGCTTTTTCTCGAAAAAGAAGGCCCCGCCTATCTTCTTGCCCTGGCACGCAACCTGCTAGCATCCCCCACATGACAACACGCAGGCAGCTCCTCACGCGCGTCGGCATCATGGCCGGCAGCGTCGCCATGTATCAGGCCATGACCCGCATGGGCCACGCCACCGGAACCGACTTCAAGGAGCCGCCCAAACTCTCCGGCGCCGCCCCAGGCACCACCGTCCTCGTCCTGGGCGCGGGCCTCGCCGGCATGCTCGCCGCCTACGAGCTGAACCGCGCCGGCTACAACGTCCGCGTGCTCGAATTCCAGACCCGCTCCGGCGGCCGCAACTACACCCTGCGCGGCGGAGACAGCCTGACCGAACTCGGCGGCGCCACCCAGAAGATCGGCTTCGCGCCAGGCAACTACATCAACCCCGGCCCGTGGCGCATTCCGTATCACCACCAGGCCATACTGCATTATTGCAAGGCATTCGGCGTGGCGCTGGAGCCGTTCATCGAGCTGAACCACAACGCCTACCTGCACGATACCGCCACCTTCGGCGGCGCCCCCCAGCGCTACCGCCACATCATGGGCGATTTCACCGGCTACACCGCCGAGCTGCTCAGCAAGGCCATCAACCAGAAATCCCTGGACCAGACGGTCACCGCGGACGAAGCCGCCGACATCCTGCACAACATGAAAGTCTGGGGCCTGCTGGACCATGACGGCGCCTACACCGCCCGCCTCGCCAGCGAGCGCCGCGGCTTCGAGCGCGCGCCCATGGGCGGCCCTGACGGCGCCGCCATCCCCTCCCAGCCGCTGCCCCGGGCGGAAATCATGCGCTCCGGCCTGTCGCAATACATGGCCTTCCACATGCTGAACGATTTCCAGACAACCATGTTCCAGCCGGTGGGCGGCATGGACATGATCGGCCGCGCCTTCGCCCGCCAGATAGACGGCCTGGTCACCCACAACCTCCGCGTCAGCGCCATCGCCCAGGACGATACCGGCGTCACCGTCACCTACGAGGACCACAACCAGGGCGGCGCCATCCAGCAGGCGAAGGCCGAATACTGCGTCTGCACCATCCCGCTGCCTGTCCTCAGCCAGCTCGACGTCCAGGTCAGCGCGCCCATGCGCGCCGCCATCGCCGCCGTGCCCTACGCCTCCTCGGTCAAGGTCGGCCTGGAATTCAAGCGCCGCTTCTGGGAGGAAGACGAGCAGATCTACGGCGGCATCACCTTCACCGACCAGCAGATCAGCGTCATGTCCTACCCCAGCCACGGCTATTTCGAGCGCGGCCCCGCGGTCATGCTCGGCGGCTACATGTTCGGCCCCGCCGCCTACGATTTCGCCGGCATGGCGCCGGAGGAACGCATACAGGCCGCCCTCGCCCAGGGTGCCCGCATCCACAAGCAATACCCCGCCGAATTCTCCAACGGCGTGGCCGTCGCCTGGTCCCGCATGCCCTGGACGCTCGGCTGCTGCAGCCAGTGGAGCGAGGAATCCCGCCGCGAGCACTACCGCACGCTAACCACCATGGAAGGCCGTCTTGTCCTGGCCGGCGAGCACGCCTCCCATGTCGGCTGCTGGCAGGAAGGCGCGCTCCTCTCCGCCGTCGCCGCCGTCACGCAGTTGCACGCCCGCGCGGTGGGGGCCGGTTGAGGTGAGGCAAGCAAGCAAGGCCTTCTTTTTTGAAAAAAAGAAGCAAAAAACTTTTGGTCCCCACGCCCCTGCAAATGCGCGCGTCTGTTCGGCTAACACGCGCCTCGATGCAGGCGGGGGAACAAAAGTTTTTTGCTTCTTTTTTTCAAAAAAGAAGGCCTTCCTTGCCTTCTTAGCTTTCCTCCCAACGCACGCTTTCGCCGACGCCGCCACCCGCAACAACATAGGCGGCGTCACCGCCACCACCGGAGAGGGCGTCTACCAGCACGTCTGCCAGGGCTGCCACATGCCCGGCGCCACCGGGGCGGTCGGCGCCGCCCGCATCCCCGCTCTGGCCAACAACAAGCGCCTCGCCGCCGCCGGCTATCCCGTTGCCATGGTGTTGCGCGGCAACGGCGGCATGCCCTGGTTCAACGGCACCCTGAACGACGCCCAGATTGCCGCGGTAGTGAACTACGTCCGCACGCATTTCGGCAACGACTACAAGGATGTGGTCACCCCCGCCTACGTGGCCTCCGTCAAGCCGCCCGTCCCGGTGCCGGAGCAGTAAGCAAGCAGTTCTTTTTGGAAAAAAGAACCAAAAAACTTTTGCGCCCTGTCGGCGGCTGCTGAAACTCTCTCTACGCAACCAATAGCTTTCGCATGCGCACCAGCGGCACGATCCCGGCCGGGATCGCCTCGCCCGCCACGTAGCCGCACGCCGTGTAGAGCGGCACGCCCGCCGCCGTCGCCGCCAGCTCCGCGCACCGGAAACCCTCGGCCACCGCAGCACGCTCGCAGACCGAGAGGATAAGCCGCCCCACCCCACGCCGCGCATAACCAGGTGCCGTGTACATCGCCCGTATCCGGGCCGCGTCCCGCGCCGGGTCCAGCAGCGCCGCGTCGCGCCCCGCCGTATGATCGCCGCCGAACAGCGTCGCACGCCGGCTCCACCCGCCGCACCCGGCAACATCGGCATCATGCAGCACCACATAGTAGGTGCCATCGGCGATAAGCTGCGTGTCCAGCCCCATCACGCCGCGGCTGGCATCGATCTGCGCCGGCGTCAGAAAATCCCGCTGCAGGTAGGAAATCGCGTCATCCATCACGCGTCTCAGCGCCGCGATGTCGGCTTCCGTTGCTTTTCGCCACGCAAAACTCATGAGCAAGAAAGGCCTTCTTTTTTGAAAAAAAGAAGCAAAAAACTTTTATCTCCCCGCATTAGCACCAGTCGCGTGCCCTTGAACACGCGCGTTGCGCATCAGCGTCGGAGAGACAAAAGCTTTTTGCTTCTTTTTCTCGAAAAAGAAGGCCTTGCCTGCCTTACTGCAAAACGATCTCCACCCGCCGGTTCTGCGGCTCCCGCACCCCAGGCGCCGTAGGCACCAGCGGATCGGACTCCCCGAACCCGTGTATATAGATTTCGCTCTTCGCCACGCCGTCGCGCACCAGTTCGCTCTCCACCGACTCCGCACGCCGGATGGACAACCGCTTGTTGTAGGCAGCCGTCCCCGACAGGTCCGTGTAGCCGTTCACCTCCAGCCGGGTCGTCTGCGTCTGCGTGGAAGCCTGCGCCGCCTGCGCCACGATCTGCCGCGCGCGCGCCGTCAGATCCGCGCGGTCCCAGTCGAAGAACACCAGATAGGTGCGCGCGGCCGTGGCGGCCACCGGCGGCGGTGCGATCGCGGGCGGCGGCGGCTCCGGCAACGGCGCCGGCTTCTCGCCGAACGTGAAGTTCACCCGCCCGTAATAGAACCCGCCATCGATGCCATACGGCGAGGAGATGATGTATTCCTCGGCGTTCTGGTAGCGCGCCTGCGGCGTGGTGTGGTTCGCGTAGGTGTCGAACAGGTTGTCGGCACCCAGCACCAGGGTGACGTTCTTCATGACCTTGTAGCCGAACTCGAGGTCAGAGATGAAATGCGGCGCATTGCGGTTGGCGGTGAACGGCGCCCCGCCGGTATAGCCGTCAGCCAATATCTCGATCACCTGGCCGAAACGGGTCTCGCGCGCCGTCACGCTGAACGGCCCGTTCGTGTAGACCGCCTGCAGGATGATCTTGCTCTTCGGCGTCGCCTCCTTGATCTCGGACAGCACGTCCGGCGTGAAGCCGGCGGACGCCTCGGTGCTCAGGATGGACACGCTGTTGAAGTTGGCCGCCAGCAGCCAGTTTATCTTGCTGTCATCCGCAATCGGCGTCACGTAATCCACCGTCAGATCCGCGCCGCGCGTCCGGGTCTTGACGCCGTTCGTGTAGAACTGCGCGAACAGGCTGCCGGCAGCGCCCGCCGGCGGCGTGCTGCCGTCCAGGATGAACGCCTGGTTGACCAGCGCTTCCGAAGCAGGCGTGCCGCCGAACAACCCTGAATCCACGATCTGGTCGCGTATGTCGATCTGGTAGAAGTCCAGCGCCACGTGCATCCGCTCCACGGGCTGGGAGACGAAGCCCACCTCGTAGTTCTGGGACCGTTCGGCCTTCAGCGGCGTGCTGCCCAGCAGGCGTGCGGCCGCCGAATCCACCGGGAACTGTGCCGTGGCGTTGGAAGGCGCCACGTTCACCGCCGAGAAGCCTTCCTGCGCCAGCGTGGGGGCGCGGAAGCCGTTGCTGATCGTGCCGCGTATGCCCAGCAGCGGGCTGAAATCGTAGCGCGTGGTGAACTTGCCCGTCTCGGTGTCGCCCACGTCGCTGTAATGTTCGAAACGCCCGGCGAGGTCGATCTGCCATTTTGGCAGGATGTAGGTGGCAACGTCGGCGTACACCGCCTCGTTCTCGCGCTGGAAATAGCCGGTGCTCTGCGGCGTGAAGCCGGGATAGGCCTGTGCGCCGCCCAGGAAGTAGGCGGGGAAGTCGCCCTGCTGAATCTGGTAGGTGTCACGCCGGAATTCCGCGCCCACCGCCACGTTCAGCGGCTTGGCCAGGAACGGCAGATCGAACGGCTTGCTGAGGTCGAGGTTGTTCGTCCACTCGGTGTTGTTGAACTCGCCCGCATGGAACTTCGTGGGCGAGGACCCGAAGGTCTCCAGGTAGTCGGGATTGACCGAGTTCAGGGTGGAGACGTTGTCGATGTCGCCGCCATAAGTCGTGCTGAGGTCGTAGTGGTAGTCGCCGGGCAGGTCGCCGCGGGCGCCTGCGGTGAACGAGTAGTCGTCCTCGTTCAGCGCCTCGAGCGGCGTGAACCCGTTGGGATAGTACTGCGCCGCTGTCAGGTTCTGAAATGGCGCGAGCCCCTGGCTCGAATACGCGCCGGCATAGTTCGGATCACGGAAGTTCTCGAACGATTCGGCGTGGCGGTAGCTGTAGGTCGCGAAGGAATACAGCTCCAGCGGCCCGAAATCGTAGCCGGCATTGTAGCCCAGATTGACTAGGTTGTAGCGCGGATCGCCCTCGATCTGGCTCACGTTCGAAGGTATCTTGATCGGCCCGCCCGCCACCCCGTTCGCCGTTCCGGCCGCCGTGTCGCCGGATTCCGGTATGAACGTGCCGTCGCGATTGGTGTGGTCGTGGTAACGGTAGTTGCCCGCGATGTCGAAGAAGCCGTTGTTCAGGATCGGCAGCGCGAAATTCGCGCCCAACTGGTTGGTGAACCCGTCCTGCACATAGGTGGCACCCTCCTCGGCGAACGCGCTGCCGCCGTGGTTGGCGTGCTTGAGGATGATGTTGATCACGCCGGCGATCGCGTCGGACCCGTACTGCGCCGCCGCACCGTCGCGCAGCACCTCGATGTGGTCGATCAGGCTGATCGGGATCATGTCGAGGTCGACAGGGTCCGATCCGCCCACCGGCCCGATATCGGCGTTGATGTTGGCCGATACATGGCGCCGCTTGCCGTCCACCAGCACCAGCGTGTCGTCAGGGCTCAGGCCGCGCAGGCGCGCCGCGCGCACCAGCCCCGCGGTGTCGAACCCGAACGGCGGCAGGTCCAGCGAGGGCAGCAGCGTGTTCAGCGCGTCGAACACGTTCTGCTGCCCGGTGCGCTCCAGCTCGGTGGCGCTGATCACGTCCACCGGCGCCGGGCTTTCCGCCTTCGTGCGCCCCTGCTGGCGCGTGCCGGTCACGATGATGTCTTCCTGCGCGCCGAAATTGGGCGCGTTCGCCTCGGCCGGCTCCGGCACGGCGCCCTGCACGGCGGCCACGCCGGGCGTGGGGGTAAGCTGCGCCTGCAGGTTCGTCTGTGGCGCCGCCTGCTGGGCCTGCGCTGCCAGCGGCAGCAGCCCGACGAGTGCCGCGGTAGCAAGAAGGTGGCTCTTCATTCTTTGAACCTCATTGTCAGACTGTATCGTCAGCAGCAGCGCGCACTCAGTGCGATTTCGCAGCGATCACTTCGATTTCGACGAGCGCGCCGGGTGCCGCCAGGCCGGCCACCTGCACGGCGCTGCGCGCCGGCTTGTTCGGCTGGGCAGGCGTGCCGAAGAACTTCGTGTACCCCGCCATCAGCCCGGCAAAATCCATCTTGCCGCCCTTGGCAGGGTCACCCACCAGAAACACGTTCATCTTCACCACGTCGCCCATCGTCATGCCCAGCCGCGCCAGCGTCGCCTGCAGCGCGGTCAGCGCGCCCGTCGTCTGCGCGGCGGTGTCGCCGGGTGAAGCGGTGCTGCCCTTCGGCGGCAGTCCCATCGCCCCGCTCAGGAACACCGTGTCGGTTCCCGCCTTCACGGTCACCGCCGCGGAAATCGGAAAGTCGCTGTTCAGCAAAGGCGTTCTCTCGACCGCCTGCGCCTGCGCGCCAGTCGCGTGCAGGATGAACGCAGCGGCGAACAACCCTCGAATCACAAGCGCCATATGTCCGGCTCCCCCGAGCAGTGAAGCCGTAGTCGTGCAGAGTGGGGCGCTCTGTTGTCCAACGAAATATTGCACGCTTTCGCGGCTGTTTCCGTCATGCAGACACGAGTTGCACAATGCCTGGGCAGATCACCCGTTATTTGCACGAACCAAGTAATGTTTCGCAAACGCGCCCAGAAACAAATTTAGAGCGCATACGGCCGTTTCTGAAAAATGATGCAAACGGGCCGGTTTATCCGCAGGTTTACGACCTGGGCGTGTGCAGCCCCGCCAGGCTGTGGCAAATGAGCAAAACTCGCAAAAAACGCGGCCAGCCTACGCGTCGGCTAGCTTCTCGCGGGAGGCACGCACCTTCACCACCCGCCGGCCGTCCATCTCCAGCACCTCGAACAGCCAGCCGCCGAACACGATGCGGTCGCCGCCCTGCGGCACGCGGCGCAGCAGCGCCAGCACCAGCCCCGCCAGCGTGTGGTAGCTGCCCTCCGCCGGCAGGTCCGGCAGCAGCAGCCGCGCCTTCAGCTCGTCCACCGGCGTCATGCCGTCCATCACGATCTCGCCGCCCACCTGGTCGGCGGCCTGGCTCGGCGTGCCCAGGCCGGGCTCGGCCAGGTCGCCGATGATCGCCTCCAGCACGTCGGCCGCGGTCACCACGCCCTCGAAACTGCCGTACTCGTCCATCACCAGCGCCAGGCCCAGCGCGTCGCTCTTCAGCCGCTCCAGCGCGTCCAGCGCGCTGATCGTGTCCGGCACCACCATCGGCTGCCGCAACGCCGCGGCAATCGAGAGGTCCTTGCCGTCCAGTATGCGGTCCAGGATGTCCTTCGCCTGCACCACCCCCACCACGTTGTCCACGCGCCCGTCGCACACCACGAAGCGGCTGTGCGGCGCCGCGCGCAGCGCGTCTACGATCTCGCGCCTGGGGTCGGAGCGGTCGATCCACACCAGCTCGGTGCGCGGCGTCATGATCGCGCGCACCGGCTTGTCGGCCAGCCGCAGCACGCGCTCGATCATGTCGCGCTCGCCGGTCTCCAGCACGCCCGCCTGCGTGCCCTCCGCCAGCAGCGCGCGCAACTCGTCCTCCGTCACGTCCTCGCGGTTCTGCTCGCTATGGCCGATCAGCCGCAGCACCAGGTCGGACGATCGTCCCAGCAGCCACACCAGCGGCGCGCTCACCCGCGCCAGCAGCGCCACGGACGGCGCCAGCCGTGCGGCAATCCGCTCCGGCGAGCGCAGCGCCAGCCGCTTCGGCACCAGCTCGCCCAGCACCAGCGTCAGATAGGTGATGCCCAGCACGGTCAGCGCCAGCGCCACCCCGGTCGCCGCATTGGCCAGGTAGGGGATGCGCGCGATGCCCGGCGCCAGCGTGTTGGCGATGCGGGCGCCGCCGAACGTGCCGGACAGTATGCCCACCAGCGTCACGCCCACCTGCACCGTGGGCAGGAAACGCTGCGGGTCCTCGGCCAGCTCGCGCGCCACCCGGGCGCCGTGCACGCGCTTGCCCTCCAGCACGGTCAGCCTGGCGCGGCGGGCGGAGACGAGCGCCATCTCGCCCATGGCGAACACGCCGTTCAGCAAGGCGAGCAGGATGATTACCAGGATCAGCAGGGTGGTTGTCATGGGCAAGAAAAGGCCTTCTTTTTTGAAAAAAAGAAGCAAAAAACTTTTGCTTCCCCGCCTGCCTCAAGGGCGCGCCCAAGTTACGCCAGAATCGCTATGGCAGAGGTGGCACGCACGCTTGCGTAGGCGGACGGACAAAAGCTTTGGCGATTATTCAATTGACGAACACGGCCTGGCCCGGAGGAGATCAGGGTGGCGAAGCTGGCGGTGATCGCGCGGCAGAAGGATAAGGGTAAGGGCTGATCCCAAGATCTCGGGGGAGGGCAGTTGAGGGCCGCATTGCGCACGACAGGGACCATCGCCCTGACGCTGCTGACAGCCTGCGTAGCAATTGGCTATCCGTTCTGGCTTTTTTCCGTGAGCGCTGGCATCTCCACCAGCGAGACCGCTACACCAGCATGGTTGGGCGCGTTCGTGGTAGCGCTTCCAGGGTTGGCGCTTGTGTTCCTGTGGTCAGTGTTTTGGCTTGCGTTGAAAATCTCGCGGCCAAAAACCGGAGCGGAACAAGCTTAGCTGCGAAGCCCTATCCACGCTTCGCGGTTGCAAACTACATGATCCCCAAGGCTTTTTGCTTCTTTTCCTCGAAAAAGAAGGCCTCCCTTCCTACCCCCGCGCGTGCCGAGCCAAAGTAGCAAGGATCCGAGACCCCGCCCGCACGGACCCACGCCAGCTCCCCGCCACCTTGGACTCGCCCGCCACCCGCCGGAAATACGGCAGCGATACCTCCACCACCCGCAGCCCGGCCCGCGGCGCCTTCATCTGCATTTCCAGATTCCAGCCATACGTCATCTCGGTCATGCCCAGCGCCAGCAGGTCCGCCGTGCGCAGCGCGCGAAACGCGCACATGTCCGTATAACGCTGCCCGCACAGCAGCCCCAGCGCCCCGCCGATCAGGTACCCCGCCGCCAGCTGGTGCGCCCCCATGCTGCCCGCCTCCCTTACCCCGCCGGCCCGCGTGGCGATGGTGAACCCGGCACGTCCCTCCAGCAGCGGCGCCAGCAGCGCGTCCGCCTGCTCCACCGCATCCGCCCCGTCGCCGTCCAGGAACAGCACGATCTCCGCACCCAGCGCCTGGGCCCGCTCCGCGCCGGACAGGCAGGCCCGCCCGTAGCCCCGCCGCGCCTCCACCAGCACGTCCGCCCCCTGCGCCCGCGCCTCGGCCACCGTCCCGTCGCGGCTGCCGCCATCCACCACTATGCGCAGGCCCACGCGCGCCGGCAGCCGCGCCAGCGTGGGCCCGATCGCCCCTTCCTCGTTCAGCACCGGTATCACGGCGGCCACCAGGGGGCCCACATCAAGCGGCATCGGCGTCTCCTGCAAGCGGGCGCCCCAGCCGCCAGTCCACCACCGCCAGCAGCAGCGTCGGCACGAACACCAGGCTGGGGAACAGGATGGTGTCGTGGAACGGGTCGCAATACAGGATCACCGCCCCGCAGGACAGGAACACCACGCTGCGCCACGGGCACAGGCAGGCGAACAGGCTGACCCAGGGATAGTACCACGGATAATGCGGGGACAGCGCCACCAGGGTGCCCGCCGCCAGCACGCCGGCATTGCCGCACACACGGCGCAATTCGGCAGGCCCCGCCGTCACGCGCTGTCCAAACCCCATCCACAGCGCGGCCGCAGCCAACCCCGCCGCGCAGCCCGCCACATACACCGGCCCCGCCGCGCGGGGCAGGGCCGCCAGCCGCCCCAGCACCGCCAGCAGCCAGAACCCGCTGCCCTGCGCCAAACCCTCCTCGTGCGTGTAGGCCGGCAGAAATCCCAGCACCTGCCACCCGGCCCCCAGGTAGCAGGCGTACAGCGCCGCAATCGCACCGGCGCACGCCGCCGGCAGCCGCCAGCCCCAGCGCCGCCACAACGCCGGCGCCACAACCACCGGCAGGAACTTCGTCAGTATGGCGCCGCCCAACAGCGCCCCCGCCCAGCCTTGCCGCCCGGTGGCGCGCGCCAGCAGCGCCAGCCCCAGCAGCCCCACCATCGCCCCATCCACATGCCCATCCGCGGCAAAACTCCAGATCGCCAGCGGATTCCACGCATAGATCAGCAGCCGGGCAGGGGGCAGTCCGGCCAGCACCAGCACCCGCCACAGCGCCAGCAGGCCCGCCAGCTCCACCGCCAGCAGCGCCAGCTTGGTGGCCGCCAGGCTGTAGCGCACCTCGCCCGCCGCCAGGAACACCAGCTCGGCCGCCGGCGGATATATCGTGTGCGCGTAGTCCAGCCGGTTGATGTTGGGAAAGATCGCGCCGTCCCGCAGCCGCGCCAGCGCCGGATCGACCGGCACATACAGATACGGGTTGATCCCCGCCGCCTGCACCCGCCCATCCCACACGTAACGATACAAATCGCTGGACATGAAAGGCGGTGCGGCCACCAGCCCCAGCCTGGCCACCACCGCCACCCCCAGCACAACCCACACCGCCCCCGCCGGCACCACCACCCGCACCACGAACAGCACGGCCGCCAGATAGGCCACGCACGCGGCGCCGATCAGGCCCACCACGGCGTCCTTGCGCAGCAGCGTACCGGCCCAGATCGAGCCTGGCTGGTGGAACAAGGGGGCGATCAGGAGGAGAGCGGCGATCAGCAGGCCGAAGGCAAGCAAGCAAGCAGTTCTTTTTTGAAAAAAAGAACCAAAAAACTTTTGCTCCTCCGCCTGCATCAACGCGCGTGCCGGCAGGACGAAAAAGCGCTGTTGCAATAGCGAAATATCAAAAGTTTTTTGCTTCTTTTTTCAAAAAAGAAGGCCTTGCTTACCTCACAAACTCCACCGCAACCCGCAATTCGCACAGGGCGCCGGCGGCGTCTCACTCAACAGCCGCGCGCGGAAATCCTGGTACAACCCGCCATTCCACATCTCCGCCAGGCTCTGCGTCTTCGCATCCCCCAACGTGTACGTCTCATACCCGCGCGCGGAAAACGGCGCGATGCAGCACGGCAGCGCGCGCCCATGCGCGGTGAAATACATCAGGCTCCACGGCCTGCGGCACGTGGCCCACGGCTGGTCACCCTGACGCTGCAGGCTCAGCCCAGGCTCGGTCGCCCCCGAGGCATCCAGCATCACCCCCATCTCGCGCCCCAGCGCCACCGCCGCCTCGATCGCGGCAATCTCCTCGCCCTGCGTCTGCTCGAACAGGCTGTTGTCGGCCCGCGCCATGCCGAACCCCGCCTCGTCGAACACCAGCCGCTGCAGATGCACCTCGGCCACCCCCATCCCCGCCGCCAGGCGCACGAACTCCGGCAACTGCCGCACCGTCTCCTTCATCCCCGTCAGCCAGATGGACACGCGCGGGTTGGCCGCCCCCGTCCGCGCCTGATACTCCGTCATCAGCCGCACGTCGCGCACGATGCGGTCGAAAAACGGCTTGCCGCGCACCTCGGCATACGTCGTGGCATCCGCCGCATCCAACGAAACCCGCAACTCGTCCAGCCCCGCATCGATCAGTTCGCGAAACCGCTTTTCACGCAACAGCGTGCCATTGGTGTTGAACAGCACGTGCACGCCGCGCGCCTTCAAATACCGGATCATCTCCGGCAGCGCGCGCACCAGCATCGGCTCGCCCACGCCGTGCAGCACCGCCCGCTTCAGCCCCGGCAACTGGTCCACGATGCTGGTGAACAGCTCCCAGCTCATGTCCGCCGGCGGCTCCAGCGCCTCGAACGTGCGCGGACACGTCTCGCACAGCAGGTTGCAGCGGTTCGTCACCTCCAGATACACGCATAGCGGCGGAGCCGCCGCCGCCCGGTCGCGCTCCGGCGCCACCTGCTCGAAATACCGGCGCGGGTCGGGCAACCCCATGTCGGCCCTGGTCTCAATGATCGTCTCGGACATGCGGCTCGTCTCCGAATGGGGCGTCAGGCGGCGTGGCGAAGCTGTTCGGCGAGGCCCAGCCTGCCCACGCAGGCGCTGGTCGCCGGCGCGGGGTAGGCGAGGCTGCCGGGCGCCGCCGTCTCGGCAAGCAGGCGGCGCAGCGCCACGGCATCGTCCACGTCGTACCAGCCGGGCAATTCCGCCAGGTCCAGCCCGGCCGATCGTGCGCAGGCACGCGTCTGCCCGGCCACCTGGTCCGTGCTCCAGGATACGCCCGTGAACAGCCGCGCATCGGCGGCGCGCATGCCGAGCAGGTAATACCCGCCATCCTCGGCCGGCCCCATCACCACGCCGGCACCCGGCGCCCCCAGCACGGTCGCGGCTTGCACGAGATAATCGGTGGGCAAGGTCGGGCTGTCCGCGTTCAGCACGCACACGCTGGCGAAACCTTCCGCCAGCAGCGATCGCACCGCATGCAGCAGGCAGCGCCCGAACCCGCTCACGCCCGGCGGCATGTCGCCGGCCCCGTCCGCCAGAAGCAGCCGCGTGCCAGGCGCCAGAATGCCGTCGAACAGCGCCGCGTCGCCGTCCGGCGCATACGCAACCACCGGCGTGATCGGCGCATGCCGCGCGGCGGCAAACAGATTGCCGGTGATGTCGTGCAGGAACGCCCGGCTCAGCTCGCACGCCTGCTCCGGCGAGAGCGGCGGCGTCAGCCTGGTCTTGCAGAAACCCGGCCGCGGCGCCTTGGCCATCACCGCGATCGCACAGCCGCTTCGCTTCATCGTCTCACCATACGGGGGGATTGTGGCTGCATCACGGCCGGCGTCCTCATTGGGGCAGCATAACGGCCCGCACTGCCCCGGGCCCAACCTTTTCGCGCGTGGCCCGCGCCGGGTTACCCGCGCGGACAGCCGGCCGCCGGCGGAATCCGAAACTTTTTCCGCCTTTCCTACGAAAAAGCGCCGCTTTCTCCTTGTCTTGCTTGCGCGCGCAATGCGTTAACTGCGGAAAAACCGGGAAGAGACGATGTTCCACCAGCTCCTGACGCCCGTTGCCGGCAGCCTTGCTCTGTCTTTCGCCCTCGCCGCCGTGCCGATCGTCGTCGTCCTCATCCTGCTGGGCGTCGCCCGCCGCCCCGCCTGGCAAGCCTCGCTGGCAGGCCTCGTGGCCGCCTTCGTCATTGCGGTAACCGCCTGGCAGTTCCCGGTCCGCCTCGCACTGGACAGCACCGCCGCCGGCGCCGTCTTCGCGCTGTGGCCCGTCATGTGGATCGTCTTCAACGCCCTCGTGCTCTACAACATCGCCGTCGCCAGCGGCCGCTTCGATGCGTTCCGGGACTGGATTCTCGACCACCTGCCCAATGACCGCCGCGTCGTCCTCGTCGTCATCGGCTTCTGCTTCGGCTGCCTGCTGGAAGGCATCTCTGGCTTCGGCACGCCGGTCGCCATCACCAGCGCGCTGCTCATCCTGGTGGGCTTCCCGGCATTGGAAGCGCTCACCTTCACGCTGATCTTCAACACCGCCCCGGTGGCCTTCGGCGCGCTCGGCGTGCCGATCACCGTGCTGGGCCAGGTCACCGGCATCTCGCCCGTCACCCTGGGCGCCATGGTCGGCCGCCAACTGCCGTTCATCGCCTTTATCCTGCCGTTCTACGTCATGACCCTCTACGGCGGCCTGCGCTCCCTGCGCGCGCTGTGGCCGGTGCTGGCGGTCGCCGGCGCCAGCTTCGCCGGCGCCCAGTTCGTCAGCTCCAACCTGCTGGATTACGCGCTGACGGACGTGCTGTCCTCGCTCACCGCGCTCATCGTCACCATCGGCTTCCTGCAGATCTGGCAGCCGGCGCACGACCCGGCCTTCGCCGTCGGCACCCGCCCGGCCGCCGCCACCCGCGCCGCCCGCGCCGTGCCCGCCTGGCAGGGCTGGATGCCCTGGATCGTGGTCAGCGCCGTCGTCATCGTCTGGACACACTTCAAGGTGCCCACGAACGGCGCCCAGGCCATCGCCTGGCCCGGCCTGGACAAGCTCGTCTCCATCACGCTGTACCACGACAAACCCTACGCCGCGATCTACCGCTTCGAGCCGCTGGCCTCCGGCACCGCCATCCTGCTCGCCGCCATCATCACCGCGGCACTGGTGGGCGTGGGCCCCGCGGGCTTCCTGCGCGCCGCCATCGCCACCTGGCGCCAGGCGCGCATCGCCATACTCACGGTGATGCTGATCATCGGACTGGCCTACCTGATGAACTACTCGGGCATGACCTACACGCTGGGCCTGGGCGTCTCCAAGGCCGGCCTGTTCTTCCCGCTCGTCTCACCCTTCCTCGGCTGGGTCGCCGTCTTCCTGTCGGGCAGCGACACCTCGGGCAACGCGCTGTTCGGCAATTTGCAAGTGGTCGCCGCCAACCAGCTCGGCCTCAACCCTGTGCTGATCGCCGCCACCAACTCGTCCGGCGGCGTCATGGGCAAGATGATCTCGCCGCAGAACATCGCCACCGGCGTGTCGGTGACGGACCTGAAAGGCCAGGAAGGCGTGGTATTCGCCCGCACCTTCGTCCACAGCATCGTGCTGACCGTGCTGCTGGGCGGGCTGGTGCTGCTGCAGCAGTACTTCTTCCAGGGGATCATTCCGAAATAGGGCAGGCAAGGCCTTCTTTTTTGAAGAAAAGAAGCAAAAAACTTTTGTCCTGTTCGCTGGGGTAGCCCCTCGGGTTATCCTCGCCGCTGATCGTCGCCGGCGCAGCAGGGAGCCAGAACGCCGGTGAAAAAAGCGAAGGGCTTGTTCATTCTGGCAGCCCTGATGGGGGTCTGCTTACTCTCGACGTTCGCATTCGCCACCGTCTTCCGTGTGGTTGCGCGAGCCGACGGATGGCTCCCCGCCACCGCGACGTCCACGAGCTGGAGCTCACAGGGCGAACGGGCAACCTTTGTCGCGCAAGATGGTGTGGTCTACAGAATAATGCTGCCCGCCGGCAAATACAGCAGCTATGTCGGCGGCTCGAAGCAGCACGAAATCATCTACAATGTGCGCAACCCGCCCTCGTTCTTTCTGCTCAACGAAGTCAGGATTTTCGCCTTCATCTTTTTCTTCTTCTTCTATCTTTGGCTCGGAAGCGCCATCTATGGTCGCTACCGACCGATCTCTTCGGTCTGATGGCGTCCGATAGTCGGTAAGTCGTGCTCTCTTCCGCTCCGTCGCCGCGTCCACACAGCCCGGTCGCGAACCCCGCACACACGATCGGCAAAACCGACCAGCCGCCGCTCCCCAGAGCAGACCTCCCCGAACAAGCTTGCCCAGCTTCCACCCAGCGTTCTACCAATGTTCTCCCAGACCCAACCCCAGGCCGCCCACCCTGAACGCCATCCCGCCAGACCCCGCGCAAGCGCAGCACCGAGCCGACAACCTCGCCGCCTGTCTGGAACTGCGTGACCTCGGCCTGGCCCTCGCCCGCGCCGCCGCCGCCCGCGTGCTTGCCGCCCGCGAACAAGCCCCAGCCACGCCCGAAACCCCCGACACCACACAAACCGCAAAACACCCGGACCCGGACCTGGCCTTCGCGCGACACAGCCGCGGCGTCCGCCAATCCGTCGAGCTCTGGGAACGCATCACCAACAACACCTTCGCCCGCCGCCCCTACGCCCAGCCCAGCCCCAAATCATCCAGCTTCGACCCGGAGCAATACCTCGACGACCTGGACGACCTCGACCTCGACGACCCCCCGCCCAAACAGCCCGCCCATTCCGAAGCGGACCGCTGCACCCTCTACGAAGCCGTGGCCAACCTCGCCTTGCTCGACCCCACCCACACCGATATCCCCGAAAGCCTCAACGCCACCATCACCCAAACCCTGATCGCCCACCCGAACGACCACGTCTCCGCCAACTTCGCCCGCATCTGCCAGGCCTACGGCATAACGCCGGACCGCTCCCGCCTCATGCCGCACCTCGAATCCCAGCTACGCCCGCCGGACCGCGACGTGAAACTGGAATAAGCCAAGGCAAGGCCTTCTTTTTTGCAAAAAAGAAGCAAAAAACTTTTGTCCTGTTCGCTGGGATCACCGCTTCGGATCGTCCTGGCCAATCCGCGCGCCCATAAACATGTCGCTGCCATCGCGCTTGTTCGATGCGGGCGCTGGCTGCCCGCTATTCGAAAACGCGTTCCGGTAAGTCGGCTGGCGGTCACTCCCGGACACCGGACCGCAGTGGCCTAAAATGGCAATTAGCACCGAAGCACAAACAAATCGCCTTCGACCGACAAAACAAGTCTTCGCAAAAGACACTCAGAACCGGAACGCGAACCCCGTATATCCCTCGATGCTGGGCGCAAACTTGTTCAGCCCTACATACGCGCCAAACGATATCACCACCGTCGAAGTCACGGCATAACCCACGCCCAGATCGGCAGTATACAGCGCATGGGAAGCTTGATCGGTGCCGCTTTCCGCAAACGCCTCGACAGATACCGTGGTCTGCCCGAAGCTCCTGCTGACGGAGACGTCCTCCTGATAGTCGAAATGCCGCCCCGTATCGTTCTGGTTCTTCAGCAGATCGACCTCCTGCTGGATCTGCAGCGAAAGCTCGCAAGGCAGCGCCACCTGCACCGGCGCGGTGATGGCGAACTCCACTGCGCCATTGCCGATCCCCTGCGCGGCCGTGGGCAGCTTCACCCCGAAACGCACCGCCGCCGTGAACACCTGCCAGTCATTGCCATACAAATTCCACTTGATGGCCGGCACGGTGTCGCCATAGCCGGTCCTGGCCCCACCCTGGCCGGACATGCTCACCAATCCGCCCGTCTGCAGCTCTATCTCCACATCGTCCGTCAGCCCGTATTTGAACACCGGATCCAGGCTCTGCACCGTCACCGTTCCGCTGCCGGACGTTACATGCACCGTATCGCTCTCGACCTGGAAATAGCCCTCCGCCACCGTGTAGGGCGTGTAGCTCTTGCCAGGCGTGTCCGCATTGAAATCCCGCGGCCCGTCCGCCAGCGCGGCCTGCACCGCAGCCACGCACAGCACGCCCGCCAGCCAGGCCAGCCGGCCGAGCCTGCGCAACATGGGCATCGGCCCGCCACCGCTGCAGCGCGTCCGTGGCGGATCGATGCGAAAAATCAGCGCTGCCTTCACGTCACAGGCGCACAGACTATGCGCACCCGTCACCTGCCAGCAAGCCGCGCGTCCACGAAGCACGCAGGGCCTGCTTTCCTGAAAGAAAGCAGCAAGCAACTTTCGTCAGCGCTGTCGCGGACCTCTCCACCAGCCGCCGGCCGGGAAACAGAAGGCCTTGCCTGCTCTTCACCACCGCGCCACCGTCCACCGAACATCGAAGCGGAGACTCCCATGATCTACCTGGACGACATGCGAGAGGGCGACACCAGCGTGCTCGGCCCCATACACGTCACCCGCGAGGAAGCGCTGGACTTCGCCCGAAAATACGATCCGCAGCCCTTCCACCTGGACGACGAGGCCGCCGCCGCGCACCCCTTTTTCAAGAAGCTCTCGATCAGCGGCTGGCAGACCTGCGGCTACGCGATGCGGCTCATGGTCGATGAAATGCAGGCGCGCGGCATACAATCCTTGGGCTCGCCCGGCATCGACAACATACGCTGGTTGAAACCCGTCTACCCCGGTGACGACCTGACCCTGGAGTGCGAGACGACCGAGGTTCGCGTCTCGCGCAGCCGCCCGGAGATGGGCTCCGCCCGCCGCAACTACGTCTTTCGCAACCAGCATGGCGAGAAGGTGATGACGATGGAGGCCACCGGCCTGTTCGCCACGCGGCCTGCCTAGCACGGGCGCCGCGGAACTCCCCGGCCCCGCCATCCGTTCCGAACCGCATGAATATTGACCCAAACGCCCCGGACATGATCGTCGCCATCGAGCATCACCAGGCACGCATCTTCCACATAGACATCCATTCGCATGACGTCTCGGAACACACGCTGAAGCCGCACGACCCGCATCATTTTCGCCACCACCTGACCCATCGGGACCAGGACGCCGAACAGGGCCAGCGCGCCTCCGAAGATCCGGCGTTTTACGAGCAGATTTCCAAGGAGCTGGCGGGCGGCAACCACATTATCATCGTGGGCCACGGTACCGGCCACAGCAACGCCGGCCACCATCTGGCCGAACATCTGCGCACCAGGCACACCGAAACCGCGCAGCGCATGCAGGAACTCACCGCAGACCTTTCGGCCGTGACAGACAAGCAGCTTCTGGCGCTGGCCCGCGACAAACTGAAAAGCGGCAAGTAGCCGCCTATAGAAAATCGATTGCGTCAACAAACCGCGGCAGCCGGACAAAAGCTGTTCGCTTCTTTTCCCGCCACTCGACGTTACCCCCAAGGCCGGCCCAGAGCCGTCCGCATTTGAAGGATAAGCGCCCATGTTCATGCGCATAGACAAATTGCAGGCCGCCCTTCCGGAGCCGAAAAAGCCAGACCCCAACGCCGCGGCGGCCCTGCAGGAACTGCTGGGCGGCAAATACGGCGAGATGTCCACGCTCGGAAACTACATGTTCCAGAGCTTCAACTTTCGCAGCAAGAGCAAGCTTCGCCCGTTCTACAGCCTCGTCGCCAGCATCACCGCCGAGGAGCTCGGCCATGTCGAGCTGGTGAGCAACGGCGTCGCTATGCTGAACAACGGTCCCGGCGACCAGACCGAGGACATGGACCTGAGCGACGCGCCGTTCGCCGAGATGCAGGACATACGCCTGGCGTCGTCGTTCCTGTCCAACGGCGGTGGCGCCATGCCGATGAACGCAAACGGCGCGTCGTGGAACATGGATTTCGTCACCACCACCGGTAACGTCATCATCGACCTGCTGCACAACTTCCACCTCGAATGTGGCGCACGCATACACAAGCTGCGCGTCTACGAGACGATGACGGAGCCCACCGGCCGCGAAGTGTGTGGCTACCTCCTGGTGCGCGGCTCGGTGCACGCACACGCCTACGCACTCGCGCTGAAGAAGATCACCGGCGTCGAAGTGGAAAAGATGCTCCCAACGCCGAACATCAATCTCAGCAAGATTCCCGAGTGCCAGAAATACCTGGACGAGGGCAGCCACCGCCGCCTCTATCGCTTCAGCCCGGACGACTACAAGGAGATGAAGGGCATCTGGGGCAACGGCGAGATGGCGCTGCCCGGTGACCCGCCCGGGGAGCTCGAAGTGGTGGACGGCCACCCCGACGGTGGCAAGATCTCCGATATGGCCGGCAATTACGGCGCCTTCGCGCCGGATTACGCGCCGGAGGAGATGTTCGAGGTCGCCACCAAGCTCTACAAGAAGTCGCGCTGATACCCGGCTGCCGGGTGCCGCTTCGGCGGCCCCCGGCAGCAAGCGCTAGCCGAGGCAGGCACATTCCGCTAGATTGCAGCAGATCTCCGGCGTGTCCGCCGTCGGGTGGCGTGTCAGGAAAACCGTAGTGCCGGAACTGCGTCCAGCCTTGCTGATAGCTGCGTGTCTGGTCTCATCTCAGGCTGGCGCTACCCCGCCCCCAATCGAGCCGCAGACCACCCCCTTCCCGCATCTTCGCCCTGCCCCGGGCAGCGCTCCCCAGGCGCCCGTCGTCTCGGCGCTCTCCCTGCGCAACGTCGTGCCCCCCGCCGCGCCCCGCCCCTATGCCGGCGGCACCGTGTCCACCGAGGCGGAAGCCCTGCGCGCCGCCATGGCGGCAAACGTCCGCAACTTAATCCCGCCGTCGCGTGCGCATCCGGCGAACACTGGCTGGCGCGCGGCGGAAAGCCTGCGCCTGGCCGGCCGGACGATAGATGCGCCGCAACTCGTCGTCGTCGTGGACCGCAACCCGGCGGTGGAAATGCTCTCCGTCATGCTGGCAAAGCCGGGCGGCCCGGAGGGCTGGCAACTAATCGGCGCCGCCCACGTCTCCACCGGCCAGGCCGGCCGCAAGGACTACTACATCACGCCCATCGGCGTGTTCGCCCACACCGACGCCATCCTCGATTTCCGTGCACTCGGCACCTACAACGAACACCACGTACGCGGCCTGGGTCTCGCCGGTATGCGGGTGTGGGATTTCGGCTGGCAATGGGCGCTGAAAGGCTGGCACACGGACCGCGCCGGCGGTGACATTCGCCTGCAGATGCACGCGACCGACCCCAAGCTGCTGGAAGGCCGCCTCGGCCGCCCGGCCAGCGAAGGCTGCGTGCGCGTCTCCTCCACCATGAACCGCTTCCTGGACCGTTACGGCATACTGGACGCGGATTACGAACGCGCGGCCGTCACAGACATACGCTACAACGCCCTTCTGGCCGCCGATCGCACGCCCACCAGGCTCGCCGGCCGCCTGCTGATCGTCATCGACACCCGGCTCCCACCCGACGCCCCGCCCACCCAGGCCAGCCGCCCGGCTGATTGGCCGGATCCGAGCCTGCCTGCCGCGGCGGCGACGACCCCTGGGGTCGGGGCGGTGGACAGCGCGCCTAGTACGCAAGGAAGGCCAGGGGCTCTGCCCCTGGACCCCGCTGAGGACAGTCGTCCTTAGAACCTATTTGTAACGTACCAAAACAGATGGGGGTCTGGGGCCTCGAGGTCCCAGCGGGGTTTGGGGCAGAGCCCCAACCTTACTTCTGGTTCCCGTCCCGCATCTCGCCCGTCGGCTCCTGCACATGCGCTTCCAGGAACCAAAGCTGCTTGTCGATACCGCGGCTCACCTCGGTGAAGATGTCTGCAGCATCGGCGTCGCCCGCCTCGTCCGCCTGGTCGATGCTGTCATGCAGCGCGTTGGCATACGTGCTGAACCGGTCGATCAGCGCCGCCAGGTGGTCGGCTACGGCATAGACGTCGGTCGGGTAGGGTGACAGCTTGGTCATCGAGGCCGTCGTCTGCGTCGTGCCCAGGGCCGTCCCGCCCAACTGCACGGCGCGCTCGGCCATGGTGTCGTTCCATTCATCCTGCTCGGTGCGGAACCCGTCCAGCATCAGGTGAATGCCGATGAACTGCGGCCCTTTCAGATTCCAGTGCGCCTGCTTGGTGGCCAGCGCCAGGTCGATGCCGTCCGCCAGCCGCGCGTTCAGCAGGTCGATCGACACGCTCTTCGCGTTGGAAGACAGGTTGTTGCGCGTGCGGTGCATACGATGCGCCTGGGCGGGAGCTTTCTCGGTGGTTGCCATATCGACACTCCTAAAGTGGTGTGGCCCCGGAACGCGAGCGGACCCCCGTTGTTTCCCGCGCCTCGCCGCCGCCCCCCTTCAGGGATGAACCAGCGCCGCCAGGTCGTCGGGCAGCGACACGGCGAAACTCAGCTTGATGGTTCGGCCGACCAGCCCTGGCAGGCCGTCTATCCCGTAATCCTGGCGATGCAGGGTGCCCGTGGCGGTCACCACCTGGCCGGCCCGCCGGGCGGACAACTCCAGCCGGCGGGTCACGCCATGCATGGTCAACATTCCCGCCGCATGGCCACCCGCGCAACTGCCCTGATAGGTAAGCGTCGGGAAACGCAACGCATCCAACAGCTTAGGCCCTTTCGCCGTGCCGGCGCGCGACGGATCGGCCATCTCCAGGCTGGATACGTCGATGACAAGGTTCACGGTGCAATCCTGCACATGGGCGGGATCGACCTGAAGCTCTCCGCTGAAACGGGTGAAACGCCCGGCAATCGGCCAAAGGCCCATGGCGTAGCTGGTGAACTCCGCGCTCGTGCCAGGCGGGGCGAGGGGTATCTGGCGGGGCTCGGCGCCGGCTTCGCCGGGCAGAAGGGCCACGCAGGCAAGCAGGCCCTTCATGCAGGAACGGGCCCAAAACCTCTTGCCTGTCCACCCGCGCGGCGGCTTCGCTACGGGGCGGAAACATCCTGGCATCCTCTTTTCCGGCAAGTTGGCGTCCCCTCCCGTTCCTTCCTACAGACAGACAAGCTATGTGCCCTATACGGTCTGGACGGGAGAAGGGTGCATGGCTCTGCGCGGCAAAGTGGCTATCGTCACCGGCTCCACCAGCGGCATCGGCCTGGGCATCGCCCGCGCCCTGGCGGCCGATGGCGCGGCCATCCTGCTGAACGGCTTCGGCCCCGCGGACGCAATCGCCGCGCTGCAGCAGGAGCTAGCCGCCACCCACGGCGTGCAGGTCCGCCACTCCGGCGCCGACATGACGAAACCCGACGAGATCGCGGCCATGGTGGCCTACGCGCACAGCGAGCTGGGCAGCGCCGACATCCTGGTCAACAACGCCGGCATCCAGTACACCGCAACGATCGCCGATTTCCCCGCCGAGAAATGGGACGCGGTGATCGCCATCAACCTCTCGGCCGCCTTCCACGCCATGCAGGCGGCGATCCCAGGCATGAAGCAGGCCGGCTGGGGGCGGATAATCAACATCGCCTCCGCCCACGGCCTGGTGGCGAGCGCGCAGAAATCCGCCTACGTCGCCGCCAAGCACGCCCTGGTCGGGCTGACCAAGGTGGCCGCCCTCGAGCTGGCGAATGACGGCATCACCTGTAACGCCATCTGCCCCGGCTGGGTGCTGACGCCACTGGTGCAGGCGCAGATAGACGCCCGCACGAAGGCCGCCGGCCGCACGGCCGAGGAGGAAGCTCGCGCGCTGCTGTCGGAGAAGCAGCCGATGCTGTGCTTCACCCAGCCAGACCAGATCGGCGCCCTGTGCGTGTTCCTGTGCTCGGACGGCGCGGCCACGATGACCGGCGCGCCGATCTCGATCGACGGCGGCTGGACGTCACAGTGAGCATACTCGTCACCGGGGCGGCCGGCTTCATCGGCTATCACGCCGCCGCCGCCCTGCTCGCGCGCGGCGAGACGGTGATCGGCGTGGACAGCCTCAACGACTATTACGACGTCCGCCTGAAACACGCGCGCCTGGCCCGGCTAGCGGGCCCGGCGTTCCGCTTCGTCCACGCGGACGTGTCGGACCGCGAGGCGATGATGGCACTCGCCGCGCCGGAGATCACCCACGTGCTGCATCTGGCCGCCCAGGCCGGCGTCCGGTTCTCCATGGTGGACCCCTACGCCTATGTCAGCGCCAACGTCATGGGCCAGGTGGTGATGCTGGAGTTCTGCCGGCGCCTGCCCAACCTGGCGCACTTCACCTATGCCAGCTCGTCCTCTGTCTACGGCCTGAACCGCGAGCTGCCGTTCAAGGAGAGTGCGCGCGTCGACACCCCGTCCTCGCTCTACGCGGCCACCAAGCGATCCGGCGAGCTGATCAGCCACGCCTACGGCCACCTCTACGGCCTGCCGCAGACCGGGCTTCGCTTCTTCACCGTCTACGGCCCGTGGGGCCGGCCGGACATGGCGTATTACGGCTTCGCGGAAGCCATAATGGCCGGCCGGCCGATCACGCTCTACGAGGGCGGCCGCCTGAAGCGGGACTTCACCTTTATCGACGACATCATCGCCGGCGTGCTGGGTGCGCTGGACCGGCCGCCGGCATCCGGCGAGGCGCCGCTGGTGCTCAACATCGGCAACCACAGGAGCGAGACGGTGAACCGTCTGGTCGAGCTGCTCGAGGCGAGCCTGGAGCGTCGCGCGGTGATCACCGAAGTGCCGCGGCCGGCAGCGGATGTGGAAGAGACCTGGGCCAGCGTGGAGGCGATCGGCGCACGCACGGGTTACGCGCCGAGCACGCCGTTGGAAGTGGGCATTCCGCGTTTTGCCCGCTGGTTTCTCGATTTTCGTGCAGATGCGGAACATGTGTTT
Organism: Acetobacteraceae bacterium; assembly: GCA_965198915.1. Taxonomy (GTDB): domain Bacteria; phylum Pseudomonadota; class Alphaproteobacteria; order Acetobacterales; family Acetobacteraceae; genus BOG-908. The sequence goes on along the minus strand of CBDAQC010000006.1, from coordinate 198,001 downwards.
GCATCGTGTTGACAGGCCCGTTCGCGGCGCCTAGATACCGCTTCACCGACGCGGCGCTAGAAACTTCTTGCAAGTTACTTTTTAGCTCGCTAGATTTCTCGGCTCCCGCAAGGGGCAAGTGTTGAGAGATTGGCTAAATCGGGCTGTGGTCTGGACCTGCGTGTAGCGGGTTTGGATTGCTGTCTGGTCTGGTTTTTGTTCTTTGATTAGTGAATCTGAATGGAAGGGATACGTTGGCGGCGTCCTGCGGCATCATAGTTCTGCGCGAGCGGGATGATTGGTGTGGTGAGTTGCGGCTGATCTGGTGGTTGTGTTTGCGGGTTTATCTCCGGACATGATTATCGGTGATGGCTGCTTCCAGGATTGCTGTTGGTGTATTCTTTATACGCAAACGCTTTATGTGAAGTGGTTGCTTTGGTCTGCGCCCCTCGCGCGGATTGGGTGACCGATGGGTTTGGGGTCTGTTCGTATGCTGGTTATCTGGCGGCTTAGGCTGTTGGGTGATTGGTTTATGAACCTGAGAGTTTGATCCTGGCTCAGAGCGAACGCTGGCGGCATGCTTAACACATGCAAGTCTCACGGGCAGCAATGTCAGTGGCGGACGGGTGAGTAACGCGTAGGTATCTATCCATGGGTGGGGGATAACGTCGGGAAACTGACGCTAATACCGCATGACATCTGAGGATCAAAGGCGCGAGTCGCCTGTGGAGGAGCCTGCGTACGATTAGCTAGTTGGTGGGGTAAAGGCCTACCAAGGCGACGATCGTTAGCTGGTCTGAGAGGATGATCAGCCACACTGGGACTGAGACACGGCCCAGACTCCTACGGGAGGCAGCAGTGGGGAATATTGGACAATGGGCGAAAGCCTGATCCAGCAATGCCGCGTGTGTGAAGAAGGTCTTCGGATTGTAAAGCACTTTCGGCGGGGACGATGATGACGGTACCCGCAGAAGAAGCCCCGGCTAACTTCGTGCCAGCAGCCGCGGTAATACGAAGGGGGCTAGCGTTGCTCGGAATGACTGGGCGTAAAGGGCGCGTAGGCGGTTTGCCAAGTTAGATGTGAAATTCCTGGGCTCAACCTGGGGGCTGCATTTGATACTGGCAGGCTTGAGTGTGGAAGAGGGTCGTGGAATTCCCAGTGTAGAGGTGAAATTCGTAGATATTGGGAAGAACACCGGTGGCGAAGGCGGCGACCTGGTCCATAACTGACGCTGAGGCGCGAAAGCGTGGGGAGCAAACAGGATTAGATACCCTGGTAGTCCACGCTGTAAACGATGTGTGCTGGATGTTGGCCAACCTAGTTGGTCAGTGTCGTAGCTAACGCGATAAGCACACCGCCTGGGGAGTACGGCCGCAAGGTTGAAACTCAAAGGAATTGACGGGGGCCCGCACAAGCGGTGGAGCATGTGGTTTAATTCGAAGCAACGCGCAGAACCTTACCAGGACTTGACATGGACAGGCTGTATTCAGAGATGGATATTTCCCGCAAGGGACCTGTTGCACAGGTGCTGCATGGCTGTCGTCAGCTCGTGTCGTGAGATGTTGGGTTAAGTCCCGCAACGAGCGCAACCCTCGCCTTCAGTTGCCATCAGGTTGGGCTGGGCACTCTGAAGGAACTGCCGGTGACAAGCCGGAGGAAGGTGGGGATGACGTCAAGTCCTCATGGCCCTTATGTCCTGGGCTACACACGTGCTACAATGGTGGTGACAGTGGGAAGCTAGTCCGCGAGGGCATGCTGATCTCTAAAAGCCATCTCAGTTCAGATTGTACTCTGCAACTCGAGTACATGAAGGTGGAATCGCTAGTAATCGCGGATCAGCACGCCGCGGTGAATACGTTCCCGGGCCTTGTACACACCGCCCGTCACACCATGGGATTTGGTTTGACCTTAAGTAGGTGCGCTAACCGCCCAATCTTCGGAAAGAGCGGGGGCAGCCTACCACGGTCGGGTCAGAGACTGGGGTGAAGTCGTAACAAGGTAGCCGTAGGGGAACCTGCGGCTGGATCACCTCCTTTCAAGGATGTTGGCTGACGGCAAGATCTCACGATCGAACCTTGGCTGGCTCCAACAAGTCCTCGGTCGGATGACCGAGGCGGACTCGCCTGCAGATGCAGAGCCGGGTTGGTTTGCGCTCATCGGGCGCCGTCAACGTATCCCTTCCCCGTAGAATATGCCGGCTTGCGCCCTGTCTTTGGTGTGCGGGCTGGCGGCGGACCATCCCGCCTGTTCTGTTTTGCTGTGCCGATTGGCTTTGACAATCCTGGCGCGGCGGCACAGAACCGGCAGGGGGCTAGTAGCTCAGCTGGTTAGAGCACACGCTTGATAAGCGTGGGGTCGGAGGTTCAAATCCTCCCTGGCCCACCAAGGTGTTGCGTGTGGCGGCCGGGCGCAAGCCCGGCGCGGGCCTGGCGCGTCCCTGGAGGGGGCTTAGCTCAGCTGGGAGAGCACCTGCTTTGCAAGCAGGGGGTCATCGGTTCGATCCCGATAGTCTCCACCACTTCGCCGGCCGTAGGGTTGGGTGAGTGGTTTGGGCGTGAGATATTCTACGGAGAAGAGAATGTGTTCGGGCATCTCTGGCCTGTCCTCTTAGAGGACCGTCAGGTGATGTCCGTTGGCCTGTCCCTGTGTCGTGTGGCTGTGGCTGCATGTGCTGGGCGGGTTTTGGTCTTTCAATTGTAAATCAGGTTCTGGTGCGTCTCTGGGCGTGCCGCGGTCAGCCAGTCTGACCGGATGTCCGTACGTGTGAACGTGCGGCTCCAAGGCCGCGGCGAATACGATCAGAGGCGTTTAAGTGCTGAGTATAAGAACGTGTAAGGCTCTCACGGGGTGAGCACAGAGTATCACTGGCGTAAGCTGGTGATTTTTGCGTGTTTTGCTTCTGTGCATGGTGTTGGTGACTTCGGTCACTGACGATCTAGAGCGCGATAAGAGCATTCGGTGGATGCCTTGGCATCAGGAGGCGATGAAGGACGTGGCACGCTGCGAAAAGTCATGGGGAGCCGCGAGCAGGCTTTGATCCGTGAATGTCCGAATGGGGCAACCCCTCCGCAAGGAGATCGGTGCATGAATACATAGTGCATCGAGGCAAACCCGGGGAATTGAAACATCTCAGTACCTGGAGGAAAAGACATCAACAGAGATTCCGCTAGTAGTGGCGAGCGAACGCGGAACAGCCCAGTGGCTTGTGTGTGTGTAGCAGAACGGTCTGGAAAGTCCGGCGATATGGGTGATAGCCCCGTATGCGATAGCTAGCGCAGGTCCTTGAGTAAGGCGGGACACGTGAAATCCTGTCTGAACATGGGGGGACCACCCTCCAAGGCTAAATACTCCCTGATGACCGATAGTGAACAAGTACCGTGAGGGAAAGGTGAAAAGCACCCCGACAAGGGGAGTGAAAGAGACCTGAAACCGGATGCTTACAAGCAGTCGGAGCCGCCAATCTTCGCAAGAAGGGTGCGGTGACGGCGTACCTTTTGTATAATGGGTCAGCGAGTTTCTGTTTGCAGCGAGCTTAAGCCGTTAGGTGTAGGCGCAGCGAAAGCGAGTCTGAATAGGGCGCGGAGTTGCAGGCAGAAGACCCGAAACCAAGTGATCTAGCCATGGCCAGGCTGAAGGTGCGGTAACACGCACTGGAGGGCCGAACCCACGCCTGTTGAAAAAGTCGGGGATGAGCTGTGGCTAGGGGTGAAAGGCCAATCAAACTTGGTGATAGCTGGTTCTCCGCGAAATCTATTGAGGTAGATCGTCGGATGTTTACCACCGGGGGTAGAGCACTGGATGGGCTAGGGGGACCCAAAGTCTTACCAAACCTAACCAAACTCCGAATACCGGTGAGTATAGTCCGGCAGACAGACGGTGGGTGCTAAGGTCCATCGTCGAGAGGGAAACAGCCCAGACCACCAGCTAAGGTCCCCAAATACTGGCTAAGTGGGAAAGGATGTGGAGATTCCAAAACAACCAGGAGGTTGGCTTAGAAGCAGCCATCCTTTAAAGAAAGCGTAATAGCTCACTGGTCTAATAGAAACTCTGCGCCGAAAATGTAACGGGGCTCAAGCCAGTTACCGAAGCTGTGGGCTTGTCTATGACAAGCGGTAGCGGAGCGTTCCGTAGGCCTGCGAAGGGATATCGGGTGACCGGTCCTGGAGGTATCGGAAGTGCGAATGCTGACATGAGTAGCGACAAACAGAGTGAGAAACTCTGTCGCCGAAAGTCCAAGGGTTCCTGCGCAAGGTTAATCCGCGCAGGGTGAGCCGGCCCCTAAGGCGAGGGCGAAAGCCGTAGTCGATGGAAACCAGGTTAACATTCCTGGGCCTGCTAGAAGTGACGTGCGTGATGTGTTGTCTCTGCTTACTGGATTGCAGGGGCTTTCGGATCGCACCAGGAAACAGCTCTAGCGTATAGACCGTACCCTAAACCGACACAGGTGGACTGGTAGAGCATACCAAGGCGCTTGAGAGAACGATGCTGAAGGAACTAGGCAAATTGCTCGCGTAACTTCGGGATAAGCGAGACCCATATGTGGGCAACCATGTGTGGGTGGCACAAACCAGGGGGTAGCGACTGTTTAGTAAAAACACAGGGCTCTGCGAAGTCGAGAGACGACGTATAGGGTCTGACGCCTGCCCGGTGCCGGAAGGTTAAGAGGAGGTGTGCAAGCACTGAATTGAAGCCCCGGTAAACGGCGGCCGTAACTATAACGGTCCTAAGGTAGCGAAATTCCTTGTCGGGTAAGTTCCGACCTGCACGAATGGCGTAACGACTTCCCCACTGTCTCCAGCATCGGCTCAGCGAAATTGAATTCCCCGTGAAGATGCGGGGTACCCGCGGTCAGACGGAAAGACCCTATGAACCTTTACTATAGCTTTACAGTGGCATTAGGAGAGTGCTGTGTAGGATAGGTGGGAGGCATTGAAGCATGGGCGCTAGCTTGTGTGGAGCCAACCTTGAAATACCACCCTGAACTCTTCTGATGTCTAACCACGCTCCGTCATCCGGAGCTGGGACCCTGTATGGTGGGTAGTTTGACTGGGGCGGTCGCCTCCTAAAGAGTAACGGAGGCGCGCGATGGTGGGCTCAAGCCGGTCGGACATCGGCTGTTGAGTGCAATGGCATAAGCCCGCCTGACTGCGAGAGCGACAGCTCGAGCAGAGACGAAAGTCGGCCATAGTGATCCGGTGGTCCCGCGTGGAAGGGCCATCGCTCAACGGATAAAAGGTACTCTAGGGATAACAGGCTGATCTCCCCCAAGAGTCCACATCGACGGGGAGGTTTGGCACCTCGATGTCGGCTCATCACATCCTGGGGCTGGAGCAGGTCCCAAGGGTTCGGCTGTTCGCCGATTAAAGTGGTACGTGAGCTGGGTTTAGAACGTCGTGAGACAGTTCGGTCCCTATCTGCCGTGGGTGTTGGAGACTTGAGAGGATTTGTCCCTAGTACGAGAGGACCGGGATGAACGCACCTCTGGTGCACCGGTTGTGGCGCCAGCCGCATCGCCGGGTAGCTATGTGCGGACAAGATAACCGCTGAAAGCATCTAAGCGGGAAACTTACCTCAAAACCAGGTCTCCCTGAGGGCCGTGACAGACCATCACGTTGATAGGCCAGGTGTGGAAGGGCCGTAAGGTCTGAAGCTAACTGGTCCTAATCGCCCGATAGGCTCTAGGTCAGTTGCCAGCGGACAGCCTCGTGTTGTCCGGACGGCAACCCACCATGCATAGAAGCAAGACACGCCTCCTACACGCAGCACTCACCAGAACCTGAACCATAAGACGGGACGACCGGCGCTGTGCCGTGCGTTCCGAGCAAGTGCCTTGGACGACCTGGTGGCCATTGCGGGGAGCCTGCACCCGATCCCATCCCGAACTCGGCCGTGAAAACCCCCAGCGCCTATGATACTACGTCTCAAGACGTGGGAAAGTCGGTCGCCGCCAGGTCTTCCAAAGCACTTGCACAGGCAGCAGCACACAACACAACTGCCTGTCGACGCGGGATGGAGCAGCCCGGTAGCTCGTCAGGCTCATAACCTGAAGGTCGTTGGTTCAAATCCGACTCCCGCAACCACCGACGATACTACACATCCACCCTTCACCCCTGCGCCAGCTATGGCACAGGCGTGAAGGGCGTTCGCTTTTGAAGGACAGCCGGCAGCGGCAGGGCACAGTATGCCCGTCAAGTCCATGCAACTCGACGGCAAGCCGGTTGGCTGGTCGTGGTCCGGTGTGAGCACAAGACGATCGATGAAGGCGCCAAGCATCTTGTCCGCAGAGGCCGCCAGATTGAACCCGGTCAGCTATTCCTGCACTAGGTGCAGACCTAGCGCCGCCAACGCTAACGCCTCGGCCCGACAAACCAGGCGGCTCGAAGGGGCTGGAACCAGCCTGCAGCGACAGGCGCACTCAAAGCGCGGCCAGAGTCGGTGACCTGCGCTGGTGTGACATCCTCGCGCCACACAGCTCAATCGATAAACGTCCGCGTGAAGCGAAGCTCCCCCAAGCGGGAAGCCACCGGCATCCAGTGCTCGCAATGAAATTTCCCGTGCTGAGACTGCTTCGGCCTGGAACTTTTCTGGCAACAGGCAATTTGGATGCCAGGGAGACTTCCATGAACGAGCAGCGCATCAGTCCAGCCTCGGGCCGTTTCTTTTCCGCGTCCCTGACCGAAACCGACCCTGAGCTTGCCGAAGCGTTGCAAGCAGAGCTGGTTCGCCAGCAGGACGGCATAGAGCTGATCGCCAGTGAAAACATGGTATCGCTTGCCGTGCTGGAGGCTCAAGGCAGCGTCCTGACCAACAAATACGCTGAAGGCTACCCTGGACGACGCTACTACGGCGGATGCCAGGAAGTGGATCGGGCGGAACAACTGGCAATCGACCGCGCCTGCAAGATATTCGGCTGCACCTATGCCAACGTGCAGCCCCATTCCGGCGCCCAGGCAAACGGCGCGGTGTTCCTGGCCCTGCTGCAACCTGGCGACACTATATTAGGGATGAGCCTCGCCGCAGGGGGACACCTGTCTCACGGTGCCGCCCCAAATCAATCCGGCAAATGGTTCCGATCCGTCCAATACGGCGTACGGCGGGATGACGGACTGCTCGACTATGACGAGCTGGAGCAGCTGGCCCGCACCGAGCGGCCGAAGCTGATCATCGCCGGCGGTTCCGCCTACCCGCGCATCATCGACTTCGCAAGAATACGCAAGGTTGCCGACGAGGTCGGCGCGCTGTTCCTGGTCGATATGGCGCATTTCGCCGGGCTGGTGGCGACTGGACTATACCCCACTCCGCTACCGCATGCGCACGTAGTCACAACGACCACACACAAAACGCTACGCGGTCCGCGCGGCGGCATGATCCTCTCCAATGACGCCGACCTGGGCAAGAAATTCAACTCCGCGGTGTTTCCCGGCCTGCAGGGCGGCCCATTGATGCATGTAATCGCGGCAAAGGCCGCGGCTTTCGGCGAAGCTTTGCGGCCGGAGTTCCGCACGTATCAGAAAGCCGTTGTGGAGAACGCCCGTGTCTTAGGGGAAACGCTGGTAGAAGCGGGGCTGGCCATTGTCACCGGTGGCACGGACAGTCATCTCGTCCTTGTCGATCTGCGGCCAAAAGGGGTGACGGGCAAGGCAGCCGAGGCCGCGCTGGAGCGCGCCCACATCACCGCCAACAAGAATGCCATCCCGTTCGATCCGGCCAAGCCGGCGATTACCAGCGGCATCCGTCTCGGCAGCCCGGCTGCCACAACACGCGGCTTCGGGGCCGCCGAATTCCGCGCCGTGGGAGAGATGATCGCCGAAGTCATGGACGGGCTCGCGGCCGCGGACGGCCAAGCGAACGAACGGGTTGAGCGCGATGTGGGCGAGCGCGTGCTCGCACTTTGCGCCCGTTTTCCGATCTACCAATAAGGCGGTAGTCACGACTCTAACCCAGGCTGCGCGAGCCGCAGGGAGTAACCAATAACAGCCGACCGCCGGTGGCAGGTCAGCGACCGGAGGACACGTGGACGCGCCAGTAACCAGTAGTTCGGGCCCCAAGGCTGCAGGAGCCGACCAGCACCGCGAAGCGAGATCCGACGCCGACATCGCGCAGGCCGCGACCTTGCTGCCCATTCTCGACGTTGCGCGCGCCCGCCTCGGCATAGAGGCCGAAAACCTTCAACCCTACGGCTACACCAAGGCAAAGATCGAACTTCCCTTCATCCGGTCGCTGGAAGACCGGACGGACGGCAAACTGATCCTGGTGACTGCCATCACGCCGACACCGGCTGGCGAAGGCAAGACCACGACCACGGTCGGCCTGTCTGACGGGCTCAACCTCATCGGCAAGAACGCCGTCGCATGCCTGCGCGAGCCCTCGCTCGGCCCGTGTTTCGGCATGAAGGGCGGCGCCGCCGGCGGCGGCTATGCTCAGGTGGTGCCGATGACCGACATCAACCTGCATTTCACCGGCGACTTCCACGCCATCACGTCCGCCAACAACCTGCTGGCCGCGATGGTGGACAACCACATCTACTGGGGCAACGCACTGGGCATAGACCCGCGCCGGGTAAGCTGGCGCCGCGCGCTCGACATGAATGACCGTGCACTTCGCCAGATCGTCTCCTCGCTCGGCGGCGTCTCCAACGGCTTTCCCAGGGAAGACGGCTTCGACATCACCGTCGCCTCCGAGGTGATGGCGATTGTCTGCCTGTCACGTGACCTCGAGGATCTGCATCGCCGGCTGTCGAACATAGTCGTCGGCACCACGCGCGACCGCAAGGCCGTGCGCGCGTCCGATGTGGGCGCGGCCGGCGCCATGGCGGCCCTGCTGCGCGACGCGCTGGCGCCCAACCTCGTGCAGACACTGGAACACAACCCCGCCTTCATCCACGGCGGTCCGTTCGCGAACATCGCGCATGGCTGCAACAGCGTCATCGCCACGCGGACGGCGCTGAAGCTTGCCGACTACGTGGTGACGGAAGCTGGGTTCGGGGCGGATCTCGGTGCGGAGAAATTCTTCGATATCAAATGCCGCAAGGCCGGGCTGGCGGCCTCCGCCGCGGTGCTCGTGGCGACGATACGCGCGCTGAAGATGCATGGCGGCGTGGCCAAGGATGCGCTGAAGCGCGAAGATCCTGACGCGGTGCAGCGGGGCTTTGCCAATCTCGAGCGCCACGTGCGCAATCTCCGCAAGTTCGGCGTGCCGCCGCTGGTTGCCGTCAACCGCTTCAGCGCGGATACGGAAGCCGAAATGGACCGGTTGCGTGCGCTTTGCGACACGCTCGGCGTACGCTGCATCGTGGCCGACCATTGGGCGCACGGTGGTGCCGGCGCTGCTGACTTGGCGCGCGCTGTCGTCGAACAGGTGGAGACCGCGCCCGCACAGTTCCGTCTGCTGTATCCCGATGACATGTCGCCCTGGGAAAAGTTGCGCACGATCGCCACGGAGATCTACGACGCGGGAGAGGTGACCGCCGATGCTGCAGTGCGCAAACGCTTTGACGAGTTGCAGGACGACGGTTTCGGCCACCTGCCGGTTTGCGTGGCCAAGACCCAGTACAGCTTCAGCACAGACCCGAAGAAGGTGGGCGCTCCCAGCGGCCATGTGCTGCACGTGCGCGACGTGCGGCTGTCGGCCGGTGCGGAGTTCATCGTCGCCATCTGCGGCGAGATCATGACGATGCCAGGCCTGCCAAAGGTGCCGGCAGCGAACAATATCTCCTTGTCACCGGTAGGACTAATTACCGGGTTGTTTTGAGCCGAAGAATGGCCTGTCATCCAGTTGCGAATGGCCTTCCCGCAGAAGCGGGTGTGACCTGACTAAGAAATTTAGGGAGAGCGCAATGACTGGCCGGCATTTTCTTCACATCCCGGGTCCGACCAATATCCCGGACCGGATCCTGAACGCCATGCGCGTGGCGATGGAAGACCATCGTAGTTCTGCCTTTCCCGAGCTGGCGCTGCCGATCTTCGCCGACCTCAAAAAACTCTTCCAGACCAGCACGGGCACGCCTTTCATCTTCCCGGCGACCGGCACGGGCGCGTGGGAAGCGGTTCTGGTGAACACGCTCAGCGCCGGAGACCGCGTTCTGTCCTCTCGCTTCGGACAGTTCAGCCATCTCTGGATAGACCTCGCGCAGCGTCATGGCCTCGATGTGGTCGTCCAGCAGGAGGTCTGGGGCGCAGGCGCCTCGCCGGAGCGCATACATGACGCGCTCAAAGCCGACACCGCGCACGCGATCAAGGCGGTGATGGTGGTGCAGAACGAGACCGCCACCGGCGTGACGAGCGATGTCGCGGCCGTCCGCCGCGCGATAGACGCCGCCGGCCACCCCGCCTTGCTGTTCGTGGACGGTGTCAGCTCGATCGGATCGATCGATTTCCGGATGGATGAGTGGGGCGTGGACGGCGCCATCACCGGCAGCCAGAAAGGCCTAATGCTCCCGGCCGGCTTGGGCCTGTGCTGCGTCAGCCCCAAGGCGCTGGAGGCGCAGAAGAACGCGCGTGCGAACAATCCGCTGCGCCGCGTCTTCTTTGACTTCGACGACATGCTGAAATCCAACAAGGACGGCTACTTTCCGTATACGCCCTCCTTGCCGATGCTCTACGGACTGCGCGAAGCGCTCGCCGTGCTGTTCGAGGAGGGCCTCGAGAATGTTTTTGCACGTCATCGATACTTGGCCAGCGGAGTGCGGGCGGCGATCCTGGATGGCTGGGGTTTGCAGCTCTGCGCGCGCGAGCCGAAATGGTATAGCGACACGGTAAGTGCAGTTGTGGTGCCGGAGGGTTTCAACGCCGGTGACGTGATCAAACGCGCATTCAAGCGGTACAACCTCGCACTCGGCACGGGGCTCAGCGAGGTCGCCGGGAAAGTGTTCCGGATCGGCCACCTGGGTGACCTCAACGAACTCATGTGCCTCGGCGCGATCACCGGATCGGAGATGGCGATGCGCGACATCGGCATCGACGTAAAACCCGGCAGCGGCGCTGCGGCGGCGGAGGAGTATTACCGCAAGGCGGATGCACAGAGCCTGGCGAAGGCGGCCGAATAGCCCACGGCATCACAGTTGATGGATCCGCTGATCGTCTTCCTCGATCGCGAAACGCTGGGTGCGACGCTACGTCCACCCGGTTTTCCGCACCGCTACGTCGAACACCAGGTGACCGAAACCGCAGAGGTCGCCGAGCGGCTGCAAGGTGCCACCATCTGCATCACCAACAAGGTGCGCATCACCGGCGAGGCGCTGCGCAACTTGCCCGCTTTGAAGCTTATCGCGGTAGCCGCGACCGGCACTGACGTGATCGACAAGCCGGCGGCGACAGCGGCCGGCGTCACGGTCGTGAACATACGCAACTACGCGTTCAACACGGTGCCGGAGCACGTAGTGGCGCTGATGTTCGCGCTGCGGCGCAACCTTCTCGCCTATGCGAACGATGTCCGGCGCGGCGTGTGGAACGAATCCCGGCAGTTCTGCTTTCTGACCAACCCGATCCGCGACATAGCGGGTTCGACGATAGGCATCGTCGGCTACGGCGCGATCGGGCGGGCTATCGGCCAGCGCGCCGAGGCACTCGGCATGCGTGTCCTCGCCCATGACGCGGTCCCACAGGACGGCCTGGTGGATTTCGACACGATCCTGCGGGACAGCGACGTGATCACCTTGCACGCGCCGCTGACCGAGCAGACACGCAACATGATCGGTGCGGCCGAGCTGGCGCGCATGAAGCAGGGCGCCATCCTGATCAACACCGCACGTGGCGGCCTGGTTGACGAGCAGGCGCTCGCCGACGCCCTGCGGGCCGGCACAATCGGCGGCGCCGGCATCGACGTGCTCACGGAGGAGCCGCCGCGCCACGGCAACGTCCTGCTCGATCCGGACATTCCGAACCTGATCGTGACACCCCATGTCGCCTGGGCCAGCCAGGAAGCGATGCAGATACTGGCCGACCAGTTGACCGGCAACATCGAAGCCTTCATGGCCGGCACGCCGCGCAACGTGGTGACCTGACACGGCTTGCGGATAGTGCCGACGCTCAGGGAGCAAGCAGACGCATTTGCAACCTCTCGCCTGCGTCGCGCGGCATCTGCTCCTGCGGGACGAACGGTGCATTGAAAGCCGTTTGTTCTTTTCGTGCGGGAACGAAGGCCTCTGCCCGCATACGGGAATGTCACCCAGTCCGAGCTGCGATATAACCCGAGCCTGACAGTTTGGATGGTCAAGAGACATGACAGCGAAGCTTTTATTCCAGCTGGACACGGACGCTATTCCAAGCGTCTTCGACACCGTCGTAGGTTACGACGGCGGTGCGGACCACGTGATCGGCCATGCCGGCGTGACGCCTGACAACGTCGGGGGCCTTGTCGAGGGCGCTATCTTCACGCGCGGCGCCAAGGAGAAACGTTTCACCGCCTTGTTCCTGGGCGGCGCCAGCATGGCGGCCGGAGAGGCGCTGCTCGATGCAGTACGCGCCAAGTTCTATGGCGGATTCAGGGTCTCCGTCATGCTGGACAGCAACGGCGCCAACACCACGGCCGCTGCGGGCGTCGCACTTCTTGCCAAGGCCTCCCCGCTTGCCGGCAAGCGCGCCATCGTGCTCGGGGGTACAGGGCCGGTCGGCATGCGCGTGGCGGCCATGCTGGCACTCGAAGGTGCGGACGTGTCGATCACCGGCCGCAAGCTCGACAAGACGCAATCTGCCGCCGATTCCATCGATGCGCGCTTCGGCGTCCGGATCGCGGCGGTGGAGGCGGCCGACGATGCGGCGCGCGCCCGTGCGGCGGAAGGCTGCGCCGTCATCTACGCCGCGGGCGCGATCGGCAACCAGCTCATCGCCCAGGCCGACTGGCAGTCCATCGCTTCGGCGAAACTGGTGGCCGACGTAAATCCGGAGCCGCCGTTCGGCATCGGCGGCATCGCTGCGAACGACAAGGCACGGGACTATGGCGGCAAACTTGCGTTCGGTGCGCTGGGCATCGGCGGCCTGAAGCTGCGCCTGCACCGCGCCTGTATCGGCAAGCTGTTCGAGCAGAACGATCTTGTACTCGATGCGGAGAACATCCTGGCCATAGCGAAGGAGATGGCGTGATGACAGTCCGTGACCTGCCGCTGACCGCGTTTCTGGCCGAGCTGGGAAGCAAGGCGGCCACGCCTGGCGGCGGCGGCGCGGCGGCGTTGCTCGGCGCGGTCGGCGCAGGACTTTCCGGGATGGTCGCCCACCTCACAATCGGCAAGAAGAAATATGCTGCCGTGGAAGCCGACATGCAATCGCTTCTCGCACGCGCGGACGGGCTTCGCGCCAGGCTTGCCGAAGCCATCGACGCCGATGCCGACGCGTTCGACACGCTCATGCGCGCGTACGGCCTGCCGAAACAGTCCGACCAGGAGCGGGCGGCTCGGGACGCCGCAATCCAGGATGCCTTGCTATCGGCAATCGCCGCGCCACTCGACTGCGCCCGCCTGTGTCGTGAGTCGATCGACCTCGCAGCCGAGGCGTCTGAGAAGGGCAACACATCCGTCATCAGCGATGGCGGCGTCGCGGTGCTGGCGGCGCATGCGGGGTTGCGCAGCTCGGCCCTCAACGTGCTCGTAAATGTCAAGCTGTTAACGGACCGAACTCGCGCATCTGCGGCGATGGCAGAGCTGGACCGGCTGATGGAGGGTGCGGCGGCACTGACGGAGAAAGTCTATGAGGACGTACGCCGGCAACTGATCTGAGGCGGAGCAGCTTCCGCCTTGCTGGCGCATGCAGCCTGCGTGTGCTCAAGCAAAGCAAACAACGATGGGGCAATTGTTCGGCCCGGGTGCGATGTGGAAGTCAGGGCAGCAAAACACACACGTCTCCGCATGCGACTGCCCGATGAGCCACCAGGCGACCCTGCCCCGACTGCCCGGCATCAAACCGACGGCCACACCACTGCGCTCGGCCGGCGCCCAGGTGCCGGACACGAACAATAACAGTTCAATTCCCAAAGGGAGGCCATGCAGTCAGGCATCAGCCAGCCAAGCCTGTAACCATGGCTGAAGCACTCCGATTGCCCAAGTACCCGCCCATCATCCACATCCCAGGAATGTTACAACTTCAACAGTGAGCGTCAGCAACTAACCGTCTCGCCAGATGCCGATCCGAAGCTATCCTGCTGCCTACCGGAACGGTTGCGGGCATCATGGCAGTGCGCCTCTCAGATCAGGCAAGGACCATGCTTAGCCACGCGATCGAAAGCGGGTTGCCGAACGGCCGCCGGGCGGCAGCGTTGCGCGCGTTGGAAGCCGCCCTGGATCGCGTGCAGCAGGCGGCGGCCGAAGGCAAGCCGGTGCACGCTCTGCTGGAGTCCGCAGCCAGCGTCGCGGATCCGGACGATCTGCTGCAGGCCTTCCTCACCCTGATGGCGGCACAGCGCCGTGCGTTGGGAATCGTCGACGGGCCGGACGCGCAGGCGGCGTTCGCCTCGCTGCAGGCGGCCTACCAGGCGGGAACGATGCCGCCACAGCAGCGCGCCCTCTACGAACGCAACGGCTGGACGGCAGCGGGCTGGGACACGTTACGGCGGGCACATCCCAACCTGGCGGGGCCGGTGCCGTTCCCGGCGGACGACCAGCGGCTGATGGCGGAGATGGACGCGCTGCACCCAGCCCTGCTGGCGGCGCAAGCCGGGATCGTTCCCGGCGCCATCACGCCGCAAAGCCTGGCGGCGCTGGAGGCGGTGCTGGAAGCGCACCGGACGCTGCTGGCGGGCGCGGCCGCAGGGCGCATGCGGCCCTATCTGTGCTTCGCCATGGCGGGTGCCGCCGCAGCGCTCGGCCGTGGCTGGCAGCAGCTCAACCAATCCCGCCGGGCACGCGACGACTACGCCGAGGCGGCACGGCTGTACGAGGAGGCCGGCGAGCCGGATGACGCCGCTGCGGCGGGCGACCAGGCGAGCTGGTTGGGCTTCGCGGTGGACGCCGACGTGGATGGCGGCATGTTCTCCGACCTGTCCCGCGTGACGGACGGGATTGCCGACCCGCTGGAGCGGGCGCAGGCGCTCGGCCGGCTCGGGCGTATGGCCGAGATGGCGAATGACGCGCCCGGCCGGGCGCGCTATGCGGAGGCGGCCTCGGCGGCGCTGGCGGAGGCTGGTTTTCCCGCCCCGGACGGCGGCGCGGACTGGACAGACGCGTGGGTGGCGGCCGCCTGCGCGCGGCGCAGCGGCACGGGCGTCCATAAGCTGCTGCAACGCGTCGGCCAACTGGCGCTGCAACCGCTGCAGGCGCGCCACGCCGAAGCCTGTCAGGCACAGCCCGCCGAGGCGCGCCGCCTCGAGGGCGTGATGCAGACCGTTCACGACTTCGACCAGGCCATGCTGGACGCGCTGCGGACGGTGCAGGATGCGATCAGCGCGACGCTGATGGCCTACACGCCCAAGCTGGAGAGCCCGCCGCCACCGGCCGAAGACCCGGCGCATGCGGCCCTGATGACGCTGTGGCGGCGCGTAGGTGCGCTGATCGACGCCACGCAGGCAGACGCCCAGCCGGACGACACCGCGATGGCCGAGGCGGCCTGCGTGGCCGCTGCTGCCCGGGAATCCGCCCAGCCCGGGCTGGCGGCGAGCGCCTGCCTGCAACAGGCCCGCCTGCTGGAACGGCGCGGGCAGGCCGCGGCCAGTGATGCGGCGGCGCTGGCCGGCGAGGCGGCGCTGACCGCGGGCGGCACCGCGCCCGAAGAGCTCGCCGATCCTACCCTGTTCTCGGCATTCCTGACGCTACGCACGCACCGCGTGGGTCTGGCCGCAGCGGCCAGCGACTCGCCCGCTGTGCTGACGCTGGCAAAGGGCGCGATAGGAGCGATCGAGGCGCGGCGGGACCGCATCCACGACCCCTACCAGCAGGGCGGCTTCCTGGCCGAGCGCACGCATTTCTACATCACCGCCGCCTTCGCCGCCTTCAAGCTGGAGCGCTGGGACGATTTGCTGGTCGTCATGGACCTGTACCGGTCCCGCGCGGCGCTGCGCAACGCGCTGGCGCCGCCGCCCGGTGACGGCGAGGCGTCGCTGCAGGCGCGCCTGCGGGAGGCTACCGCGGCGCTCAACGCGGCCACGCCGGAACAGCGCCCGGCGCTGCTGGCGCACCGGCGCGCGCTGTGGCGCCTGCTGTCCATCGCCCGCCTGCGCGGTGCGCCGGGCCGTGTCCTGCCGGCGCTGTCGCTCGCCTCCGTGCAGGCGTCGCTGGCGCCTGACGAGGCGGTGGTCGCGTGGGTGTGGGTGGCCGACGGCGTGCTGCTGGTCCTGGCCGTGGACCGGACGCGGGTGCACGCGGAGCGCGTCATTCTGTCGGAACAAGACCGCACGCGGCTGCGGCGCTACGTGGATAACGTGCGTGCGTCGGCAATGGCGGAGGACTCGCTGGGGCGTACGGTGGAGACGCTGACCCAGGCGCTTCTGCCGCCGGCCACGCGAGCGTTCGTGGCCGAGGCCAAGCATCTGGTGCTCTCGCCGCACCGGGCGCTGCACCTCGTGCCGTTCCATGCCGCCCGCGTGGACGGGCGCTACCTGATCGAGCGGGCGACGATACGCTACGTGCCAAGCTTCGAAAGCCTGCTGCTCCCCTGGACAGGCAGCAGGGCGGGCGACGTGATCGCCGTGGGCGTAGGCGCCTTCGGGCGGCCGGGCGTGCGCGACCTGCCGCACGCCGAAAGCGAGGCGCGCGCCGTGGCGGAGGCCTGGCAGGCGGCGGGAACCAGGGCCGCCACCCTGCTCGGCGACGCCGCCACGCGGGCGGCCTTTGCGGCGCTGCCGCTGGAGCGATGCCGTTGCCTGCATCTGGCCACGCACGGCTCCAGCGTGCTGGCAGACGACACCGGCGGTGACCCGTTCCTGTCGCGGCTGTACCTGCGTGACGGCGAGGTCGAGGCGCTGACGATCGCCGCCTCGACGCTGCGGGCCGAACTGGTGGTGATGAGCGCATGCTGTTCCGGGCAGCGGGCGCTTGGCCTGCCTGGCCTGCCCGAACTGCCGGGCGACGACCTATTCGGCCTGCAAGGGGCGCTGTTCGAGGCGGGAGCGGGCTCGGTGATCGGCGCGTTGTGGCCGGTGGACGATGCCACCGCCGGCGCGCTGCTGCCGGTGTTGCACGCCGGGCTAGCCGCGGGGGCGGCGCCCGAGGTGGCGCTGCGTGACGCGACATGCGCGTATTTGCAGGGCCCGTCGGCGCAAAGCGTGTTCTACTGGGCGCCCCTGTTCATGACGTCCATCGGCCGGACCGGCCGCAATGCGGAGGCTGTGCCGTGACCGACGTGACGCTGCATTTCGAAGGGCAGGCGACGATGACCGAAGCCGGGCTGGCTGACTTCGCCCGGCGCCTGCAGGAAAAGGCGGCGGCGCTGGACGAGGTGGAAGCCGCTCGGTCCAAGCCGCTGCAGAGCCGGCTGGTGGGCGTGGACGACGTGATACTCGTGCTGACCGTCGGCGCCAAGCTGATCGGCGCGGGAGCGCTCTCCCTGGAAGCGCTGCACCGGCTGATCGTGGCAGCCAAAGCCGTGGCGCACGACCTGGGCTGGACCGGCACGGTTACGGTAGAGGGCGACGGCGGCCGGGTGAAGCCGGAGGAACTGACGCCAGACGACGCGTCGTTCATCTCCGGACGGCCGGCGCCTTGAACTCGCCCGGCTGCCGACACTGCCGCAGCCTGCTGTCCCACCGCCCTCTCAGCCGCGCCACAAGCTAGCAAACCTGAACGCCCGAACACGCAACACGAACCGCGCACAGACGTCATCGCCCACCCTCAATATCGCCAGTAGACGTCGAACCAGTTGCCGCCGGCGTTGTAGCCCATCCCAGCGTCAGCCCGCCTGTTCTCCGCCGCGAGAGCAGCCTGCACCCGTCCCACAAGCAACCGGCCCCACCAGGAGGTTTTGCGATCCAGGGCAGGGACGGACCCACGGCGCGGCTCGGTCACTTCCAACACGAGTATCTCCTCCGGCTTCAGGTGGACACACGTGTAAGACCTGCCTGCCAACACGATAATCACCGAAGTTGACAAGACATCGTTGCCGATTGAGCAATACTGCATGGACAACCTCGAAGCCATGCGGATCTTCGTCTCCGTCGCCACGCAAGGAAGCTTCGCCGAAGCCGCCCGCCGCATGCGGCTGTCACCATCCGTCGTCACGAGATCGATCTCGCAAGTCGAGGAAAAACTGGGCGTAATGCTGCTCAACCGGACGACCAGGTCGGTGCAGGTGACACAGCGTGGCGCAATCTACCTGGAAGATTGCAGACAGATACTCGATGACATCGAGATGTCGGAGAGACGGGTGCGCGGCGAAGACTCGGCACCCCGCGGCATCCTGCGCGTCACAGCCCCACTTCTGTTTGGCCGCCTGTACGTGCTGCCGATCGTCAACAGGCTCCTGGGCGAGCACCCCGCTCTATCGATCCACCTCACATTGTCGGACCGCAACGTACACCTGGTAGAGGACGGCGTCGACGTCGCCGTTCGTGTGGGCGCGCTGGCGGACAGCAGCCTCATCGCCGCCAGGCTGGGTTTCGCCACACCTGTCCTCACCGCCAGCCCGGCATACCTGCAGGAACACGGCGCGCCAGCCTCGCCTGCGGCACTGTCGTCACACCACATCATCCTCTTCGAAGGCATCGGCACAACCAACGAATGGCCGTTCGGCACGGAAGGCAGGACAGTGCGGGTCGAGCCCCGCCTGATCGTCAACGGCGCGGACGCGGCGATCAACGCCGCGGAAGCCGGCGTCGGCATTGCGCGAACGCTGTCCTACCAGATTTGGAATGCGGTCCACGCCGGCCGTCTCGCACTCGTGCTACAGGAGTATGCGCCACCCCCGCTACCGGTCAGTGTCGCCTACCAGGCGCGGCGCATACCGTCGGCCAACGTAGCCGTCTTCGTGAAAGCGCTGCGAGACCACTTTAAAAGCAACCCGCTCCCCGAGTTAAGTTCGGCCTAGATCCGGCCTCATGCTGTATCGCGTTACCCGCCCGCGGCTTTATTGCCGTTCCGGCAAGTGAGTCTTGTCAAGACAACGGATTATCCCGTGTGGCGCGCGGTTCTATATCGGTCGGGCACCAACACAAGGAGCCATACCATGGCACGCATTTCCGCTCCAACCCGCGAAGCCGTCCCGGCCGCCTCCATACCGCTGCTCGATGCGGTGGAAAAGCAGCTGGGGCTGGTGCCGAACATGTTCCGCGTGATCGCACTCAGCCCGCACGCGCTGCAGGGCTACCTGAGCCAGAATGCCGCCCTGTCCAAAACGCTGGATGTGAAAACGCGGGAGCGCATCGCCCTCGCCGTGGCGCAGGTGAATGGCTGTGACTACTGCCTGTCGGCGCACAGCTATCTGGCCGCCAACCTGGCGAAGCTCGATGCCGCGGAGATCGCAGGCAACCGCCAGGGCATCTCGGCCGATCCCAAGGCCAACGCCGCCGTGGCGTTCGCGGCATCGCTCGCCAGGAACCGTGGCCAGGTCACGGACGCCGAGATCGAGTCGGTTCGGGACGCAGGCTATTCCGACGGACAGATCGTCGAGATCGTCGCGGTCGTAGCCGAAAACGTGTTCACCAACTTCCTCAACATCGTGGCAGGAACCGACATCGACTTTCCAGTCGTAACCGCCAAGGCAGCCTGAGGGCATTATGAAGTACGGCTTCCTTGACCGGCTTGCGACACCGAGCGTTCGCCAGGCGCAGGCGGAACAGGGAAGCCTTGCCCTTTGGGAGGCGCAAGAAGGCGACCGGGCGTTCGACCGTTTCACCGCCAGGGAAGCGGCTTTCATTTCGGCGCGTGACAGCTTCTATCTCGCATCGACATCCGAATCCGGGTGGCCCTACGTGCAACATCGCGGCGGGCCACCCGGCTTTCTCAAGCTGCTCGACGAGACGACGCTGGCCTTTGCGGATTTCCGCGGCAACCGGCAATATATCAGCCTCGGCAACGTTCGCGCAGACGACAGGGTCTGCCTGATCCTGATGGATTACCCGCACCGGGCACGCCTGAAGATCCTCGCCCACATGCATGCGGAGGATCTCACCAACTCGCCGGTCCTGTCGGCAAAGCTGATCGACCCCGCGTATCGCGCAAGGGCCGAGCGGGCCCTCGTCCTGCGCCTGGAAACCTTCGACTGGAACTGTCCACAGCACATCCGGCCCCGCTACACCAAAGAAGAAATCGAAATCGCCACGTCTCCCCTCCGCCACCGTCTCGGGACGCTGGAGCAGGAGAACGCGCAGCTTGCCGCAGAACTGCTCCACTACAAGAACAAGGACAATCAATCGTGACAGACGAGGCCCGTCCGCCCTTCCCGCCCTTTGACAGCGCCAGCGCGGCGCTGAAGGTACGCAAGGCGGAAGACGCCTGGAACAGCCGGGATCCGGCAAAGGTCGCGCTGGCCTATACCGTCGACAGTCGCTGGCGCAACCGCGACGAAATCTTCCAGGGACGTGACGCGATCGTGGCGTTCCTCACGCGCAAATGGGCGACGGAGAGGGAGTACCGACTGATCAAGGAGCTTTGGGGCTTTCGCGAGAACCGGATGGCCGTTCGCTTCTGCTACGAGTGGCAGGACGCAGGCGCCGCGTGGTTCCGCAGCTACGGAAACGAATTATGGGAATTCGATGAGCGCGGCCTGATGCGCGTACGCCACGCAAGCATCAACGACATCCCGATAGCCGAATCCGCCCGGCGCTTCCACTGGCCCCTCGGGCAACCTCGGCCGGATGATCACCCGGGGCTACGCGAGCTCGGCATCTGACCTCCCGGCCGCCGAGAGGCGTACAACAGGAGCCTACACCAGCGGCACGTCTCCAGCATAAAGCCCGACGCACAGCAAAGGACGAATCCCATGACTCTGCAGGAAACACTCGCTTCGATCGCGAAATCCGGCCTGCCCTTGCAAGGCAAGCTCGATGCGCTGAAACACCAATTCGAGACCAATCTCGCACCGCCCGAAGCCGTCGCGGCGCTTCATCGCTCGACCAGCGAGCTGATCGCGTCAGGAGCCCAGGACCGTGCCCTGAAACTGGGGGCCCGCGCGCCGGACTTCACGCTTCCTGACGTGGACGGCAAGCCCGTCTCGTCGAAACTGCTGCTTGCCGAAGGCCCGCTCGTCGTCACGTTCTATCGCGGCGCCTGGTGTCCGTATTGCAACTTCGATTTAAGCGCACTGGAACAGGCCAGGCCGGACATCGAGGCACGCGGGGCGAGCGTGGTGGCAATCTCGGAGCAGACCGCGCCGAACAGCCGCAAATCGCAGCGGCAGAACGGGCTCGGATTCCCCATCCTCGTCGATTATCGCGGCGAAGTCGCCGCCCGGTTCGGCGTGCGCTGGACCCTGCCGGAGTATCTGCGTGAGGTCCAACAAAGTCTCGGTGCGGACCTCACGCAATTCAACGGCGAGGATAGCTGGACCTTGCCGATGCCGGCCCGCTACGTCATCGCGCGGAACGGAATGATAGCCTACGCCGAAGTCAACGCGGACTACACGAGGCGGCCCGAGCCCTCCGCCATCTACCCGATACTAGATCAGCTCGGCCGCCGCGAGGTGGCATAAACCGTCGCAAAACTTTGCTGCAGTCCGATCTCTGACGCCGGCGCGCGCCAAGGATCGGACTCAGGCGCACCCTATCCAGCCGTCCCGCAATCCGCCCCGGCGACACCGCCACGGAGACCACCACACCACCAGCGCTGCCGCAGCAGCTGCGCCGCCAAGCCGCTGTCGAACACCACGCCAGCGCAGCGCACCGTCATCTCACGATCTCCACGCTGGCCGTCTGCCCCGCCACCAGCCGCATTCCCTGCGGCAACCGGTCGATTGCAATGTGCACCGGCACGCGCTGCGCCAGCCGAACCCAGGTGAAGATCGGATTGACGGACGCCAGCCCGCTCGCGTCGGAAGTGGCGTTCGGAACCACAATGCCCCGCGCCACGCCCGCCACATGCCCCTCGATCGGATCATGCCAGCCGATCAGCTTCGCCCGCGCATGGTCGCCGTCATGTATCGCGTGCAGCTCCGTCTCCTCGAAATACCCGTCTATCCAGAAAGAATCCGCGTCCACCAGCGTCATCACTCGCTGCCCGGTCACGCCGTAATCACCCACACGCGCCTCCAGGTTGGTCACGAACCCGTCCACTGGCGAGGCGATGCGCGTGCGCTCCAGATTCACCTTCGCCTGCGCCAGCGCCGCCAGCGCCTGCGCCACCGCGGCGGTCGCCTGCTGTGCCGCACTCAGATACGTCTGGCGCTCCTCCTGCGAGGTTGAAAGATCGGTTAACTGCAGCCGCCGCTTCGCCTCCGCCTGCTTGTTCGCCTCGTTGATACGCGCCTGGTCCAGATTGGCCTGCGCGTTGTCCACCGCAATCGCGTAATCCGTCGCCTCGATCTCCAGCAGCTGATCGCCGCGCTTCACATACTGATTGTCTGCCACCGGCAGCGTGATGATGCGGCCGGAGATCTCCGGCGCCATCGTCACCACGTTCGCCCGCACCGTACCGTCCCGCGTCCAGGGCGGCGCCACATAGGCGTCCCACGCCGCCCACGCGCACACCGCGGCCGCCGCCACCAGCATCAGCGTGACCAGCACCGGCACCAGATGCGGCGCCGCCCCGTGCCGCGCCGGCACCAGCCGCAGTTTCGCCCCGCCAAGCGTGTCGTCGATCTGGTCCGGCATCAGCCCAGCCTCCCCACCAGGATCACGATAACCGACAACAGAATGACCAGCACACAGAGATTCGCCAGCGCCGGATGCCAGATACGGCGCGTCAGCCCGCTCCGGTCAGCCACCCGCCGCACCCCCAGGAACAGCAGCCAGGCCGCCAGCAGCATCGGCGCGATCGGTGATACCAGCACGCCGAACAGGTTCACCTCGGCGTAGCGCATGTCTCTGCTCCTCGGGGTGTGGGAGGGAAGGAAGAAAGGCCTTCTTTTTCGAGAAAAAGAAGCAAAAAGCTTTTGTTCCGCTGTCGCCGGTTGGGGACGCGTGCGCTTGGCTGTCTAGGCGGAGACCAACCTTATACCAAGACAGCTTTGATCGGCAGCCGACACGCACAGACTCCAAACCCAATCGTTTCGAACTCGAATAAGGACGGACCCCTTCGATGATGTGCTGCGCAAGTCATTGTTCGCCAAGCCAGCCACAGCAATGCGTTGGCGGTCATGCCCCGAAGAAGCGCTCAAACCTGAGTAGGTCTCAGTCAAACGTAATGGCTGTTCTTAGCGTCTGTTTGAAAACGTGGCCTGGTGAGTCAGTTGGCGATGATTCTCGAAAACCGGGAGCGGATCGGCCTGCGCGCGCCATGTGTCCGAGCGGGCAGGCCGTCTCCTGTGGCCATGGGCACCGGAGCGCAGGAAATCGCCGCCGCATGGCCGCCAGTATGAGTTTCCAACAGACATCTAGGTGTCCGCTTGCAAGGCACTAAGGACGAATGTCGGGAGGCGGGGTCCAGGGCAGGGGCCCTGGCCTTCAACTCCCAAAATACGCTCCATGCCGCCCCAACGCCTCCTCCAGCGCCAGCAGCGCGGCCCGTGCCGGACGCACCTCGTCGGATTGCCCCAGCGCCCGGTCAGCCTCGCGCAGCGCCAGCCGCGCCTCGCTAATCCGCCCGGCGCCCAGCGCTGCCAGCAGCGCCCCCAGTGCCGGAATGCGCCCGAACCCCGCGGCCCACGCCCGCAGCCGCAGCGTTGCGCTCCCCACGAACAGCGCCGCCGTGATCTCCGCGTGCGCCAACGGCGAGCTGCCCTCCGGCAACGCCGCCAGCCGGTCATACATCAGCCCCTCCCAGCCCAGCAGGCTGGGCGGCCTGCGCCGCACCGCCAGAAGCCGCAGGTCACGCAACGTCAGCAACCGCAGCCGCTCGGCCCCACGCGCGGGCGAAAGCTGCGGCAGCAACGCAATCGCCAGCGCGCCCACCGCAACCCCCACCACAATCGCCACCGTCGTGTTGTAGAAGCTTGCCGTGTCGTAGGCCGGCTGATTGGCCGGCGCCAGCAGCGGCGTGAAGTTGGTGGACGCCGCCACGAAGAAGGACTGCTTCCAGCTGCACGCGCTCAGCGCCGCCAGCGGTATCAGCACCACGCCCAGTATCAGCGCCAGGCTCAGGAAACCCTCGCGGTTCGGCAGCACGGCGAAGTTCACGATGCCCGCCAGCGCGGACGTCATCAGCGTGCCGCCCAGGAACAGCCAGGCGCTGCGCACCGCGCTCTCCCCGCGCGGCGAGAGCAGCAGCACAACAATCGCCGCGAACAGCAGCGCGCTGGTGCCCGTCGGCCACGCGCTGACGATCCACCACACCGCCGTGACCAGGATGATCAGGAACGCGCGCAGCCCGTTCAGCAGCGCCGGCAGCAGGTCCGGCAGGCGCAGCCGCGCGCTGCCCGCCATGTCCTCGGCCCGCTCTGCCTCCACCAGCAAGGCCACGCCGTTTAGCGCCGCCGCCAGGCCGCGCAGCGCGTCCGTCAGGCCCACCTGCACCAGCGCGCTGCCGCGCGTGTCAACCGCCACCTGGTCCAGCGCCCGCGCCGCGTCCCGGCAACGGTCGCGCGTCTCCGCCGGCAGGCTGCGCGCCGTCATCACGATCGCCGGCCCGGGCGGCAGGGCGTCCAGCAGCGGCGCCACGTCCGCCGCAGCCTGCGCCGGAGGCAGGCCCTCCAGATGCGTGGCCACCATCCGCCAGCCGGACAGCGCCGCGAAAAGCCCATCCACCGCCGCCCCCAGCGTCGCCGAGCGCACCCGCAGGTCCGGGCTCTCGCCCACTGTCTCGTCCAGCAGCCCGGCCAGCCCGCTCGTGCGCACGATCAGCGCGCGCCGGGCCGTCACGCTGTCGCCGCCCGGATGCTCGCAACTGGCGCGCAGCCCCAGCCCGGTCTGCCGCGCAATGTCGGCAATCGTGGTCGCCGCCCGCTCTCGCGCCGTGCCGCGCCCGCTCAGCACCAGCACCACCCCCGCGCACACGATCCCCAGCGAGATCTCGGTCGCCCGCGCCACCGCCAGCAGGAACACCCCGCCCGGATCGCCTATCGCGTCCGCCGCTATGATCACCGCGGTGTAGCCGGCCAGTGCCGCGGCATAGCTGGCGAAGTTCTGCAGCACGGTGGCCGCGAACCCGCACAGCCCGCACCACGCCGCCAGCGCCAGGAAGAAGCCGGCCCGGCTCTGTGGAAAGCCGGCCATCAATACCACCACCATCACGGCGCCCAGCGCCGTGCCCACCAGCCGGAAGTTCGCCTTGCGCAGGGACGCCCCCAGCGAGGGCTGACACACGATCGCGGCCGACGTCCCGGCCCAGAACGGGTTCTCCAGCTGCAGCCAATAGGCCAGGAACAGCGCCAGGCACACCGAAACCCAGACGCGCACGCCGAAGGCGATGGGGTGAGACATCGCCCCGGTGATACCAATAGCAGGCAGGAAAGGCGCTCTTTTTTGCAAAAAAGAAGCGAAAAACCATCGTGCTCCCGCAACCGCGCCGCCGGGTGACGCGGGACACCCGGCGGCGCAGCTTGCAGGGGGACTATCCGGCGGAGCTACCGCCGGAGCCGTGTCAGGACTTGGTGTTCTGCGCCATCGTCAGGTGCTTCTGGATGATCGGCTGGGTGCTCTCCGCGAACGCCTTCAGGTCCGTATCCGTCCCGTTGGTGGCTTCCCGCTCAAACAGCTTCAGCATCGTCTGATGCGACTTCACCTGGCCCGCCATGTAGGCGTGGTCGAACTTGGCACCGTCCATGCCCTGCAGCTTGGCCAGCATCTTCTGCTGCGCCGGGCTCGGATCGGTCGGCGCCGTCATGCCCTTCGCCGTGGCAAGCTGCGCCAGCTTCGCGTTCGCCGGCGTGTGATCGTCGATCATCGCCTGCGCAAACTGCTTCACCGTCGCGTCCTGCGTCTTCTGCTGCGCGGCCTGTGCCATCTGCACCTCGGCCGCACCGCCCTGCGCCGCCTTGGTCACGAACTCCATGTCCATCTTGGACAGCTTGGCCGTGCTGGACGGGATGGGCGTGGCGGGGGCCATCGTGGAAGCCGGCGCCGCAGGGCTGGCCGACATGGCGCCCGGCGTCGCCGGTGCCATCGTCTGGGCGAAAGCGCCCGGGCTGGCCAGAAGCGGCAGCAGCAGCGCCGCTGAAAAAGCGAGGTTGGATCTCAAAATCTTGGCTCCTTGAAGGTGGCGGGCACAGTCCGGCCCGCCCTTGCAGCACCCAACGCAAGCGGTGGCCTTACTGTTGCCGCATCCGCCTCAGGCGCGATGACGAAAGCGTTCCACCGCCGCCACCAGCGCGCGCCGCACGCCAGGCTCCAACGCCGAATGCCCGGCATCCGGGATGATCGTCAGCCGCGCCGCCGGCCAGTGCGCCGCCAGATCGAACGCGGTCACCGCCGGGCACACCATATCGTAGCGCCCCTGCACGATCTCGCCCGGTATGTGCCCGATGGACGCCATCTGCCCCAGCAGCCCGCCCGGCGGCAGGAACAGGTCATGGGCGAAGTAATGCGCCTCGATGCGCGCCAGTCCCAGCGCCGTGCGGTCACCGGCAAACGAGCTCACCGTGTCCGGGCTGGGCAGCAGCGTGCTGCACGAACCCTCGAAGATGGACCACGCGCGCGCGGCCGCCATGTGCACCAGCGGGTCGGGGTCGGTCAGCCGCTTCAGGTAGCTGCCCAGCAGGTCGCCACGCTCCTCCGGCGGCAGGAACCCGGCAAACGCCGCATGCGCGTCCGGAAACACCTGCGCCAGCCCGTGCAGGAACCACTCCACCTCCGCCCGCCGCCCCAGGAACACGCCGCGCAGCACCAGCCCCACCACGTGGGACGGCTGCGCCTGCGCGTAGGCCAGTGCAAGCGTGGAGCCCCAGGACCCGCCGAACAGCAGCCACCGGTCGATGCCCAGATACAGCCGCAGCCGGTCGATGTCGCCCACCAGGTGCCCGGTGGTGTTGGCGTCCAGGCTGCCCAGCGGACGGGACCGCCCTGCGCCGCGCTGGTCGAAGATCACGATGCGCCAGTGCCCGGGATCGAAAAACCGCCGGTGCACCGCGCCCGCCCCGGCCCCCGGGCCGCCATGCAGGAACAGCACCGGCCGGCCGCGCGGGTTGCCCACCTGCTCCCAATACATCACATGCCCGTCGGTCAGCGGCAGGTAGCCGGTCTCGAAGGGCCCGATTTCGGGGAACAGGTCGCCGCGTGGCATGGTGGCAGTCTATCGCCTGAGGGTTGACGCGAGAAGATGGCTCGCTGTGCCGCACACATCTGTGCAGCGCATCATTTTGCGAAAGGTTTGACGGCGTGGGACGCATCTTGATGGCATTGGGCGCGCTTTACGGCGCGGGCGCCGTGGGCATGGCAGCCGCCGCCGCACACGCGCTGGCGGCACGGCTGGATGCCCGCGCATTGACGGCAATGCAATCCGCCATCCAGATGCAGGGCTGGCACGCGCTCGCCCTGCTGGCCACCGGCCTGTGGCTGATGCGCGCGCCCCCGCTGGCCCACACGCTGGGCAGCCTGGCCGGCGCGGGCTTCGGGCTCGGCACCCTGCTGTTCTGCGGCGCCGTCTACGCCAACCATCTGGGCGGCATCCATTCCGGCCCTACCGCACCCACCGGCGGCGTCCTGCTCATCCTCGCCTGGCTGCTGCTCGCCGCCTCCGCACTCGCCGCGGGACCCACACTCTGACCCAGCCCCCGGACCACGCCTGGGTCCACAGCGCCTACCAGGCGGCCGACGGCTTCGCCGACGTGCTGGCCGAGGAGCTGGACCGCCGCGGCGTAGAGGTGCGCGCCTGGCACGGCCTGCTCGCCCTCTCGCCGGACCCGCCCGCCCCCGCCGCCTGGGCGCTGAACACCTGGACGTCCCCGCGTGAAATCCCCGTCCCCTCCGCGGGTCAGGCCGCCGCCAGCCTGCGCGCCATCCAGCGCAACTGGGGCTACCTGCCGTTCGATCACAACAGCCGGGCCGGCCTCATCACCGCCAAACTCCCCCCGCTACGCCCCAAAAAGCTGCGCTTCCCCACCGCCGCCCCCACCAGCCACCTGGGCGCCTGGACGCTGCTCGGCCACGACCGCATGCTCGCCAGCCCCACCCAGACCAGCCCCTTCGTCAACGGCGAAGTCGCCTTCGAGGAAGACCGCATAGGTCCGCCCAGCCGCGCCTACCTGAAACTCTGGGAAGCCTGCACCCTGTGGCGCACCTGGCCGCAACCTGGCGAGACGTGCCTGGACCTCGGCGCCGCCCCAGGCGGCTGGACCTGGGCGCTCGCCAAACTCGGCGCCCGCGTCACCGCCATCGACAAAGCCGCGCTCGACCCCGCCATCGCCGCCATGCCGGGCGTCAGCGTCCGCCAGGAAAGCGCCTTCGCGCTGGACCCGTCAGCCGAACCCGCGGTGGACTGGCTGTTCTCGGACGTGATCGCCTACCCGTCCCGGCTGCTGACCCTGGTGCAGGCCTGGATCGCCAGCGGCCGCGCCGGGCGCATCCTGTGCACGCTGAAGTTCCAGGGTGCTACGGACCACGCGGCCGCCGAGGCGTTTGCCGCTATCCCTGGGGGGCGGGTGGTGCATCTGTTTCATAACAAGCATGAGCTGATGTTTTTGTGGAGGCGTGCGTAAGGAAGGAAGGCCTTCTTTTCTGAAGAAAAGAAGCAAAAGACTTCTGCTCCGCTGTCGCGAACCTGCCTTGTGAGTCCGCGACAGCGGAGCAAAAGCTTTTTGGTTCTTTTTCTCGAAAAAGAACTGCTTTCTTTCTTAGGGGCACGCATGCTGACCAGGACCGCAATCTACGAAGGCCGCATCCACGCAGGCCACGAAGACGAGTTCTTCCGCCGCGTGCGCGAGGAACTCGAACCGCTGTGGCGCCGATTTCCCGGCGTGCAAGCCGTGCGCGTGCAGCGCCTGCAATCGGCGGACGCCGATGCGCGCCCGATCCCGATGATACTCGAGATGGATTTCACGGACATGGCGGCGATCGAACGCTGCCTGGCCTCGCCGATCCGCCCGGAATCGCACGCCGCCACCGTCGAGGTGATGAAGCTGTTCGACGGCCGCTTCTACCACCTCGTCTCCGAAGCGCGCGTGCTGGCGCCGGCCGGCTGACGACGCTGCCGCACCCGCGCCCGGCCACATCGTTCCGCACGCAGGCGCAGCGTCCGTCTGGAAATCCCGCCTGGCGAGTCAGCCGGCGCTGACCGCCAAACGAGTTTCCAGACAGACACTCAGAACCTCGGGTCGGACGAGGCGACCTTGCTGCCGCCCGGCGCCGGGCGGGCTTGCCCGCGTGCGGCCAGCAGCGCCGCGCCTTGCAGCCGGACGCTGGCGCGGCACGCCTGCATGTCCGCCATGGCGGACAGGTCGCGCGTGTCCGCGGTGCCGCACACCTGCCGGGCCGCCTGCTGCAGACGCGCCCGCAGGATCGCTCCGCCGGCGCTGCTCCCTACCTCTATCCCGGTCAGCCCCACGGTGGCGGAGGACGTCTCGGTCTCCTGCGCCAGGCAAGGCACGGACGCGGCCATCAGGGCCAACGAAACGGCTACTGCTGCTAGACGTGACATGGCGAATGCTCCTGTTCCGGCGGTCTATGTGCGGCCGATCCGCACTTCCCGCCTGAAACCGAGACTGCACGCCCTGTGCCACCCACTACGTCACTGAAAACGCTACATTCTTCACGTTAGCCCAAGCCGAGCCGCCCCTGAACTGCGACAACGCGCCAGGTTCTGGCTAACTTCGCCATATACGCTGGAGTTTGACCGAAGTGCCGTCGCCAGAAGCCACTGGTGCAGGACATCTCCGCTCAGCCAACCGGGACAGCTGGCCAACGGCTGGTGGAGGAAGGAAGCAAGGCCTTCTTTTTCGAGAAAAAGAAGCAAAAAGCTTTTGTTCCGCTGTCGCGCACCTGTCCTACGAAACCGGACTACTCGAACAAACTCTTCGGCTCACTCCAAAAACGATCGCGCTTTTGCAGGAACCACAAAAAACACCCGCCCCCGCACCCGCAGAACAGGTTCGCGACAGCGGAGCAAAAGCTTTTTGCTTCTTTTTCTCGAAAAAGAAGGCCTGCCCTTACCTACCCATGCGCCGCCCGCCAGGCCCGCGCCGTAGCCCGGCTACGCCGCTGGTCCGCCACGAACGCCGCCAGAACCCCCAACCCGGGATCGGCCCGCCCCGTATCGCCCAGTCGCACAAGCTGCTCGTAATACCACCCCTGCGCCGCGAACGTGTTCAGCGCCCGCACCGCCGCCACCGGAGACGCCACGCCGAACACGCCGGAACCCAGCCGCAACTTGCCCTCCCACCGGTCCAGCTCGCGCACCTCGCCCCGCAGCAGCCGCCCCGCCGCCCCCGCATCCACGCAGAGCGGCCGCCCCAACCCGATCACGTCCACCCCGTCCTGCGACACCGCCGCCGCCATGCCGGCCGCCGTGCGGAACCCGCCCGTCACCATCAGCTTCGCGCGCGAAACCCGCCCCCGCATCTCCGGCGCAAATCGCTGGAAATAGCTCTCCCGCGCCAGCGTGCTCTCGCGCACCACCTGTTCGTGCACGCGCTCCACCCCCAGCACGTTCATCATCGCCGGCTGCTCGTAGCTGCCGCCCGAGACCTCGATCAGGTCCACCCCCGCCGCGTCCAGCCACCCAGCCACAACCTGGCTGTCCTCGAAAGCGAACCCGCCACGCTGGAAATCCGCCGAGTTCAGCTTCACCGACACCGGGAAGTCCGCGCCCACCGCCGCCCGCACGCCCCGTGTCACTTCCAGCAGGAACCGCGCCCGCCCGGCCAGGTCGCCGCCCCA
Organism: Acetobacteraceae bacterium; assembly: GCA_965198915.1. Classification (GTDB taxonomy): domain Bacteria; phylum Pseudomonadota; class Alphaproteobacteria; order Acetobacterales; family Acetobacteraceae; genus BOG-908. The sequence goes on along the minus strand of CBDAQC010000006.1, from coordinate 167,268 downwards.
CGCATCCTGCCGCTGGTTCGTCCGCAGCGAGAGGAACTCGCTGATCAGGTAGCCATGCGCGCCATGTATCTGCACGCCGTGGAACCCCGTCTCGCGCGCCACCTTCGCCGCCGCGCCGAACGCCGCCACCAGCACCAGTATCTCGTCCTCGGTCAGCGCCACCGGCTGCCCGAACTGCCCGCCCGGCAACCCGAGCGTCACCGCGGACGGCGCACGCGGCGCGGGGTTGACCATCTTCTGCGTCTGCCGCCCCGCATGCGAAAGCTGCATCCAAACCTGGTTGCCGCCCACGCTGGCCGCCTCCGCCCAGCGCGAAAACGCCCCCCGCGCCTCCGCATCCTGCTCGCCCTGCAGCACCACATTGCCCGGCGCCTCCAGATGATGCCGGTCCACCATGACGTTTCCGGTAATCAGCAGGCCCGCGCCGCCCTCGCTCCACGCGCGGTATAGCCGCTCCAGCCTGGGCGTAGGCCGGCCTGCGCCATCGGCCAGCCGTTCCGTCATCGCAGCCTTCGCCAACCGGTTCGGCAGCGTGGCGCCGCAGGGCAGGGGGACGGGTTCGGCGAGAGTGTCCAGCATCTTCGAGTTCCTTTTGCGGCAGTAAGAAAGCAAAGGCCTTCTTTTTCGAGAAAAAGAAGCAAAAAGCTTTTGTCTGTGCTGTCGCGCCGTGTTGGGGCGCACGCGCGACGGCAATGGCGCAGGTTTGTGAACCAGACGGGCAGTTTGGCTCTGCTTCTATCATGCAACGTGCGGCGTCCGGCCACTGGCTGGACGCTCCCAAGCCATTTCTTTGGAACGCAAACCGATGAACCTTGGCCTACCGTGGTTTGGACCCAAAAGTGCCGGTTCCGGATGGGGATGGACGCCGGTCACGTGGCAGGGCTGGTTCGTTACGGCCTTATTCACGATCCTCATACTTGGTATGGCTTTCCTCCATACCGGCAGGCATCGCGCTCTCGCGATCCTCGCAATCGTGGGAGTCTATTTGGCGCTCGTGATCATGACCGGCACGAAGCCCGGCGGCTCATTGTTTGGCTAAACCATCGCTGACGGCAGAGACATTAAACTCACGCCCCCAACATGGTATTCCCGCCAGCTTCGATGGCTGTACAACGCGCTCTGCTGACCAAATCGACGGTATTCTCGAGCATCCAAGCAGAACGACCTCCTTCGGCAATAAGCCGCGAAGCGCAACGAACCGTAGCCGACATGGCGCAAAGCACGTTTCGAACAGACACTCGGCGCGCCGGCCCGCCAGACTCCAGCAACCATAGCAACACGCGGCCAGAATCCATGATCATAACATCCGCCGAATACGCAGACATCCTTGTCCCAAACGCGCCCGCCATGCGCACGCACATCTTCCGCCCGGCCGCCGACGGCCGCTTCCCCGGAATCGTCCTGTTCTCCGAAATCTACCAGGTCACCGCCCCCATACGCCGCCTCGCCGCCACGATCGCCGGCCTCGGCCACCTCGTCGCCGTCCCCGAAGTGTACCACGAATACGAACCCCCAGGCATCGTCCTCGCCTACGACACCCCCGGCACAGACCGCGGCAACACCCTCAAGACCACCAAAACAATCGCGCAGTATGACGCAGACGCCGCGGCAATCCTCGGATACCTTGCCGCCCACCCCGCCTGCACCGGCCGCCTCGCAACGATGGGCGTCTGCCTCGGCGGCCATTTGGCCCTGCGCGCCGCCCTCAACCCGAACGTCCGGGCCGCCGCCTGCTTCTACGCCACAGACATCCACACCGGCACCCTGGGCGCCGGCGGTGACGACACGCTCGCCCGCCTCCCCAACCTCAAGGCCCAGGCGATGTTCGTCTGGGGCCGCCAAGACCCGCACGTCCCCTTCGCCGGCCGCCAGCTCCTCCGCGAACGCCTCGAAGCCGCCGGCGCGGACTACGAATGGCACGAAGTGAACGGCGCCCACGCCTTCCTGCGTGACGAAGGCCCCCGCTACGACGCCGCCCTGTTCCTGCAGGCGATGTCCTGGACGTCCGCGCTGTTCGGGCGGACGTTGCATCGTTGTGCCTGACCGGGCGCGCGTGTAAGAGCGCAAGGCAAGGCAGGAAAGGCCTTCTTTTTTTGAAGAAAAGAAGCGGAAAACTTTTGCGCCCCCGCCGCTCCGCCGCCCCGTCGTCTCAGGCGCCAGCCGGCTGCCGCAAAGGCGCGCAAGCAGAAATCTTCTGGTTCGTTTCTTCGCAAAAAAACCGCGTTCTTCCCGATCTGCGATGATGCATCCGGACATGGTCTACGGCCTGCCGACCTGGCTGCAGGCCTTGCTCATAATCGGCGGCGCCGTCCTGGCCGCCATGCTGCTGGAACTCGCGGCAAGCCGCCTGATCGGCCAGGAAACCAGGCGTCAGCACAACGACGTGGCGGCCGCCATGTTCGGCGTCATCGGCACCACCTTCGCCGTGCTCCTGGCCTTCGTCGTCATGCTCACCTTCGAAGGCTACGGCGCCGCCCGCAACGCCGTGGCCAGCGAGGCGGCGGTAGCGCGCGAGGTGGCCGATGCCGCCGCCGGCCTGCCGGAACCCGCGCGAACCGACCTTCGGCACAGCGTCGCCGCCTACCTGACCCAGGTGATAGGCACCGAATGGCCGGCCCAGGCGTCAGGCCAGGACAACCAGTCGGCCGCCCGGCCGCTCGACGCCCTGAACCACCAGGCCGTGCTGCTGAAACCGGCGCTGCCGGCGGAGGTCACCTACCACGCGGCCCTCGTCCTGGCCCTGGCCCGCCTGCAGGAAGCGCGCGCCCTGCGCCAGTCCACGGCGGCCAACCGGGTGCCCTCGATCGTATGGACCGTCGTCCTGCTCGGCGGCGTGTTGACGGTCGGCGCCGGCTCCTTCCTCGGCGCCCCCAGCCCTGCCATGCACCTGGCCATGTCCGCCACGCTGGCCGCCTCCGGCGCGCTCGTCGTGGTGCTGATCGTGGCCCTCAGCCAGCCCTACCGTGGAGACTTCCGCATCTCCACCGCGCCCTATCAGCACGCCCTGAGCCAACTCGATGCCGGCTGACCCCAACCCCGTCCGCGCCGAATGGCTCGAAGCCGACGGCCGCGGCGGCTTCGCCTCAGGCACCGTCGCCGGCGTCCTCACCCGCCGCTACCACGCCCTCCTGCTGACCAGCACCACCCCGCCCACCGGCCGCATGGTCCTGGTCAACGGCATCGAAGCCTGGGTGGAGCAGGGCGCCGCCCGCACCCCAATCAGCAGCCAGCATTACGCACCGGACACCACGTACCCCGACCCCACCCCCTACCATCTCGGCTTCTCCCACACCCCCTGGCCGTGCTGGCGCTTCCGCCTCGCCGGCGGCGGCGAGATCGCGCAGGAGATCCTGGTCGATCCCGTGGGCGGCGACACCGTGCTCCGCTGGCGCTGCAACGCCCCCGACGCCACCTTGCACGTCCGCCCGCTGCTCTCCGTGCGCGACTACCACGCGCTCGGCCGCGAGAACCAGGCGCTCGACTTCACCCCCGAAATCGCCATCGGCAACGTCATCTGGCGCACTTACCCCGGCCGCCCCGCCGTAGGCTGCCTCACCAACGGCGCCTACCGCCACGACCCGAGCTGGTACCGGCAGTTCCTCTACACCGAGGAGCGCGACCGCGGCCTCGATCACATCGAGGACCTGGCCAGCCCCGGCGTCTTCGCCTGGGCGTGCGCCCGCGGCGACATGGTCATGGTCCTCCGCCAGGGTGACGGCCTCTCGGTCCGCCCCGCCCCCCACGCCGCCCGCATCTTCGCCACCGAAGCCGCCCGCCGCGCCGCACAGACGGACCCGCTCGCCCGCGCCGCCGCCGCCTACCTCGCGGACCGCGACGAGGGCGCCACCATCATCGCCGGCTACCCCTGGTTCACCGATTGGGGCCGCGACACCTTCATCGCCATGCGCGGCCTCCTCCTCGCCACCGGCCGCATCGCCGACGCCGAATCCGTCCTGCTCGCCTGGAGCACGCAGATCTCCGAAGGCATGCTCCCCAACCGCTTCGCCGATTCCGGCCCCCCCGAATACAACACCGCCGACGCCTCGCTCTGGTTCATCGTCGCCGTCCACGAACTCCTCCAGCACGCCGGTCTCGCCCCCACCACCGCCACCTGCCTCCAGGCCGCCGCCGAAGCCATCCTGGAAGGCCACGTCCAGGGCACCCGCTACAACATCGGCCGCGACGCAGACGGCCTGCTGCGCGCCGGCACCCCCGGCCAGCAGCTCACCTGGATGGACGCCAAGATCGGCGATTGGGTCGTCACCCCCCGCATCGGCAAACCGGTGGAAATCCAGGCCCTCTGGCACAGCGCCCTGCGCATCGCCGCCACCTGGAACCGGCGCTGGACCCCGCTCGCCGACCAGGCCGCCGCCAGCTTCGCCCGCCGTTTCCCCTCCCGCGCCCGCGGCAACCTGCTGGACGTGGTGGACGTGGACCACGTCCCCAGCCAGGTGGACGCCGCCATCCGCCCCAACCAGATCTTCGCCGTGGGCGGCCTGCCGTTCCCGCTGCTGGACGGTGACGCCGCCCGCGCCGTCGTCGAAGCCGTGGAAGCCGACCTCCTCACCCCGCTGGGCCTGCGCACCCTGTCCCCCACGGACCCCGCCTACCAGCCCCGCTACGCCGGCAACCCAGGCCAGCGCGACGGCGCCTACCACCAGGGCACCGTCTGGCCCTGGCTCATGGGCCCCTTCGTGGAAGCCTGGCTGCGCGTCCACGGTGACACCCCGGCCACCCGCGCCACCGCCCGCGCGCGCTTCCTGCAACCGCTCCTCGCCCATCTCGACCAGGCCGGCCTCGGCCACGTCACCGAAGTGGCCGACGGCGCACCCCCGCACCGCCCCGGCGGCTGCCCGTTCCAGGCGTGGTCGCTCGGCGAACTGATCAGGATACGCAGCATGACCCAGGCCGCATGACCGCACCGGACACCACCGCACCGGACACCAGCGCCCCGGACACCACCGCACCGGGCGCCGCACCCGCCACCCCCGAACCGGCCGCCCTGCTGCGCACCGCCGAAGGCCAGCGCCTCCTGGCCATCCGCCGCGGCGCCGGCTGGCGCCGCTGGGGCCCCTACGTCAGTGACCGCCAATGGGGCACCGTCCGCGAGGACTACAGCCCGGACGGCCGCGCCTGGGACTACCTCCCGCACGACCACGCCCGCTCCCAGGCCTACCGCTGGGGCGAGGACGGCCTCGCCGGCTTCGCCGACGAACACCTCCGCTGGTGCCTGGGCCTGGCCCTCTGGAACGGCCAGGACCCCATCCTAAAGGAACGCCTCTTCGGCCTCACCAACGGCCAGGGCAACCACGGCGAGGACGTCAAGGAACACTACTGCTACCTCGATGCCACCCCCACCCACTCGTACATGCGGATGCTCTACAAATACCCGCAATCCGCCTTCCCCTACACCCAGCTCCTCGCCGAAAACGCCCGCCGCACCACGCGGGACCGCGAATACGAACTGCACGACACCGCCGCCTTCGACGGCAACCGCTACTTCGACATAACCGTAGAATACGCCAAGGCGGATACCGACGACGTGCTGATGCGCATCACCGCGCACAACCACGCGGACACCCCGGCCACGCTGCACATCCTCCCCCACCTCTGGGCCCGCAACACCTGGTCCTGGTCGCCGGAACACGAACGCCCCCGCATCACCCTGCAGCCGGACGGCACCCTGCGCGCCCACCGGACCGCCATGGCCGAAATGCGCCTCGCCTGTGACGGCCAGGGCCCCGCCCTGTTCTGCGAAAACGAAACCAACGTCCGCCGCCTCTTCGGCACGGACGGCCCCGGCCCCTTCAAGGACGGCATCAACGACGCGGTCGTCCACAACGACGCCACCGCCACCCGCCCGGACGCCGGCAGCAAGGCCGCCTTCCACTGCATCCGGGACATCGCCCCGCACGCCGCCGCCACCATCCGCCTGCGCTTCCACCCCGCCGAAGCCGCCACCCCCGGCTTCGACGAGTTCGACGCCATCATCGCCCGCCGCCGCACCGAAGCCGACGAATTCTACGCCGCCCTCCAGCAGGCCATCCCGCCGGCCGAAAGCCTCGTCCAGCGCCAGGCGCTCGCCGGCATGCTATGGTCGAAACAATTCTACCACTTCGACGTCGACCGCAGCTTCGAAGGCGACCCCCTCCAGCCGCCGCCGCCGCCAGGCCGCACCCGCAACCGGGACTGGCGCCATCTCAACAACGCCGACATCATCTCGATGCCGGACAAATGGGAATACCCCTGGTACGCCTCCTGGGACCTCGCCTTCCAGACCACCACCTTGGCCCTCGTCGATACCGACTTCGCCAAAGACCAGCTCCTCCTCCTCACCCAGGACTGGTACCAGCACCCCAACGGCCAGCTCCCCGCCTACGAATGGGCCTTCTCGGACGCCAACCCCCCCGTCCACGCCTGGGCGGCACTGCGCGTCTACGCCGCCGACCGCGCCATGCACGGCACGCCGGATACCGACTTCCTCGAACGCCTCTTCCAGAAACTCCTGCTCAATTTCGCCTGGTGGGTGAACCGCAAGGACGCCGGCGGCCGCAACGTCTTCCAGGGCGGCTTCCTCGGCCTGGACAACATCGCCGTGTTCGACCGCTCCGCCCCGCTCCCCACCGGCGGCACCATGGACCAGGCGGACGGCACCGCCTGGATGGCCAGCTACGCGCTCAACATGATGCACATCGCCATCGAGCTCGCCTACGCGAAGCCCGTCTACGAAGACATGGCCTCGAAGTTCTTCGAACACTTCCTCTCGATCGCCCAGGCCATGTCGGACATGGGCGGCCAGGGCGTGGGCCTCTGGGACGAAACCGATAGCTTCTTCTACGACGTCCTGTCCCTGCCGGACGGCCGCAAGCTCCCCATCCGCCTGCGCACTATCGTGGGCCTGATCCCGATGTTCGCCGTCGAAGTCCTCTCGCCGGACGTCTACCGCCGCCTGCCCACCTTCGCCGCCCGCGCCCGCTGGTTCCTCGCTCACCGCCCCCGCATGGCGGCCCTCGTCTCCCGCTGGACCGAGCCCGGCCAGGGATCGCGCAACCTGCTCTCGCTGCTGCGCGGCCACCGCCTCAAATGCCTCCTCGCCCGCGCCCTGGACCCCGCCGAGTTCCTCTCGGACCATGGCATCCGCTCCCTCTCGCGCGCCTACAAGGACCACCCGTTCGACCTCAACGTGGACGGCCAGGACTTCCAGATCGGCTACGAACCCGGCGAAGCCGAACGCCCCCTCTTCGGCGGCAACTCCAATTGGCGCGGCCCCATCTGGTTCCCCATCAACGTCCTCCTCATCGAAGCGCTGCTAACCTTCCACAGCTATTACGGCGACGACTTCCGCGTGGACTTCCCCCCAGGCTCCGGCCAAACCGCCTCCCTGAAGGAAATCGCCCAGGAACTCTCCCGCCGCCTCATCAGCCTCTTTCTCCCAAACGCCGCCGGCCGCCGCCCCTTCTGGGGAGACGCCACGCTCCTAGCCACCGACCCAGCCTTCCGCGACAACCTGATGTTCCCCGAACACTTCCACGGCGAGACAGGCAGGGGCCTCGGCGCCATGCACCAAACCGGCTGGACGGGGTTGGTCGCCAACCTGATCGCGCTGGGGAAAAGCTAGGGCAGGGCAGGCAAGTGTAAGGAAGCAAGCAGTTCTTTTTTGAAAAAAAGAACCAAAAAACTTTTGCTACCTCGCATACGAGGCTGCCAGGCACCTGAGGATTATCGAGGCGCTTAAACCGTTGTGAAGCGGCTCGTTCCTTACTTGGTTCGACAAAGGTATTTTGCCTGCTCGCGTTGCGATTGTCCTAAGCGGCTTTTGGTTAGAAAGGAGGAGTAACCCAGTGCAAATTGATCCGCGTGTTTTCCTGTCTCGTCCTGATGACCTGTCACTTGAAGGCGCCGTCAGCCTTGCTGCCGCGCTGGGCGATGCTGCAATCGGCGCGGATCGAATAACGATTTTGAGCGCGTACTATGGCACCAAATACCTAGAGTCCGCGTTCGCTGCTCTCCCAAGGAAAGCTCGGCAGGCTTGTTCACTGACGATGGTATTCGGCGTTGAAACCGCCTCAAATCTGCCGCACGCTGTCGAAGAATTGCGAAAGCTTCGAAAGAAGCTCTCCAGCCTTGGCTTTCGATCGCCTGCCATTAGGCTGTTTAACAAGAATGCTCCTTTCCACACAAAATTGTACTACTTTAAGCGATCGACCAAGCCCGTCTGGTTTATCGGCTCAGCAAATGCGTCACCGGCAATTACCGGCGCCAGACATGAGTTAATGCTCCGGCTTACTGGCCGCCATGAATTACTTACAGAGTACGTTAACAGCGTAGTTGACAATTCCATTATCGTGGAAGAGGTGCAACCTAGTCCTCTGGTTATCAGAGATATCCGATCGTTTTTGCTACATGGGGCGCTGTGTTACCGACCACTCGCGCGTGTGAGTTTCACCTTTGAGGCTTGCCAAATCAATGGCAAGCATCGCCACGTTTTGCAGAAGAGTCTTGCTGCGGCGTCTGAGGTTCCACATGCCGATCCGCAAACCGAGGGTTTCGGCTTCAGCCTTACAAACGCTGTGGACAAAATCACGGACGAGCAGACCTCCGCGTTACCTCAACTGGAAACGGAACTTGGCCGGTCAATGAGTAAGCTCAAATTTGCGCACATGGCCGTCGAGACGATCTATGGCTTTTGGCTTCCTGCTGCATACGCGGAAGACGTTCAAAATAAGCTGCGTGCGATAGAGGCGACGAGCATCAACCGAATGAGGAAGTTTGCGACTCAACTGGAGCGCGCGTCCATAAAACTTCTTCATAACGAGCTGGAGTATCACGTCCAAGGTCTCAAGTCGTTCTTCGCCCAACATTCAGTAGCAATTGAGCCAAAATCGAATTACAAAAGCCGTTTCAACGACTTTGTAAACGTTCGAAAATTGTGGCTGGCCGATGAAGCGCGGCTTGAGCGAATGGTGAGGCGACTCCACGTTGAGAACGTGCCTGACATTTGGAGCGACGAAGAAGCTGCCCAGAAATTTGAAGACTCATTCTTTGAAGACTTGGCAATGCGCTTCGGTACACCCGCAAAGTCATGGATTGTCAGCGTTCTTCAAGAAGAGCTGAAACTAAAGAATAGAGTTGGAGCCGAAAGCTTGAGGGCAGCGCTGGCAGAGCGACTTAAAACCGGCTTTTTGGACTCGATATGGTGGGACAAGTGTACGCAGTAAAATCGTTATTTCTACTGATTACCTTTGTACTACCCAAGCCGAAGAGTTTTACGGATTACAGACTTCCCAATGGAAAAAAAGACGTCCATTGACTGCGGGAAAGTAACCCGCTCCGACAACTCGAAGACGTATCTCGGCTTGTTGTAAGGCGAAGCCGCGGCGGCCTTATGCCCCACCACTAGTCATGTCGAAACGCAACACTTCTTCAAAGACTCGATTTCTTGCTTTTGCATCGATGATAAGGGACGAGGCTGGCATAACGTATAGGTGCAGTGGTATTTCGTTCGAAGATCCAATATTGAAATCGTTATAGACCACTCGTTCACTCAGAGAGAAAACGTCCTTGAACCCGGTTATCTTCATATCTTTATAAAATTCATCATCAATCTCGACGATTGAAAAAGCGAATACCTCCCGCACCGTGTCAATCCGGTCAACTAGCTCTCCTGCATAAAGTCGACATTGCAGCAGTGCCTTATTGTTCTCAAAAATGTCAGCACCAGGCTTCTTGAACTCTATTATGACAAGCTTATTGGGTTGGTCTTCGTTATCTTTAGAGAAAAAGGCAGCAACGTCAGGCTTACGCTTCTGCTTTGTTTCAGTCTCCGCCCCGACATCGTGAACGATTTTTGCTAATGTCTCGTCGCTATATATGTTGCTGTAAGAAAGAAACTTATCATCTACCAGCCAGACGTTGTTGTCACGTATATCGTTACCGTCGCTTTTCTTGCGTAGAATTGCATCGTGGAGAACATGTTCTGCCGACTCTCGTGGCATATTGGCGAGAGAGTTGATGACTAAAGCTCTATGAACAATGAAGCGCGCCAGATCATCGCTGGCGAGGTGGGATATATCGTCAAACGAAACATGGCGCCCTTCTTCCATAGCTTCAACCAGCTGGTCTTCCCGCCTCGCTTGTTGAGCTCTGTAGGATTTGACAATTTCATCAGCATCCAACAACGCAGCGTCGCCGCTAAGAGAATCAATTCGGATGAATGGGTAAAATATCTTCAGCTTATCAATATTGGCTAGTTTGAAAGCGTCAATGTCGCCCGCCGCAGCCTCATTAATCATAGCTAAACACTCTTCGTGAATGCGAGGAAGAAGTTTCTCCCGACTAATCGGTGACACCATGTCAGCATCGGCATCCGTTTTTGGAATTTCGAGTTTCTGGCGCTCAATGCTTGAGCTTTTATTCAGGTAAGTGGATGTGACCGGGATCAGATATCTACAGATGTCAAATCGCTTGCTGATCTGGAATTCCTCAACGCAAATTTCATCCGCACACAGCGTCGCGACTATACCTTTTCGTGGCGCGTCATCCCTGAAAAGATAGCAGTCGAAAGTCTCGTCACCAAAATAGAATGTTCTGGTTTGCTGAGCGTTGATGTTCTGACCGGAGAACTGAAACACTTCTGGAAACGGTTGTTTTGAATTATGAGTGAACTTAATCAAGATTGTTTGACCCGCCTGCTTTCTAAAAAAGAGAAGAAGCCGAAGGTCATCAAAGACAGACTCGACCAGTTTGCCGACCTGTGTGTTTTTTTTCTTTTTCAAGCTAGAGATGGTAATGACTGTTTTGGGCACGCCAGGTGCGACAGTTTTCCGTACGTCTCCTAATTTGAAGTCAAGTGTATATCTGAACTCTACTACTTCATCAGGCAGCTGACTTCGTATTTCAACTCGATCCGCGTACTTCAAGAAAGAAAGGCGACCGACACCCTTGCCCCCAATGTCGTCCTTATGACCGGTGCATATCTCATAGAAATGATTGATGTTGTCCTGCGTAAATCCCTCTCCGTCGTCGGATATAGTTATGCGTTCGAGGGTGTCTCGAACTTCGTCGCCCAATAATCCCACCTGCCTATCGAACCAAAGATCGACAGAAACAGTTAGTGCACCAGCATGAATCGAGTTCGTGACACCCTCGCGGATGACGTCTCGCGCCGTAACGCCGCTTTTGTAATGGTCGGCAAGAAATTTCTTTAAGTTGATCGGAGGCATGGAATCTGTCTAGCGGGTCGAACAAAGGCAAGCAACACGCGCGCTGCGCCGGGCCGAACAATAAGCATGCCAGCGCACCGTTCAGCGTCCTGAGATGGACGGGGTGCCATCACTCCATCCCGCCCGGTACCTCGAAGGTATGTCGTAGCAGCAGCACGCCCTACGCAAACGCTCGATAATCTCCGAATACTCCAAACGTTGCTTGCCCAGCCCCACCCCCAAGTTCTACAAATGTTCCCCCACCCCACCAACCAGGCACCCACTCCCCTGAACGCCATCTCCCCCCACACCCCCGACCCAACCCAAGCAGCCCACCGAGCCGAAAACCTCGCCGACTGCCTGGAACTGCGTGACCTCGGCATGGCCCTAGCCCGAGCCGCCGCCGCCCGCGCCTTGGCCGCCCACGACCAACCCCACCCCACCCAACAACCCGCCCCCGCCACCAAACCACCCACCCCCCAACCCGCCCTCGCCGCAAAACCCGCAGATCCAGACCTGGCCTTCGCGCGACATTCCCGCAGCGTCCGCCAGTCCGTCGAGCTGTGGGAAAAGATCGTCAACAACACCTTCGCCCGCCGCCCCCAATCCCCCCACCCCGCCTGGTCCGAACCCGCGTACCCCGACCTGGACGCAGACCTGGATGACACCCTCGAAGACGAATACGAACGCCCCCGCTTCTCCGTAGGTGACGCCGGCAACCTCTACGAAGCCGTAGGCAACCTCGCCCTCATCTCCCCCGCCCACAACGCCATCCCCGAAACCCTCCCCGAAATCATCGAGGAAACCCTAACCGCCCACCCCGACGACCACCTCTCCACCAACTTCGCCCGCATCTGCGAAATCTTCGGCATCGCCCCAGACCGCTCCCGCCTCCAACCCCACCTGGAATCCCAGCTACGCCCCCCGCCGCACCCAAAGCTGGAATAATCCCCTCCCGCAACGGCCGCGCTCAGCAGGCAACCAGTCCTCTTCCAAAAAGGACCAAACCGCCCGCCACCCCGCCTCCGCGCCGCCCGATCCCATCCAACCGCGCCGAAGCCACCCAGAGCCAACCCGCCCGCAGCCCGACACAGCGCGGACCGCCGCCCCCCAAACACGTCCACGCCCCAGACACGCCGCCCCACCCCCACCGCAAATCCAGTCTCTCCATCAGGTCAAACCGCCGCCTCTCCATCCCGGCCTGCCCCCCAAGCCGGCGCCAGCGTTTTCCGTAAAGCCTGGCCAAAGGCCACCGCCCTGGCGGCGCGAAGCGGGCTTCACGGAAAACCCTGCCGGCGCCACGCCAAACCAGGTCGGGCGCAAACCCCCCAAGCCAACCAGCAAGCACCGCCCCCACCCGCCCCAACATTGCACCCCACCCCCCGCCCGCCTACCTACCGCCCATGCCCACCCCGCCAGACACGCTCCGCATCGCCCTCGCCCAACTGAACCCCCACGAAGGCCAGATCGAAGCCAACCTCGCCCAAATCCGCGCCGCCCGCGCGCAAGCCGCGGCCCTCGGCGCCCACCTCGTCGTCACCCCGGAATTCTCCATCGCCGGCTACCCCCCCGAAGACCTCGTCCGCAAAGCCGCCTTCGTCACAGACTGCGAACAAGCCCTCGCCGAACTAGCCAAAGACACCACGGACGGCGGCCCAGGCCTCATCGTCGGCGGCCCCTGGCGCGACGCCCACGCCATCTACAACGCCGCCTTCCTCCTGGACGGAGGCCAGATCACCGCCCGCCGCGCCAAACACGAACTCCCCAACTACGGTGTCTTCGATGACAAACGCGTCTTCGACGCCGGCCCCGCCCCCGGCCCCGTCGTCTTCCGCGGCATCCGCGTGGGCCTGATGATCTGCGAGGACTGGTGGTTCCCCACCGTCTCCGAAACCCTGGCCGAAACCGGCGCCGAGCTCCTGCTCTCCATCAACGGCTCCCCCTACGAATCAGACAAAGCCGGCCGCCGCGTCCAACTCGCCGTCGCCCGCGTCGTCGAAACCGGCCTCCCCTTCGTCTTCCTCAACCAGGTCTGCGGCCAGGACGAACTCGTCTTCGACGGCGCCAGCTTCGTCCTCAACCCGGACCGCACCCTCGCCCACGTGCTGCCCTCCTTCCGCCCCGCCCTCCAGATCACAGACTGGCACCGCACCCCCGAAGGCTTCACCTGCACGCCCGCCCCACTCCCCCCCGAACCCGCCCCCGAGGACCTGACCTACCGCGGCCTCTGCCTCGGCCTCGCCGACTACGTCCGCAAAAACCGCTTCCCCGGCATCCTCCTGGGCCTCTCCGGCGGCATAGACTCAGCCCTCTCCGCCGCCATCGCGGTGGACGCCCTGGGCCCGGACCGTGTCCGCGCCGTCATGCTCCCCAGCCCCTACACCAGCCAGCACAGCCTGGATGACGCCACCGAATGCGCCCGCCTCCTGGGCATCCGCCTGGACACTGTCCCCATCACCCCCGCCATCACCGCCGCAAACGCAGCCCTCGCCCCCCTCTTCACCGGCCTCCCGGACGACATAACGGAAGAAAACATCCAGTCCCGAGCCCGCGGCCTCCTGCTAATGGCCATGAGCAACAAGTTCGGCCACATGCTGCTCACCACCGGCAACAAGAGCGAAATGTCGGTCGGCTACGCCACCCTCTACGGAGACATGTGCGGCGGCTACTCCGTCCTCAAAGACGTCTACAAAACCACCGTCTTCGCGCTGAGCACCTGGCGCAACACCCACCACCCCGAGGGCGCCCACGGCCCAAACGGCCCCGTAATGCCCACCCGCGTAATCACCAAACCCCCCAGCGCCGAACTCAAACACGACCAAACCGACCAGGACAGCCTGCCCCCCTATGAAGAACTTGACGCCATCCTCGCCGGCCTGGTCGAAGGCGAGAAATCCGTCTGCGACCTGGTGCAAACCGGCTTCGACCGCGAAACGGTAGTCCGAGTCTGGAAAATGCTCGACCGCGCCGAATACAAACGCCGCCAGGCCCCCCCCGGCGTAAAGATCACATCGCGCGCCTTCGGCCGGGATCGCCGATACCCTATAACCAACGGCTACACGGGGCTGGTCGCGTGAAGGAAGCAAGGTTTTTCCGTGTGTCCGTGCTGTCGCGGACGTTCACCAATCGCCGACAGGGAGCAAAAGCTTTTTGCTTCTTTTTCTCGAAAAAGAAGGCCTTGCTTAGCCATGTCTGACCTCTTCGCCCCAGAAGGCGGCTGGCGCGTCCGCATCCTGGACATGTCGGGCGGCGCCGAAGACAACATCGTCGAGGACGTCAAGGGCTTTCCCACTCTCATGCAGGCCAACGCCTTCGCCCGCGCCTACGTGCGTGACAGCATGGAACTGTGCCGCGCCCCGAACCTCGCCCCGAAAGACGTCCTTGCCGCCTGGTTCGCCTATGGCGAGGACGCCCACGTCCTGGACGCACCCGATGACGGCTGGCGCAGCGCCAACGAACTCGGCACGTTCTCCGAACAGCCCGCTTGCGCCGAAGAACGGGACTGGCGCGCACTGGACCCGCGCCGGGACGAAGAATAGATGCGCGTCCGTTTCGCCCCCAGCCCCACCGGCTACCTGCATGTCGGCAACGCCCGCATAGCCCTCGCCAACGCCCTGTTCGCTCGCCGCCACAACGCCCAATTCCTGCTGCGCCTGGATGACACCGATCTGGAACGCTCGCGCCCGGAATACGAACGCGCGATCGAGCAGGACCTGCACTGGCTTGGCGTGCACTGGGACGAGACCTTCAAGCAGTCCGACCACATCGCGCTCTACGACGCAGCCGCCGAAAAACTCCGCGCCAGCGGCCGGCTCTACCCCTGCTTCGAAAGCGAGGAAGAACTCCGCTTCAAGCGCGACCAGCGCCTGAAGCGCGGCCTGGCGCCCGTCTATGACCGCGCCATGCTGAAGCTCACCCCCGAGCAGCGCGCCCAGGCCGAGGCGAACGGCAAAACTCCTTACTGGCGCTTCAAACTATCGGACACCGAAGTCGCCTGGAACGACCTCGTCCTCGGCCGCCGCGCCGTGAAACTCACCGCCGTGTCGGACCCCGTCCTGATACGCGCGGACGGCACCTACCTCTACACCTTCACCAGCGTGGTGGACGACATAGAAGCCCAGGTCAGCCACGTCATCCGCGGCGAGGACCACATCACCAACACCGGCGTCCAGCTCGACATCTTCTCCGCCATGGGCACCAACCCCTCGCGCCTAACTTTCGCCCATCTCCCGCTCCTCATCGATTCGGACGGCGGCAAGCTGTCCAAGCGCCTCGAGGGCCTGTCCCTGCGCGCGCTTCGCCAGGACGGCGTGGAACCGTCCGCCATCGCCGCCTACCTCGCCCGCCTCGGCACCAGTGACTCCCCCGAGATCGCGCCGCTCGAGGACCTCGCCCGCAACTATGACCTCTCCCGCGTGTCCCGCTCGCCGGCGCGTTTCGACGTCCGCCAGGTGCTGGCGCTGAACCGCCGCGTGCTGCACACGGCCAGCTTCGAGTCCGTGCAAGATCGTCTGCCGGCCGCCGCCACGCGCCCGTTCTGGGAAGCCGTGCGCGGCAACCTCGACATGCTGAGCGAGGCGCGCCACTGGTGGAACGTCGTTGCCGGCGACGTGGTGCCGCCCGTGCTGGACGGCCAGGCGGACTTCTTCCGCGACGCCCTGGCCCACCTGCCCGCCGAACCGTGGGACGCGACCACCTGGTCCAGCTGGACGGAGATGCTGCGCACGCTGACGGGCTGCAAAGGCCGCGCGCTGTTCATGCCGCTACGGCTCGCCCTGACCGGCGAGGAGCACGGGCCGGAGCTGGCGGCCCTGCTGCCGCTGATGGGGAGAGAGCGGGTGGCCAGCCGTCTCAGGCTTAGCGTCATCTGAGCATACCACCTTCAGTCGCATACGCCCGTTCGTAGCTTCATTGTGCCTCATCAAGCCAGAACCTGGCGGAAATCACCACTGCCCGGCTACGCCATAGGAGGCTGACGTCGTGGCACAGCGGATGCTAACCATACCGGGCAGGCGCGCGGCACCGCACGCCTCTCTGAAACGGGGCGTTCGCCATGAACTGGGACCTTGTTGTCATTTTTACCTTCGTGATCGTCCTGACCGCGGTCAGGGCGCATTACCGCGGCCGCGGCGGCGACCATGTCGGGCTCGCCACCGGCGACCAGGTGGCACTCGACCGCGCGATGGAGATTGCCCGCCGGCTGGAACAGCGGGTGGACACGCTGGAGCGCTTGCTGGACGAGGACGCGCCCGGCTGGCGCGCGAGGGCACGCGCATGAGCCACATCGCCTGCCGGGCACTCCCGGCATTGTTGCTGCTGTCCGGGCTGCTGACCGCGCAACACGCATCCGCTGAAACGCGCACCATACCCGGCGGCCAGCTCACGCTCAGTACCAACTCCTCGGAAGACCTGGTGATCGACACTGACCGCTCGCTGCACGGCCAGATACGCTTCAGCAGTGATTCCGCTCTCTCCTGCCTTTCCATCTCTGGCACCGAGCCGATTGTAGTCAGCACCTCGCGCTGCGGAGACGATTCCGGGCGCCTGCGTATCGACGTGTCGCCCGATGCGCCGGTGACGCTGTCGTCCTCCGGCGATGGTGACATACACATGTCCGACCTGCGCGGCCCGCTCACCGTCGCGCTCAGCGGCAGCGGTGACCTGGTTGCGGGCAGCACCGGCCCATTGGTCCTGTCCGTGCGTGCCAGCGGGGACGCCACGTTCGGTAACGTCAACGGGCCGGCCACGATCGACATGACCGGCAACGGTGACGTGCGCATCAGGACAATGCGCGGCCCGCTCACCGTCAGGCAGGTGGGCTCGGGCGATCTGGTGGCCGGCGGCATAGAGGCCGGTCACGTCGAGCTGGACGGCAGCGGCTCGGGAGACATCCTGCTCGGCGCAGGCCACATCGACAGCCTGCAGGCCCACATGAACGGCAGCGGTGACCTGTCGGTGGCCGCGTCCACGCACGACGCGACCGTGGACATGCGCGGTGGCGGCGACGCCAAACTCGGTCCGGTCAGCGGCGGGCTGATTCAAAACGCCGCCGACGGCAGCGACATCGTGGTGCTGGACGCGGCACACGCGAAGGCGGTCGAAGATCAGGCCGCGCGCAAGTTCGGCGCCGGCAGTGGCGGCGCGCATGGCAGCCTGAGCGCCGGCAACTCGGCAAGCGACCTGGAGCACCTCCTGACCTTCGCCTTTGTGGTCCTGGTGCTCTTTATCTGCTGGCGCATTATCAGGCGGGCCGGCGGGCTGTCCGGCCTGCGGCGGCAGTGGCGCGGCGGCGGTGTGGCCGCACCCAGCAATCCGGCGGTGGTGGCGCTGGGCGAGACGATGACGCGGCTGGAGCAGCGGCTGGGGCGGCTGGAGAGCTACGTGACGACGCGGGAGTTCGACCTGGCGCGGAAGTTTCGGGAGATGGGGCCGTAAAAAGAAGCGAGGCCTTCTTTTTTGAAAAAAAGAAGCAAAAAACTTTTGCTCCCTGTCGGCGGCTCACCAGAGAAGTCCGCGACAGCGGTGTCAAAAGTTTTTGCTTTTTTCAAAAAGAAGGCCTTCCTGCCTTGCCTTGACACAAAGCGTCTTCCCGCCCTAGAACCCCGCCCTTCGGGCGCGCAGACGCCCTAACCATAAGAATTGGGCGCGCACCAGCGTCCACACGGAGCTTGGATCATGTTTGCTGTCATCCGCACAGGCGGAAAGCAGTATCGCGTCACGCCGAACGCGCTGCTGAAGGTCGAGAAGCTGGAAGCCGAACCCGGAACCACCTTCACGTTCACCGACGTTCTGGCCATCGGGTCGGACGCCGGCGTCACCATCGGCACGCCCGTGGTGGCCGGCGCTACCGTGACGGCCACCGTCGTGGCGCAGGATCGCCTGGACAAGGTGATCATCTTCAAGAAGCGCCGCCGGCAGAACAGCCGCCGCAAGAACGGCCACCGCCAGCACGTCACCGTGCTGCGCGTGGCAGACATCGTCGCCGCCTGAGCGAGGAGAGAACAGATGGCACATAAAAAGGCAGGCGGCTCATCCCGCAACGGCCGCGATACAGAAGGACGCCGGCTTGGCGTGAAGAAGTTTGGCGGCGAGGCCGTGGTCCCCGGCAACATCATCATCCGCCAGCGCGGCACGAAGTGGAAGCCCGGCGTGAACGTCGGCCTTGGCAAGGACCACACGATCTTCGCCGTGGTCGAGGGTAAGGTTAAGTTCCAGACGCGTGCGGACGACCGGGTTTATGTGTCCGTCGAGAAGCTGCCCGCGGCGGCGGAATAAGCAAGCAGTTCTTTTTTGAAAAAAAGGACCAAAAAACTTTTGCTCCACTGTCGCGGACTTATCCGGTAGGTCCGCGACAGCGGAGGAGAAGTCTTTTGCTTCTTTTCTTCAGAAAAGAAGGCCTTCCTGTCTTATGAAGTTCCTAGACCAAGCCAAGATCTACGTCAGAAGCGGAGACGGCGGAGACGGCGTAATTGCCTTCCGCCGCGAGCGCTTCATCGAGTTCGGCGGACCCGATGGCGGCACCGGCGGACGCGGCGGAGACATCGTGTTCGAAGCGGTTCCCAACCTGAACACGCTGATCGACTTCCGCTACACGCAGCATTTCCGCGCCCGCAAGGGCGGCAACGGCGCCGGCTCGGACCGCACCGGCGCCGGCGCGGAAGACGTGCGCATACGCGTGCCGATCGGCACGCAGATCCTGGCCGACGACCAGGAGACGCTGCTGGCGGACCTGGATATGCCCGGCAAGGTGGTAGTGCTGTGTCGCGGCGGCGATGGCGGCCACGGCAACACCCATTTCAAGTCCAGCACCAACCGCGCCCCGCGCCGGGCGGACAAGGGCTGGCCCGGCGAGGAGCGCTGGATCTGGCTGCGGCTGAAGCTGATCGCCGACGCCGGCCTGGTCGGCCTGCCGAACGCTGGCAAGAGCACTTTCCTGGCCGCCTCCAGCGCCGCCCGCCCGAAGATCGCGGACTACCCTTTCACCACGCTGCACCCGCAATTGGGCGTGATACGCCTGTCCAACACCGAGGAGTTCGTGCTGGCGGACATCCCCGGCCTGATCGAGGGCGCGCATGAGGGCGCCGGCCTGGGCGACCGCTTCCTGGGCCATGTGGAGCGCTGCGCGGTTCTGCTGCACATGGTCGACGGCGCCGCCGGCAACGTGGTCGACGCCTGGCGCACGGTGCGCGGCGAGCTGTCCGCCTACGGCGCGGGGCTGGAAGACAAGCCGGAGCTGATCGTGCTGAACAAGATCGACGCGATGTCCGCACGCGAGCTGAGTGCGCGTCGCAGCGCGCTGGCGCGGGCGTCGGGGCAGACGGTGCATGTCATGTCCGGCGTGTCCGGGCAGGGGGTGCCGGAGATGCTGCGCGCCTTGCAGGATGCGATAACGTTGCATCGAAGTAAGTAAGCAAGCAGTTCTTTTTTGAAAAAAAGAACCAAAAAACTTTCGGCTCCGCTGTCGCGCACCTGTCCTGCAAGTCCGCGACAGCGGAGCAAAAGTCTTTTGCTTCTTTTCTTCAGAAAAGAAGGCCTTTCTTCCTGATGCCCCGCCTGATCGTAATAAAACTCGGTAGCGCCCTGGTCGTAAACCCCGAACGCGCCGAACCGCGCACGGCCTGGCTGCACGGCGTGGCGTCCGACATCGCCGCCGCACGCGCCCAAGGCACCCAGGTGATCGTCGTCTCCTCCGGCGCCATCGCGCTGGCGCGGCACGCGTTGCGGCTGACCCAGGCGCGCCTGCGTCTGGAAGAGAAGCAGGCCGCCGCCGCGGTAGGCCAGATACGCCTGGCGCAGGCGTGGTCCGAGGCGCTGGGCGCGCACGGGCTGGTGGCGGCGCAATTGCTGCTGACGCTCGGCGACACGGAAGACCGGCGGCGCTACCTGAACGCACGGGCCACGCTGCGCACGTTGCTGTCCCTGGGCTGCGTCCCGGTGATCAACGAGAACGACAGCGTTGCCACCACGGAGATACGCTTCGGCGACAACGATCGCCTGGCGGCGCGCGTGGCGGAGATGGTGCAGGCGGACCAGCTGATATTGTTTTCCGACATCGATGGTCTTTACACGGCCGATCCGAAAACCGATCCGCGCGCGGCCCACATCGCCGAGGTGCCGGCGATCACGCCGCACATCGAGGCGATGGGCGGCGACCCGCCGGCGGGCTATTCGTCGGGCGGCATGCGCACCAAGCTGCTGGCAGCACGCATAGCGACTCAGGCGGGCACCGCGATGGCGATTGCGTTGGGCCACCGGGACCACCCGCTGGCGGCGCTGGAGGCGGGCGCGCGGTGCACGTGGTTCCTGCCGGCCCCGGGCGGGCGGTCCGCGCGGAAGAACTGGATCGCCGGCGTGCTGCAGCCGGCGGGCGCCTACACGGTGGACGCGGGCGCGGCGCGGGCGCTGGCGGCGGGCGGATCCCTGCTGCCGGTGGGCGTGCGCGTCGTGTCAGGCGATTTCGCGCAGGGCGATGCGGTGCTGGTGCTGGGTGCGGATGGGCAGCGGCTAGGCCAGGGGCTGTCGGCGTACGACGCGGAGGATGCGGGGCGAATCGCGGGGCGGCGGTCCGACGAAATCGAGGCCGTGTTGGGATGGCGCGGGCGCGACGAGGTGATTCACCGAGATGACCTGGTGCTGTTTGCAGATCAAAGGACCGGACCGTAGCCGACCAGGTTTTCAACGTTCCGTTGCCAGAACCACCATCATTTCGGTCTACGCGGCTGGATGGCGTCAGGTGGCCCAGGCTGTCTGTGTTACGAACGCGTCCGGTTACCCTAATATTGCGAGAACTTGCTGATCGTAAAAGTGATCATGCCGGCCGCCGGAGTCGTCGACCCCGGCACCATCCCGGTGAACGTGAAACTGGATGGACTATAACTCAAATTGACAGGGTTATTATCCGGGGAAAGCCGGGAGCCAAACGCTGTCGTCTGCGCGTAGAAAAGACTTATCGACGCGGATTGTCCCGGCCCACCTCTCGCGCCATCCGAAGTCACCTGGAATTCGCCCGGATAACCGGGCGTATTGAAGAAATAAACTGACCCTTGCTGGAAAGGCGCAAAACTACGTCCAACCCCATTGATCTGTATTTGTATCAATACGGACTGCGGCGTGCCCTGCCTCGTCAGGTTTCCCGTCTGGCTATCTTTAGGAATTCTGGTGAAATGCAGATCACAGGTCGAGCCGGGAGGAGCGGAGCAGCCGCCGGAAGTGTTAAAATCCACAGTCTCATAGGAGAAGTATACCTGAATGGGTTTCCCGTTCAGATCCGCGCCGGCTGGTCCGAAAATCCCGAAAGGGTCTGTGGTGGCGTTGCCAGAAACGGTGCCACCGACAAACTGCGTTATGTGGGCGGCCATGGCTGATACAGGGTGAAGACACGCTGACGCAACGACACTGGCAGCGAATAGCGTCCTGATCATCTGGCCACCAAACTTAGAATATGAGCTGTTATTAACCCGTAACCGCTACCGCCGACACTGCACGTTCATGTGTCGCGCATGCAGAGGATGTTGCGCGCGCTAAAAGCATCGGCGCAACAGATACTGGTGTAGCCGTGCGGTAGTCAGGCTGTTTTCACCTCACGCAAGCGGCTTCGTATCCCCCACCTGATACTTCGCCTGCCACTCCTTATACGGCATCCCATATACCACCTCGCGCGCGTCCGGGTCCGCCATCTCCACCCCGTGCTCGCCCGCCGCCTCCCGATACCACCGGCTCAGGCAGTTCCGGCAGAACCCCGCCAGGTTCATCAGGTCGATGTTCTGCACGTCTGTCCGCTCGCGCAGATGCGCCACCAGCCGGCGGAACGCCGCCGCCTCCAGCTCCGTCCGCGTCCCCGCATCCATCTCCGGCACCGTCATCACCGCGTCTCCCGATCTGTCACGCCTGCACACATGGCGCGCCACCCCTGGCTTGCCCATACTCCCGCCGCCACGGCCCCGGAGCCCCCATGCCAGCGCGTGCCCGCCTCAGACGACACCGCCAGACCAAGATCGTGGCGACACTCGGCCCGGCCAGCAACACGCCGGAGATGATCGCCCGCCTGTTCCACACCGGCGCCGACGTCTTCCGCCTCAACTTCTCCCACGGCACCCATGCCGACCACGCCGCCAACATCGGCATCGTACGCGCGCTGGAGGCAGAGGCCGGCCGGCCGATCGGCCTGCTGGCGGACGTGCAGGGCCCCAAACTCCGCGTGGGCAAGTTCGCCGGCGGCCGGGTGCACCTCAGCACCGGCCAGGCCTTCACCCTCGACCAGGACCCCACCCCTGGCAATGCGCGCCGCGTGCAACTCCCCCATCCGGAAATCCTGGAAGCAGCCACCAGCGGCACCACGCTCCTGCTGGATGACGGCAAGCTGCGCCTGCGCGTGCAGCGCGCCCGCGGCGGCCATCTGGAATGCGAGGTCGTCACCGGCGGCCTGCTGAGCGACCGCAAGGGGGTCAACGTGCCGGACGTGGCGCTGGCCATCCCGGCGCTCACGCCCAAGGACCGGCAGGATCTCGATTTCGCGCTGGAGCACGGCGTGGACTTCATCGGCCTGAGCTTCGTGCAGCGCCCGCAGGACGTGGCCGACGCGCGCGCCATCGTGGCCGACCGTGCCTGGATCGTGGCCAAGATCGAGAAACCGCAGGCGCTGGAACAACTGGAAGAGATCATCGCCCTATCGGACGCGGTGATGGTGGCGCGCGGCGATCTGGGCGTGGAGCTGCCGCCGGAGGAGGTGCCGATCGCGCAGAAACGAATCGTGCGCGCCGCGCGCGCCGCCGGCCGCCCGGTGATCGTGGCCACCCAGATGCTGGAAAGCATGATCAGCGCGCCCGCCCCCACGCGCGCGGAAGCCAGCGACGTGGCCGGCGCGGTGTTCGACGGAGCGGACGCCGTCATGCTGTCCGGCGAGACGGCCGCTGGCCAATACCCGGCCGAGGCCGTCGCCATGATGGACCGCATCGTGGCCCGCGTGGAGGCCGATCCGGGCTGGCGGGACGTGATGGACGCCGCCCGCCCGCCCGCCACCGGTTCGGTCTCGTCCGCCATCGCCGCCGCCGCGGGCCAGGTCGCGCGCGGCATCGGCGCGCGGGCCATCGCCGCCTTCACCTCCTCCGGCCAGACCGCCTTGCGCATCGCGCGCGAGCGGCCTGGCCAGCCGGTGCTGGCGATGGCCACCGAACTGCCGGTGGCGCGCCGCCTGGCGCTGGCTTGGGGCGTGCACGCCGTGCATGCGCAGGACGCGCGGACGATGACGGAGGCGGTGACCCGGGCCGCCCGCCTGGCGCGCGACGAAGGCCTGGCGCGCCACGGCGACACGGTGGTGGTGGCGGCCGGCATACCGTTCGGCCAGGCGGGCACGACAAACTCGTTGCGCGTCGCTACCGTGAAGTAGGCAGACGGTCGAATGCCCCGGCAGAGCGCGCCATAACGGCTGGGAAGCCAGCTTTTCTTTTCAAGAAAGACGGCCGTCCGGCCTGCCAACGAGGAGACCCGTAAATGCCCGCCAGCAAACCGGTAGAAGATTTCGACATGGTCGTCTTCGGCGCCACCGGTGACCTCACGCTACGCAAGCTCATTCCGGCGCTCTACCACCGTTTCAAGGACGGCCAGTTCGGCGCCGCGTGCCGGATCATCGCCGCCGCCCGTTCGGACCTGACCGATGACAGCTACCGCGAGCGCGCCAGAAACGCCTTGCAGGAGCATGTGAAGGCCGCCGACCTGACCGCGTCCGTGCTCGACGCGTTCCTGCAGGTGGTCTTCTACGCCCGTGTGGACGGCTCCAAATCCGACGGATGGGAGCAGATGCAGGCCGTGTTCAGGGACGCGCCGGACCGCGTGCGCGTGTTCTACCTGGCGACCTCGCCGGACCTCTATGGCGCAGTCTGCAAGAACCTGGCGGCCCAGCACCTGGTCACGCCGAAATCGCGCGTGGTGCTGGAAAAGCCGATCGGTCACGATCTCGCCTCCGCCCGGCAGGTGATCGCCGATGTGGGCTGCGTGTTCACCGAGGAGCAGACGTACCGGATCGACCATTTCCTCGGCAAGGAGACGGTGCAGAACCTGCTGGCGCTGCGCTTCGCCAACGTCATCTTCGAACGCCTGTGGAATGCGGACGTGATAGACCACGTGCAGATCACGGTGGGCGAGACGGTCGGCGTGGAATCCCGCGGCGATTATTACGACCATTCCGGCGCGCTGCGTGACATGGTGCAAAACCACCTGCTGCAGCTGCTCTGCCTGCTGGCGATGGAAGCGCCCCTCGACCTGGCGGCGGAATCGCTGCGCGACGAGAAGCTGAAGGTGCTCCGCGCGCTGAAGCCGCTGGCGCCGCACGAGGTGAGCCACCAGACAGTGCGCGGGCAATACGTGTCCGGCGCGGTCGGCGGCAAGTCGGTGGACAGCTACCAGAAAGACCTGGACGCAGGGCGCAAGCCCGTCAGCAACAAGCAGCACGCGCCGAGCGAGACCGAAACGTTCGTGGCCATCAAGGCGGAAGTGCGCACCTGGCGCTGGGCCAACGTGCCGTTCTACCTGCGCACCGGAAAGCGTCTGCCGGAAAAGGTCAGCGAGGTGGTGATACAGTTCCGCGACGTGCCGGTACCGGTGTTCCCGCGGGAGGCCGGCGACATGCAGCCGAACCGCCTGGTCATACGCCTGCAGCCGGAGGAGGGCATGATGCTGGGCATGATGTCCAAGGACCCTGGCCCGGGTGGCATTCGCCTGCGCCCGGCCGAGCTCGACATCAGCTTCGAGAAAGCGTTCTCGATACGCTACCCGGATTCCTACGAACGGCTGCTGATGGACACGGTGCGCGGCAACGCCACGCTGTTCATGCGGCGTGACGAGGTGGAAGCCGCCTGGCTATGGATCGAGCCGATCCTGGAAGCCTGGAAGTCCAACGGCGAGCGGCCGCGGCCCTACGCGGCGGGAAGCTGGGGCCCCACCGCCGCGATCGCGCTGATCGAGCGCGACGGTCGGACCTGGCACGAGAAGCTGGAGTGAGGTCCGTGCCGGCGGCTGGGCAGACGGCCGCCGGCGCGGCCTAGATCTGCACTACGGAGTTCAGGTCGAAGGTCTGACCGGGCGGGTTCTCGCCGATACGCACCGACTTTGCGCTGGCCATGTGATAGGGCGGCACCGGCAGGTTGTAGGGCGCCGGCACGCCGGAATAGACACGGCCAGCCAGGTCGTATTTGGAGCCATGGCACGGGCAGAGATAGCCGCCCGGCCAGTTCGGCGCCGGGTCCGTGGCGCTCATGTTGGGATAGAAGGTGGGCACGCAGCCCAGATGCGTGCAGATGCCCACCATCACCGCATAGTTCGGATCCACCGAGCGGTGCCAGTTCTCCGCGTAGGACGGCTGCTGCAGCACCTTGCTGTTCGGGTCGCTGAGCACGCGGGTCACTTTGGGATCCTGCAGCGTGGCCAGGCCCTCCGGCGTGCGGTGCACGATGAAGATAGGCTTGCCGCGCCAGACCACCACGATCTGCTGGCCGGGCGCCAGCTTGCTCACGTCGACGTCGATCGGCTCGCCGGCCGCCAGCGTGTCGGCCGCCGGCTCCATGCTGTCGATGAACGGCCATACGATTGCGCCAGCAGCCACTGCCGCACCTGCCAGAGCGAGCATCGTCAGGAAGTCGCGTCGCCCCGGCTCCCCTTCAGTGCCGTGCGGGGCTGGTGCGATATGCGTGGTCGAAGACATCGGTCACCCTTCCAAAAGCGGCGATCCCGGAGGTCCACGGGTCGCGCTGCAGGCGCTAATTGGCCCGAACGCGCCGCCTTGCCTAGTCCCCCGGATGCTTGGCGGAACGCAGGCAGTCGTTTTCTGCAAAACGGCTCGATTCGGCGTCTGCGCCTGCACCAGCCGGTGCCGCAGCACGCGCCGCCAGGGCTGAGCGGCATGCTCGACGTTCGTTGCGAAACCTGCCATTTTCGCCGGGCGCGCGATGCAGGCGGGCGCGCGATGCAGGGGAGAACAGGTGCAACCTGGCGGACTGGGAGTGAGACGGGCATGAGGGCCGAGACGGCACAGGAAGCCGCGCCCTCGCTGCGCGAGTTCCTGTACCACGCGCACCACCACCGCGGGCCGGCCTTGCTGGCCGGCGCCACGGTGCTGTGCCTGGCGCTGCTGACGGCCGCCCTCCTGCCGCCCAGCTACCGCGCTACCGCCACGCTTGCCGTCCTGCCCTCGCCCGAATTCACCGTCCGCGCGGCGGCCGGCTCGCATGAGCTGAACGCCAGCGCGCTGGTGATGGACCAGATCATGAAGGCGGAGTCCGAGATACTGGACAGCGCGGACCTGCACCGTGCCACGATCGATCGCGTAGGGCCCGCCGCGTTATATCCAGACGTGTTTGCGCCGGCGCCGCGCGGCCTGGTGCGCCGCGTGGTGCATGCGGTCACCGGCGTTCTGCTGGCGCCCTGGCGCGTGCCGCCGGCCGACGAGGCGGCCGCGCGCGAGGAGCGCGGCATCAGGCGCTTCAAGCACGATCTGTCGGTATTACCCGCCAAGGACGCCAACGTGATCAATGTGACGTTCGACGCGCCCCGGGGTGCGACGGCGTCCGTCACGCTGAACACCATGCTGGCGCTCTACGCGCAGCGGCGTGCCTCCTTGTATGACGATCCGCAGCTCGACATCGTCCGGCGCGAGGCCGAATCCGGACGGCAGGCCGTGGCCGAGGCCGACGAACACCTGGCCGCCTTCAAGCGGGCACACGCCATTTCCGACTACGAGTCCGAGCGTGACCTGCTGCTGCACCGGCGCAGCCAGGCCGAGCAATCCGCCCAGGATACCGCCTCCTCCGTCAACGAGCACGCGGCCAGGCTGGACGCGCTGACAAAGGCGCTCAGCGCGGAACACCCCACCATCGGCATCTACACCGAGCAGGACGCCGATACCCGGCTGCAGAGCGTGAACGCCGGGCTGGAAGCGGTACAGGCCAAACTGGCCGCGGCGCGGGAGAAATACCGCGAGACCAGCCGCATGGTCACCGGCCTGCGCGCCGAGCTGGCGGCCCACGAGGCGGAACAGGCGCGGCTGAACCACGACGCCACCCTCTCCGTCGTGCGCCAGGGACGCAACCCGACGATCGATCCGCTACGGCTGGACCGGGCCCGCGAAGTGGGCGAGCTCGCCGCCGCCCGCGCGCGCCTGCAATCCCAGCAGCAGGATCTGGTAGGCCTGTCGCGTACGCTCGCGGCGCTCGATGCCGACGAAGCGTCGCTGGCCGGGCTGCAGCGCCAGCGCGCCAGTGCGGACGACACCTACCGCGCTGCGAGCCGCATCGTGGCGGAGCGGCATCTGAGCGAGGCGGAGGACGCACGGCGCCTGGCCAACGTGCGCGTCATCCAGCCGGCGATGGCGCCACAATCGCCGCGGGCGACGCCCCTGCTGGTGATCGCGGCCGGCTGCGTGTTCGGCGTCCTGGCTGCGTTCGGCTGGGTGGTGGTGGCGTTCATGCGCCGGCCGGTGTTCCTGACCGGCGAGGGCCTGGAAGCGGCTACCGGGCTGCCGGTTCTGGCGGTGTTCGAACGGCGGCGGTTCGTCGGAGCCTAGGTGGCGTCGCGTCCGGCAACGCGCCAGCACACCCTCCTTATAAATGGGGTCTGGGGCCAAGGCCCCAGCGGGGTTTGGGGCAGAGCCCCAACCTTGCTTCTACTCGTGGCGTCAATTCTCCACCCCGCCGTCCACGCCCCGGTCCTGTCCCGCACGCTGGGACTCGCGGGCCAGTTGCTTGTAGCCGTCCTGCAGTTCGCCCAACTCCTCCTGCGGAAGCGCCTCGAGATCCAGAAGGGCAGGGCGCGCGTCCTTGGTGACGCGTATCAGCTCGTCCAGCTTCAACTGCAGCGCCGTGGTGTCCCGGTTTTGCGTGTTCTGCACCAGGAACACCATCAGGAACGTCACGATGGTGGTGCCGGTGTTGATCACCAGCTGCCAGGTCTGCGAGTAGCCGAACACGGGCCCCGTCGCGGCCCAGACGATGATCGAGCCCAGCGCCACGACGAAGACGCTGCCCTTGCCGGCGCCGAACGCCGCCCATTGTGCCACCCTGTTGAACACCTGGCTGAACATGCGGTCCCGCTACGTTTGATGCACCCAGGGGTGCAATCGGTATCGGACGCTAAAGTTCGGGCGGCGGTCACCGGCGGAGCAAGAAAGGGCTTCTTTTTTGGAAAAGAAGCCAGATCAATCCTTCGCAGCCGGAGCAGCATGGCTGTTCGGAGACTGCCGGCCCCGCTTGTGCAGCCGCATCGGCATTCCTTCGGCCGGCCGCATGGTCACCCGGAGCTTGGGTGTCGGCACGAAGTCCGGCTCGGCGGACAGCCTGGCAGCAGGCAGCAGCGTGGCCAGTATGGCAACCGCCTCCAGCAGGGCGAACCCCATGCCGATGCAGATGCGTGGCCCGGCGCCGAACGGCAAATAGGACCAGCGGTGGCGCGCGCGCACCGCCTCGGGCGCAAAGCGGTCGGGGTCGAATACCCCCGGGTTCGGCCACAGCGTGCAGTGATGGTGGATGGCGTAGATCGGCACGAACACGTTGTCATGCGGCGTGATCTTCACGCCGCCGATGTCCAGGTCCCGTGTCGATTGCCGCACCACCATGGCAACCGGCGGGTATACGCGCATGGATTCCTGCACCACCTGGCGCGTGTAGGTCAGCTCGGAGACCTGGCCTGCCTCCAGCGGCGCACCGCCGGTGACCTGCTCGATCTCCGCCAGCACGCGCTGCTCGATCTCCGGGTTGCGCGCCAGCAGGAAAAACGTCCAGGTCAGCGCCAGCGCCGTCGTCTCATGGCCGGCGCCGATGAAGGTGATGATGTTGTCGCGTATGTCGGTGTCGTCCAGGCCCTCGCCGGTCTCCGGGTCCTTGGCGTCCAGCATCAGGGACAGCAGGTCGCTGCGGCGCTCGCCGGTCTGCCGGCGTTCGACGATCCGCTCGGTGACGATCTGGCGCAGGTAGTCGCCACCACGCTCGGAGCGGCCACGGCCAGGAAACGGCGTCCAGGTGGGTGCGCCGAGGGCGGACAGGGCGGTCTGCCAGCTCGTGGATTCCAGGAAGTCGCGTATGCTGATTTCCACGCGCCCCACATCGGTGTTGCCGCGGCCGGAGAGCATGGTCTCCAGGATGATCTCGAACGTCACGCGCATCATCTCGTGCGTGATCTCCAGCGGCGCGCCCTCCGGCAGCGCCGCCCAGGCTTCGCGCATCTCGCGCGCGGCGGTGATCATGGCGGGGATGAAGCTGTTGACATGGGCGGGGCGGAACACCGGCGCGGAGACGCGGCGGTGCAGCCGCCAGCGGGCGCCTTCGGAGGTGAGTATGCCGCGGCCGAGCGCCGGCTCCAGCGAGCGCCGCATCGGCTCGGCCTTGACGAAGCTGTCCGCGTCATCGACCAGCACCTGCTGCACCAGGTCCGGGTCGCAGACGAACATCGTGTTCCGGCCAAGCATGTGGCTGACGACGTAAGGGTCGGTGTAGACCGCGGCCGGCCACGCCTCCATCGGATTGCGCACGAGCTTTCGCAGCGTGCGCAACGTGCCCAGGAAGCTCGGCGTGATTACGGGAGGTGGGAGGTCGGCGGCTGCGCTCATCTTTGGACTCCTGGCGACCCGGTCAGGATCGCCGAACTACAAAGTAAACGCTGTTAGGTTGATACCGCAACAAGACAGTGGCGCGGCCCGGCCTTGTCGCCGGACCACCTTGCTTGCTTGACGCGCGTGCCTCTACTCGGCTTCGGACTCAGGCAGTTCCTGCCGCGGCCCGCTATCCTGGCCCTTGGCGGACGGATCGCGATCGACCAGCTCGATCACCGCCATGTCGGCCGCGTCGCCGTAGCGCATACCGGCCTTCATGACGCGCGTATATCCGCCGGAGCGGGTGCGGTAGCGGTCCGCCAGAGTGTCGAACAGCTTCTGCACGATCGTGTTGTCGCGCAGCTGCGCGTAGGCCTGGCGGCGGGCGTGCAGGTTCCCGCGCTTGCCCAGCGTGATCAGCCGCTCGGCCACGGGGCGCAGTTCCTTCGCCTTCGGCAGCGTGGTGGTGATCTGCTCATGCTTGATGAGCGCCACCGCCATGTTGCGGAACATCGCGAGGCGATGGGTCGATGTGACGCCGAGCTTACGGCCGGCTACCCCGTGACGCATTGTGTGCTCCTAGAAAGAAAGCGGTTCTTTTTTAAAAAAAAGAACCAAAAAACTTTTGCTCCCTGTCGGCGAGCCCCCTGAGAGGTCCGCCACAGCGGAGTAAAAGTCTTTTGCTTCTTTTCTTCAGAAAAGAAGGCCTTCCTTGCCTAACTCAGAAAGGTTCATCCAAACGCTTGGCCAATTCCTCGATGTTCTCCGGCGGCCAACCGGACACATTCATCCCCAGTGCCAACCCCATATTGGTCAGCACTTCCTTGATCTCGTTCAGAGACTTGCGGCCGAAGTTCGGCGTGCGCAGCATCTCCTGCTCGGTCTTCTGCACCAGGTCGCCGATATAGACGATGTTGTCGTTCTTCAGGCAGTTCGCCGAACGGACGGACAGCTCCAGCTCGTCCACCTTGCGCAGCAGGTTGCGGTTGAACGGCAGGTCGTCGTGCTGCTCCTCGGCGCGAACCTGCTGCGGCTCGTCGAAGTTGATGAACAGCTTGAGCTGGTCCTGCAGGATGCGGGCGGCCAGCGCCACCGCGTCCTCCGGCCCCACGGCCCCGTTCGTCTCCACCGTCAGCAGCAGCTTGTCGTAGTCGGTGACCTGGCCCACGCGGGTGGGCTCCACCTTGTAGGACACGCGGCGCACCGGCGAGTAGATGGCGTCCACCGGGATCAGCCCGATCGGCGCGTCCTCGGGCCGGTTCGCGGCCGCCGCCACGTAGCCGCGGCCGAGCTGCACGGTTAGCTCCATGCCCAGCTTGGCGCCCTCGTCCAGCGTGCAGATCACCAGATCGGGGTTCATGATGTCGATGTCGTGCCCGGCCTGTATCTGGCCGGCGCGCACCTCGCCCGGGCCGGTCGCGGTCAGCGTCATGCGCTTCGGCCCCTCGCCATGCATGCGCAAAGCGAGCTGCTTGATGTTGAGCACGATGTCGGTGACGTCCTCGCGCACGCCGGCCACCGAGCTGAACTCGTGCAGCACGCCGTCGATCTGCAGCGCGGTGACGGCGGCGCCCTGCAGCGAGCTCAGCAGGATGCGGCGTATCGCGTTGCCGAGCGTCATGCCGAAGCCCCGCTCCAGCGGCTCGGCCACCACGGTGGCAATGCGGTGCGGGTCGGTGCCGGGCTCGACTTCCAGCTTTTCCGGCTTGATCAGCGACTGCCAGTTTCTCTGGATAACCACTCTTGTACCTCTCAGGTAGCTGTCAGCATTCAGCCATCAAAATAAGAAAAAGCTGCAGCAAGCAGCCCAATCTGACGATCGAAGGCTGGCTGCTGACGGCGTCGCGGGCTAAACGCGCCGGCGCTTGCGGGGGCGGCAGCCGTTATGCGGGATCGGCGTCATGTCGCGTATCGCGGTGATGCTGAAGCCCACCGCCTGCAGGGCACGCAGCGCGCTCTCGCGGCCGGAACCGGGCCCGCTCACCTCGATCTCGAGCGTCTCCATGCCGTGCTCGCGCGCCTTCTTGCCGGCGTCCTCGGCGGCCACCTGAGCGGCATACGGCGTGGACTTGCGGCTGCCCTTGAAGCCCTGGCTGCCGGAGGACGACCAGGCGATGGCATTGCCTTGCGCGTCGGTGATGGTGATCATCGTGTTGTTGAACGACGCCATCACATGGGCCACGCCCGAGATGATGTTCTTGCGTTCCTTGCGCTTGGTCCGCGCGGCTGCCGGCTTTGCCACTTACTTGGTCACCTTCTTCTTGCCGGCGATCGCGACCGCCTTGCCCTTGCGCGTGCGGGCGTTGGTATGCGTGCGCTGGCCACGGACGGGCAGGCCGCGGCGATGGCGCAGCCCGCGGTAGCAGCCAAGGTCCATCAGGCGCTTGATGTTCATCGCCAGCTCGCGGCGCAAATCGCCTTCCACGCGGTAGTCGCGGTCGATCGTCTCGCGCAGGCGGACGATCTCTTCGTCGCTGAGCTGGTTGACGCGGCGGTCATCGGGGATGCCGAGCTTGGTGCAGATGTCCTGCGCCTTCTTCGGGCCTATGCCGAAAATGTAGCGCAGACTGATAACCACCCGCTTGTTGGTGGGAATGTTCACCCCGGCAATACGCGCCACGCCTAGTCTCCTTGCGCGATGCCGAAGCATCACGCGATAAAAGCCCGCTACGGGCTGGATTGACACACCGAAATGCAGTGATGGCGCACGTCCTGCCGGACCGTCGCCGAGGGGCTGGACTTAAAGCCCGGCCGCCTGCAAGTCAACGCGATTTCATCAACTTGTAGTGACGTCCGCCTTTTCCGGCAGGTGGGTCAGGATCGCGCCTATGGCGTCGCTGACGCTATCCATATCCGCCATGCCGTCCACCACGTGCAGGCGGCCCTGGGCGGTGTAGTGCGGCAGGATGGGCGCGGTCTGCGTGTGGTAGGCCTGCAACCGGGCCGCCACGGTCTCCCGCCGGTCATCGGCCCGCCGCACGAAGTCGTGGCTGCCACACACGTCGCACACGCCGGCGGCGCGTGTGGGATGAAAACTGTCATGATAGCCGGTGCCGCATTTGGCGCAGGTGAAACGGCCGGCGATGCGGTCGACCAGGGCCGCGTCGTCCACCTGCAGCTCGATTACCGCGTCCAGCGCGATCCCCATCGAGCCCAGCATGTCGTCCAGTGCCTGCGCCTGCGGCACGGTGCGCGGAAAGCCGTCTAGGATGAAGCCACGGGCGCAGTCGGGCTGGCGCACGCGGGCGGCCAGCATGGAGATGATCAGCGCGTCCGGCACCAACGCGCCGGATTCCATGATCGCGCGGGCCCGCGCGCCGATCTCGGAGCCGGCTGCCACCTCGGCGCGCAGCATGTCCCCGGTCGAGACCTGGGCGATGCCGTGAGCCACTTCCAACCGCTTGGCCTGCGTTCCCTTGCCCGCGCCGGGCGGTCCCAATAGTATCAGATTCAACGGCCCCGGCCCTTCACGCGGTTCTTGCGGATCAGCCCTTCATATTGATGGGCGATCAAGTGGGACTGCATCTGCGTGATGGTGTCCATGGTGACGGAGACGATGATCATCAGGCTGGTGCCGCCAAGCGCGAACGGCAGGCCGTATTTGGTGATCAGGATCTGCGGCAGGAGGCAGACCGCCACTAGGTATAGTGCGCCGATCGTGGTCAGGCGCACGAGTATGTGGTCGAAATAGCCGGCGGTGTTGGCGCCAGGACGTATGCCTGGAATGAAGCCGCCGTATTTCTTCAGGTTGTCCGCCGTCTCCTCCGGGTTGAAGACGATCGCGGTGTAGAAATACGAGAAGAAGATGATCAGGGCGGCGTAGCACAACAGGTATAGCGGCGCCCCGCGCGAGAGCTGGCCGGCGATGCTGCCCAACCCGCCGGACAGCCAGCCGGGCACCCAGGCGGGCGCGGTGACGTTGGTGGCGAAACCCGCGATGGTGACCGGCACCAGCAGGATGGAGCTGGCAAAGATCGGCGGGATCACGCCGGCGGTGTTCACCTTCAGCGGCATGTGCGTGCTGTCACCGCCGAACATCCGGCTGCCCACCTGCCGCTTCGGATACTGGATCATCACCCGCCGCTGCGCGCGCTCCATGAACACGATGAAGGCGATCACGGCCACGAAGCCGATGAACACGGCGATGATGAAGATGGGCGACAGCGCGCCCGTCCGCCCGAGTTCCAGCAACTGGCCGAAGCTCTGCGGAAGCTGGGCCACGATGCCGGCGAAGATGATCAGGCTGATGCCGTTGCCTATGCCGCGGGCGGTGATCTGCTCGCCCAGCCACATCAAAAACATCGTGCCGCCGACCAGGGTGATCACGCAGGAAGCGCGGAAATACAGGCCGGGGTCGATCACCGCGGGCCCGGTGTCGCCGTGGAACGTCTCCAGCCCCACGGCAATGCCGTAGGCCTGGAACAGGGCGATCAGCACCGTCAGATAGCGGGTGTACTGGTTCAGCTTCTTGCGGCCGGACTCGCCTTCCTTCTTCAGGGTCTCGAGCGTCGGCAGGGCCGTGGTCATTAACTGGATGATGATGCTGGCGCTGATGTAGGGCATGATCGCCAGCGCAAAGACGGTCATGCGGCCGAGCGCGCCGCCGCTGAACATGTCGAACATGCCCAGAAAGCCGCCGCCGTTGCGGTGCATCATCTCCGCCATGACGGAAGCGTCCACGCCCGGCACCGGGATGTAGGTGCCGATACGGTAGACGACGAGCGCCATGATGGTGAACCAGATGCGCTTGCGTAGCTCCGTGGCCTTGGAGAAGGATCCGAGGCTGAAGGAGGAGGCTAGCTGCTCGGCGGCTGAGGCCATGGCGCGGGTCCTAGAAGAAGAAGTAAGGAAGGCCTTCTTTTTTGAAAAAAAGAAGCAAAAAACTTTTGCTCTGTCCGCTGCGTCCGCGGCCTCGATTTATCCCGAGGCAGCCGGCTGGTGCAAATGCGGGGAAGCAAAAGTTTTCTGGTCCTTTTTTTCAAAAAAGGACTGCTTGCTTACTCTTCCGCGGTCTTCGGCGCAGAGGTGGTGACCGTGCCGCCCGCCGCCTCTACGGCCGCCACGGCGGAGGCCGAAGCGCCACTGACGGTGATGTTCAGCGCGCGGCTGATCTCGCCCTTGGCGAGCAGGCGAACGCCCAGCGCCGCCTTGCCGCCGCGCACCAGGCCGGCGGCCCGCAGCGTGTCCTCGGTGACCGGCGCGTCGGCGCTCAGCTTGCCGGTCTCTAGCGCCTTGCTGATGGTGCCCAGGTTCACCGCCGCGAACTCGACGCGGAAGATGTTCTTGAAGCCGCGCTTGGGCAGCCGGCGGTAGATAGGCAGCTGGCCGCCTTCGAAGCCGTTCAGCGCCACGCCTTCGCGGGCCTTCTGGCCCTTGACGCCCTTGCCGGACGTCTTGCCCTTGCCGGAGCCGATGCCGCGGCCGAGGCGCTTGAACTTGGGGCGCGCGCCAGGATTGTCGCGCAGCTCGTTGAGCTTGAGTTGGGGGGTGGTCATCTCAGACGCTCTCATCAACACGCACCAGGTGCGCGACCTTGCGTATCATGCCGCGTATCGCGGGCGTGTCTTCCAGCACCCGGGTTCCGCGTATCTTGTTCAGGCCAAGCCCGATCAGCGTCTCGCGCTGGCCGGGCTTGCGGCCGATGGGCGAACCCGTCTGGGTCACCCGGACGGTCTTGCCGGTGCTGTCAGACATCTGCGGTAGCCTCCACGGCAGCACCAGGCGTCTCGCGCTTGCCCACGATGTCGTTCACCTTCTTGCCGCGGCGGTTGGCCACCGAACGCGGGCTGGCCGCGGCCTCAAGTGCCGCGAACGTGGCCTTGACCATGTTGTGCGGGTTGCGGCTGCCCAGCGACTTGGCGACCACGTCACCTATGCCCAGCGACTCGAACACGGCGCGCATCGGGCCGCCGGCGATGATCCCGGTGCCGGCCGCGGCCGTGCGCAGGATCACCTTGCCGGCGCCGAAATGGCCGTAGCTGTCATGGTGCAGCGTGCGGCCTTCCTTCATCGGCACGCGTATCATCGTGCGCTTGGCGCGCTCGGTGGCCTTGCGTATCGCCTCCGGCACCTCGCGCGCCTTGCCGGCGCCGTAGCCGACGCGGCCTTTCTGGTCGCCCACCACCACGAGGGCGGCGAAGGCGAAGCGGCGTCCGCCCTTCACCACCTTGGCCACGCGGTTGATGGTGACCAGCTTGTCGATCAGGTCGTCGCCGTCACGCTCGCGGGGCGCGTCGTTACGCCGTTCGCCGCGACGGCCGCGGTCACCGCCGCCGCCTTCTCTGGGTTCACGTGCCATGTTCGTATCCCTTAGAAGGACAATCCGCCCTCACGGGCGGCTTCGGCCAGCGCTTTCACGCGGCCATGATAGATGTAGGAGCCGCGGTCGAAGACGACAGCGGTGACGCCTGCCGCCAGCGCACGCTCTGCCACCAGCTTGCCCACGGCACCCGCCGCCTCGCGGTCGGCACCCGTGCGCAACGCCTCGCGCAGGCTGGCGTCCAGCGTGGAGGCGGCGGCCAGCGTGCGGCCGGCCGCATCGTCGATGACCTGGGCGTAGATGTGCTTGCCGGACCGGAACACGGACAGGCGCGGACGCCCGACCGATTTCTGCCGCAGCTGGTAGCGCAGGCGCTCGCGCCGGCGCTGCCGGAGATCCACTCGGGCGCTCACTTCTTCTTACCTTCCTTGCGGCGTATCGTCTCGGTGTCGTAGCGCACGCCCTTGCCCTTATAGGGCTCCGGCGGACGGTAGCTGCGGATCTCCGCCGCAACCTGGCCCACGAGACGCTTGTCCACGCCGCTCACCGTGATGGCGGTCGGGCGGGGGGTGGTGATGGTGATGCCGGCCGGCACCGGATAGACCACGTCATGGCTGAAACCCAGATTGATCACTAGGTTGCCGCCGGTGACCGCCGCGCGGTAGCCGGTGCCGGTGATCTCCATGGTCTTGGCGTAGCCCGTGGACACACCCTTGATCATGTTGGCGATGTTGGCGCGCGTGGTGCCCCACATCATGCGGGCCTGGGCCACGTTGCTGCGCGGCTTGACGCTGACGCGGCCGTCCTCGACCGTGGTCTCCACATGGTCGGTCAGCGGCAGGCGCAACTCGCCGAGCTTGCCCTTCGCGGACAGCACGCCGTCCACGATCGCGATGGTGACGCCCGCGGGGACGTCGACCGGATATTTGCCTACGCGAGACATTCTCTATGTCCCTTCAGAACACGCGGCAGAGGACTTCGCCGCCAACATTGGCAGCGCGGGCCTCGGCATCGCTCAGCACGCCACGCGGCGTGGACAGTATGGACACGCCCAGCCCGGCATAGACCCGCGGCAGTTCCTGTATCTTGGAATAGACGCGGCGGCCCGGCTTGGACACGCGGTGGATCTCCTTGATGACCGGCTCGCCCTCGCTGTATTTCAGCTCGATGCGAAGCTGGGCCACGCCGGGACGCAGCTCCTCGGCGGAGAAGCCGCGAATATAGCCCTCGCGCTTCAGCACGTCGAGCACGTTGGCGCGCAGCTTGCTGGCGGGCGAGACGCAGGACGCGTGGCGGCTGCCCTGCGCGTTGCGTATGCGGGTGAGCATGTCACCTAGCGGGTCTGACATCGACATGTGCCGGGTTCCTTACCAGCTCGCCTTGACCATGCCCGGGATCTGACCCGAGCTGGCCAGGTCGCGCAGGGCGATGCGGCAAAGTTTGAACTTGCGGTAGTTCGAACGCGAGCGGCCGGTGAGCGCGCAGCGCAGACGGACGCGGGTGCGGCTGCCGTCACGCGGCAACTGCGCGAGCTTCATCGAAGCCTCGAACCGCTCTTCCACAGGCGCGTCACGGTCCATCATCTGGGCCTTGAGCTTGCTGCGCTTGGAACGGTCGCGCTTGACGATCTTCTCGCGATGTATGTTGCGGTTGACGGCGGAAGTCTTGGCCATCTCTTCTAGGTCCTCCGGAACCTGCCGGCTTTCGCCGGGGGTATTCCAAATAGCGTTGAGTGGGTCAGGCGCTGGGCTGGGCGACGAAGGGCAGGTCGAAAGCTTTCAGCAGCGCCTTCGCCTCCGCGTCCGTCTTGGCGGTGGTGACGATGACGATGTCCATGCCGCGCACAGCGTCCACCTTGTCGTAGGCGATCTCCGGAAAGATGATCTGCTCCTTCAGGCCCATGGCGAAATTGCCGCGGCCATCGAAGCCGCGGCCGGAAATGCCACGGAAATCGCGAACGCGGGGCAGGGCGATGGTCACCAGCCGGTCCAGGAACTCGTACATCCTGGCGCGGCGCAACGTCACCTTGGTGCCGATCGGCAGGCCCTCGCGTATCTTGAAGCCGGCGATCGCCTTCTTCGCAATCGTCTTGACCGGCCGCTGGCCGGCGATGAGCGTCAGCTCGGCCACCGCCGCGTCCAGCTTCTTCTGGTCGCCGGCGGCTTCGCCCACGCCCATGTTGATGACGATCTTCTCCAGGCGCGGCACCTGCATCGGGTTCTTGTAGTTGAACTCCTTCTGCATGGCCGGGCGCACGTCCGCCAGATAACGCGCCTGCATGCGGGGCAGGGGGCGGGCTTCCGCCTTGTCTGTGGTTTCGCTCATGGTGCTCAGCCTTCGATCACGCGGCCGCTTCCGCGGGCCACGCGTGCCTTGCTGCCGTTATCCAGAACCCGGTGCGCGATGCGCGTCGGCTTGTCGGTCTCCGGATCGATCAGCATGATGTTGGAGAGGTGGATGGTCGCTTCTTTCTCGATGATTCCGCCAGGCTGGCCCATGCCGGACGGCTTGGTGTGCCGCTTGGCGATGTTGACGCCCTGGACGACCGCGCGGTCCTCCTTAGGTATCACGCGCAGCACTTCGCCGCGCTTGCCACGGTCGGCGCCGGTGATCACGACGACGCGGTCACCCTTGCGAATACGCGCGGCCATCACAGCACCTCCGGCGCCAGCGAGATGATCTTCATGAACTTCTTGGCCCGCAGCTCGCGCACGACCGGGCCGAAGATGCGGGTGCCGATCGGCTCCTGCTGCTTGTTGATCAGCACAGCGGCGTTGGTGTCGAAGCGTATGGCGCTGCCATCGGCCCGGCGCACCGGAAAGCTGGTGCGCACGATCACCGCCTGGTGCACGTCGCCCTTCTTCACCTTGCCGCGCGGAATGGCTTCCTTCACGGACACCACGATCACGTCGCCCACGGAGGCGAACTTCCGCTTGCTGCCGC
Organism: Acetobacteraceae bacterium; assembly: GCA_965198915.1. Lineage (GTDB taxonomy): Bacteria > Pseudomonadota > Alphaproteobacteria > Acetobacterales > Acetobacteraceae > BOG-908. Next base: position 128,294 of record CBDAQC010000006.1, on the reverse strand, counting down.
CGATCACCTTGATGCACTGGACCCGGCGTGCGCCGGAATTGTCGGCGACCTCCAGGTTGGATTCTGCGTGGATCATCTGTGCGGGTCCTTATGCGTGTGCGTCGGCGGGCGCATCGGCCGGCGCGGCATTCGCCGGCGCGGGCTCCGCATGCGGCGCCACATGGCTGTGGGCGCGCGCCTCCAGAGACTTCAGCGCGTCGGCCGAGGCGCCCTCGACGACTTCGCCGTTGCGCTCGACCACCGTCCAGGTCTTGCGCTTGGAGATCGGCGCGCATTCGACGATGCGCACCTGGTCGCCCGTCTTGCACGCATTTACCTCGTCATGCGCCGCGTACTTCTTTGAGCGGCGGATGAACTTCTTGTAGAGCGGATGCATGATGCGGCGATCGACCAAGACGGTGATCGTCTTGTCCATCTTGTCGCTGGTCACGCGGCCGGTGAGTACACGCCTCGGCATAAGCTCAAGGCTCCTTTCAGGCTTTGGCGGCGGAAGAAGACTTCTCCGCCATTATGGTTTTGACGCGCGCGATGTCACGGCGGACGGCGCGCACGCGCGCGGTGCCCTCGTTCTGTCCAGTCGCGCGCTGGAAGCGCAGGTTGAACTGCTCGCGCCGCAGATCGAGCAGCATGGTGTTGAGCTGGTCAGGCGACTTGGCGCGTATGTCGGCAGGCTTGGTCATGATCAGCCCTCACCCAGGCGGGTTACGAACTTCGTCTTGATCGGCAGCTTTGCCGCACCCAGCGTCAGCGCAGCCTGCGCCACGTCGGGCGGCACGCCGTCGATCTCGAACATCACACGGCCGGGCTTCACCCGGGCCACCCAGAACTCCGGCGCGCCCTTGCCCGATCCCATGCGAACCTCGGCGGGCTTCAAGGAGACGGGGACGTCCGGGAAGATGCGTATCCATACGCGGCCGGCACGCTTCATGGCGCGCGTGATGGCGCGCCGCGCCGCCTCGATCTGGCGCGCGGTGACGCGCTCCGGCTCCAGCGCCTTCAGCCCGAACTGGCCGAAATTGAGAGCGGTGCCACCTTTGGCCAGGCCGTGTATGCGGCCCTTATGGGCTTTGCGGAAGCGGGTACGCTTGGGGGATAGCATGTCTCTGAATCCTTACCGCTGCGGCGCCTGCTCGGCGGCCCGGCGATCCTGTGCGGTCGGGTCGTTGGCGAGTATCTCGCCCTTGAAGATCCACACCTTCACGCCGCAGGTGCCATACGTCGTCTTGGCGGTGGCCACGCCGTAGTCGATGTCGGCGCGCAGCGTGTGCAGTGGCACCCGGCCCTCGCGATACCACTCGACGCGCGCGATCTCGGCGCCGCCGAGACGGCCGCCGCAATTGATACGTATGCCCTGGGCGCCCAGACGCATCGCCGACTGCACCGCGCGCTTCATTGCACGGCGGAACGCCACGCGGCGCTCCAGCTGCTGGGCGATGTTCTCGGCCACCAGCGTCGCATCGATCTCCGGCTTGCGTATCTCGACGATATTCAAGGACACTTCGGCCTTGGCCATCTTCGCCAGGTCCTTGCGCAGGACCTCGATGTCCTGACCCTTCTTGCCGATCACCACGCCAGGCCGCGCCGCATAGATCGTCACCCGCGGCTTCTTCGCCGGACGCTCGATGACCACGCGGCTCACGCCTGCGCCGGACAGCTTCTTGCGCAGATGCGCCCGCAGCTTCAGGTCGTCGTGCAGCAGCTTGGAATAATCCGCACCGGCGAACCAGCGCGAATCCCAGGTGCGGTTGATGCCGAGCCGCAGCCCGATCGGATTGACCTTGTGACCCATCAGGCGGCCCTCTTTCCAGCGGCGGGTGCGGCGTCAGGCTCGCGCTCGGCCACCACTATCTTCAAATGGCTGAACCACTTCTCGATGCGCGCCGCACGGCCGCGGCCACGCGCATGGAAGCGGCGCATGACGATCGAGCGGCCCACTTCGGCGCGCGTGACCACAAGCCGGTCCACGTCGAGCTGGTGGTTGTTCTCGGCGTTGGCGATCGCACTCTCGAGCGCCTTGCGGACGGCATGCGCGATACGGCGCTTGCTGAACGTCAGCGTGGCCACAGCCTTGGAAGCTGGCTGGTTGCGTATCAGGGCGGCCACCAGGTTCAGCTTCTCGGGGCTGGTGCGCAAATTGCTGAGCACACACTGCGCCTCGTTTTCCGCGACAGGGCGCGGTGCCTTCGGCTTGCTCATCCCCGCTTCGCCTTCTTGTCGGCCGCGTGACCCGTAAAGGTGCGCGTCGGCGAGAACTCGCCGAATTTGTGGCCCACCATGTTCTCGTTCACCTGCACGGGCAGGAACTTGTGCCCGTTATAGACGCCGAAGGTCAGGCCCACGAATTGCGGCAGTATCGTCGAGCGGCGCGACCAGATCTTGATGATCTCGTTGCGGCCGGACGCGCGCGCCTTTTCGGCCTTGCCCAGCATGTACCCGTCCACGAACGGGCCTTTCCAGACGGAACGTGCCATCTTACTTGCCCTTATTCGCGCGGCGGATGATCATCTTGTCCGTCCGCTTGTTGACGCGTGTCTTGGCACCCTTGGTGGGCTTGCCCCAGGGCGTGACCGGATGGCGGCCGCCCGAGGTGCGGCCCTCGCCGCCGCCATGCGGATGGTCGATGGGGTTCATCACCACGCCGCGGTTATGCGGACGGCGGCCCATCCAGCGGGCGCGTCCGGCCTTGCCGAAGCTCTGGTTCATGTTGTCGGCGTTCGACACCGCACCCACCGTCGCCATGCACTCGGCGCGCACCACGCGTAGTTCGCCCGACTGCAGCTTCACCTGCGCGTAGCCGGCATCCTTCCCCACCAACTGCGCGTAGGTCCCGGCCGCGCGCGCCATCTTGCCGCCGGCGCCGTTCTTCATCTCCACGTTGTGGATGATGGTGCCGACAGGAATGGCCCCCAGCGGCATAGCATTTCCCGGCTTGATGTCCACGCGGGCGCCGGCCACTACGCTGTCGCCGGCCTTCAGCCGCTGCGGCGCCAGGATGTAGGCCAGCTCGCCATCGGCATACTTGATCAGGGCGATGAACGCCGTGCGGTTCGGGTCGTATTCCAGACGCTCCACAGTCGCCGTCACGTCGAACTTGCGCCGCTTGAAGTCCACGATGCGGTAGCTCTGCTTGTGCCCGCCGCCGCGGAAGAAGCTGGTGGTGCGGCCGTGGTTGTTACGCCCGCCGGACTTGCTCTTGCCTTCGGTCAGGCCCTTGACGGGCTTGCCCTTCCACAGCTCGGACCGGTCGATCAGGACCGTGCCCCGCAGGCTCGCCGTTACCGGCTTGAATTGCTTGAGTGCCATCTATCCTATCCTCAGGCCGAAAGCCCGGTCGTCAGGTCGATCGATTGACCTTCCGCCAGCTGCACATAGGCCTTCTTCACGTCCGACCGCACGCCCGGGCGGCCCTTGAAGCGCTTCGTCTTGCCCTTCTGCACCAGCGTGTTCACGCCAAGCACCTTCACGCCGAACAGCGTCTCGATCGCGCGCTTGATCTCGGGCTTGGTGGCGTCCGTCGCCACGCGGAACACCATCTGGTTCCGCTCGGTCAGCAACGTCGCCTTTTCGGTAATCACCGGCGAGCGGATGATCTCATACATCGCCTCGCGAGACATGTTCTCCGCCCGGCGATGGACGTTCGCGATAACGGTCATGCCAGGCGCTCCCTCAACCCTTCGACCGCGGCCGTGGTCAGCACCAGCAGGTCATGCTGCAGGATGTCATAGACATTGGCGCCAACGGTCGGCAGCACGTCCACCCGATGAATGTTGGCGCTGGCGCGCAGGAAGTTGGCCTCAACCGCGTGGTCGATGAACAGCGTATTGTTCCAGCCGAGCACCTTCAGCTTGGCGGCAAGCTCCTTGGTCTTCACCGAGGATGTTGCCGCGTCGATGACGATCAGCTTGCCTTCCGCCTGCTTCTGGCTCAGCGCGCTGATCAGCCCCAGGCGGCGCACCTTCTTCGGCAAGTCGTAGCCGTGGTCGCGCACCACCGGCCCATGCACGGCGCCGCCGGTGCGGAACTGCGGCGAGCGAAGGCTGCCCTGACGCGCGTTGCCGGTACCCTTCTGCTTGTAGGGCTTCTTGGTGGTGCCGGACACTTCGCCCATGCCCTTCACCTTGTGGTTGCCGGAGCGGCGCTTCGCCAACTGCCAGTGCACCACCCGCGCCATGATGTCCTGGCGCGGAGCCGCGCCAAAAATGGCATCCGGCAGCTCGGCCTCGCCGGCACTGCCATTGTCCAGGGTCTTGATGTCGATCTTCATCGTCTGATCCTCAGCCGGCCGCTTCTTGGGAAGCAGGAGCCTGCGCAGCCAGCGCGGCCGGGAACGGCGCATCGGCATGGCGCGCACGCTTGACCGCATCGCGCACCAGCACGAAATCGCCCTTAGCGCCCGGTATCGCGCCGTGGACCATGATCAGGCCGCGCTCGGCGTCCACATGCGCCACCACGAGGTTCTGCGTGGTGACGCGCTCCTGGCCCAGATGGCCGGCCATCTTCTTGTTCTTGAACGTCTTGCCGGGATCCTGGCGGTTACCGGTCGAGCCATGCGAACGATGGCTGACGGACACGCCGTGGGAAGCCTCGAGGCCGCGGAAGTTCCAGCGCTTCATCGCACCGGCAAAGCCCTTGCCCTTCGTGGTACCGGTCACGTCCACCTTCTGGCCTGGCACGAAATGCGCCGCCGTGATTACCGAGCCGGCGTCCACCACCGCGTCGGGCGAGCAGCGGAACTCGACCAGCTTGCGGCGCGGCTCCACCTTCACCCGGGCGTAATGGCCACGATTCGCCTTGCTGACGTTCTTCACCTTGGCGATCGAGGTGCCGAGCTGCAAAGCGGTGTAGCCGTCCCGCTCCTGCGTGCGCACATCGACCACCTGCACCTCGTCGAGGTGCAGGACGGTGACAGGAACGTGGCTCCCATCGTCCTTGAACAGCCGGGTCATTCCCAGCTTGCGTGTAATCAAACCCGTGCGCATTTTCGCCTCTTACCGATCCCTAGCGTCGCAACCCGTTATCTATTTGCGTCCGGTTAGATCTTGATCTCGACATCCACGCCGGCGGCCAGGTCGAGCTTCATCAGCGCGTCCACCGTCTGCGGCGTGGGCTCCACGATATCCAGCAGCCGGCGGTGCGTCCGTATCTCGAACTGCTCACGGCTCTTCTTGTCCACATGCGGCGAGCGGTTCACGGTGAAGCGCTCGATATGCGTGGGGAGAGGGATGGGGCCGCGCACCCGCGCACCTGTACGCTTCGCCGTATTGACGATCTCCTTCGTGCTGTTGTCCAGCACGCGGTGGTCGTACGCCTTGAGGCGAATGCGTATGTTCTGGTTGTCCATCGTACTCTTCTATGTGTGAGAGAAGGCAAGGCCTTCTTTTCTGAAGAAAAGAAGCAAAAGCCTTTCACTCCGCTGTCGCGAACCTGTTCTGTGAGCCCGCGACAGCGGAACGAAAGCTTTTTGGTTCTTTTTCTCGAAAAAGAATTGCTTTCTTTCTTCTTAGTCCATGATCTTCGCAACAACGCCCGCGCCGACAGTCCGCCCACCCTCGCGGATAGCAAACCGCAGGCCCTCATCCATCGCGATCGGCTGGATCAGCTCGACATCCATCGACACGTTGTCGCCGGGCATCACCATCTCCACGCCTTCCGGAAGCTGCACCACACCCGTCACGTCGGTCGTGCGGAAGTAGAACTGCGGGCGGTAGTTGGTGAAGAACGGCGTGTGACGGCCGCCCTCTTCCTTCGTCAGAACGTAGGCCTCGGCCTTGAACTTCTTGTGCGGCGTGATCGAGCCGGGCTTGGCCAGAACCTGGCCGCGCTCCACGTCCTCGCGCTTAGTGCCGCGCAGCAGGGCGCCGATATTGTCGCCGGCCTCTCCGCGGTCCAGCAGCTTGCGGAACATCTCCACGCCGGTGACGATCGTCTTCACCGTGTTCTTGATGCCGACGATCTCGACCTCGTCGCCCACGTTGACCACGCCACGCTCCACGCGGCCGGTCACCACCGTGCCGCGGCCGGAGATGGAGAACACGTCCTCGATCGGCATCAGGAACGGGCGGTCGATCGCGCGCTCCGGCTGCGGGATGTAGCTGTCAACGGCGGCCATCAGCTTCAGCACGGCCTCTTCGCCGATCTCCGGCTGCTTGCCTTCCAGCGCGCACACCGCCGAACCCTGGATGATGGGGATGTCGTCGCCGGGAAACTGGTAGCTGCTCAGCAGGTCGCGCACTTCCAGCTCGACGAGCTCGACCAGCTCGGGGTCCGCCAGGTCCATCTTGTTGAGGAACACGACGAGCGCCGGCACGCCGACCTGACGGGCGAGAAGGATGTGCTCGCGCGTCTGCGGCATCGGGCCGTCGGCGGCGGAGACCACCAGGATCGCGCCGTCCATCTGCGCCGCGCCGGTGATCATGTTCTTTACGTAGTCGGCGTGGCCGGGGCAATCCACATGCGCGTAGTGGCGGTTCGTGGTTTCGTACTCCACATGCGCGGTGGAGATGGTGATGCCACGGGCGCGCTCTTCCGGCGCCTTGTCGATCTGGTCGTAGGCGGTGAACGTGGCACCGCCGGACTTCGCCAGCACCTTGGTGATGGCTGCCGTCAGCGACGTCTTGCCATGGTCCACGTGACCGATGGTGCCGATGTTGCAGTGCGGCTTGTTCCGCTCGAATTTCGCCTTAGCCATTTTAGTCTCTCCGTCGCCGTGCGGCGCTTGTGGTCGGGGTTACCAGCGGTAGTGGCTGAACGCCTTGTTGGCTTCGGCCATGCGGTGCGTGTCTTCACGCTTCTTCACCGCGGACCCGCGGTTGTTGACCGCGTCGAACAACTCGTTCGACAGACGATCCTCCATCGTGTGCTCGCCCCGCTTGCGCGCGGCGTCGATCAGCCAGCGTATCGCCAGCGCCTGGCGGCGCTCCGTACGCACCTCGACGGGCACCTGATAGGTGGCGCCGCCAACCCGGCGGGAGCGCACCTCGACAGCCGGCTTCACGTTGTCCAGCGCCTCGTGGAACATGCGCACCGGATCGGCCGCGGCACCGCCACGCTTCTTCATCACGTCGAGCGCGCCATAGACGATGCTCTCGGCGGCGGATTTCTTGCCGTCATACATCAGCGCGTTCATGAAACGCGTGATGACGGTGTCGCCGAACTTGGCGTCCGGCAGGATCTCGCGCTTTGTCGCGCGACGGCGGCGGCTCATGCGTGTCTCTCCTTACTTCGGACGCTTGGCGCCGTACAGGGACCGGCGCTTGCGGCGCTTCGGCAACCCCTGGGTATCCAGCACGCCGCGCAGGATGTGATAGCGCACGCCGGGCAGGTCCTTCACGCGGCCGCCACGTATCAGGACCACGCTGTGCTCCTGCAAATTATGGCCCTCGCCGGGGATGTAGCTCACCACCTCGAACCCGTTGGTCAGGCGCACCTTGGCGACCTTACGCAGAGCGGAGTTCGGCTTCTTCGGCGTAGTGGTGTAGACGCGCGTGCAGACGCCGCGCTTCTGCGGGCAACCTTCCAGGGCGGGAACCTTGTTCCGCTTGGCGGCCGGCTCACGTCCCTGCGCAATCAACTGGTTAATCGTAGGCATACGGCCTCGTTCCGATCATCTGTCTCGTCTGGCCGGCCGATGTTCCGCGAGAGCGTGCCGCCGTCCGCAAACACGTAGCCCGCACGACGTGGGAGGTCCCACCCGTACGGGTCCAGATGATTGCACCCGGCCTGGGCCCCTTTATGGGGGACGGCGCCGCGTGCTCTGGTGCGCCTGCTTTCGACGGCCGTCCCTGGTGGATCACCGGGGTGGCCGAGGAGCGGTTAACTACGGGGGGAGGGGGGCGGTGTCAAGGGTGAAAGGGCAGCCGCAAACCCCCGAGCCTGCCTGAACGAGATGCGGCCTCACCCAGTTCGCGCGGCCGGACGTGGCCTGCTGCTGGCAGTGCTGCGGAGGCCGGCATGCGGCTTCGATCGCCCTAGTGCGTGACCTTCACGGCCTGATAGGGAAAATCCTCGGCCGTGTCCTTGCCCGCCGGAAGGAGTGCGGTACCCAGAAGCGGGGTAGATGACCCCACGGACGTCACCGGGAACGGCGCCTCGAACGACGTGGAAGCCGGAAACTGCAAATACACGGACGCTGTATCGCCGTTGAATTCCACCGGGTTGAGTTCGCTGATGTACTCGTTCGAGCCGACGACCTGGCCGAACCTGATACTGCTGTTCGCCGCTGAGCTATATGCGTGCTGAACGCCGTTGATCGTGACGACGATCAGTATAGCACCGTATATGTCCCTGGAGACGGTCTTGACGTTGTAGTACTCGCACGTCGTCCCTCCGCCGCATGATTTCTCCGGGCCGAAAGCGGCCGGTGCATATTGCTCGAATATGTGGATCGTGGCTCCCGTCAGGTCGGCACCAGCCGGTCCGAACAAGCCATACTTGTCTATGAAAGGCGGCTGCGCAGACCCCGGGAAGCTCTCGATGACCCCGGAGAACGACAATGTCTGGACCGAGCCCGCCTGAGCGGCTCCCGACCAGATGGCCGCGGCCGCGGGGACCAAAGCCATGAGTTTGAACCTGCGCACGGTCACCTCGAAGCCACGAAATGGGACGGGGACCAGCAAAGCAGCTAGTCCCCAAAATCACCAATCACGTGTTTAGGGGCCGGGGCCATAGCCCCAGCTTGGGCCAGGGGCGTCGTGCTACGCACGACGCCCCTGGCCTTTACTCCCGTATCACTCAGCCGCCCGCGTAATCTGCGGCACAGCGTCCTTCAGCACGCTGCGCTGCTGATCACGCCCAGCCGCCACCGCCTTCAGACGGTTCATCACCGCACCCGTGCCCGCCGGGATCAAGCGCCCGACGATCACGTTCTCCTTCAGCCCGGTCAGCTGGTCCGTCTTGCCGGCCGTCGCCGCCTCGGTCAGCACGCGCGTCGTCTCCTGGAAGGACGCGGCACTGATGAAGCTGTGCGTCTGCAGGCTGGCCTTGGTGATCCCCTGCAGCACCGGCATCGCGGTTGCCGGACGCTCGTCGGCGCGCAGCCGCTTCACGTTCTCCGCATCCACTTCCATGCGGTCTACCTGCTCACCCGTCAGGTAAGTGGTGTCGCCCGGCTCCATGATCTCCACCTTCTGCAGCATCTGCCGGACAATGACTTCGATGTGCTTGTCATTGATCTTCACACCCTGCAGCCGGTACACATCCTGGATTTCGTTCACCAGGTAATCGGACAACGCCTCCACGCCGAGAACCTTCAGGATGTCGTGCGGCACGCGCGGGCCGTCCACCAGCGGGTCGCCGCGCAGCACGAAGTCGCCTTCCTGCACCGAGACGTGCTTGCCCTTCGGCACCAGGTACTCGGTCTCCTCGGTCGTCTCGTCGTTCTTCACGATAATGCGCCGCTTCGCCTTGTAATCCTTGCCGAACTCCACGCGGCCGTCGTTCTCGGCGATGATCGCGTGGTCCTTCGGACGCCGCGCCTCGAACAGCTCGGCCACGCGCGGCAGACCGCCGGTGATGTCGCGTGTCTTGCTGCCTTCGCGCGGGATACGCGCCAGCACGTCACCGGCATGCAGCGTGGCCCCGTTCTCCACGGACAGGATCGAGTCCGGGGAGAGGAAGTAGCGCGCATCCGTGCCGTTCGGCAGCTTGATCACCTCGCCGCGCGCATCCTTGAGCTGCAGCCGCGGACGCAGATCGACGCCCTTTGCCGTCTGCTTGTAGTCCACCACAACCTTCGAGGTCAGGCCCGTCACCTCGTCCATGCGCTCGACCAGCGTGATGCCTTCGATCAGGTCCAGATACTCCACCTGGCCGGCCAACTCGGTCAGGATCGGCAGGGTGTACGGGTCCCACTCCGCCAGTTTCTGTTGGCGCGTCACTGCCATACCGTCATCGGCCAGCAGCCGCGCACCGTAAGGCACGCGGAAGCGGGCGCGCTCGCGCTGCTTGTCGTCCACCAGCACGATCTCGCAGTTACGCGACATCACCACCGGCACGCCCTGGCTGTTGGTCACCACGTTGCGGTTGCGCACGGTCACCGTGCCCTCGTGGGACGCTTCCACGCTGGACTGCTCCGCACCACGCTGGGCGGCGCCGCCGATGTGGAACGTGCGCATCGTCAACTGCGTGCCCGGCTCACCGATGGACTGCGCGGCAATCACGCCGACCGCCTCGCCGATGTTGACCGGCGTGCCGCGGGCGAGGTCACGCCCGTAGCAGCGCGCACAGACGCCGATCTGGCTCTCGCAGGTCAGCACGGAGCGGATCTTCATCACCTCCACGCCGGCGCGCTCGATCTGCTCGGCCTCCGTCTCCTCAATCAGCGTGTTGCGCGGCACCAGCACCTTGTTGGTGGCAGGATCGAGCACGTCCTCGGACGCGGTACGCCCCAGGATACGCTCGGACAGCGAGGACACGATGTCGCCGCCATCCATCACCGGGCGCACGGTCAGACCGCGCTCGGACCCGCAATCGACTTCGACGATGATGCAATCCTGCGCCACGTCCACCAGACGACGCGTCAGATAGCCGGAGTTCGCCGTCTTCAACGCCGTGTCCGCCAGGCCCTTACGCGCGCCATGCGTGGAGTTGAAGTATTCGAGAACGGTCAGGCCTTCCTTGAAGTTGGCGATGATCGGCTGCTCGATGATCTCGCCGGACGGCTTGGCCATCAGCCCGCGCATACCCGCCAACTGGCGCATCTGCGCCGGCGACCCGCGCGCACCGGAATGGCTCATCATCCACACGCTGTTGGTCTGCAGACCAACCTCCTGCTTGCTGATCTCCTTCATCATCGCACCGGCCACCGCGTCCGTGCAGCGGGACCAGGCGTCCACCACCTTGTTGTAGCGCTCGCCGGCGGTGATCAGGCCGTCCTGATACTGCTGCTCGAATTCCTTCACTTCGGTCTGCGTCTTCAGGATCAGCTCCGGCTTCTCCTTCGGAATAATCAGGTCGTCCTTGCCGAAGGAAATGCCCGCCTTTGCCGCCTGCTGGAAGCCAAGCCCCATCAGCCGGTCGGCGAAGATCACGCATTCCTTCTGGCCGCAATGGCGATACACCGCGTCTATCACGTCCGACACGTTCTTCTTGGTAAGCTGCTTGTTCAGCAGCGAGAACGGCACGTTCTGGTGCTTCGGCAGTATCTGCGCGATCAGCATCCGCCCCGGCGTGGTCACCACGATCTGCCGCTTGCGCGAGCCGTCCGGCTCGATCAGCTCCATGCGCGCCCGTATCTTGTCGTGCAGCTTGATCGCCTTGGCCTGCAGCGCGAACTCGATCTCACCGATGGTGCCGAACGCCGGGCACGCGTTCGCATCCGCCGCGCGGAAATCGGCCGTCTCCAGCGACAGGTAATACAACCCGAGCACGATGTCCTGGCTCGGCACGATGATCGGCTTGCCGTTCGCCGGGCTGAGGATGTTGTTCGTCGACATCATCAGCACGCGCGCTTCCAACTGCGCCTCCAGGCTCAACGGCACATGCACCGCCATCTGGTCGCCGTCGAAATCCGCGTTGAACGCGGTGCACACCAGCGGGTGAAGCTGGATCGCCTTGCCTTCGATCAGCACCGGCTCGAACGCCTGGATGCCTAGACGGTGCAGCGTCGGCGCCCGGTTCAGCATCACCGGATGCTCGCGTATTACCTCCTCCAGGATGTCCCACACTTCGGGACGTTCCTTTTCCACCATCCGCTTGGCGGCCTTGATGGTCGTCGCGTGCCCGTACTTCTCCAGCTTGGAGTAGATGAACGGCTTGAACAGCTCGAGCGCCATCTTCTTCGGCAACCCGCACTGGTGCAGCTTCAGCTCCGGCCCCACCACGATCACCGAGCGGCCGGAATAGTCCACGCGCTTGCCCAGCAGGTTCTGCCGGAACCGGCCCTGCTTGCCCTTCAGCATGTCGGACAGGCTCTTCAGCGGACGCTTGTTCGCACCCGTGATCGCGCGCCCACGACGCCCGTTGTCGAACAGCGCGTCCACCGACTCTTGCAACATGCGCTTCTCGTTGCGCACGATGATGTCCGGCGCGCGCAATTCGATCAGCCGCTTCAACCGGTTGTTGCGGTTGATCACGCGCCGATACAGATCGTTCAAATCCGACGTAGCAAACCGCCCGCCATCCAGTGGCACTAGCGGACGCAGCTCCGGCGGTATCACCGGCACCACGTCCAATATCATCCACTCCGGCTTGCTGCCGCTCTCGCCGAACGCCTCGATCAGCTTCAGCCTTTTCACCAGCTTCTTGCGCTTCGCCTCGCTCGTCGTGTCGCGCAAATCGGCGCGCAGCCGCACCTTCTCCGAATCGATGTCGATGCCGTGCAGGATGTGCTTGATCGCCTCGGCGCCGATCGCCGCACGGAACCCGTCCTCGCCGAACTCGTCCTGCTTGGCCGCCAGCGCATCTTCCGTCAGCAACTGGTGCAGCTTCAGGTCGGTCAGACCCGGCTCCAGCACCACGTAGCTTTCGAAATACAGGATCTTCTCAAGCTCCTTCAGCGTCAGATCGACCATAAGGCCGATCCGGCTGGGCAGGGACTTCAAAAACCAGATATGCGCCACCGGCGAGGCCAGCTCGATATGGCCCATCCGCTCGCGCCGCACCTTGGCCAGCGTGACCTCGACGCCGCATTTCTCGCAGATGATGCCGCGGAACTTCATCCGCTTGTACTTGCCGCACAGGCACTCGTAATCCTTGATCGGCCCAAAGATGCGCGCACAAAACAGCCCGTCCCGCTCCGGCTTGAACGTGCGGTAGTTGATCGTCTCCGGCTTCTTGATCTCGCCGTAGGACCACGAGCGGATCTGCTCCGGGCTCGCCATCTGGATGCGAATCTGATCGAAAGTTACTGCCTGGCCCGCTTGGCCCAGGATTTTCATAAGCTCGTTCATGCAGAACGCCCTTTCAGCAGAAGGAAGGCCAGGGGCGCTGCCCCTGGACCCCGCTGGGGCCTTGGACCCCAGACCCCATTTTAGACTGCGCTTTGGTCCAGATCGACGTTCAAGCCGAGCGACTTCAGCTCTTTGACCAGCACGTTGAAGCTTTCCGGAATGCCGGCCTCGAAGTTGTCCTGCTCGCGCACGATCGCCTCGTAAACCTTTGTCCGGCCGGACACGTCGTCGGACTTCACCGTCAGCATCTCCTGCAAGGTGTAGGCCGCGCCGTAAGCCTCCAGTGCCCAAACCTCCATCTCGCCGAACCGCTGTCCACCGAACTGCGCCTTGCCGCCCAACGGCTGCTGCGTCACCAGGCTGTAAGGCCCGATCGACCGCGCATGGATCTTGTCGTCCACCAGATGGTGCAGCTTGAGCATGTAGATATACCCAACCGTCACCTTGCGCTCGAACGGCTCACCCGTGCGCCCGTCCGTCAGCACCACCTGACCGGACGTATCCAGCCCGGCCTTTGTCAGCATCCGCTCGATGTCGCTCATCCGTGCGCCATCGAACACCGGCGTCGCAATCGGCACGCCCTTCTTCAGGTTCTCCGACAATTCGATCAGCTGGTCGTTGTTCAGCCCGGCAATCTCCTCGTCGTAAACCTTGTCGCCATACACGTCGCGCAGCTTCTCCAGCAGCTCCTGCTTCGCCGCCCCGCTACGCCGATACTCCTCGACCAGCTCGCCGATCTCACGCCCGAGATTGGCGCAGGCCCAGCCAAGATGCGTCTCGAGTATCTGGCCCACGTTCATCCGGCTCGGCACGCCCAGCGGGTTCAGCACCAGGTCGACCGGCGTGCCGTTGTCCAGGAACGGCATGTCCTCCACCGGCACCACGCGGCTGACAACACCCTTGTTGCCATGGCGCCCGGCCATCTTGTCGCCCGGCTGCAGCTTGCGCTTCACCGCCACGAACACCTTGACCATCTTCATCACACCGGGCGGCAGCTCGTCGCCACGCTCCAGCTTCTCCACCTTGCTCTCGAAGCGCTGCTGCAACCGCTGCACCGCCGCGTCGAACTCGCGCTTCAGCACCTCTATCTCGGCCATCACCGCGTCGTCCTGCACGCCGATGTTGCGCCAGGCGCCACGCGGATGCTCGCCGATCACGTCACCCGTCAGCACCGTGCCGGACTTGATGCCCTTGAAGCCGCCCGCGGCCTTATGGCCCAGCAGCTTCTCGCGCAGCCGGTTCAGGAACGCGCGCTCCTGGATGCCGCGCTCGTCGTCACGGTCCTTCGCCAGGCGCTCGATCTCCGCGCGCTGGATCGCCATCGCGCGCTCGTCCTTGTCCACGCCACGCCGGCTGAACACCCGCACGTCCACGATCGTGCCGGCCACGCCCGGCGGCAGCTTCAACGACGTGTCGCGAACGTCGCTCGCCTTCTCACCGAAGATCGCGCGCAGCAGCTTCTCTTCCGGCGTCATCGGGCTCTCGCCCTTCGGCGTCACCTTGCCCACCAGAATGTCGCCCGGATTCACCTCGGCGCCGATATAGACGATGCCCGCCTCGTCCAGGTTCTTAAGCGACTCCTCACCCACGTTCGGAATGTCGCGGGTGATCTCCTCCTGACCCAGCTTGGTGTCGCGCGCCATCACCTCGAACTCTTCGATGTGTATGGAGGTGAACACGTCGTCGCGCGCGATGCGCTCGCTGATCAGGATCGAGTCCTCGAAGTTGTAGCCGTTCCACGGCACGAACGCGCACAGCACGTTGCGCCCCAGCGCCAGCTCGCCCAGCTCCGTCGAAGGCCCGTCGGCGATGATCTCGCCGTTGGACACCTGGTCGCCCACGCGCACCAGCGGACGCTGGTTGATGCAGGTGGACTGGTTGGAGCGCATGTATTTGCGCAGCCGGTAGATATCCACGCCCGCCGTGGTGCCGTCCTCACCGGACGCCCGCACCACGATGCGCGCGCCGTCGATCTGATCGACCACGCCGGCCCGGCGCGCCACGATGGTCGCCCCCGAGTCACGCGCCACCGCCGCCTCCATGCCGGTGCCCACCAGCGGCGCATCCGCCTGTATCAGCGGCACCGCCTGACGCTGCATGTTGGAGCCCATCAGCGCCCGGTTCGCGTCGTCGTTCTCTAGGAACGGGATCAGCGCGGCCGCCACGGACACAAGCTGCTTCGGCGACACGTCGACCGCCGTCACATCCTCCGGCCGCACCAGCCGAAAATCGCCGCGGTTGCGCACGGACACCAGCTCGCCGGAGAACCGGCCCTCGGTGTCCTGCGGCGCGTCGGCCTGCGCCACCACAAGCCGCTCTTCCTCCATCGCGGACAGGTATTTCCACCCGTCCTGCACCTGGCCGTCCTTCACCAGACGGTACGGCGTCTCGATGAACCCGTACTTGTTCACCTTGGCGAACGTCGCCAGCGAGTTGATCAGACCGATGTTCGGCCCTTCCGGCGTCTCGATCGGGCAGATGCGCCCGTAATGCGTCGGATGCACGTCGCGCACCTCGAAGCCCGCGCGCTCACGCGTCAAACCGCCCGGCCCAAGCGCCGACAAACGCCGCTTATGCGTCACCTCGCTCAGCGGGTTCGTCTGGTCCATGAACTGCGAAAGCTGCGACGAACCAAAGAACTCGCGCACCGCGGCGGCCGCCGGCTTCGCGTTGATCAAATCGTGCGGCATCACCGTGTCGATATCCACCGACCCCATGCGCTCGCGTATCGCGCGCTCCATGCGCAGCAACCCGACGCGATACTGGTTCTCCATCAGCTCGCCCACGGACCGCACACGCCGGTTGCCGAGGTTGTCGATGTCGTCGATCGTGCCGCGCCCGTCCTTGAGCTCGACAAGTATCTTCACCGTCCGCAGCACGTCCTCTTTACGCAAAGTCCGATGCTGGTCATCGCACTCCACGTTCAGCCGCATGTTCATCTTCACGCGGCCCACCGCGGACAAATCGTAGCGGTCCGGATCGAAGAACAGCCCGCGGAACAGCGCCTCGGCCGTCTCCGGCGTCGGCGGCTCGCCAGGGCGCATCACACGGTAAATGTCGATCAGCGCGTCGTCTCGGCTGGTGTTCTTGTCGATCGCCAGCGTGTTGCGTATCCACGGCCCGTTCGCCTGGTCGATCGCCAGCGTCGGCAGCGAGGTAATCCCCGCCTCTTCCAGCGCCGCCAGACGCGCCTCGGCCAGCTCCTCGCCGGCCTCGGCGAAGATCTCGCCCGTCTCCTCGTTGACCATGTCCACGGCCACGAAGCGCCCCAGCAAATCGGCACGCCCGATCAGAACATCCTTGGTCTTCTCGGCGATCTTGCGCGCGCTGCGCGCCGTCAGCTTGGCATCCGCATCGGCCACCACCTCGCCGGTATCGGCGTCGATCAGCGGCTCCAGCAGCTTCAGGCCGCGGAACGCGTCGGGGTCGAACGGCCGCGCCCAGCCCTTGGCCGTGCGCGTGAACACCACCTGGCCGTAGAAATAATTCAGGATGGATTCCGAATCCAACCCGCGTATCTCGAGCGTGTCCGGATCATCGCCGGCGGCGATCCTCTCGGCACGGTTCGCCTCGGACGCGTCGCTCTCCAGCGCATAAAGCAGCGTGGTCACCGGCAGCTTACGCTTCCGGTCGATGCGGACATAGACCATGTCCTTGCTGTCGAACTCGAAATCCAGCCAGCTACCGCGATACGGAATGACCCGCGCCGCAAACAGGAACTTGCCGCTGCTATGCGTCTTGCCCTTGTCGTGGTCGAAGAACACACCGGGGCTGCGGTGCATCTGGCTGACGATGACGCGCTCGGTGCCGTTGATGATGAACGTGCCGTTATCCGTCATCAGCGGCATGTCGCCCATGTACACGGGCTGTTCCTTGATGTCGCGAATGGACCGCGCGCCGGTGTCCTCGTCAAGGTCCCAAACGATCAGCCGCAGGATCACCTTCAGCGGTGCGGCATAGTTCATGCCGCGCTGGATGCATTCCTCGACGTCGTATTTCGGCTCTTCCAACTCGTAATAAACGAACTCCAGCCGGCCGCGCCCGGCGAAATCGTCGATCGGGAACACGCCGCGGAACACTTCCTGCAGTCCGGTGTTGGTGCGGCTGTCCGGTGCTATGTGCATCTGCAGAAAGCCCTCGTAGCTTGACCTCTGCACGTCGATCAGGTTGGGCATCGGCGCCACTTCGGGTATCCGGCCGAAGCTCTTGCGTATCCGCTTGCGCGGCGTGAATGTCTGAGTGATAGCGTTCATCAGATCTTCGCCCTATCCTGAGGGACGCCGCCCGAACCGGCCGCATCCATGTAATTTCCGGCAACGCCCGGGCCGTCCGGTCTCGCAAACGCCTGACGGGGCGGGGACCATACCGGTCCCCACCCGCGTTTCAGCTCAGTGCCCCCATCCTGCCCCGAAGGACATGCGGGCGGTACGCCCTACTTGATCTCGACAGATGCGCCCTGCTCTTCCAGAACCTTCTTGATCTTCTCGGCCTCGTCCTTATTGACGGCTTCCTTCACCGTCTTCGGCGCGCCTTCGACCAGGTCCTTGGCTTCCTTCAGCCCCAGACCCGTGATGGTGCGGATTTCCTTGATCACGTTGATCTTCTTGTCGCCGGCCTTGGCGAGTATCACGGTGAACTCGGTCTGCTCTTCCACCGGCGCGGCAGGTGCGGCAGAACCACCGCCAACAGCGGCCGCAGCCACCGGTGCCGCGGCGGAGACGCCCCACTTCTCTTCCAGCATCTTGGAAAGCTCGGCGGCTTCCAGCACGGTCAGGGCGGACAGGTCGTCCACCAGCTTGGTCAAATCAGCCATGTCTTGGTCCTTTAGTTAGCGTTGTGGTGGTTCCATGCAAGGCCGGTGCCCCGGCTCTTGCCAATCAGGCTGCTTCAGCCTCGTCCTTCTTGGCGTAGGCCGCCAAAACCCGCGCAAGTCCTGCGGCCGGTGCTGCGACGACGCTGGCGATACGGCTGGCCGGGGTCTGTATCATCCCCACCAGGCCGGCCCGCAGCACGTCGAGCGACGGCAGTTCGGACAGCTCCTTCACGCCAGACGCATCGAGCATCTGGGCGCCCAAGGCACCACCGATCAGAACCAGTTTCTCGTTGGTCTTGGCGAACTCGACGCACACCTTGCTGACAGCCACGGGATCGCGCGCCCAAGCCAGCGCGGTCGGTCCCTTGAGCATCGGCTTGATGCCGTCGAATCGGGTCCCATCCAGGGCGAGGATGGCCAGCCGGTTCTTCGCGACCTTGAAGTGCGCACCCGCCGCCCGCATCCGCTGACGCAGATCGGTCACTTCGGCCACGGTCATCCCGTTATTCTGGGTGACCACGACCATCGACGTTTCTGCGAAGACGGCCGCAAGCGTCGAGACGAACTCTCGCTTCTCCGTACGGTCCAAACTCCGTCTCCTTTCTGGCCCTGCGCGGCGAACCGCGCGGGGCCGGGTTTCCCTCTGGACCAGGGTGCTGCCACCCAGGCCCGGTCCGCCTGTCCGTTAAGCAAGCCGGAACCACCCAACACCTTTCGGCATCGAGCTTCTCCCGTCTCCCACGCGCGATCCCGGAAGATCATTACAGCCGTACGGCTACGAGCGGTCTTGGACAGGTTCGAGGCAACCTCGCGGCCGCCCCTGCCCACCTCCGCCCAGAGGCGGAGGCGTATCTCGCACTCAGCCAGCCAGGCTGGACACGTCCACGCGTATGCCCGGGCCCATGGACGAGCTCAGCGACACCTTCTGCAGATACGTCCCCTTCGCCCCGGTGGGCTTGGCCTTCTGTATGGCATCCACGAACGCGCGTATGTTCTCCAGCAGCTTGTCCGTCTCGAAGCTCGCCTTGCCTATGCCGGCATGCACGATGCCCGCCTTCTCGGCGCGGAACTCCACCTGACCAGCACGCGCGGCACTCACGGCACCCTTCACGTCCATCGTCACCGTGCCCAGCTTCGGGTTCGGCATCAGCCCGCGCGGGCCCAGGATCTTACCCAACCGCCCCACCAGGCCCATCATGTCCGGCGTGGCAATGCAGCGGTCGAAAGCGATGTCGCCGGCCTGCACCTTCTCGGCCAGGTCGTCCGCACCCACCACGTCCGCACCGGCGGCCAGCGCCTCCTCGGCCTTGGCGCCGCGGGCGAACACGCCGATGCGCACCGTCTTGCCGGTGCCGTTTGGCAGGCTGATCAGGCCGCGCACCATCTGGTCGGCATGGCGCGGGTCGATGCCCAGCCGCAGGGAGATCTCAACCGTCTCGTCGAACTTGGCCCGGGCATTGGTCTTCACCATGCCCAGCGCCTCGTCCAGCGCGTAGTTCTTGGTGCGGTCGATCGTGGCGGCGGCCGCCGTCAGACGCTTGTTATGTGCCATCGGTTCAGCCCTCCACCACGGACAGGCCCATGGAACGGGCCGAGCCGGCCAGCATCGCCACCGCCTTCTCCACGTCGCCCGCGTTCATATCCACCATCTTGATCGCCGCGATCTCGCGCAGCTGCGTCATCGTCACCCGGCCAACGGTCGCACCCTTGCCAGGCGTGGTGCTGCCCGCCGTGATCCCGGCCGCCTTCTTGATGAAGTAGGTGTTGGGCGGCGTCTTGGTGATGAAGCTGAACGTGCGGTCGCCGAACGCGGTGATCACCACCGGCACCGGCATGCCAGGCTCCATGCCCTGCGTGCGCGCGTTGAACTCCTTGCAGAACTGCATGATGTTCAGGCCGCGCTGGCCCAGCGCCGGGCCCACCGGCGGGGACGGGTTCGCCTTGCCCGCCGGTATCTGCAGCTTGACGTAGCCGACGATCTTCTTTGCCATGCCTATCCAGGCTCCTCGTTCAGGGCCGGACCGTGGTGCAAACGACAGACGTGCCGACAAGGCCATCGGGCCAGTCGGACAGCGTGTCTTCCACGTTCCAAATGAGGGGCGTTGCCTAGACTTGGTTGGTTAACCTGTCAAGGCCGGGGGTTCCCTGGAGGAAGTAAGGAAGGCCTTCTTTTTTGAAAACAAGAAGCAAAAAACTTTGCTTCTCCGCCTGCACGGAGGTCTTCACCTCTCATGCAGCGCCCGCTTTGGCATAACCAGCGCGCCCGCCCGTGCAGGCGAGGGAAGCAAAAGTTTTTTGCTTCTTTTTTTCAAAAAAGAAGGCCTTGCTTGCCTACTTCTCGCTAATCGTCTGCGGCAAAGCATCATGGGTATTCAACCAGATCCCATGCGGCGACCGCCCCACCGTGATCCGCTCGGTCGCCCCCGTCGCCGGATCGAGCACCGCCACGGACTGCGCGAACCGCAGCGTCGCCCAGATCTTCCCATCCGGCGCGAAATCCATGTCGTCCGGCCCGCCAGGCACCTGGATCGTGCGCAGCACGTTTAGGGTCACCGCGTCGATCACCGTCACCGTGCCGTCCACGCGGTTGGTGGCGTAGATAAGCTTGCCGTCATGCGTGACGAACATCACGTGCGCCCCGCGGCCTGTCGGCACCGTGCGCTCCACATGCCCGTCCACCGGATCGACCACGGCGAAATGCGCCTCGCCCATGATGCCCACCAGCAGGCGGCCGCGGTCCCACAGAACGCCGGCCGGCGTGCGGCCCACCTTGCTGTCCCACATCACCCGGCCGGTCGCCGTCTCGATGGCGATCAGCCGGTCGGTGCCCTGCAGGCTGACGAACACCTCGCTGGAATCCGGCGCGTAGTTGATGTGGCTGGGCAGGCTTCGCGCCGGAATCCGGTGCAGCAGCTTCAGCGTGGCCGCGTCGTAGATGTCGATCTGTGCGCGCGCCAGGCCGGCCACGGTCAGATAACGGCCGTCCGGGCTGTATTGTAGCTGGTAGGGGTCGCTGATCACCGCGCGGCGCTGCATCGCACCCGTGTTCGGGTCCAGGAAGAACAGCGTGTTGCCGGTGGTGTCGCCTATCACCAGCGAGCGGTGGTCCGGCGTCAGCGCCATGTGATGCGGCTCGCGCAGCATCGGGATTCGTCGGATTTCCTGGTGCGTGTCCAGGTTCAGCAGGCTCAGGCTGGCGTCGTTGGAGTTGATGACGAACGCCAGGCCGGCCGCCTGCGCGAAGCCGGGCGCCGCCAGGCAGACAAGCAGAGCCAGAGCACGAAAAGACACCACGGGCACCCGATGAAGCACGGCCCATGTCGTAGCGTGATTCGTACCCTGGCCGCTAGAGTCGGCAGCCAAGTCCTTGTTTTTTCCTGCCGTCGTGTCCTGGCGGCAATCGCCAATGCCGCTAGGCGGCGGCAAACCCCTCAGAGCACGTGGAAGACGTACAGCAGGATTATGACGGGTATAGGGATGCCGAGGAACCAGAGGAGTGCGCCGCGCATGGTCTGCGTCCTGATGTTGCTAAGGACACAAACGCGCCCACCGTACACCGGTTGCAACGAGTCTCAGGCGGCGAACCTGGCGCGCAGCCGGCCAAGTTTCGCCACGCCAGCCAGCCTGCGGTCCAGGAAAGCAAGCGTCTGTTCCTGGTTGCCCGACCCGCTCATCCAGTAGAACAGCGTGCTGCTATACACCCCGGCCAGGATCGCCCGCTTGGTGTACCAGCTGAAATCGGCGCTGGTGTCGCCCGCCGCGGCCCAGATCGCATCGACGGTGCGCGCCGTGCACCTCGCCGCCAGCAAAGCGTGGCCGGGGCGGGCCAGCACGGCAGCCGCGCGCCGGACCGCCTCGCGGTGCGGTTCGGCCTGTTCCAGCCGGGTGGCGATCAGCGTGCGCACCCGGCGAGACAGCTTCTCTCCGGCGATCACCGGCGCCGCCGCCTGCGCCATCTCGCGATCCGCCAAATCGATATAGGCCTCGACCAGCTCGGCCGGGCCGCCGGGGAACAGCAGGTCCGCGTTGCTGCCAGCCGCCAGCCGCACCGCCGGTAGCGTCCAGCCATGCTGGGGCACCAGCGGCAGCAGCGCGTGTATGGCCGCGTCGCGGGCAATCTGGCGGGTGTCGCTCATGCATCGTTCTCCTGGGCATCGTTCTCCTGGGCGCCATTCTCCTGAGCGCCACTCTGCAGCCCGGGCGGCGGCACGCGCGCGAGTTCCTCGGTGAAGCCGAACTGCGAGAAATCGGTGATGCGCATCGGATAGAGTATGCCGTCCAGGTGGTCGTATTCGTGCTGCACCACATTGGCGTGCAGGCCGTCCACCTCGCCGCCCACCGTGGCGCCGTCACAATCCACGCCGCTGTAGCGTATGCGCACGTGCCGCGGCACCGCGGCCCGCAATCCGGGTATGGACAGGCAGCCCTCAACCCGCAGCACCGTCTCCTCGCCCAGCAACTCCACCACCGGGTTGATGACGGCGGACGGCGCCGCCGCCGGCGCGCCGCTGCGCGCGGCCGGCAAATGGAATACGAACAGCCGCAACGGCACATGCACCTGCGGCCCGGCCAGGCCGATGCCCGGCGCGTCCAGCATCGTCTCTATCATGTCGTTCACCAGACGGCGGATCTCCGGGGCGCCCGGATCGGCCACCGGTTCGGCACGCTGCAGCAGCACAGGGTGTCCCATGCGGGCTATCTTGAGTAGGGCCATCGCCGGGATATGGGGCCGGGCGGCAGGCTGCGAGAAGGAACGGGCGGCTTCTTTTTCGCAGAAAGCCGATTTTCTTTCTGCGCTTTCCCCCTTGGGGTCCGGCGCCGAGCTGTGCTAAGCACCGCCTCTCGCCGGCCGAATGCCGGACGATAGGCCACGTTTGCGCTTCGGGCTGGCAGACGGGCATCTAGGCATAGAAGGAGTAGGCGACCAAGTGCAGGTTCTCGTCCGTGACAACAATGTCGACCAGGCGCTCAAGGCGCTGAAGAAAAAGATGCAGCGCGAGGGTATCTTCCGCGAGATGAAGCTGCGCCGTCACTTCGAGAAGCCGTCCGAGCGCCGCGCCCGTGAAGCCGCAGAAGCCGTCCGCCGCGCCCGCAAGCTGGAGCGCAAGCGCCTGGAACGCGAAGGCTTCTGACAAGCCGGGCGCGCCCGCGGCCGCGCCCCAAGTCACCCCGCGAAGACAGGCGGCGTCCTGCCGCTCTTCCGCCGCAACTTCGCCCCAGTCTGCTGCTTCGAATATGCTGCACTGCGCAACTAACGTTGCGGCAGCGTGTTCACCTGGCGGGACCTGCCAGGTCGCTGAAGCGGGAGACTGTACACATGCGTATCGCCCAGATTGCCCCCCTGCATGAAGCCGTGCCGCCCAAACTGTATGGCGGCACCGAGCGTGTGGTGTCCTTCCTGACCGAGGAGCTGGTTGCCGAGGGGCATGACGTCACGCTGTTCGCCAGCGGCGACTCGGTGACCACGGCAAAGCTGCACCCCGTCTGGCCGCGCGCCCTGCGCCTCGATCCCTCGATACGCGATCCCATCGCGCCGCACATGCTGCTGATGGAAGAGGTCTACCGCCAGGCCGCCGACTTCGACGTGCTGCATTTCCACATGGATTACTGGTCCTTCAGCCTGTTCTCCCGCCAGAAGACGCCGTTCGTCACCACGCTGCACGGAAGGCTCGATCTGCCGGAGCTGCAGCCGGTGTTCAACACCTTCCCCAAGGTGCCCGTCGTCTCCATCAGCAATTCGCAGCGGCGGCCGCTGCCGCAGGCCAACTACGCCGCAACCGTGCTGCACGGCCTGCCCGAAGGACTGCTGACCCCGCGCGACGTGACACCGTCCTACCTGGCCTTCCTCGGCCGCATCGCGCCGGAGAAGCGTCCGGACCGTGCCATACGCATCGCGCGCGCAGCCGGCATCCCGCTGAAGATCGCCGCCAAGGTCGACCGCGCCGACCAGGAGTATTTCGACGACATCATCAAGCCGATGCTGTCCGGCGGCGGCGTGGAGATGATCGGCGAGATTGGCGACGCCGACAAATCGGACTTCCTGTCCGGCGCCGTGGGTCTGCTGATGCCGATCGATTGGCCGGAACCGTTCGGCCTGGTGATGATCGAGGCGATCGCCTGCGGAACCCCGGTCATCGCCTTTAACCGCGGCTCCGTGCCCGAGATCGTCGAAGACGGGCTGACCGGCTTCATCGTGGAAGACGAGACCAGCGCCATATCGGCGGTCAGCCGTCTCGGCACCCTGTCACGCCAGGCCGTCCGCAAGCGCTTCGAGGAGCGGTTCACCGCGCGCCGCATGGCGGAGGACTACCTGCGCTGCTTCCGCGCTCTGGGTGCCGCCGAGAAGCCTGTGCTGCGGGTGATCAAGTAGCAGGCAAGGCGTCTGGTCCCTGTCGGCGGCAGTAAAAGCCGCCGCCCACAGGGACCAGGTTCTTACTTCGGCGCGTCGGCGTTCGGCGTGGTCGTGGTCGTCGTCGTCGCGGTGTCGCCGGACGGCGTCGTCGTCGTGGTCTTGGTCTTCTTGGCGTGGTGCATCATCTTGCCGCCATGCATCGGCGCATGGGCCGCCTCCTTGGCAGCCGGCGGCGTAGCGGACGGGGTGAACGGCTTGCCCGTCTTGGCAGAGTCCAGGCTCTCCGCGTTCAGGTCGTCCACGGCCTTGTCGCCGGCCTTGGTGGCCACCAGCTTGCCGCCCTTGTGCGCCATCATCTTCTTGTGGTGCATCGACTTCTTCATCGGCTTCTCGGCCGGCGCGGAGGACGAAGCGGACGAAGAGTCGGGCGCCGGTGCGGACGGCGTCACGTCGGCCGGGGCAGGGGCCGGGGTTGCGGCAGGTGCCGGGGTCGGCGCCGCCATGGGGGCAGGGGCAGGGGCAGGAGCGGCCGCCTGGGCAAAGGCAGTCAGGGGCAAGGAGGCTGTCGCCAGTGCCAGGAAGGTTGCTCCGAGTAGATTTGTCTTACGCACGGCTGACACTCCTATGTGGTTGATCGCGCAGACCCGGGCATTCCGGTCTGCGGCCATAACGAGTTACACGTGGAGAAGTCGCATCCGGAACACAAGTAACAGCACGCGGCGCTGCACAATAGCCGCAACCTGTGGCGAAAACGATGCACAACCGCCATCTTGCACGCATGTCTGACGAAAATCAGCCACGCCTCTCCCTGTCGGAGACGGTGCCGCCCTCGCAGCCGCCCGCCGGCCGGCGCCCACTGGCGGACCGGCTGCGCCCCGCCACGCTGGCTGACATCGTGGGCCAGGCCCACCTCGTGGGCCCCTCCGGCACGCTCACCGCCATGCTGGCCCGGGACCAGCTCTCCAGCCTTATCCTGTGGGGGCCGCCCGGCGTAGGCAAGACCAGCATCGCCCGCCTGCTGGCCGCCGCCTCCGGCCTGGCCTTCGTCCAGCTCTCCGCCGTGTTCTCCGGTGTGGCGGACCTCAAGCGCGTCTTCGAGGAAGCCAGCCGCCTGCGCCGCGCCGGCCGCGTCACCCTGCTCTTCGTCGACGAAATCCACCGCTTCAACCGCGCCCAGCAGGACGGCTTCCTGCCGGTGGTCGAGGACGGCACCGTGGTGCTCGTCGGCGCCACCACGGAAAACCCGTCCTTCGCGCTCAACGGCGCGCTGCTCTCGCGCTGTCAGGTCCTCGTCCTCAAACGCCTGGACGACGCGGACATGGAAACCCTGCTGGCCCGCGCCGAGCGCGAAACCGGCCACCCCCTGCCGCTCACCCCGGAAGCCCGCGCCGCCCTGCGCGCCATGGCGGACGGTGACGGCCGCTACCTCCTGAACATGGCCGAACAAGTAGCCGGCCTCGGCCCCGCAGCCACCCCGCTAAACCCCGCCGCCCTGTCCGAACTCGTCGCCCGCCGCGCCGCCCTCTACGACCGTGACCGCGAGGAGCACTACAACCTCATCTCCGCCCTGCACAAATCCCTGCGCGGCTCGGACGCCGACGCCGCCCTCTACTGGTTCGAACGCATGCTCGCCGGCGGCGAGGACCCGCGCTACATCGCCCGCCGCCTCGTCCGCTTCGCCTCCGAAGACGTGGGCCTGGCCGACCCGCAAGCCCTGCCCCTCACACTCGCCGCCTGGGACGCCTACGAACGCCTGGGCAGCCCCGAAGGCGACCTGGCCCTGGCCCAAGCCGTGCTCTACCTAGGCACCGCCCCCAAATCGAACGCCGCCTACACCGCCCACAAAGCCGCCGCCCGCGCCGCCCGCGAAACCGGCAGCCTCGCCCCGCCCGCCCACATCCTCAACGCCCCCACCAAACTGATGAAGCAGCTCGGCTACGGCACCGGCTACGAATACGACCACGACACCGCCGACGCCTTCTCCGGCCAGGACTACTTCCCCGAAGGCATCCCGCGGCAGGATTTCTACACGCCGGCGAACCGGGGCTTCGAGCGCGAGCTGGCCAAGCGGCAGGCGTATTGGGCCGGGCTGCGCAAGGAAAGGAAGTGAAGCAAGGCCTTCTTTTCTGAAGAAAAGAAGCAAAAGACTTTTGCTCCGCTGTCGCGCGCTTGCGGCACCGCCGGGTATTTACTTTGCAAGCTCGACGCTGAGGCGCCGCCCGAGCAATGGGCTGCTCGAGCTCATGGCTGGACCTCTCGGCGGGAAGACCGGCTGCTTTGCGCGAAAGCGCCGTTGTGGCGTGTTTCGGCGCCGCTTTCAGAAGCTCGATAGGCAGGCGCTAACGACCGTAGTTCAGCAGGCTTATTGCATTCTCTGAAGCGGACGTTCCGGGCTAGCGCTCAAATGCTGGCAACGGGTGCACGTCGGACATCAGCCGGAGTTAATCAGCTATCTCGTCGTCGACCTCATCGGGTGCGCGATCATAAGAAAGCGTATTACGCAAGGTGGAGCTTGGGCTAAAACTGTCGTTTTTGTTCGGAGCTTGAAAGGTCGTTGTTTGTCCCGCCGCCTGCATACGAATCCCGGAGGCGCGGAGCCGGGTCAAGGGAAGCCCGGAGCAACGCAGAGCCGCGCGCAGCCGCCCCTATGCGGTAAGCACGGCGAGGACTGCACCTTGATGCGGCGAGCACCCGAGGGACGATGTGAGCAGGACAGGGGAAGTTATGATTTGCGGACGGAGGGACGCGGCGGCTAATACATTTAGGACGGCAATTATCCTCTAATGTGAATTTCGTGCAGTATGCGTGACAAGGTCCAAGTAAAACGCCAATTCGACCGCCTTTTCGCGTCGAAATACGACTTCGAGCAAGCCAAATTTTGCGCCTGCTACTTGCTCAAGAAGAGATGGCATTCGACACCATGGGAACGTCGAGGCACGATCTATGAGCAACAGACGGCATTCGTTACAAACTTAATTGTGGCTTATGCTCGTCCGTTTGTAGGAAGCAAAGGCTGGCCAGCATTTCCATCGAAGCTAACCAACTTTGACACACATCAGGCAGACACACATAAAAGGCTTCTGCAGATGCGTCACGAAGTTTTTGCCCACTCGGACAGTCATCACTTTAAGTTCGAACCCGCGGACATGGGCGACTTTCAAACGACAATTGAGAGTGTTCCATTTGCTATAATATCGCCTGAGGAAGCCGAGCGCATTCGAGTGATGACCGTCGATCTAATCAAAGCCACCTGTACGAAGTTAGATGAACTCTACAGAGAACTGGCTACCACTTTCCCCAACGGCACCGCCGGTTAAGCCTGTAAACAGGTCGAGGCTCGTTATTAGGTCGGATCAGGATTGCTTGTGCACCAATAATGACCGCGGGCTGAACCCGTGCCCTGCATTTGTGCACTCCCGGTTCATCGCAACGTAATTGCTATGGACAACCTTGGTAAAGTCCAGCGCAGATTCCGGTTGCGAACGTCTGCTTTCGCAGTCTCCGTCCAGAAAGCTGCCGGACCGTCATTGGCCAGTCACAGCCAAGCCCCGATCGCATCCGCAACAGCGTCTTCACCGCCAGACCGCACTGTTCCACCAACCCCCACCCCAAAACCCGCTTGCCCACCCCCGCCGCCCCGTTCTACAAACGTTCCCCAAACCCACCCGCCAGGCACCCACCCTGAACGCTATCCCACCCACCGCACCCGACCCCGCCCTCGCAGCCCACCGCGCGGAAAACCTCGCCGCCTGCCTGGAACTCCGAGACCTCGGTTTGCAGCTAGCCCGCGCCGCCGCGGCCCGCGTCCTGGCCGCCCAGGAGCAGCCCCAAACCACCCCCAACCCCACACCCACGGCAAAACCCGCTGACCCGGACCTGGCCTTCGCGCGACACGCAAGCGGCGTCCGCCAAGCCGTCGAGCTCTGGGAAAAGATCACCAACAACACCTTCGCCCGCCGCCCCCACCCCGCCCAAACCTGCGCCGAACCCCCGGACCCCGATCTGGACCTGGACGCCTGCCTGGACGACCTCGAAGAACCCCCCGCCTTCTCCGTGGCGGACCAGGGCAACCTCTACGAAGCCGTGGCCACCCTGGCGCTGCACCACTCCAGCCACGCCGCCATCCCCGAAACCCTCCCCGAAATTATCGAGCAGACGCTCACCGCCCACCCGGACGACCACCTCTCCACCAACTTCGCCCGTATCTGCAAAATCTTCGGCATCACCCCCAACCGCCACCTCCTCCTACCCCACCTCGAATCCCAACTACGCCCCCCGCCAGACCACACCCCCAAACTGGAATAACCAACGCCCCCGCCGACCAAAATGCAGGTCGAAACGCCTCCACACTGGAAGCCCGGCCCCGCCGCCCCGTCGTCAACCATACCGGCAGTCATCACCCGCCAGCCCCCGGGCAAGTCCCGGCGGTGCGCGCCCACGCACGGTCACAGCTAGGCAAACCCGCGAAAACCGGCAAAACACGCGCCCCGGGCCGCGCGTCACCCCACCCACCCCCGGACAGACCGTCCAAACCGCCAGGCCGGGAGCAAATCCTCTCTGGTTCTCCCCCACCAGGCGGAGCCACCTGCCACTCTACCCACCCTAGGCACCCAACCGTGGAAGTAACCCAAGACGAAGCCGGCATACGCCTGGACCGCTGGTTCCGGCGCCACTTCCCCGTCCTCACCCAGGGCATGATCCAGAAACTCTGCCGCACCGGCCAGATCCGCGTGGCCGGCCGCCGCGCGGACGCCTCCACCCGCCTCCAGCCAGGCGACGAAATCCGCGTCCCCCCGTTGCCGGACAGCCCCCCGCCACCCCCCGAGCGCGCCCCGCTGGACGAAAACACCCTGCGCGAACTCGAACACATGGTCGTCTACAAGGACGACAGCCTCATCGTCATGAACAAGCCCCACGGCCTCCCCGTCCAGGGCGGCCCCGGCATCGTCCGCCACCTGGACGGCCTGATGGAGGGCTTCCGCCAAGGTGCGGCCGACAAGCCTCGCCTCGTCCACCGCCTGGACATGGACACCAGCGGCCTGCTCGTCCTCGCCCGCACCCCCGGCACCGCCGCCAAACTCGCTAGCGCCTTCCGCAGCCGCCACGTACTCAAAACCTACTGGGCCGTCGTCGCCGGCCGCCCCTCCCCGCAGGAAGGCCGGCTAGACCTCCCGCTGGTCAAATACGGCGGCCTGCGCGGCGGCGAACGCGTGGCCGTGGCCGAACCCGGCGAGGAGGACAGCACCCACGCCATCACGGACTACCGTACGCTGGACGCCGCCGGCCGCAAGCTCGCCTGGCTGGAACTCCAGCCGCTCACCGGCCGCACCCACCAGCTCCGTGTCCACTGCGTGGCCCTGGGTGCCCCCATCGTCGCGGACCACAAATACGGCGGCGAGACCGCCCTGGTCGAAGGCCTCGCGGACAAGCTGCACCTCCACGCCCGCGCCCTCACTTTGCCGCACCCGGACGGCGGCACGCTGAGCCTGGAGGCCGACCTGCCACCCCACATGCGAGACACCTTCAAGCGGATGGGCTTCCACGCGCCCGCGGCAGCCAAGCCCATCAGAAAGTAAGCAAGCGGTTCTTTTTTGAAAAAAAGAACCAGAAAACTTTTGCTCACGGCGCTTGCGCAGGCGCCAGGCCTGTTCTGCCGATGCGCGGACCTGCAGCAGCACCCCCGTGCTGATGCAGCCGTCAGGACCAAAAGTTTTTTGCTTCTTTTTTACAAAAAAGAAGGCCTTCCTTTGCTTGCCTTCCCAACCCACCCCCGCGACAACCCCACCCATGCGCCCCACCCCAAGACGACGCTCCCCCCTGCGCCCCATCCTGCTCACCGCGGGCGTCATCATCGTCCTGGGTGTGGCCGGCGCCATCGTGGCCGCCAACGCGCTCGATCCCGCCCGCCTGGCCGAGGCCCTGAAGGACTCGGTCCACCGCTCCACCGGACGGGACCTCACAATCACCGGCGGCGTCCACCTCAAGCTGGGCCTGGCACCGCAATTCGAGGTGGACGGCATCGCCTTTTCCAACGTGGCCGGCGGCTCGCGCCCGCAAATGCTGACGGCGCGCAGCCTGACCGCGCAACTCGCGCTGCTGCCGCTGCTGGGCGGTGACGCGGTGATCTCCTCGCTGGTCCTGCAGAATCCGGACATCATCCTGGAACGCGGCACGGACGGCGTGCCGAACTGGCAGTTCGCCCCCGAGCGGCGGCCGATGTTCGGCCACACCAGCAGCGCCTCGCATGGCGGCGGCCGGGTAGAAATACGCAACCTGGCGCTGGAAGGCGGCCAGATCACCTGGGCGGCGGGGACGGTGGCGCCCATCACGCTCGGCATCACCCATTTGGTATGGTCCGCGCAGGACGTGGACTTGCCGATGTCGCTCGCCTTCACGGGCACCAAGGGTGACGTGCCGGTCACGCTAACCGCCAGCTCCGGCTCCCTGCAGCGCCTGCAGGGCGGGCCCACCAGCGCGCTGGCCGGCGCCTGGCCGCTGACCGCGGACCTGTCCGTGCTGCGCGCCAGCCTGCACGTCGAAGGCGGCATCAACCACCCGGAGCAGGGCCGCGGCTACCAGTTCCGCGTCACCGCAAACGCGCCGGCGCTGGCCGAGCTGAACCCGCTGATCAAGGGCGCCACCCTGCCCCCGCTGACCGACGTGAACGCCAACGCCCTGCTGTCGGACGGCAGCGCGGGCGAGCTGCGCACCTCCCAGGTCTCCGTCCACGCCGGTGCCGCGGACCTGGGAAGCTGGGTGCCCGGTCTCGCGGTCAAGCAGCTTCTGCTCTCGGCGCCCGGCCCGGGCCAGCTCGTCCAGCTCTCGCTGGACGGCACCTATCAGGACCAGCCGCTGCGCGTTGCCGGCACCGCCATGCAGCCGGACGTGGTGGGCAGCGGCGGCCCGATCCAGGCCACGCTCACCGCGCAGGCGGCCGGCGCCAACTTCACCGCCCACGGCACCGTGCCGCCCTCGCTCAGCGCCGCCGGGCTGGACATGACGCTGAACGCCCGTGCGGCGGACCTGTCCTCGCTCTCCCCCCTGGTCGGCCGCACCCTGCCGCCCGCGCATGATTTCAGCCTGGAAGCCCAGGTTGGGGACGCCGGCGTCAAGCTGCGCGGCGTGGCGGTGCGCAACCTGGCAATCGCCTCCTCGCTGGGTGACCTGTCCGGCGAGCTGACCGTCCAGTGGGCGCCGCGCGCCGCGCTGACCGGCACGCTCACCTCCCGCGTGCTGGACCTAGACGCGATCGGCGCGCCGGCAGGCGGCCTGCTGCCGGCGGTCTGGCCGCTGCCGGACACCAGCGCCAGCCAGAGCGTGCCCCCGCCGCCCGTCCCCACGCCCACCACGCCGCAGAACACCGCGGCACCGTTGCCGACCGACACGCCCGTCGCCAACCCGCTGCCGCTCGCCCGCCTGCGCAACACGGACGCCGACCTCACCCTCAGCATAGGCGACCTTACCTATGGCGGGCAGAAACTGTCGGACCTGCAGGCCCACCTGCAACTCACCGACGGCAAGCTGGCGCTCAACCCGTTTCGCGCGCAAAGCGCCGAAGGGGCGATCATCGGCGGCGCGTCACTGGATGCCAGCTCGGACGACCCGCCGATCGCCGTCACCCTGCGCTCGCCCTCCATCTCGGCCAGCGCCGTGGCCGGACTGCTCGGCTACCCGGACGCAGCACACGGCACCATGCAGGTGGACGCCCAGCTCAGCGGCGTGGGCCAGACGGTGCAGGCGATCAAGTCCAGCCTGGACGGCCATCTCGGCCTGGCGATGGTCAACGGCCAGGTAGATGACAGCCTGGTGCAGGGCCTGCTCGGCGCCGCACTGGACACCGCGGGCGTCCCCAGCTTCGGCGGCGGCACCAGCCAGGTGCGCTGCCTGGCGCTGCGCCTGAACTTCACCAACGGCACCGGCACCGTCACCGCGCTGGCAGCCGACACCTCCAAACTGTCCATGGACGGCACCGGCCAGGTCGATCTGCGCGCGCAAACCGCCGACCTGCATCTGCGCCCCCGCATACGCCTCGGGCCCACCGAAGTGGCAGCCCCCGTCTGGTTCCACGGCCCGTTCGGGGACATGAAAGCCACGCTCGATCCCGTGCTGGGCGGCGGCCGCGTCGGCATGTCCATCGGCGGCGCCCCCGCCGGGCCGTCCGCCTGTGCCGCCAAGCTGGCGCTCGCCCGCGGCGGCCTGGGCGGGCCGCTGCCTGTTGCGGCCCCGGCGGCGGACACAGGATTCTCGATACGCAAGCCTAAGGACCTTTTGAAGGGGCTGTTCCACTGAGGCCAGGCAAGCAAGGCCTTCTTTCTTGAGAAAAAGAAGCAAAAAACTTTTGCTCCGCCGTCGCGCCGCGCGGCGCTGTCCGGAGAACCATCACAAGGACGCCACGCGTTGTCGATGAAACGCTTCTGGACCGAAGCGGCCGTTACCGAAGACGCCGGACGCTACGCGATCAAGCTGGACGGGCGGCCCATGCGCCTGCCAGGCGGCCCGGTGCTGTCGCTGCAAAGCCGCGCCCTCGCGGACGCCATCGCCGCCGAGTGGCAGGCCGCCGGCGACCGGCTCTCCGCCGAGGACGTGCCGCTCACCCGCATTGCCGGCACCGCCCAGGAACGCGTGGCGCCTGACCCGGAGCCCACCATCGCCGCCATCGCCGCCTACGGCGAGACCGACCTGCTCTGCTACCGCGCGAGCGCCCCCGAGGCGCTGGTCCGCCGCCAGGAGCAGCTCTGGCAACCGTGGCTCGCCTGGGCCGCCCGCGTGCACAACGCCCATCTGCATGTAACCTCGTCCATCCGCCACATCGCCCAGCCGCCCGCCGCCCTCTCCGCCCTGCGCGCCGCCGTCGCCCGGCGCCCCCCGTTTGAACTCGCCGGCCTGGGTATCCTGGTGCCCGCCACCGGCAGCCTGGTCCTCGGCCTCGCCGTAGCCGACGGCGCCATGGAGGCCAGCCAGGCCCACGAACTGGCCTCCCTGGACGAACTGTTCCAGGCCGAACAATGGGGCAAGGACCACGAAGCCGCGAAGCGCCGGCACCACGTGGCCGAGGACATCACGGTGGCCACTCGCTTCATCCGCCTCTCGTCAGCACCGCCTGGCTGAGCCGGATCACCCGCGGGATCTCCGCCCACAGATCATACGCGCCGAGCCCGTCCAACGCCGCCCAGGTTACCTCCCCCGCGTCGCCCCCCGCCACCGGCGCGCTACCCGTCCAGGCGGTGCAGAAATCCAGTATCGTGTAGTGAAATCGTATCCGCCCGTCCGCGTCCTCGTGTATGCTGTCGGCACACGCGGCCAGATGCAGCGCGCCGGTCGAAAGCCCCGTCTCCTCGGCCAGCTCGCGCCGCGCCGCCTGCTCCACGGTCTCGCCCAGGCGCTGCGCCCCGCCCGGCAGGCTCCAAGCACCCTGTGCCGGCGGCCGCGATCGCCGGACCAGCAGAACTGAACTCGGGCGCAGAACGACGATGCCTATGCCTACGAGGGGGCGGGCCGGGTACTCCCTAGTCATGGGAACAGGAAGAAAGGCCTTCTTTTTTGAAAAAAAGAAGCAAAAAACTTTGCTCCCCCGCCTGCAAACATTGGGCGGCTGTTCTGCAAACACGCGCACCGGCAGAACAGCCTGGGCCGCCGCGCAGGCGAGGAAGCAAAAGTTTTTTGCTTCTTTTTTTCAAGAAAGAAGGCCTTCCTTGCTTCCCTACCCAGACCCCAAAGTCCGCAAAGCCGCCCCCCGCTCGAACAACCGCAACAACAGCCGTATGGCGTGGCCGCGCTCGCTCTCCAGCCCCGGATCGCGCTCCAGCAGATGCGCCGCGTCGCGGTTCGCCATGCGCAGCAGCCCCTCATGCTCCACCGGGTCCGCCAGCCGCCACCCGGGCTGGCCGGATTGCCTTTTCCCCAGCAAATCCCCGCCCCCGCGTATGCGGAAATCCTCGTCGGCGATGATGAAGCCGTCTTCTGTATCGCGCAGCAGCACCAGGCGCCGCCGCGCCGTCTCGCTCAACCCGTCCTCGTGCAGCAGCAGGCAGTAGCTGGCCGCCGACCCGCGCCCAACCCGGCCGCGCAACTGGTGCAACTGCGCCAGCCCGAACCGCTCGGCGTGTTCCACCACCATTACACTGGCCGCCGGCACGTCCACGCCCACCTCGATCACCGTGGTGGCCACCAGCAGGCGGGTGCGCCCGGCGGCGAAGTCGGCCAGCGCGCCTTCGCGCTGCTCCGTCTCCATCTGGCCGTGCGCCAGGCCCAGCCTGGCACCGAACCGCGTGCGCAGCGCCCGGAAGCGGGCCTCGGCCGCGGCCACGTCCAGCATCTCGTTCTCGGAGACCATGGGGCACACCCAGAACACCTGGTCGCCGCGGTCCAGCGCGCGGGCGATGCCGTCCGTCACGTCCTCGATTGTGGCCAGGCTGTGCAGGGTGGTGCGTATCTTCTGCCGGCCGGCGGGTTTCTCCGACAGCCGGCTGACCGCCATTTCGCCCCAATGCGTCAGCAGCAGCGTGCGCGGGATGGGCGTGGCCGTCATCACCAGCACGTCGGTGGCCTCGCCCTTGCCGCCCAGGGACAGCCGCTGGTCCACGCCGAAGCGGTGCTGCTCGTCGATCACCGCCAGCGCCAGATCCCGATACGCCACACCCTCCTGGAACAGCGCGTGTGTGCCCACCACCAGCGGCACGCGCCCGCTTTGCAGGCCAAGCAGCGTGTTGCGCCGCGCCACACCCTTCACGCTGCCGGTCAGCAGCGCCACCGGCACCGGGCAGATTTTTGTCAATGTGCGGTGGTGCTGGCGGGCCAGCGTCTCGGTGGGCGCCATCATCGCCGCCTGGGCGCCGGCCTCGGCTGCGCGCAGCATCGCCAGCGTGGCCACCAGCGTCTTGCCGGATCCCACGTCGCCCTGCAGCAGGCGCAGCATGCGGGTGGGCGCTGCCAGATCCGCGTCGATCTCTGCCAGGGCCTCGCTCTGCGAGCCGGTCAGCGCGTGGCCGAAGCGACCGAGGGCGGCCGCGCGCAGACGCCCGTCCCCGGCCAGCGCGCGGCCCGGCCGGGCACGCTCCCGGCTGCGCATCCAGGATATGGCGATCTGATGCGCCAGCAGCTCGTCATAGGCCAGCCTTGCCCGCACTTCCGGGCCGGGATGCTCGCGCGGCGCATGCAGCGCGCACAGCGCCGCGCCGAAGGCGGGCCAGCGCTCGCGGCGCAACAACGTGGGTTCGTGCCACTCCGGCAGCACCGGGATGCGCGCCAGGCACTGTGTCAGCGCGCCGCGCAACTGGCTGGGGAACAGCCCCGCTGTCAGCGGCCAAACCGGCTCCAGCGGTGGTATCAGCTCCGGCCGGCCGGCGGGCGCGATGTGGTCCGGGTGCGGCATCGTCAGCCTGTCCTGGAAACTGTCCAGCCGGCCGGACACCAGGATTTTCGACCCGACCGTCAGCGCCTGCGCCCGCGCCGGCTTGAAGAACACCAGCTCGGCGAACGCCGTGCCGTCCTTCACGATCACCCGCCAGGGTTGCCGGTTGGTGGCCGGCTTGTCGTGCCGGACCACTTCCACCTCAAGCGTCGCCACCTGCCCGGGCAAAGCTTCCTTGATAGTCGGCCGATGCCGGCGGTCCACGAAGCTTTCCGGCAAGTGGAACAGCAGGTCCAGCACACGCGTGCCGCCTGTCAGCTTGGCCAGCAGGGTGGCGAGCGCGGGGCCTACGCCGCGCAGGGCCGAGGCTGGTTCCAGGAGGGGCGACAGCACGTCAGTCAAGCAAGCAAGGCCTTCTTTTTTGCAAAAAAGAAGCAAAAAACTTTTGCTCCTGCGCTGGCATCACGGCCCGCTCCGGTCCTGCAGAAGCGCACGTCGGCAGGACCGGGCCGCGCCTGCATGCAGCCGGGGGCGCAAAAGTTTTTTGGTTCTTTTTTTCAAAAAAGAACTGCTTCCTTCCTTCCCCGTCCCCGCCCGCTATATGTCACCCGCACCATGCAAGACACCACCCCGCTCGAAGGCCGCCGCCGCCGCCTCCTCTTCCGCGCCAACCACCGCGGCACCCGCGAGAACGACATACTCATCGGCAATTTCGTCGCCACCCGCCTGGCCGCGTTCTCCGCCGAGGAGATCGGCGTGCTGGAAATCATCATGGAACTGCCGGACACCTGGCTGGCCGACTGGCTGACCGGCCGCACGCCCATCCCGCCCGAGCACGACACGCCGATGCTGCGCCGCATGCGGGACGCCCGCGGGCAGGGCCCCGCATCTGGCGCTACGGGGCAGGGGCCCGCATCTGGCGCTATGGGGCAGGGACCGCACGCTTGACCCTGGCCACCATCTACGGCGCGCCCGAAGGCTACGACGCGCTGCTGCTCATCCGCCGCGCCCAGGAACACCATGGCTCGCTGCTGCACATCGCGCGCAACGAACAGCGCATGGTCCGCCTGGCCGAGATGCTGGCCTATTTCGCGCCGGACATCGAGGTGCTGCGCTTCCCCGCCTGGGACTGCCTGCCGTACGACCGCGTCTCGCCCAACCCCGCGGTGATCAGCGAGCGCATCGCCACTTTGTCCCGCCTGCTGGACCCGCCAGCCGGCCGCCGCATCGTGCTGACCACGGTCAACGCCGCCGTGCAGCGTGTCCCCCCGCGCCTGGTCTTCCTGGGCGAGAGCCTGGACGTGCGCACCGGCGGCACCGTCAAGCCGGAAGCGCTGATCGCCTACCTGGAATCGCACGGCTACGGCCGTGCGGATACGGTGATGGAGCCCGGCGAATACGCGGTGCGCGGCGGCATCATCGACATCTTCCCCTCCGGCGAGGGCGACCCCGTCCGCCTGGACTTCTTCGGCGACACGATCGAGAGCGTCCGCCGTTTTGACCCCGCCACCCAGCGCAGCACCGAGCCCGCGTCGTTCTTCGCCCTGCGCCCCGTCAGCGAAGTCAGCCTGGACCAGGCCAGCATCGGCCGCTTCCGCAGCGAGTGGCGGGACCTGTTCGGCCAGGCCGCAGCGAACGACCCGATCTACGAGGCGATCTCCGCCGGCCGCCGCTACCCCGGCATGGAACACTGGGTGCCGCTGTTCCACGAAGGCATGGAGACGCTGCTCGACTACCTGCCGGACCCGTCGGTGTCGCTGGACGGGCAAGGCGAGGAGGCGCTGACCGCGCGTCTGGAGATGATCGCCGACCACTACCAGTCCCGACGCATGGTCCCGCGCGACGGCGAGGTGCCGTATCGGCCGCTGCCCAGCGAGCGCTTGTACCTGGACCGCGCCGGCTGGGACGCGATGCTGGCCGGCCTACCGTGCTTTGTGTTCAGCCCTTACGGCATGCCGGACGGCGCCGGCGGCTTCGATGCCGGCGGCCGGCCCGGCGTGGTGTTCACCCAGGCCGGCGCCGGCATTTCGTCCAACGTGTACCAGCAGCTCTCGGCACAGGCGGCGGGTTGGGCCAAGCAGGGCCGCCGCACGATCGTGGCCGCCTGGAGCCGCGGCTCGCGCGCCCGCCTGGCCGCCCTGCTGGGCGAGCACAAGATACGCGCCGAGCCGGCCGACGACTGGGCGTCCGTCCGCCGGATGCGGGTGGATGTGGTGGCACTCATCACGCTTGGCCTGGAGCGTGGCTTCACCGCGGACGACTTCGCCATCGTGGGCGAACAGGACCTGCTGGGCGAGCGCATCAGCCGGCCCGCCCGCCGCCGCAAGCGCGCCGACCAGTTCATCGCGGAGGCCACCGAGATCGCCGACGGTGATCTGGTGGTGCACCAGGATTACGGCATCGGCCGCTATGACGGGCTGGAGACGCTAAGCGTGGGCGCCGCCCCGCATGACTGCCTGCGGCTGATCTACGACGGCAACGAGAAGCTGTTCCTGCCGGTCGAGAACATTGAGCTGCTCTCCCGCTTCGGTAGCGAGACGCAGGGCGTCGCGCTGGACAAGCTAGGCGGCGCCGGCTGGCAGAGCCGCAAGGCGCGCATGAAGCAGCGCATACGGGACATGGCCGGCGCGCTGATACGCATCGCCGCCGAACGCCGCGTGCGTGACGCCATGACGATCGCGCCCCCCGAAGGCACGTGGGACGAGTTCTGTGCCCGCTTCCCCTTTGCCGAGACCGACGACCAGACACGCGCCATCTCCGACGTCCTGGAGGATCTCTCCTCCGGCAAACCGATGGACCGCCTCATCTGCGGTGACGTGGGCTTCGGCAAGACGGAGGTGGCCCTGCGCGCCGCCTTCGCGGTGGCGATGTCCGGCGCCCAGGTGGCCGTGGTGGTGCCCACCACGCTGCTGGCCCGCCAGCATTTCCGCGGCTTCACCGCCCGATTCGAGGGGTTGCCCATCAAGGTCGGCCAGCTCAGCCGCATGGTCACCGCGAAAGACGCCGCCGAGGTGCGTCGCGGCCTGGCCACCGGCGACATCAACATTGTCATCGGCACCCACGCGCTGCTGGCCAAGGGGATCGAGTTCTCCGACCTGGGCCTGCTCATCGTCGACGAGGAACAGCATTTCGGCGTCAGCCACAAAGAGAAGCTGAAGGCCCTGAAGGCGGACGTCCACGTCCTCACGCTAACCGCCACCCCCATCCCGCGCACCCTGCAACTGGCACTCACCGGCGTGCGCGAAATGAGCCTCATCGCCACCCCGCCGGTGGACCGCATGGCCGTGCGCACCTTCATCATGCCGTTCGACTACGTGGTGATACGCGAAGCCATACAGCGCGAGCGCTTCCGCGGCGGCCAGGTCTTCTGCGTCGTCCCCCGCCTGGAAGACATGCCGAAGATGCAGACCCGCCTGCGGGAAATCGTCCCCGAAGCGCGCATCGTCGAAGCCCACGGCCGCCTGGCCCCCACCGAACTCGAACGCGTCATGACCGAGT
This sequence comes from Acetobacteraceae bacterium, assembly GCA_965198915.1. Classification (GTDB taxonomy): domain Bacteria; phylum Pseudomonadota; class Alphaproteobacteria; order Acetobacterales; family Acetobacteraceae; genus BOG-908. The sequence goes on along the minus strand of CBDAQC010000006.1, from coordinate 89,394 downwards.
TCGGCGACGGCAAATACGACATCCTGCTCTCCACCAACATCGTGGAGAGCGGCCTCGACATGCCGGCCGTCAACACCCTGGTCATCCACCGCGCGGACATGTTCGGCCTGGGCCAGCTCTACCAGCTCCGCGGCCGCGTCGGCCGCGGCAAGCAGCGCGGCTACGCCTACCTCACCTGGCCGCCCGGCAACAAGCTGTCCGGCGCCGCGGAAAAACGCCTGCACGTGATGCAGACGCTGGACCAGCTCGGCGCCGGCTTCACGCTGGCCAGCCACGACCTGGACATTCGCGGCGCCGGCAACCTGCTGGGCGACGAGCAGTCCGGCCACATACGCGAGGTCGGCATCGAGCTCTACCAGCAGATGCTGGAGGACGCGGTGGCCGAGATGCGCTCCGCACGCGGCCGCGTGCGCACAGAGGACCGCGACTGGACCCCGAACATCAATCTGGGCCTGCCGGTGCTGATCCCGGACGCCTACGTGCGTGACCTGCCCGTCCGCCTGGGCCTGTACCGCCGCATCGGCGCGCTGACCACAGACGGGGAGAGCGAGGCGCTGGCCGCCGAGCTGGTGGACCGCTTCGGCCCGCTGCCGGAAGAGGTGGACAATCTTCTGCAGGTGGTGCGCCTGAAGCGCGCGTGCCGGGTGGCCGGCGTGGAGAAGCTGGAAGCCGGCCCGCGCGGCATGGTGGTGCAGTTCCGCGGCAACGCGTTCGCCAACCCGTCCGGCCTGGTCGCCTGGCTGGGCACGCGCAAGGGGCAGGTGAAGCTGCGGCCGGACCACAAGCTGGCGCTGGTGCGGGACATGAACGTGGCCGAGCGGGTGCGCGCGGCGGATGACCTGCTGGGCAATTTGGTGCGGGTTATCGGGCAGGCGAAGGCAGCGTAAAAAACGCCCTCCTTCCTTCATAACGAAGGAGCAAACTTTTGTCTCTTCGCCTGCACGGGGGCTGAAGCCGGTTCTGCCGGAACGCGTGTTGGCAGACGCAGACGGGGTGGTGCGGGCGAAGTTCCTGTAGCCCGTCGGTTCTCTGCCCTATGCAACAAACCCGACGATACGCTCGGCTTCGGCGACGACAGGCTCAGCCACCGTGCGAGCCCGCGCAGCCCCTTCAGCCAGGATGCCGCGCAGATGTGCCTCGTCCGCCAGCAGGCGCCTGGTCTCCGCGGCGATCGGCCCCAGGCGTGCCACCAGCAGCCCGGCAAGCGCGTCCTTGAACGGGCCGAAGCCGCGGCCGCCATGCTCGGCCAGCACCGCGCCCGCATCCGTGCCGGCCATAGCCGCGTAGATCTCGACCAGGTTGCGGGCTTCCGGACGCTCGGCCAGGCCGGCCGGCTCACTGGGCAACGGCTCGGGGTCCGTCTTGGCCCGGCGAATCTTCTGCGCGATCGCGTCCGTCTCGTCGGTCAGGTTGATGCGGCTCTGGTCGCTGGGGTCGGATTTGCTCATCTTGCGCGTGCCGTCGCGCAGGCTCATCACGCGGGCCGCCTCGCCCAAAATAAGCGGCTCGATGCGCGGAAAGAAATCCACGCCGTAATCGTGGTTGAACTTCTCGCAGATGTCGTTTGCCAGCTCCAGGTGCTGGCGCTGGTCGTCACCCACGGGAACGCGTGTGGCGCGGTAGGCGGCAATGTCGGCCGCCATCAGGTTCGGATAGACGTACAGGCCGGCGGACGCGGCTTCCCTGTCTTTGCCGGCCTTGTCCTTGAACTGCGTCATCCGGTTCAGCCAGCCCAGGCGGGCGATGCAGTTGAAAATCCAGCCCAGGCGGACATGGGCGTGCACCGCGGATTGCGCGAACAGTGTGCTGCGCGCCGGATCTATGCCGCAGGCCAGCAGGGTGGCGGCCATCTCCAGGGTCTGCGCGCGCAGCCGCGCCGGATCCTGGAAGCTGGTGATGGCGTGCAGGTCCACCACGCAGAACAGGCACTCGTGGGTGTCCTGCAGGGCCACCCACTGGCGTATGGCGCCCAGGTAGTTGCCGATGGTGGGTACGCCGGAGGGCTGGATGCCGGAGAGGACGCGGTGCATGGGGGGTGCATGGCGCGGATAGGGGGAAAAAGAAAGCAAGGCCTTCTTTTTTGAAAAAAAGAAGCAAAAAACTTTTGCTTCCCGCCTGCACAGCGGCTCGGCCATGCTATGCCAGTGCGCGTATTTGCGGAACCGGCGCGCGCGTTGGTGCAGGCGGGAGAGCAAAAGTTTTTTGCTTCTTTTTTCAAAAAAGAAGTGCTTTCTCCCTACCCTTGCTTACGTAACCCCCATGCGCAAAGCCCCCACAGTCATCGCCTTCTGCGCGGTGCTGGCCGTGATGACCGCCATCACCTCCTACTCCGTCACCCTCTATCGCCTGTTCTGCCAGGTCACCGGCGCCGGCGGCACCACGCAGCGCGTGGCCACCGGCAGTACCACGCAGACGGACCGCGTGGTCACCGTGTATTTCGACACCTCGGTGGCGCCGAACCTGCCCTGGGCGTTCGTGCCGTCGCAGCGTTCGGTGCGCGTCCATCTGGGCCAGGACGCCATGGCGTTCTTCGAGGCGACCAACCAGTCCGACCACGACATCGTGGGCCATGCCACCTTCAACGTGACGCCGGACAAGGTGGGTCCGTATTTCAAGAAGGTGCAGTGCTTCTGCTTCAACGAGGAGCGGTTGCGCGCCGGCGAACACGTGCAGATGCCGGTGACCTTCTTCGTCGATCCGGCGATGGCGAAGGACGTGGACGCGTCCGACGTGCACGAGATCACGCTGCACTACACGTTTTTCCAGTCCAAGCGGCCGGCGGATGCGGTCGATCTGTCGCGCTTCGCCCGCAAGTCTTGACCACGATCTACGTTGATGGCGACGCCTGTCCGGTGCGCGAGGAGGTCTATCGTGTAGCAGGCCGGCTGGGGGTGGACGTCGTCGTGGTCTCCAACGGCTCCCGCCCGATACGGCCGCCCGGGCTGGCGTTCGTGCGCATGGTCACGGTTTCCGAGGGGCCTGACGTAGCCGATGACTGGATCGCGGAGCACATCACCGCGGCGGACATATGCGTCACCGCGGACATTCCGCTGGCCTCGCGGTGCCTGGCGGCAGGCGCGCGGGCGCTGTCCTCGCACGGGCGGATCTGGTCGGATGACAATATCGGCTCCGCCCTGGCTGGACGGGCGGTGTCGGCGCACATGCGGGAGATCGGGCTGGTGACAGGCGGGCCGGCTGCGATGGGCTCGTCCGACCGGTCCCGTTTCCTGCAGGCGCTCGACACGGTGGTCCAGAAGGCAGTCAGGGCGTCCGGATAGACGGCCGGACGCGGCAGACGTCTAGATCGAAGTGCCCACGTGGGAGAACAACGTCTTCAGCGTGTTGCCAAAATTGCCGAAGATGGTCACCAGCACCAGGCCCAGTATGCTGGCGATGATGCCGTATTCGAGGGCTGTCACCGCGCGGCGGTCTGACTGCCAGATCTGAAACCGCACAACAATGCTGTTCATCGAAGCGACCTTTCTGTCCGTCGTAGCTTGCCGGAAGAACGCTCCACCGGCTTCAAGCTGTAGCACGGCTTACTATTATCAGGACGCAACGAGACGGCCAATCTAAAAATTTGGTATAGACGCCGGTCTCCCGGAAAGTTGATACTCCGTTAACAGATACGTCGCTTCCGTGTCAACTAAACCCGTCCAGAAATCGAAGACGTCAACTTCTGACGTCATTATGCGTTTTTTTGGACGTTCTTATGAACAGTGATGCGGCGTATCTGGTCGCGGGTTAAGTCGACGATTGGCGCCGGAACCGGGTCGGGTAAGTCGTTGCGGTTGTATTCGTCGAATTCGGCCAGCTTGCGTATCGCCACGTCGCTCGGGTAGCCACGTTTCAGTTTCGCCAACCAATGCGCGCGCGAACGGGTGAAATAGTGGTTCACCCGCGCCGTTGTGTAGTCCGGCAGCTCCAGGCTGACACCGGGCAGGATGCCGCCCAGCTCCGGGGCGGGCCACCATTGCATGGGCTTCTGCTTAGCAGTGGCGTAGCTGCCCAGGCGATGGCCGCGCAGGTCGAAGCAATGCGGGTTGAGGCAACGCGCCGCGAAGCCGGGCCGTATTATCGATTTCACGTGCCGGGCGGGGAAGAAATCGGCCCGGGCGCGGCGTGTGAAGCTTTCCAGCACCAGCCCGTCAGGGTATTCCTCGTGCCCGTCCGAACCGTAGATCGCCCAGTTCAGCGCCACGCCGCTCCAGCCGTCGAAACGTGCAAGGTAGTCGTTCACCGGCTCGCCCCCGGCAATCACCACGAACTCGTCCGAATCGACAAAGGCGATCCAGTCAAACTCGAGCTGGTAGGCGGTGCAGGCCGCCTCGTAAGCGCGCACCTGGCTGTCCGGGCCGGCATGCGGCCAATGGTGGTAGCGCAGGTCCAGCCGTGTCGCGGCCGCCTTGACGATCTCGGCCGTACCGTCGTCGGATCGGTTGTCGAAAATGATCTGCGCGTCGAACCCGGCCACTTTGTGGAAGGCGATCCACTCGGCAATGTCGCGGGCCTCGTTTCGCACGATGAGGCAGACGGCGGATTTCATCGTCGTCTTTTCAGGGCGTCCGGAGGTGTGTGATGGCTGACGCTCCAAAATTCCCGGACCAGTCGTCTCACGCCCAGCCGGTTCCGCCTTCTCAAGCATGGACGCCGCAGTTAGGCCAGCGCACGCCGCTGGTGCAGGTTTCGCCCATGGGCAATGTGGGCAACCGCATGATCCAATACATGGCGGCACTCAGCCTGGCCGATCGCGTGCCGGGGGCGCGGATCGTCCAGATCCACCTGCCGGAATGGGGCATCCAGATACCGCCGCATGGCGGCGAGGTGGCGCGCAACCTGGTCTGCGAGGACCCCGCCTTGCCGCTGGACCAGTTGGCGCACGCGCTGCGAAGCGGCGCGCTGGACCGCGTGGACATACGCACCTACGCCCAGCGCGTGGCCAATTTCCTGCCGCCGGACGCCTACCGCGGCGTCTTCCGCACGCCTTCGCTGCGCGGCGCCGGCCCGGGCGAATTGCTGTTCAACATACGACAGGGCGACATACTGGACGCCCGACACCCGGATTACGTGCTGGTCTCGATCGACTTCTACGCCAGCCTGGTGGATTTCACCGGCCTGTCGCCCGTTTTCATCGGGCAACTCGACGACTCGCCTTACATGTCCGCATTGCGCAAGCGCTTCCGCACGGCACGCTACGTGCCCAGCCAGGGCGCGGTGGCGGATTTCGCCTACATTCGCGCAAGCCAGCACATCGTGCCGGCCATCAGCACATTCAGTTGGCTGGCGGCCTGGCTGTCCGAGGCGCAGACGGTGCACCTGCCCGTGCTGGGCCTGTTCAACCCAGCGCAGTCACCATCCACGGACCTGCTGCCGCTGGACGACACGCGCTATCGCTTCACCCTGTTTCCGCACCATTACGCCGTGCCCGTTGCGGGCTTTGCCGCGGCGCACGGCGCAATACGCCAGCTCTGGCGAACCATGCCGCCAGGCGAGCTGCTGACGCTGCTGCGCCGTCCCACGCCGCCGCGCGACCGCCCCGGCACGCTCGCCGCCTTCGACGAGGCATTCTACCTGCGGCACTACCCGGACATCGCCCGCACGGTGGCTGCCGGCCACATGCCCAGCGGCCGGCACCATTTCGAGCATTACGGCTTTGATGAGGGGCGCCTGGCGTTCGAAATGGACAACGCCTGGTATTGCACGGCGTACCCGATCGCGGCTGTGGAAATAACCGAGCGGTATGCCGCCGACCCGGCGGATCACTGGGTGCGTTTCGGGCGGGCCCGGGGCTATTGGCGGATGGCGGCAGGCCCGGACAGAAGGGCGGGTGCTCTATCTTCTTAAGAACGGAGTTTGCCGGTGCAGGCCGCATCCGCCGTCTTGCTTAGAGGCGCAGGGCCAGCTCAAGTAACCCGCAGGTCAGGGGAGAACGACGATGCGCTGCTTCAGGATGGTTGCCGCGGTTAGTGTGGCGATGACGACGGCGGCCCTGGCACAGCCCCCGCAGCCGCCGGCCCCGGTGAAGCAACCGAAGCCAGCGGTCGAACGGCCTGTCGACAAGGGCCCCTACACTCCAGCGGCCAACCAGGCTTACCAGGGGGGCGGCGTCGTCCTGCAGGGTCCGCCCGGTGCTCCGGCGCCGCAACCCCAGGCGACTCCGCCTGGCCAGACGCCGCAGAGCGCGGTGCCGCAGTAGGCCAAACCGCGGGAGGTCTAGGTCGGGCGGAACAAACTCCGCCCGACGATCTCAGCCACGGACGCGGCGGTGATCGGCCTGGCGATCATCCTGGTCATGGCCGGCCGTCTGGTGACGGTCGCTGTGGTGCGCGCCGGGCGGCGTGCTGCGCGACCAGTCATGGCTGTGGACCAGGCCGTCATCGTAGAAATCGGTGGGGGCAGAGTGGGTCATGATGCCGGATCTCCATCGCGCTAGCGTTGGAGCATCTACGCATGAGGCGGCAGGCAATTCACCGGCGAACCGCACAACAGCCGTGAATGCTGTAAATCCGTACACAGCGCCGGTTGTAAAGACTGAAAGCCTGTAAACCGGATGTTCGGTTCAGTGCGCCAGCACCAGGCGTATCAGCATGGCGACCACGCCCACGGCCAGGATGCCGCCGAGATACAGGGCGAGGAACCACCCCAGCTTTCGCAGCACAGCAAGCCTCCGGCGGGCTCAGTGATAGCTGGTCGAAGCGCCGACCTTGCCGCGGAACACCCAGTAGGAGTAGCCGGTGTAGGTGAGGATTATGGGCAGCAGCACGGCCGCGCCAACCAGCAGGAACATCTGGCTGGAGGGCGGCGACGCGGCATCCCAGATTGTCAGCGACGGCGGCACAAGCAGCGGCCAGATGCTGATGCCCAGGCCCGCGAAGCACAGCACGAACCAGCCGATGACGCACAGGAAAGGCGTCGCGTGGTGCCGGCGCAGCAGGCCGGCCCAGAAGCCCCAGGCCAGCAGCGCCAGCAGCACGGGCACCGGGGCGGTCAGCAGGATGCCGGGGTAGTCGAACCAGCGGTGGTAGAACACCGGGTTCAGGAAGGGCGTCCACAGGCTGACCAGGGCGATCGCGGCCAGCACGACGAAGCCCAGGCCCTCGGCGATGTGGCGCATGCGTCGCTGCATCTCGCCTTCCGTGCGCCAGACCAGCCAGGTGGCGCCGAGCAGCGCGTAGCCGGCGACCACGGCCAGGCCGCAGACCACGGTGAAACCGTCCAGCCAGTCCCACCAGCCGCCGGCATAGGCACGGCCGGACACTTTCACGCCCTGCAACAGGCCGCCGAGCGTCAGCCCTTGGGCGAAGGCGGCCAAAGTGGAACCGCCGAAGAAGGCCACGTCCCACCAGTACTGGCCGCCCCGCGTCTGCGCGCGGAAGCGGAACTCGAAGGCTACGCCACGGAAGATCAGCGCCAGCAGCATGGCGATGATGGTGGGATACATCGCCGGCATGATGATAGCGTAGGCGAGCGGGAACACGGCGAACAGGCCGCCGCCGCCCAGCACCAGCCAGGTCTCGTTGCCGTCCCACATGGGCGCGATGGCGTTGACCATCACGCTGCGCTCCTCGCGGTCCGGCTCGGCGGCGAACAGGATGCCCACGCCCAGGTCGAACCCGTCCAGCAGCACGTAGGCCATGACGGCGAAGGCGATCAGGCCGGCCCAGATGATCGGCAGCAGGTGCGCCTCGCTCCAGAGGGGGGCGTTCATGCGGGGGACTGCAAAGGAAGAAAGGCCTTCTTTTTTGAAAAAAAGAAGCAAAAAACTTTTGCTCCCGGCGCCTGCACCACGGCCTCGTCCGGTTCTGCCGATGCGCACGGTGGCAGAACCGGCACGTGCCGTGGTGCAGCCGGGAGAGCAAAAGTTTTTTGCTTCTTTTTTTCAAAAAAGAAGGCCTTTCTTCCTTCCCTCATTCCGCCAGCACCGCCCCCTGCGCATGGGACGCCTCCGGCGCCGCCCCGGCCGGCCCCGGCGTGATCCCCGCCGTGCGTATCGGCTGGCCTGTCGGGTGGTCCGGCTCGCCGCGCACTGGCGGGTGGCTCATCAGCCGCAGCAGAAAGGTGATGCCGGCGGTGTAGACGATGGCGTACACCACGATGAACGCCACCAGCGACGTGGCCACGCCCGGCAGCCCGATCGGCGACATGCTGTCCGCCGTGCGCATCATCCCGTACACGGTGAAAGGCTGGCGGCCGACTTCGGTGGTGATCCAGCCGCAGATGACGGCGGCGAAACCGGACGGGCCCATGACCAGCACGGCGCGGTGCAGCCACGGCGAGTCGAACAGGCGCCGGCGCCAGCGTGCAAACAGGCCCCACAGCCCCACGCCGGCCATCAGGAATCCGATGCCTATCATCGCGCGGAAGCTGAAGAACACGATCGTGGAGTTGGGCCGGTCGGCGCGCGGAAAATCTTTAAGACCGGGCACGCGGCCGGACAGCGAATGCGTCAGGATCAGCGAGCCGGCATAGGGCAATTCGATTTTGTAGTCTGTCGTTTCGGTCTTCATGTTCGGGATGCCGAACAGGATCTCCGGCGCGCCTGTGCGGCTGTCCCAGTCGCCTTCCATGGCGGCAATCTTCGCCGGCTGGTAGCGCAGCGTGTTCAGGCCGTGCAGGTCCCCCATCACGATCTGCGCGGGCGCCACGATGGCGGCCATCCACATCGCCATGGAGAACATGGTGCGCACCGCTTCGGTGGACGCGCCGCCGCCGCTGTGCACCGCGCGGGCGCGCAGCAGGTGGTAACTGGCCACCGACCCCACCACGAACGCCACGCTCAGGTAGCTTGCCAGCACCATGTGCGGCAGGCGCACGAAGAAGGACGGGTTGAAGATGATCGCCAGCCAGTCCGCCGGCAGGAAGCGGCCCGCTGGATCGATGGTGTAGCCGCGCGGCGTCTGCATCCACGAGTTCACCGACAGGATCCAGGTGGCCGAGATCAGCGTGCCGGTGGCCACCAGGCAGGTGGCCGCGAAATGCAGGCGCGGGCCTACTTTCTGCATGCCGAACAGCATCACGCCCAGGAAGCCCGCCTCCAGGAAAAAGGCGGTCAGCACTTCGTAGCCCATCAGCGGGCCGATCACCGGGCCGGCGCGGTCCGAGAACGCGCCCCAGTTGGTGCCGAACTGGTAGGACATGACCAGGCCTGAGACCACGCCCATGGCAAAGCCGATGGAGAAGATCTTCACCCAATAGCGGAACAGGTCGAGATAGACGGGCTTGCCGGTGCGCAGCCACAACGCTTCCAGCACGGCCAGGTAGCTCGCCAGCCCGATGGAAAAGGCCGGGAACACGATGTGGAAGATGAGCGTGAACGCGAACTGCGCGCGCGCCAGGTGAAAGGCGTCCAACGGGAACATGCAAGCAAGAAAGCGCTTCTTTTCCGCAAAACAGAAGTGAAAAGCGGCCGTCTCCCCCACCTGGGTGAGCGGCCGCCCACCGCGCCGGCGTGTCGCTGTTGTCCTTTGAGGACCTGGCTGGTACTGCCGCTCAACCGCAACGCGCATGGCGGTTACTTCCACCGCACCTCCGCTATTTCGAAGACGGGTATCTGCGCGACGGACACCCTGCCGTCCCGCAGGCGGAGGGGCAGGCGGATAGCGTCCGCATCGCCCGGCGCCCGTGGCATGAACGCTGTCATCGCGGCAGCCGTGGCGGCCAGGCTGGGCGTGATCATGCCCGCGTCGGACAATGCAGCCAGGGTGGCCGCGCTGCCCGCCAGGTCCGCGCTGCCCGTGCCGGCCGGTTGCATGCGCCCGTCCAGCGTGAGCGATGCGGTGGCGGTGAGGTTCAGCGGGCCCCAGCGCAGCCTGACGTCGTGCGCGTCCAGCTTCCCGCCGGCGTCGCGCCAGGCCTGTGCCTGGCCCTCGATGCCGGCTGGCACCGTTGCGCCTGCCGGGGGAGACTCCAGGCGGAACGTGCCGCTCAGTTCGGAGACCAGCGAGCCCAAGGGCCATTGCACGCTGCCAGGCAAGGCGATGCCGGACGCGCTTACCTGCAGGGTTCCCGATGGCCAAAGATGGCCAGCCCCGGTTTCGCTCACGTCCGACAGGCGAAGCTGCAGGCGAACGATCCGGAGGTCCTGCGGGCGGCCGGAGCCTGCGATGCCGCCGCTGACCGCCTCGGCCCGTATGCGCGCGAGCGCCGGCGCCCCACCCCACAGCCGCAGGCCAGCGGTAAGCGCGCCGGCGGTGAACGCCAGCTCCGTGCGGCCGGACACGCGCAGACGCTGTGCGCCCGCAGCTTCCAGGGCCAGCAGCGTCGGGTGGAACAGCGAGACCGCCAGCACCAGGCGCTGCGACGACCAGCGCAGGCCGCCCGGCAGCAGGGCGTCACCGCCGGCGATCTCCGGCGCGGCGATGGCCAGCGTTGCCGCGAACGGCCAGCCGCCGCGGCTGCGCTTCTGCTCCTGCTCCGTCACCACCCAGCCCTGTCGCCTGGCGTCCGCGATCCAGCGGTCCGTACCGGCCGCAAGCTGGGCGGTGCCGAAATACCAGGCGAGCGTGTCCAGCACTGCCAGAACAGCGAGCGTACTCAGCCCGATCCGCCAGCCTCGCCTCATGCCGAGAGCTCGCCACGGCGGCTTAGCGCGGAACTCATCCACATCGCAGGACGGCTTGCCTTGTGACGCCGGATGTGCTGGCGCGCCGTCCTATCTCGAAATCTCCTCACTTTGCCGTGCATTTTCAAAAGCTCATTTATAAACAGAGACTTGCATTGTGTTATCCACGCGGCGCCGCGTGCCGGGGCGGCGAAGACGCGCCGTTCTCCGGTCCTGAAAAGCGTGGTTTACGAGCGTCTTACCTCTGCTGGGGCGTGGTCGGGAGCGGGGCGACGGCGGCTCCGTCCACAGGATTATCCACAGCCACATGGCCGTTTCGTTCCGCTTCCCGCCAGAATGCCTCGATCTGCTGCAGCATGGCGCGGCGCGGGGTGCTGGCCGGGATAGGCGGCCCGATTACCACATGAAGGTCGCCGCCCTGGCGCGTCAGCAAGCGCCTGGTCCAGAAGCGCCCCGAATCGGTAGCGACGGGGATCACCGGCAGGCCGGTGCGCGCGGCGATGGCCGCGATGCCCGGCTGCAGATCGACGCGTTGGCCCGGCGGCAGGCGGGTGCCCTCCGGAAAAATCACGATCTGCCGGCCGGAAGCGGCCGCGGCGGCAGTCTCGGTCAACAGAAGCCGCATGGAAGCGGCGCCGCCCTGTCTGTCCACCGGGATCATGCCGGCCGGCACCAGCAGGGCGCCGAACAGCGGGATGCGCAGCAGCTCCTGCTTCATCACGTAGCTGGGCAGCACGGTCAGCTTCAGCCAGATCAGCGTGTCGAACTCGGATTGGTGCTGGCTGGCGATAAGCGCCGGGCCAGAGGCGGGCAGGTGGTGCAGCCCGGTCACCACCACGCGCAGGCCCAGCACCGCCGGCATGCCGGCCAGCACGGTCCGGACCCAGCTTCGGGCGACCCACAAGGCGCGGTGGCGCGCGAAGATGCGCACCGGCACGCCGAGCAGGCAGAAGGCGAGGGTGACGCCGTAGAACCACACGGCGAACGCGGCGGCACGCAGCAGGGCGATCACGCGCGCCCGCCGGAAGCGCGTGCGCCGTCGCCACTCAGCCGCGCCAGCCACAGCTCGGAGGCCAGCCACTTGGTGTATTCCCCGGCCAGCAAGCGCATGGTCGCCAGGTCCGCACGGTGCAGCGCCGGCGGCAGGACCGGCTCCGGTATGAGCCGCACCTCCGGCACGCTGCGCGCAAGCTCGGTCAGCGCGCGCGGCATGTGGTAGCTGGCAGTCACCACCAGCAGCGAGCGCAGATGCTGGGCCTGCACCCAGCCGGCCGTCTCGTCGGCGTTTCCCGTAGTGGTGGTGGCGGCGCGGCCCAGCGTCACGCGGCCTGCCAAAGGTGCCGGATCGATGCCGGTGCCGCGCAGCAGGTCCGGCAGGTCCGCGCCATGGCCCACGCCGCTGATCAGCAGCACGCGCCCGCGCCCGCCCTGGAGCAGGCGCACGCCTGTCGAAATGCGGTCGGCACCTCCCGTCAGAACGACGATCCCGTCCGCCACCGACCCGCCGGCTTCCGCCCTGACGGCCCCGTTGACGAACCAGACGAAGCCGGCGAGCCAGGCTACGGCCAGACCCAGTATGGTTATGGACAGGATGCCGAACAGGCGCCTCATGGCAGCCGTCGCAGCCAGGCGCGCGCTGTGGCTTGCGCCGCACTCCAGCCGACCAGCGCCGCGAGAAGCGGCAGCGCGGCGAGCAAGCCCCACACGGCAGAAGGCAGGCTGGCCGGGACCTCGCCTGGCGGGAGCGGCTGGAGCGCTGCCATCAGGCGGACCAGAACCAGCAGGACAGGCACGGCGGCGGCACTCCCTACCGCCGCGCCGGCCAGGGTTCGCAGGGACGCGCCGGCGGCCAGCCTGAAGGCGATCTGGCCGTCGGTTGCGCCGAGCTGGTGGACGATCTCCAGCGATTCCCGGCTTGCCGAGAGGGCCGCGCGCGTCGTCATTGCCAAGCCGCCAGCCGCCAGCAGCGCCACGGAAGCGGCTACCAGCACGGCGCCGGATGTCAGGCTGCCGGCGAGGGCGGCCGCCCTTTGCTGCCACACCGTGCCGTGGGAGACGAGCGCGTCCGGCACCGCGCGGGCGAGCGCCTGCTCGGCGCCTTGAGGCGGGCTGGCGGCCAGGGTGAACACGGCGGGCAGCGGGATCGCCGGGCGCACGGCATCCTCGCCCAGGAACGGTTTCAGCGCGGCTGCCACCTCGGCCGGCGACAGGCGATGCGCGGCGGGGCCGAGCAGTGCCGCCGCTGCCGCCGCATTGGCTTCCGGCACCTGGACGATCGTGCCGTCCCCGGCCTGGCGCCAGCGATCGGCCAGGCCGGTGGCGGCCAGGCCGCCAGCGCCGGCCAGCGCGGCCAGGAACACCAGGGCGGCGACTTGCAGCGGCAACAGGCGGTCCTGCGGAAACATGGGCACAGGCAAGGAGACGCTTTCTCTCCGCAGAACATCAAATCGCTTCCGGCGCGCGCCGCCGTGCCGGAACCCGGGTGCCGCGCGTGCAACCGCGCGGGAAGAAGCCGGCGCCTGCCGGACGTGTTCTTCGAAAAACGGCTCGCCCGCGGCCTTATCCACCTGGATCCCCGCTGCCAAGCCGCAAGACAGGCGCCGGATGGCGCGACACCAGACCCATGTCATGCGTCGCCACCACGATCGTGGTGCCCAGCCGGTTCAACTCGGCGAATAGCGGCATCAGCCGTCCGGCCTGTGCCTCATCCAGTCCGCCGGCGGGCTCGTCGGCCAGCAGCAATGCCGGCCTAGCGATCACCGCGCGCGCGATCGCGACGCGCTGCCGCTCCCCTGCCGACAGCGCGCCGGGGCGGCACGCCGCGTGCGGCTCCAGCCCGGCCCAGCGCAGCATGTCCGTGACATCCGCCCGAAGCTCGGCTTCCGAGCGCCGGTCCAGGCGCAGCGGAAGGGCCACGTTGTCGAAGGCGGAAAGGTGGGGCAGCAGTCGGGGATCCTGGCAAACCGCGCCGATGCGGCGCCGCAGGGGCGGCAGGTCACCGCGGCGCGCGGTGTCGATCCTGCGGCCGAGCACGCTGAGGCGGCCGGCTGTGGGGCGGACGGCCAATGCGAGCAGGCGCAGCAGGCTGGTTTTGCCGGCCCCGGACGGGCCGAGCAGCCAGCGGAATGCGCCTGCCGGCAAAGCGAAGTCCAGGCCGTGCAGGACCGGCGTGCCGGCGCCGTAACGCAGCCCCACTCCCTCCAGCCTGACCACCTCGCCTGCGCCTTCCACCCGCCGCATCCTGTGCAATCCGGAAGCTGTTGTGCCGCGAGCCGGCGCGGATTGCCAAGCGCGGCAGGCCATTCCAAACTGGCAACATACATGCGCACCGTCTGCCCGTCCTGCCAGGCCGCCTACGACGTGCCGGAAGCCGTGCTGGCGAGCGGGCGCACGCTGCGCTGCGTCCGCTGCGGCGGCGACTTCACCCCCGAGTCGCCGGCGGCACCTGCAACAAGCGTGGTCTCCCCCGGGCTCGTAGATCCGGCGCCGGCCTTCGCCCCTGCCGCGGCTCCGCCCGCGCCGTCGCCGGCTGAGCGGCTCGTCTTGCCTGACGCGTTGCCGGAGCCGGACGCCTGGTCCGGCAAGCGGCCGGCGGTGGTGGCGGGATGGGTGGCCAGCCTGATCGTGCTGGCGGCGATGGGCTGGGGGTTTGTGGCCTGGCGCGGATCCATCGAGCGGGTGTGGCCGGCTTCGGGGCGAGTGTATTCGGTGCTCGGGCTGAAGTGACGCGGGCGGCGGCCGGCCTGGCAGCCGAGCGATCACCCGGTCAGGACCGCCGTCAGCCCGCCGGCCAGAACGCGCGACAGGTCGGCGAGCGACAGGGCCAGGCACCCTTCGGTTGGCGCGTACTCGCCTGAGGCCACGTGCAGGAAGATCGCCGAGCCTCGGCCGCGCTGCACCGGGCGGTCGTTCCAGCCGAGCACGCCCACGAGGTCGTACAGCCCGTCGCGGCGCCACAGCTCCTCATGGCGTGCCGCATAGGGAAGCCGCACCATCTGGTTGTAGCGTGCATCCGCCGGGTCGTCGCACCAGCCGTCTTCGTGGGCGATCGGCTCCACGGGGACCGCGGCGCGCGGCCTGGCCACGCGGTCCGCGCGGTATAGCACGCGGCGCAGCGGCAGCAGGCCGGCTGGCGTGCCGCCGTCGCCCTCCTGCTTGTGGCCGACGACGCCGGCGCGGCCCCAGGCCACCCGTAGCGTCTCGCCGCCGAACCGCAGCGTGGCATCCGGATGGACGCGGGCCGTGCTCACCCGAGGAGATGGCCGAAGCGGCGGGCCTTGGTCTCAAGGTATGTATCGTTCTCGCCGTTTGCGGCGATGGCGTGGCTGAGCCGGCCGGTGACCTCTATGCCGTGCGCGGCCAGGCCGGCGACCTTGGCCGGGTTGTTCGTCAGCAGGCGTATGCGGGTGATGCCAAGATTGCGCAGCATGGCGGCAGCGGCGGCGAAACTGCGCTCGTCCGCGCCATAGCCCAGCGCGCGGTTGGCATCGAGCGTGTCCAGCCCCCTGTCCTGCAGCGTGTAGGCGCGCAGCTTGTTGACCAGGCCGATGCCGCGGCCTTCCTGCGCCATATAGAGGATCACGCCGGCGCCTTCGGCCTGCATGCGCGCGATCGCCTGGTGAAGCTGCGGACCGCAATCGCAGCGGCGGCTGCCGAGCAGGTCCCCGGTGAAGCACTCGGAATGCACCCGGACCAGCGGAGTCTGCGCCTGTTCCGGCCGGCCGATCAGGATGGCGAGGTGCTCGATGCCGCCGTCCTGCGGCCGGAACGCCACGATCCTGGTGTCGGCGGCCTCCTCCAGCGGCACGCGCGCATCGGCGGCGCGCACCAGGCCTTCCGCGCTGGCCTGGGGGTAGGCCAGCACCGCGGCGGCGGACACGTCCAGCAGTCCGATAGTGTCAGAACGGGCGCCGGCAATCAGCACCGCCGGCAGCAGGCGGCCCAGTTTGGCCAGCGCTACGCCCGCGGCCTGCAGGACGGCAGCGACATGCGCGGTGTCCGCGTGGCCGCCGGGCGCCGCATGCCCGGCAAGCGTCGGGTCTGCCATGGCGCGAAGGGTGGCGATGTCCAGCCGGCCGGTCCCGGCCGGCAGGGCGAGCGCGGTCAGCTCCGCCGCATTGCCGTGCGATCCGGAGGCCTGGCCCGCTTCCAGGTCGGCCGCGCGTGACGCGGCCAGCAGCAGCACGGGCCGGTCCGACGCGGCGGCCAGGAACTCCTGCAACGTGGCTTCGGTCGCCGTCTCCACCGCCAGAACCAGGCCGCGTTCGCCGGCCTCGCCCAGCACTACGACAGGCACGCCGCGCCGCGCCTCGCCGATCGCCCGGTTGACGGCACGGGCGGGAAGCGTTTCGGTCCGGATCGGGGTGTAGTTCATTGCTCGCAATAGGTCGGCTTCCGGATGGCTTAAACAAGAACCGGGGACGAGGAAGCGGGCGCGTGCGCGCATGCGCGCCCGAGCGCTCCGGCGGGGGCAGCGCTTAGCTGATTCCCATGGCCTGCCGCATGAACGCCCGCTTCACCCCCGGCATACGGTGCACCGCCGCTATGCCGATGCGGCGTGCCGCGCGCGCCAGCGGGTTGTCCGTGCTGAACAGCCGGTCCAGCCCGTCCGTTGCCACCAGCATCGAGAGATTGTCCAGCCGCCGCGCCCGCGCGTAGCGTGCGAGCAGGGCGGGGGCGCCCGGATCCTCGCCCGCCGCGTTTGCCGCGATCAGCAGCGTGGACAGCGCAATCGCGTCGCGCAGGCCGAGATTCAGCCCCTGGCCGGCGATAGGGTGTATGCCGTGCGCCGCGTCGCCCACCACCGCCAGCCGTTCGGCCACCACGCGGTGCACGTACATGGCGGAGAGCGGATACATCCAGCGCTGGCCCACCAGCCGGATTGCGCCCAGATGGTCGCCCAGCCGCGTCTGCACCTCGGCGGTGAAGGCCGCGTCATCCAGCGCCATCAGGCGCGGGGCGGCCTCCTTGCGCTCGGTCCAGACAATGGCGGAGATGTTCTCGCCCGCCTCGCTGGGCGCCATCGGCAATTGAGCGAACGGGCCGGCGGGCAGGAAGTGCTCCAGCGCGATGCCGCGATGCGGGCGGGCGTGGGAGATGGCGCAGACGATGCCGGCCTGTCTGTAGGCCCAGCCAGCGGCGGTCAGCCCCGCCTGCCGGCGCAGCGGTGACTGGCGTCCCTCGGCCGCCACCACCAGCCGGGCCGTGAAGTCCTGGCCATTGTCCAGCCGGACATGGGCGCCGGACACATCGCGGGTCACCCGGGCAACGGCGGGGGCGTGCAGGGTCAGGCCGGGCGCCGCGTGCAGGCTGGCGTTCAGCGCCACCCGCATGTCGCGCGCTTCCACCATCCAGCCGAGCGCGCCGCCATGGTCCGGCCCGGCCGCCAGTTCGGTGGCGTCGAAATGCAGGAACAGCGGGGAGGCCGGCCGGCCCGGCTTGCCGTCGGAGACGCGTATCTGCTCGATCGGGCCGGGCGCGTGCGGCAGCCTGTCCCAGATGCCCGCCTCCTCCAGCAAGGCGCGCGAGCCGGCGGCGATCGCGTAGGCCCGCCCGTCGAAGCTCGGATGTTCCATCGGCGGCAGCGCCGCGCGGTCCACCACCGCCACCGACAGGCCGGCACGGGCCAGGCGGCAGGCGAGCGCGCCGCCTACGGGGCCGGCCCCTACGACGCATACATCCAGCATGGGCGGCACCTTCCGAGTTTTCTGCCTAAAACATAGGCGTTTGCGGGGAGTAGGGAAGTCAGGCCTTTGTTCTGGCTGGAAGCGTCGGACGTCCCGCCCCTGCGGCCGGCGCGTCTACGCCACCGTGCGGCAGGGGGCATGTAAGGTGTGCGGTCTTCTTGCTCGGACAGCCGGCCCTGCTTCGTTTCCGTTCCCGGCACGCTTCTTGTTAGCATCACTGCGAGTACGCGCCGGCGAAGATGCGCGGCCATAATCCAAGGATGCCGAGATGAAGCTGGTCATAGCCATCGTCAAACCTTTCAAGCTGGACGATGTGCGCGAGGCGCTGACGCCGCTCGGCGTGCAGGGCCTGACGGTCACCGAGGTGAAGGGCTTCGGCCGCCAGAAGGGCCAGACGGAGATCTACCGCGGCGCCGAGTATCACGTGAGCTTCCTGCCCAAGGTGAAGATCGAGGTGGCCGTCGATTCGGACCAGGTGGACGCGGTGGTGGAGGCGATCATGCGCGCGGCGCAGACCGGCAAGATCGGCGACGGCAAGATCTTCGTGCTCGACATCCTGCGCGCCGTCCGGATCAGGACGGGCGAGCTGGACCGCGCGGCTCTGTGAGGACCTTCCGGATGCGATCGACCCTGAAGACCATGCTGGCCGCCACTCTGCTCGCCGGCGTCTTGCTTGGCGGCCCGCTGCTTGGCGGCCCATTGCTCGGTGGCGTTGCCGTGGCTCAGACACCGGACGCGGCCGCACCGCCGCCGGCCGCCTCGGCGCCGCCCTCGGCCGCCGCCCAGGCACCCGCCGCCGCACCCGTCTCCGCACCGGCCGCTGCCGCCGCACCGGCCAAGCCGCCGGCCTACGACCATGGCGACACCGCGTGGATGCTGACCAGCACCGCGCTGGTGCTGATGATGACCATCCCCGGCCTGGCCCTGTTCTACGCCGGCATGGTCCGCCGCAAGAACATCTTGGCCACCGTCATGCAGAGCTTCGCCATCTGCTGCCTGGTGACGCTCGTCTGGACGGTGTGCGGCTACAGCCTCGCTTTCACCAACGGCCCGGCCACCGGGTCGCTGTTCGGGGTTCCGCTGAATTCGCTGTTCGGCGACGCCAGCCGCTTCATGCTGCACGGCATCGCCGACAATTTCAGCAAGCAGGACGACACCGGCTTTATCCTCGGCAACAACGTGCCCGGCCTGACGCCGGTGCCCTACGCCATACCCGAGACGGTGTACATGATGTTCCAGATGACGTTCGCGATCATCACGCCGGCGCTGATCGCCGGCGCCTTCGCCGAACGCATGAAGTTCTCCGCCATGTGCCTGTTCATGGTCGGCTGGTCGGTCTTCTCCTACAGCCTGATCGCGCACTGGGTTTGGGCGCCCACCGGCTGGCTCTCCACGCTTGGCACGCTGGACTATGCCGGTGGCACGGTGGTGCACATAAATGCGGGCATCGCCGGGCTGATGTGCTGCCTGGTGATGGGCCGCAGGCGCGGCTACGGGCATGACAACATGGCGCCGCACAACCTGACCTACGCGGTGATCGGCGCGGCCCTGCTATGGGTGGGCTGGTTCGGCTTCAACGCCGGCTCGGCGGTGGGCGCCACCGGGCGCGCCGGCATGGCGATGGCGGTGACGCAGATCGCCACTGCCGCCGCTGCTCTCGCCTGGATGTTCATCGAGTGGGTGCTCAAGGGCAAACCCTCTGTGCTGGGCATCATCTCCGGCGCGGTGGCCGGGCTGGTGGCCATCACGCCGGCCAGCGGGTTCGTGCTGCCTGGTGGCGCCATTGTCATCGGCGTGGCCGCCGGCCTGGTGTGCTTTCTGTCAGCCAGCTACCTCAAGCACGCTTTCGGCTATGACGACAGCCTGGACACGTTCGGCGTGCACGGCGTGGGCGGCATCGTCGGTGCGCTGCTGACCGGCGTGTTCGCCTCGGCCACGATCGGTGGCACGGACGGCTCGTTCCACCAGTTCGTCATCCAGTGCAAGGCGGTGGCCGTCACGCTGGTCTGGAGCAGCCTGGTCAGCCTGGTTCTGCTCTACGGGCTGAAATTCACCATCGGCCTGACGGTGACCGCGGAGGAAGAGATGGAGGGGTTGGACACGGTGTTGCATGGCGAGAGTGCCGCCTGAGGGGCGGGAAGCGCTCGCCGCGAGGGTCGGCTGCCGGCTGACCGCCCAGCCGCGCCTGTATCCGGCCGGGGCGTTTGCCGGTTGACGGAGGCAGGTCAGGCCGCCGGGTCGAGCCGGTAGCCGCCGCCTTCCGTGACCAGCAGCCGCGCATTGGCCGGATCGGGTTCGATCTTCTGGCGCAGGCGGTAGATATGCGTCTCCAGCGTGTGGGTCGTCACCGCCGCGTTGTAGCCCCAGACCTCGTTCAGCAGGATCTGCCGCGCGACTGGCTTGGTGCCGGCGCGGTAGAGGAATTTCAGGATCGCCGCTTCCTTTTCGGTCAGGCGTATGCGGCGGTTGCGTAGCGGCTCCTGCAGCAGCTTGGCAGACGGGCGGAAGGTGTACGGACCAATGGTGAACACCGCGTCCTCGGAGTTTTCGAAGATGCGCAGCTGCGCCCGCAGGCGGGCGAGCAGTTCGTTCAGGCGGAACGGCTTGGCGATGTAGTCGTTGGCGCCGGACTCCAGGCCGCGCACCACGTCGGATTCGTCGTCCGAGCCGGTCAGCATGATGATGGGCATGCGCATCCCGGCCTTGCGCAGCGTGGCGCACAGGTCGCGGCCGTCGCCGTCCGGCAGGCCCACGTCCAGGATGAGCGCGTCGAAGCGCTGTTCGTGCTGACGGATCTTGGTCTCTGCCTCGCTTACCGAAGCCGCTTCGTCCGCCGTGAACTCACCGTCCACCTCTAACTGCGCTGCCAGTTCCTCACGCAGCGACCTGTCGTCGTCGACGATCAGGATGGGGCGCTCGCCCGCCATCTGGGTGTCTCCTCTTCATGTCCCGGGGTGGGCACATGTCCGTGTTCGGGGTGCTAAGCTGCCTGGCGCTGGATCGGTTGCAAAACTTTTTGTGTTGTCGGGCAGAGAACCGAACCAAGTGGTTTGCGCCCGCAATGACCGCCCAGAACCAGCGGGTAATTTGGTGCAAAGTCGACACAAAAACACATTTGCGTATTGCGCAATTTGCCCACGTGCGATTAGTTGCCTCCACCGAATATCACGGCTTCGGGAGGATTACGAGCTTGAAACAGACTGTCGCCGCTCTCTGCGCCTGCCTCACGGCCGCACCGGCTGGCGCCGCGACATTTACCTACACCGGTCCGTATTTCACTCCGGCGACGGTAGGCTCCAGCGGCTTCACGCGCATCGTGCTTCAGTTCACCGTGCCGGGCACGATCCAGCCCAACACCACCTATACGATGACCAAGCTGGCCGCGTACAGGGACGGCCTGAACAAGCTGCCGCAAATCACGAGCTACATGAAGAAGGGCGCGGCCTTTGGCGGCCAGCTCGACTCGTTCTTGTGGGGCACCGTGACCACGGGGCCCACCGGCCTTGCTGTCTCGTGGACCTTCAAGATACAGGCGGCGTTCACCGACGGGCTTGGCAACGAGGGTTACGAGCTGCTGGTCAACGGCCCCGGCAACGCTGCCACGTGTCCGTACAGCACGTGCGGCTATGACAGCCTGCTCACCACCCTACCCGAGACGCTGCCAACCAGCCTGGCGCTCACCTCCACGCATTTCGGCGTGCTGAAGCACGACTGAGACACCGACCTGCGGCAAGGACGATTGGGGCGCGACGTCCGCAGCCTGGTTCTGCCAGCCATCGATCTGGCAGAACTGGTGTGCTCTGCCAGACGGGCGGACCGGCCCAGCGCCTAACGGTTGAAGGTGTAGGCGTACAGCGTGCCGCCGCCGGCAACATAGAGGTGGCCGTTCGCAGCCAGTATCGTCTGGAAGTGCCGCAGCCCCTGCATCGCCTGCCCACCGCCCGTGAAGACCGCCGCGCCCGTCATCGCGTTGTAGCCATGCAGCAGGTTGTCGCCCTCGGCACCCACTATCCAGACCAGCGGGTTCGCCGAGCCGCCCGTCGTCGTCACGATCGGCGCGCCGGCGCCGTTCAGCGCCGCGCACCAGACCTCGTTTATCGGCGAGGTGCCGGACGGCGCCACGGACAGCATGGTCAGGCTGCTGCCGCCGCACTTGATGCCGCTGGAATCGCGGAACACCACCATCGAGAGGCTGTCCGAGTTGTAGATCGCCGGCGCGGTGATGATCGCGCCGTTGGAGACCTTCTGCAGCGCGATCTGGCCGCCTGTTCCGCCGAGGTTGCGGCGGTCGTTCAGATAGGCGTTGCCGTCCTTGCCGAAGGCGATGATGCGGGGACTGCCGGCGATGCCGCCGGCCTGGAAGGGCAGCGCCTCGGTGCCGCCAAGGTCCAGGTCGTCGTCGTCGAGCGTTTGCCAGTTGGTGGGGGTGAAGTAGTTCAGCGGGTTGGTGGTGTGGGCCACGCCGCTCTTCAGGCGGATTATGCCTTCGCCGTCGCCCCAGCTGCTGGCCCCGGAGGTATTGCCGGTGGTCACGAAGACGGAGCTGCCGTCCGACGCCGAGCCGCCCTGGGCCCAGATGCCGCCACGGTCCGCCCGCGTGCTCCATACGCCGGCAACGCTCGGCGTGGCGGACGGCGTCACCTGCACCACCATCCCGTGATAGTTGCCGCAATCGCCGGAACGGCCGCCATAAGTGAAGTAGGCAGCGCCGTTGAAGAACAGCACCGCGCCGCGCTCGCCCTGGATGGTCGAGTCGAAGGTGACGCCGCGCGCGGCCAGCGCGGACTGCACGTCCAGCGGATAGCCCGGCTGCACCGCGCCGGTGGTGGCGGACAGGGCGTAGATCTTGTGACGCACCGTGCTGGACGTCGTGCCGGTCACGGCGTCGAGGTAGATGAGGCCGCTCGCGGGATCGATCGCCGGGGTGCCGGTGATGCCCTCGATGGGGATGTTGCCGCATTGCAGCTGGTTGCTGGCCGGGCCGGCGGGAAGCTGGGTGCTCCACACCACCGCGCCGGTGTCGGCGTCGAGCGCCTCGACCAGATTGGTCTCCGTGGCGACGATGACGGTGCCGGTGGTATGGGCGCTGGCCTGCCAGTAGAGCGGCTGCGCGTAGACGTCACCGGTGAACGTGCCATTGAAGGCGCTATCCTGGTGCATGCTGGCGGCGGTGGCCGCCGTCAGGCCGGGCACGACGTATTCGCCGTGCCTGTTGATGTTGTTGTGGTAGGTGGTGACGCTCTGGGCTGCGGCACTGCCGGCGGCCAGCGACAATGCAAGGGCGGCGGCGGCTGAGTGAGATCGCATGATTTTTCCTCGCGTGTCTTTTTCGAATGTTTAACACTTCCGCTATCCTGGGTTGCAAGACAAAACGGAAATGGCCTGGTTGCCGGCTGTTTGGCGCTGGCGTTTGGGCGTGCATTGCGGGAATAACGCAACCCCGCCGCCCCGGCGCACGCTAGCGAACTCACGTTTATCCGGAGCCAGAAGATGCGCCTGTACCGCCTGCCGCAGCACACCGGTATTGACGACCTCACGCTCGGCGAGGCCGACACACCGAAGCCCGGCCGTGGCCAGGTGCTGGTCCGCATGCGCGCGGCCTCCCTGAACTTCCGTGACCTGGCGGTGGCTTCGGGCAAATACATGATGAGCAAGCTGCCGCCCGATCTGGTGCCGTTGTCGGACGGCGCCGGCGAGGTGGTCGAGCTGGGCGAGGGCGTCACCCGCATGTGCATCGGGGACCGGGTGGCCGGCATCTTCATGCAGAGCTGGATGGGCGGCGAAATGGAGCCGGCCGACGGCGCTTCCGCACTGGGCGGTGCGATCGACGGCGTGCTGTCGGAATATGTGGTGTTCGACGAGCGTGGCCTGGTGCAGGTGCCGGCGCATCTCTCCTTCGAGCAGGCGGCCACTCTGCCGTGCGCCGCGGTTACCGCCTGGAACGCGCTGTTCGGCGGACAGCCGCTGCTTCCGGGCCAGACGGTCCTGGTTCTGGGCACTGGCGGCGTGTCGATGTTCGCGCTGCAGTTCGCGCATGCCGCCGGCGCCCGGGTGATCGCCACGTCTTCCAGTGACGAGAAGCTGGAGCGGGCCCGCGCGCGGGGCGCCTCGGACGGGGTGAACTACAAGGCGGAGCCGGAGTGGCAGACGGAGATCCGCCGGCTGACCGACGGACGCGGCGTGGACCACGTGGTCGAAGTGGGCGGGCCCGGGACGATACAGCGTTCCGTGCAGGCCACACGCGGCGGCGGCGTGGTCACGCTGATCGGCGTGCTGACACGCGGCACGCTGGACCCGCTGGCGGTGTTCGGCGCTGGCTGCATCGTCCGGCCGATCTATGTGGGCTCGCGGCAGATGTTCGAGGCGATGAACCGGGCGATTTCGCTGCACAGGCTGGAGCCCGTGATCGACCGGGTGTTCGCGTTCGAGGAGGCGCGCGAGGCCTACCGACACCTGAAAGGGGCCACGCATGTGGGCAAGGTCGTGATACGCCTGTGAGGCAAGCCAGAAGGCGCCCTATTCTCCGATGATCTCCGAACGCCGCCTGCTGCGGGCCGAGCCGGATTTTGGCCTGCTCACCAAGCTCTGGCGCATCAACTGGTTCTACGTCCTGCTGCTATGCGCGTTGGCCGGCTGCGGCTACGTGGCGCTGTACTCGGCCGGCGGCGGGCCGGAACCATATGCCTGGCGGCACGGCCTGCGCTTCGGGTTCAGCCTGGTGATGATGCTGTCGATCGCCATGCTGGACATACGTTTCATCGCCAGGTTCTCCTGGCCGATCTACGGGTTGGCGCTGCTGTTACTGGTTCTGGTCCTGAAGATGGGCCATGTCGGCAAGGGCGCGGAGCGCTGGCTGGAGATCGGTCCGTTGCAGCTGCAACCGAGCGAGATCATGAAGGTGGCGCTGGCGATGGCGCTCGCCTCCTGGTTCAACCGGGCGAGCTGGGCGCGGGTAGGCAACCCGTTCTTCCTGATCCTTCCCGCAATTGCGGTGCTGTTGCCGGTCGGGCTGATCCTGAAGGAGCCGAACCTCGGCACGGCGTTCATCACCGGCGTGGTGGGGCTCTCCATCTTCATAGGCGCCGGCATGCGCCTGTGGCAGATGGCGATACTGGCCGTGCCTCTGCCGTTTCTGGCGGAGTTCGCCTACAGGCACCTGCACGACTACCAGCGCGCGCGCATCACCACCTTCCTCAATCCGGAAAGCGATCCGCTCGGCGCCGGCTACAACATCATCCAATCCAAGATCGCGCTGGGCTCTGGCGGGCTGTGGGGCAAGGGGTTCATGCAGGGAACCCAGGCGCATCTGAACTTCCTGCCGGAAAAGCAGACGGATTTCATCTTCTCCATAGTGGCCGAGGAATGGGGGCTGATCGGCGCGCTGGCGCTGCTGCTTCTGCTGCTGACGATCATACTGGGCGGGATGCTCGTGGCGCTGCGCTGCCGGCATCAATACGGCAAGCTGCTGGCGCTGGGCATTTCGGTGAACATCTTCATGTACGTGTTCGTCAACGTCGCCATGGTGGTGGGCGCCATACCGGTGGGCGGGGTGCCGTTGCCGCTGGTGAGCCATGGCGGGTCGGCGATGCTGACCGTGATGTTCGCGATGGGATTGCTGATGTCCGTGCATGTGCATCGCGACGTGGTCTTTGCCGACCGGCGGGACGCGCTGGACTAGGCCTGGCACGCTCGTCTAGGCCAGTTCGGCCAGCAACTCACCCCCTACCAGCTCTGCGAACGCCTCCCCGGGCATCGGCCGCCCGAACAAATAGCCTTGCACCTCCACGCAGCCCTCCTCGCGCAGCATCTCGGCCTGCAATTCGGTCTCCACGCCTTCGGCCAGGCTGACGATGCCCAGGTCACGCGCTATGCCGATGATCGAGCGCACCAGCGGTCGTGCCGCAGGGTCCGTGCCGAGCACGCGGGTGAAGCTCTGATCGATCTTCAGCTTGTCGATCGGCATGCGCTGCAGGTAGCTGAGTGACGAGTAGCCTGTGCCGAAATCATCGAGGGCGATGCGCACGCCGAGCGCTTTCAGCCCGGCCAGTGTTTCCATCACGTCCGGTGAGTCGCCCAGCAGCACGCCCTCGGTGATCTCCAGCTCCAGCCTTGCCGGCTCCAATCCCGTCTCGGCGAGCACGCCCGCCACGAAGGCCACCAGATCGGTGGTGCGGAACTGCACCGGCGAGAGGTTGACCGCGACGGACAGGCTGCCCGGCCAGCCGGCGGCCTCCCGGCAGGCGGCACGCAGAACCCAGGCGCCCAGCACGGTGATCAGCCCGCAGCTTTCGGCCATGGGGACGAACTCGGCTGGCGAGACATGGCCGCGCACCGGATGATGCCAGCGCAGCAGCGCCTCGGCCCCCAGGATTGTGCCGCGGCCAAGTGCGTATTGCGGCTGATAGTGCAAATGCAGGGCACCGTCGGCCACTGCCTCGCGCAGGTCGCGTTCCAGGTCCGAGCGCTGGCGCAATACCGTTTCGAGCTCCGGCGTGAACAGGCAGGCCTGGCCGCGCCCCCGCGCCTTGGCGTCATACAGCGCCATGTCACCGTAACGCAGGAGTTGGCCAGGATCGATCGCGTGAACCGGCGCCAACGCTATGCCGATGCTGACGCCAACGCTCACCTGGCGGGCGCCGATGATGTAGGGGTGGGACAGCTCCGCAATCAGGCGGGCCGCCAGGCTTTGCGGGGTCTGTCCGCCTGGGCGCAGCGTCTGCAGCACCAGGAACTCGTCACCGCCGACGCGTGCCACCAGGTCGCAAGCCGCCAGGCAGGCGGTCAGACGGCTGGCTACCGCGCAGAGCAGGGCATCGCCGGCGGCGTGTCCCAGCGCGTCGTTCACGTCCTTGAAGCGGTCCAGGTCCAGGCAGAGCAAGGCTACGCCGTCCTGGCCGGTGCCGCCCGCCAGCTGTTCCAGCGCACCGTTCAGCCTGTCGCCGAACAATATGCGGTTCGGCAGGTTGGTCAGGGTGTCGTGATGCGCCAGATGCCGGATGCGCGCCTCGTCGACGCGCCGCCTGGTGAGGTCCGTGCAGATGACGACGGAGCCGACCGTGGCACCCGCCTCGTCGCGTATCGGGCTGGCGCGTATCAGCATGGGGACGAGAGTGCCGTCGCGCACACGCGTTTCCGCCTCTCCCTGCCAAGCGCCGGCGCCTTCGAGCGCCTGCAGCAGCATCCGCCTGGCAGGCGCGTCCGTGACCAGGCCGGGCAGGCCGCCGGCCGCGGCGATTTCCGCCTCGGTATAGCCGAAGGCGGCGACGAAGGCGGGGTTGGCGAACAGCGGTTCGCCGTGCTCGTCGGCGATGATTATGGCGTCGCTGGCGCTCTGCAGGGCCGCGCGCACGCGCAGCCGCTCCTCGCTTTGCCGGCGCAGGCGGAAGGTGATGTCCTCCAGCGTGCCGACGAAGCCCAGCACGCGCCCGGCTTCGTCGCGCGCCGCGCGGACGTTCGCGCTCACCCATACGGGCGAGCCGTCGGCCCGGCGGAACTCCGCCACCTCGCCGCTGTAGCCTGCCCGCATCTGCCACAGGCCGGTCAGCTCGTCCCGCCGCGTGTTGCTGACGAACAGGCGGCCGTCATCCAGCGCGGCCTTTGCGGTTTCGAAATCGTCGAAGCCGGTGATCGCCAGCAGTGCCGCGTTCACGCTGGTGATCTCGCCAGTTTCCGCGGCGCTGAAGATGCCGAGCGCCGCATTGTCGAACACCGCCTTGTACTGGCCTTCGGCGCGCACCAGCCGGCGTGCCGTGTCACGGAACACGCCCAGCGCGCGCGCCATCGCACCCACCTCGTCCACCCGGTCCAGCCAGGGTAGCGGCGTTTCCAGATCGCCATCGGCCAGGCGGCCGAGCGCGTAGGTCAGCTTGTCCAGCGGGCGGGTGAGCTGACGCAGGGCGGAGAGCACTGCCATCATCACCGCCCCCAGCAGGGTGAACAGGGCCAGTCCCTGCGCGCGCAACTCCGCCAGCAGCGCCTGGTGCAGCCTGGAGGTGACCAGAGAGATGCGCAGCGTGCCGAGCGTTCGCATCCTGCCGTGGTCGCTGAAGCCGATAGCGCGCGAGACATCGATATGCTCGAGGGAGGCCGCGCCTGCCCGGCTGCGCGCGCCCAGAACGGAGCCGTCCGGCAGCAGCAGGGCGGCAGCGGCGAAATCAGGATCTTCGGCCACCGCATCCAGCGCCGCATCGAGCTGGTCCTGGTCGAGGTTCCAGAGCGGCACGGACAGCGCGGCCGCCTCCACGGTTGCGAGCAGGCTGGCCCGTTCGGTAAGCGCGGTCCGCCCGGCCTGCTCCATCGCCCGCTGGCGCGCCCAGGCATCGACGAGCAGGATGGCGGCGAGGCTGACCGTTGCGGTGGCCATGGCGCGTACGCGCAGCGAGACACGCGGCCGGATTGCCTTGCGCAAGAACCGGCGTGGAGGCGGGGCGGCCCGGTCGGGACTGGCCTCAGTGCCGGACATGCCTGTTCCAGTCTTCCAGGCCGTAGCGGGCCAGGATTGCGGCCAGCTGGCCGGTGGTTCGCAGCCGGGCGATGCCGGCGCTCAGGATCGCCGCATGGCGTGCCGCGTACGGGCGGGCCGGCGAGAAGGCGATGTAGATCGGCACCGTCCGGCGGACCTGGCTGAAGCTTACCTGGTCAGTCAGCTGCAGCTCGTCGATCAGGCGATGCAGCACCTGCGCGTCGTCGATCACCACGTCCACCCGCCCGGCCGTGAGCTTCAGCAGGTTCTTTGCCAGCGCGCCGTCTCCGGACAGGTATTGGATGCGGGATTTGTCGTTGTGAATACTGCCCAGATAGTCACCAAGCGGGCCGGAGAAGGCGTAGGTGGCGACCAGGCCGATCACCAGGCCGTTCAGCGATTGCGGGTCCGTGTAGTGGAAGGCGGAACCCGGGCGGGTGGCGAAACCTGTGCTGCTCGCGCCTATCGGTTCGGCCGGCAGGATGAAGCCCGGCACGTCCGTGGTGATTGCGCCGATCACCGCGTCGGCACGGCCCTGCCGCGCCTCCTCTATGCTGCGGGTCCAGTTCATCAGCTGGTAGTCCACATCGTAGCCGGCGGCGTCGAACACGGTCCGTGCGATCTCTATCGCGTAGCCGGGGTGGTCCGAACCTGGCGCGCAGTTGTAGGGACACCAGGAATCGGAGCGCAGGGTGATGACGGGGCGTGCCGCGCAAGGGGGAACGCAGGCGAGGAGCAGCGCGGCTGCCAGGACGATGTGCCGAACCCGCACGGCTGGACCCTTTCGGCGTAGAGGGCCAGGTTAGCGTGTGCTGGTTAAGGGAACGTGACAGGGCTGCCCGCCGTCCCGCTAGGCAGCCTCCACGCGGCGCGAAGGGCGCATGGGGGCGGGCGCCGCCGGCTCATCGCCGTCGCACAACGCGGCCAGCAAGGCATCCTTGAGGCCGGCGAGCTTGCGTTCGTTCTCGATCTTCAGGCCGAAGACGTCCTTTACGTAGAACACGTCCACCGCGCGCACGCCGTAGGTGGTGACGTGGGCGGAGCCGATCTGCAGGCCTTGCTCGCTTATGGCGGAGGTGACGTCGTGCAGCAGGCCGGGGCGGTCACGGCCGTTGACTTCGAGCACGGTGTAGCTGTTGGACGCGCGGTTATCGACGACGACGCGCGGCGGCACGTGTATCGCGCGCATGCGGCGGCCGACCAGGGCCTGGCCCAGTTTGGGAATCTCGCTGTCCAGCCTGAGATGTCCGCTCAGCGCTTGTTCGATCAGCACGGCGAGCTTGGCGATGCGGTGCGGCTGGTCGAAGGCGCCGCCGGCGGCGTCCTGCACCCAGAACGTGTCCAGCGCGCAGCCATTCGTCATGGTGTGTATGCGGGCGTCCACGATCGAGGCGCCGGCGACGGCGAGCGCGCCGGCGATGCGGCTGAACAGGCCGGGATGGTCGGTGGCGTAGACGGTGATTTCGGTGACCGCGCGGGCGTGGCTGGGTTCGGTCACCACGGTGAGCGGGGCGCCGCGTGCCTCGGCGTCGCGCACCAGGCGGGCGTGGCGGACGTGGGTTTCCGGATCGAAGGAGAGCCAGTAGCCGGGGTAGCCGAGGCCCGCGAAAAAGGCGCGGTCGGCTTCGTTCCAGCCGGCGGCCACGAGGATTTCGTCGGCCGCGGCGCGGGCGCGCTTGACGCGCACGTCGCGCTCGGTGGTGGACAGGCCGCCTGCGAGGACTTCGGCCACGCGTGCGTAGAGATCCCGCAGCAGGGTGGCCTTCCAGCCGTTCCAGACGCGGCTGGAGACGGCGCGCATGTCGGCCACCGTGAGGACGAGGAGGAGCTTCAGGCGTTCGGGCGACTGGATGGTCTCGGCGATGTCGAAGATGGTCTTGGGGTCGTCGATGTCCCGCTTGAAGGCGGTCTGGCTGAGCAGGAGGTGGTGCAGCACGAGCCAGGAGACGGTCTCCGTCTCCTCCACGTTGAGGCCGAATTGCGGACAGACGGACGTGGCGATCTCGGCGCCGAGGATCGAGTGATCACCGCCGCGGCCTTTGGCCACGTCGTGCAGGAGCATGGCCATATATAGGGCGCGGCGGGACTGCAGGTTCTCGATGATGCCGCTGGCGACCGGGGCCACGTCGGCGAGCTTGCCGCGTTCGAGCGCGTTTAGGATGCGCACGGCCTCGATCGTGTGCTCGTCCACGGTGAAGATGTGATAGGTGTCGAACTGCATCTGGCCCACCACGCGGGCCCAGTCGGGCAGCATGCGGCCGATGATGCCGCTCTCGTTCAGGATGGACAGCCAGGTGGCGCCGTCCGGGCGGCCGTCCGGGTTCTGGCCGCAGAGCAGGTCCAGGAAGATCTCGCCGGCTTCCGGATCGTGGCGGAGGGCGACGGCGCCGCGCTCGTGGCGGATCAGGGCGCGTATGGCCAGCGGATGGAGTTTCAGGCGGCGGGCGCGGGCCAGGTGCAGGATGCGCAGCATGCGTATCGGCTCGCGGGCGAAATCATCCTGGCGGCCCGGCATGATCTGGCCGTCCGCCAGCACGAAGCCGGCTTCGAGCAGGGCGCGGTCGGTTTCCATCTGGACCGCGGGCTCGCCCAGGGCGTAGCGGACGACGACGGGTTCCAGGACGAGGGTGAGTCGGGTGACGTCGCGCGCGGTGAGGAAGTAGTGGCGCATGAAGCGCTCCACGCCGTCCTGCACGCCGTGGCGGGTGTAGCCCATGCGGGCGCCGACGACGGGCTGCAGGTCGAAGGTCAGGCGGTCTTCCGAGCGGCCGCTGATGTAGTGCATGTGGAAACGCACGGTCCACAGGAAGTCCCACGCGCGGCGCAGGCGGCGCAGTTCCTGGGGTTCGAGGAGGTCCAGGCTGCCGGAGACGAGCTGGTTGGGAGTAAAGGCGCCGTAGGCGGCGCGTACCATCCAGTACTGGGTCTGCAGGTCCCGCAGGCCGCCGCGGCCTTCCTTGATGTTGGGTTCGACCAGGAAGGCGCTTTCGCCGAAGCGGCGGTGGCGGGCCTGGCGCTCGGCCTGCTTGCCGGCGACGAAGAGGGCGGGGCCGGCGGCGCCGGCGGCCTGCTGGAAGGCGGACTGGAAATCGGCGAATAGGGTGGCGTCCCCGGTGAGCAGGCGGGCGTCCAGCAGGCTGGTGCGTATGGTTAGGTCCGACTCCGAATCCGCGAGGCACTGGCTGATGGAACGTGTGGCGTGGCCCACCTTCAGGCCGAGATCCCACATGAAATACAGCATGTAGCTGACCACGCGCAGGGTTGCCGGTGCCGGCGTGTCAGGGGCCAGGAAGAGGAGATCTATGTCACTGAACGGCGCGAGCATGGAGCGGCCGTAGCCGCCGGTGGCGGCGACGGCGACGCGGTCCACCAGGCCTGAGCTGCCGGTGACTTCGGCGGTGGCGTGGGCAAAGAGAACGCGGACGACGCCGTCCGTCAGGGCGGCGAGGCGCTGGGCGGCTTCGACGCCGGCCATGCGGTAGGTTTCGAACTCGTCACGCACGTGAAGCTGGATGCGGGCGAGGTGGCGGCGGAAGGTGGAGAGTGCGGCATCCCGGCCGGGGCGCTGGCCGTCTTCGGCCAGTTCGGCGAGCGCCTGGGCCAGGACTGCGGAGACGTCGTCGGGGGCAGTCGGGAAAGGGGTTTGCAGCATTTGCGCCTAGTCTAGCGCCGGGGACGGGGGAGGGACACCCTGTAGGAAGGAAGGGTCGCGTTTTGCGTGCCGGTCCATGCCGCGCGCAAGCCTGCCTCGTCATGCCATGGCCGGGTGGCGCTCATGCACGGCCGCGACGCAGCGGCATCGCCTGAAAGCAGCCGGACCTGTCCGTGGCGCGCGGTGCCTGTGGTTACAGCCGGCCACGCCGCTGCTGCAGCCGCTTCGGCCTTTGGGCAGCCGGTGCAGCCGCCCGGCTTTGTTCCTGCGCTGTTTTCGCCTCGAAATACTCGGCAAAGGTGAGCGCGCGATCGCCCTGTGCGGCGAGGCGGGCGAGCAATTGGGACAACACCCTGAACTCGTCGCGCGTCAGCATGCCGAACAGCGCATCGTTGACGGGACGCTGTATGGCTGCAAGCCGGGCCAGCAGGCTGAAGCCCTGATTTGTGGCGGTGAGCTGGACGCGTCGCGCGTCGGTGGGGTGAGTGGTTTTCTCGACGAGGCCGTCCGCGACCAGCTTGTTGACCTCGTTGGTGACAAAGGCCCCGCTCAGACGCAGCCTGGCCGCGAGCTGGTTGATGCCCATCGGCTCGTCAGCCGTCGAGTTCTTGATCGCGATCATGATCAGATACTGGGTGGGCGATAGACCGACGTAGCTGGCGAACTTGCCCCGTGCGGCTTCGAGGCTGCGGCCGAACGCGAAGAAGTCATACAGCAGGCCGCGCAGCGTTCGGTCGCCGTCCTTGTCGAGCAGTTCGGGCTTCGAGGCGGTCAAAAGCGCATCAGCCACGGCAGCCCCTTCGTCATCGTCGATCCTGACATACTCCCATAATGCATGATCTTCGCCCGGCATCAAGAGTTGACATTTTGAAGTAGCTTCCATAGAAAGGTATACGGGAAAGGTTATCTCGCGCGGATGTATTCCTCAGGCGTCAGGTTCGGACGCATGAAGGGCCCGCGGGCAGAACCGGTTGCTGCTGAATAGGGCCGATGTGGTCTCAGGAGAAAGGAAAGTGCGATGGCCAGATTTGCGTTGCTTGTCGAACTGAAAGCAAAATCGGGGCAGGAGGCCGAGGTCGAGGCGTTCCTGGAAAAGGAGGCCGCGCTTGCCAGGGGTGAGCCCGGCACGCTGTCCTGGCACGCGGCGAAAGTCGAAGGCGAGCCTGGCGCCTACAGGATATTCGACACCTTCGGCGATGAGGCTGCGCGCGAAGCGCATATGGGCGGGCAAGCCGGACAGGAACTCGTGGCCAATGCGGAAAGGCTGTTTTCCGATCCGCCGAAAGTGTTCCGGCTCGAGGTGATCGCCCAGACATAGCGCGGCTTCCTGCAGCTTTCGGTGCAGGTCCGTTCGATCCCAGGTGCGCCGGCACATGCCGGCCGCCGCGTTCCCGGTGCAGCAATTTCCAGAAGAGGACGTAACGATGGATACCCAATCCGCCAAACCCACTGTCGTGCTTGTGCATGGTGCGCTGGAGGACGCCTCGATATGGCACGCCGTCATCCCGCGGCTGCAACGTGACGGTTTCCCCGTCATCGCTTTTGCCAACCCGCTGCGCAGTCTGGGCATAGACACGGCCTATCTGCGCAGCGTGCTGGACAGGATCGAGGGCCCGGTGATCCTCGTCTCTCACGCCTATGGCGGGGCAGTGATCACCCAGGCCGGCGTGCATCCCAAGGTGCGGGCCCTCGTCTATGCGGCCTCTCCGATGCCCGCTGCGGGAGAGACTACGACGGATTGTCTCGAGCGGTTTCCCGGTGGCGATTTCGCCTCCTCCGTGGACCTGACCAACTACACTCTGCCTGACGGCACCAGCGGGACTTACGCGCTGGTCAAGGCCGAGAAATACGGCAACCTCCTCGCCGCCGATGTGCCAGAGAGCGTGCTCGCGCTGATGATCGCCACGCAGCGTCCCGTGGACCTGGCAGCACTCAGCGAGAAGCTGACGACGGCTGCCTGGACGAGCAAGCCGAGCTGGCAGATCAGGCCGCTGAAGGATCCCGTGTTCCCCGTGCAGGAATGGCAGTTCGAATCCGACCGTGCCCACGCGCAGGTCATCGAGGTCGATTCCTCGCACGCTGTTCCGCTCACCTTTCCGGACGTGGTGGCCGACGTGATCGGACAGGCCGCCCGCGCAACCGCGGACGATACAGCTTTGCGCTGAAGCTCGCGCCGGCTGCAGGCGGAGTTGCTTGCGGAGCCCGGCGAGTGCGAGCGCGAAGGGTTCAGATGCGTGCCGTGCCGCCGGGCCCGTGCGGCGGTGTCAACCAACGAAGGCGAAAGCCATGAACAACGTGTCGATATTCTGGCTGCAGCTTGTCGCCAGCGTCTGCGTCTTTGGTCTTGTGGGAGGGTGGTACGTCTGGCCGTTCCTCGCCACGATCGCAAGGAGTTCCGCGCTGGTTGCGCTGCTGTTCGTGCATGTGCCCCGCTATGTGGGCATGACCCTGCTGGTAACGGGCATGGTCGATCCGAAGCTGCCGGAAGGCTTCCGGTGGAACGCCGCCTATGGTGACCTGCTGGAGGCGGCACTGGCGCTTGCATCCATCTTCGCCCTGAGGGGCGCGTGGCGTTACGCGCTTCCGCTGGTTTGGGTGACGAACATCTGGGGATTTGCGGACCTGCTGAACGGGGTGCGCGGCGTGGTGCAGCTCAACGTGCCGAGCTACGGCCTGGCGACGTTCTGGTACGTCTATACGTTCTACGCGCCCCTGGTTCTCGTTTCACATTTGATGATTTTCCTGGTGCTGCTGAAGCGGGCGGACTGGAAGGCGTGAGCGCGATGATCGACCGCATATCGGACGCCACCCGCGTCAGCCTCGATGGAGATAGGGACATGGACTTGGATAACAGCGCGCTCTTCGCACCGCTCTCGATAGGCGGCCATACGGTGAAGAACCGTCTTTTCGTCGCGCCGATGACGCGCATCAGTGCGACCGAGGACGGCCGTGCCACGGAGACGATGACGCGCTACTACGAGCGTTTCGCGCGCGGTGGTTTCGGCGCTATCAGCACCGAAGGCATCTACACAGACCAGGCGTTCTCGCAAGGCTACGCCAATCAGTCCGGCCTGTCGGACGACGCGCAGGCGCACGCCTGGAAGCCGGTTGTCCGCGCAATCAGGTCGCATCGTGCGTTCGCCATCGCGCAGTTGATGCATGCCGGCGCGCTCAGCCAGGGCAATCGCTTTCGTGGCACGACCGTCGGCCCATCGGCGGTGCAGCCCAAGGGTGAACAGATGGGCTTCTATCACGGCAAGGGCCGCTATGCCCTGCCGGCCGCGATGACGGAGGAGCAGATCGCCGACGCGATCGCCGGCTTTGCCGATTCGGCGGGGCGTGCGATCGAGATCGCCGGGTTCGATTCGGTCGAGATCCATGGCGCGAATGGCTATCTGCTCGACGAGTTCCTGACCGGCTACGCCAATACCAGAACGGACCGGTGGGGCGGCAGCACGCTGGGCCGCGTGCGTCTGATAGTGGAAACGATCAAGGCAGTGCGGAAGAAACTAGGCGGCGGGGTGCCCGTCGGGGTGCGTATCTCCCAGGGTAAAGTGAACGACTACGTGCACAAATGGCAGGGCGCGGAGCGCGATGCGGAGGTCATTTTCGGCAGCCTGGCAGATGCCGGCGCGGACTTCATCCATGTGACCGAACACGAGGCCTGGACGCCGGCATTCGCGGTGGGTGGTCCGTCACTGATGCACCTGGCCAGGCGTTACGCATCGCGATCGGTGATCTTTGCCAATGGCGGCCTGCACGATGTTGGGCGGGCATTGGCCGCATTGGAGGACGGCGCCGATGTGATCACCATCGCACGTTGGGCGCTGGCCAACCCCGACCTGCCGCGGCGCTGGTCGGATGGCGGTGTTCTCCACGATTTCAACCCGGCCATTCTCGGTCCGATCGCGAACATCAAGGACGCGGAACTGGCAATGTGAGTCGCGCCGGTTGCGAAGGACAGGCAAGGTCCTCTTCTTGAGAGCGAGCAAAAAGGACTTTTGCTCCGCTGTCGCGCGTGTGTGGAAACTCCGCGACAGCACGAATAAAAGCTTTTTGCTTCTTTTTCTCGAAAAAGAAGGCCTTGCCTTGCTTACTCCTCAGCCGCGGCCTTCAACTCGTACAGGAGTGCCAAAGCCTCGCGGGCGGAAAGCCTGTCGGGGTCCAGCCCAGCAAGGCGGGCGCGCAGGGCGTCGGGTGCCGACTCTTCGGGGAGCGACGCGAACAGCGGCAGGTCCGCGATCACCGGCGCGCGGCCGCGTTCGAGCGCCGCCAGCAGCACGCCGGCACGGCGGACGACGGGGGCGGGCACGCCGGCGAGGCGGCTGACGTGGACGCCCCAGCTTCGGCCTGCGGCCCCTTCGGCGACTTCGTGGAGGAAGACGACGTCACCGCGCCATTCGCGGACGCGCATCATGTGGGGGCGCAGGCGGGGCAGGGTTTCGGTCAGGCGGGCGAGTTCGTGAAAATGGGTGGCGAAGATGGTGCGGCAGCGTATCTGGCTGTGCAGCGCTTCCAGCACCGCCCAGGCGATGGCCAGGCCGTCCAGCGTGGCGGTGCCGCGGCCGATTTCGTCGACGATGACCAGGCTGCGGGGGCCGGCCTGGTGCAGGATGGCGGCGGTCTCGATCATCTCCACCATGAAGGTGGAGCGGCCGCGGGCGAGTTCGTCGGCCGCACCCACGCGGCTGAACAGGCGGTCGATGATGCCGATCTGCGCGCTGGCGGCGGGGATGGGGGCGCCCGACTGGGCGAGTATGGCGATGAGCGCGTTCTGGCGGAGGTAGGTGGATTTGCCGGCCATGTTGGGGCCGGTGAGCAGGAGGAGGCGGCGGTCCGGCGAGAGGTCGCAGTCGTTGGGGACGAAGGCGGTGGTGCCGGCCTGGCTGGTTCGGGGTGCGGCGGCGAGGGCGGACTGGACGACCGGGTGGCGGCCGGCGGTGATGCAGAAGGCGTCGGTGTCGGTGATTTCGGGGCGGCACCAGTCGCCGCCTTCGGCCAGGCGGGCGTGGGATTGCAGGACGTCCAGGGTGGCGAGTGCGGCGGCAGCGGCGGCGATGTCATCGGCGTGGGCGAGGGTGGCGGCGGCGAGGGTGGCGAAGAGGGCGCGTTCGCGAGCTTCGGCGCGGGCGGCGGCTTCGGTGATGCGGCGGTCCAGGTCCGAGAGTTCCGGCAGGGTGAAGCGGGCACCGTTGGCCATGCCCTGGCGCAATGTGAGTTCCGGGTGGGCGCGCAGCGATTCCACGGCGGCGGCGGGGGCTTCGAGCACGTAGCCGAGCTGGGCGTGGTGGCGGATCTTGAGCGAGGCGACGCCGAAGCGCTGGGCATAGTCGAGCTGGCGGGCGGAGACGATGCGGCGGCTGTCGTCGCGGAGCGCGCGTTCGGCGTCGAGTTCGCCGTCATAGCCGGGGGCGATGACGCCGCCATCGTCCAGGCGGGCGGGGGGCGGATCGGCGAGCGCGCGTATCAGGAGAGCGTGCAGGGCGGGCGCGGCGTTCAGGGCGCCCCGGGCGGCGGCGAGGATCGGAGGGCAGGGGCCTTCGAGGAGGGCAGCGCAGGCGGCGGCGGCGAACAGGCCGTGGCGTATGGCGGCGAGGTCCCGGGGGGCGGCGCGGTTCAGGCTCAGGCGGCCGAGCGCGCGGGCGATGTCGGGGGCGCCACGCAGAGCGGTGCGCAGGGCGGCCAGGCGCTGTGTTTCGGCGATAAGCCATGTCCAGCCGTCCTGCCGCGCGGCGATGGCGGCGGGGTCTGTCAGCGGGGCGGCGATCCAGGCGGCGAGCAGGCGGGCGCCGGGGGCGGTGAGGGTGCGGGTGACGCTGGCCACAAGCGTGAGGGCGGTGGAGCCGTCGCGGGCGCGCAGGAGTTCGAGGCTGGCGCGGGTGGCGGCGTCCATGGCCATCTGGTTGGACTCGCCCACGGGTATGGGGCGGGACAGGCGGGGCATGCTGCCGGCCTGGGTGAGGCGGACGTAATCCAGCGCCAGGGCGGCGGCGATGGCTTCGGCATCGGTGAAGGTGCCGAAGGCGTCCAGGCTGGCGGCGTGGAAGGCTTCGGCCACGCGGCGGCGGGCGGCCGAGGGCGCGGACAGGGCGGGCGCGGGGGCGCGACGGGGGGCGCAGTCGGCGAGGGCGACATCGTCGGCGGCGAGGATCTCGGCGGGGTCGAGACGGCCGAGCAGGGCGGGGAGGTGGGACGACGGCAGGGAAGTGGTCTCGAAAAGCCCGGTGGAGACGTCCAGCCAGGCAGCGCCCAGGGTGTCGCCCGCTTTGGCTTCCGTGGCGGCCAGGGCCAGGAGGAGGTTGGGGCGGGTGGCATCCAGCAGGGAATCTTCGGTGAGCGTGCCGGGGGTAATCAGGCGGACGATGGCGCGTTTGAGGGGGCCGCGGCCGGTGCGGGCGTTGGCGGCCTCCATCTGTTCGGCGACGGCCACGCGGAAGCCGCGGCGGATGAGGCGGGCGAGGTAGATGTCCGAGGTGGCGACGGGCACGCCGCACATGGGGATGGGGCTGCCCGCGTGCTCGCCGCGATGGGTGAGGGCGATGTCGAGGGCGGCGGCAGCGGCGGCGGCATCGTCGAAGAACATTTCGAAGAAATCGCCCATGCGGAAGAACAGCAGGGCGTCCGGGTGTTCGGCTTTCAGCGCGAACCATTGGGCGATGGCGGGGGAGGCGCCGTCGGTTTTGGAAGTCATGGGCTTGGGGTAGCGCGGTAGAAGGACGGCAAGCAGTCCTTTTTTGGAAAAAAGGGCTAAAAAACTTATGGCTCCGCTGCGGCGGACCTTGCCGGAGGGGGCTGGGACAGCGGAGCAAAGGTTTCAAAAAAGAAGGCCTTGCTTGCCTTCCCTCACCGTCCCGGCTCATCTGCCCGGCAACACCGGGAGGCAAAATGGCAGACAGCGAAGCCGCAAGCGCGCGCATCACCGCCGAGGAGGCGCTGGCCCTGCATGCCAACGGGCGGCCAGGCAAGCTGGAGACGCGTATCAGCAAGCCGTTGACCACGGCGCGCGACCTGAGCCTGGCGTATTCGCCGGGGGTGGCCGAGCCGTGCCTGCGGATCGCGGCGGACCCGTCGCTGGCGTACGAGTACACCACGCGCGGCAACATGGTGGCGGTGATCTCCAACGGCACGGCGGTGCTGGGGCTGGGCAATCTGGGGGCGCTGGCCTCCAAGCCGGTGATGGAGGGCAAGGTGGCGCTGTTCAAGCGCTTTGCCGACGTGGACGGGATCGACCTGGAGGTGTCCACGGAGGACACCGACGAATTCATCAACTGCGTGCGCTACCTGGGGCCGGGGTTCGGCGGGATCAACCTGGAGGACATACGCGCGCCGGAATGCTTCATCATCGAGCAGCGGCTGCGCGAGCTGATGGACATACCGGTGTTCCATGACGACCAGCATGGCACCGCGATCGTGGCGGCGGCGGGGCTGATCAATGCGTGCCACCTGACGGACCGGGCGTTGGAGGACACGCGGCTGGTGGTCAATGGCGCGGGCGCGGCGGCGATCGCTTGTGTGGAGCTGCTGCGTGCGATGGGCGCGCGGGCGGGCAACATCATCCTGTGCGACACCAAGGGGGTGGTGCATCGCGGGCGGCACGATCTGAACCAGTGGAAGTCTGCCCATGCGTCAGAGACGAAAGCGCGCACGCTGGGCGAGGCGCTGGAGGGGGCGCATGCGGTGTTCGGCTTGTCCGTGCGTGGCGCGATCACCCAGGAGATGGTGCGCGCGATGGCGGACAAGCCGGTGATCTTTGCCATGGCCAATCCGGACCCGGAAATCACGCCGGAGGAGGCGCGCGCGGCGAGCCCCGACGCGATCATCGCCACCGGGCGCAGCGACTATCCGAACCAGGTGAACAACGTGCTGGGATTTCCGTATATTTTCCGGGGCGCGCTGGACGTGCGGGCGAGCACAATAAACGAGGCGATGAAGATTGCCGCCGCGGAGGCGCTGGCCGCCCTGGCGCGCGAGGACGTGCCGGACGAGGTGCATGCCGCCAGCGCGCGGCAATTGCGCTTTGGGCCGGACTACATCATTCCCAACGCGTTCGATCCCAGGCTGATTTTCCGCATTCCGCCGGCGGTGGCCAAGGCCGCGATGGATAGCGGGGTGGCGCGGCGGCCGCTGGCCGATCTGCGGCGCTACACGCGCGAATTGTCCGGGCGGCTGGACCCCACGGCAAACGCGCTGGACATGATCATGGAGAGCGTGCGCGCGAACCCGAAGAAAGTGGTGTTCGCGGAGGGCGAGGAAGAAAAGGTCCTGCGTGCGGCCATCGATTTCACGCAGCGCGGGTTCGGCGAGGCGGTGCTGGTGGGGCGCGAGGACCGCGTGCAGGCGGCGCTGGCCAAGCTTGGCATGAAGCTGCCGGATGGGATCGAGATACACAACGCGCGCATCTCGTCGCACAACGCGCGCTACACGGACATCTTGTATGAGCGGCTGCAGCGGCGGGGGTTCCTGCACCGTGACGTGCAGCGGCTGGTCAACCAGGACCGCAACGTGTTTGCGGCGGCGATGCTGGCGGCGGGCGATGCGGACGCGATGCTGACGGGGCTGACACGGGCGCGCTCGGTGAGTCTGGAGGCGATCAACCTGGCGATCGACCCGGCACCGGGGCGGACCGCGTTCGGGCTGACGATGATGCTGGGCACGCGCGAGACGATCTTTGTCGCCGACACGCTGATGCATGAGCGGCCGTCACCGCAGATACTGGCCGACATCGCGCAAGGGGCGGCGGCGCATGTGCGCCGGTTGGGCGCCGAGCCGCGGGTGGCGCTGCTCTCGCATTCCACCTTCGGGCAGCCGATGCACGCGACCGTGCACGGCATACGCGAGGCGGTGGCGATCCTGGAGCAGCGGGGCGTGGATTTCGAGTTCGACGGCGACATGTCGCCGGACGTGGCGCTGGAACCTTCGTTGCGGGCACTGTATCCGTTCTGCCGGCTGAGCGGGAATGCCAACGTGCTGGTGATGCCGGGGCTGCATTCGGCACATATCGTGAGCCGGCTTGCGCCCCGTCTGGGCGGGGGGAGTTCGATCGGGCCGCTGCTGCTTGGGATGTCTCGCGCGGTGCAATTGGTGGCGATGGACGCGTCCGTCAGCACCATCGTGGACATGGCGGCGCTGGCGGCGCACCAGGCGGGCAAGACCTGACGTAGTCGGGTGTGTGGGGAACACCGGAGCGGCGGGCTGCCCGGTGTGGGTGGACGGTTGGCCTGGGCGGTCGTTGCGGGGCCGGCGTGCGACGTGTTAGGGGCAGGCATCACAGCGGGAGCACGGCCATGCCAGTTACGGGTATCGGTGGTTTCTTCTTCCGGTCCGACGATTCGGGCGTTCTGTCCGCCTGGTATCAGAAACATCTCGGCATTGGCTTCAAGTGGCAGCAATCGGCCGGCCCGACCGTGTTTGCGCCGTTTCCGCGCGACACCGATTACTTTCCGGCGGAGAAATCCGCGATGTTGAACCTGCGGGTGTCCGAACTGGACGCCCTGGTGCAGGAGCTCGAGGCGGCCGGCGTGCCGGTGGTGACGAAGGCGGAATGGAATTCGCCGAAGACGGGCCGGTTTGCCCGCATCCACGATCCTGAGGGCAATCCTATCGAGTTGTGGGAGCCGCCGGCGGCGTAATACCGGCTGCGGGGGCGTGCGCCCGGCCTACACCGGGAGGTTCAGCAGCGCGGGTGGCCGTGGCGCACGATCTCGTGCACGCGCGGTATCAGCAGCACCCCGAAGCCGATGGCGAACACCACCATGAGTGTGACGCTGGCCAGCGGATTGGCCAGCAGCCATCCCGTGACAAGATCGATCATGCAAGCCTCCACACCTGCGCAACGAAAACGCAACGATACGGCGAGGTTTGCCACTTGCCACTAATTTTATTGTGCCGCGCCGCAATGAAGCTTGCTTATTATTACCAGCGTTAGCCGGGTTGAGAGTAGTGATGACGAACCCGTGCCTCGCCTGAAGAACAGGACATGGAATACTGCCGTATCACCTAGGCATTTCTAGGATAAAGCGTGCGCCAAAGCACGCGGCAACAGCGGACCAAAAGCTTTCTGCTTCTTCTCGAAAAGAAGGTCTTGCTTGCCGTCCGAAGCTCACGTTCAAGGCTGCGGCTTTTTCCAGCGGCGATGCAGCCATAGCCAGCTCGCCGGGTCGGTGCGTATCCAGCGCTCCAGCACGTCGCTCACCTCCTGGGTGAGGCTGGCGATGTCGGCTTTGCGGTTTCCGGTGTCGGGCAGCACCAAAGGCTGCTCCACAACGAGGCGCAGACGGGCGGGGCCGATGCGTTCCGCACGCGCGGGCACCAGCGGGCAGCGGAAATGCAGGGCGAAGATGGCCGCCGCCGGCGCCGTCATCGCCGGCAGGCCGAAGAACAGGGCTTCGATGCCGTCATTGAGTTTCTGATCGACCAGCATGGCCAGGCAATTGCCTTGCCGCAGGTGGGCGGCGGCCTGGCGTGCGCCGGCGGCCCCTTTCGGAAACAGCCTGATCGCGTGTCCGGCGGCATTTGCGCGCAGCGCGATCATGCGGCGGTCCACACGCTTGTTCTGCGCCGCGCGGTAGAAGCTGCCGACGGGCAGGCCGTAGCGGTTGGCGGCGCGCGGCAGGATTTCCCAGTTGCCGAGATGGCCGGAGAAGAAGATCACCGGGCCGCCGCGTGCGGCCAGGCCGGCGAGCACGTCTTCGCCGATGACTTCCCAGCCCGGGCCGCTGGGGGTGTTCTGCGCCAGGCCTTGTATGTGCGGCAGTTCGCCGGCGGTCCGGCCAAGCTGCTCCCAGGCGCCGCGGACGATGCGCGTCCGTGCGGCCTGGTCCAGCTCCGGCATGGCGGCCAGCAGGTTGGCGTGTGCCACGCGCGATACGGGCAGGCGCGGGCCGATCAGGGCGGCGATCCGGCCGGCCAGGTTGGAGGCGCTGTCGGGTTTCAGGGCGCCCAGGCCCCGGATAAGGGCGGCCACCAGGGAGGCTTCCGCATACGAGAGCAGGGCCGCGCCTTGCTTCTGGAAAAAGCCGCGCAGGCGGCCGTGGCTCGCGGCTGGCGCGGCGGCCGCGGGCGTCAGCGCGGCTGCGCGCTCCTGCTCTTGCGTGGTGCGCTGGCCATCGCTCAAAACAGCCTGTCCAGCGCTGCTTCGTCTTCCCACAGCAGCGAGACGCCGATCGGGATGATCCCGTCCCGCAGGCTGGCGGGGATGCGCACGAAATCCTTGGGCGTGGTCACCAGGGTTGCCTCCGTTGCGCGGGCGCCGGCGCGCAGGCTCGCGAGTTCGCGCGTGCTGAAGCGATGGTGGTCGGCAAAGGGGTGGCAGGCCAGCATGTGCAGCCCCGCCTGGGTGAGCATGTCGAAGAACTTGGCGGGGCGGCCGATGCCGGCGAAGGCTACCAGGGGACGCCCGGCCAGGAAGGCGGCCTCCGGGCCGGGCACCAGGCGGGCGCGCAGCAGCGGCAGCTTGCGTGGCAGGAGGTAGGCGGCGCCCGTGGCATCCTCGCCTATCAGCACCGCGGCGCGGCAGCGGCGCGCGGCGGCCGATACGGGTTCACGCAGGGGGCCGGCGGGCAGCACGCGGCCGTTGCCGAAACCGGCGGCACCATCGATCACCAGCAGGCCGCAATCCTGGACGAGCGTGGGGTTCTGTAGCCCGTCATCCATGATCAGGGCCTGGGCGCCGGCGTCGACCGCAAGCCGGGCCGAGGCGGCGCGGTCCGCGCCCACCCAGGTGGGCGCGCTCGCGGCCAGCAACAGCGCCTCGTCGCCCACCAGGCGGGCATCGTGGCGCGCCGGATCGACGCGCAGCGGGCCGCGTGCGGTGCCGCCGTGGCCGCGCGTGAGCAGGTGCACTTGGGTGCCGCGGGCGAGCAGGCGCGCGGCCAGGTCCAGTGCCAGGGTGGTCTTGCCGGCGCCGCCCACGCCGGCGTTGCCGCAGCAGATCACCGGGACGGGCGCCCGCCAGCCTGGCTGCGCCACGCGGCGTGCGGTGGCGCGGGCCACAAGGCGGCTGGCGGGCGAGAGCAGAGCCGGGCCCCACGTTCCGCCGTTGCGGCGCCAGAAGCCGGGGGGAGAGATCGCCATCCGGTCAGCCGCCCTGCGAGTCGATCAGGGCCACGAGGCGCGCGGCCAGCCTGGCTGGCAGGTCGGTGGCCAGCGCGGTCTCCTGTCGTCCGGCCGCGCCAGCCTGGGCCAGGCAGTTCGGGTGGCCGAGATAGGCGTCCAGCGCGTCTGCCAGCGCCGCTTGGTCCGGCACCTGCGCCAGCGCGCCTGCCTGGCGCAGGCGGGCGACGGCGTCGGGGAAGTTCTGCATGTCCGGGCCGCAGAGGATGGCGCAGCCAAGCTGGGCGGGCTCCCACGGGTTCTGGCCGCCGCCGCCGGCGAAGCTCTTGCCGATCAGGACGAGGGGGAAGCAGCGGTAGAACAGGCCGAGCTCGCCCAGGGTGTCGGCGATCCAGATGCCGGCATCGGGCGGCGCCTGGCCGGCGGCGCGGCTGGGGGCGGCGTGGAGGGACGCCAGAGCGGCGCCGCGTTCCGGATGGCGCGGCACGATGGCGGTGAGCAGGCCGGGGTGGCGGGCGGCGAGCGCTTCGTGGCAGGCGGCGACGATGGCGTCGTCGGCGGGGTGCGTGCTGGCGGCCAGCCAGCGGGGGCGGTCGCCCAGCAGCGCCCGCAGCCGGGCGAGCTCGGCGGCGTCCACC
The DNA here is from genome assembly GCA_965198915.1 of Acetobacteraceae bacterium. Classification (GTDB taxonomy): domain Bacteria; phylum Pseudomonadota; class Alphaproteobacteria; order Acetobacterales; family Acetobacteraceae; genus BOG-908. The sequence continues at coordinate 45,344 of CBDAQC010000006.1, read as the reverse complement.
GGAAGGGGCGGGGCGGCGAATTTGAGGTTTCCCGGAGCGTCCACCGATGTGGCGCCGAGCGCGGTGAGGCGGGCGGCGTCGGCTTCGGACTGGGCGGCAATCCAGGCGAAGTGTCCCAGCACTTCGCGCGCGAGGCCGGGGGCGCGGGCCCATTGCCGTGCGCTGCGGGCCGAGAGGCGGGCGTTGGCCAGCGCCACGGGGATACGGCGGGCGGCGCAGGCGGAAAGCAGGTTCGGCCACAGCTCGCTTTCCAGGAAGCAGGCGGCGTCCGGGCGCCAGGCATCGAGGAAGCGGGCGGCCCAGGCGGGCACGTCCAGCGGGATGAAGCGGTGGTGCACGCGGTGGGCCAGCCCGGCTTCCTGCAGGCGGGTTTGCAGCAAATGCGCGCTGGTACGCGTGCCGGTGGTGAACAGGACATTCAGCTCCTCCGGCAGGGCGGCCAGCAAAGGCAGGGCGGAGAGGGTTTCGCCGACGCTGGCGGCGTGCAGCCAGAGCAGGCGGCCGGGGGGACGCGGGCCGCAAGGGAAGCCGCGCCGTTCGGAAAGCCTGGCCGGATCTTCCTTGCCGCGGGCGGCACGGCGCCGCAGCATCAGAAGCAGCGCCGGGGCGGCGGCGGTGGCGGCCAGCGCCCAGGCGCGCTTCGTCACGCCCGGCACAACAGGTCCGCGCGGTCGGCGGCTTCGGTCATGGCGTGGGCGATGCGCGCGAGCGCCGCCTCGGTCTCATCGCCGGCGGCGCGGGTTTCCGGCTGGCAGACGAGCACGCCGCGGCCGAACGGCAAAGGCAGCACCATTCGGTCCCAACTGCGCAGGAGTAGGCGGTGGCGGACCGCGCCCGCGACAGCGATCACCGGCGCGCCGGTCAAGGCGGCGAGCTGGGCTACGCCGGGGGCGGCCACGCGCGGTGGGCCGCGCGGGCCGTCCGGCGTGATGACGACGGCGTGGCCGGCCTGCAGGGCGGCGACCAGGCCGCGCAGGCCGGCAGCGCCGCCCGCGTCCTTCGTTCGCGTGCTGCCCGGTTTGCGCCGGCTGGTGGAGCCGTGCACCGCCTGCACGCCGAAGCGCGCCATCACCCCGGCGATCAGCCGGCCGTCACGGTGGCGGCTGGCGAGGGTGGCGACGCGGCGGCCGGGGTTATGTCTGCGGGCCGGCGCCCAAAGGGCGGGGATAAGCGGCAGGCGCTCGTGCCAGACTGCCACGATGACCGCGCCGCCTTTGAGGTAGGGCGCGAGATGCGCGCCGCCCTCCACGGTCCAGCGTGTGCTGCGCAAGGTCAGGTCGAGATAGAGGCCCAGGCTCCAGGCGGCGAAGCGGTGCAGCTTCGCGCTGTTCCGCAGGGGAATGAGAGACACCCTGGGCGGGTAGCACGGATGCGGGTGGAGGCTCCATGCCGGGACACCGGCCAGGGCGGACGGAAGGGCCGTCTTTTTCGTAAAGAAGACGCAGGAAATGTTGCGTGTGCGGGTGGCGGGCGATGCGGCCGCGCGGCGGGGTTACTAACCCAGCGCCGGGGCGAGATTGATCGCCACCTCCAGCCCCTGCCGGATCGGCACCAGGTTGGTGACGAAACGCTCGGCGCAGGCGCGCCAGGAGAACGTCTCGGCAAAGGCGCGGCAGGCGATGCGGTCGCCGTTCGCCAGCGCGCGCAGCACCGCCTGGCGCAGGTCCGTGTCCACCGCGCCGATGGCGTGACCGCCGCCGGCGAGGACGTCTTTCGGGCCGGTGACGGGGAAGGCGGCGACCGGCGTGCCGCAGGCCAGGCTTTCCAGCATGACCAGGCCGAACGTGTCGGTGAGCGAGGGGAACACCATGACGTCCGCGCCGGCATAGGCGCGGCTGAGGGCCTCGCCATGCTTCACGCCGGCGAAGTGCACGTGGGGGTAGTCGCGCCGGAGGTTGGCGAGCTGCGGGCCGTCGCCGACCACCACCTTGGAGCCCGGCAGATCGAGGTCGAGGAAGGCGGCGATGTTCTTCTCGACGGCGACGCGGCCGACATACAGGCAGACCGGGCGGGGCAGGTTCGGGTAGGCGTCACGCGGCTCGGGCTGGAAAAGGGCGAGATCCACGCCGCGCGACCAGGCGCGCAAATCCTGGAAGCCGCGGGCGGCGAGTTCCTGGCGCAGGCTTTCAGTGGCCACCATCAGCCCGTGGCCGGCGGCGTGGAAGCGGCGCAGCCAGGCATAGGAGAGGCGGGTGGGCACGCGGGTGCGGGCGCGCAGGTATTCGGGGAAGCGGGTGTGGAAGGCGGTGGTGAACGTCCAGCCGCGCCGGCGGGCGATGCGGCGGGCGGCGATGCCGAGCGGGCCTTCGGTGGCGATGTGCAGCGCGTCCGGCCCGAAGGCGGCCATCATGGCGGCCAGGCGGCGGCGCGGCAGCACGGAGAGGCGGATGTCCGGATAGGTCGGGCAGGGCAGCGTGCGGAAGCGGTCCGGCCCTATCACCTCGGCCACGATGCCCAGAGAGTGTAGTTCGTGCACCAGGGTGGCCAGCGTGCGCACCACGCCGTTCACCTGGGGGTGCCAGGCGTCCGAGACGATGAGCACGCGGGAGTTCGGGGCGAGGTCGGTCACTCCGTCCACGCAAGCCAGCCCGGGTTTCAGGCCGGCCAGGCCGGGGAGGCGCGCCGGCGGGGCCGGGGTGTCAGGCAGGTTCGGACACCGTGACCCGCCTGGGGGTGAAGAAGGAGAGCTTGTTCAGCGCGACCCAGTCGAGCAGTTCGAGGCGGCCGTCGTGGTGCTCCACGAGAGCCGTGCAGCTTTCCACCCAGTCACCGGTGTTGAGGTAGAGCACGCCGTCGACGCGGCGCATCTCCGCGTGGTGTATATGGCCGCAGACCACGCCGTCCAGGTGACGGCGGCGGGCCTCGCCGGACAGGGCGGCTTCGAAGCGGTCGATGGCCTTCACCGCGCCTTTCACCTGGCGCTTTGCCCATTGCGAGAGTGACCAGTAGGGGTAGCCCAGGACGCGGCGCACGGCGTTGAACCAACGGTTGATGCTGAGGGCCGCGGTGTAGGCCCAGTCGCCGAGGAAGGCCAGGGTCTTGGCGTAGCGGACCACGCTGTCGAACTGGTCGCCGTGGATGATGAGAAGGCGGCGTCCGTCGGCGGTGGTGTGCTCGGCTTCGGCGACGAGGCGGACGCCGCCGATCTCCAGGCGCAGCGGCAGCCAGGCGCGGAACATCTCGTCGTGGTTGCCGGGAATGTAGAGCACCTGGGCGCCGCCTTTGGCGTGGCGCAGTATCAGGCGGACGACTTCGTCGTGCATCTCGTCCCAGTACCAGGATTTGCGCAGGCGCCAGCCATCGACGATGTCGCCGACCAGGAAGAGGTTTTCGGTGGAGAAGGCGCCGAGGAAATGGGCGAGGAAGTCCGCCTTGCAGCCCCGCGTGCCCATGTGGGTGTCGGAGATGAAAACCGAACGGTACGTGGTTGCAGCTTCGCGTTGCGGCTGCGGGGCCTGGGCAGAGAAGGCGTTCATGAGCCTCACCGTCACGTATCTAGACGTCCAGCCGCGCGGCGGGCTGGAATAGCGCGCAGCAGATAGGACACGTGCCGCGCCGCGTCAGTGAAGTTTGCGTGACGGCAGGAGGTAGGTGATCTGGGTATCATCACACGGCTGACGCTGTCCTGCAACCGAATCGCGATGGCGGATGCCGATACTGCACCGGGACATGAAGGAAGCAAGGCCTTCTTTTCCGCGCGGCCACACGCAGCGTCCGCCTCGTCCCGCCCGCAATATGCGGTTTTTTCTCGCCCGGACCGAACCGGACCGAGCCACTGCATGTTGCAGTCGGGAAGGCGGCATCCCGGCGCCCCAGGTGCGACGAGGACAGACGCCATCCCCGATACCCAAGTTGGTCAGCCCGGCCGAGCCGGACCGCGCGAGGGCGGCCGGTTCAACAGCGCGCGGCTGCATCGTCTGATCGCCGGCAGCCGCGCCATACGTTCGCTCTCGATCGGGTTGCTTGCGCGGCTGGAACTGGCGTTCCTGGCCGGACACAAGCAGCCCGACATGCTGGCGGCGATCCGGCGGGCCCGCGGCGGGCGGGAGTCGCTGCTCAGCGGCAACGAGGCGTTCACGCTGTACTCACTGGCACGCGCGCAGGCGGCGCTGGGCGGCGAGATGGCCGAGGTGGGCGTCTATCAGGGCTGTTCGGCGCGGATGATCAGCCTGGCGAGCGGCGGCGTGCCGCTGCACCTGTTCGACACGTTTCGCGGGCTGCCGGCGCCGGACGGGCAGGAGCACGACCGCATGCGGGAGGGCCACTACGCCGCCTCGCTGGACGGCGTGCGGGCGTATCTGTCCGACCGGCCGGACGTGTCCTACTACCCCGGGCTGTTCCCGGAGACGGCGGCGCCGGTGGCGGCCAAGCGGTTCTCCTTCGTGCATCTGGACGTGGATTTGCGGGCGGGCACGCTGGCCTGCCTGCGGTTCTTCTACCCGCGCATGCTGCCGGGCGGCATCATCGTGACGCACGACTACTCGTATCTGGACGGCGTGCGCGCGGCGTTCGACGAGTTCCTGGCGGGGCGGCAGGAGCGGGCGATCGAGTTGCCGAGTTCGCAGGCGATGCTTGTAAAGTTGTGATGCCGCGGGGTTGCTTGACCGGGCGGCGGACTGCGTGTTATCGAATCGGCCTCGTAACATAGGAGATGAAGCCGATGGCCTGGAAAATGCCGAAGATCGTCGAAGTGTCGCTCGGTGCGGAGATCAACAGCTACGCCTGCGCGGAGGCGAAGAAGTAAGGCGGAAAGGCCTTTTTTTGAAGAAAAGAAGCAGAAAGCTTTTACTTCTCCGACGCGGAAGCATCCGGGTGGGTCCGGCGATGCCCGGAAGCTGGGATGCGGGGAGATAGAAGTTTTTGGTTCTTTTCTTCAGAAAAGAACTGCTTGCCTCATGCCGGCCGCGCCAGCCCCGTCCGGTGCAGCTTGCGGTGCAGGGTCGCCCGGCTGATTCCTAGGGTCTTGGCCGCAGCGGACACGTTGCCGCCGCAGCGGGCGAGGGCGCGTTGCAGGACGCCGCGTTCCGCGCGCTCCAGGTCCTCACGCTCCTCACGCTGCGGCGCCAGAACCGACTGGGCCGGGATGCCGCGCTCGATCATCGCGTCGGTGATGCCGCAGGCGTGCCGCGCGGCGTGGGTGGCGCCGACCACCAGGTCGTCGTCGCCGATGGCCAGCAGCGCGCCGTTGCTGCAATCGGTGTCGGTGACCAGCACGATGCGCGCGCCGGGGAAGGCGCGGGTGAAGTGGCGCGCTTCTATCTTGCGGGCGGCATCGAGCACCGCCGAGCTGATGAGCCGCACCACGTCGTCCGTCAGGTCGTCACGGCAGGAGGACACGTCCAGCGCCGCCGCGAGCTGGCCGTGATGATCGTAGATCGGTGCCACCGCGCAGGTCAGGCCGATGTTGCGGGCGTAGAAATGCTGGTCGCGGTGAATGGTCAGCGGGCGGGCTTCGGCCAGGCAGGTGCCTATGCCGTTGGTGCCCTCGCTCTCCTCGCTCCAGATGGCGCCCTGCTGCAAACCCCAGTCACGGAACTGGCTGTCATCGCCGAAGGTGCTGCGCCGGTCCACCGGCACGCCGTTGCGGTCCGTGAACAGCACGCAGCAGCCGCTGCCGCCGACCGCGGCGAACAGCCGGTCCAGCGTGGCGGCGCCGGCCGAGAGCAGCGGCTCGACCACCGCGCGGGCGTCGCGCAGTTCGCGCTCGCTGAGCTGGCGGGGCGGGCGGGATTGCAGCGGATCGAGTTTGTAGCGCGAGAGCGAGCGCGCCCAGGACGCGAAGAGCGCCGAGCGCGCACAGGCGGACGGGTCGCTGGCGACAGCACGTATGCGGTCTGCGTGGTGCACGATCATCTCCGGACGTCTTCTGGCGGGTCTGCGCCGGCCTGAGGCGTACACGATACCACTTTAGCGTCGCGGGAAGTTAGAGGAAATCGCAGCCTTGGCTTCTGCCGGGGGACGACGGACGCGCCCTGCCTGCCTGCGAGCGTTCCGGTATTTGGGACGCGTTCCCCTCGGGGCCGAGCTGTCGCAGGATTGCGACACATCGCGCGCCCCAGCGCCGCCGGGCCATTGCGCAAAGGCCACTAAAATGCGCGCCTATGAAGCGAGGCGCGGCTGCGGGTCTTCGAAGACCCGAGCTGCCGCAAGCCGCCAGCCAGAAGAAATCCATGGAGGACCCTTTGACGATCCTGCACCGCCTGCTTCCCCGCCGCCAGCCTGCCCGGCGCATCGGATTGATGCTCGGCGCGGCGTTGCTCGCCTTGCCCGCCTTGCGCGTCGCCGCCGAAACCCAGGCCGGCACGCCTGCCTACGCGCCGGTCACCGACGCGCGGCTGGCCGCCGCCGCGTCCGATCCCGGCTGGCTGATGTACCGGCACGATTACAGCAGCGACGGCTATTCGGAACTCGCCAGCGTCAATACCGGCAACGTCGCTTCCCTGAAGCCGGTGTGGGACTACAAGAGCAGCTTCGAGCAGGGCCACGAATCGCCGCCGGTGATCAACGGCGACTACATGTTCATCACCACGCCGAAGGACGAGGTGCACGCTTTCCTGGCGAGCACGGGCAAGCCGCTCTGGACCTACAAGCACGATCTGAGCGGCGTGGGCCTGAAGACCGTGTGCTGCGACGTGGTCAACCGCGGTGTGGCGCTGTACGGCGACAACGTCTATCTGGCCACGCTGGACAATTACGTGGTGGCACTGAACGCCAAGACCGGTGCGGTGGTCTGGAAGAAGCAGCTGGCGCCGGCCGATCTGGGTGCGGCGATGACGCTGGCGCCGCTGGTGGTCAAAGGTAAGGTGATCGTCGGCATGTCCGGCGGCGAGTATGGCGCGCGCGGTTCAGTGGTGGCGCTGAGCGCCAATGACGGGACGCAGCTCTGGCAGCGCTACACCGTGCCTTCGCCCAGCGAGACGGGCGGCAATACCTGGCCGAAGGGCGCCTACAAGACCGGCGGCGGCGGCGCGTGGCTGACCGGCACGTACGATCCGGCGACGGACACGCTGTTCTGGGGCGTGGGCAATCCCGGCCCGTGGCTGGCAACGCTGCGCCCCGGCACGAACCTGTACACGGACAGCGTGATCGCGCTGAACCCGGAATCGGGCACGATCAAGTGGTACTACCAGTACACGCCGCATGACACCTGGGACTATGACGGCGTGAACGAGACCGTCATGACCGACGTCAATTATGAGGGCGTGGCGCACAAGGCTATCGTGTCCGCCAGCCGCAACGGCTGGTTCTACGCGATCGACCGTGTCAGCGGGAAGCTGATCTACGCGGAGAAATTCGCCACCGCTACGAGTGTGAGCGGGGTGAAGAACGGCCAGATGGTGACCGACGACAAGCTGCGTCCCGACGTGGGCCGCCAGGTGTTCACGTGCCCGAGCTTCCTGGGCGGCAAGAACTGGTGGCCGATCGCCGTCGATCCGCAGACGCACATGGCCTACGTGCCGACGATGCACACCTGCATGACGATCAAGGGCGTGGCCGGCGGCGCCTACAAGGCGGGGCTGCCGTTCCTGGACGAGGGCTTCAAGGTGATGCGCGACCCGGCCTTCCCCAACGAGTGGGGCTCGGTGCAGGCGATCGACGTGAACACCGGCAAGCAGGCCTGGCGCTTCGGCAGCAAGCTGCCGTGGAATGACGGCATGCTGGCGACCGCCGGCGGGCTGGTGTTCTCCGGCTCGGCCGACGGCTACCTGTATGCGTTCGACGCCAAGACAGGTGCGGTGAAGTGGAAGAGCCCGCAGATGAGCAGCGGCGTGATCGGCGTGCCCAGCACCTGGAAGGTGGGCAACAAGCAGTATGTGGGCGTGTGGGCCGGCTGGGGCGGTGCGACGCCGATCTGGGGCGGCGACATGGCGAAGGACCCGGCAGTGAGCGGCATACCCACCGGCGGGCACCTGTACGTGTTCGGCCTTTGATGGGCGTGCCTATGCGCAAGGCGGGCGGGGTTGGGCGGGGTGTGCTGCACCCCGCCCGTGTGGCGTTGGCCGGGCTGGCGCTGCTGGCCGGCGCCACGGCGGCGCAGGCAGCCGATTTGCGTGTCTGCCTGGACACCGCCAGCGACACGGCGGCGCGTGACAGGGCGGTGGCGGAGCGCGTGGCCGCACAAGCCGGGCTGGCGCTGGTAGTGGCGCCGTTCGACGGCACCGGGGGCGAGGACGGCTTTCCGCTGAAGCGCTTTACCCAGTTGCTGACCACCCAATGCGACCTGGTGATGGGCTATCCGATCGACACCAGCGGCGGCGAGGCACCGGCCGGGCTGCTGACCACGAAGCCTTATGCGCAGACCGGCTTCGTGCTGGTGGAGGCGCCCGGGATGGCCGCGCACACGCTGGCCGAGCTGCCGCCCGGCACCGAGGTGGCGATCACCGGCCAGACCGCGCCGGCGCTGTATTTCGCCGACAATGGCAACGTGGTGCCGGACATACACACCAGCGATGCGGACACGTTGCAGGCCATTGCGCAAGGCCAGGTGCGCGCGGCGATGATCTGGCAGCCGACCGTCGAGAAATACGAGAGCACGCCTGGTGCGGTGAAGCTGGCGACCTATCCGCTGGGCGAGAAGCATGCGCGCTACAACGTGGTGGCGCTGTATCTGCCGGCGGCCGCACCGGAGGCAAAGCTGTTCAACGCCACCAAGATTGCGATGACGGACGGCAAGCCGGGCGGTAGTGCGGCGCCGGCGCTGTACACCAAGGCGCAGGCGGCGACCGGCTTTGCCAAGTTCATCGGCAACTGCGCGATGTGTCACGGCGCGCATCTGGAGGGCCGGTCGGGTCCGTCGCTGAAAGGGCCGAACTGGGCCAGCGCCAAGGCGGATTACACGGTGGGCGAGGTGTTCACCGTGGTGTCCCAGCAGATGCCGGCGAACGATCCGGGCAGCCTGGAGAAATCCGATTATGTGAACATAATGGCGTATCTTTTGCAGCAGAACGGCTACCCGGCCGGGGACGCCATGCTTAACTTCGACCAGGCAGCCAGTTCCACGGTGAAGCTGCGCTGGCAGGGCGGGAGTTAAGGCGCGCCTGCATTCTCACGCGTGCGGGCCTGATAAACCAGGGCTGCGCCGAAGGCGGGCAGACGGAAGTCTCGGCTTCTGTTCTGTCAGGATTGAAGGCCCGGCCTTCCTGCTTTCGCACCGCAGCACAACAGGAGAGACGACATGGTCAGCAAGATATTACAGGACGTGGCCCAGCACATCGCCATACGTCCGCAATACGACAACTTCATCGGCGGCAAGTGGGTGGCGCCCGTGCAGGGCCGCTACTTCGACAACATCTCGCCGATCAACGGCCAGATCGTGTGCAAAGTCGCGCGTTCCAGCGCCGAGGACATCGAGCTGGCGCTGGACGCGGCGCATGCGGCGCGCGAGGCGTGGGGCCGGACGTCGGTGACCGAGCGGTCCCGCGTGCTGCTGCGCATCGCCGACAAGATGGAGGAGAAGCTCGATCTGCTGGCGATGATCGAGACGATCGACAACGGCAAGCCGATACGCGAGACGACGGCGGCCGACCTGCCGCTGGGCATCGACCATTTCCGCTATTTCGCGGGCTGCATACGCGCGCAGGAAGGCGGCATCAGCGAGATCGACCACGACACCGTGGCGTATCATTTCCACGAGCCGCTTGGCGTCGTGGGGCAGATCATACCGTGGAATTTCCCGCTGCTCATGGCGATCTGGAAGCTGGCGCCGGCGCTGGCCGCGGGCAATTGCGTGGTGCTGAAGCCGGCCGAGCAGACGCCGATGGCGATCATGGTGCTGATGGACATATTGGCCGACATCATCCCGCCCGGCGTCGTGAACGTGGTGAACGGTTTCGGCGTGGAGGCGGGCAAGCCGCTGGCGCAGAACAAGCGCATCGCCAAGATCGCGTTCACCGGCGAGACGACGACCGGACGGCTGATCATGCAGTACGCGTCGGAGAACATCATCCCCGTCACGCTGGAGCTGGGCGGCAAGTCGCCGAACATCTTCTTTGCCGACGTGGCGCGCGAGGAGGACGATTTCTTCGACAAGGCGCTCGAGGGGTTCACCATGTTCGCGCTGAACCAGGGCGAGGTGTGCACCTGCCCGAGCCGCGCGCTGGTGCATGAGAGCATCTACGACCGCTTCGTGGAGGCGGGCATACGGCGCGTCGAAAAGATCAAGCTGGGCAACCCGCTTGATGCGAGCACGATGATGGGCGCGCAGGCCTCGAACGACCAGCTCGAGAAGATTTTGTCCTACCTGGACATCGGGCGGCAGGAAGGCGCGAAGGTTCTGACCGGCGGCGCGCGGGCCGAGCTGGGCGGCGACCTGGAGGGCGGCTTCTACGTGCAGCCCACGGTGTTCGAGGGCCACAACAAGATGCGCATCTTCCAGGAGGAGATCTTCGGGCCGGTGCTGTCGGTGACGAAGTTCAAGGACGACGAGGATGCGCTCAGCATCGCCAACGACACGCTGTATGGGCTGGGCGCCGGCATCTGGACGCGCGACACCAATCGCGCCTACCGGTTCGGGCGCGGCATACAGGCCGGCCGCGTGTGGACGAACTGCTACCACGTGTATCCGGCGCACGCGGCGTTCGGCGGGTACAAGCAATCCGGCATCGGGCGTGAGAACCACCGCATGATGCTGGATCACTACCAGCAGACGAAGAACATGCTGGTCAGCTACTCGCCGAAAGCGATGGGCTTCTTCTGAGTCACACTACCGGGGGCGCATCGTTGCGCCCCGGTTCGTTACGCCCGGCCGGCGGTCAGGCGGACGCATAGGAACAGACGCGGCGTGCTTGCGCAGGCAGCACGCCGCTTTCCCACGAATATTATGGCCGGCCCGCGGTTGCGGAAAAGCATCGCATGAATACATGCCGCTAGCCATCCGCCAAACGTATGTAGCAAAACGGTTACACGGGCGGATTTCTTTTCAAGAAACTAACATTGCAACCGTTACCCGTTCCCTAAACCCTGGCGGCGGGAACCGTGATTCGGCTAGACCGGTCATTGGGAAAAAGCAGGCGCTGTCAAAAAAGCGCCATCTGCCTGGGGGAACATCACGTGAGAGTCACCACACTCGGCTTGCTGGCATCGGCTTCGATCGTGGCCCTGGCGGCAGTCCCCGCACGCGCCGACGACTACACGGACCTGCTCGAGATCCTGCACGCGCGCGGCAGCCTGTCGCAGTCCGAATACACGACGCTGCTGCACAAGCACGTACACGGCACGAAGGCCGCGCCGCGCGGACGGCGCGGGACGGCGACCGCGATAGAGCCGGAGCCCGACCAGGCGGCGGTAACCCGCGCCAATGATGCCGCACTGGCGGCTGCCACGAGTGCGGCCGCCGCGCAGGCTTCCATGCAGAAGATGCAGGCCATGGAAGAGGAGATGAAGACCAGCCCGGACATCGTGCACGCGCAGCCCTACAAGCCGGGCGCGGGCGTGACCATGCGCGTGGGCGATGTGGACGTGAACTTCTCCGGCATCATCAACGGCTTCTATACCTTCTCCAGCGCCAACCATGCCGACAGCCCCGCGCTGGCGGGCGGCCTGGCCGATGCGAGCGGCTTCGACTCGTCCTCCGTGCGCAACGGCCTGCTGCCGGGCGCCTTCATCGCCAGCGTGGCGACCACGCAGGAGGGCATCGATGTCACCGCGACGGTGGGCGTCTACCCCGGCATCAACTCGGCCAATGTGAGCGCCAACCCGCTGAACGCGAACGCGGGCGGTGCGGCCGATGCGCTGGGCACCGCCGGCGGCGACTTCCGCAAGACCTTCCTGACGGTGGGCACCAAGGATGTGGGCACGTTCAAGTTCGGCCGCGACATCGCGATATTCGGGTCCGACGCGATCCTGAACGATGCGACACTGCTGAGCGTGGGCGCCACGGGCAGCAACGCCGATCCGGCGAACACGTCATTGGGGCGTATCGGCCTGGGCTACATTTACACCGACTTCCTGCCGCAGATCAGCTACCTGAGCCCGATCTTCGCCGGCTTCCAATTCGACGTGGGCGTGTTCACGCCGCTGAACGAATTCAACTTCTCGGGCCTGTCGGGCAGCGCCTCACTGCACAGCTCTCCGGAGTTCGAAGGCAAGGTCACCTACGATTACAAGTCACCGAGCTTCACCGCCCATCTGTGGGCGGGCTTCATGACGCAGAACCAGCAGGGGATCACGCCGCTTAACGCGGGCAACCCGATCAGCGGCAGCACCAGCAAGACGGCGGCGGCCGGCGAGGGCGGCGCCGCGCTGACCTTCGGTCCGGTGGGGCTGACCGGCTACATCTATCGCGGTGCCGGCGTGGGCACGACGGGCAAGTTCTTCGACGGTATTTCGGCAGACGGCGCGCTGCGCGATTCGGAAGGCGGCTATGTCCAGGCGAGCGTGAAGTTCCTGACGAAGTGGAAGCTGGTCGGCAGCTACGGCCAGAGCTCGCTGTTCCGCGCGGCCGGCGACATCGATCCCAACCTGGTGCGGCGTAACGAGGCCGAAATTGGCGCGTTGTACTACAACCTGACGAGCTGGGTGACGCTGGTGGGCGAGTATGCGCACCAGGAATCCAAGTCGCACGGGCCGCTGGATACAAGCTCGAACGCGTTCACGACAGGCGCGATACTGTTCTTCTGAGCGCGGCGGGGCCCGGCGGGATGCCGCCGGGCCGGGTTGCGTAGAGTGGTGTCCCCGGCGGGATTCGAACCCACGGCCCCAGGATTAGGAATCCTGTGCTCTATCCTGCTGAGCTACGGAGACGCCGTAGGTGTTCTACACCATGCGGGTTGGGGGGAGGAAGGAAGGCCTTCTTTTTTGAAAAAAAGAAGCAAAAAACTTTTGCTTACCCGACGTTGGAGCGGCGCGGCATATCCCTGAGCACCCGGCTGGTGCAGATGCGGGGAGATGAAAGTTTTTTGCTTCTTTTCTTCAAAAAAGAAGGTCTTGCTCGCTTTCGCGTCAGCCCGGCAACGCCATGGGGCCGATCTCCGCGAACACATCCCCCGGGCCCGGGTTGTCCGGCGCGCTGGCGCCGCCGAGGTGGTGCACGATGCCCCAGACGGCGTTCAGCGCGGTGGTGATCGCCCCTTCCGCCCAGGCGGGCGTCCAGGAAATACCGTCGCCGGCCAGGAACAGGCCGCGTTCGGCCGGGGGTTTCTCGTCCTGCATGAAGTGGCAGTACATGCGGTGGTTGTAGCGGTAGTGGCCGGGTAGCGCGCCCTTGAAGGCGCCCAGAAAGTTGGGGTCGGATTCCCAGGATACGGTGATCGGGTTACCGATGACGTGGCTGGCGATGTCCACGTTCGGATAGACCTTGGACAGCGCGCGCAGCATCAGCGACACGCGCTGGTCCACCGGCAAGGGCAGCACTTTCAGCGCGTCGCCCATCCAGGAATAGGACAGACAGATGCTGGCGGGTTTGCCCTCTCCTTCGTCGAACAGATAGGTGCCGCGGGTCAGGCGGTCGGTCAGCGTCATGCTCATGGCGTAGCGGCCGGTCTGGGGGTCGCGGTCGCGCCAGAACGGGCGGTCCACCATGACGAAGGTCTTCGACGACTGCATGTAGCGGGTGCGGTCCAGCGCCATCCAGAGCGGGTGGGAGAGCAGGCTCTCGTCGGTGTCGATATGGGTGGTGAGCAGCCAGGACTGGCAGGTGACGAGCACGGCGGGGTAGGTCCGGGTGCCGCCCCAGCGGTCGATAATGGCGATGTCGGCGCCGTGGCGGGCGATCCTGGCCACGCCCGGCTTGGGCGAGCCCTGGTGCAGGGTGCTGAGCGAGGTGCCGGCGGGCCAGTGCACGCAGCGTGTGGGCGCGTGGGCCCAGAGGCGGCGTGGCAGTTGCTCGACGCCGCCCACGACCAGGCGCTGGTCCTCGTCCAGGTTGGTGAAGGCGACGCGGAGGATTTCCAGCATGGAGTTGGGGAAGTCGCTGTCCCAGCCGCCGGTGCCGAAGCCGACCTGGCCGAAGATCTCGCGGTGGCGGAACGGGTGGCTTTGGAACGCGCGTGACGTGGCCACAAAGTCGTAGAACGTGCGTTCGTCCCAGAGCGGGACGAGGCGGTTCCAGAGCTGCTTCAGGGTGGGGACGTCACGCGTGCGTATGGCGTGCTGTACCGCGCTGAAATCGGCGTGCTCCTCCAGCGCGTCTCGCCAGGCGGCGGAGATTTCGCGCAGCACCGGCGGCAGGTTGGCGTCGCCTTCGACGTAGACCTGGTCGCCTTCCAGATCGAGCAGGGTCGAGGGCGTGGCGGGATCGAGCGGGTTGGGAAAGGGCTGCGTGCCGAGGCCGACGAGGTCGAGATAGTGGTAGAAGCAGACGGAAGATTTTGGGAAGCGCATGCCGCCGAGCTCGGCGATGATGCCGCTATCGCCCTCGAAGGCCTCGCTGCGCAGGCGGCCGCCGAGGCGGCCGGCTTCGTAGAGGACCGGCTTGCAGCCGAGCTTCATCAGTTCGTAGGCGGCGACGACTCCGGCGATGCCGCCGCCGACGATCGCCACTTCGCGGCCAAGCATGTTAGGCGGCAGCACGCCCAGGCCGGCCTGGCTGCGCAGCCAGTCGTCATAGGGGAACGGGAAGTCGGGGCCGAAGGTGGTGATGGCGCGCCGGGCGTGCGCGGTCTCCCGCGTCTCGGGGTGTAGCACACTCATCAGACGGGGCCCGGCTCGCTGTAGTGGTGTGGCTGCCGGTCCCGGAGATACGTGTTGGCTTCTCGCGAGCAGGCCATCGCCGCATCGTCCAGGGTTGCCGTGAGCAGGGTTTCACCGGCGCCGGCGCGCGCGAGCACGCTGCCATCCGGTGCGACGATGCAGCTTTCGCCGACATAAGTCATGCCGGCTTCCGTGCCGGTTCGGTTGGCGTAGATGAGGAATATCTGGTTCTCGAAGCCGCGCACGGGGAGCATCATGCGCGGCACGAAATGATACGGTGCCATCAGCGCGGTCGGCACGGCGACCAGTTCGGCGCCGCGCAGGGCCAGCCCGCGTACCAGTTCAGGGAATTCCACGTCGTAGCAGATCAACACGCCTATGCGCCTGCCCGCCAGCTCCGCCAGGACGAATGGCTCCTGGCCCGGGCTGAAGGTTTGGCGCTCGCCATCGCCGAACAGATGCGTTTTGCGGTAGTTCGCGAGTGTTTCGCCTGTGGGGCCGAGCAGCAGGGCGCTGTTGTAGAGGCGGCCGTCCGCGCCGCGCTCTGGGTAGCCGTAGAGCAGGGCCACGCCGGATTGGTGGGCGATGGCGGCTGCCTGCGTGGCGGACGGGCCGTCTGCGGGTTCGGCCAGCGCGTGGAGGGCGTCGGCACCGATGTTGTAGCCGGTGAGGAACAGTTCGGGCAGCACCAGGAGCTGTGCGCCGTCGGACGCGGCCTGTGTGGCAGCACGGCGCAGGGCGGCCAGCATGGCGGATTTCGGGCCAGGTGCTTCGGGTCCTTGCAGGAGGGCTACGCGCATGGGGACTCACTGGCGCGGGCGAGGGGTGGATGGCAAGGGCTTACGTGGGCAAGGTCGGGGCTCTGCCCCAAACCCCATTTCGTTTGCGTGCGTATAGATAGGTTCTAAGGACGACTGTCCTTAGCGGGGTCCAGGGGCAAGGCCCCTGGCCTTCCTACCTCGTAGGTACGCGCCGTATGCCCCGCCAGCTCGTCCGGGTAGAAATACACCGGCCGCAACGCGCCCGTCGTGTAAGCCACCGACTGGTCGGTGAAATGCGGCGAGCGCGGGTCGCCGCTTTCGCCGCCGGCCGTCACCGCCACGGCGCGCACGCGCGGGCCGAACTCCACCGCCGCCACGAAGCTGTTGCCGGCGCTGCCGTAGCGGCGTTTCAGCGTGGGCGGCTGTGGGCCGCTGATGGAGGCCAGCGAGCCCCATTGGCCGGAGGTGAAGCCCACCGGCAGGCTGGGCGCCGCGTCGCTGAACGGCTGCACCAGGTCGTCCGTCCGGCGCTGAAAGCGGTTCACCTGCCCCCAGGGCGTGCGCCAGGTGCCGAAATCCTGGGTGAGCCTGGTGGAGGCGTCGTCCAATGCCGCCAGCATCTGCGCGGACGTCGTATGCGCCAGGACGGCGTCGTAATCCGAGACGGCGGCGCTGTGCGGCTTCTGGCCCGCGGCGCGCCACAGCGCCTCGCCCCAATATACCGCCAGCGTGGTGGCGACCGAGCCGGCGTCCCAGCGCCTGTCCCAGTGGCGCAGCACGTCCATCTGGCCAGCCAGGCGGGCGCGTGCGGGGTCGGCGTTGCCCAGGTGGTCGTAGGCGTCTACTAAATGCGGGAGCAGGATGTCGAAGCCGGGCTGCGCACTGTCGAACGCGGCGTGGACGAGGGAGTCCAGCGTAAATCCGGTGCGGCCTTTCAGCAGCGCGATTGCGTGCAGGCCGCGCATGTTCTCGCCTTCGGTGTCCATGTAGCGCGGAAAATATTGTGCGCGCGGGCTGGCCGAGCCGGCGGCGCTGAAGGGCCAGTCATTGGTGTTCTGTATCCAGCCGGTGGCGGGATCGAACAGATGCGGCACCTGGTCCAGCGTGTGCAGGCCGTGCCAGTCGGTGCGCGGGTCGGCGCCGTCCACCGGCTTCGTGTAGTCGAACTGCGCGTTCCGGCGCGGGATGAATTGCGGGTGCAGATAGGCGATGTGGCCGCCGGCATCGGCATAGACCGTGTTGTTGGAGGTATTGGCCTGCAGCGCCATCGCTTTCATGTATCCGGTGAAATCCTGCGCCTTGGTCAGGGCGAAGGACTGCTCCAGTGCGGCTTCCGGACGGAACATCATGGCCACACTCGTCCAGCGCCCGTCAGGCAGTTTGGCGATCACCGGCCCGTGGGTGGTCTTGTAGATGGTGAAGCGTCGTGTGGCGGTGCTGCCGTCCGGCTTGCGATAGGCAAGCGTCACCTGGGAGGCGGTGACCGGACGCAGCGCGTTACCGTAACGCGTGAACAAGTCAGCAGCTTTGCGGACGATGGTCTCCTGAAAGAAGTCGACCGCGTCCGACGTGCTGGAAGTGTGCATCCAGCCGAGATGTTCGTTGAAGCCCTGATACAGGAAGAACTGCCCCCAGGTGGCCGCACCATAGGCGTTCAGGCCCTCGTCGCTGGACATCTGCAATTCCGCGCGGAAATAGAAGGACGTGTGCGGGTTGATCAGCAGAAGCGCGTGGTGGTCACGGGTGTTCTGCGCGGCGATGGCGATGCCGTTGGACCCGGTGGGTTCGGCGGAGCCTTCGCGGTCCAGCAGCGCCAGCTGCGGTTTTGGCAGGCCGTAGAACGCGGCGAGTTCGGCGAGCGGAATGCGCTCGATGTCGCCGCCTATGCTGCCTTCGGAAAACGCCAGCGCCATCCATGGCTCGAAGCGGGTCAGCACTTTCGGGTGGGTGGCGGGATGGGCGGCGAGGTAGGCGTTCAGCCCGTCTGCCCAGCCGCGCATCAGCGCCTGCAGCGCGGGCGGGCATTTTGTGTAGCGCGCCTGCAGGTCCGCCGGATCCACATACAGCCTGGCGCGCAAATCCTGTGCGAGTGCCGACTCGCCTTCGGCCTCGCTCAGACGGCCGAGGGCGGTGAGGTAGTTCATTTCGATGCGGTTGAAGTCGTCTTCCGCCTGGGCGTACATCGCACCGAAGGCGGCTTGCGCGTCCGTGTGGCCGTGCACGTGCGCTATGCCCCAATTGTCGCGCGTGATTGTTGCCTGGGCGTGGGCATTGTGGGCGGCGAGGGTTGCAAGGAGGGCTAGCGTTTTCGGGCGCATTGGGACTCCTGGAAGGAAGGCCTTCTTTTTCGAGAGAAAGAAGCAAAAAGCTTCTCTCTGCGCTGTCGCGGTTCGCTGAAGCGTACGTCTCCCCGACGCGCACCCGACGGAGATAAAAGTTTTTTGGTTCTTTTTTTCAAAAAAGAACTGCTTCCTTCCTTCAGGGCCGCCGGTACACGACGCCCGCTTTCATAACGAAATCCACATGCGCCGCCACACTCGGATCCTGCGTAGGGTCACCCGGCATGGCCACCAGATCGGCCAGGTAGCCGGCCTGCACGTGCCCTAGGTCGCCGGCGTGGCCCAGTATGCGCGCATCCGTGGCGGTGGCGGCGGTGAGCGCCTGCACGGGCGTCATGCCGTCCTGCACCAGCCAGGCGAGTTCGCGCCAGTTGGTGCCGTGGGTGAAGACGCCCACGTCACTGCCCAGGCCGATGGTGACGCCGCTGGCCAGCGCCAGGCGGAAGGCGGCCGCGGCTTGCGCCATTTGCGGCGTGGGCGGCGAGACGCCGCGCGTGTAGTGGTGGAAGTATTCGGAGACGGCCTCTTCCGCCGTCAGCGTCGGCAGATAGGCGGTGCCCTGGGCGGCCATCTGGCGGAAGATGGCGGCGGTGCCGCCCCAGCCGTGCTCTATGGTGTCCACGCGGGCCTGCACGGCGCGGCGCATGCCCTCCGTACTGGTGGTGTGCACGGCGACGTGGCGGCCCAGGTCGTGTGCCGCCTGCACGGCGGCGTCCAGCTCCGCCTGCGAGAAGGTGGGCACCGCTTCGCCGTCCGGGCCCAGGCGGTAGTCGGCGTAGAGCTTTATCCAGTCCGCACCGTGCGCCACCTGTTCGCGCACGGCGCGCACGATGCCGTCCACGCCGCTGGCTTCCTGGGCGCCTTGCGGCAGTGCGATATCCCGCCGGTAGTCCCGCACGGCCGGGCCGTAGGCACCCAGCGCCACGATGGCGCGGGTGACCACGAACAGGCGGGGGCCGGGGATCACGCCGTCCTCGATCGCCTGCTTCAGCGAGACGTCGGCGTCTCCGGCACCCTCGGTGCCCAGGTCCCGTAACGTGGTGAAGCCGGACAGCAGGGTGGCTTCCGCCTGGCCGCCGGCGCGCAGGGTGCGGTAGGCGGTGGCCTCCTTCAGCACCTGATCGTCCCACGGCGCCTCGTCATAGGGGTGCAGGAAAAGGTGCGAATGGATGTCCATCAGGCCCGGGATCAAAGTTTGGCCGGGCAGGTCTATGATCTCGGCGCCTGGCGGGGGCTGGATGGTGGCGTTGGGCCCGCAAGCGGCGATGCGGCCGTCCTGGACGAGCACGGACCAGTTCTGGTGTAGCGGCTCGCCGGCGGTCCAGACCTGGGCGGGGCGCAGCAGCGTGGCGTGTAGCGGCGGCGCGGCCTGGGCGGCGGCGGTGAGCAGGAGTGCTGCGTAGGCCAGGCGTTTCATGGGGCCTGGTTTACGGGGAACGTGGCGGAACGCCAAGGCTTCGGAGTTAGGCGGGCAGGCAAGGAAGGCCTGCTTCGAAAAAGTAAGCAAAAGCTTTGCGAGCGCTACGCGGTTTGTTGCGGCGTGCGTTTTCGCGATGCGCACCCGACGGGAACGAGTACGTGGGTTACAACCCGTCTCAGCGTTCCCGCGACAGCGGATCAAAGCTTTTTGCTTTTTTTTCTCGAAAAAGAAGGCCTTCCTTTCTCGCCTTCTCAGAAGTGCACGATCAGGTCACCGCCGGCAAACACCGTATAGTTCTTGTCGGGCGCGATGCCGTGTGTGGGATTGCCGTTGAACGCGTACGCGTTGATCGAGCGGTAGTAGCCCACTTCCGGACGCATCTCCACCTGCGGCGAGAGCCAATGCTGCCAGCCGAGCGAGAACTCGTAGTAATCCGCCTTGGTGCCGGTGCGCTGGCCCTGCTGGTCCGCGTAGTATTCCGGGCGGAAGGAGAAATTGTCCAGCGGATCGGGCGAGTAGTTGATGTAGCCGGTCACGCCGATGCCCGATGCCGTGCAGCGCAGCACCGTGACGCTGTTGCAGTGGGCAAGGTTTGGGCCGTTGACCGGCGTGTATTGCGGCGAGAACGGCGTGCCGCCATTGGCGTAGATCGTCTGCACCGTGGGGTTGTTGGCGTTGGGCACGCCACGCTGGAATTCATCGTAGAACTCCGCATCCAGGTGCCAGTGGTCGTTGAATTTATGGTAGTAGGTCAGGCCGTACCACTGCAGATTGTTGTAGCCCCAGCGGCCGCTGTTTATGCCGTTGGCGCAAGGCTGGATGTTGTCGCGGCCCTCGTTCCAGGTGTAGCGCACACATACGGTGAAGGTAGGGAACTGCGCGCCCGGGTCCTTGGGGAAGGTGCGGCTCGGGTAGAGAACGCTCGGGTCGAAATTCGTCTCCTGCTTGTCGACATGCCAGATGGCCGCTTCGGTTCCCACTTCCACGCCGGTTTGCAGGAAAAGGTTCTGCGTGAGGGCAGTGGTGGCCACGATGCCGGTGTTGGTGTAGTTGTCCACCGCGTAGGTCAGCGAGTGGGTGTACATGTAGTTGTTCGGTGCCAGCTGCGCCTCGATGTCCGGAAGCGAGATGTAGCGGCCCACACGTATGTTCACGCCGTGGAAGAAGCCGGGTACGTATAGCTCTGCGTACACCATCGGGAAGTCATAACCGTTGTAGTTGTTGTGCTTCAACAGTTGATAGCTGGCCACGCCGTAGGCGGTGGTGTAGCGGTAGTTTTCGCCGTACAGGCCGGACAGGCGGAAGCCCCAATCTATATGGTCCGTCTGCACCGTGTCCGGCACGCGTTCGATATACAGCACCGCCTGGTCGAGCTGTACTGTGTTGGGCGTGTAAGCGTAGGCGATCGGCGCGTTGCCGGCCGGTTTCTGGCTGTTCGTGCTGATGTTAAACCCGGGGTCCAGCCAGCCGTAGATCTGGATGTGCGCGTCGCTCAGGAAATGGCCGATCGAAGTGTTGGCGATGGCGACCATGAGCGGGCTGTCGACGGAGGCAGGGCGGGAGACGCCGATGGAGGTGGTGCCGCCATACGGCCATTCGGTGAACGGCATCGGCGGCGTCGTCTCCGGCGTGGCGGGCCAGCCGGCGATGCGGCCCGGGGGCGCGTTCGGGTCGGACGGAGCGGAGGATTGGCCCCACTCCAACTTGTAGTAGTTGAGCAGGCGCTGGCCGACATCGGTGCCGAGATAGGTGTCCAGACAGGAATAGTTCTTGTAGGGGTCGGGATCTTTCGAGCAGTCGACCGGCGGCGGTGAAGACGGGGCGGTGCTGGATGGTGTTTGCGCATGGGCTGCGGTGTACGCCATTGCGGATGCGATCACCGCAAGAGCGGCGTGGCGTGATACGGTCAAATCGGCTCCTTCCGCCCCAGGGGGCGGGTTTTCGTGTGGGAGCCGGAATATCGGCAAGTTGCGTAAAGGGTCTATCGTGATAGTCGGGGTGCGTCGTAAAGGCGGGATAAAACCTGGCGCCACTTGGGCGAAGCCGCGCAGACGGGAGTTTCCGAGTGTTCTCTCGAGGCACAACGGCCTGCCTTGCGGCACATGCAGACCATGAAAGCCGCGATGTTCCTGATTGCCGCGGCTGTTTTGGAGGCAGGCGGAGATGCCGTCATCCGGGCCGGGCTGGGCCAGGATGCGACAGGCGCCAGGATCGGCTGGATTGTGGCGGGTGCCGCCGTGCTGACGGCTTACGGTGTGCTGGTAAATCAGCCGGGCTGGGATTTCGGGCGTCTGCTCGGCGCGTATGTGGCGGTGTTTTTCATCGTGGCGCAGGTGATAAACGCGGCGGCGTTCCGCCGTCTGCCGTCGCCCGGGGTGCTGGCGGGCGGCGTGCTGATCGTTGCCGGCGGCCTGGTGGTTGCATTCTGGCGAACGCGGTAGATTGCGTCAGAAAACGATGCCGGCTTCCAAAACACCGCGCATTTGGCTGGTGCCGCGGCCGTCCTGGCCGAAACCGTTGCCCGCGGTCAAATTGGTGATCTCCACCACGGCCGCGTCGGCGCGCACGAAATATTGCCTGTAGACGAAGGTGGGTGTCAGCGTGAAGGAAAATGCGCCGCTACCCAGTCCGTAGAGGAGATTGATGACCGACGGCGTGGCGGGGTGGCCTGTCGTTGCGATATATTCGGCGCGTGCGGCGAGGCTGAAACGCCCGGTGAAGGCGTAATCGGCCGTGATTGCGCCGCTATAGCTTGCGGTCTGCCGGGCAATGGCGATGGCCGGGTTCTTGTCCACATGATTGTATTGCAGATAGGGTTGCAGCATCAGCTTGCCGCGCTTGTACGTGTAGATCAGGTTGTAGATCGCGCTGTTGTTCTGCGCCAGCGGCGTGGCCACGGTATTTGCCGCGGTGTGGCCGAGATTGGCTGCACCGTCGATTACCAGCGTGCTGACGGGGTCTATCGTCCAGGTGAGCGCGCCGGAAATCCAGTTGAAACAGTCCGAGTAATAACCGTCATTCAGCGAGAGGTTCATCAGCACGGGACCGGCTGTCAGGTTCGCCTGCACCCCGCGGCTGACCGATTGCGTCTGGTTCCAAAGCAGGCCGCGCTCGATGTTGTAGTTCTCGAAGTCGAAGGTGTTTTCCGGCCCGATCAGCGTGGGCAGCTTGCCGGCCTCGATGGAGAAATTGGCCGTGGGCGCCAGCTTCAGATACGCCTCCGGCAGCGCGTCGAAATAGTCGCCCCACGTGCTGCCGGCGTCCGTGTGGTGACGGTAGGCAACGCCGAGATCGGGAATGGCGTAGGCGCCGGCCTGGACATAGAACTGCACGAGACCGTCGGTTTTCTGCACGAAAATCTGGGCGCTGCTGATGTCCAGCGCCGCGTCCCTGTCGCCCGAGACGGGGTTGCTCTGCACCAGGCCCAGGCCGGAGAGCAGGCCGTCCACGGTGATGTTGCCGAACGCGCCGGCGTCGATCGTGGGAGCCGGGTGGTCGAAGGTCAGTGCGCCGCCCAGGACAGGGCTGGGCAGGTTCACCGTTGCCGGCGCGGGCGGTGTCTGCGCCGCGGCCGTGCCCCAGGCGCATAGTGCCAAGGCGGCGAGCAGCCGTTGTTGCCTGAGTGCGGTCACGCTGCCCGGTCCTTCCCCCTCGATGCGAGCGCAACGGTCCGCGTGCCGCGCCGGCTGCCTGCGGTCGCGTGCACAGCTTTGTCATCCGGGTACCCAGGGAGGCGACCTGTCATCAATATTGCAGGTGCAGGCGGACGCCGAGCACAGAGACGGGGCCGCGTACCCGGTCGTAGCCGGGGTTGTTGACAAACTGGTAATCGGCTGTGACCTGGGCGTAGCTGGCCAGAGCGTGGCGGTAATAGGTCTCGGCCACCTGCTCCGGCCCGGACAGCGGCAGGGCGCCGTCACCGATCAGGATGCCCAGGCCGCCGGCGGCAAGGTAGTCCTTGCGGCGGTGGGATATGCCGTCGATCACGGTGGCGAGGCCGAACACGTCGTCCGGCAGGCCCCATCTGCGGCCCTGGAGCGACAGGCCGACGGAGAAAGTGCGGTCTATGTCGGTGAACTCGTAGGATTCGCGGCCGCCTTCGGCCAGGCCCGCGCGGGCGAACAGGCCGAGGTCCCGGGTGACGGCCTGTTCCAGATTCAGGCTGATGCCGGAGCGGCTGCGGTATTGGCGGACATCCGCGGTGCTGGGGGTGGTGCCGGTCTGCTGGGCCAAGGCGATCGCGTCATTGTAGTCGCCCATGCGGCCGCGTGTCAGGAAGGCGGTGACTTTCAGCTTGCCGTCCTGGCCCGCGACGGTGTGCCGCTCCTCGGCTTCGGCGACCAGTTGGAACTGGCTGCCGCTTGTATCGAGCTGGGTGCTGTTCGGCACGCGGGAGAGCGCGAAGCCGCCAGCGCGCAGCGTCCACCAGTCCTGATACCACTCCACCGCCGTGCCGTAGGTGAAGCCCCAGGCATCCGCCGCGTAATCGAATGATCCGGCGTTCACCAGCGCCCAGTTGGAGAAGTCCTGGCGGGGGTTGTTGGCGTAGGCATTGGTGTCGAACACGTCCGGCACGCCGAACTTGCCGATCCAGAACACCACGCGGTCCGCGGTCTGGGCGCCACCCAGGGTGTTGAGGTCGGCGGCGACAGGCTGGCTGGCGCCGCCCAGATCGATGGTCTGGCGGAAGAACAGGCGCGGCACGCGCACGTAAGGGGCGGCGGCGCCCACCTTGTACGCCTCCGCACTGGGGAAGGCGGCGATGCCGAGCGTGTCACTGAGGCCGAAGCCCTGGTCCACCTCCGGGTTCACCCATAGTTCGGCGCCGGACCAGGGGCGCAGTCCGCCATAGAGGGTGATGTCGAACGTCTCGTCGCCGCGGCTGCCGGGATCGAGGCTGTTTGGGCCGCGCAACGGGGAGGTGAAAGCGGGGT
The DNA here is from genome assembly GCA_965198915.1 of Acetobacteraceae bacterium. Classification (GTDB taxonomy): domain Bacteria; phylum Pseudomonadota; class Alphaproteobacteria; order Acetobacterales; family Acetobacteraceae; genus BOG-908. The sequence goes on along the minus strand of CBDAQC010000006.1, from coordinate 21,262 downwards.
GGTATTGGTCCTCGAACGTGGATTGCGCGTGGAACGCCCATAATTGCGGTGGTGCATCGGCTTCCTGGGCCCAGGCGGCGGCCGGCAGGAGGCAGGCTAATGCGGCTGTTTTCAGCATTGTTCTGGTTCTAGGGGAGGAAAGGACGAAAGGCCTTCTTTTTTGGAAAAAAGAAGCAAAAAACTTTTGGTCCCTGTCGGCGGGTGGTGATGCAGCCGCATACAGGGAGCAGAAGTTTTGGTGCTCTCTTCCAAAGAAGGATTGCTTGCTTTCCTGCCTAGTTTTGCAGGAAGTCCAGTGTCGCTTTCATGAATTCTTCCAGCCGGTCGTGCTGCACCCAATGGCCGGCGCCTTCGATCATTGCAACCTGGGCCTGTCGGAAATAGGCCGCGCGTCCGTCCAAAGCGGGGTTGCTGGCCCAGCTTTCGGTGCCGTACACCAGCAGAGTGGGGCAGGTGATGCGGCCCCACAGGCGGCGTATGTCGTCTCGCGAAGTGTCCACGGGGAGCCAGGAGCGGATGTAGGGGTCGAACTTCCAGCTATAGGTGCCGTCCTCGTTCTGGCGCACGCCGTGGCGGGTCAGGTGTTCGGCCTGGGCGGGGGAGAGGTGCTTGTTTTCGGCGCGCATGCGGGCCAGCGCGTCCGCGAAGGCGGGGTAGCGGCGCGGCTGGCGCGCGGCGAGCTGGCGCTGTTCGTCCACCCAGTCCCGCAGCCGGACCTCCACCGGCTTGGCGGCCAGTTCCGCCTCCATCTTGGGCGAGGGGCCCAGGCCTTCGATGCAGACCAGACGGTGCACCAGTTCGGGGTAGAGGCCGGTGTAGCGGGTGGCGATGTTGCCGCCGAGCGAGTGGCCGACCAGGGTGACCGGCGCCTGGGTCTGCTGTTGGACGAGCTGCGCCAGGTCATAGAGGAAGCTTGTGATCGTGTAGCCGCCTCCGTCCGCCCAGGCGCTATCCCCGTGGCCGCGCAGGTCCGGGGCGATGACGTGGTAGTCCGGGGCGAGGCGGGCGGCCACCCAGTCCCAGTTTCGGCAATGGTCCCGGCCGCCGTGCACGAGGATCAGGGGTGGGGCGGAGTCGTTGCCCCAATCCGCGTAGTGGAGGCGGAGGCGCTGGGAGATGAAGCTGCGGGAGGTGGGGGACATGGGGTGGGGATGCGGGGAAGATGGGTTGGAAGGCAAGGGGGTATGTGAATGCAGGCAAATATCTCGCCGGGCTGTTCACCGGTCTTAATTGAACCATCGAGCGCAAGGCGCGAAACTCCGCTCGTCGTTTAGGCAACAACTTGAAAGCAAGCTGGGATGCTCGTGCGTAACGGTACTTTGGCGTGCACGTTGGGAAACAACCTGACAGTCATCACGCTGGTGCCAGGTGCGATATGTCCAAGAGCAGAAAAGGAGGTGTTTTGTTTTTCTCGCAAGGATCGGTTTCGACCATTACCTGCTTGAAGCAGGGCTCCGCTCACAGCACCGATTTGCAACGTCCATTCGCCGAACATCGCAGCTTTGAAATCGTGATCCTCAGTGCCAAACAAATGGAAATTCGTATCCAAGGCATTGTAGATAAGCGAAATTGACGGTCGATTTAGGCCAGCTCCGTATCTGATCTTTCTTTGAACACTTATTTTACTCCTGATGTGATCTCAACTGTTCGGCTACTTATCCCTAAACGATCTATTGCAAAATTGTCGTCCGCAGTAATTTCTTTTATCTCAAAGAACAACGATCCGTATTCGGCTTGAGCTGCCACCACAAAGTCTGGGCGTGGAGTCTCGGCCACGGGAACACGCGCGAACGGCAATCCATGAACAATCAGAAACTGTTAAAAGAGAGCCTCGGACTCGGTTGCAGAATCCATGGTCAGTATGAACCTCTATTCAGAGTCGAACATACCAAATAGATCACACGTTTGCACACGAACCGGCCGGGTGTCGCAGTAGACACCGAGGCATTTCAGGGTCGGAGAAACAAAAGTTTTTTGCTTCTTTTTTTCAAAAAAGAAGGACTTGCCTTACTGCTGCGGTCCAGCCTGCAACAACGCCAGGTTCTGCTGCGCCAGATCACCCGTGGGCGTGTCCGGCGCCAGATCGGCCGCGCGTTGCCAGTCCGCACGCGCGCCCGCCAGATCGCCGGTGCGTTGGCGGATGATGCCGCGTTCCAGAAGCAGGTCGGCGTTGTCCGGGTCCAGCACAGCGGCGGCTTCGATGTCCGCGCGGGCGGCATCGATGCGGCCGAGGTTGCGCCAGGCGGTGGCGCGCAGGATCAGGGCGTCGGCGCGTCTGGGGTCCAGCGCCAGCGCGTGGGTCAGGTCGTCGGCGGCTTCGGCGTAGCGTTGCCGGGCCAAGGCCGCGATGGCGTGGCCGATACGCAGTTCGGGGTCGTCCGGCGACAGCGCCAGCGCGCGGCTGGCCGAATCGTAGGCCTGGTCGGTTTGGCCGGCCATGCTCCAGGCCTGGCTGGCCTGGGCGAAGACCACGGCGCGCGAGGCAGCGGGTGCGGCGCTGCGGGCGGCGAGGCGGTCGAGCAGCGTGGCGCCGGCTTCGGTGTTGCCCAGTTCCACCTGGGCCAAAGCGTGGCAGTGCGCCGCCGCCTCGGCGCCGGCGGTGGCGGTCATGGAGGTGGCCAGGGCGTCGGCACCGGACGGGTCGGTGGCCAGCATGTCCAGGCAGGTGTCGTATTGGGTGCCTTCGGCAATGCGGGGCGGGACGGGGGGGATCGGCAGGTTTGCGTCGTCGCCGGGTGCGGCGGGCGCGTTTTCGGCCGCCTCGCCGGCGGGCGGCGCGGCCGGGGCGGCCTGCAGGGTGGCCGGTGGGGCGGCAAGCAGACCGGCCGGCAAAACGAGGGAAGCGGCCAGTGCGGCGGCGACGCCGGCAAGGGCCACGCGTAAGCTCATGGAAGTCATGTAGGGCGCGGGAGCGGCCGCGGGAAGTTGGGGAGCGGTGTGCCATGCGACTGTTGATATTTGGCCTGGGGTTCTGTGGCCGCGCCGCCGCACGCGCGGCCTGCGCCGCGGGGTGGGAGGTGGTGGCGACCAACCGGTCTCCACGGCCTTCGCGTGACCCGCTTCTGCGTATCGTGGCATTCGACGCAGCCGGGCCGGAGCTGGCGCGGGCCACGCATCTGCTGGCGACGGCCCCGCCGCGCGAGGACGGCGACCCCGTATTGGCGCGCTACGGCGCCGAGATTGCGGCGGCGCCTGGCGTCGCCTGGATCGGCTATCTGTCAACCACGGGCGTGTATGGTGACCGGGGCGGCGGCTGGGTGGACGAGGCGACGCCGCCGGCCCCCTCGGCGGAGCGAAGCCGGCGCCGGCTGGCGACCGAGCTGGCGTGGCAGGATGCGGCGCGCGGCCGGCCGCTGGATGTGTTCCGGCTGGCGGGGATCTACGGGCCGGGCCGGTCCGCGTTCGACGACCTGCGGGCCGGGCGCGCGCGGCGCGTGGTGCAGCCGGGGCACGCCTTCGGGCGCATACATGTGGACGACATCGCAGGCGGCGTGATGGCGGCGATTGCGCGTCCACCGGCGGGGGTGCGGGTGCTGAACTTCTCCGATGACGAGCCGGCGGAGAGTGCGGAGGTGACGGCGCAGGCGGCGGAGCTGCTGGGCGTGGCGGTGCCGCCGGCCGTGCCGTTCAGCGAGGCGGTGGGCGGGATGAGCGCGATGGCGCGGAGCTTCTGGGCGGAGAACCGGCGGGTGCGGAGTGAGGCGACGCAGGAGGTGCTGGGCTATCGGTGGCGGTATCCGACGTATCGGGAGGGCTTGGCGGCGGTGTTGGAGGAAGAAAGCAAGGAAGGCCCTTCTCTTTGAAGGTAGTTAAGAACTTCGGCCCGCTGTCCCCGGAGTTCAGGCGCGTGCGAGAGCGGCGCTGGTCAGATCGCGCAGCAGGGCCAAATCGGCCTCGCGTGACAGGCGGTGGCCGGCGTCCTTCACCAGGGTAACCCGCACGTTCGCGCTGTCCAGGCGGTCGGCGATTTGCAGGGCGGTTTGCCAGGGCACGTCCGGGTCCTGCTGGCCGTGCAGCAGGCGGACGGGGCAGGTGACCGGGATCGGCGCGCCAAGGAGAAGATGGTGGCGGCCGTCTTCGATGAGGGCGCGGGTGATGATCTGCTCGCCGCCATAGGCGCTGGGGACGCGCAGCAGGCCGTCCTGCATCAGGGTGGCGCGGGTGGCGCCGTCCATGCCGGCCCACATCAGCGTCTCGGTGAAGTCCGGCGCGGCGGCTACGCCGACGAGGGCGGCCACTCGGTCCGGCCGGGCACGGGCGGCAAGCAGGGCGATCCAGCCCCCCATCGAGGAGCCCACCAGCACGATCGGGCCGTCCGTCAGGGTGTCGATCAGGAACAGCACGTCCTGCGTCCAGCGTCCGATCGTGCCGGCGATGAACTGGCCGCCGCTGGTGCCGTGGCCGGAATAGTCGAGGCGCAGGCTGGCATGGCCGAGCGCGCTTGCATGGGCGGCGAGCATGGTGGCTTTCTCGCCGGCCATGTCGCTCATGAAACCGGGCAGGAAGACCAGAGTCGGCTGGCGGCCTTCGGTCAGTATGTAGGCGAGCTGGGTGCCGTCGCCGCGGTCTATGTGCATGGGGGCTCGTTGCTGGATTGGGACATGGGCCGCGCGGGGACATCGGCCAGCCGGCTTGCCGCGTTCTACCAGGGGGGAGGTATCTTGCCACTTCCGGGAAGGTTGGGGCTCTGCCCCAAACCCCGCTGGGGCCTTGGCCCCAGACCCCATTTCGTTTGCGTGCGTGTAGCTGGTTCTAGGGACGACTGTCCGGAGCTGGTCCAGGGCAGAGCCCTTGGCCGTCTTAGTTTTCAAACGGACACTTAGAGCATCACCTCTTCTCGAACTTCAGAACGAAATTATCCGCTTCGCCGACTGCGGTGTATTTCGCCCGGTCAACATCCTTCAGGGCGTAGGTCGGCGGCAGGGTCCACACACCTTTCGGCCAGTCCGCCGTGTCGCGCGGGTTGGCGTCTATTTCGGAGCTGCCGACAAACTTGAAGCCGGCGCGCTCCACCAAGGCGATGGCGTAATCCTGCCGCACGTAGCCGTTTTCCGCTTTCGGATCCTGCGGTGACCTGGTGTTTGCGCGATGATCCTCGATGCCGAGTATGCCGCCGGGCTTCAGCGCGGTGTGTATGGCTGCGAGCAGCGCGTCGGTTTCGCCCTCTGCCATCCAGTTGTGCAGGTTGCGGAACGTCAGCACCACATCGACGCTGCCCGGCGGGGCCAACGTCAGATCCTGGCCGCCGAACGCGGCGGATTTGATGTTTCCATACACCGCCGGGTCGGCCTGCAGCATTTTCTTGAACGCCGCGGATGGCTGGAAATATCGGTCGACCTGACCGCCGGTGGGCGAGCCGTAGGCTTCGATGAGGGTTCCGTGATCGTGCAGCAGAGGTGCCAGGATCTGCGTCCAGTAGCCGCCTCCTGGCCAGATCTCCACTATGGTGGAACGCGGTGTCACACCGAAAAAGGCGAGCTCCTCGGCCGGGTGGCGCGCAGTGTCGCGCGCGATGAAATCTGCGGAACGTGTGGGCGCGGCGACAGCGTTCTGGAGTGTCTGGTCCATGGCGAAGGCCGGGGCGGAGGCTGCCGCACCGGCGAGCAAGGCGGATGTGCAGATAGCCCGTATGGCGTGTCGCATCGTCGTCTCCCATTCGTTTCCTGCGCGTGATGCGCTTGAAACGACCGCGCAGTTACATCAGGGTTGATGCATGAGCGATGAGATCGGCGTTAAATCGGCGACACCCATACTGGTCGTGGACAGCATCGAATCGTGTCTGCCGTTCTGGAAGACGGTCGGGTTCAGTCCGGTGATGACGGTGCCGGAGGCGCCGCCCTTCGCGTTCGCCATTCTGCACTGCGGTTCGATCGAGCTGATGCTGCAGACGCGGAAATCGGTGGCTGACGACGTCCCGGCGGTGGGCCGCGCGGTGCAGGCGAGCGTGCTGTATATCGGTGTCGCGTCTTTGGCGCCGATACTGGCGTTGCTGGCGGATGCGCCGGTGGCGGTGGAGCGTCGCACGACGTTTTACGGGGCTGACGAGATATTCGTGGAGGATCCGGCGGGGAACATCATCGGGTTTGCCACACCGGCGAAGTAAGGCCGGGGGCTCTGCCCCTGGACCCCGCCAGGGACAGTCGTCCTTGGAACCTCTTACACGCACTGCTACGAATGGGGTCTGGGGCCCCGACCTTGCCTAAAACTCACCGTCGATCTCGAGCTCGGAGACCAGCCCCGGCTCCTTCTTCGCCTCCTCGATCCACTCCCGCATGTCAGGCAATGCCATGATCCTGTCGCGATACGCCTCGCAAACCGGATCGAGGTCCACGTCGTATGTGGTGAACCGGGTGCATACGGGCGCGAACATCGCGTCCGCCAGGCACAGGCGCGTGCCGAACAGGTAAGGGCCGCGATACTCCGCCAGGCACTCGCGCCAGATTTCCGTGATGCGTGCGATGTCCGCACGCACGCCGGACCATAGCGGGAAGTTCGGCCGGAAAGCGTGCAGGTTCACCGGCAGGCCGGCGCGCAGCGTCGCGAACCCGCCCTGCATCTCGCTGCTGACCGAGCGGCAGCGGGCGCGGGCCGCCTGGTCGTCGGGCAGCAGTCCGGCCTCCGGCGCCAACTCGGCCAGGTATTCGGCGATGGCCAGCACGCCCCATACATTCACCGCAGCGTGGCTGAGCGAAGGTATGCGTATCGAGCTGGTTTGCTGCAGCAGTTCGGCGCGGGCCACGGCGTCGTCGTTCGAAATGCGCGTGACTGTGAATGGCAGGCCGGACCAGCGCAGCAGCAGCCAGCCGCGCAGCGACCAGGAGGAGTAGTTCCTGCTGCTGATCGTGAGCACCGCCTGGGCGGCCTCCCTGATCCCTGGTTTCGCCATGCTGGGTCTCCTGCCTGTTCTCGGGTCGTTCATCGCTCGCGCGTATCGTGTTGTCGGGGCCACGCCCGGGCAACCCGAAGGCGGCACAGGCGTCTGGCCCTGACGGTTTGCCTCTTTCGCAACTGCGAATACGCGCCCAATCTAGGACATCATGCTCTATCAGATGTACCAGGCCCAGTCCGACCTTCTAGCCCCCGCCCGCGCGGCTGCGGGATTGTGGCTGGATCTGTTGGGACAGATGCCACGGCTGAAGCAGTTTCCCGCGATCAAGCTGATGGAAGCGGGGGCGGAGCTGTTCACCAGCGCGGTAGTGACCCAGGCGCGCCGGCCGTTCGGCATCACCAAGGTGGAGATGGACAACCGGGCGGTGGCGGTGACCGAGCGGGTGATCACGTCCACGCCGTTCGGCAGCCTGCTGCGTTTTGAGAAGGACAGCCTGACGCCGCAGCCCAAGGTGCTGGTGGTGGCGCCGATGTCCGGCCATTTCGCGACGTTGCTGCGCCCCACGGTGCAGACCATGCTGGCCGATTTCGACGTGTATATCACCGACTGGCACAACGCGCGTGACGTGCCGGTCTCGGCCGGCCGCTTCGGGCTGGACGAGTATGTGGACCACCTGATCGCCTTTCTGGAGGAGCTGGGGCCGGACACCAATCTGCTGGCGATCTGCCAGCCGGCGGTGCCGGCGCTGATGGCCACCGCGGTGATGGCGGAGGCGCGCAATCCGGCCCAGCCCCGCACGCTGACGCTGATGGCCGGCCCGATCGACACGCGCCACAGCCCGACGCGGGTGAACACGATGGCGAAGAAGCAGTCCATCGCGGAATACGAGCGCCGCGCAATAAGCCGGGTGCCGGGGCGCTACGCCGGGGCGGGACGGCGGGTGTATCCGGGGTTCTACCAGTTGGCTTCGTTCATGGCGATGAACGCGGACCGCCACATCAACGCACAGCTCACCCAGCTCCGCCGCCTGTTCACCGACGATGTGGAGGGGGCGGCGGCACATAGCCGCTTCTACGACGAATACTTCGCGGTGGCGGACCTGCCGGCGGAGTTCTACCTGGAGACAGTGGGAAGGGTGTTCCAGGACCATCTGCTGGCCACCGGCGAGATGACGTGGCACGGCCGGCGCGTCGATCCGGGCGCCATACGGCGCACTTCGCTTCTGGTAGTGGAGGGCGAGCGCGACGACATCTGCGGCGTGGGGCAGACGATGGCGGCGCTTGATCTGTGCCACGGCATTCCGGCGGCGCGTAAGAGTTACCACCTGCAGACCGGTGCCGGCCATTACGGCGTTTTTAGCGGCCGGGCCTGGACAGGGCAGATCTACCCCAAGGTGCGCGCCGTGATCCAGGAAGCCGTCGAGCGCCCCGCTGCGGCATAGCGCCGGTCCCGGTCGCATGGTGCGTGCCGTCCTGCGGACCGACGCCGTCGCGCATACACCTGCGCTTGCCGTCGCTGGACGGAGGCGAATGTATCGCCGGCATCCAGCAAGACCTCACACGGAGAACCGAATTCGAAACCTGCGCCTTGTCCAAATAAAGAGATCTGAAATCTTATTTCTCTTGCAAAATATGCAAAATTGGCGAAACAGTGTGCCACCGGATCGGGTTCGTAGCGTTTGAGTGTGATCGTCTGTGTTTGATCGCCATCATCGCGCGTGGGCTCGGGAGGCGCCGCTGGAGGCCAGAATCGCCTACGCCATCATCGCCATGGACCTCGATGGCCTGGTCACGACCTGGAGCACCGGCGCACACCACATCCTTGGCTGGTCGGCGCAGGAGATGATCGGCCGGCCGGCCAGCGTGTTATTCACGCCCGAAGACCGTGCCCGCGGCGTGCCCCATGCCGAAATCGAGGCTGCCCTCGCCCAGGGCCGCAGCAGCGGCGAGGGCTGGCATGTCAGGCGGGACGGTACGCGTTTTTGGGCCAGCAGCGAGATGATGCCGCTGCAGGCGGAGGGCCGCCGCATCTACGGCCTGGTCAAAGTACTGCGCGACAAGACCGCCCAGCACCTGGTCGAGGAACGCCAGCGTACAGACACCGAGTTCCTGCGCGGCGTGCTGGCGGCATCGGGAGACATCATCAAGGTGCTCGACCTGGACGGCCGCGTGCAGTTCGTCAACGAGACCGGCTTGCAGGCGCTGGAAATCGGCGATGTGGACGAGGTACGCGGCGGCTCCTGGCCGGCCTTCTGGTCCGAGGAGGGGCGCGACCAGGCCGTTGCCGCCCTGGATGCGGCAAGGGAGGGCGGCTCGGGGCGGTTCCAGGGCAGGGCCGATACGCCAGCCGGCAGCCCGCGTTACTGGGACGTGCAGGTGACGCCGATCCTCTCGCCGGCGGGCCGGCCGGAACGGCTGCTGGCCGTCTCGCGCGATATCACGGCGACCCGCACGGCCGAGATGGCGCTGCAGGAAGCGCTGAGCCTGAACACGCTGATCCTGGAGAGCAGCCGGGACTGTATCATCGTGCTCGACCTGGAGGGACGCATGCAGTTCGTCAGCCCGGGCGGGCTGGCGGTGATGGAGATCGACGACGTCTCCGCGGTGCTGGGCCAGTCCTGGCTGGAGATGTGGCAGGGCGCCGAGCTGGGCGCTGCGCGCGCGGCCCTGTCCGATGCGTGCCAGGGCCATACCGGCCGCTTCCAGGGCTTCTGCCCCACGCATAAGGGCATGGCGAAATGGTGGGACATCGCGATCTCTCCGTTGCCCGGGGCAAACGGGCAGCCCGAACGCCTGGTATCTATCGGGCGGGACATCACCGAGGCGCGGGAAGCCCAGCTTCGGCTGGAGCTGAGCGAGGAGCGCCTGCAGATGGCGCTCGGCGCGTCCCGCATGATCGGCATCTGGGACCTGGATCTGCTCGCGGGCACGATCGTGGGCGACGCCAATTTCGCTAGGCTGCATGGCATCGACGAGGCGGAGGCGGCCTCCGGCGCGCCGCTGACACAGGTGTTCCGCAACATGGACCCGGAGGACGCGGCGCATGTGCGCGCGCAATTGGCGGCTCTGATCGACGGCGCGGACAGCCTGCACATGGAGCACCGGCTGACCCAGCAGGACGGTTCGGTCCGCTGGGTGGTGGCGCATGGCAGGCTGGTGCGCGATGCGGCAGGAACCCCGGTGCGGCTGCCCGGCGCGCTGGTGGACGTGACCGAGCGGCGGGAGAACGAGCAGCGGCTGCGGCTGTTGATGGAGGAGCTGGCCCACCGCTCGAAAAACACCCTGGCGGTGGTGCAGTCCATCGCCGGCCAGACGATGCGCGGCGAGGGCGCCATCGCGGAGGCACGCGAGGCGCTGACGGCCAGGCTGCAGGCTCTGGCCGCGGCGCATGACGTGCTGCTGCAGAATAGCTGGACCGAGGCCGGATTGCGTTCCCTGGTGGAGAGCACGGCGCGGGTGCATGCGTCCGGGCCGCAGGCCGAGACGCGCCTGCTGATAGACGGGCCCGAGGTGACGCTGGCGCCGCAGGCGGCGCTGTCCTTCGCGATGGTGCTGCACGAGCTGGGCACCAACGCGGTGAAATACGGCGCCTTGTCCGTGCAGCCCGGCTACGTGAAGGTCGAGTGGTCGGTGACCGACGGCGAGGAGCTGCATCTCCGCTGGTCCGAGCATGACGGACCGCCTGTACGCGAGCCTGGGCGTCAGGGGTTCGGCTCCCGCCTCATCCAGCGCAGCCTGGCGGCCGACCTGCAGGCGACGGTGGAGCATTCCTTCCCACCGGAAGGCGTAATCCTGAAACTCACCGCCCCCCTCTCAGCCTTGCGGGAAGGCTGAAGCGAAGTCCGCGGCAGCGGCCAGCTTCTTGCTTCTTTCTCTCGACAAAGAAGGTCTCGCTACCTTCCTGATTTCCCAGCCTACCAGGGCACCAAAGCCCCGTCCTGATCCAGGAACACACCCGTCTCCGCGGCCGCATCCATCACGGAAAGCAGCCGCACGGCCGATTGCTCAGGCGTCAGCCCCTGGTTCGGCGCGGTGAACGCAGCCGAAAGCCGCGTGCGGACGGTGCCGGGATGCAAAGCCAGCAGCAAAGCGTCCGGCCGCCGGCGCGCGACTTCGATTGCGGCGCTGCGGAGCACCTGGTTCAGCCCGGCCTTGGAGGCACGGTAGGAGTACCAGCCGCCGAGCCGGTTGTCCGCGATGCTGCCGACCCTGGCGGACAGGGTGGCGAAGACGCAGCGTCCATGCCGGGGCAGCAAATCCACGAAATGCTTGATCAGCAAGGCGGGGCCGATCGTGTTTATGGCAAAGGCTAGCGCCATCGCCTGCGGGTCCAGATCGGCCAGGCGCTTTTCCGGTCCGTGGCCGCCAATCACGAGCGCGCCGGTGGCATCGATTATGCGCGTGAACGGCTCGTGGTGGCGGAGGGACGCGGCGGCTGCGGCTATGCTCGCCTCGTCGGTGAGTTCGATCGGGGGCGTGGAGGTGCGGCTCAGGCCGGTGGCCCGGGTGAGCGCGGCGAAGGCGGCGCCGATGCCGCCAGTGCAGCCGAGGACGAGGGTGCGCTGCGGCACCTGCGTGTCAGAAATCGGTGCAGCGGCCTTTTACTTCCCAATCGCCGAAGCGTGTGGGTTCGGGGCCCTTCGGTCCGCCGATCTCCTTCGGCATCGGCGTGGTGCCGTCGGGCTTCGGGCCGGCGTCCTGCTGGGTGGCGGGCTTCGGTTCGTGTTCCATGTTGGCTATTTCGCGCGGGTTGGGTGAGGTTCAAGAAAGCAGCAAGGTCTTCTTTCTAACTTCAAAGCAGCGATAAACGTCCATCTCTCCGCGGGCCCACAGCCCATCCCGACTCTGCCGGTGCGAGCGCCTGCAACCAGCGCGGACCGCGGTGCAGGCGCGGAGACAAGAGTTTTTTGGTTCTTTTTTTCAAGTAAGAACCGCTTTCCTCCTACTAGGGTCCTGCCTTACCCGCCTCGGTCAGCCGCTTCGTCACGTCCTGCCGCCAAGGCGCATCGGCCGGCGCCGCGGCCAAGGCGCGCTTGAACAGGTCGGCGGCCTCTGGCGTCACCTGCGAGTCGGCTTCGGTGATCACCTCCGCGGTCTCGGCGCCCAAATCGGGTTCGAAACGCACGGCCAGAGCGGAGCGCCAGGCGTCGGCCGCTTCGTGCAAATGGCCCATGGCCAGCTCCGCGCGGCCGAGCATGACGTAGCCGCGCCGCGTCTCCTCGGCATGCGGGTCCATCCTGGCCAGCGTGGCGCGCAACCGGCCGATCATCGCCTCGTCCTGCGCGCTGGCCTGGGCGCTGGCGTTGGCCAGGCCTTGCCGGGCGGCTTGCCGGTAGTCCGGCGTGCCGTGGGCGGCGTAGAGGACCAGCGCCACGGCGGGCACCAGGGCAGCGGTGACGACCAGGACGAACGGGCCGGAGCTGCGGGCGCCGGCTTCGGCGGCGTCAGCTTCGGCGAGCAGGCGGCGCTGCACTTCCAGCTTTGCGGCGGCGTGTTCGGCGGGAAGCAGGCGGTGTTCGGCCAGGTCGCGGTCCAGCTCGGTAAGTTGCGCCCGGTGCAGCGCCAAAGCGGCGTCCCGGCGGCCGCGCAGCCGGCTGGTGTGCAGCATGGTCCAGGCGAGCGGCGCCAAAGTGAGCACCGCCAGGGCAAGCAGGGCCAGCCAGATCACGCGGTGCGGCTCAGCTCGGCCAGGCGGGCCTGTTCGGCCTCGGTGAGGGGCGGCGGTGCGGCTTGCCTATGCCGGCGGCCGAGCAGGGTGGCGCCGGCGCCCGCCAGCAAGGCGAACGGGGCCGCGAACCAGAGCAGGAAGGTGGCGGCGGTGAGCGGCGGGCGCAGGCGGACGAAATTGCCGTAGCGTGCGACCATCCAGGCCATGATCTGGGCGTCGGTGTCGCCGGCGGCCACGCGCTGGCGGACGATGGCGCGCAGGTCCCGGGCGAGGTCTGCGTTGCTGTCCTCGATGGATTCGTTCTGGCAGACGAGGCACCGTAGCTGGCTGCCGACCTGCTCGGCGCGGGCTTCCTGGGCGGGGTTGGGAAGCATTTCGCGCGGGTCGGAGATGGCTTGAGCTTGGGTGGTGGACAAAAGGAGGAAGAGAGCAAGGAAGGCCTTCTTTTTCGAGAAAAAGAAGCAAAAAGCTTTTGGCTCGGCTGTCGCGCCGGGTTGGCGCGTGCGCTTCGGCGACGCGCGCCCGACGGAGATAAAAGTTTTTTGGTTCTTTTTTGCAAACAAGAACTGCTTGCTTTTTTCCCTTGTCACGACTGCAAGCTCACGATCTTCGGTATCATCGGCTCGGCGACAGGGCCGGCGAGGTGCCAGGCGATGCTGCCCTTCGCGTCGATGAGGAAGTTTTCCGGCACGCCGTACAGGCCGAAATCGATGAAGGTGTTGCCGGTAGAGTCGGCGGCGATGCGCGCGTAGGGGTTGCCGTACTGTTCCAGGAAGGCGCGGGTTTTCTCCGGCTTGTCCTTGTAGGCGATGCCCCAGAGCTGCACGCCCTGGGCGGCGAGTGCCGCGAGCGAGTCGGCCTCGGAGGCGCAGGGGATGCACCAGGACGCGAAGAAGTTCAGCAGCAATGGTTTCTTGGCGGCCGCGGCGAGCACGTCCCGGCTGGAGAAGCCCTGGGACGGCGGCACGGCCGGCAGGTCGAAACTCGGCATGGGCTTGCCGAGCATCGGGTTGCCGATGTCATGCGGGTCGAACCGGCCATCCTGCATGCGGTCCAGCATGGCCCAGAACGCGGCGCCGCCGGCGGCCACCACGCCCAGCGGGGCGAGGAGGAGCAGGCGGCGGCGGGAGAGGGTGGCGTCCATTGTCAGGCCGGCACGGTGCTGCGCAGGCGCGACGGCGCGCCCACGCGCAGCCGGCGGTCCGCCAGCGAGAGGCCGCCGCCGAAGGCCATCGTCATGCCGCCGAGCCAGATCCAGGGAGCCAGCGGGTTGACGTGCAGGCGCAGCACGGCCGAGCCGTCGCGCTCGTCACCCAGCACGGCGTAGAGGTCGCGCACCAGGTTGGTCTTGATGGCGACGTCGCTGGTGGTCTGTTTCTGCGCGGTGAAGTCCCGCCGCGACGGGCGCATGATGGCGACCGGGCGGCCGTGCTGGGTGACCTCGATGGCGGCGACGCGCGCGTCGTAGTTCGGGCCCTTCTCGGAGGTGATGGACAGCAGCGTCCATTCGTAGCCGCCGACCTCGAAGCGGTCCCCGGCATGCGCCTCGACGATTTTGTTGGAGGCCAGCGACATGCCGGCGATGCCGGCGACGGTGACGCCCATGCCGGCATGGGCGATGGCGGCCCCCAGCACGGCCACCGGCAGGCCGCGGGCGCGGCGCACGCTGTTGGCCATGGGCGCGCGGAACAGCAGGGTTCGCTCCACCACTTCGGCGAAGGAGCCGAGGACGATCCAGGCGGCCGCCCCGAAGGCGAGCGCCGGCAGGATGCGCATGCCGATGCTGCACACGCCGGCGACGATGAAGGCGGCCAGCGCGGCCCACCAGGCGTGGGTGAGCACAGGACCCAGGCGGCCGCGTTTCCAGGGCAGCAGCGGGCCCATCGCCATGGCGACGAAGAGCGGGATGGCGAGCGGCAGTACGGTTGCGTTGAAGAACGGCGCGCCCACGCTGATTTTCTGGCCGAGCAGCAGGTCCGCGAATGGCGGGTACATCGTGCCCGTGATCACCACCGCGCAGATCGAGCAGAGCAGGATGTTGTTGAGCACCAGCGCGCCTTCACGCGAGACGGGTGCGAAGATGCCGCCGGCTTTGAGCAGGGGCGCGCGGAGCGCGAACAGCAGCAGCGAGCCGCCGATCACCAGGCCGAGCAGGGCCAGGATGAACACGCCGCGCGCGGGGTCCTGCGCAAAGGCGTGCACCGAGTTGAGTATGCCGGAGCGCACCAGGAAAGTGCCCGACAGCGACAGGCTGAACGTGCCGATCGCCAGCAGCACGGTCCAGATCTTCAGGCTCTCGCGCTTTTCCACCACGATGGCAGAGTGCACCAGCGCGGTGCCGGTCAGCCAGGGCATCAGCGAGGCGTTTTCCACCGGGTCCCAGAACCAGTAGCCGCCCCAGCCAAGTTCGTAGTAGGCCCACCAGGAGCCCATGGCGATGCCCCAGGTGAGGAAGCACCAGGATACCAGCGCCCAGGGGCGGACCCAGCGGCCCCAGGCGGCGTCGATACGGCCTTCCAGCAATGCGGCCACCGCGAAGGCGAACGGCACCGCGAAGCCGACATAGCCCATGTAGAGGACGGGCGGGTGGAAGGCGAGGCCCGGGTCCTGCAGCAGCGGGTTCATGCCCTGGCCGTCGGGCGGGGCGGGAAAGGCGCGCAGGAACGGGTTGGAGGTGAGCAGGCAGAACAGCAGGAAGCCGGCCGACGTGCCGCCGAGCACGCCCAGCACGCGGGCGCGCAGCGAGGAGGGCAGGGTGCGGCCGAAGGTGGCGACCATGCCGCCGCAGACGCCCAGGATGAGGCCCCAGAGCAGAATGGAGCCCTCGTGGTTACCCCAGGTGCCGGTGATCTTGTAGAGCAGCGGCTTGGCGATGGCGCTGTTCTCGACGATGTTGATGACAGAAAAGTCGTCTCCGGCGGAGGCCGCGACCAGGCAGAGCGAGGCGGCGACGAGGGCCACAAGCTGGCCGAGCGCCAGGCCGGGTGTGGCCGACATCAGCCGCATGTCCCGCCGGTGGCCGCCCCACAGGCCGATGACGGCCTGGGCGAAGGCGAGCGCGCAGGCCATGGCGAGCGCGAAGTGGCCGATTTCGGGTATCATGAGGAGCTGGCCTGAGGGTGTGGAAGTAAGAAAGAAAGTAGTCCTTTTTCGAGAAAAAGGACCAAAAAGCTTTTATCTCTTTGCCTGCGCGAGCGTCCGCGCTGGTCTTGCAGATACGCGCGCTGGCCGCACGAGCGCGGACGTCGATGCAGGCAAGGAACAAAAGCTTTTTGGTCCTTCTCGAAAAAGGACTGCTTTCTTCCTGCCTTTCTGAACACCACGAGCTAGCTGCCCTTGGCGGACGCGATCGCCGCCTGCCAGGTGCTGGCCGGCGGGGCGGAGCCCTTGGCCGGGTTCCAGTGCCCGGAGCGTTTCAGCGCGTCGGCCACATCCTTCGGCATGTAGGTCTCGTCGTGCTTTGCCAAGACTTCCTGGGCGCGGAAGCTGTGGTCCGGCTGTATGGTGCCCAGCGCCACCACGCCCTGACCCTCGCGGAACAGGTCCGGCAGGATGCCGCGATAGGTGACCGGCACGGTATGGGCGCCGTCGGTGACGACGAAATGGGCGGTGGGCTCGCCATCCTCGGGCGCAGTGTGCAGCGAGCCGGCCAGTACCAGGCCGCCCAGGCGTATGGTGCGGCCTGGGGCGGGGTCCTTTGCCGCGATGTCGCCCGGCGACATGAAGAACACCAAATTGTCACTGAAAGCGTTCAGTGTGAGCGCGCTGGCGGTGCCCAGGCCCGTCATGCAGGCGAGCAGGGCCACCAGGCGGCGGCCTTTGCGTGTCATGTGCGGCCGCGGGCGCGCGGGTCCGCGGCGCGCAGCCGGCGGGCGGCGGTGGCCAGGCGAAGCCGGGCGCCCAGTGCGAAATACAGGGTGGCCGCGGCGAACAGGCCGTAGGCGGCGGCGATGTAGCCGGCGTGGTCGTAGGTGAGTGGGTTGATCATGCGACGCTCTCCGCCTGGGCCATCAGCAATCCGCGCAACCGGCGCTCCATGACCGCGGCGCGCAGGCGGGCGACCACGATGGCGCCAAAGCCGAATGTGGTGCCGAGTGCGGCGATCGCCAGCGGCCACAGCATACGACTGTCCATGGTGTTAGATCCGGTTAGCCCGATGCTGTTGCCTTGGTGTAATGAATTCCACCAGGTCACGCTATAGTGGATGACCGGCAGGTTCACCACGCCGACGAGGGCGAGGATGGCGCCGGCGCGGTAGCCGCGCTCCTGGTCGTCGAAAGCGCGTATCAGCAGGATGTGGCCGCAATAGAGGAAGAACAGCACGAGCTCGCTGGTCAGCCGCGCGTCCCACACCCACCAGGCGCCCCACATCGGGCGGCCCCACAGGCTGCCGGTGGCCAGGCACAGGGCGGTGACGGTGGCGCCGACGGGGCCGATCTCGGCGGCGGCCAAATCCGCCAGCGGATGGCGCCAGACGAGCGAGAGCACGGAGGCGGCGGCCAGGCCGGTGTAGCCCATCATGGACAGCCAGGCGAAAGGCACGTGGATGTACATGATGCGCACCGCGTCACCCTGCTGGTAGTCCGCGGGCGAGAGGAAAAGGCCCCAGAACAGGCCCGCGCCGGTGATCAGCAAAGCGGGCCAGGTGAGCCAGGGCTGCACGCGCGCGGCCAGGCGCAGGAAGCGGCCGGGGTTGGCGAACCGGTGCAGGCTGCGGCGGGCGGGCGGGGCCGGTATGGCGGTTGTAGCGTCCACGGCGTGATCCTAGCAGAGCGGGGCTGGATGTAGGAAGGCGAGGCAAGTAGTCCTTTTTCGAGAAAAAGGACCAAAAAGCTTTTGCGAGCGCTGTCGCGGACCTTCCGGAAAGGTCCGCGACAGCGCATCCAAAAGTTTTTTGCTTCTTTTTTTCAAAAAAGGAGGCCTTTCTTACCCAATTTCCACAGCAAGGCGCCTCGTAGATGCTGTTCGTCCTGATCTGCACAGACAAGCCAGGCAGCCTGGATGTGCGTCTGGCCACCAGAAGCAACCACCTGGCCTATCTGGAGACGTACGAATCCCGCCTTGTGCAGGCCGGCCCGCTGCTGGACCTGGATGACCGTCCGTGCGGCAGCCTGCTGATCGTGGACGTGGCCGACAGGGCGGAGGCGGCGGGGTTCGCCGAGGCTGATCCCTACTGCAAGGCCGGGCTGTTCGAATCGGTGATCATCCGGCCGTTCCGGCAGGTGTATCGCGACGGGAGCCTGGTGAGTTGAACCACTGGCTGGTCAAGACGGAGCCGGACTCGTTTTCCTGGGACATGCAGGTGGCGCACGACGTGGAGCCGTGGACCGGCGTGCGCAGCCATCAGGCGAAGGCCAACCTGAAGGCGATGGCAGTGGGCGACCTGGCGTTCTTCTACCACTCCAACACCGGCAAGGAGATCGTGGGCATCGTGCAGGTGGTACGCGCGGCCTACCCGGACCCCACGGCGGATGCGGGTGACTGGGTCTGCGTGGACATGAAGGCGGTGCGGCCGTTCAAGAAGCCGGTGACGCTGGCGGCGATGAAGGCGGACCCGGCGCTGGAAGGGTTGTCGCTGCTGAAATACTCGCGCTTGTCGGTGGCGCCGGTGGACCCGCCGTTCTGGGCACATATCTGCAAGCTGGGCGGCACGAAGGCCAGTTGAGCGAGACGCTGTGCCGGCTGGAGGACATCCCGCCAGACGGTGCGGTGGCGCTGGAAGGCGGCCTGTTCGCCGTGCGGGTGGGGGGTGCGGTGGCCGTGTATGTGAACGCGTGCCCGCATCTGGGCGTGGCGCTGGATTGGCTGCCGGGGCGGTTCCTGAGTGCGGACGGTCAGCACATCGTGTGCGCCATGCATGGCGCGGAGTTCCGGCGCGCGGACGGGCTGTGCCTGCGCGGGCCGTGCCGGGGGGAGAGGTTGACGGCGGTGGCGTTCAGCGTGCGTGATGGGCTGGTCATAAAAGAAAGAAAGCAAGGCCGTCTTTTCTGAAAGAGCGGAGGCGTTCGCATGGTCGGCCGTGGTCCGGGTGACCGGCCGAGCACCGTCTTCCAGTTCTCCTTGAGAAAGGACCGCTTGTTTCTTCACCGGGAGCCAAGCGCCGCATGTCCGAAGACACCCTGCTCTTCCACGTTCCGCCCGCCATAGCGGCAGATGCGAGCGTGGGCGCCGCCCAGTTGCGGCTGATGACCAACCATGCCGCCACCGATCCGGACCATTTCTGGGCCGAGCAGGCCAGGCGGCTGGAATGGATGCGGCCTCCCACGATCATCAAGAACACGAGTTTCGAAGGCGACGTGCAGATTAAGTGGTTCGAGGACGGACGGCTGAACGCGTCCGTGAGCTGTCTGGACCGGCATCTGGCCGAGCGCGGCGATCAGGTGGCGATCATCTGGGAGGGCGACGATCCAGGACGCAGCGAGAAGATCACCTATCGGGACCTGCACGAACGGGTCTGCCGCCTGGCCAATGCGATGAAGGATCTGGGTGCCAGGAAGGGCGACCGGGTGACGATATATCTGCCGATGGTGCCGGAAGCGGCGGTGGCGATGCTGGCCTGCGCGCGCATCGGCGCCATCCACTCGGTGGTGTTCGGCGGGTTCTCGCCCGACAGCCTGGCCAACCGGCTGCAGGATTGCGGCAGCACGCTGCTGATCACGGCCGATGAGAGCAGGCGCGGCGGACGCACGGTGCCGCTGAAGGCGAACGCGGATGCGGCGCTGGCGCAGTGCCCCGACGTGGCCGGCGTGATCGTGGTGGCGGTGACCGGTGCCGAGGTGGCGATGCAGCCGGGGCGCGACCATGCATACGCGGCATTGCTGGAACGGGCTTCTCCGGAGTGTCCGCCCGAGGAAATGGCGGCGGAGGATCCGCTGTTCATCCTGTATACCAGCGGCAGCACGGGCAAGCCGAAGGGCGTGCTGCACACGACGGCCGGCTATCTGGTATGGGCCGGCTTCACGCACGAGCTGGTGTTCGACTACCGGCCCGGCGAGGTGTTCTGGTGCACCGCCGACGTGGGCTGGGTGACCGGGCACACCTACATCGTGTACGGGCCTCTGGCGAATGGGGCCACCACGGTGATGTTCGAGGGTGTGCCTACCTATCCGAACAGCTCCCGTTTCTGGGAGGTGATCGACAAGCACGGCGTGAACATCTTCTACACGGCGCCCACGGCGATACGCGCGCTGATGCGCGAGGGCGACGGGCCGGTGCTGCGCACGTCCCGCAAATCCCTGCGGCTGCTGGGCAGCGTGGGCGAGCCGATAAACCCCGAAGCCTGGCTGTGGTATCATCGCGTGGTGGGCGAGGAGCGCTGCCAGATCGTCGATACCTGGTGGCAGACGGAGACCGGCGGGATACTGATCAGCCCGGTGTCCGGCGCGGTGGCGTTGAAGCCGGGGTCGGCGACGTTCGCGTTGCCTGGCGTGAAGCCGGTGCTGGTGGATGCGGAGGGGCGCGAACTGGAAGGGGCGGTAGAGGGCAATCTTTGCATCACCGATAGCTGGCCCGGGCAGATGCGTACGGTTTTCGGCGACCACGCGCGTTTCGTGCAGACCTATTTCAGCACGTATCCGGGAAAGTACTTCACCGGCGACGGGGCGCGGCGCGACGCCGACGGGTATTGGTGGATCACCGGGCGGGTGGACGACGTGATCAACGTCAGCGGCCACCGCATGGGCACGGCCGAGGTGGAAAGCGCGCTGGTCAGCAACCACAACGTGGCCGAGGCCGCGGTGGTGGGCTTCCCGCATGACGTGAAGGGGCAGGGCATCTACGCCTATGTGACGCTGAAGGACGGCGTGGAGCCTAGCGACAACCTGAGAAAGGACCTGGTGGCCTGGGTGCGGCGCGAGATCGGGCCGATTGCGGCACCCGACGCGATACAATGGGCGCCCGGCCTACCGAAGACGCGCAGCGGCAAGATCATGCGCCGGATTCTGCGTAAGATCGCGGCCAACGAGACGGAAGGGTTGGGTGACATCTCCACGCTGGCCGACCCCGGAGTGGTGCGGGACCTGGTTGAGGGACGGCAGGGATAGCGCAGGGTTCTGCTGCCGGTAGCTGAGTCACCAGGTAGCATTCTGGATGTGAACGCAACTTAAGGTAGTGACAGCCCCGACCGTTGCATTTAGCGTGGTCCGTAACGTTACGGGACGCGTTATGATGTATGGTTCACGCTTTCTGACGCCCGCCGTTCTGGCCAGCGTTCTTGCCGGTGGCGCATGGGCCCAGACCGCGGCCGGGCCTGCCATCAGCGTGGACCCGTCTGCCGGGCGGCATCCGATCAGCCCCTACATCTACGGCATGGCGGAATACGGCGTCAGTCCGGCATTCCAGGCGCAGGCCCGGCTCGGCGTCCTGCGCTGGGGCGGCGACGGCACGACCCGCTACAACTGGCAGGTCGACAGCAGCAACGCCGGTTTCGACTGGTTCTTCATGGGCGGCGGCAATGCCAATCCGGTGCCGAGCGGCGCCCCGGACGCGCTGGTGCGCGCCGACATTGCCGCCGGCAGTGCCACGCTGCTGACGATACCGATCATCCCCTACATCAACAACAGCGCCGCCTGGAGCTGCAGTTTTCCGGTTACCGGAACGCCGACCGGCCAGCCCGATTACGGAGCGCAGCAAGCCACCAATCCGTATGTATTTCCGGCAGGCGAGACCTGCGGCAACAGTCTGACGACGTCGGCCGTGCAGTTGACCGACACCGACGTGCTGGCAAACAACCTGGCCAACACGACGGCGTTGCAAAAGGCCTGGGTG
>CBDAQC010000005.1:0-25672 GCA_965198915.1 Acetobacteraceae bacterium | reverse complement strand
CTCGTGGTTACCCCAGGTGCCGGTGATCTTGTAGAGCAGCGGCTTGGCGATGGCGCTGTTCTCGACGATGTTGATGACAGAAAAGTCGTCTCCGGCGGAGGCCGCGACCAGGCAGAGCGAGGCGGCGACGAGGGCCACAAGCTGGCCGAGCGCCAGGCCGGGTGTGGCCGACATCAGCCGCATGTCCCGCCGGTGGCCGCCCCACAGGCCGATGACGGCCTGGGCGAAGGCGAGCGCGCAGGCCATGGCGAGCGCGAAGTGGCCGATTTCGGGTATCATGAGGAGCTGGCCTGAGGGTGTGGAAGTAAGAAAGAAAGTAGTCCTTTTTCGAGAAAAAGGACCAAAAAGCTTTTATCTCTTTGCCTGCGCGAGCGTCCGCGCTGGTCTTGCAGATACGCGCGCTGGCCGCACGAGCGCGGACGTCGATGCAGGCAAGGAACAAAAGCTTTTTGGTCCTTCTCGAAAAAGGACTGCTTTCTTCCTGCCTTTCTGAACACCACGAGCTAGCTGCCCTTGGCGGACGCGATCGCCGCCTGCCAGGTGCTGGCCGGCGGGGCGGAGCCCTTGGCCGGGTTCCAGTGCCCGGAGCGTTTCAGCGCGTCGGCCACATCCTTCGGCATGTAGGTCTCGTCGTGCTTTGCCAAGACTTCCTGGGCGCGGAAGCTGTGGTCCGGCTGTATGGTGCCCAGCGCCACCACGCCCTGACCCTCGCGGAACAGGTCCGGCAGGATGCCGCGATAGGTGACCGGCACGGTATGGGCGCCGTCGGTGACGACGAAATGGGCGGTGGGCTCGCCATCCTCGGGCGCAGTGTGCAGCGAGCCGGCCAGTACCAGGCCGCCCAGGCGTATGGTGCGGCCTGGGGCGGGGTCCTTTGCCGCGATGTCGCCCGGCGACATGAAGAACACCAAATTGTCACTGAAAGCGTTCAGTGTGAGCGCGCTGGCGGTGCCCAGGCCCGTCATGCAGGCGAGCAGGGCCACCAGGCGGCGGCCTTTGCGTGTCATGTGCGGCCGCGGGCGCGCGGGTCCGCCGCGCGCAGCCGGCGGGCGGCGGTGGCCAGGCGAAGCCGGGCGCCCAGTGCGAAATACAGGGTGGCCGCGGCGAACAGGCCGTAGGCGGCGGCGATGTAGCCGGCGTGGTCGTAGGTGAGTGGGTTGATCATGCGACGCTCTCCGCCTGGGCCATCAGCAATCCGCGCAACCGGCGCTCCATGACCGCGGCGCGCAGGCGGGCGACCACGATGGCGCCAAAGCCGAATGTGGTGCCGAGTGCGGCGATCGCCAGCGGCCACAGCATACGACTGTCCATGGTGTTAGATCCGGTTAGCCCGATGCTGTTGCCTTGGTGTAATGAATTCCACCAGGTCACGCTATAGTGGATGACCGGCAGGTTCACCACGCCGACGAGGGCGAGGATGGCGCCGGCGCGGTAGCCGCGCTCCTGGTCGTCGAAAGCGCGTATCAGCAGGATGTGGCCGCAATAGAGAAAGAACAGCACGAGCTCGCTGGTCAGCCGCGCGTCCCACACCCACCAGGCGCCCCACATGGGACGGCCCCAGAGGCTGCCGGTGGCCAGGCACAGGGCGGTGACGGTGGCGCCGACGGGGCCGATCTCGGCGGCGGCCAAATCCGCCAGCGGATGGCGCCAGACGAGCGAGAGCACGGAGGCGGCGGCCAGGCCGGTGTAGCCCATCATGGACAGCCAGGCGAACGGGACGTGGATGTACATGATGCGCACCGCGTCACCCTGCTGGTAGTCCGCCGGGGAGACGAACAGGCCCCAGAACAGCCCGGCGCCGGTGATCAGCAAAGCGGGCCAGGTGAGCCAGGGCTGCACGCGCGCGGCCAGGCGCAGGAAGCGGCCGGGGTTGGCGAACCGGTGCAGGCTGCGGCGGGCGGGCGGGGCCGGTATGGCGGTTGTGGCGTCCACGGCGTGATCCTAGCAGAGCGGGGCTGGATGTAGGAAGGCGAGGCAAGTAGTCCTTTTTCGAGAAAAAGGACCAAAAGCTTTTGCGAGCGCTGTCGCGGACCTTCCGAGAAGGCCCGCGACAGCGCATCCAAAAGTTTTTTTCTTCTTTTTTTCAAAAAAGGAGGCCTTTCTTACCCAATTTCCACAGCAAGGCGCCTCGTAGATGCTGTTCGTCCTGATCTGCACAGACAAGCCAGGCAGCCTGGATGTGCGTCTGGCCACCAGAAGCAACCACCTGGCCTATCTGGAGACGTACGAATCCCGCCTTGTGCAGGCCGGCCCGCTGCTGGACCTGGATGACCGTCCGTGCGGCAGCCTGCTGATCGTGGACGTGGCCGACAGGGCGGAGGCGGCGGGGTTCGCCGAGGCTGATCCCTACTGCAAGGCCGGGCTGTTCGAATCGGTGATCATCCGGCCGTTCCGGCAGGTGTATCGCGACGGGAGCCTGGTGAGTTGAACCACTGGCTGGTCAAGACGGAGCCGGACTCGTTTTCCTGGGACATGCAGGTGGCGCACGACGTGGAGCCGTGGACCGGCGTGCGCAGCCATCAGGCGAAGGCCAACCTGAAGGCGATGGCAGTGGGCGACCTGGCGTTCTTCTACCACTCCAACACCGGCAAGGAGATCGTGGGCATCGTGCAGGTGGTACGCGCGGCCTACCCGGACCCCACGGCGGATGCGGGTGACTGGGTCTGCGTGGACATGAAGGCGGTGCGGCCGTTCAAGAAGCCGGTGACGCTGGCGGCGATGAAGGCGGACCCGGCGCTGGAAGGGTTGTCGCTGCTGAAATACTCGCGCTTGTCGGTGGCGCCGGTGGACCCGCCGTTCTGGGCACATATCTGCAAGCTGGGCGGCACGAAGGCCAGTTGAGCGAGACGCTGTGCCGGCTGGAGGACATCCCGCCAGACGGTGCGGTGGCGCTGGAAGGCGGCCTGTTCGCCGTGCGGGTGGGGGGTGCGGTGGCCGTGTATGTGAACGCGTGCCCGCATCTGGGCGTGGCGCTGGATTGGCTGCCGGGGCGGTTCCTGAGTGCGGACGGTCAGCACATCGTGTGCGCCATGCATGGCGCGGAGTTCCGGCGCGCGGACGGGCTGTGCCTGCGCGGGCCGTGCCGGGGGGAGAGGTTGACGGCGGTGGCGTTCAGCGTGCGTGATGGGCTGGTCATAAAAGAAAGAAAGCAAGGCCGTCTTTTCTGAAAGAGCGGAGGCGTTCGCATGGTCGGCCGTGGTCCGGGTGACCGGCCGAGCACCGTCTTCCAGTTCTCCTTGAGAAAGGACCGCTTGTTTCTTCACCGGGAGCCAAGCGCCGCATGTCCGAAGACACCCTGCTCTTCCACGTTCCGCCCGCCATAGCGGCAGATGCGAGCGTGGGCGCCGCCCAGTTGCGGCTGATGACCAACCATGCCGCCACCGATCCGGACCATTTCTGGGCCGAGCAGGCCAGGCGGCTGGAATGGATGCGGCCTCCCACGATCATCAAGAACACGAGTTTCGAAGGCGACGTGCAGATTAAGTGGTTCGAGGACGGACGGCTGAACGCGTCCGTGAGCTGTCTGGACCGGCATCTGGCCGAGCGCGGCGATCAGGTGGCGATCATCTGGGAGGGCGACGATCCAGGACGCAGCGAGAAGATCACCTATCGGGACCTGCACGAACGGGTCTGCCGCCTGGCCAATGCGATGAAGGATCTGGGTGCCAGGAAGGGCGACCGGGTGACGATATATCTGCCGATGGTGCCGGAAGCGGCGGTGGCGATGCTGGCCTGCGCGCGCATCGGCGCCATCCACTCGGTGGTGTTCGGCGGGTTCTCGCCCGACAGCCTGGCCAACCGGCTGCAGGATTGCGGCAGCACGCTGCTGATCACGGCCGATGAGAGCAGGCGCGGCGGACGCACGGTGCCGCTGAAGGCGAACGCGGATGCGGCGCTGGCGCAGTGCCCCGACGTGGCCGGCGTGATCGTGGTGGCGGTGACCGGTGCCGAGGTGGCGATGCAGCCGGGGCGCGACCATGCATACGCGGCATTGCTGGAACGGGCTTCTCCGGAGTGTCCGCCCGAGGAAATGGCGGCGGAGGATCCGCTGTTCATCCTGTATACCAGCGGCAGCACGGGCAAGCCGAAGGGCGTGCTGCACACGACGGCCGGCTATCTGGTATGGGCCGGCTTCACGCACGAGCTGGTGTTCGACTACCGGCCCGGCGAGGTGTTCTGGTGCACCGCCGACGTGGGCTGGGTGACCGGGCACACCTACATCGTGTACGGGCCTCTGGCGAATGGGGCCACCACGGTGATGTTCGAGGGTGTGCCTACCTATCCGAACAGCTCCCGTTTCTGGGAGGTGATCGACAAGCACGGCGTGAACATCTTCTACACGGCGCCCACGGCGATACGCGCGCTGATGCGCGAGGGCGACGGGCCGGTGCTGCGCACGTCCCGCAAATCCCTGCGGCTGCTGGGCAGCGTGGGCGAGCCGATAAACCCCGAAGCCTGGCTGTGGTATCATCGCGTGGTGGGCGAGGAGCGCTGCCAGATCGTCGATACCTGGTGGCAGACGGAGACCGGCGGGATACTGATCAGCCCGGTGTCCGGCGCGGTGGCGTTGAAGCCGGGGTCGGCGACGTTCGCGTTGCCTGGCGTGAAGCCGGTGCTGGTGGATGCGGAGGGGCGCGAACTGGAAGGGGCGGTAGAGGGCAATCTTTGCATCACCGATAGCTGGCCCGGGCAGATGCGTACGGTTTTCGGCGACCACGCGCGTTTCGTGCAGACCTATTTCAGCACGTATCCGGGAAAGTACTTCACCGGCGACGGGGCGCGGCGCGACGCCGACGGGTATTGGTGGATCACCGGGCGGGTGGACGACGTGATCAACGTCAGCGGCCACCGCATGGGCACGGCCGAGGTGGAAAGCGCGCTGGTCAGCAACCACAACGTGGCCGAGGCCGCGGTGGTGGGCTTCCCGCATGACGTGAAGGGGCAGGGCATCTACGCCTATGTGACGCTGAAGGACGGCGTGGAGCCTAGCGACAACCTGAGAAAGGACCTGGTGGCCTGGGTGCGGCGCGAGATCGGGCCGATTGCGGCACCCGACGCGATACAATGGGCGCCCGGCCTACCGAAGACGCGCAGCGGCAAGATCATGCGCCGGATTCTGCGCAAGATCGCGGCCAACGAGACGGAAGGATTGGGTGACATCTCCACGCTGGCCGACCCCGGAGTGGTGCGGGACCTGGTTGAGGGACGGCAGGGATAGCGCAGGGTTCTGCTGCCGGTAGCTGAGTCACCAGGTAGCATTCTGGATGTGAACGCAGCTTAAGGTAGTGACAGCCCCGACCGTTGCATTTAGCGTGGTCCGTAACGTTACGGGACGCGTTATGATGTATGGTTCACGCTTTCTGACGCCCGCCGTTCTGGCCAGCGTTCTTGCCGGTGGCGCATGGGCCCAGACCGCGGCCGGGCCTGCCATCAGCGTGGACCCGTCTGCCGGGCGGCATCCGATCAGCCCCTACATCTACGGCATGGCGGAATACCGCGTCAGTCCGGCATTCCAGGCGCAGGCCCGGCTCGGCGTCCTGCGCTGGGGCGGCGACGGCACGACCCGCTACAACTGGCAGGTCGACAGCAGCAACGCCGGTTTCGACTGGTTCTTCATGGGCGGCGGCAATGCCAATCCGGTGCCGAGCGGCGCCCCGGACGCGCTGGTGCGCGCCGACATTGCCGCCGGCAGTGCCACGCTGCTGACGATACCGATCATCCCCTACATCAACAACAGCGCCGCCTGGAGCTGCAGTTTTCCGGTTACCGGAACGCCGACCGGCCAGCCCGATTACGGAGCGCAGCAAGCCACCAATCCGTATGTATTTCCGGCAGGCGAGACCTGCGGCAACAGTCTGACGACGTCGGCCGTGCAGTTGACCGACACCGACGTGCTGGCAAACAACCTGGCCAACACGACGGCGTTGCAAAAGGCCTGGGTGGCCCACCTCGTCGGCACGTTCGGCCCGGCCAGCAAGGGTGGGGTGAGGTTTTACCAGCTCGACAACGAGCCGTTCGGCTGGGGCAACACGCATCGGGACGTGATGCCGACCGGCGCCAGCTATGCCACGATTGCCACGCTGGGTGAACAATACGCGCTCGCGGTCAAGCAGGAAGACCCTTCCGCGCAGGTCCTGGGGCCGTCCGATTTCACGCTTGGCGGCTGGGTCGGTTCGCCGGCTGTACAGGGCGGCCTTTATGCCGGCCAATATTACCTGCAGCAGATGGCGGCGTTCGGCACAGCCAGGAAGCACCGCGTGCTGGATTATTTCGATGAGCATTACTACTTCAACTTCACCGATCCAGCCAGCCAGCTTGCCTCCACGCGCACGCTGTGGGATCCCACCTACAACGGCGGCACGTGGGTGGAGCAGTACTACTTCGATGGCCCGATGCAGCTCATCCCGCGCTTCCAGCAATGGATTGCGCAGTATTATCCCGGCACCAAGCTGTCTTTCTCCGAATATTCCATAGACAGCGGCAACAAGCTTATCACCGATGCGCTGGCGCAAGCCGACGTGCTGGGCATCTTCGGCCGTGAAGGCGTGGCGCTGGCCACGATGTGGAACCCGCCGCAGCCGACCGATCCGATCGCCTTCAGTTTCCTGCTGTATCGCAACGTGGACAATGCGGGCCACGGCCTGGGCGCCACGAGCGTGCAGACGGCCAGCGCCGACCAGGGAACCGTGTCCGCCTACGGCGCGCTGCGCAGCCCGCACGCGCTCAGCCTGGTGTTGATAAACAAGACGGCCGGCGGCCTGGCGGTGCCGGTCACGGTGGCGGGACAGGCGGGCTCCGCCGTAGCGGCGATGTACAGCTATACCGGCGCGGACCTCACGGCGATTCACAGGGTAGCGAATGTGGCGTTTGGCGCAGGTGCGGCGACCGTGACACTGCCAGGCTATTCCATGAACATGCTGGTTCTGCCGGTGGAGTAGGCCGAAGCCGCATTCCGCGTAGTCGCATCGCCGCCTGACCGGGTGGCGGGCGACTTGCCGCGGCGGGCACTGCGTACAGGCTGTCCCCAGCGGTGCTTGCCCGCGGCTGCACGGTTGCCTGCCGCGAGAAGGACGGCTTGCCTTCTCTTGCTGTCCGGCTACGGTGCGCCCCTAAAAGAGGGACAGCACCGAATGAGACCACCGACCGCGCGCAGCCTTTTATTGGGCGCCTGCTTCCTCGCATCCCCGGCCGCGGCGCAGTATCCCGCCCATCCCGAGACCTCGCCCGACATCAATGCCGCTGACCTGGCGTCACGCGACAAGGCGATTGCCGATGACGCGTTCCAGGGGCGCGGCCCAGGCACCACGGCGGGCGAGGCGGCGGCGGCGTGGATTGCCGACGAGATGAAGCGCATCGGCCTGGCACCGGGCAACCACGGCAGCTATTTTCAGCCTGTGCCGACGGTGAACATCACCCTCGACGCCGCCGCGTCCCACCTGGCGTTCAGCACGCCGAAAGGTGCGATCACGCCGAAGTTCCCGTCGAATACGGTGTATTGGACGCCGCAATTCAGGACGGCGACGGTGTCAGTCAGCAACACGCCGATGGTGTTCGTGGGCTACGGCGTGGTGGCGCCGGAATACCATTGGGACGACTACGCCGGCATAGACGTGCGCGGCAAGACGGTGGTGCTGCTGATCAACGACCCCGGCAACGAGGACGCGCACCCCGATCCGGCGTTCTTCAAGGGCCATGCGATGACGTATTATGGCCGCTGGACCTACAAGTTCGAGGAAGCGGCGCGCCACGGTGCCGCGGCGGTGATGATCGTGCACGAGACGATACCGGCGGCGTATGGCTGGCAGGTGGTGCGCAACTCCAACTCGGGGACGAAATCCTGGCTGGACGAGGCGGACGGCAACACGTCCAAGGTGCCGGTGCAGGGCTGGATCACGCTGGACACCGCACGCGCGCTGTTCGCTCGCGCCGGGCTAGACTACGACGCGCAGAAAAAGGCGGCGAACACGCCTGGTTTCAAGCCGGTGGTGATGGCGGGCGAGACGATGTCCGCCGAGCTGCGCTCGAACGTATCCCACCTGAACACGCGCAACGTGGTCGGTATGGTGGAAGGCAGCACGCATCCGGATGACGTAATCCTGTATACCGCGCATTGGGACCATCTGGGCGTGAAGCCGGACGTGCCTGGGCCGGACAAGATCTATAATGGCGCGATCGATAACGGCATGGGTGTGTCCAGCATCCTGGAGATAGGTCAGGCTTTCGTGCACGCCGATCCGAAGCCGAAGCGCACGGTTGCGATTATTTGCTGGACGCTGGAGGAGCAGGGGCTGCTCGGCTCACAGTATTTCGCCCAGCATCCGGTTTGGCCGCTGGCCCATATCGTAGGCGGCATCAACATCGATGCGAATCTGCCGGAGGGTCCGGCGCGCGACCTGGTGGTGATCGGTAACGGCGCGTCGCAGATGGAGGATCTGCTGGCGGCGGAGTTGCGCACGCAGAACCGGGTGATAGCGCCCGATCCCGAGCCGGAGAAGGGCAGCTTCTACCGCTCCGACCACATCAGCCTGGCCAAAGTGGGCGTTCCGATGATCGATCCGGAGGGCGGGTTCGACCTGGTGGCCGGCGGCACCAAGGCCGGACGCGCGGTGCGCGATGCTTACACGGCGAACCATTATCACCAGCCTTCGGACGAATACGATCCGAACTGGGATCTGTCCGGGCCGGTGGCCGACCTTAAGGTGCTGTACGAGATGGGCTACAAGCTGGCGAACAGCGATGCGTGGCCGGACTGGTATGCTGGTAATGAGTTCCGTGAGACCAGGGATAAGAGCCGACAGGGTTCTTAGTTTTCCGAGGCCAAGCCAGCTCTTTTGAAAAAGAAGCAAGAAACTTTTGTCTGCTTGCTGTCGCGAAGTGTCCGGAGACTCGCCGACAGGGAGCAAAAGTTTTTTGCTTTTCAAAAAAGAAGGCCTTGCTTCCTTCCTTCAGGAGTACCCGCGATGCGCAAGCTCGCCCTGCTGACCACAACCTTCCTCCTCTCAGCCGCCGCAGCCCGGGCAGAGGCGCCGTTCAGCTTCGATGCGGCACCCGGCAAGCTGCCGAAAACCGTCGTGCCGGACGATTACCGCATCGACATCACGCCGGACCTGAACAAGCTGACGCTGGCAGGTAGCGAGACGATACGGCTGCACGTGCGCAGCGCCACCGACAGCATCACGCTGAACCAGGCGGGGCTGAAGCTGACGCGTGCGGCGCTGGTGGGCGGAGGGCAGGCCACCATCACCCAGGACGAGCAGGCGCAGACGGCGACGCTGCGTTTCGACCATCCCATCGCGCCGGGGCCGTATCTGCTCGGCATCACGTATACCGGCCCGATCCCGCAGACGCCGAACGGCATCTATTACGACGACTACAAGACCGCGCAGGGCGAGACGAAACGCATGCTGGTCACGCAGTTCGAAGTGGCCGATGCCAGGCGCATGTTTCCCGGCTGGGACGAGCCTGCCTTCAAGGCGGTGTTCCATCTGTCGGTGACGCTGCCTGCGGGATTGACGGCCGTGTCCAACATGCCGGGCAGAGTCAGCACGACGGCCACGGGACAGCAGAACGTGCTGTTCGATGCAACGCCGCGCATGTCCACCTATCTTCTGGCGTTGCTGGCCGGCGATATGCGCGCGGTGCGCGGTTCGGCGGATGGCGTGCAGATGGGGGCGTATGCGCCCACCGGTCGGCAGGACCAAGCGCAATACGCGCTGGACGTAGAGCAACACGTGCTGCCGTATTACGACAATTATTTCGGCGTGCATTTTCCGCTGCCGAAGCTGGACCTGATCGCCGTGCCCGGAAACTATGAGGCCGGCGCCATGGAGAACTGGGGGGCGATCACATTCATCGACGACGTGATGCTGTTCGACCCAAAGATATCCTCGCCCGCCACGCGCCAGCAGATCGCCTATGTGGTGGCGCACGAGATGGCGCATCAATGGTCCGGCGACCTGGTGACGATGGGCTGGTGGGACAACATCTGGCTGAACGAAGGTTTCGCCACCTGGATGGGATGGAAAGTAACGGACCATCTGCATCCCGACTGGCAGATATGGCCACGCCAGCATGAGGCGCGCGAGGAGGCGATGGCGCAGGACGCGCTGCCCACCACGCATCCGATCCAGCAGGTGATACGCGACGAGTCCGAGGCCGAGACCGCGTTCGACCGGATCAGCTACCAGAAAGGCAGCATGATCATACGGATGGTGGAGGACTGGATCGGTCCGGATGTGTTCCGCGACGGCATGCGCGGCTATATGAAAGCGCATGAGTTCGGCAACGCCACCAGCGCTGATTTGTGGAATGCGCTAGGTACGGCCGCGCATACCGACGTGGCGAAAGTGGCGGCGACCTTCACGCAGCAGCCCGGTATCCCGCTGGTGCATGTGGCGCGCGCCTGCATGGATGGCCACGCGCAACTGACGCTGACGCAGGACCGCTTCGCCATACACGATCCGCACCCGAAGCAGATGGACTGGATCATTCCGGTGACGGTTGGTGGACCGGGCCAGGCGCCGCAGCGCGTGATGCTGCAGGGTGCTGCGGCCAGCGTGCAGGCGGGCGCCTGCGACGCGCCGGTGAAGGTCAACCTCGGCGAGAACGGCTATTTCCGCACGCAATACGATGCGGCTTCGTTGCAGGCGCTGGCAAGAGCGTTGCCCTCCCTTGCACCGGTCGACAGGGCCAATCTGCTGGGCGACCAGTTCGCGCTTTTCGTGGCGGATCGCGGCAAGCTCGCCGAGTATCTCGACCTGCTCGGCGGTCTTCGGGATGAGCAGAACATTGCGGTGTGGACGGACACCATCTCTCACCTCGAGCGCCTGGACCGCGCGCTGATCGGCTCGCCGCTGCGCGCGCGTTTCGACGCGTTTGCCACGGCGCTGCTTCGTCCCGCGGCGGACCGGCTCGGCTGGGACGCCAAGCCAGGCGAGCCATTCGTGGACGTGCTGCTGCGCCCGCAACTGATCGGTGCGCTCGGATCCTTGCAGGATCCCGCGACTCTCGCGGAGGCGCACAGGCGTTTCGCGACGTTCGTGCAGGACCCGGCGTCGCTGTCGCCCGATCTGCGTGCGCCCGTCCTGGCCATGGTGGGACATAACGCGGACCAGGCGACCTACGATACGTTGAAGCGGCTCGGGGTCACCGCCACGAGCACGGAAGAGAAGCTGCGCTACTTCACCGCCATGGCCGGCGCCGGGGATCCGAATCTGGTGGCCCAGTCAGTGGCGTTTGCGGAGGCAGGCGAGGTTCCGAACGGCCGCATCACCGCGTATCTGGGAATCATCAGTCGCGATTCGGAGCATCCTGAGCTGGTCTACAAGCTTGCCGAGCCACGGTTGGCGGCGCTGGCGACGCGCCTTCCGCCCGGCGGGCCCGGCACGACCGGGGTGCTCGCCGCGGCCGCGTCCGGCTCCTTCGATCCGGCTCTGGCCGCCAGCCTGGTAGCGGCTGCCTCGAGCCAGAAAACGCTGGGTGCGCGGATATCGGCGGCGCGTGTTGCCGATGCGATCGAGTCGGCGGCAGGGTTCCGCGCCCTTGTGCTGGCGCAGTTGCCGGGGTGGCTGGACAAGGCCAAGGGGTGAACCTGGCTTGGGCAAGGTTGGGGCCCTGCCCCAAACCAAGCTGGGCCTTGGCCCCAAACCTCATTTCGTAGGAGTGCGTGAAAACAGGTTCTAAGGACGATCGTCCTTAGCGGGGTCCAGGGGCAGAGCCCCTGGCCTTACCTGAAATGTCAACAACCAAAGGCACCGATATCAAATCCGCACGCCAAGCCGGGCAAGCAACCCACCCGGCCGGCGTTCGGCCCAAAACTTGTCGAAGCAGGCGAGCCAGGCAGCTTCGTCGCTCCGGCCGGCCGCCAACCTCTCGCGTGACAGGATATGGCTGGCCTGGCTGTCGGTGCGGGCCACGCCAGATACACGCTGGTATAGCAAGGGGTTGCGTGCCGGGTCCGCCCCGGTCAGGCGACGGACGGTGGCATGCGGGTCAGCCACCACATCCTCGTAAGACACGATACTCAGATCGACGCTGCATCGTTGCAGCCGGTCAAGGTCGTGCAGCCAACTGACGAGGTTATCCACCACTTCGGACGCCTTGCTGCCATAAGCGCGGTAGGTCGACCTTGCCCAGGCGCGACGCTCGCGCACCATGAAGATGTATTTGGCGCAAGGCAGGCCGCCGGCGATCTGGTCGGCGATCAGGTTGACTTGGCTGCGAAGCTTTATGACGCAGCGCCCGTCTTTGGCCCGTGCGACCCGCAACCTGCTGAACGGTGCCACGGCGTAATGGATCAGCGCCGTCCGTTCCTGGGCGCTCATCTGTGCCAGCACACCGCTGTCGCGTGCAAGCTGGGTGAGCAGGTCCGGTTCGGAGACCGCGCGCGGCGTGACGCAGGCGATCAGCTTCTGCAGCAGCGTGGATCCGGTGCGGCCGAGGGAGAAGATCAGCACCGGTGCTGCGGTCCTGTCGGGTGGACCATACAGTTCCGGCAGGGAAGCGAAGGGGATGCGGGCCACCAGGCGCGCGCGGTCCCGCTGTGCGGCGTAGAGGAAGGGCTCGCCCAGCAGGCCGGACAATGTCACGTGCAGGGTCGCCAGCATTTCGCGGGCGGGCAGGTCGAAGGCGTATGGCACGGCGAGGCTGCAGGGGAGGTGGCCGACCGGTGTTCCTGGTCCAAGGACGAAATCGGACGAGCGGACGATCTCCAGGTCGTCCTTGGGGAGACGGCAGGAAGCGTGGTGCACGGTGGCTATCCCTGCCGCCGGCGTATCCGCGCCGAAGCGCCGGTCGAACGCCCGGGCCGCCAAATACGCACGGTGATCGCGCAAGGCGCGGTCCGGCCCGCCGCCGGCTTTACGCCAAAGTCCGGCGGCGAGCATCAGGGGCACGAAGGCGGCTTCGTCTTCCCGCGGCTGGGCCAACGCGGCTAGTCCCGCATCAGCCAGCCATTGCGCGTCGGCCAGTGTGCGCAGGCCCGGCAGGCTACTGCCGGGCCTGTCATGCTGCCGCACGGCACCGGTGATAGCTTCCACTCGTTCCAGCCACTCGCGCAGCGGAGGCGTGACGCGCACAGGCGATGCGGGCGCCGTGGCTGCCTCGGCCGAACCAGATGTCATCACGTGGCACTCACTCGGAAAGGCTCGAAGGGGCGCCATGCAACACCGATCGGTTTCGCGCGGCAAGCGTTGCAAGCTGCCCGGTTATGTCCGGAACGCACCCGCAATCATTCGAGCGGGGAAGCACAGGCTTTTCGATCGCCCGTCTTGATCCAAAGCCAGAGCTGGGACATTGCTGCGGGAACAAGCACACCGAAAGAGCCTGCAAGTTGGAGCAACTGCGCTGGCTGCCGCTCGTAGCCGATTGGCGTTCGCTATTGCGTGCGCTGCCCGCGGAGTCCGATCCCTGGCCGAAAGCGGTGGCGCTGGCCAATGCGCGCCTGGATTTTACCCGGACCAATGCGCTGGACGAGACGATACGGCGCTGTCTTGCCGGTAGCGTGCCTGCTGACGCGGCCGCCACGCCGGTGCGCCTGGCGGTGCTCGGATCCGCCACGCTGGCGCATCTGCATCCCGGCATACGCGTGGCCGGGATGCGCCGCGGCCTCCACATCGCCAGCTACGAGAACGCGTATGGCCAGTATGTGCAGGAACTGCTCGATGGCGGGTCCGCGCTGCATCGTTTCCAGCCGACCGCGATACTGTTCGCTTTCGATGCGTATCACCTGACACAGGGCGTGCATGCGGCGTTGCGGGCGCAGGAGGTGGAGGCGGCGCTGGCCGGGGTGATGGCGCGGATAGGGCGTTGCTGGGCGCTGGCACAGGCCGCTTTCCGCTGCCCTGTGCTGCAGCAGACGGCGCTCGACGTGTTCGCTCCGTTGCTCGGCGCCAATGAGCACCGGTTGCCGGGTTCGCGCAGTCGCTTCGTGGCGCGGCTGAACGAGATGTTGCGGAGCGAGGCGGATTTGCGAGGAGTCGACCTGGTGGCGGTGGACGATGCGGCGCGCCGGGACGGTATCGGCGCGTGGCACGACCCTGCGCTGTGGCACCGCACGAAGCAGGAGGTGACGCCGGCGCTTTCGCCCAGCTACGGCGAGCTGGTGGCGCGGGTGATCGCCGCGCGCCAGGGCAAGTCACGCAAATGCCTGGTGCTGGATCTGGACAACACGCTGTGGGGCGGGGTGATCGGCGATGACGGGGTGGACGGCATCGTTCTGGGCCAGGGCAGCGCGCTGGGCGAGGGCTTCGCCGCGGTGCAGGATTACGCGAAGGAACTGGCGCGGCGCGGCGTGATCCTGGCGGTCTGCTCCAAGAACGACGCGGCGAACGCGCTGGAGCCGTTCGAGCGGCATCCGGAGATGGTGCTGCGCCGTGACGACATCGCGAGCTTCCGCGCCAACTGGGATGACAAGGCGGCCAATCTGCGCGCCATCGCGCAGGAGCTGAACATCGGCCTGGATGCGCTGGTCTTCCTCGATGACAATCCGTTCGAACGCAACCTGGTGCGCGCGCAGCTTCCCATGGTGGCGGTACCGGAGGTGCCGGACGACGATCCGGCGCGCGTGCCGGGCGTGCTGGCCGATGCAGGGTATTTCGAAAGCCTTGGCATCACCGCGGACGATTTGCGGCGCCAGGCGCAATACCGGGACAATATTGCGCGCGACGACCTGCGCGCGGCGGCCACGGACATGGACAGCTACCTGCGCGCGCTGGACATGCGGCTGCTGTGGAAGCGGTTCGACAGGATGGGCCAGGCCCGGATCGTGCAGCTGATCAACAAGACGAACCAATTCAACCTGACGACCCGCCGTCACCAGGATGTCGACATCGAGGAAGTGATGAGCAACCCGCAGGCTTTCGGTCTGCAGATGCGCCTGCTGGACCGTTTTGGCGACAACGGCATCATCGCCATCGTCATCGGCCGCCTGACCACGCCGGACACGGTGACCTTGGACACCTGGCTGATGAGCTGCCGCGTGCTGGGGCGCGGAGTGGAGCGTGCCACGCTGGATGTTGTGGCGGCGCAGGCGCGGGCGCTGGGAGCGAAATTCCTGCTGGGCGAGTACCTGCCGACGAAGAAGAACGGCATGGTGCGCGAGCATTACACGCAACTCGGTTTCGTGCCGCTTTCCGCCGATAGTTCAGGCGCGAGCAGGGCGGTGCTGAATTTGACCCAGTTCACGCCAGGCGACACCTTCCTTCAAATCAGCGAAGGTGATGACCCATGATCGTTCAGGCGAAGATCTACGAGGCGCTTAGCGAAATATTCAACGACGTGTTCATGCGCGACGACATGAAGCTGACACCGGAGCTTTCGGCCAGGGACGTGGAAGGTTGGGACAGCTTCAAGCAGATCGAGATCCTGGTATCCGTCGAAGAGCGTTTCGGTATCAAGCTGAATACGCGGGAGATAGACGGGTTGGGAAATGTTGGGGATCTGGCTAGGGTGATTAGCGAGAAAGCGAAGTAAGGCCTTCTTTTTTGAAAAAAAGAAGCAAAAAACTTTTGACTCCGCAGTCGCGCACCTGTCCTGAGGCCGCCGACAGGGAGCAAAAGTTTTTTGCTTTTTCTTTTCAAAAAAGAAGGCCTTGCTTTCTTCCTACCGCGGCGGCGGCAGGCTCTGCTGCTGCACGATCCCTGACGGCGCGGCATACCCGGCGGGCGCCTCGCCCGGGGGCGCCTGCTGGTAGGCCACCGGCGGCGGTAGCGCAGGGGCGGACTGGCCGGCGCCGTATCGCATGAGCAGGCCGCGCAGCGGGTCCGCAGCCGGGTTGTTCACCCGCATGGCCAGCACGATATCGACCGTACCGACGGGCTGATTGTAATACGCCTGGTTGCCCTCGTTGTCGGCGGACATGACGCTGCCCTCGACGGAAAAGCCGGCGAAGAAACCGCGCGGGCGTTCGAAGGCGACGATGTCCGCATTCAGGTTGGTGGTGGTGGCGCCCTGCACGCCGCCACCCAGGGTGACGACCGCGAAGGACGCGTTGCCGCCCAGCTTGAACTGGTTGTCCATCATCGAGTGAAGCCCGTTTTCGGTCAGGATGAACATCATCACCTCGGCGTCCTGCACGCCGGCCTGCAGCCCGACACTGCCGCTGCTGAGGCTGTAGAAAGCGGGCGCCGACCAACTGCCCTGGCCGCCGCGGGCGAGCAGGACGCAGCCGCCGCCCTCGCCGGCGATCAGGAAGCCGGCGCGAAACACGCGCGGGCAGATCACCACGGCGCGTGCGCGGGGCAGCACCGCGCGTGCGTCGCCCCCTTGGCCGTCGTTCAGGATTTCCTGGGCGGCCAGGGTGGCGCGGTCCACCAAGGCCTGCTGGCCCTGCGCCGTTTCTGCCCGTGCCGCCAAAGGAGCCAGGCAGAGGGACGCGAACAGGGCTGCTCGTGCGCCATATCGCATAGTCGGACACTCCTTCGCTTTGGCCGATTTCTAATGGCACATGATGGCGTTATCAGGGCAAGTTAACAAACTGCTGGATGTAAGTAGGCCTAGTCCGGACAGGCGTATCGCCGAGCTTCGGGCAAGTGCCGGGCATATGCCGGGGCGGCCGCTGCGGCTGTTACCCGATCTCCGCGCCCTCGTTCACCAGGACCACGCGCCAGCCTGCGGCGAACCGCTCCAGCACCGTCAATGACAGGTTCTGCACCGACAGGTGCAGCGCGGCGGGCGCCCGCACGCCCAGCGCATGCGCCACCGCGGCGCGTATGGCACCGCCATGGCTGACGCACACCACATCACGACCCGCATACCTACGTGCCAGGTCCTCCAGCGTGGCGCCGACGCGGTCCAGCACATGCTCCATGCTCTCCCCGCCGGGCGGCACTTCGGCGGCGCCCACGGGCCAGAACGGATGCGCCGGATCGGCCAGCCTGGCGGGCAGGTCCGCGTGGGGCAGACCCTGCCAGGCGCCGAGGTCCTGCTCGGTCAGACCCGGCTCCACCGCGAGCGCGGCGGGCGAGAGGCCGGTTCCCAATATCTCCTCCGCCGTGCGCCTGGTGCGCTGCAAGGGGGTGACGAGCCAGACTGCGTCCCGTGGCAGCCGTGCCGCGAGCGCGCGGTAGGTGGCGCCCTGCAAGGCGAGGCTTTCGGCCGATATCTCCACGTCCATGCGGCCGTAGAGGACGGCGCGCGAGGCTTCGTCCACGATAGCGTGGCGTATCAGCCAGAAGCGTGTGCAATTCATGGGAAAACAAAGA
This sequence comes from Acetobacteraceae bacterium, assembly GCA_965198915.1. Classification (GTDB taxonomy): domain Bacteria; phylum Pseudomonadota; class Alphaproteobacteria; order Acetobacterales; family Acetobacteraceae; genus BOG-908. Next base: position 8,471 of record CBDAQC010000005.1, on the reverse strand, counting down.
GCCTCGATGATAATTCAGGCAAAACGCTGATGTGCATTCACGCAACTGGAAGACCGCGTACGCGCAAGCAACGCGCACTCAATCAGCCAAAAGTTTTTTGGTTCTTTTTTTCGAAAGAACTGCTTTCCTGCCTTCAGGCAGACCGCCGGCCTTTCACTCACCGATATTCATCAACGCCCCATTCCGCCGGGCGGCATGAAATTGCTGGGTGAACAGCAGCATCGAAGCCGTCAGCCACACGACGTTCAGGCCGGCCGCCCAGCCGATCTCTCGCCAAAGGATCTCGCCGTGGCCGATCGCCGCGCGCAAGCCTTCGAAGACGTGCGCGGCGGGCAAAGCGAGAGCGACGTATTGCAGCCAGTGCGGCAGGGCGGTTACCGGATAGTACACGCAGGCGATCGGCGCCAGGCCGATGAGCATAGACCACACCAGGCTTTCCGCACCGCCGCCCTGGCTGAGGATGAGCGAGATGCAGCCGAGCGCGATCCACCAGCCCATCATCATCAGGTTGAGCGCGAACAGCACCAGCACAGGGCCCACGCTGAGTATGCTGAAATGATACAGCAGCCCCGCTAGCACCATCGCCGGCACCACGCCCAGCATCATGCGTACCACGGACATGCCGAGCAGGGCGGCCAGCAACTCCCACGGCCGCAGCGGAGAGACGAAGATGTGGCCCAAATTGCGCGACCAGATCTCCTCCATGAAGGTGACGGCGAAGCCGAGATGGCTGCGCAAGGCCGTCTCCCACAGCAGCACGCCGCCCAGCAGCATGCCGATGGTCACTGCACCGTGGTCGCCCAGGCGGGCGGCGAAGAAGCGCGAGGTGAAGCCCCAGATCACCATCTGCAGCACCGGCCAGTAGGCCAGGTCCAGCAGGCGCGGCCAGGAGCGGCGAAACAGCGTGAGGTGGCGGTACATCAGGCCCCAGACGCGGCGCAGCGCGCTCATGCGACGGGCGCCGCTTGGCGGGAGCGTGCGATGTCCAGGAAGACGTCCTCCAAGTCGTCCCGGTTGTAGCGCGTCAGCAGTTCGGCGGTGGTGCCGCGGTCCACGATGCGGCCCTGCTTCATCATCAGCACCGTGCCGCAGAGCCGCGCCACCTCGTCCATGTTGTGCGACGCGAGCAGGATGGTGCAGCCGCTCTCCACCCGGTAGCGCTCCAGCCAGCTGCGGACCAGGTCACCGGTGTCCGGGTCCAGGCTGGCGGTGGGTTCGTCCAGCAGCAGCAGTTCCGGCCGGTTGATCAGCGACTTGGCCAGCGCCACGCGGGTTTTCTGCCCGGCCGAGAGCTGGCCCGCGGGCCGGTTGAGGAAGGCGTGCAGGTCCAGCTCGTCCGCGAGGTCGGCAATGCGCCGCTCCACCCCGCGCACGTTATACAGGTGGCAGTAGACGCGCAGGTTTTCGGCGACGGTGAGCCGGTGCGGCAAGGCCACGTAGGGTGAGGAGAAATTGACACGGGCGAGGGCAGCGAAACGGTCGCGTGCCATGTCGTGCCCCAGCATGTGTATGCGTCCGGCGGTGGGGACCAGCAGGCCGAGCAGCATGGCTATGGTGGTCGTCTTGCCTGCGCCGTTGCCGCCGAGCAGGCCTACCGTTTCGCCCTGCTTCACGTTGAAGCTGATTTCGTCGACGGCGAGCGCTGCCTTGTAGCGTTTCGTTAAGGTTTCGACCTGAATGGCGTACATGCGGGTAGGGATGTCTGAAACGCAGGCAGAAAGGAAGGCCTTCTTTTCTGGCGAAAAGATCGGGACCTCTGCGAAACTCAGTCTGGTGAGTGGGCTGACGTGCGTCGAGAACGCGTGAGCGCGGTGGCCGGCAACGGCCAGGAGCACCGCAGCCTGGCGTGCGCGTCAGGCGAGGCTTGCCCGCGGCCTCAGTGTCTCGCTCCGCTGCCGCGGACCTGTCTTGCAGGCGGGCGCGAGGAGCAGACGGCGCGGGCTTCCGATCGGGAGGGAAATCGCCGGTTCAGGTCACGCAACGGGCTTTGTGGCAGCCATGGGTAACCGTCGCACGGCCCGAATGCAGCACCACGTGCGTGGCGCGCGCGTGGACCACCGCCGGCTCTATCAGGCGTAAGCTGCGATGCCCTGTGGCGGCGGCCAGGCGGACGGAGGCGTGCACGCGCGGCTCCGGCGCCTCGGCCACTTCCACCGGCGCGGCGGCAGCGTGGGCGGTGTGCCGGCGCTCGTTGCTGGCGTAGCGGACGGTTTCGCGGCCGCGCCGGCTGCGGCTGGCCACCACTACGTTCACGTGGCGCGGGTAGCGCGGACCGGCGGGGATATCCATCGGCAACTGGTTGACCGCGTATTGCTCGGCCGGCGAGCGCGCCTGCGGCCACTCGCCCTGTATGTAGGGGGCGATCATGGCGACGTAGCGGCGGGTTTCGGCGGGCAGCGGGCGGTTGTGGGTGAGGTAATCCTCCAGCCGCGCCGGGCCGCCGTTATAGGCGGCGAGGAAACCGGGGCTGCCGAACGCGTCATACATCTCCCGCAGATAGGCGGTGCCTGCCATGATATTGTTGTGCGGATCGAACGCGTCTTCCGGCAGGCCGTAGCGCGCGCGTACCTCGTCATAGGTGGCGGGCATCACCTGCATCAGGCCCATGGCGCCCACAGGCGAGGTGATCAGGGCGCCGCTGGCGGTGAATTCCTGGCCGTGCGACTCGACGCGCATCACTTCGCGTATCCAGCGCTCCGGCACGTCATATTTCTTGCTGGCCTCGGTGATGTAGGGGCCCCACGGATCGTCCGGCGAACCGGGCGGCGTGTAGCTGGGCTTAGCGCGCGCTACGTAGGTGGCGGCTTCCTGGGTGGCGGTCATCGGCGGCGAATGCGATGCGCAGGCCGACAGCATGGCGGCGACGAACAATGCCCCGCCGGCACGCAGTAGCGGGGATGTGAAGAGGCTGGTCATGCCGTGCGCATCCGGGCTGCGTCCTTAACGAGGGTGCCAGCATCTGGGAGCGGTCGGCGATCTGCCAGGCTTCCAGTGATGTATCAGGTCAGCTTTAGCACCTAACCCTCTAAGGGATTACAAAGCCGGCAGCAAGACGAACTTGCATGGCTGGTCGTCATTCGTGGCGCGCAGGCCTGAGTTGCACATCGGCAACAGCCACTTTCGCATCGGTCCGGCACGCTTTGTTTGCGGTTCCCCGGCGTCACGAAAAGATTATCCTGGGTTTACGAACGTTAATTCGGCTCGGACGCCGGACACCGCCCGTGACTCGGTAGGTGTCGGCTTTTCAGTTTATCTCGCCTCCAGGGGGACTTCTCTTTGACACTTCGACACAGGCTTGCAGGTTCGGTCGCCGTTCTAGGCCTGATGCAGGCATCGATGACGGGCAGCGCGTTCGCCCAGGCGGCCTCGGGCGCCGCGGGTCCCATGGTGAACACGCAGGCGTCCCCGCCGCTGTCCAACGCGGCGGTAGCGCCCGCCGGCGCTGACATTGGGACCGCGAGCGGCAGCACTGCCGAGAACATCGTGGTGACGGGCTCGCGGCTGAAGCAGTCGAACGCCACGAGTGAATCGCCGGTGGTGGTCGTCAGCGCGGCGCAGATTGCGCACACTACCGCTCAGACTCTGGAGGACGTGCTGACGCGTCTGCCGGAGATCGGCACGTCCGGCGTCTACGCCACCACGAACAACGGCGGCAACGGTTCGTCTTGTATCGATCTTCGCAATCTTGGCGTCGAGCGTACGCTTGTGCTGGTGGACGGTAAGCGGTTCGTAACAACCGCTGGCGGCATCGATTGCGTGGACTTAAACAACATCCCGCTCGACCTCGTGGATCGGATAGAGATCCTGAAGGATGGTGCATCGACCACTTACGGCGCTGACGCCGTGGCCGGCGTGATCAACATCATTCTCAAGCACAATTTCAACGGCGTAACCTTTCACGCCAATGGTGCCATCGGTACCGATGCCGGCGACGACAAGACCGGCGAGATCAGCGCCACGGCCGGAACATCCTTCGATCATGGAAACTTCACGGTAAGCGCAGAGTATCTCAACCGTGGGCCCGTGATGCAGGGTGACCGCAACTACGCGGTGAACCCGGTGCAGACCAACATGCCCGGTCAGAACGAGATCAACTCCTTCTACACGCCGCAGACGGTCGTCTTTCCGGACACCAACAACACCAATCCCGCGACGCAGGCCCTCGCCGGCGATGGGTTTGGCTACAATCTCAACAAGAACGGCACCCTCGGATCAGAGAACGGTCCGTTTGCGCCGCAGCGCTATGATTTCGGCTTGCAGCAATACTTGCAGGGCAGCCTCGAGAAAGAGAGCCTCACCAGCTTCGGCAACTACGATTTCAACGACCACATCACGGGCTATATCGAAGAGTTCTTCACCCACAAGGTCACGGCCCAGCAACTTGCCCCGCAGCCGATCGGCGGCGGCCTGTCGGCCATCGTGCCTGACGCGTATGTAGTCCCCGAAGGCAACCCATACCTTACAGCGCTGCTGGGTCCGAACTCGGGCCCGGTCGACGTCTATAGCCGTGAGACGCAGTTCGGCGACCGCGATTACCGGCAGATCACCGACACGTTCCAGTTCAACGGCGGGTTCAAGGGCGACCTCGGATACGGCTTCGACTACGAAGTCTTTTTCCAATACGGCCAGTCCGACAACACGCTGAACGTGACCAACTCGATCAACTTCCTTCGTCTGGAGCAGGAGACGGGTTTCCAGCAGACCACGCCAACTGCCGCCGACATCGCAAGCGGTGCCGCGGGCGACCTCACGACCTTCGGCATCTATAATCCCATCGTCTGCCAGGCCGCGGCCGGCTGCGTGCTCAGCAACCCGTTCGGTCAGAACCTCAGCGCCGCCGCCATCAAATATGCCAAGTTCACCGAGGTCGATACCTCGCGCGATACGCTGAAGGTATATGGCGGCAACATCAGCAACAGCGACATCTACGACCTGCCGGCTGGTCCGGTCGGCATATCGCTGGGCGTCGAACACCGCACGGAAACGGGTTCGTTCAACCCGGACAACGTGTTGCAGAGCGGCGAGTCGGCCCAGGCTCCTGCCCAGATCACGGCAGGTTCGTTCGATGTGACGGAAGTGTACGGCGAGGCCCGCGTGCCGATCCTGAAGGACCTGCCCGGTGCCAAGGACCTGCATATCGATCTCGGCGGCCGTTACTTCGATTACAGCAACTTCGGCTCCGGCGAGACATGGAAGGTGAGCGGAAACTACACGCCGGTTGAAGGTATCCGGTTCCGCGGCACGGACGGCGTGGCGTTCCGGCAGCCCAGCATAACCGACCTGTTCCAGGGCCAGTCCATCAGCTTCAACGAAGCGGCCGATCCCTGCGCGCAGGTTGCCAGCTACGGGTCGAAAGCCGGCATCGTGCAGGCGAACTGTCTGAAGCAGGGCATCAACCCGGCTACCTTCACGCAGATCGGCAGCCAGATCCAGACGGTCATCGGCGGTAACCCGAACCTCAACCCCGAGACAGCTCGTACGCAGACCGCAGGTGTTGTGCTGACACCGCCCTTCGTTCCGCGCCTGGCCATCACCGTGGACTACTTCCGCACGAAGATCGACAACACCATCAGCACCGTGCCCACGCAGAACATCGTGGACGGCTGCTACACGAGCGTGAACCTGTCCGGCCCGCTCTGCGCTGACGTCAACCCGCGCCTCGGGACCGGCCAGCTCAGCACCGTCATCGGAACCAACCAGAACCTGGGTGTGACCAGGACCGAGGGCATCGACATCGGGACCACCTACAGCATCCCGACCCGCTACGGCCTGTTCGCCCTGTCCAACGACGCTACCTACACGCTGAAGTATCAGCAGCAGAACGTTCCCGATGGCGCCTTCATCGGCTACAACGGCCTGATCGTTGTGGGTATCAGCACCCCGGGCTATCCGCGGCTGCGTGACAATGCAAGCGTGGACTGGAGCTTCGGCAACTTCTCGCTCGGATACCGGATGCGTTACATCGAAGGGCAGCTGTTCTTCTATTCCGCACCCGCTGCCCCGGCGAGCGACTACGCCTCCACACGCACACCGGACGTCTTCTATCACGACATCTACGGCGCCTATAACTACAAGAACTTCACGGTCAACCTTGCCGTCGACAACCTTTTCGACAAGCAGGCACCGTATGTTCAGGACGGTGGCACCAACACTGATCCGGCCGAATACGACATTCTCGGCCGTGTGGTCTCCATCAAGACTACCCTACGATTCTGAACCGAAAGGCTGATCTATGGGCCGCTACCCGGGCAAGGGTAGCGGCCCTTTTTTTGGGGGTTCCAAGTGTCCGCTTCCAGCACACGAGCCATTATCTCGCTTGTTCTCGTTATGTCGCTCGGCGCCTGCGATTTGCCAGACCGGACGAGCGCCACGTCCACCCGATCAACCGCGAGGCACTGCGAACGTCCTACCGGTAGTCTGGTCTGTTCAGACGGCACCGCGGACGCGCCGACCGGCACGGTTGGCGACCCGAACTTGAGCCAAACGTTCTTCGGCGCCAAAGGCCGCTAGGTTCGGCGAAGCTCGGGCACTTGAAACCGAGGCCAACACGTTCACTCTCCACCATGTTACTTGAGACCGTGGCGTTTCGATTCCAGCATGACTACCGAGGGAAAACCTCGGTGCTGGTCCCAAGAGCCAGCGATAGTATGTGGGAGAACGTCACATGAGCTGTAAACGCTGCGTGCTGATGCTGCCTGTGCTTGTTTACTCGACGGGCAATCTTGTCAGTCCGGCTTCTGCTGCCACGGGCCAGCTTACCCTGACGGTGTCGCCGCGAGCTGTCGTGACGAAGTCCTCGAACATCACAGGGCCGGTCAGCGTCAGCAGCAATGCGCCAGCAACCTACACCGCCACTTTTCCTAGTGCTACCAACAATCAAAGTGGCGTGCTGACGGTGGATGTCACGACAAGCTTCGGAAGTGGAGAAGCAATCTGCACCGCCACGTTTGTCACCGCCGTCAGTAACAACTCATGCTCGATCCACCTTGGCAATGGGCCGGCTCCTAACAGCAACTCGCAATGCAGTTACCGATTGAACAGTGTCAACACTCAAACTTGCGATTTCTCGGCATCCTTTACCGACTTGATCAATCCGCCGCCGCCACCCGGTGGTGGCGGTGGCGGCGGTAATCCGTGCGACAACGCTCCTTGCACCCCGCCTAGCTGATATCAGCTCGGTGAGCAGTGGCGGGTGATCGCTGCTCACCGGTAATCCTCAGCGGGCTTGCAGCATGGGCTGAAGATCCACTTGCCCATGCCGACATCATAAGGGCTTATCTGCTCCTGCAAGGCCGCTTCTGCCGGTAAGCGTCATGGCACAGTGCGGATGGCCGGTTCGACCGTGCGAGGCTGCGATAGCCGTCTATGGGCGCGCGATACGCGCGTTCTTCCAGGCGATGGACGGGCCGATCCGCCGCCACCGGGCGGCCTTGGGGCAGGGTGCGAGTCCGGTGCGCCGGCGTAACACCGGTGGCTACCGGTTCCACGGCGCCTGGTCCGTGCGGCTACAGCCGGCGGCTACTATATGGACCACATCCATCCGCAGGGGTAGCTGTCCTCGGCGTGCTACGTGGCCCTGCCGGAGATGGCGGGCAGCGGGCAGGCGGCGTGGCTGAAGTTCGGCGAGCCGGGGATCCCCACCGCGCCGGCGCTGCCCGCGGACCAAGTGGTGCGGCCAGAGCCCGGGCTGCTGGTGCTGTTCCCGTCTTACATGTGGCACAGGACGGTGCCGTCTCGAGCGCCGGGGCACGGTTGAGCGTGGCCTTCGATCTGGTGCCTGGGTGAGGGAAGGAAGAAAGTAAGGCCTTCTTTTTCACGAAAAGAAGCAAAAAGCTTTTGGTCTTTTCGCGTTGCGGCGTGCGTGATGGGCTGGAGGCTTGCGCTGGTTGCAAGGCGGCGGCCGGGTTCTGGTCAAAGAAAAAGGCCGCATCTTGCGATGCGGCCTTTGCCGTCGTCGACAGATTTTAGAACTTCGCGGACACGGTGAAGAATACGCTGAACGGCTGGCCGGGGATGGCGTCGGCAAATTCTGGCGAGCAGTTGTACTGGCTGGCGACCGGGTTGGATTTCGTGGGCTGGCAGGCCGACGGGGAGACCTGCTTGTAGTAGTACTGGAAGAACCGCGCGTCGAACAGGTTCTGGATGTTCAGGTCGAACTTCACCCGCTTGATGGCCGGCAGGAACGGCGTCGGCAGGGTGTAGTTCAGGTCCAGGTTGAAGGTGGCGAAAGGCGAGATGCCGCCGTTGGGATCATAGACGGTAGCGCCGGAGAGTTGTGAGAAGCGGGTGCAGGCAGGAACCGCCGTGGTGCTCTGGCACTGTCCAGGTCCGGTGCCGGGCAACGCCACGCCCACAGCCGGCTCCAGCCCCGGGAAGTTCGGGATGCTCGTGTCGCCGCCCGAGATGTCGTAGGTCGTGGCCTGCTTGCCGGTGTAGAGGCCGGTGATGCGGGCTTCCACCTGGTCGCCGTC
>CBDAQC010000004.1:0-926996 GCA_965198915.1 Acetobacteraceae bacterium | reverse complement strand
GCCGTGCTGGCGGACATAGGACAACAGGCGATCTGCGGACCAGGTGGCCGTGGCGGCTGATTTTTCCTCAAAGTCGAGGACGGGATCGACGATGGCGCAGATCCGGGTGGCGGGATCGGTGACCACATACTGGATACTGAAGGTCCGGGCGTCGTAGAAACCTGCCACAAGCGGGCGTATTCCTGCCTCGTATGCGTTTGTGTCCGGCAAGGTCAGGCAGCCCTGCTCAGGCTGCGTTCTTTGTGGGGAATATCGATCTCGCTGCCTTTCAGCATCCAGTCCCAATACAGCGTCGGCAGAAATCTGGTCTTCAACAGCCAGGCGCTGTAGCGCGGTATTCTGGGGTCCAGCGGAAAGCTCGGCGTGACAGCGCCGCCATAAGCGAATTCGGCAAGCACTACGCGGCCATAGGCGGTAATCAGCGGGCATGAGCCGTAGCCGTCATAGGCAGCGTCTTGTGCGGCGCCATCGAGGGTCGCCAGAAGATTGCGGACCACCACAGGAGCCTGCTGGCGCACCGCGGCGGCGGTCTTGGCATTCGGCGTGCTGCAGGCGTCGCCGAGCGAGAATACGTTGGCGTAGCGCGTGTGGCGCATGGTCGCAGGATCGACATCGACCCAGCCTGCCGCATTGGCAAGCGGGCTCTGCTTGATGAAGCCGGGCGCGCTCTGCGGCGGCGTGACATGCAGCATGTCGAACCGGCGGACCACTTCGCTTGTGCTGCCGTCCGGCGCCACCGCGGTGAAGATCGCGGTTCGCGCCGGGCCATCGACGGCCTTCAGCGTGTGTTTGAAATGCACCTTGATGCCGTAATCGGCGACCGTCTTCTGCAGCGGCGGCACGAAGGCCGGCACGCCGAACAATACGTCGCCGGCGAGCAGGAATTCGACGCTCGATGCCTGCAGCAATCCGGCTTTGCGCAAATGGTCCGCGGCCAGATACATGATCTTCTGCGGCGCGCCGGCACATTTGATCGGCATCGGCGGCTGGGTGAACAGCGCGGTGCCGCCACGCAGGGCCTTGATGCATTCCCAGGTGTATTGCGCAAAGCGCGGATCGTAGTTGCTGCACACGCCATCCGAGCCAAGTGCCGCGCGCAGCCCGTCCACACCGTCCCAGTCCAGGTGCAGCCCCGGACAGACCACCAGCATCCGGTAGGCAATTCGCGCCCCGTCGGCGAGCACCACCATCGTCTCGTCCGGCAGGAAACGGGCGGCGGCGACCTGTATCCACGTGACGCCAGCCGGGATCAGCGAGGCTTCGCTACGTTGCGTCTGGGCTAGGGTGAAGACGCCGCCGCCCACCAGCGTCCACCCCGGCTGGTACGAATGGGTCTGCGATGGCTCGATGATGGCAACCGACAGGCTGGCGCGATGCCGGCGCAGGCTGGCCGCGACCGTGATCCCCGCCGCCCCGCCGCCCACGATCACCACGTCGAACTGGCGGGCGGCTTCCTGGCCCGGGGGCATGCGGTCATCGATATGAGGCTGGGCGTCCATGATCGATCCCTTGATGACATCGGCACAAGCGCAGGTGGCCGACGATGGTGCACAACACTTGCATAAAGACACTTACTGACATACACTAATCATGCAATCAACTAGGGTCCGTCTCCGCCATGTCATCTCTCGCGTCCCCGATTTCATGACGCCAGTTCCTCTCGATGCGCGACTGAGCGTCTCCGGACAGATCGAGGCCGCCGACTTGCCGGCGCTGGCGGGACGTGGCGTGACGCTGGTCATCAACAATCGGCCTGATGGCGAACTTCCCGCCCATTTGGCTTCCGCCCAGGCCGCGGCGTTGGCGGCCGATCTGGGAGTAGATTACCGCTATCAGCCCGTGACGTTCGCGGCGCTCTCACGCGCCGACGTCGATGCGTTCACCAACGCCGTGGCGCAGGCGCCCGGCTGTGTCCACGCGCATTGCCGCTCCGGCATCCGCTCCGCGAGCCTGTGGGCGCTGGGTCGCATTCTCGCCGGGGAGGATCGCGAGGCGGTGCGACAGGACGCCCTTACGCACGGCTTCGACATCAAGGAGGCGCTGGCGTGGCTGGACCGGCAGTGACGCTCAGCGTCGAGTCACCGTCACACGTGGAGCGTTGCGTCCCGCCCTTGCTGCACGATGCAGCACCCGGCTTCACCGCGCGCACCACCATGGGAGACCGCAGGCTGTCCGACTATGCCGGACGCTGGCTGCTGCTGTTCTCGCATCCAGCCGATTTCACGCCGGTCTGCACAAGCGAGTTCCTGGCACTGGCCGCGGCCTCGCCAAGGTTCGCCGCCATCGGGTGCGATCTGCTGGGCCTGTCGGTGGACAGCCTGTTCTCGCATCTCGCGTGGATACGCAGCATCCAGGAACGCTTCGGCGTCACCATCGACTTCCCGATCATCGAGGACCCGTCAATGGCGATCGCCCGTGCCTACGGCATGATCTCGTCCCATAGCCCGGATTCGTCGCTGGTGCGTGCCGCCTTCGTCATCGATCCGGCTGGCATCATACGCGCCATCACCTGGTATCCCATGACCACGGGCCGCAATGTGGAGGAGCAGTGGCGGCTTGTGGCAGCGTTGCAGACAGCCGACGCGCACGGTGTGCTGACGCCGGAATCCTGGCAGCCGGGCGACGATGTGATCCTGCCGCCACCGCTGACCGCGGACGCAGGCGCTCCCGCCGGCCACACCGAACGCGCCTGGTATTACCGCACCGTGAAGCTGTCCGACGCGGCCGGGGCGACGCCGTGATACCGGAAGAGGCCGCTGTCCTGCTGCGCACCGTGGCCAATCCGGCAAGGCTTCGCATCCTGTCGCGGCTGCTCGACGGCGAAGCCGGCGTGGGCGCCATCGAGCAGGAACTGGACCTTCGCCAGCCGGCGTTGTCGCAGCATCTCGGCGCGCTGCGTGACGCCGGTCTGGTGGCAACACGGCGGCAGGCACGCTCCATTTTCTACCGGCTGGCGGATGGCACGCAGGGCCCAATCCTCGTCGCCATACTGCGCGCGCTCGGTGGCCAACACGCCGAGCCCGCCGCCTGTCTTCCACGGATCAAGGTTTCGCCCGCGGGGCGCGCCAGTGCCATGTTCGCAGTCGTCAGCGCACCATGAACGTGCTGGCGGCATTCTGGCCATCGCTTGCGGGCGGCATAATGATCGGCCTGTCCGCCGCCATGCTGCTGATCGTCAACGGCCGCATCGCCGGTATCAGTGGCATTGCCGGCGGCCTGCTCGGGCCGGTGAATGCGGACACGTCATGGCGCCTGGCCTTCCTCGCTGGCCTGATCCTGGGGCCGGTCACCTACCTTGCCGCCGCCGGTCATCAACCTCTCATGCGGATAGGGGCGTCCCTGCCGGTTCTGGGCGTGGCGGGAGCACTGGTGGGCTTCGGCACGCGGCTTGGTTCGGGCTGCACCAGCGGTCATGGGGTCAGCGGCTTGGCTCGGCTGTCTCGCCGCTCAGTCGCCGCGGTCGCCACCTTCATGGCGGCGGCGATCCTGACGGTCTTTCTCGTTCGCCATCTGGGGCGCCCGGCGTGAGGATGCTGGCCGCGTTGGTGGCCGGCGTGCTGTTCGGCGCCGGCCTGTCCTTGTCCGGAATGCTCGATCCCGCAAGGGTGCTGGGCTTTCTCGACGTCGCTGGCGCGTGGGATCCCAGCCTGGCCTTCGTGCTCGGCGGCGCGGTCGGCGTCTCGGCCATCGGCTATGCTGTGTCGCGACGCATGGCCCGCCCCCTGCTCGCCACGCGTTTCGACATTCCTGACAAACACCGGATCGACGTGCCGCTCCTCGCCGGTGGCGCGCTGTTCGGCATCGGCTGGGGTTTGGCCGGTTTCTGTCCCGGGCCAGCCCTGGCCTCCCTGTCGCTAGGGGTCCCGCGAAGCTTCGTCTTCGTCGGCGCGATGTTGGCGGGCATGGCGCTCTATCGCGTCGCGCGACACCTCTGGGTGCCGCCTTGCAGGTGATGCAGGCTGTGCTCGCCGTGCTCTGCGGCGGGCTGGTCGGGTTCACGCTGGGCCTGATCGGCGGCGGCGGCTCGATCATGGCGACACCCCTGCTGCTTTACGTGGTCGGTCTGGCGCCGCACCAGGCGATCGGGACGGGCGCGCTGGCCGTCTCGGTCAACGCCTTCATCAACTGCGCGGGACATGCGCGCGTCGGGAACGTGCGTTGGCGCAGTGCCATCATTTTCGCTGTCGCCGGCATGGCAGGAGCGGCTTTGGGCTCCACATTGGGCAAGGCGTTCGACGGCAAGCGGCTGCTTTTCCTGTTCGCCATCCTGATGATCGTGGTCGGCGTGCTCATGCTGCGGCGCCGCCCCCCCGCGTCCCTCACCGGCGAACGGCCAGGCAGCGTGCCGCGCGTGGTCGCTGCGGCCCTTGTCGTCGGCACGCTGTCAGGGTTTTTCGGTATCGGCGGCGGCTTCCTGATCGTGCCAGGCCTGCTGCTTTCAACCGGAATGCCGATGCTGTTCGCTGTAGGATCCTCGCTGCTTGCCGTCGGCACGTTCGGTATGACGACTGCTGCGAACTACGCGATGTCCGGCCTGGTCGTCTGGCCGGTTGCCGGCGAATACATTGCGGGCGGTATCGCTGGCGGTCTGGCCGGCATGGCCTTGGCGGTCCGCCTAGCGCCGCGCAAAGCCGCGCTCAATCAGATTTTCGCCGGCTTCGTCTTCATCGTCGCCATCTACATGCTGTATCGTAACAGTGCGTGACTCGGGTGATATAATCAAAGGGAAAGATAATGAAGAACAAAAGTCAGACCCTCCTCGGAATTACGGCTTGCGGTATTGTTGTGCTTTGCAGTGGGCAAGTTGCCGTGGCGGCCGATCATCTCACCGCTGCCCAGGTTCGGGCCCGAGCGGCCGCCGTGCGGCCGGGCGCGTCTCTCGATCTCTCCGCCCAGGATATGCAGGGTGACGATCTGACTGGCCTCGATCTTTCCGGCGCCAAACTTACCAAAGCCAATCTGGCCGGCGCGAATTTGCACGGCGTGAAACTCGTCGGCGCCGACCTCACCGGTGCCGACCTCACGAAAGCGGACATGACCGAAACCTGGATCATGAAGGCAAAGTTCGACCATGCGAAAATGCGGGGTGCAACCCTGCAAGTGGTCATCACCTCCGACGGCATGGACAACAAGCGCGAGACGGCGGCGAGCTTCGTCGGTGCCGATCTGTCGGACACCTCGGCCACCGTGCATTTCAGCCAGGATGACATGCGCGGCGTCAACTTCACGGGAACACGCATGTCGGTCGTTCTGGCCAACCAGTCCATGGGCATGCTGCGCAGCGAGTTCGTGGATGCTGACCTGGAGGGCGCGAATTTCACCAATGCAGGGCTCGGCCGCATCACGTTCGAGTTCGCAAAACTCAAGGGCGCAGTGTTCCGCGGTGCCGATCTCACCCGCGCCGATTTCGACGGCGCCGATCTGACGAACGCCGATTTCACAGGCGCTAAGCTGGACCAGGCGACATTCGATCAGGCACAGATCAAGGGCGCGCGGGGGTTGGCCGGGAAGTAGGACGCAAGGCTGGGGCGACATTTGCGCCTGCCGCTGAGCCGAAGCTGATTGACGATGACAGTGAAGCTTGGTGCCTTGGGCAGAACCGGTTTCCGCTAGGCGCGGAAGTCGTAAGGGGCGAGGTCCGCTTGAGGCATTCGAATAACGGGCAAGTGGCCGGAAAGCAGAGCCAGTTCCTGGTGATCTGTTCAACCGACGCGTTTCGGACTGGAGGTCAGGCGCCCATCATCAATAGTGCCGTCGTGTCCGCCTGATCTGCCGAACCCAAGATGATCGCCGACTCCGGCCGCTGCCAAGCGTCCCACGATCGCCGAGAGGCGGATAACGAAGGAGCCAACGTGCATAATCCGTTCACATTCAAGCCGCATTTGCTTGTATCTACGCGGCGCCCCGACAATGCCGAGCCAGAATTATACCGGCTGCGCGCACCGATGATCGCGCCGCAGGCGTATATCCTATGCGCAGGTATAGAGACATCTCAACCTTAAACGAGGCGGAGCACTGGCTGCGCGTGGGGGCTGGGTCGCCACTCCTCTGGACCTGCCGGTGCCGTGCTTGCGCAACCGCTTCGCCGAGGGGGTGGTCATGTCGGGCGCCCAATGAGCGGGCGAACGCTGGGCGGACAGGCAGATGAAACGTCCCACCTTCAGCGATCCCTAAGGCTCGAGGCGCCATTGGCAACGCTGCCTGGAGAGCGTCACGTCGGGCGAGGTCTTGCGCGCGGCGGGTTGGAACGAAAATTCAGGGCCCTCAATTGCATCAATTATTAATAAGCCTGCAACAGCTGATGTTTGTCGGTATGCAGCGATAGCTTCGGTGCAAGGAATCTAACCGCATTCTAGATCAATCCGATTCCTAAGCCATGGCATCCGCAAATACGCTTAGCATCAATTTGGACTTGCTTGAGCCAGCCATCCAGTCGCTGTTCCTTTGTTGCCATGAACGCGACCAGGATCCTCTGGGGCCAGGTGCTCCTCGTCAGCGCCACCGTTCTCGCCTTCGTGTGGGCGGCGACAGAATGGACAGCCTGGAAGCTCGGCTTTCAGCCGGGGCTTGGCCACCCATGGTTCGAGGTTTTCGGCTTGCCTATTTACCATCCGCCGGCGTTTTTCTGGTGGTGGTTTGCCTACGACGCCTATGCGCGGGACATCTTCGTCGAGGGCGCGTACATCGCCGCTGCCGGCGGCATTGCTGCCATCGTCGTCGCCGTGACGATTTCGGTGTGGCGCGCCCGCGAGGCGAAGCGCGTCACGACCTATGGCTCCGCCCGATGGGCCGAAACGCGCGAGGTGCGAGCAGCCGGGCTGCTTGGACATGACGGCGTGCTGCTCGGCCGCTGGCGGGATGAGTATCTCCGCCATGACGGGCCGGAGCATGTGCTCTGTTTTGCGCCAACCAGGAGCGGCAAGGGTGTCGGCCTCGTCGTTCCGACGCTGCTGACCTGGCCTAGCTCGGCCATCGTCCATGACATCAAAGGCGAGAACTGGACGCTAACGGCCGGCTGGCGGGCACGGTTCGGCCGCGTGCTGATTTTCGATCCGACCAATGCGCAAAGCGCCGCCTACAACCCGCTGCTGGAGGTGCGTCGCGGCGAGTGGGAGGTGCGCGACGTCCAGAACATTGCCGACGTGCTGGTCGATCCCGAAGGCGCGCTGGAGAAGCGGAACCATTGGGAAAAAACCAGCCATTCGTTGCTGGTCGGAACGATCCTGCACGTGCTCTACGCCGAGCCGGACAAGACCCTCGCCGGCGTCGCCAATTTCCTGTCCGATCCAAAACGGCCGATCGAGACAACGCTGCGGGCGATGATGACAACACCGCATTTGGCTGACGCCGGCGTGCATCCCGTTGTCGCCAGCGCCGCGCGCGAGCTTCTGAACAAAAGCGAGAACGAGCGCTCAGGCGTGCTGTCCACCGCCATGTCGTTCCTCGGCCTCTACCGCGACCCCGTGGTGGCGGCCGTCACACGCCGCTGCGACTGGCGCATCCGCGACCTCGTGGAAGGCGCAAAGCCGGCGACCCTCTACCTCGTCGTGCCGCCATCGGACATCAGCCGGACCAAACCGTTGGTCCGGCTGATCCTCAACCAGATCGGCCGGCGCCTGACCGAGGATCTGAATGCGAAGGGCCAGCGGCACCGCCTGCTGCTGATGCTCGACGAATTTCCGGCACTGGGCCGGCTCGATTTCTTCGAAAGCGCCTTGGCCTTCATGGCCGGTTACGGCCTGAAGGCGTTCCTGATCGCGCAATCGCTGAACCAGATCGAGAAGGCCTATGGCCAGAACAACTCGATCCTCGACAACTGCCATGTGCGCGTCAGCTTCGCCAGCAATGACGAGCGCACCGCCAAGCGCGTATCCGACGCGCTCGGCACGGCGACCGAAATCCGCGACGCCAAAAACTACGCCGGCCACCGCCTCAGCCCCTGGCTTGGCCATCTGATGGTGTCGCGACAGGAGACCGCCAGGCCGCTGCTGACCCCAGGCGAGGTGATGCAGCTTCCGCATGATGACGAGCTGGTGCTGGTATCCGGCTGCCATCCTATCCGCGCTAAGAAGGCGCGCTATTTCGACGATCACCAGCTACAGGCGCGCATCCTTCCGCCGCCGCCGTTCGCGGCCGGAGCGAGGGTAGCAGGCAACGCCGACAAGCCAATTCCGGCGGCCAAAGATGATTGGCAGGGCGCCGTCGTGGCGCCTCCAGCGACCGATACCGAAGACCCTGCCAATGCTGGCATCCGCCGGGAGCCGGAATTGCCCGAACACGAGGACATCGTTACCGCACCGAGAAAGCCCGCCCAGGAGTTCGATCTCCCGGATGACGAAGCCGATGACGACGCCCAACGGCTCCGCGTATTGCAGCGCCAGGTGCGTGCGACCGCCCGGCAAGTATCGCTCGACCCAGCGGACGATATGGGGCTGTGACCGCCATGCGCACCAAGCACACATTCCGACTACCGCCGGACCTCGCTGGCAAGCTGGCAGACTACGCAACCCGAAAGCGGGTTCCGCAGGCGCTTGTAGTGGAAACTGCGCTGGCATCGCATTTGTCGCCGGACGGCGCCGATCGGCTCGAAGCTGCGCTTGCGCGCCGGCTCGATCGATTGTCGCGACAGGTCGAGCGGTTGGAGCGCCATGGCAACATCTCCAATGAGGCATTGGCCCTGTTCGTGCGGTTCTGGCTGACCACCACGCCTCCCTTGCCTGATAGCGCCCAAGCCGCCGCGCAGGCCAAAGGGCGAGAGCGTTACGATGGATTCGTGGACGCGCTGGCCCGTCGTCTGGCCCGCGGGCGCACGCTGGCGGACGAAATATCGAAAGATATCGGCGGTGGAGAAGCGAACGCGAACGACCAAAACCAACACGACTGATCGGCAACCTTGCCGATCGGCTGTCTTTCTATCCCCGAGCCCTACGGCCTTATCACCGTTGTTGCGCGCCGGCATTTCCGGCTCTTTCTAATCAACCCGCTGGTCACGCCGCCTCGATGAGGCGTCTTCGCGGGGATTGATGTGTCGACGATCTCGTTTCGCTCCGAAGCTTTCGCCCGCGGCGCGCGCATGCTGCGCACCGCGCTCGGGCCGTCGATTGCGGGATATCTGGAAGACCCCAGCATCGTCGAGGTGATGCTCAACCCCGACGGCCGGCTCTGGATCGATCGGCTATCGGGCGGGCTTGAGGACACGGGCTGCCGCGTCACGCCCGCCGACGCCGAGCGGATCGTGCGCCTGGTCGCGCACCATGTCGGCGTCGAAGTCCACGCCGGTTCGCCCCGCGTTTCTGCCGAGTTGCCGGAAAGTGGCGAGCGGTTCGAGGGGCTGGTGCCGCCTGTCGTGGCCGCGCCCTGCTTCGCCATCCGCCGGCCGGCCGTCGCGGTGTTCACGCTCGGCGATTACGTCGAGGCAGGCATCATGACCGCTGGCCAGGCAGAGTTGCTGCGCACCGCGGTGGCGGCGCGCAAGAACATCCTCGTCGCCGGTGGCACCTCTACCGGTAAGACCACGCTGGTCAACGCGCTGCTGGCCGAGGTCGCCAAGACCGGCGACCGCGTGGTGCTGATCGAGGATACGCGCGAGCTGCAATGCGCCGCGCCCAACCTCGTTTCGCTGCGCACCAAGGAAGGCGCGGCCTCGCTCTGCGATCTCGTCCGCTCCTCGCTGCGGCTGCGGCCCGACCGCATCCCGATCGGCGAGGTGCGCGGCGCCGAGGCGCTCGATCTCCTCAAAGCCTGGGGCACCGGCCACCCCGGTGGGGTCGGCACGCTGCACGCCGGCTCCGCCATCGGCGCGCTGCGCCGGCTGGAGCAGCTCATCCAGGAAGCTGTCGTCACCGTGCCCCGCACCCTGATCGCCGAGACCATCGACGTGATCGCTGTGCTGTCCGGGCGGGGCGCCGCCCGCCGCCTCGCCGAACTCGCCGCCGTCGGGGACCTCGGTCCGGACGGCGATTACGTCCTCACCCCAGCAGGAGAGCCCTGATGCTGAACCGTCTTCGTGATCGCCTGGCGACGGCGTCCGCCTTCGCCTTCTTCGTCCTTGCCACGGCGCCGGCCTATGCCGCCGGCTCCAACATGCCTTGGGAACAGCCGCTGACCCAGATCCTGGATTCGATCCAGGGGCCGGTCGCCAAGGTTGTCTCGGTGATTGTCATCATCACCACCGGCCTGACGCTGGCCTTCGGTGAGACCTCCGGCGGCTTCCGCCGGCTGATCCAGATCGTCTTCGGCCTCAGCATCGCTTTCGCCGCTTCCAGCTTCTTCCTGACGTTCTTCCAGTTCGGCGGCGGGGCGCTGGTCTGATGGATCAGGCCGAACCGATCGCTGGTTTCTACGCGCCAGTCCATCGCGCGCTGACCGAGCCGATCCTGCTCGGCGGCGCGCCGCGCGCTGTGGCGATCCTGAATGGCACGCTCGCCGCCGCCGTTGGCTTGGGATTGCGGCTTTGGATCGTGGGCGGTGCAATCTGGCTGATCGGCCATCTGGCTGCCGTCTGGGCCGCCAAGCGCGATCCCGCCTTCGTCGATGTCGTGCGCCGGCACCTGCGTTACCCGCAGCATCTGGTGGCGTGAGGCAGAGCCATGATGAACCTCGCCGAATACCGCCATCGCAGCCAGAGCCTCGCCGACTTCCTGCCCTGGGCGGCCTTGGTCGCGGAAGGCGTCATCCTCAACAAGGACGGCTCGTTCCAGCGCACCGCGCGGTTCCGCGGGCCGGACCTGGACTCCGCGACGCCGGCCGAACTGGTCGCGATCACTGGCCGCCTCAACAACGCGCTGCGCCGCCTGGGCTCTGGCTGGGCGATCTTCATTGAGGCCCAGCGCCTTTCGGCCAACCGCTACCCGGAAAGCGATTTCCCGGACGCGGCCTCGCGTCTGGTCGATGCGGAGCGCCGGGCGCAGTTCGAAGAAGAAGGCGCCCATTTCGAGAGCCGGTATTTTCTGACGCTGGTCTGGCTACCGCCAGCCGAGGACGCTGCCCGCGCCGAGGCCTGGCTCTATGAGGGCCGCGCCCGGGACGGCGCCGATTGGCGCGCAGCACTGGCGGGCTTCATCGACCGCACCGACCGGGTGCTGGCGCTGATCGAGGGCTTCATGCCCGAGGCGGAATGGCTCGATGATCCCGAGACGCTGACCTACCTGCATTCCTGCATCTCGACCCGCCGGCAGCGCGTGCGCGTTCCCGAAACCCCGATGCACCTCGACGCCATTCTGGTCGACGAGGAGTTGACCGGCGGCCTCGAACCCCAGCTCGGCAGCGCGCATCTGCGCACGCTCACCATCATGGGCTTCCCGTCGCGCACCTGGCCGGGCCTGCTCGACGATCTGAACCGGCTGGCCTTCCCCTATCGCTGGTCCACCCGTGCCATCTGCATGGACAAGACCGACGCCACCAAGGTGCTCGGCCGGATCCGCCGGCAATGGTTCGCCAAGCGCAAATCAATCATGGCGATCCTGAAGGAGGTGATGACCAATGAGGCGTCCGTCCTGATGGACAGCGACGCCGCCAACAAGGCGCTGGACGCCGATCAGGCCTTGCAGGAACTCGGCTCCGATCTGGTGGGCCAGGCCTATGTCACCGCCACGATCACGGTCTGGGATGCTGATCCGCGCGTCGCGGAGGAACGCCAGCGTCTGGTCGAGAAGACCATCCAAGGCCGCGACTTCACCTGCATGCGCGAGACGGTGAACGCCATCGAGGCGTGGCTGGGATCGTTGCCCGGCCACGTCTACGCCAACGTCCGCCAGCCGCCGGTCTCGACACTCAACCTCGCCCACATGATGCCGCTCTCGGCGGTCTGGGCCGGGCCGGAACGGGATGAGCATTTTGGTGGGCCGCCGCTGTTCTTCGCCCGAACCGAAGGCTCTACGCCGTTCCGGTTCTCGCTGCATGTCGGCGATGTCGGCCATACGCTGATCGTGGGGCCGACCGGCGCCGGCAAGAGCGTGCTGCTGGCGCTGATGGCGCTCCAGTTCCGCCGCTATCCCGGCGCCCAGATGTTCGCCTTCGATTTCGGCGGCTCGATCCGGGCTGCGGCTTTGTCGATGGGCGGCGACTGGCATGACCTTGGCGGCGCGTTGGCCGACGACATCACCGAACCCGTCGCCCTCCAGCCGCTATCGCGGATCGACGATGCCGGCGACCGCGCCTGGGCGGCAGATTGGGTCGCGGCCCTGCTGGCGCGTGAGTCGGTCACGGTCACCCCGGAACTGAAGGAGCATTTATGGTCCGCGCTGACTTCGCTTGCCTCCGCGCCGGTGGCGGAACGGACGATCACGGGCCTGTCCGTCCTGTTGCAGTCGAACGCGCTGAAGCAGGCCTTGCAGCCCTATACGCTGAACGGCCCTTGGGGGCGGCTGCTCGATGCCGAGACCGAGCGTCTCGGCGAGGCGGATGTGCAGGCGTTCGAGACCGAAGGCCTGATCGGCGCGGGGGCGGCGCCCGCCGTGCTCTCCTACCTGTTCCACCGCATCGAGGACCGTTTCGACGGCCGGCCCACGCTGCTCATCATCGACGAGGGCTGGCTCGCACTCGACGACAAAGGCTTCGCCGGCCAGTTACGCGAATGGCTGAAGACGCTGCGGAAGAAGAACGCGAGCGTCATCTTCGCCACGCAGTCGCTGGCCGACATCGACGGCAGCGCCATCGCGCCGGCGATCATCGAAAGCTGCCCGACGCGGCTGTTCCTGCCGAATGAACGGGCGCTCGAACCCCAGATCGCAACGATCTATCGCCGCTTTGGACTGAACGATCGGCAGATCGAGATCCTCAGCCGCTCGACACCGAAGCGCGACTATTACTGCCAATCGCGGCGCGGCAATCGCCTGTTCGAGCTGGGCCTCTCTGAAGTGGCACTCGCCTTCACCGCCGCTTCCTCCAAAACCGATCAGGCGGCCATCGCAACCCTGACGGCCGAAACAGGAAAATCCGGTTTCGCCGCCGCTTGGCTGCGCGCCAAGGGGCTGCATTGGGCGGCCGAAATGCTCAACCAGAATCCGGAGGTCTCATCGTGACCGGTCATCGTTTTCGTGTAGCGCTCGCCGCTGGCGTTGCCATGCTCACGCTCGCCACGGCGAGTAGCCCGGCGCGGGCGCAATGGATCGTCTATGATCCGACGAATTTTTCCCAGAATGTGCTGACTGCTGCTCGCGAATTGCAGCAGGTCAATCAGAACATCCAAAGCCTGGAAAACCAGGCCACCATGCTGATCAACCAGGCCAAGAACCTGGCGAGCCTGCCGTATTCGTCGCTGGCTCAGCTCGAAGCCTCGATCCAGCGCACTGAGCAACTGCTCATGCAGGCGCAGAATATCGCTTACAGCGTCACGACGATCGACCAGGCCTTCACGCAGGTCTATCCGCAGAGCTACTCGGGCTCGACATCCAGCACGCAAATGCTCGCCGATGCCCAAACGCGCTGGCAGAACGCGCGCGCCGGCTACCAGGATTCGATGCACGTCCAGGCGGGCGTGGTGCAGAACCTCCAGAACGCGCAGACGCAGATCAGCGCGCTGATATCCTCCAGCCAGTCGGCAAGCGGCGCGCTCCAGGCGGCGCAGTCCGGCAACCAGATCATGGGCCTCGCGGCGCAGCAGCTCGCCGATCTCACCGGTGTCATCGCTGCGATGGCGCGCGCGCAAAGCCTCGACAATGCCGGCCGGCTGGAGAGCGAGGCGCAGGGCCAGCAGCAGATGCAGAATTTCCTGAACTACGGCGCCGGCTATCAGCCCGGCAACGCGCAGATGTTCCACTGATGCGGAGTCGGTTTCTCAATGTTCCCGCCGTAGGACGCGCGGCGGGATACGTGCTGGTTGCAGCTGCGATCATCTCAGCAGCCGTGCAGTTCCATCGCCACGGCGCTCCGCCGCAGTTGCCAACCTCTGCGGTGGCATCTCGTCCCGATCCCTTGGCGGCAGCTATGGCGCGTTGCCAGACGCTCGGCATGGCGGCTGAGAACGACGCAGCCTGCCAAGCGGCGTGGGCGGAAAACCGCCGCCGCTTCTTCAATGATTCGCCGGCGCCGGACGCTCGGTAAGCACGATGGGCGGCACCGGCGTCATCGACGAGTTCCTCGGGACCTTCACGCAATATATCGATTCCGGCTTCGGCCTGGTGCAGGGCGACGTGCGCTGGCTCGCCGGAGTTCTGATCGGCATCGACATCACGCTCGCCGGCCTGTTCTGGGCGCTGGCGCCCGATGAGGATGTGCTCGCCCGGCTGATCAAGAAGACGCTCTATATCGGCGTCTTCGCCTTCATCATCGGCAACTACAACAATCTTGCCCAGATCATCTACAACTCCTTTTCCGGGCTTGGCATCGAGGCGGGCGGCGGCACGATGACCGCGTCGCAACTTCTCCAGCCGGGCAAGCTCGCCCAGGTCGGCATCACCGCCGGCACGCCGATCCTGGCCTCGATCTCCGGGATGATGGGTTTCACCAGCGTCTTCGCGAATTTGGTGCAGATCATCATCCTGCTCGTAGCCTGGATGATCGTCGTCATCAGCTTTTTCATCATGGCGATTCAGCTCTTCGTCAGCCTGATCGAATTCAAGCTCACCACGCTCGCCGGTTTTGTGCTGGTGCCGTTCGGACTGTTCGGGCGCACCGCGTTCCTCGCCGAGAAGGTGCTCGGCAACGTCGTCTCCTCCGGTGTGAAAATTCTGGTGCTGGCCGTGATCGTCGGCATCGGTTCGACGATCTTTGGCCAGTTCACCAACGGCTTCAACAATCCGCCGACCATCTCCGACGCGCTGACGCTAATTCTCGCATCCCTGGCGCTGCTCGGTCTATCGATCTACGGGCCGGGCATAGCCAACGGCCTGATCGCCGGCGGCCCGCAGCTTGGCGCGGGCGCCGCTGTCGGCACCAGTCTCGCCGTGGCCGGCTTTGGCGCTGCGGGCGCGGGGGTCCTGGCCGGTGGCGTCGGCGCCATCGGTGCTGCCGGCGGTGGGGTGGCAGGCGCCGCGCGCGGCGGCGCTTCGATCGCGGGTGCTGCCACCACGGCTTATCGCGCCGGCGGCATGTCCGGCGTCGCCGAGGCCGCCGGCTCCGCCGCGATGAGCCCGCTGCGGCGTGCCGCCGCCAGCATGCGCGAAAGCTTCGCGGCAGGCGGCCGGGCCGTAACGGGAGTGGGGTCGGGGGGTGGCGCGTCTCCCGGTGGTTCGAGCCAAGGCGAAGCGGCTGGGCCGCCCGCCTGGGCGCGCAGGATGCAGCGCAACCAATCCATCAGCCGCGGCGCCAGCGCCGCCCATCAGGCGATCCGCTCCGGCGACCATCCGTCGAGTGGCAGCGGCATCGACCTGTCAGAAGGGGAATGATCCATGTTCCGAAGGCCCATCGTCCGCTACGGCAAGACACCCGAACCCGAGACGCCCTACCAGCGCGCCGGCCAGGTCTGGGATGACCGTATTGGCTCTGCCCGCGTCCAGGCGAAGAACTGGCGTTTCGCCTTCTTTGGTGTGCTGGCGCTCAGTGGCGGCCTTGCCGGTGGCCTCGTTTGGCAGTCGGCGCGCGGCACCATCACCCCCTGGGTGGTGCAGGTCGACAAGCTCGGCCAGGCGCAGGCGGTCTCGCCCGCGACCGCCGATTACCAGCCGACCGATCCGCAGATCGCCTGGCACCTGGCCCGCTTCGTCGAGGAGGTGCGCAGCATCCCCGCCGATCCCGTGGTGCTGCGGCAGGACTGGCTAGACGCCTACAACTACGTCACCGACAAGGGCGCGCTGGCGCTGAACGATTACGCACGCACCAGCGATCCCTTTTCCAAGGTCGGCAAGACGCAAGTTGCCGTCGAGGTCTCCAGCGTCATCCGCGCCTCGGCCGACAGCTTCCGCGTCGCCTGGACCGAGCGGCGCTACGTCGACGACGCGCTGGCCGCCACCGAGCGCTGGAGCGCCATCCTCACCATCGTGGTGCAGCCGCCGACCGATGCCGAACGGCTGAAGAAGAACCCGCTCGGTGTCTACGTCCATGCCCTCAACTGGTCAAAGGAACTCGGCTGATGCGCGCAGCGCCCGTCGCAATTCTTCTGCTTGCCGGCACGTCGCTCGGCGCCTGTTCCACCTGGAAGCCGCCGGAAATCAAATACGACGACACACCGAAACAAGCGGTGCTGGCGCCCGATCCGCCGAAGCCGGTGGAGATCGTCGAGTTGCCGCAGCCTCTGCCGCTGCCGGATCAGCTCAAGCCGATTCCAGGTGGGCGGACCGCGCCGCCTGAGGCGGCCGATCCGCGCGTCCGCGTGGACCAAGCCAATGGCGCGGCCCGCGTGCAGCCGACGCGGGCCGGCTACATCAATGCCGTGCAGGTCTATCCGTTCTCGGACGGCGCGCTCTACCAGCTCTACGCCGCCCCCGGCGAAATCACCGACATCGCGCTGGAAGCCGGCGAGCAGCTCGTCGGCACTGGCCCGGTCGCCGCCGGCGACACGGTGCGGTGGATTATCGGCGACACCGAGAGCGGGTCCGGCGCCACCAAGCGGGTGCATATCCTGGTCAAGCCAACCCGGCCGGATCTCGTCACCAACCTGGTGATCAACACCGATCGCCGGACCTACCACCTGGAACTGCGTTCGGCCGAGAAAACATACATGGCCTCCGTTTCGTGGGCCTATCCGCAGGACCAGCTCATCGCGCTGCGTCGGCAGAACGCCGCCGCCAATGAGGAGGCGCCGATCGCGTCCGGCGTCGATATCGGCGCGCTCAATTTCCGGTATCGGATCGAGGGCGATGATCCGGCCTGGCGGCCTTTGCGCGCCTTCGATGACGGGCGGCAGGTGTTCATCGAATTCCCATCCGGCATCGGCCAGGGCGAGATGCCGCCGCTCTGGGTGATCGGCGCGGAGGGCGGCGCCGAACTGGTGAACTACCGGGTGCGCGGCAGCCACATGATCATCGACCGGCTGTTCGCGGCGGCGGAGCTGCGGCTCGGTGGCGAGCATCAACAGAAGGTCCGCATCGTTCGCACCGACGGGAGGCCGCAACCGTGACGGATAGCGCCAACGATGCGACCGGCGACGGACGGCCGGCGCTGGAGATGCGGCTGCGCCCGAGCCGCGCGCCGGTCACTAGGCTTTCGCGCAAGGTGCTGTTGGGCCTGGGCACGGTGGCCGCGGTCGGGATCGGCGGCGCGCTGTTCTTCGCGCTGCGACCGCAGCATCAGACCGGCGGGTCAGAACTCTACAACACCAGCAACCGGACGACGCCGGACGGGCTGGCCAACTTGCCACGCGACTACACCGGCCTGCCGCACAATGCACCGCAGCTCGGGCCGCCGCTGCCGGGTGACCTCGGCCGGCCCCTGGTGAATGCCGGCACCGTCGCGCCAGGGATGCCGCAGCCCGCGGCGGGACCGAGCCCGGAGCAGCAGCGTATCGCGCAGGAGCAGGAAGCCGCGCGAACCAGCCATTTGTTCGCGACCACCAATGCCGGGCAAACCGTTTCCGCCGTCATTCCGGCGGCGGCGGCACCGCCCAGCGCCGTGCCCAACGGCGCAGGGTCGCCTGGCCTGACCTCCCAGGACCACAAGCTGGCCTTCCTGAACGGCGACGTCGACCGGCGGACAGTCAGCCCGGATCGCGTCGAGGCGCCGGTCAGCCCCAATATCCTCCAGGCCGGCGCGGTCATCGCCGCGTCGCTGTTGACCGGGTTGCGCTCCGATCTCCCTGGGCAGGTCACCGCCCAGGTCACCGAGAACGTCTATGACAGCCCGACCGGTCGCATTCTGCTGATCCCGCAGGGCGCCCGGCTTGTCGGCCAATACGACGCCCAGGTGGCCTTCGGCCAATCCCGGGCGCTGCTGGTTTGGAACCGCCTGATCATGCCGAACGGGCGCTCCATCGTTCTGGAACGTCAGCCCGGCGCCGATGCGGAGGGCTATGCTGGCCTGGAGGACCAAGTCGATAACCACTGGGGCATGCTGTTCAAGGCGGCGATCCTCTCGACCCTGCTCAGCGTTGGCTCCGAGGCTGGCACCAGCGACAACGAGAACTCTCTTGTCCAGGCCATCCGCCAGGGCGCTTCGCAGAGCTTCAGCCAGGTCGGCGAGCAGGTGGTCGGCCGATCGCTCAACGTGCAGCCGACCATCACCATTCGGCCGGGCTTTCCGGTGCGGGTGCTGGTGACCCACGACCTCGTTCTCGAACCCTATCAGAGCTGAGGACTGACCATGGCCAAGTTGAAGCTCGGTGCCATCGACGACGACAAGCCGGTGAAGCTCACCGTCGAACTGCCGGCGGCCATCCATCGAGATCTCGTCGCCTACGGCCAGGTACTGGCGCGCGAGACCTGTCAGGGCGCGGCCGAGCCAGCGAAGCTGATCGCCCCGATGATCGCCCGCTTCATGGCGACGGATCGCGCTTTTGCCAAACTGCGGCGGCCGTCGCCGGCGTCAGACAAGGCGCCGTGAACGGGTCTCGTCGCGCAAGTAGGCGACAAAGCGGCCGACGGCCGCATCCTCCAGCTCGGGTCGCCAGACCAGCTCGATCTGCAAGCGAGCATTCGTCTCGGCGATCGGACGGAATACCACGCCGGGCACCGTAACCGCGGCCTGGCTCTCGGTCGCCAGCGTGACGCCGAATCCCGCGGCGACGAGCGCGAAGACGCTCTGCTTGCTCGCGGCGTGCGCCGAGAACCGGACGCTCTTGCCCAGGAGCGACGCGTAGAGTTCCCGCGTCGCCTGGCTCTCGTCCCATTCCTGAATCAGGATGTCCTCGTCCCGGAGATCCGCCCAGTCGACGGACTTGCGCGCGGCCAAGGCGTGACCGTGCGGCACTGCCGCGACGAGGCGTTCGATATAGAGCGGCATACTTGCCGCGCTGCTGCAGGGCGTGAAGCCGGTGATCAGTCCGACATCCAGGCGGCGGAGCTCCAGGGCTTTGGCCATGGCCGGCTCGGTCATCTCGGCGATGGTCAGCGCGACATTGCGGTGCCGCTCCCGCCAGGCCGACAGAAGGCTGACCAGTGGCTCACCGACGGGTGGCAGCCGCACGCCGAGCCGGATCGCGCCGATTTGTCCTGATCCCGTCTCGCCGGCCGCGCGGACCACGGCGTCGAATTCAGCCAAGGTGCGGTTAACATGCCCCATCAGCGACTGGCCGCCCGCCGTGAGATGCACGCCGCTCTTCGCCCGCTCGAACAGGGCAAATCCCAACTCGTCTTCGAGCCTCCCGATACGACGGCTGATCGTCGAGGTATCAAGGCCGAGCGACTTCGCGGCCCGGCCGAAATTGCCGGCGTTGGCAGCCGCGGCGAGATATCTCAGGTCGACGATGTCCATCATCAGCGCGCCCCCTGGGCCAGAAATTCAGCCACTGGGCGCCCGCCATTCGCAGAATTTCTGGCTAGAGCAGCTCGGAAACGGTGAGAGGATAAGCCTCGATCTGTGCCAAACATGTGACGACCCTTTCTTTCGGTCGCCCGGCTCAGTCAGTTGCAGTGCTCGCGTGCCCGCTGTCCCCCGCGGCTGGCCTCCTGCGCGAACCGCACCTCGTGCCGGTGCAACCCTTCGCCAAGTGGCATCGTCGCAGGGCGACGCCGTCCACTAAGGGGAAATCGGCATGGAGGGCTTTTCCGTCAAGAAACGCGCCATTGGTCGGCCAGACACTATGCGGGCCTCGTTCGAACAAGGACACGCCGACTGCGTCGTCCAAGGGCGGCAAGTCGGCGATGGATTATCGCGAATTTCAGATGCGGTAAAATTCTTGCTTCCCGGCGTGGAGTATGGGATTATCGCGCATCTGAGATGCGGGATAATCCAATGGCGATCCACTTGGTCGGAGAGACGATAGACGCCAAACGAGCATACCAGCGCGCCCAAAGCGGCGAATTAATCTCGCTCGTTCGCGGCGTTTACGTCGATCACGACGGCGCCACAGAGATGGCTATCCTGAGCCACGCCGTCCGCATCGCGCATTACCTCTACCCAAACGCTTACTTATCATCCGCCAGCGCGGTCCTGCTCGCGCCCAGCCCGG
Organism: Acetobacteraceae bacterium; assembly: GCA_965198915.1. Classification (GTDB taxonomy): domain Bacteria; phylum Pseudomonadota; class Alphaproteobacteria; order Acetobacterales; family Acetobacteraceae; genus BOG-908. The sequence continues at coordinate 907,015 of CBDAQC010000004.1, read as the reverse complement.
ATGGCCGCCTCTTCATCAGTGGCCGTCGCAACCAGCGCACAAGGTTGCGGACCCTGGAGATCATCCAAAACGAAGCGCCGAGCCACCCCTCGACGGCGATCGCCGTCATTGGCGATGATCTCGGAGAACTGCGCATCGCCGCGTCGTCGCCACGGCAGCGCTTCCTCGAAGCCTTTCGGTTGAGGAGCGAGCACGCCAGCGCCATCACCGCCGAGATGCGCGCGCAAATGGCCGCGCGGCTGGTGGCGGAACACGGCACGCCCCAGGCGGCGGCTGATGCGGTGTGGGCGCTTGCTCGCGAAAACGCGTGGTATCGCGAGGGTGAAGGCGCCGAACGCTTTCTCCTTGCCAAACCCGGCGGCGCTCCGCCTGTGAACAAGGCCGCGCTCATTCTTTTGGTCGCCTGGCACGGTGATCTGGTCGGTCGTTTGACCCATGACGGCTTCGAGTGGCGTTGGAAACCCAAGCGCTCCGGTCCGGCGTTCATCCGCGAGACAATTCCTGGCAAATTGCCGGCATTTATCGAGTCTCTGCTGCCCGAGGGGTGGCTGGCCCAGGTGCTGCGTGAACGCGACGAGCGCGACACCCTGCGACGTGGTCGACGCTACATGTCGAACATCGCCATCGTCGAAGACCGCGATCAGCGGGCGGCGCTGCCGGCCGACGTGCTGAGGGCGCCACTCGCCAGCTTTGCTGCCGACGGCCGCTTCACAGGGGTCTATGCCGGACCCCGACGCGGCGAAATCGAAGAGACTTTCGAGCAGAATCTGGCGCGCATGTTTGCGCGCGCCGAAACGCCGCGCTTGTCGGGCGTCCAGATCAAGGCGCCGATGAGTCTGACCGAGGACGGCGCCCTGGTCCCGGCGATCGACCAGCCCTTCACCCACATCCTGAAGCCGGCCGGCACAGCGGGCTTCGACATGCTGCCGATCGTGGAATGGCTGTGCCTCGAACTCGGGCGCGCCGCGGGTTTCGAAGCGCCAGACGCCGCGTTGATTGCGATGCCCGACGGCATGCCGCCGGCCCTAGTCGTCGAACGGTTCGACATCAGGCGGGGACCGCAGGATCAGCGCCGTCTCGCGATGGAGGATTTTTGCTCCATCCTCGATCTTCCGACATTGGCGAAATACGACGGAACGATCGAGAGGATGGCGCGCGCCTTGCGCCCGCTATCCACTGACCCGGCCTCGGACCTCAACATCCTGTTCCGACGCGCGGTGTTCGCCTGGTTGATCGCCGATGGCGATATGCACCTGAAGAATCTCGCCGTCCTCAAGACGGCCGAAGCGGGGGCCAAAACGTTCACTTCCGTCTGTCTTGCGCCCCTCTACGATGCCGTGACCACGCGGGTTTTCCCAGGCCTTGCCGGCGATGGAATGGCCCTGAAACTGAACGGCAAGGATGATCGTCTGACGCGCCAGGATTTTATCGCCTTGGCGCGCACAATCGGTCTTAGGGTCGAGGATGCTGAAGCCGGGCTCGACGCACTCGCAACGCGCGTCACTGATCGCCTTCTGACCCTTCAGCTCCCCGCTTTCGCCGGTGAGTTCGATAGCGCCAAGACCGTGCGCGACAAGGTTGAGGCAATCGTAGCCGCACGTTGCGTGTCTCTTTCCACGAAAAGCCGGTCGGAGTGATCGGGCTGAAAATGGCGACCGCATCACCCGACCTCCGACAGTCACTGCGCCCAGTGTTCATTACCCTCGATCTGGAGAGGTGACGCGCGGTTGGACCTCCGCCGGTTTTTCAAACGTCGAAGTAAAGTCCTCAATGAACACAAAAAACAAAATCAAACGGTCGGAATTGCACCGGATGGTCTGGGAATTCAGCGTCCGCGAGCATTGTTGGTTGGTCTATCGCAGACGGTGATTTGAGCACATGACAAGAAGACTTTTAGGCGGGATGACCGGCTAGGCGACCTCAACGATCTGCACCCCGGCGTCGAGGAGCAGTTGGTAGAAGGTTGCGATCGCCTCGCGCGTCCCTCTTCGGGCGCAGTAGGTAAAGAGCACCCGCTGCTTCGCTCGGGTGAAGGCAACAAAGAATCCAGCTGTCGCCTCCGCCTGATCCTCGATGAAACTTCGCCGCCACGCGTCATCATCGAGGCCGACAAAGACAACGGTGTGATATTCGAGACCCTTGCTTTTGTGGATCGTCATCAAGGGCACGGCATGAATGCCTTCATAGCCGTCGAGCGCGGTGGCCCAGTCCGCTGCTCCGACGGCGGAGGCTGTCAGGTGGGTCACGACCGCCTGAAGAACTTTGCTGAGCCAGTTGCCTTGGGCATAGGCGGGGTGGGCGGCGAGGAGACGGTTGACGCCGACGAACTCGAGTATCTCGCGAACCAACGCCACCGATGCGGCGCGATCACTCGGCGGCGCCGGGTGTTGTTGAGCTAGGCCGAGCGCAAACTCATCCAGCTCTCGGGCAATTTTCGCTTGCGCATTATCGTCATCGAGATCGATGCCGCGCAACGACGCTAAGGCCTGCTGGCATTCTGACCAATAGCGGCCCGCTCGGCGGCTCGTCGCGAGACGAAGAAGTCCGGTGATGAGTCGTGATGCTTCGTCCGGCAGCAAGTCCTGCATAGCGACGGCACCGACCATGGCCGCCTCGTTTCGCAACGCCAGGCCGGCGGCCTCGAATGCGGGCTCAAGTACCGCCGCGTAACGATCGGGGCGCTGGCGGATCAACAGGACGAAATCGCGCGGCCCGAGCTCCTGCGCTTTCATTTCGGCGGCGACGAAGGCGGCGAGTTGCGCTGCCTCGATCTGCGGAGTTGAAAAGTCCCAGATCGCGCAACTCTCCCCGTCGATCGACGGCTTGGCCATCGACACTGGCTTCACGGCTTTCGGATCAAGCGCCACGGCTAGGATGTGCTGGATACGGACGAGGTCGGGCGAGGACCGATAGTTGTTGAACAATGGCGTCCGGGTCGCACCGAAGTCGGCGTCGAAGGCAGCGAACGGGTCTGCCATTGCCATCGCCCAGCGCATGATCTGCTGCTTGTTGTCGCCGACGGCGGTGATCACAGCGTCGCTGCCCAGGAAGATCGTTTTCACCAGGTCGTACTGGACCTGAGTGGTGTCCTGAAACTCGTCCATGAAGAGGTGCGAGTAGGTGAGGCGGAGCGCCTCGCGCGCCATCGGGTTGAGGCGAAGTAGGAGCTCGGCGAGGCGCCCGATCATCGGAAAGGCGAGGCGGCTTTTGGGACCCTCGTGCAGAGAGGACTGCCAGAAGCGGTCTGCCGCCCATTGCGCGGGTGTGGGGCGCGCCCATCCATCGACAGGAAGCGGGCGCCCGACCAGATGATAGCGCTCGAAGGGCTTGACGGTAATCGCTTGTATGTCCGCCATAGTTCCGACGCCGGGCGGCGGCGCGCCGAGCTGCTGCTGCAGAAAGCCACGGAAGAGGTCGTCGTTCGTCCACATGATCTCGTAGTCGGGACGCGGGCGCCACCGTGCGGGCAGGACCTGCCCAAACCGGTCGACGAGACTCTTCGCGAACGCGTCGAAGGTCATCGAGTCGAAGCGAGCGGCATGACTGCGATGACAGCGTTGGCGCACCCGGGCGGCGAGGTTGGTCGCGGCGTCACGCTTGTAGCTGATTGCCAGAATGCGTTGTGGTGCGGGTGTCGCGCCAGTCTGGAGCAGGAATGCAGCCCGCTGCGCGAGCAGTTCGGTCTTGCCGGCACCCGGGCCTGCAATAACGGAGCGATGATCTTCTGACTTCGCGACGATAAGAGCGTTGGCCTCAAGTGCTTCAACGCCGGTCGGGATCCAGTCTGCGGCACGAACGCGACGGGCCAGCGCGGCCATGATCAGTCCCGCCTCAGGTTCTTGAACACGTGCGCGAGCAGTTCGGCGAGCACCTTGGGCATGTCGTTTTTGAGCGTAGTCTTCCTGATGTGCGTCAACGCGGCAAGGTGCGTGGCAGGCTTGCTCTGCGTGAGGTAGTGATAACGATAGGCCGGGAAGATCGGTGGGTAGTCCTTGTACGGGCCGGTGTATAGCGTCAGCCCTGGCCCCTTGGTGCCAAGCACGGCCTCAGCTGCCTTGTCCGCTTCCATTTGCGGTCCGCCGCCCGCCGGGATGATCGCTTCATAGGCGTCCGGAAAGGCCGCGAGCATGCTGAGGTCGAGATCAAGTGGCTCGGAAAAGTAAACGCCGTACTTCTTCAAGCAATTGATCCAACCGCGAAGGATTTCGCGGTCTTCAGCGTCCTGCCAAGTGTGCATCTTGGCGAAATCCGCATCGGGCAGAACGCCCTTGTCCAACTTGAGGAGCTCGTCCTTCGGTACGCCGACGTCGATCAGGTTTTCGATGGCGGTCTTGATGCGGCCGAAGCCCGCACCCGCCCGGCCAAGATCAAGGTCGAGGAGCGTAGCGTACGGAATCTGAAGCTGAGCAAGCAGACGCCAGAAGTGCTGGACGTGCCGCCCGCCGAGCGGGACGATCGCGACGAAGGCCGGGTCGATCAGGAGGTCGAGGGCGTCGGCAAGACGCGGCAGCACCACGCGCTCGGAGTCGCCTTCCACCAGCACGACGAACCGCGCGAAGTAGAGCTCGGGGTAGGCGAGCATTGCGCCGCGGACGAACTTTGCTTCCTCGCCGAGACCTTTCGGTAACTTGATTTTTTTGATCGTAGAGACCCGCGTTTCGGGATCGCAGCGGCAGTAGCGAACTTCTCGCGGATCAACCCTGCTCAGCACGGCCGGCGAGTGGCTGGTAACGAGTGCCTGGGCGCTGCCGTCCTCGGTCAGCGAGCGAACTTGGCGGAGAATGCGCGCCAGAAAGTAAGGCGAGAGGTGGTTCTCGGGCTCCTCAAGCGCGAAAATCGATAGGGCTGGAATGCGTAGTTGATCCCTGTGGAAGCCCACGACCGTTCCGGTCACGACCTGACGTTCCATGTCGAACACGGCTGCAGCGAGCGCAAAATAGAAGAGCGATTGCTGGCCGTCGCTGAGGGCGTCGAGGCCGCGCTCATGACCGTCGGGCCCCTGTTCGAACATGACCGCGATCTTGCTGACGACCTCCTCAAAACGACGGCTAACCAGGCTGAGACGCGGCTTGGTGTCCGTCGCGTCATCGTGAAGCGTCGACCAGCGCTCCTGCAGGGCCTTGCCGATCGCTGCGACCGCTTTCTCGCCCTCAAAGGCGTTGGTAAGCGCCTCAGTCGCCTCGTCGACGCTATCGCGTGCGTCGTCTGACCATTCGATCGCGCGGAGCAGGCGAGCTGCGAGAGCCCCGGTGGTGGCGCGCACTTGCGCGCCCGCGTCGCGGCTCGCCGGCGTATAGTATAGTTGGATGAGGCCGCGATCCGCGGGCGGAACAGGATGCTTCTTTGCTGCTGCGGGCACCTCGTCCAACGTGTCCACCCAATATAGGTCCTGGGAGACTTCGCCTTCGACGGTGTTGTCATCCTCCCAACGAGCTTCAAGCCGCATGCGACAGACCGGCGGCTGGTCCTCACGCGTGATGAGCATGTGTCGAAACGATGGCGCCACGGTCTCTGGCGTCGCCGTGCCGTCGGCAAGTTCAGGGAGCGCGACGAGGACGTCGATGACGAGGTCCTTCGCTGACCGGTCGTCAGGCTCGGCGTCGGCGGCTACGTGGAAATCCGAGCGATGGATCGTCCGCTCCGGCCGACTGACGCCGAAAACCTTGGAAAGCGCTTTGAGCAGCGCCGTTTTGCCCGCCGCATTGGGACCGACAACCGCGGTGACCTCGGGGCTGATCGGAGCCTTGAGAGGATCAGGGCCGAAGCAGCGGAAGCCGGAGAGAGTAACGCTTTCAAGACGCAAGGGACGAGCTTTCGATGACGTTGATCACGTAGTCGGGAGCGGGTCGGTGCCCTCGCTCAGGATCGCGAGATAGCGGCGATACCCGAAGACGCGACCGCGGCGGCGGCCGGTCACCTCCTCGACGATGCCGAGGCGCTCTAGGTCTGCGAGCGCGGCGTTCACGGTTGGAGAGGACAGCCCCGTTCGTTCGACAAGCTGGTTGCTCGTCACGAAGGGGTTCTGCTGCATCAGGTCGTGGATGCGCAGCGCAGAGCCCGCGCGCTCGCTGCCAGCGATGATGCGGTCGCGATCATGCTTAAACAGGTCGACGATGCGTGTCGCTGCGTCGAAGGCCTGGTTGGCGGTCTCGGCAACGCCTTCGAGGAAAAACTCTAGCCAGGCCTCCCAGGAGCCGCGCTCCCGGACCTCCTGCAGCAGGCGGTAATAGTCGGTGCGCCGGGTCTTCAGATATAGGCTCAGGTAGAGGAGCGGCTTCCGCAAGACGCCGTGAACGCAAAGGTAGAGGGTCACGAGGAGCCGGCCGATACGCCCGTTGCCATCGAGGAACGGGTGGATTGTTTCGAACTGCACGTGAAGAAGCCCGGCCTTGATCAGGGCCGGCAGCCTCGACTGGTCCTCGTGCATGAACGCCTCGAGCGCGGCTAGGGCCGCGTCGAGCTCGGTCACAGGAGGCGGGACGAAGAGGGCGTTGCCCGGTCGGGTGCCTCCGATCCAGTTTTGTGACCGCCGAAACTCGCCGGGGTTCTTGGTGCCACCGCGCCCGCTCTGGAGGAGGCGAGCGTGCATCTCTCGAATGAGGCGGAGCGAAAGCGGCAATTCTTGAAGGCGCTCGAGCCCGAACATCATCGCATCGACGTAGTTCGAGACCTCTCGGATGTCGTCGACCGGCTCGCCGGCCTGCGCTTCTGTTTCAAATCGGAGAAGATCCGAAAGCGTCGACTGAGTGCCCTCGATCTGCGACGAGAGCACCGCTTCCTTTCGGACGTACATGTATAGGAACAGCTCCTGACGTGGCAGAAGCATGGTGATTCCATCGAGCCGGCCCAACGCCCGTTCCGCGACGCTTAGTCGGTCCAGGAGAGAGAGCACGTCAATCGGTGGCTCTGGCGGGAGAGGCGGCGGCACGAAGGCGCGGAGAATCTCACCGCCAACTGGCATGTCGATGAACCGGCCGATGCGGCCGTTGGCGATTGAGGCTTCAGGCATGCCGCTAACCTTGGCGGAAAGGGGCTATTAAAGCAATCGGCGCTTGGCTTAAATAGCGCGGTTGGTAAGTTAAGGAGCCTTAAATAGCAGGGGGCAGGGGTGTCAGCCTACACGCAGAGAGTCAGGGACAGCATTTTGCCGCGGTCGGTCGCGGGCTCGCTCCCGGCCGCATTCGCGGAATGGGCCTTCACTGAAAACACGGTCGATCATGAATCGCCGATCGAAACCTGCGAACTCTGCGGGCAGCAGGACCTCCGATACCATTTCGAAATCGCCAACCGCTACACCGAAGCGGCGCTTTGGGTCGGGTCGCACTGCATCCTCCAGTTCGATGTCGCGGTGCTTGAGGACGGGCGCCGGCTGCCGCCGGACGAGGCCAAACGACGCCTCGCGAAGCTCACCCAGCACATGCAGCTTGAAAGCTGCATCAAGGCATTGGAGCGTCTCGCGGCTGCTGAGGACAGCCCGATCCTGAGCGGCGCGCTCGACTATTACCGGCGTAACAAGAAACTGACGCCCAAGTACGCCGCCGTCGTCTTCTGGAAGCTCGAAAGCTTGAGGATCGACCATCGTCCATCTTTCTTCCAGGTCGAGCTGCGCCGCGCCCAGCACCTTGAGGACCTGCGGTCGATGCCGACCGCACGGGTGCATCGGTTCTGGGGTGCGCTGAGTCCAGCGCAGCGCCGCAAGGCGATCGAGCTGGGCCACCGCCCCCCGGCGCCTAAGGACGCAGCATGATCAACTTGCATGAACGCCTTTCGGAGTTCTCCTATGGTTACGGCGTGACGCGCGAGATGGAGCGCCGCTTGGCCGCCGCAGGTGTTCACGCGACACCATTTCTGCCGAGCCTGATCCATGAGGCCAGTCTTGGCTTCGACGTCGCCTTCTCCGGTCCCGGTCAGGTCGTCATGCTCCAGTTCAAACTTGGGCAGCAGTTGTCACGGTTTCGGCGCCTGCACCCCGCCGAAAGCATCCCCGCTCTTCAGAAGCCGTTTTGGCGCTACTTTGTTGATGTCGATGAGCATCAATTCCTGCGCCTGGAAGAGTTTGAGAGTCAGGGTGCCGATGTTTTCTACGTTGCTCCCCGCTTCTCAAGCTGGTCGACCTATGAAACGGCGTTTCACGCGAGCTCTGTCCTGCAGCGGTCGCTGATGCTGCGCCCCTCGCAGATTCGGCTTGGGGCCGGCGGGGTGCCTCGCGAGCACCGTATCGTTTATGATCACGTGAACCGATATGTCTGCTCGGAGCCACGTGCGATTTCGGAGGTGCGGCCGGACGAGGCGGTCGAAAAAGTGGTCGCGCGGGCTAGGGAAGGTCCGCCACTTCTCGCTAAGCTAGAGCGATTGGTTTCCCGCGAGCGGACCGCGGGTCTGCCCCGATTTTCTCGGCCGCGCCAACAGGATCTTCGATCACGGGCGCGCACGCCGGCGGACGGTTTAGCTGCCGAAATTGGCCTTGAAGCTTGGCTGCAAGGAGCGCAGGTCTTATTCGTCACTCCGAATGGAGGCCCTCCCATCAGCTCATGACCAGGCAGGATCAAGCGGCTAGTATCGAGGGCCTCGATCGGCGGCCATCGGCAGTGCTAGTCGCACTATAGAGGGGTAGCAGGACGGTATGGACCGGAGCTCCGGCAATTTCTTGGCCGTCGCTGGAATGCCATTTTTCTTCCGATTGCTGCCGATAGTGCGCGAGACTGGAAAATTCGCCTACCCGACAAAAACCCGAGCAAAATCAACAGCAGACTTTTTTGACGGTGTCGATGGCGATATTGAGCGTAGTGCAATCGGAGACTGTATCGACAAAACAACGGGTTAAGATGAGAACCAACAATCGAGTGGGAGCCGTTTCCGTCAAGAACTCCGGAGCCTGATCGCCAAACGGACCGATTTCGGCCGTCAAATCCGCACAGATTGGTGATCCTGCCCTCGTGCGTGATCATGCTGCCAATATCAGCTACGGCGTTGCAAGGCTCTTTTCGATGGCCGTTAAATCATTGTCGCGGGCCTAGAGGACCATGGTTCAATCTTGCGCGCAGCAATTTCGTGCAAGATTGAACCCAGAATGCGCAAGTTTGAAGGCTTATGCGCAAGATTGGTTGCGCGCAGGACTGATTCGGCCTGGATGGACTTAGGGCGCGCCATCATTCGATCCCCTAGCGACCGCCGGTCCGTGATGGACGACTTTCCAGTCGCCCTTTCTCAGAGCGCCAGCCCCTGTTGGAGTTCGGTGTGCTCGAAGGCGCTTGCCATGCGGGAGATTTCGGCGGCACGCGCGCCGACCTCTCTCGCCGCGTCCCGCCATAGGGCGGTTGCCCGCGCGACCTCTTTGATGATCCCCCGCGCCTGAACTAACGTCAGCGCGTAATAGGCTGAAGCGGCTTCCAAGAGATCGATCGAACAGGTTCCTTCATCGAGATCGATATTCGTCGTCAGCACCCTCTCTTTGAGATCGGTCGGAACTGGATTGAGGTCATAAGCGGGAGAAAGCGACCAACCGGTGCGGCCGAGCCACAGGAAGCCATGGTTACGCAGGTGATCATCGATATTGGAGATCAGCACGTTGAAAACAACACGCCGGTACAACGCCTGCGCGTCCGTCTTTCCCTGAGCGCCATGCTCGGCGAGCGCATCGACCAGTTCGGGATAGCTGCCTCGCTCCCCGTCCTTGGCGCCGGTCATCGCCATCGCCGACAGGAACGGGATTCGGATCGCACCCGAACGATCAAAGCGTCGCGACAGCAGAACCGCCTTTCCCGCGACCTCGATCAGCTGATGGTGCGGCGTGACGATGCCGGCCCGTCTTGCCAGCCGCAGCGCGACCTCCTCCCAGGTTTCGACGCTGTATTCATCGGTGTCCTTCGGAAATTTGGCGATCGACAGCCGACCGTCCCGATCGATGAGCGACGCTTTGGGACGCGCGCCACCTAACGATGATCCAGGTGCGAAGATCATCTGCAGATCTTCGTCCGTCTCCTCGTCGCGGAGAATGCGTTCGGTGATCTGTTGCAGTCGTTCGAGTTCGATCAGCGTGGGCACGCCGGCGTGAATCGGCGCTTGAAAGTCGGTGCCCCCAACATGCCGGAAGCGCAGCGCGCCGAGCCGCGCCACGTCGGCGACACCGAGGAGATAGTCACTCTCGGTCAGGCTGCGAACGGTGCGGCCTTCCCGCCGGGCACGCCGGCGCTCCGCGCGTTGCATCAGCCGCCGGCCCCAGCTATCCGGCGCCGAATCGCCAATTGATCCGAACGTCGCCAGCCCGGCAGGCGGCGCGAAGACGCCGCGCGTCAAACGCAGAGCGGGCTCGAGCGAGAACCGGTCCGGACGGGCAAGCCATCTGTCATCGTATTCGAACAGGACCGTCTCGCCGCCTCGAACGCGGTTGCTCCGCGCCAATCCGACCGGCAGCACTTGACCGTCCAGATCGAGATGGACCTCGAAATCAGCCATTCCGCGGTCCTGCGGGAGGCGGAGCGAGGTGGACACGTTTGGGCAGTGCCGCACTCGCCAGCACCTGTCCGGTGGGATCGTTGCCGATGTCGGCGAGGTTTCCGAGACCTTCGAGCATGCCAAGAGCCTGGAGAACGCCAGCATAGATCCCGATGCTGACGTTAGCGTCCCCCGCCTCGACCCTCTGCAGGGTCGAGCGTGACGTGAACGCGCGTTCGGCGACGACAGCCATAGGTAGCCCCCGGCGCCGACGGGCGTCGCGGATGTCGGCGCCGAGCTTGTGCAAGGCGCGCCGAACGGCGGAGGACGGGGTGTGAGGGGTCGGCAATTGATACCTTCGTGATGCTATAGAGGCCACAATGTAGCGCGAAGCTTACAAAATGGCTAGCAGGGCGTTTTGGCAGGAGTTGGGGCTCGCCGAGCAAGGCAGCGTCATTACCGAGGGCAGAAGCGATAGAGACGGCTGGGTGCTCAACGCGGCAGGGGGCAGACGCACGGCCAGGCCGCTGCCCCATTTCGCGATCTGCCCGGCCCTGCGCCCGGATCTACGGGTATTCGCTGCTCCGGGGCATCAAACCGAGACCGGTTGCGGGCGGAGATCGCCATCGTCCGCGGAAGGCCCACGAGACGCGGCCGCGTTAGCGTGGGCGCGCGGCCGTTTGCGCCTGGGAGACGCCGGCCGCGGGTCGCTCTTGCTCTCGCCGTCCAGCAGCTTGGCTATCTCCGCTGAGACCCGGTCCGCCGCGACGGCCAGGGCCGCGTCGAGATGAACATATCCCTGCGTGACACCGCGCGCAGCATGCCCGAGCAATCCGGCGATCGTGAGTTCCGAGAACCCGAGGTCACCAGCAACACTCGCAAAGGTGTGGCGGAGGACATGTGGGGTGACCCCTGTAAGATTTGCCTTGGCGCAAACTCGATCGAGTACCCTGACAACCCCGATGAAGTGCCCATCGCCAACATCAGCAGGAAACAAATATGGCGACTGCTCGTGGACGGGTTGGTTGTCGATGCATTGCATCGCCGCGCCGCCGATCACTCGGATCTGCTCGCCGCTCTTGGTATCAGGAAAGTGGATCGCCCGATCGTGCGGTTTGAACCACACGCGCTCGAGACCAAGCACCTCCATCCGCCGAAAGCCGGTGAGCAGGAGCAGTCTTATGGCGCCCAGCGCCGTCGGATGCTCGCCCGCAACCATAGCGTCCCGCATCACCTTGCCCAGGTGCCGCAACTCGTCAGCATTCAGCCGCCGCTTCATTTTGCGTACGGCGATTTGGCGAACACCGAGCGCCGGATTCTTCTCGATGAAACCGAGACGCGCCGCATGCCCGAGTAACGCCCGGAAGGTGCCGATGGTCCGCCCCGCAACACCAGAACCGCCCGTTGAACGTCCGCCGCGGCCCTTCGCCCTCTTGCCTCGCGCCGACTTTCCGGCAGCAATGTCGGCCTGCATCTCCTCGATGTCGCGGAGGGTCAGACGGCTAACGAGGCGTGGCCCCAGCAGCGGTTTGATGTGAACCTCGATCCGGCTGCGGTCCATCGCGACGCTCGAAGCCTTGATGGGGCGACGATTCCGACCAAGCAGGCGGCCGGACCCTGCTTCATCGAGATACCAGTCGCAGACTTCTGCTACGGTGAGGCCTTCCCGAATGGCATGCCGCTCGGCAGATGGATCACCGCCGCCAGCGACTTCCGCCAGCTTCTTCTGCGCGGAGATACGCGCCATCTCGGGCGTCAGCGCGCCGAATTGGCCGAGCACCAGCCGCCGGGTACGCCCTTCGATGTTCCGATATTGGATGATGAACGTCTTGGCGCCTGAAGGTTTGACGCGGACGCCAAAGCCTCGCAGCTCGCCATCCCATGCAAACACATCTTTGTTGGGTTGTGCTCTCAGCGCCTCAATAGCGCGCTTGGTCAGTTTTCCCATGTGTCAATAACCTCCTGTATTTGAAACGCTATTTCGACATTTGCTTCCCTCGTGCTTCCCAAGGTTGCTGTGGGCGTGCCGGGGAAGCACGGAGACGTCTTGGGAAGGCAGCGGAGCACTCCCGACGAGCAAAAAAACTTGGTTGGCTCATCCACCGCGGGGACAAGCCATTGCGAAGGTTGGACTTTTTTGCTCGATCCGATGTGTTCGGGTCGAATGTTCGTGGGTTGTGGCCGTTCTGCTCCCCCCTGGTCGAGAATTGGGATCCCGCTATCGCCCTGCTTTCATTGCGAAAATCGGCATTTTGCTTCCCCGAATACCCTGGCAGATGGCGGGGAAGCTCGGGGGAAGCAGCAGAAGGCGTTTCGCGGGGTATGAAGAGGATATTCAGGGCATGGACGGCCGCAAGAAAAGCCTTGTTATTTGAGGGCTTTAGAGGGCTCTGGGATAGAATAAGATGCGGCCGGAAATGTGGCCTGGTCCGATTGCCAAGGTTGGGGTCGAGGGTTCGAATCCCTTCGCCCGCTCCAGTTTTTGACAACAAAAACAACGACTTAACTGATGAAGACTTTGGTTCCGTGGATGGGATAGCGGTTCTCGGAACCACGGCGGAACCACTCGCTGGATAAGTCTCTGGTGCTATGGCCACAGCCGCGACCTACCGAGTCGCTAGGGTCCGCAGAGACGGTCCTCTAGTTTTGGAGGCAATCCCTTGCTCAGGACCTGAGCGCCCTTGGAGTCTTGACGGGCTACGTGATCGAGCCTTTGAGGCATTAACCGCGATCTCAAAAAAGAGGACCGAGGAATGTCTGGGCTACGAAGCGCGGCCTGGGTGACATCTTGGCGGCGCTGTCCCATCGACCTCTCCACGTCATTGTTTCCCTTTACCGCCATGTCGTGGTGTCACGCTTCTTTTGGGAGGAAGCCCAACTCTAGCTAGGATCCCAGACTGCCGGTGTCGTTGGATGCGTCATCGCGCGTCGGCCAATTAGCCGGGCCTACCAAGCTACCAAACACAGTCCGTCGCGCCCACATCCCCACATCGGCCGAAAAGGCGCACCAGGCAGTCTGCGACGAGCACACACCGCAAGCACCCCGCAATCTACCGAGATGAGTGGGAAGCGGTAACATGGGCAACTGGGTGACTTCGGCAGGTATGCGCCAATGCCGGTCGCTGCACAAATGCTGCAGGTTGCCGTAAAGCGGACGTAACCGCAGAAGGATCGACCGGCAGTTAGGAAGATGACAGTCTCGTTTGAAGGAGAGTATGCAAAAGCTTGCCGAGTGGCTTAATCGGCGTTGCATGAGAATGCTGGCACTGCTCAGACTACAATTAGCGATCTGGAATCCGAGCTATTTCGGCCTCTATGGCCAGCGCGAGGTTCCGTCGGCTAGGGTCGGGATCGGTTAAAGACAAGCTCGATTTAGCCTTATCTAGTGCTCGCATTAAGGCAGATTTCATGTCCGGACCAGCATTGCGCACAGCAGTCATCAATGCGTTAAGTGCTTGAAACTGTATGTAAGGCACTTCCTTACTCACAGAAGTTGCCAACCAATCTAATAGATTATAGTCCGGCACTAGTTGGAGGGCTGCAATTGCAAACAGCCTTTGCCCCGGTGACGGGCTGCCCATGAGTTCGTGTCGGTAAGGGAAAACGGCGCGAGCTAGGGTCCGCATCTTCGCCATAACAGCCCCCATTTGCTTGGTTCGAGCAGGGCCCGATGGCATCTGGGCCCTGACACCTTCGTACTCAGCGGAAATCTGGTCGATTTGCGCGCGGATAGACTCGGGGCTCAGGCCTGAGGATAAAACTCCGACTTCGGCGGCTCTTCTGATGTCATCGCTTGTGATCGTCGCGGGCGGCTCATTAGCGGGAGATGAAAGAACCGCCGCCGCCGATGCCTCAACCTGTTTTTGGACTTCCTCTTCGGCCTCTAAGCTGGTGCCCGCAAAACCAAACTTCTTTACTCTCTTAATCAGACTCCGCAACTCCCCCCTAAATAACGTAACACTGATAATTAGAGCCACCGGCCAAGCAATAGAACCTAGAACTGCAGCTAGACCGTGTAATCTCTCTGATGATAGGAGCGATTTATCCTCCACACGACCTGCCGCTCTCAGAAGATCTGCGACCGATTTGATGAGTTCTGGAGATACGCTTGAGCTGTCGCTTTGCTCAGCAACTGCCGCATTAGTTGAGGTCGCACAGAAGGTTTCGACCATTACGATAAAGTAGATAGGCATCTTTTGTGGCGTTTTAGATTTACTACAATAACTCAGGTACAGGAAACGCCAGATTTCTTTAGTGGAAGCTATCATCTGCAAAGTCGCTAACCTCATATCTTTTGACCTCGAGCACATGAGAGTGTCAGTATAAAAGTTCCGGCTTCGAAGACGGCGACGCGGGCGTCGTCCCAAGGGACGGAAGCCGCCTGAGCTTCACATATCGCACCGCAACTGTCGGAACGGAAGCCCCACGCCCGCGGCATTCGACTGCACTGGAGAACGACCCGACCGCTGCTTGAAAGTCGACTGGGTCGAAAGCCCCCGGAGACGAGCAAGCCATGAGCGTCCGCTCTCCGCCCCTATTCGCTCCAGAGTGAACCGTCCGCTCCCGGCCAACCCTAGTCATCGCCGCTGCTCGGGCGGATGTCGCGTTGGGTCGATAGCCGGCGGCAAGCGGATCAATATCAATGCCTGCTTTCTCATGCTCACCAGCTGCCAGCTGACTTGCGATTCCTTGCCGCGGTGGGAAACTCAAACGTCGCGCAGTATGCGGTGGCCTAGCTGCAACGACGGGCCGCCGATCCAAGGTGAACCCTCCAAGCGGCTAATCCCCGTAAGCTGGATGCACCAGCGATTTGCGTGACCACGGTCCATGGGCGCACGTTGCCCATGGAGGCCGCCGGGTAGGTGTTCGGCCTGGGCTGGGCCAGCCCGTTCGCATCCCAGCCAGAGCTCGCTAAGCCTTGAGACATCGCTGCAGTCCTCGAAGCGATGCTGTTCCCCCTGCGTGCGGAGAATACGACCCCAATCTCCGCACCTTGTGCGGCGATAAACCCTGCTCGTTCCTCGCGCGGGTTATCGCTCACGTAGCGCTAGCTTGATGAAAGGCGAGCAACTGGATTTTGACCGGGAGGACCTTTGGTCTACCGGCCGGCAACAACCGCCCGCGTTGGCCGCTCCGTGATTTCTTAGGGGCACCCATGAATCGGCTTCGCGACGCCGACCGACCAGCGCAGTTGAGGCTAGCTAAAATTCAGCTGAGTTGTTCTCTTTGTTTCCCACGAATCTGTAAATCTCGCCTAGGGGGATACTCATATCCAAACCTGGTAGCTCAAGTAATTCATCAGGCTCAGAGAGCGTCTCAAGCGACCAATGCTTCCCGGATCTTCTGAAAACATGAACCGCCAAGTCGAAGGCGTTGAATTCGATTATAGCCAAAACGCTCTCGATCTGCTGGAAAGCCGTTCTCCGCCGGTCACACCCGACAATGTCAATCAGCTCCTCATTTGACAAGACACAGAAGACGTTACTTACACTCAACCCAGATCGAATGATGAGATCGGCTGCTTGATCCAGCCTTGATTTCTGGGTGGTAGATGCGGAAATGCTACGTATTTCTGGTCGGCAATTGGACGAACTTTCAGCCAGACGAAGAGCAACAGCAGCGACGATACCTGCGATGATTGCACCCTCTTTTGGGGTGAAGACCTTGTTCGGTAACCTCTTTTCCTTACTCCATATACCATTAGGGCGACGATCGCCTTGGCCGATTTTCCCTGCATCTTCGAGACCGTCCAGGGATTTATTTGCCCAGAAAGAATGCGTGAACATCTTAAACGGAAACGCCCAGCCAATTAGGAAAGCCGGAATACGTCGCGCAGTTGGTGGTGTCGACGTGGTTGAACGGTCCTTTGCCGCTTGGCGAACTTGATCATCAATCATCTCGCCAAGAAGCTCAGGTCGACCAGACACCGCGGTCAGTCTCGCGAAAAGCGTTTCTCTATAGGGGCCGAGAGAAGGTGGCGCCTGAAAACCGAGTAAATCGATTGCCAATGCCAGGGCTAACCTGTTGGACAAAGGCTCCGCTTCTTGAGCCAAGTTTTGGAAGTGCCAAGCAAGGTAGACCACCGCCTTTCCTTGATGGCCATTGATAGTCCTAGACGGAATAGCCGAAATCTCGTCGATCATCGACTCAGCCTGCCGTCGAAGATATCCGGGGGATCGATCTTTACTGTCGCTATCCTTAGTACGATCTCCGTTCTCCGATAGCGCATATAACTGGCGCCAAATGACAAACCACGCTGCGCACATAGTCAGGAGATCTCGATCGTCTTGATTTCCGGCCTCGATAGCGTCATTGATCGCTCCGAGCCCGTCTTGGATCGTTGAATAAGCCTTGGAGGCATCAAGCCCCCGAATTGTGAGTAAGCTTTCAGACTTAGATGTCATTACTGTATCCTTTCAAAGGTTGCAAAATTTTAGGCTCGGTGTAGGTCTTGTTGGAAGCACCAAGCTACACTAATGTTTGCCGAGGATCACAAGGAAGAAGGATTAAACCTCAAATTCTCAGTTCGGCCCGTAGCGATCCGGCGCGCTTTCTCGTGTCTTGCACAAGATCGGATGGCGAGAGGCAGTGAGATATTTTGCTGCGCAAACCAATGTAAGTCGTCGTCCGGCAACAATGTCCAGCCCACCTTATCCGATGGCAATGGTGGCGGGCTTAACGGCTTGCAAATTACGCTTGAGAACAACAATAGCTGGTTCAGAGTCGCAGTTGTAATCAGTTCTCGGAATAACCTGCTTAGAAGTAGGACGCGTGGACCAGCGCGGCCGGTCTCAATCCCCAATGACCCTTTGTTGCTGCCTCGGCGGGCTTCAATCCAACTTGTCAGTTCTTCCAGAGTGTAGCCACTTGCGCCCGGCAGAAGTTGAAGCGCATTTTTGTGTGTGCAAATCCAGGGGCGGATCGAAGTGAGGCTGTCCGGCAACAACACTCTTAACGGAGATGCGCCATGTGCGACAAACACGTCGGGAGTGCCGCCCTCGGAAAAAATCGCCCGGATCTTGTCGGGATTGCACGAACAACCATTCGGCGGAAGATCTGATAACGTCAATCCTGCAATCATATCGGGCGGTGGAAGGGATAGTATTTTCGGTCGAAAACGCCAAATTCGAGAAACCCCTACATCGATCTCGTTACCTTGTAGTTTCACATCGAGACATGCCAATTCGACGATCTCCCGAGCTCCGAAGCCACTCGGTGTCGTTAGTAGTGAGCAAAGTCTAAGGGTATACCTCTTGCCCGAGACACTCATGCTTGGCATCCCTGGAGCTCGTTAATGACTTGGTTAAGTCTGGCGCGCAATTTGCTCGGCTCGCCGCAAACCTCATCAATGAAGATCAAGACAGGGGGGCTCTCCTTTGCTGCAGCATAAGCTTCCAGTTTGACGACAAGGTCTTTTCGATACTTCGCCTCCGCAGGAAGGCGTGGTGTACCGTCTTTCGAGATCATACCTGCGACTTCAATGTGAACTCGTTTTGTAGAGCTATGATCGGTCAGCCGGAAGTCAGCACACCTACGTCTATTCGTGGGTCCAAAGGGCGGGTGCACTTCAACCCGAACGCTTGCCGGCAACAGCGAGCACAACATCTCGTAAACACGACGCTCAGGAACACTGGCGAGAATACGACCGTCCCTCGCAACCGAGGTTGTCCAGGTCGGGATGTTAGGATAGTGGTGGTTGACCTCGCGCCGGAACCATTTCCAAACCTCGAAATCGTAGCCATAACGTTCATATAGCGCCCTACCACTCTCCCCTGAATGAAGTACCATGAACGATGTTGGTGGCAACGACATACGCTCAGTCAAAGCGGCATATTGGCGACTGTCTGGTAAAGTAGATGAGTTTGCATACCCGTGATACGCACCGGTCAATATGCTTTGAGTCATTGCGATAGATCCTTTGGAGTGCGGCAGCACCCGCTCCTGCGGTGCTTTCTTTGGGGAAAAGCCTTTTCTCCCTCATACCCTCCATCCCTCCAATCGCTGCTTCGACGATCTTGCGATACATCAGAGACGCTAGCCGGTAATGCAGAATGTGGTGTCAGAACTTAACCGCCATGTGCGTGGCCGTTTGTGCGGACCATTAGATCACCGTGTCTCAATCTATATGTGTCGTACTTCAATCTACCATCTGGCCACCTAGATGTTTAGTCCCGGCATTTGGTGGAGCGGGTCGAGTGTGAATCGTTTTGGCTCGGTTTGCCAGGTTTTGCAGATGAATTCGTAGGGCGTGAGGCCCTTCAGCGTTTTGAGTCGACGCGCATAGTTGTAAGCGGCGACGAACTGGCTGAGATGCTCGCGCAAGCGATCGTGGGTGTCGTAGTGATATCGCTTGACGGTGGCGTCCTTGATCGTCCGGTTCATTCGTTCGACTTGACCGTTGGTCCAGGGATGCCTTGGCTTGGTGAGTCTATGGTCGATATCGGCCTTGGCGCAGGCGTATTCAAAAGCGTGCGCTCGGAACAACTCGCCATTCTGAATGGCGAGCCTGATGTCTGCGGCCGCTGAGCAGATGTTTCCGGGCGTGGTGAAGTGTGTGCCGTTATCAGTCAGCACGGTGTGCACACGATACGGCACGGCTTTGATGAGGGCGTGGAGGAAATCGGCGGCGGTGCGTCGGCTGACCCGCTCATGCAGTTCGACGAAGGCGAATTTGGATGTTCGGTCGATGCCGACAAGCAAGTAGAGCTTGCCCTGCTCGGTGTGGACTTCGGCGATGTCGATATGAAAGTAGCCGATCGGGTAGGACTTGAACCGCTTCTTCGCGGTCTAGGCGCCATCTGGGTCGGGCAGCCGGGAGATGCCGTGTCGCTGGAGGCATCGATGCAGCGAGGAGCGAGTGAGGTGCGGCAGGCTGGGCTGAAGGGCATACAAGCAGTCGTCTAACGGGAGCAGCGTGTGTCGCCGGAATGCGATGATGACGGCCTCGTCCTCGGCTGACAGGCTTGTCGAATGAGGCTGCTTTGGCCCTGTTGGCCGATCTGCCGCGGAGCTGCGCTGCTTCCACTTGGCGATGGTCTTTGGGTTGACGCCGTAGCGCTTGGCCAGGCGCCTCAGGCTTTCTTGACTATGCTGTATCGCTCGACGGACTGCCTCTGTCGTTGTGGCGCTGCCGTGGAGAAACTGGCCCATAGTGCGTCCTTCCATGCCGCGGAACATAATACACCATCAAACCCTGGGACCAAACACCTAGATAGAGAACGTTTATCGACTGGACTGGGCTTCTGCGGGGAGGATTACGAGTACCATGACGGAGGATGATCGTGCGCACGAAATCATTCGGATCCTTTATGAGTATAGTGCTCGACCGCCGCTGAAATTTCGCTCCGAGGCCGAGATCCCAAAGATTGCTAAGAAAATTCTACAAGCCGCCTGTGGACCGACGGCTCTATGGGGTAAATGGAGCGCGGATCGCGAAGAACTTGTCGAGCGCGCAGCCGACGTTTGGATACCACTCGACGACTTACGGGTCACCTTAAATTCTCTACCGGGAAGCCACTTAACACAAACTGACGTCGAACAACGGATTAGGGCGCTCCGTCAAGGGATCAGCGGCTACTCTCGTGGGCCTGACGATGAGATCAGAATGGCATCTCTCGAGGCTTATTAAGCCGAGAAGTCGATGGGAACCGAGTTCATCGCTATTTTGGGTTGGATCGAAGAGTGGACATTGGGCGCTGAAGAAAGTCTGCGCAGGAAACGAGATGAGGCACATCGCAATAGGATAGAAATTGATAAGCGAAATGCCGAAGCACGGTTACGTTCAGGCGCGGATTGTCCATGGACGACGTTGACCGGTCATGCCGAACTGTTTTCTCGCAAGAACGCCCGCCTCTTTTGCCTCAAATCTTCAGAAAACAAGGGATCACTTGCTTCAGCCAAGCTCGAAGTCTTAGAAGTGAAGTCCTTTGAAGATAAGCGTGGTGTCTGCATAGGTCGTTATCGGACACGCACTGATGCGACAAAGGCCGTCCTTGAGGTCGCTTACAAGCCTGGGTGGTAAGCAAAGCAGGTGAACCGCTACCGACATCGCATTTAGTTTTGCTGCGAGATACCGAGACATCCAAGGGGATTCCGAAATCCAAGTCATTGTCGCTATTGCAACGCTTTGGCCAATGCTGTTGCGAATGTTGCTTTGGCCATTCCCAAGCGGCGGTTCGCGCGCAAGCTATGGTTGTCGCTGCGGATCGTCAGCACGTGAATGTGGTGCGCGTGCCGGCCCCGGCCAATTCGGCTGTGGGGTGACGGCGGCTAAGCGCCAATCTCGGCCGTTAAACCGCGCTGCGCAAACTCGCGAAAACAAACATTGACGCCAGAACATCTATGAAGGCGTGATCTGCAATAAGCGTCCTTTGTGTTGCACAAGAAAGCGGGTGCACATGTCCATCCTCCACGCCTACTGCCTAAACCGCCTAAGCCATTTGCAACGCCTACTTCTGGGCCGCGAGCGGCGCATAGCGGGGTTCATGCGCCGCGGAATTTCAGTTCGCCGATCCGGGCTACGATCGCCGTCAGGATCGGCGACGTGTTTGCTTCGCTGTAACCCAGCGACAGATCGATCACCGGCGCCACCCCGGCCAATGGCTTGCTGATGACGGTCGCCGGCAACAGGTTGCGCGCGTAGAGCGGCATCAACGCGATTCCGCCCGTTGAGGCGACCAGTGTCATCGCCATCGATAGATTGTCGACATAGTGGTCGGGCGTGAGGTCGATACCCAGTTTCGCGCCATAGGCATCGGTGACCGCTCGCAAGGCTGGTGATCTGTCATAGGGAACGCCGATCAGCGGCAGGCCGGCGATATCGTCCGGCGCTATGGCATCCTTGCGGACCAGGGCGTGATCAGTCGCAATCAGGGCGATCAGCGGCTCGTCGATCAGCCGGGTAAACACAACGCCGGGTGCATTCTTCTCATTCCGCATGAAGGCGAGATCGATCTTGCCGCGGGTCAGGCCGTCGGCAAGATCCACGGATGCGAGGCTGAGAATGACGATCTCGGTCGTGGGCAACGCGTCCCGCATGATGTGCATGACCGCTGACAGCCAGTCGAACTCGTAGCCGGTCAGAAATCCGATGACGAAGCTTGCCTTGGCGGGCGCGGCCGCGCGGCGGGTTGCCTCGGTCGCAGCTTCCACTTGCAGCAGAATGCCTCGGGCGTGATCGAGGAACACCCGCCCTGCGGCGGTCAGTTCAATGCCTTTCACCCCGCGGGTCATCAGGGCACATCCAAGTTCGGCTTCAAGGTCGCGCATCTGTCGGCTGAGCGACGGTTGGGCCGTGTGCAGGCGCTGCTCCGCGGCAACCGTCAGGCTGCCCTCCTCGGCGACGGCGATGAAATACCTGAGATGCCGAAGATCCATCTCCATGCCTTACAGGTATGGAGACCCACAAACAAAGTCTTTTTCACGCTTCGTCGTAATCCTTACTTCAGCTGTCACGGAAGCAGGCAAAGCCGATTGCGTTAAGGAGCCATCACCGAGCCGGTGATTTAAGCCAGACGCAATAGGCATGCTCAGACCCGCCATTTGAAAGGAAGTCACGATGAATACTCCAGTTGTTCTGATTACCGGTGCCCTCACCGGCATCGCCCGCGCCACCGCACTCGCCTATGCCCGCAAGGGCGCCAAGGTCGTCGTCGCCGGCCGCAATCCCGAGGCTGGCGCTGCCCTGGTGGCGGAGCTTGTCGCGGCAGGCGGCGAAGCGGAATTCGTGCGTGCTGATGTTCGTTACGAGGACGACGTCCGCGCGATGGTCGACGCCACGGTTGCCCGTTTCGGCCGCCTCGACATCGCGGTGAACGCCGCCGGCACCGAAGGCCAACCCGGCGCCGCCGTCGATCAGACGCCGGAAACCTATGCGGCGACGTTCGACACCAACGTTCTGGGCACGATCCTGAGCATGAAGCACGAGCTGCGCATCATGCAGGCCCAGGGCAGCGGCAGCATCGTCAACATCTCGTCCACCTTTGGTCATGAAGGCGGCGCCGGCGCCTCGATCTATGCGGCGAGCAAGCATGCGGTTGAGGGGCTGACCAAGTCGGTGGCGCTCGAGGTCGGCACCATGGGCATCCGCGTCAACGCGGTCGCACCTGGTCCGATCCAGACCGGCATGCTCGATCGTTTCACGGGGAGCGCGGACGTGAAAGCCTACCTCGCGACGCTGAATGCGCAGAAGCGCATCGGCGAGCCGGACGAGATCGCGCAGGCGATTCTCTACATCGCGTCGAGTGAAGCGAGCTTCGTCACCGGTCACATCCTGACCGTCGACGGCGGCAAATCGGCCGGCTGACCGCAGTGGCCGGGCGAAAGCCCGGCTTCCAGCGCGCCTGATCTGACCATTCAGAAGGTAATCGCCATGTCAACCGATCGGTTGAAGCTGTATGAATCCACCAGTTCGCCCAATTCCCGGCGCGTCCGCATTTTCCTCGCGGAGAAGGGGATCTGTGTGACCCGCGTTCCCGTCGATCTCGGCGCCAAGGAACAGTTTTCCGAGGCCTATGGCCGCATTAATCCGCGCCGGGTCGTGCCGACACTCGTTCTCGACGACGGAACGGCGATCGGCGAAGTCCCGGCGATACTCCGCTATCTGGAAGAGACGCATCCAAACACACCGCTCCTCGGATCGTCAGCCAAGGAGAAGGCCCTGGTGACGATGTGGGAGCGCCGGATGGAGCTGGAGGGTTTTGCCGCGGTGATGGAGACCGTCCGCAACAACGCCGCCGGGCTAAAAGACCGCGCAATCGCTGGGCCGCATGGCTATGAGCAGATTCCGGCTCTGGTTGAGCGCGGTCGCAAGCGCGTCGCCGACTTCTATGCCGATCTCGAAGCCCGACTGGCCGAGGAGTCGTTCATCGCCGGTGAGCGGTTCAGCGTCGCGGACATCACCGCGATCGTCGCCATCGATTTCGCAACCAGGGCGCTGAGCCTTCCGGTGCCCGACGCCAATACGGTAACGCAGCGTTGGTATTCCGCCATCGCTGCACGCCCTAGCTTCGCTGCCTGAGCCTCAATGATGGGTATCGCGCCGTTGGCGCTTTGACCCACAAAACACAGATGGAACTTGAACATGAGCGCCTATGTCGTTGTCGAACTGACCGTCAAGGATGCCACAGCCAAAGATCGCTACTCGGCCGCGGCGGGCCCGGTGTTAAAGCAATTTGGTGGAGAGTTTATTGCCGGTGGCGCTTGGGTTGTGCTGACCGGTGAAGCGGCTTTTACCAACGGTGCGATCATCCGCTTCCCCGACCGGGATACCGCTGTCTCCTGGTATAACTCTCCAGATTATCAAGCAACCTTTGCCGATCGCGCGATGGGGATCGATTGCCGATTCCAACTTATTGGTTGAGCCGCGCAGACCGGGAGAAGCTCTGCAATAGGCGTCCGTTTCGGCCGGTTAGTCGAACATAGCGTGGGCTGCGGACGAAGCGACACACACGGCCTGAGACGCTGACATCCCGTTCGTTCCCGTTCACTCTCCAAAGGGAGAAAGATCATGATTCCATATACGCATCACACCGCGCCAACCGAATACGTCACGGCGAGCGGAATCACCTTCGCCTATCGCCGCTTCGGCAAGCCAGACACCGTCCCGATCGTCCTCAACCAGCATTTCACCGGCACCATGGACTATTGGGATCCGATCATCACCGACGGCCTGGCGAAAGACCGCGAGGTCATTCTGTTCAACAATGCTGGAATTTCCAGCAGCTCGGGCAAGGTGCCGCCCACGATCGATGAGATGGGTGCAAACGCCATCGCTTTTATCCGCGCACTTGGCCTCAACAAAGTCGACGTGCTTGGCTTTTCCATCGGCGGCACGGTCGCCCAGGAGATCACGCTGCAGGCCCCCGATCTCGTCCGCAAGCTGATCCTCGTGGGCACCGGACCTCGCGGGGGCGCCGGCATGGAAACGCTGACCAAAGAAGCGCAGGCCATCTTCGGTAAGCAGTACGATCCGCCCGAGACCTTGTGGCTGAGCGTGCATTTCACACCATCCGAACAAAGCCAAGCCGCCGGCCGCCGTTTCCTGTCACGCATGCTCGCCCGCGTGGATGGGCGCGATCCCGAGGTCGACGAGAAGGTCGCACCGGCTCAGATCGAGGCGTTGGGCAAGTGGGGTATTCAGACAGCCAATTCGTCGGAGTATCTGAAGTCGATCAGGCAGCCGACGCTTGTGGTGAACGGCCATAACGACGTGATCATCTATTCGGTGAACTCGTTCACCCTGCAGCAGAACATACCGAACGCACAGCTGATCCTCTATCCAGATGCGAGCCATGGGTCGATGTATCAGTATCCTGAGCTGTTCCTGGCGCATGTTGCGCTGTTCCTCGGTCAATAGGCCGTTCCGGCAAAGATAAATCTTCCACCTTCATGTTCCCAAGGACGGCAATCATGACAACCAAGCGAATCCTCATACCGGGACCAGATCACCCTATCACGATCGAACCGACGGCAGGGCGCGTCGTCGTGACAGTTGGTGGTCGCACGGTCGCCGACACCAAATCGGCATTGACGCTGCGCGAGGCTGCCTATCCGGCAGTACAGTACATTCCTCGTTCGGACGTCGATATGTCGCTGCTGGACCGCAGCAAAACGGCAAGCTATTGCCCCTACAAGGGCGATGCTGCTTACTTCAGCATAATTGTCGGGGAAGACCGGCGCCCCGATGCGATCTGGACTTACGAAGCCGCTTACCCGGCTGTCGCTGAGATCGAGGGTCACCTGGCCTTCTACCCCGACCGCGTAGACTCCATTGATATCAAGCACATTGGTTAGGCTTCCAGCGTTCCACCGATGGCCAGACCTCTGACCATCGGTGGTGGCCGATATGATGTGCTGCCTCTCTCTGGAGATTACCCAAATATCGCGAGAGCTTGCTGGTTGAAACCATTGACCAAGCCGTGCTCGTTCGGGCCGGCGTTGTCACGAAACGCCCGCGCGCCTGCAACGACGATTTCGTCGGCGTCGGTCTCCAGCAGCGCCATCGTTTCCGCGATGAACTGGTCGAGGGGCATCGCCTGTTCGGCCTCGCGGCTGTTCATCAGATCTGTGCGGACCCAGGGCGGCGCGATCTCAAGTACACGCACGCCGGCCCTCTGAAGAAGGAATCTCTGCGACAGGGCATAAGAATGGATCGCCGCTTTGGTCGCCGAATAGACCGCGGTCACGGCCATTGGGACAAAGCCGAGGACAGAACTGATATAAACGATAACAGCGTCATCCTTGCTCTTGAGATGCTCAACAAGCGCCGACGTCATGCGGATCGGTCCCGCGAGGTTGGTCGTGATCGTGTCGATCAGCAGCTTGTCGTCGACCCGGCCGGC
The DNA here is from genome assembly GCA_965198915.1 of Acetobacteraceae bacterium. GTDB lineage: Bacteria > Pseudomonadota > Alphaproteobacteria > Acetobacterales > Acetobacteraceae > BOG-908. The sequence continues at coordinate 881,240 of CBDAQC010000004.1, read as the reverse complement.
CGCCTGATCGGGCAGCATGATGCCGGCATTGTTGATCAGGACGTTGAGATCCGGATGTTCGGCGATCAGCTTGGTCGCCGCAGCGTCGATGCTGGCGGGGTCGGTGATATCGAGCTCGATAGCCGCCATGCCAGGATTTGCCGCGACGATCTCATCGAGATTGGCGCGGCGCCGCCCGGAAATGATCACCGTGTTGCCGAGCTTGTGGAACGCCTCGGCGAGCGCCCGGCCGATGCCTGACGTGCCGCCGGTGATGAAGATCGTGTTGCCAGCGCGTTTCATGGGTCTGCTCCTTGCGTGAAGCGGGATCGATGTCCCGTTATCCACGCAAAGATCGGTCGGACGCGGCCGGGCAGCTAGCCGAAGATCTGGGCTAACTTCTATGTATCGGATACATCAATCCCGTCGCACGCGTGACTGGCTCGGCTGTGGAGAGGCATGGTTTTGATCAAGGATAACTTTGCCCTTCGGCTTTATTCGCGTGTCGCCCGCCTCGGCAGCTTCTCGGCCGCGGCGCGCGAATGCGGCCTATCGCAGTCCCAGGCTTCGCGGATCGTCGCCGATCTTGAGGCCGATCTTGGCGCGAGGCTTTTGACACGCACCACGCGGGCCGTCGTGCCCACCGAGGTGGGCGGCGAATTTCTGGCCCGGATCGAACCGATATTAGCCGCGCTCGACGAAGCTGAGCAGAGCGTTCGCGAGGGTGGCGAACTGCGCGGATTGCTCCGAATGAGCATGCCGACCAGCTTCGGCGTCCGCGACGTGATCCCACGTCTGGCTCCATTCGTGGAGCACCACCCGAACCTGCACATCGAGCTGCAACTTGGCGATCAGCGACAGGATCTCATCCGAGACGCCGTCGACGTCGCACTACGGCTAGGCCGGCTTCCCGACTCGACGGCGACAGCGAAGCTCATCGCCAAGATCCCCCGGGTCGTTGTGGCGTCGCCCGGATACATCGCCCGCCATGGCGAGCCAGGGGCGCCGGAGGATCTCGTGCGGCATCGCATCGTCGGCGGCACGGCCTCGGCCGTGCCGACTGCCTGGCGCTTTCAGCGCGAAGGCCAGGAGGTCGCCATTAAGCTTGAGTCGCATTTCTCGACCGACGAGAATGAGGGGGCCATTGCTGCCGCGGTTGCGGGCTTGGGTATCACGTCGACGAGCGGCTGGGCGTGCCGCCGGGAACTACACGATGGCGCTCTTGTGCGCCTTCTTAGGGGGTGGGCGTTGGCCGGCATCCCTGTGTACGCCTATTTCCCAATGGGCCGCGCAACCCGTGCTGCGGCGCGCGCAATCATCGAACACCTCATAACGGACTTTGAGCGCAACGCATCGGATATGCCGATTTGAACGGCGGCATCGCTCCTTCATTGATGTATCCCATGCATAGGAATTAGCGGAACCCCGTAGCTACCGGCACGAGCGGGCTCGAACGATCTTCGCCTCACCGAACAAAGTGAGGTTCCGCGCTATGTCCCGCTCCGTCCGCATCCATGAATTTGGCGACGCAGGCGTTCTCCGCATTGAGGATATCGACATCGGAGAGCCGGCGTCTGGCGAAGTTCGCCTCCGTATCTATGCCATCGGCCTGAATCGCACCGAAATCACGCTGCGCTCCGGGCGCTCGCCGGCCAAGCCGGTGCTGCCGGCAAGCATCGGCTTCGAGGCGGCTGGGGTCATCGAAGCCATCGGCCCGGACGTCATCGGCTTTTCGATCGGCGATCGCGCCGCCCTCGTCCCGGCCTACGGCGCCGCGCAATATGCGCTGTACGGGGAAGTCGCGATCGCGCCGGCGCGGTCGTTGGTCGCAATCCCGGATCATGTGAGCTTCGTGGCAGCGGCGGCGACCTGGGCGGCCTATGGCACGGCATGGGGCGGCCTGGTTGCCGTCGGTGCGCTGAAGGCGGGACAGACCGTCGTCATTTCCGCCGCATCGAGCAGCGTCGGCCTGGCCGCCATCCAGGTCGCCCAGCGCCTCGGCGCCCGACCGGTGGCACTCACCCGGACTTCGGCGAAGGCCGATGACCTCCGGCGCCTTGGCGCCTCGGCTGTTATCGCGACGACGGAGCAGGATGTCGTCGCGGAGGTCAAAGGCCTTACGAATGGCAATGGAGCCGAACTGGTCTTCGATCCGGTCGGTGGGCCTGAATTCGCGACACTCGTCAGAGCGACAGCTTCCGGCGGTACGCTCGTGCTCTACGGCGCACTCGACACGCGGCCGATCATCGTGCCGCCCTTCGATATCTTCGCACGGAATTTGACAGTCCGCGGCCTCGCACTGACTGCGCTGACCCGCGACGACGGACAACTGAAAGCGCTGAAGCAGTTCGTCAGCACCGGTCTCGCTGATGGCGCCTTCCATCCGACAATCGCGCGGACTTTCCCCTTCGACGAAATTGCCGACGCGCACCGCTTCGTTGAGGCGGGTGAGCAGGTCGGCAAGATCGTGGTCATCCTCTGACCCCTGACATCGCGAGGATAGCCGCTATGGCCGTGCAACCCCTGCTTACGCACTACCGGATGGGCGACCTTGCTTTGCCCAACCGGATCGTCATGGCGCCGCTCACGCGCACGCGCGCCCGCCCGGACGATCACGTTCCGACGGCGCTGCAAGCCGAGTATTACGCCCAGCGCGCGTCGGCCGGCCTGATCGTCGCCGAGGCCACCGCCATCAGCCCGGACGGCTTCGGCTGGGCCTGCACGCCGGGACTGTGGAGCGCCGACCATGTGCGTGGCTGGCGGCGGATCACCGACGCTGTCCATGCGGCTGGCGGGCGCATCGTCGCCCAGCTCTGGCACACCGGCGCCATCGCCCACCCGGATGTGCGGGGCGGCACGCCGCCTTTGTCCGCGTCAGATGTCGATCTGCTCTTCGAGTCCGTGACGCCCACCGGCCGCAAGCCCACGGTCGCCCCGCGGCCCATGACCGTGGCGGAAATCCAGCAGACGGTCGCCGATTACGCCCGCGCCGCCCGCAACGCCATGGAGGCGGGCTTCGACGGCGTGCAGATCCTGGCGAACTACCTCTATTTGCTGGCGCAGTTGATGAATCGCGCCACCAACCGGCGCACCGATGCGTATGGCGGCGACATCGAGGGCCGTGCGCGCCTCCTCTTCGAGGTCGTGGAGGCCATCCTCGCTGACGTCGACCCCTCGAAAGTCGGCGTGAAGATCAGCCCGATGCACGAGGGCGGTCCCATGGCGGCCAATGACGAAACCCTGCCGATGGCCGAATACGCCATCCGCGAACTGAACGGCTATGGAATCTCGCATCTTTTGCTGATGGGCGCTGCTACCGACTTCACCGGCACGCCGCTGGCGCCGCTGATGGGCGACGGCATGTTCCGCCATTTCCGGCCGATCTTCAAAGGCACGCTGATCGCCAACGTGCAGATGGCCGCCGAGCGCGGCAATCGCCTCATCGCCGAGGGACTTGCCGATCTCGTTGCCTTCGGCCGGCCCTTCATCGCCAATCCAGATCTCGTCGAGCGCCTGAAGATCGGCGCGCCGCTCGCCGAGATCGATTGGGCGACTGTCTATGCCACCGGCCGCGAGGGTTACTGCGATTATCCGACATTGCAGGCGGCGATAGCCTGATTTTTATCACTCCAAGGAGACCACCATGTCCAAGACGACGCCTGCACAAAACAAGGCCCTTGTCCTTGAAGCTTTCGATACGCTCTTCAACAAGCGCGACTACGCGGTTGCTGAACGCTTTTGGTCGGATCGCTACATCCAGCATAGCGCTCATATTGCGCCCGCGCGAAACGGGCTCTTCGACCTGATCCGTTCCCTGCCCGATACGCTGCGCTACGAGAACCAGCTCACCGTCGCCGAGGGCGACCACGTGATGCTCCACGGTCGGTTCTCCGGCAGCGGACGGCCCGTCGCCTGGGTTGCGGCCGACATCGTCCGCATCGAGGACGGCAAGCTCGCAGAGCATTGGGACGTGTTGCAGGACGAGGCGACCAAGTCTCAATCTGTCAGCGGCTTGCCAATGTTTGGTGACAGCTTCCCCGACTGAGCTTGGTTTAACGGTCGAGAGCGTGCGTTCTGCTATTCTCCATCTTCGGCGCGCTCGTCTAGTACGAGCGTGCTCTTGCGCAAAAACGGGTGAAGGCAGGTTAAGCTACGGCAAAGCGCCGTGACCGACGTGGCGAACGATCACTCAATATCAAAAATGAAGATCTGAAGGCAATTATTGCGGCGCTGCATGGGGCGCTCCCAACTCCGCGGTCTGCCGAACCTCCAGGATCGGCAATCTGACGTCCGCTCCCGACCGCCAACCTCTCAGTCGCGGACAGTCTGCTAACGGCCAAAGATGGCCGTGGCTGCATCGCGCGGATGGCAGTCTTCAGCGCCTAGGAACGCCGCCAGCCGATGCAGAGCCGAACCCGAGGGGCCATCTGATCCGGCCAACGCCGGGCCATCCTCCGCTGTTGCGAACTGGCGCCGTGATCGCTGCTCAAGTCGCTATCTGCCCAAGCGCACTGCCCGCAAAACTGGAGATTAGACGGGAAAGCTCCACCTTGCAGTCGTTCACGACCGCTTCCGCCCCTCTGGTCGCGATTGCCTGCATTGGTATTACGGCATGGACGCAGGGCTCATGGCCAACCTGCTGGCGACTGGAATCGTCGGACCCAGTACTACCGTCCGGTGCTTCATCATCCACGACCGGAACACCGGGCGGCATGGAGCTGTGGCACTCCTTCTCTTTGAGGCTACTGCCTGCTTTCTGAATGCTTTGAACAGGGTGTTCTACGGCGAGCCTCTCCGAATTCTCGCTCCGCGAGGGGGCACCGAGCGGGTTGTGGCCTATGCGGTCCTGCCCGCCATTCCCCGGACTCCCGGAAAAATCAGGCTCGGTGGCCGTTGCGCTGCCTTTGCCGCCGCGGCCGCCGGGCCTACTGGCTCCATTACCTGACTTGGCAGCGAGGTTCGTCAGGCCTGTATGGTCACCACCGCCAGGCTCACCATCAATCCCGGAAGTCCGGGGACCTTCGGAGTATTCTGAAGATCCTGCACCACTTTCATCACCACGCGCAGACGTCGCAGTATTGCCCGGCAACGACATCGACTGATCTTTAAGATCTTTAAGGTCTGCGCTGATTGGACCGCCAGCCCCCAGCCTGTCCGTTGCCCCGGCGCTAACGTCTGCAACCGGTTCATCGGCAAAGGCCGAGAAAAGGTCGCCTTGAAACCGGCTCGAGAAATTGCGTTTCATGGGTCGAACTTCTTAAAAGTGGCCGACGCAGTCAGATCTTGCGCCGCAAGTTGCACCAAAATGGGTGGCTGGATGAGTCACAAGGAATATGATTCGCGATGCATCCGCACTCACGAATGAGCGTCGAAGCGATCCGTCGCCCGGTCAATAAAAAAGTTGCTCTCTCTTTACCGGCTCGAGTCAACACGCTCGTCTCAGACGATGATTTATGTAGATCAAAGCAACGGCATTCGAAGCCTTACTAAACACAGGCATCGTCTCACCCACAATCACTCTCGGTCGCCCCGATAAGGGACGGTTGTCAAGGCAACTGCGTATTGCCCCTGCTGCGGTCGCCACATTGATTCGCAATCGGTTGTTGTTGGCCCAGTGAGCGTTCCGCGATCACGACGCGGAATCAATCTCTTTCTAAGATTTTTCGCCTTCTTAGTCCGTGCGTGTCACCGCGGGCATGTAGCCGGGACCGCGACGGTCGGTTCAGTCAAAAACCCGCACCGATGGCGAAATTGTTTGTCCGAACGCCGTACATTGTAGATGGCGCGCAGGTGCGTTCCTAGGTCATGCACTGAAGATACCGATTCAGGCCTGCTAACACCCCTTTATGCGTGGACTGTGTTTCCGGGACTCCCGGGAACGCTAGGCTCAGCGTCGCGTGAGGCCGTGGGTCCGGTGAGCTGTTCGAAGGTCGGGAATGATTCCTTCTGACCTTCAGATGCATGATCGGGTCAATCGGGCTTCGGCCCATGTCAAGAGAGTGTCCGGTCGGTATAATGCTCGACGTCCCCAGGACTCATAGTTGGGACCACCGCCGCGTGACGCGCGGGTCGCCAATGTTGCTGGGGAAATCGGGTAGCCCTGAGCTGTCAGAAAGGCCGCAGCTTGGTCCCGTGTTAATCTAGTAAGAGGGGCGTTTTGCTCAGCTTTGTCCGGAGGAAAGGCCATGGCTTGATTCGCAGCGTTATTGTGCTCAATCGAAGCGGTGCGCGCTTACCAGGTCAACAACCGCCTGCTAGGTTCATAGTATGCGCCTGGTCTCCGAGCTTTCGCGTTGGCCTCCTGCGTGTCTGCATAAGATCGATGATTTGCGCTTCGACGGCCAACCAATCACCCATTCCCGCGTCGTGAGAGTGTTAGCTGGATGTAAGATTGCGGTGCCCCGCAGCTAGCGACGCGAAGTTCAAAGGTTTCCTCATCAGAGACGTGATGCATTAGGGCTTCTGAAATACCGGCTAATGCAGCTGCCCCGCTCCTGCCTTGCACGAGATGGTTGCTGATGTCGGGAGTGTTTATTGATCCCGACTCAATGTCCATTGGCCCTCCGCGTTGAGGGCGGGTCATGCAGGTTGCGAGGGCTGTTCTGACAGCATGGAGCTCGAAATCCCTCGTCCTCTGAAGGCAGGGATGCTTCGGGGCGAGGTGGCGCCGCACCTAAGATGCTCCAGGTGCACCTACCTGCGCCCAGCTTACCGCTTGAGTTCGGGAGTCCAGGGATTTGAAGCGCACCCATGATGCGAAGCGCTCGCGCTGGATCAGACGCCCACGGTGCGCTTACCTGGGCTCGGCTTGTCGCTTAATGGCGGGAGCCGGGGACTGTTAAATGACACCCGCGCTGCGCGACGCTAGCGCTAAAAGGAGACGCCAACGGCGCGCCTGCCCGACCTTGGCCTGCCTTGTAATGGCGGGAGTCCGGGGAATTGGTGAATGACACCCGTACTGTGCAGCCTTAGAGCTACAACGCAGGTACCACGGTGCGCCTGCCAGGGCTCGGCCTACCTCGTCACGGCGGGAGTCCTGGACATCGTTGAATGACACCCGTGCTACGCGGCGTTAGCGCTACAACGGAGCCGCCCATGGTGCGCCTGCCCGAGCTCGGCCTACTTCTTGATGGCGGAAGTCCGGGGACTCGTTGACTGACGCCCGTGCTGCGGGGCGCTAGCGCTACAACGCAGACGCCCACGGTGCGCCTGTCCAAGCTCAGCGAACCAATAACGGCCGATCATCGGGCTCGGTCAAAGGGCACCCATACTTCAAGGCGCTGGTGCCACACATCGGACGACCATAGGCTGCCTGCCCAGGGTCGGCCTACCGCTTAATGGCGGGAGCCCGGGGAGCGTTGAATGACACCCCGTGCACCGACGCGCCCGCATCACACCGAAGACACCCATGGTGCGCCTGTCCACGCTTAGCCTACTGACTCAAGTCGGGAATGCGGGCACGATTAAGGAAGTCGCTGATGCTACGCCGAAGACGCCCCGCGCTGCGCCCAGCGAGGCTCTGCTTACCACGTCAAGACTCAAAATCGGTAGCACCGCCTCGTGTGGCCCTGGTGGCCAGGGTTGCCGGGGAGATAGGATAGTCTTGAGCCGTCAAGAAAGGCGCAGCTTGAGAGCGAGTCAGGATCGGAAGAACAGTGTTGGGATCAACTTTGTGCGGAGAAAAGGCCATAACTTGATTCGCAGTTATTCGAGCCAATCGGAGCGGCATGCGTTTCCCTGGTCAAAAGATCTCTTCGACTTTGTTTCCGGCCCAGCGCCTTCGTCGAAAGTGAGCTTTCAACGCCATCCAAGTGATCGATGAGATTGCGCCTAAAGCGCCAACAGGTGCATTTGCCCCATTCCGGAGTTTCTTCTGCATTAGCGGATAACAACGAATGTATTTCGTACGCCATACTCACGACGCGTCTATGCCGGTTGTTGAGCTCTCGGGATGCAAGCGCTCGGGCTCGGCTTATCACCTCAGGTCGGAAGTCTCCCGGAGCGTGCAAGCACATCCCTCTGTGCGGCGCTGGCGATGCATTGAAGACGCCCGCAACGGGAGCCAGCCCGGGCCGGCCTATCGCTCGCGTTCGGGAGTCCGGGGCCGTTGAAGCGCACCCGTTCTGCAGGGTGCTGGCGGCGCGCCGAAGGCGCACCACTGGCGCCGGCCCGGGCCGGCTTACCGCCCGAGTTCGGGAGTCCGGGGCCATAGAAGCGCACCCGTTCTGCGAGGCGCTGGCGATGTATCGAAGGCGCCCCACGGGCGCCTGCCCGTGCCAGCTTACCGCTTGATTTCGGGAGTCCGGCGCCGTTGAAGCGCACCCGTTCTGCGGGGCGCTGGCGACGAACCGAAGACGCTCGACAGGCGCCAGCCTGGGCCGGCTTACCGCTCGCGTTCGGGAGTCCGGTTTGGAAAACAGCAGGCAAAACTTTCCGGATTTCGGGGGTAGATAGTGTCCAATAGTTTCCATCCTGATTCATGCGATCATCCGGCTTTTTTGGCCGAGGCATCTGGTGTGGTTCACATGGACTGGATTGCCGGGTTTCCGCGCCATCATTTGGTGAGCAAGAAGAGCATTAGTTCGATCGCTTGTGACGTGAAGCTGTCGCGGCCGACGGTTCACAAACATTGCCGGACGCGCCACGAGCCACGCTACCAACGATACGAGCAGCCAACGCTGATGCTGGACCCTTCCAGGAGACGCTGAAGGCCCGGCTGCATACCGCACGCGCCCACCCGCCCGGCGGCTGTTTGAAGGATTGTAAGGCGAGGGGCATCGCGGCGCCTTTGACATCGTGCAGCCCTTCGTGCGCCGCCGGAAGGCGGCAAAGCCAGCGCCGTGATCGCCCAATCCTTTGTTCCACTTGCTTTTGCACCTGGTGAAGTGTGCCAGTTCGAATAAGCCATGAGCACGTTGAACTCGGCGGCGCCCGGCAAATCAACAAGGTCGCGCATTTTCGGCTTACTTTCAGCCGGCAGATGTTCGTGGTGGCTACGCGCAGCCAGCCATGCCACCCAGTGACAGGCACGCGTAGAAAATTTCACGCGCGCTAGTGCAGACCGACGCTGTGATCATCGACAAGCTCGGCCATCGTCCCTGCCCCGCCTCTGGCGTTGCCCTGCCGTTCCACCTGATCATCCAACTTCACGCGAGAACTTCGCTGATCTTCGCCACCAACCTCTCCTTCGCCGTATCGGCGCGCGATGTGCGCCGGGTAGGCCGCAGTTTGCGGGATGTCCAACTCCTTGCCGGACAAAGCTCAATCGAACCCCGCATCGCTATATAGATGGCGGCATGAACGTTCAGCGACGGCCGATCGCACTGGTTCATGAATTCTCAGTGCTCTACTAGGCCACTGCCTTCTCTTCGTAGTCGCTGAGCACGCTATCGCTGGTGTGGGCCAGATGGCCAATATTCCGAATGACACTAACATTTTCGTATGAAATGAAGGTGCAGCTTCGCGACAACGGCCCCCGGTCCAACAGAGAAAACACGGGACGAAGCATTTCACGGAATACTTTTTCACGGCGGTAGCTAGGGGCGACAATGTGAAGCCGAATGTCCATATTTGGTTGCAACGCCAGCAGGTCAGCCATACGCAGCAAGCCTGAATATACCGCCGTCGTGTGTTCAACCTCGAAGGCCCGCGCGATTGACCTGCCCTTGAGCCAAAGCACATCTATTTGCTCAACTGTGTCGAGAGTCACGGTGTCATAGTTTAATGGAAGGTCTTCTAAGAACGCGACGCGCGATGACGCCAGGGCAAGCTCTCGCACGCGACCACGATCTGAGCGTGGTATCCAGATCTTGAATCCCATAATTGCGCCTATATCGGCAAGACTCGCCTGCATCGTGAGGGATTGGCGCGGATCAGGGGCAGATGCGATACCACCATCGACCGCTCCAACATCGTCCTGTTCATCGTCATCGGACGGTACTGTGACCGTAACCTCACCTGCTGGCGTCTTGACCGTTCCGTCACGCGACCACATTGCCTTTAAAGGCGGCTCGTAAAAATCCAGCACGGAACCTGAATAGTCTGCCTCAAGCTTCCGCCTCAGCGTGAACAATGCGGTATCCAAATCGCCGTCCGACATGCCACGGACATGGCGTGAGGGGCCGATCCCGAACTCTTCAAGGATCTTTTGCCGATCGTTGTTTGAAGCAATTCTTTCGACCTGATCTGGGAAAGCGAAGTACCGTAGCATGTGCCTAAACTGGCGATGACCTTGCTGCGGCGTTTCAGAAATCCATTCCATAAATCGATTGTAGTCTTTGAGGATGAGTTGCCGTTGCTCCCTGTCCCTGCTTTTGAGATCGTGCGTGAGCGAAATCAGAAAGGCAAGTTCATCGGGACGGTACGTGTTAAAGCCAGGCCCTCCCGATCCCACGCCGGCAAGAATGCTTTCGCTGAGCTTTGGATGATTGTCGGGCAAATGCTGGCCAGACCAGCCCCATGCCTCGCAAACTTGTTGCCGCTTCGTTTGCGCCCGTATATTCGATGGAAAAAGCAACAGCACCCACAGGAATTCAGCCATAAGCTGTTTCGCGGGGGGCGACGCCGGCTGCATTTGGCCTCGGAGCTTCGCCAAAAAGTCGTTGGGGCCCGTATCTGGATGATCGACGAAAGCCTGATGAACTTTTTCACCAAGGGTCGACGTCCATAGCGCCTCTTGCGAAAAGACCGACCCATCCTCGATAAGGCATCTGTCAATCCAGGACCTTGCTGCTTCTAAAACTGGCGAGATATCGCGACCATTCAATCGACGGGCCATACCTACCTTTTCCTCCCTGCTTTTAGACGGCGGCTCTCACTGCTGGGCGTCGTTGACGGCCTCATAGCGTAGCCGTAACGCCTTCAACATCGCTTCCACCTCGGCGCGGTTTTCCACATCGAGAAGTCCGTCGAAGCGATCGAGGTTCAGCCGGCGCCAGAACAGGAACAGTAGGGCGATGCGAACGACAATGATGGTGCGGCCACCCACCATGGCATAGTCGCGGGCCACCACCTCACGCTGGGTGGCGGAGAGGCGCGCGGCCGGCACCAGGCGGATGTCGACTGTGGCCAGCCATTCCGGGTCGGGGGGTAGAACGCCGCTTGGGCGCGTGTCGCCTTGGGCCAGGATGCGGGGGAACAGCCAGTCCTCGTAGCGGCCGAAATCGTGGTTGAACACGCGGGCGTGCCAGCGCAGGTGGTCACCAGCAAACTGTACGGGGGTGGCCCAGCACCAGTGGGGTGCCGAGCGGTTCATAGGCTGGTAGTTGAGATGCAGCGCCTCCCTGGCGCGGCGCGCGAATACCAGGCGCCGCAGCAGCAGTGGATCGATCTGGCGGCGGGGCAAAGGGATTTTTTCGGCCACGCCGTCCGCCGCGTGGTCACTCAGCCAGTCCTCGGCCTCGGGCAGGGCGAACAGGGGGGCGAAGCCGGTCGTGGCGGCCGTGTAGGTCTTGCGACTCGGATCGTAGCTGAGGTTTGCTGGGGCCAGGGTGGCATAGCGACGCAGATCGTTAGTGGCCTGGGGGATGGAGGTGCCGAATTTTTGCCGGAGATCGGCGCGGTTGACCTGCCCGTCCCAGAATAGGCGAGCCTCTATGAAACGCAGCCGTTCTTCCTGGCTCCAGCGCAGGGATTGGCCCGGCTCCAATCTCTCACGGTCCGCCGCCGCGCTCGTCATAAGCATACCTACTACCTTGACCGCCGCCATATTAGCGTATTAAATATTCTGATCAAGCGCGCACTCAAGCTCTCTGTCCTACTCAGGGTTTGGAGATCGGGTGAGCGGCGCCGGGCAAAGCGCTTGTCGTGAAACAAAATACCGGGGTATGAGGGCTGTCGATGCTAAATGGTGAAATCCGCAGCCAAGTCGATGCGATCTGGAACGCGTTCTGGACCGGCGGAATCGCCAACCCGCTCGAGGTGATCGAGCAGATCACCTATCTGCTGTTCATCCGGCGGCTGGATGAGCTGCAAACCCTGGATGAGGCGCGGGTGGCGCGTACCAAGCAGGTGCCGGCCCGCCGCGTGTTCCCCGAGGGGAATGATCCACGCGGCCGGCCCTATGCGGATTTGCGCTGGTCGCGCTTTCGCAACATGGCGCCCTCCGACATGTTTGTGGTGGTGGGCGAGCATGTTTTCCCGTTCTTGCGCACCCTGGGCGGCGACGGATCAACCTATGCGCATCACATGAAGGATGCGCGTTTTACCATACCCACCCCCGCCTTGCTCAGCCGCGTGGTGGATATGCTGGAAAAAGTTCCGATGCAGGATCGGGACACGAAAGGCGATCTCTACGAGTATATGCTGGGCAAGATCGCCACCGCCGGCCAGAATGGGCAGTTCCGCACGCCGCGGCACATCATCCAGCTGATGGTGGAAATGATGGCGCCGGGGCCCAAGGATTTGATTGTCGATCCCGCCTGCGGCACGGCCGGCTTTCTGGTCGCCGCCGGCGAATATGTGCGCACGCACCACCCGGAAATGCTGCGTGACACAGGGGGGGGCAAACATTTTCACCGCGGCATGTTTCATGGGTTCGATTTCGATAGCACCATGCTGCGCATCGGCAGCATGAATATGCTGCTGCACGGGGTGGAAAATCCGGATATCCGCTACCGGGATAGCTTGGCGCAGGACCATGCGGGCGATGCGGACCGCTATTCGCTGGTTCTGGCCAATCCGCCTTTTGCCGGCGCGTTGGATGCCGAGAGCGTGGCGAAGGATCTTACCTCGATTGTCAAGACTCGGAAGACGGAGCTGCTGTTTTTAGCACTGTTCTTGCGGCTGCTGAAGCCGGGCGGGCGCGCGGCGGTGATTGTGCCGGATGGCGTGCTGTTCGGGTCCAGCAAGGCGCACAAGGAATTGCGACGCATGCTAGTGGAGGATCATAAGCTGGACGGCGTTGTTTCGTTGCCATCGGGTGTGTTCCGACCTTACGCCGGTGTTTCGACCGCGATTCTGCTTTTTACGCGCACCGACAGTGGCGGCACAGATGACGTGTGGTTCTACGATATGCAGGCAGACGGCCTGAGTCTGGATGACAAACGGACACCACTGCTCCCGGATGATAAACTGGGGCCCGTCCCGGCTGTGGCAATGGGCGTTTTGGACTTGCAGAAAAACAATCTTCCAGACGTGCTCGCTAGGTGGAGGCAGCGCGATGGCTCGGAGCGTCAGAGATTGCGCTCAGAGCTGAGCTTTTCAATTTCCAAGAAACAAATCGTAGCTGCGGAATGGGATTTGTCCGTTAACCGCTATCGAGAGGTTTTGCGGGATGAGCAGGTGCATCGACATCCGATGGAGATACACAACGCATTGACCTTGCTCGAAGATGACATCCAAGCCGGTATGAGAACACTTGAGGAAATGTTGTCGTGACTGCCGTACCGTACGTGCCCGTTGGGGAGCTTATGCGGCGGGAGACGGCCTCAATGGATCCTCGGCGCTTCCCCAACGAAGACTTTGATCTCTATAGTATTCCCGCCTACGATAGCGGCAAAGCTGATGTGGTTCCCGGCGAGGCAATTGGATCAGCGAAACAGGTCGTTGAACCAAATGACGTTTTGCTCTCTCGTATTGTGCCACATATTCGGAGAGCCTGGGTAGTAGGACCCCGGAACGGTCACCGCCAAATCGCATCAGGAGAGTGGATCATCTTCCGAGAGAAGAATGTTCACCCACAATATTTGCGGCACGTCCTCCTTGGTGACGACTTTCACTCGCGGTTTATGATGACGGTCGCCGGGGTTGGTGGGTCACTGATGAGAGCGCGGCCTAAGCATGTAGCAGAGATTGCGATACCGCTGCCCGCACCATCTGAGCAGCGCCGCATCGCCGCCATTCTCGATCAGGCCGATGCGCTGCGGGCAAAGCGGCGGGCGGCACTCGCGCTGCTTGATGAGATGGCGCAGGCGATTTTTGTAGAAATGTTTGGACCCGATGGAATGAAGGTAGCTTCAACAAAGACCGTTGAGCTTTCAGAAGTTGTTAGAAAAGGAACGATCGTTACATATGGAATAGTTCAAGCTGGTGAAGAATTTGCGGGCGGTGTTCCATATATCAGGACTGGCGATATTGTCGCTGGCGAAATTCGACAGGATGAACTTCGGCACACCGATCCTGCGATCGCCGCGAAATTTCGACGTTCGAGAGTGAGTGCTGGTGACATTGTAATGAGCATTCGCGCCACAGTCGGCACAACGGCAATAGTTCCTAAGGAGCTGGATGGCGCCAACCTGACACAAGGCACAGCGCGTATTGCCCCTGGAGAAAGTGTGAGTGCCGAATTTCTCCTTGCCTTTCTACGCTTGTCGACAACTCAGGAGTGGATATCACGGCAGGTAAAGGGAGCTACATTCCGCGAGATCACTCTCTCCAGACTTCGCGAATTGCCAGTTGCTGTGCCTCCTCTTGAAGTCCAAACAATGTTTGGAAAACGGTTGCACGTGGTCTCTCGGCTTCAGCAACTCGCGAAGGCTTCGAGTAAGGGGATGGACAGCCTTTTCGCCTCTCTCCAACACCGCGCCTTCCGCGGCGAACTCTGACCCATGTCCCAGTTCGGCTTTCTCCTCCCAGAATGGCCGGACTTTTATGAAGCCGCCGCGCGCGCAGAATCGCTCGCCCTCACCGACCCGCGCGCCTGCGCCTTCTACGCCAGGCGCGCCCTCGAACTCGCCGTTACCTGGCTCTACAAATTCGATGTGCGCCTCAAACTACCCTACCAGGAGTCTTTGTCCGCCCTCATCCACGAACCCAGTTTTAAAAATACCGTCGGCCAAGCCATCTTCTTCAAAGCCAATTTTTTAAAAGATGTCGGCAACCGCGCCGTTCATACCACCAAAGCCACATCGGAAGGCGAAGCCCGCGCGGCCGTGAAAGAGCTGTTTCACGTGAGCTTCTGGCTCGCCCGCACCTACTCCAAAGGCGCCCGCCCGGCCGATAGCCTCGCCTTTGATGCCGCTAAACTGCCAAAACCCATCGCGCAGATCGCAAAACTGACGCTGGAACAGCTTCGCAAACGCGAAGCCGAGCTGAAGGAAAAGGACGAAAAGCTGGCGGAAACGCTGGCGCGCCACGCGGCGCTTGACGCCGAGTTGCAGCAACTGCGCGCCGAGGTGGAAGCGGCCCGGGCGAAAAATGCCGCCGTGCCGGATACGCATGATTACGCCGAAGCCGAAACCCGCGACCGCTTCATCGATCTGCTGCTGCGCGAAGCCGGGTGGGACCTCGATGCCCCGAACGTGGCGGAATACCCGGTCACGGGCATGCCGAACGCCACAGGCAAGGGTTATGTGGATTACGTGCTGTGGGGCGATGATGGGCTTCCGTTGGCCGTGGTCGAGGCCAAGGCGACCCGCCACAGCGCGCTGAAAGGCCAGGAGCAGGCTAAGCTGTATGCCGATTGCCTGGAGCGATCGACCGGCCAGCGCCCACTGATTTTCGGCACCAACGGCTACGAGCATTTTTTGTGGGACGACACGGCCTATCCGCCGCGCGCCGTGCAGGGTTTTTACAAGAAAGACGAGCTGGCCCTTCTGGTGCAGCGCCGCACCACCCGCAAGCGGCTGGCCGATACCGATGTCAGCAAAACCATTGTTGAGCGCTACTACCAGCACCGCGCCATCCGCCGCCTGGCCGAAACGTTTGAGATTCACCGCCAGCGCCGCGCCCTGCTGGTGATGGCCACCGGCGCGGGCAAAACCCGCACGGTGATTGCGCTGGCCGACCTGCTGATGCGCGCCAACTGGGCCAAGCGCACCCTGTTCCTGGCCGACCGCAAAGCCTTGGTGAGCCAGGCCGCCCGCGCCTTTGTGGCCCATCTGCCCAGCGCCACCACCGTAAACCTGCTGGAGGACAAAACGACTGAAGGCCGGATCTACGTATCCACCTACCCCACCATGATGACGCTGATCGACGACATGCAGGCCGGCAAACGCCGCTTTGGTCCTGGGCACTTCGACCTTGTGGTAATCGACGAGGCCCACCGCTCCGTCTACCGCAAATACGGAGCGATTTTCGAATACTTCGATTCCATGCTGGTGGGGCTGACGGCGACGCCGCGAGAGGAAATCGACCGCAACACCTACCGCCTGTTTAATCTAGAGGATGGTGTGCCCACCGACTCCTACTCGCTGCAGGAGGCGGTGAACGACCGTTTTCTTGTGCCGATGAAAGCCTTTTCGGTGCCGACGCGCTTCCTGCGCGAGGGAATACGTTACGACGCGCTTTCCCAGGAGGAGAAGGAGACATGGGAGGAGCTTGAGTGGGATGAAGATGGCGTAATGCCGGACCGGGTGGAGGCCGAGGCACTGAACCGCTGGCTGTTCAACGCGGATACGGTGGACCAGGTTATCGCGCATCTGATGACGAACGGCCAGCACGTGGCCGGCGGCGACAGGCTGGCGAAAACCATCATTTTCGCGAAGGGTCACAAGCACGCGGAGTTCATCGTGCAGCGTTTCGATCTGGCCTACCCGAACCTCGCCGGATCGTTTGCGCGCGTGATCGACAACCAGGTGGACTACGCGCAGTCATTGATCGACAGTTTTTCCAAGCCGGCCAGCGCGCCGCATATCGCTGTTTCGGTGGACATGCTGGATACGGGGATCGATATCCCCGAGATCGCCAACCTCGTGTTTTTCAAGATGGTGCGGTCGCCAACGAAATTCTGGCAGATGGTTGGCCGCGGCACCCGCCTGTGCAAGGACCTTTTCGGGCCGGGGCAGGACAAGCAGTATTTTTCTGTGTTTGATTTCTGCCAGAATCTGGAATTTTTCAGCCAGCCGGCGGGGGCGGCCGAGGCGGCGACGCCGGACAGTCTGGCGGCCCGGCTCTTCCACACGCGGCTCGATCTGATCGCGGCATTGGACGAAAATCTTGTTGATTCTGGCGCGGCGGACGGGGCGCTGCGCCAGCAACTCGCCGAGCGGCTGAGGGGCGAAGTTGCCGCGATGAACATCCATAATTTCGTGGTGCGGCCGCATCGGAAATTGGTGGAGGATTTTGCCGCCGCGGAAGCATGGGCGCATCTCAGCCGGGAGAACCGCGAAAAGCTGGCTGGCTCGGTTGCCGGTCTGCCAAGCGCGCTGCCCAGTGAGCCGGAAGAGGCCAAGCGATTCGACCTGCTGATGCTGCGCCTTCAGCTCGGCACGATCATCCCGGTGCCTGGCTTTGCCGCGCAGCAGGAGGCGGTTATGGCCATCGCCTCCGCGCTTGAGGAGCAGACAAGCATCCCGGCGATCGCCGCCCAGTTGCCGCTGATCCAGGACATCCAGTCGGAGGCCTGGTGGCAGGATGTTACGCGCGCCATGCTGGAGCAGGCTCGGCGCGCGCTGCGGTTGCTGGTGCCTTTGATCGAAAAACGCCGTCGTCAGCCGATTTACACGGATTTCATGGATACGCTCGGTGTCGCTGATGAGGTGACGTTTGAGCGCCTTACCCCGGCCGGCGACTTTGAAAAATTCCGCGCAAAGATGCGCCATTTTCTCCAGGCCCATGAAAGCCACGTGGCCATCAACAAGCTGCGCATGAACCGCCCGCTGACCGAAACCGATATCGCTGAACTTGAGCGCATGTTGATCGAGGAAGGGGGTAGCACACCGGAAGACCTTGGCCGCGCCCGCGCGCAGTGCCAAAATCTGGGCCTTTTCGTGCGATCGCTTGTTGGGCTGGACCGTGGCGCTGCCAAGGACGCTTTTTCGGAGTTTCTGGTGGGCCGGACTTTGCGGCCAAACCAGATCGCGTTTCTTGACATGCTCATAAACCACCTGACGGAGCATGGGTCGGTTGAACCTGAACGGCTTTATGAGTCGCCTTATACGGACATGAACTCGGCCAGCGTAGAGGGCTTGTTCAGCCCTGCCGAATCCGATCGCGTCTTCACCATCCTGAACGATGTCAAAGCTCGTGCCGCAGCATGAGCAATCATGTCTCTGTGCGCAACGACCGCCTACAGCTATACTATCAGCGTCGACTACAAGTGTTCAACAAGTGTTACGCGTCTAGCGAGTGTGTTTGGAGGGGTTATGCAACCTAACGAGGTCAGGGACTGGTGGACCCGAGTGCGTCCTACCTTCCAGGACTTGCTGCCCCACGTCGTGGCGCAGATCAACAACGAGGCTGCGCGCCTGGACAAGCTGCTCGCTCGCTCGGACGAGACTGTGCTTTGCTTCCTCGGGCAGTCGGGGATCGGCAAAAGCACGCTGATCAACGCCATCGTCGCCGACGGCAAGTCCGTGCTGCCTGCGGGCGGCACAGGACCAATGACTGCGATCGCGACGAAAGTCCGCTTTAGTGACCAGAAATACTTTCGGGTGCGGTATCAAAGCCCTGCAAAGCTCAGGGGTTTGCTTTTAAACGTGGAAGCGGAGTTGGCCCGCCGCGGCGAGACCGTAGCGAAAGCGGCTGACCTAGATGAGCAAGCTCAAATATGGCTCTTGCCGGAGGTGGCCGGCAATGATGCGGAAGAGGCTGATAGCGGGGCGGCCAAAGCTGATGTGGCGCCAAGCGAGCGCATGGAAATCATGTTCCGCGCGGCCCAGACACTGGTGGATGGCTCAACGACCGGCCCCATCGACCTACCCGGCCTGGCAATGAGGCTGCGTGCAGCTCTTGGACTGGAATATACTGGGAGCATCGACGAGAGCGACCGGGAACGGCTACGCGATATTGCGGAAGCGCTGAACTTTGCGAGGATAAACTCCACGCGACGTGTAAGCGAGTATGATGTGGGCGATAAATTTGCTGCTCTGCTGCAAAAACATACTGCCGGTTCTCTTGCGCCTTTAGTTGCCGAGATCGACGTGGGTTGGCCGTCCCCAGCTCTCGCTGGCGGCGTCGTGCTTGTTGATCTCCCGGGCGTTGGCATAGCAGGCGACGATTATCAGAAAGCGACTGAGGAGTACGTTCGCAAACGGGCTCGCGGTGTGATCATCGTCGTCAGGCGTGGGATTTCGCGGGACGAAATTGAGCTTATCCGCACAAGCGGGCTATGGGATCGTATCCTTCTTGCAGCAGGGGATACGGAGGCCGACCCATGTGATGTGATCGCCGTTCGTACCTCCATGGATGAGGTCGTGGCAAACGAGATTGCCGACGCCGATATGGACGACGAGACGGTAAGTGCGACATATCGGCGAATTGTATCCGAAGCCGAAGAGAACGTTCGTAATCAAACCGGTAGAGAGTTGGGCCGCCTAACGGGAATTGAAACTGACGATTCTGATCTGCGGCAGGCACGCGAACGTGCCGCCTGCGACGTGCTGGAACGCCTAGCCGTCCATGCCGTGTCGGCAACCGATTACACTAGGCTGGTTGGGCGTATTCGCAGGCCTTCCCCAGTTGCTACAGATACAGCGGAAACCGGCATACCGGCGCTTCGGGAGCGGCTTGTGGAGCTCGGGCAGCGAAATCGGGCCGCGTTACAGAGCCTGCGCACCAACTCCGCCGTTCGTATTCAGAACATCGCTAATGCGGCACTAGACCAAGAGCTGGCCTATCTGGCGGAAGGCAAACGAGAGAAGGAGGAGCTTGAGCGGCTGAAAATTGAGCTTGCGCGATTTCTCGAGCCATTCCGCACAGAGTACGCCAATCGACAGGGCCAATTTAGAGAATTTCTCGATGGAACGGCTGCCGCCCTCATCGAGAAGCTCGTCGCGCGGGCTCAGGCGGATGCTCGAAAAAGTGTGGTTCGGTATCTCGCAGAGCTGGCAACCGCTCCCTGGGCGACGTTGAAAGCTGCAGTTGTCCGTGGCGGCTCGTTTGTCGGCAGCCGTAAGATCGACCTTCCCGACGACATCGCACAGCTTTTTCAAGAGCCAGTCGCTGCCATCTGGGGCAGCAAGACCGGCTTACTGCGCGACGTTCGCAGCCGGACATCTGAATTTGGCGATATTACGCATGCGATGGTGAACCAGATACTCGACTGGGCAGAGGCATGGCCAGGCAGCGTTGTATCACCGGAGGCCTTGGAGGCCACACGGCGGTCAGCAACAGCTCTTTCGGAGCAGCTTGGACAAGTAGGTCAGGACGCTGCGGATGACCTGAGGCGCGCGGTACGGGATCGTCTTCTGGAGGCTACGAAGCCGGTTATCCAACGTGCCTGCAGGGACTTCGTCGATCGTGGGGAGGCCGCGGGACGCGGCGTAAAACAGCGTATGGTCAGCCTATGCGCAGATTTGGCTGCCGATAGTATGGAGCGTGCAGGCACTGTCGCCGGACGCTTGTTGAACGAACGCTTTGCCGAAGTGCGAACAGATATTTCAGTCGTGTTTGCGCAGTGGGGTGACCCGATTGACCGAACAGCAAATGCCATTGCGCCTGCAGAATATGTGGGTGACCCAAGCAAGCGGGCTGCGCTCATCGAACGGCTTGAAAAACTACGGCTTACCGCTGATGAGCAATCTAAGTCCGAATTGGCGTCGGTATGATACCAGCGACGGTCATTTATAAGGGCTTGCCCTATGCCGTGGCAGCGGAGCGCATGGAGTTTGGCCTTAAAACGCGGACTTTGATCGGGCTCCCTCGCAGGGCATTTACAAGCGTCGAACTCCAGACAACCAGAGGGATATTCGAGCCCTTTGTGGATGCGCGTCAAACTGAACCACAATTGACACCTGCGCAGGTGGCCGTGGAGCGGGTCGGAACATCTTGGCTGGCTTCGACGCGAAAAGCTCAGACAGCTCTCCTGGCCTGGTTTCTTTTGGCGGAAGACCCACAACGACGGCTCGAAGTACTCGACGTTGCGCCACTGCTTCATCAGCGATCGTTAGTCGAGCATGTGCTTAACGCATCTGACCTACGCCGCGTCCTGATTGCCGATGAGGTCGGTCTCGGCAAGACGGTGGAGGCAGGGCTCATTCTACAAAGATTGCTGCGCAACGGCGAGGCTCAAAGGGCCTTATATCTTGCACCTGCGAGATTGGTCCGAAACGTGATCACGGAGCTAACCAAACTTGGGCTCGACGCGAGACGATGGACCGCAATGGGCAGTGACGCGCGCCTAGATCGCGATCGCCTGGTTGTAGCCAGCATTCAAAAATCGGTCCGCGAAGGAAGCGCTGAGGCATTGTTGGCAGCGGGGCCGTGGGACATTATCGTCGCGGACGAATGCCACCACCTCTCGGACTGGGCCGAAGGCGGCGGCAGCCCGAACGCTGGCTACCGACTGGTGCGCCGGCTTATTGATGCCCAGCGTGCAGACCGGGGACGGCTGCTTCTGCTGAGCGGCACCCCGCATCAGGGACATCAGGCGCGGTTTGAGAACCTGCTGTCCTTGCTGCAATTCCCTGGAGAAACTCCGTCCGACACGGCGGGTCGTGTCATATTCCGCACCAAGGAGATGGTGACTGACTGGCATGACCGGCCGCTGTTCCCAATACGTGATGTCTCTTCCCCAATCATCGTCAGTCTCGGCGCAGATTGGGCCGAATGGTACGCGGACGTGGCTGCCTTGTATGAGAACAGCGCAGCCAGCTACGCTGGCCGTCGCGCAGGCGGCTGGGCGAAAGGTCAGGCGCTTCAGTGGGTTGCCTCGAGCGTCGCAGCGGGCCTTGGGTTTCTTACCCGGCTGGCGATTCGCCGTCTCCGATGGCCGGCAGATCACGTAGATCTCGCCCCGGCCCTGATGGCACTGCGGCCATATCGAGGCGGGTCGCCAACAGAGTCGATACAAGCGCTATACGAGCGCCTCCTACGGCAAATGAATATCAATTTCGATGATGAAGATGCGGAAGAAATCGAGGACGAAGACGAGGCTGGCTGGATTCCCAATGAGTATCTGCTAGGCAAGCTGTTGCGGACCGGCATCCAGCTGAAGGCGGCCCGATCAGACTCCAGTAAATGGGACAAAATGATTGCGCTCCTCACCTCAGCAGGCTCGGAGAAAGTCGTGTTATTTTGCCAGCCAATCGAAACGGTTGAGGTAGTTGCAAACGAGATCGAGAGGGCTTTTGGTAAGCGGCCGGCGATCATTATCGGCGGCCAAACCGATGCCGAGCGGGATATTGAAGTAGCATCATTTCGTCATAGAGCCGGTCGGCAATTTCTTGTATCCTCGCGCGCTGGCGGCGAGGGAATAAATCTTCAAGTTTCAAGACGTCTCATCCACTTGGATATCCCATGGAACCCAATGGACTTGGAGCAACGGGTCGGCCGTGTGCATCGATTTGGGTCCCGCGAAACGATTTTGGTCAACACAATTGTTGTAGCTGGCACGCGCGAGGCTGATGCCTACAGGATTGCACGTGAAAAGCTCCATCGGATCGTGGCCAATTTGTCGCCAGGCGATTTTGAGGTTCTATTTAGCCGCGTTATGAGCTTGGTGCCGCCGGAAGAGTTGTCGGGGGCAATGACCGCAACACTGCCATGGCTTCCCGGCGGCGAGGTAGATTCTCGTATCGCTGAAATTGTAGGAGCCGGGTATTCACGATGGTCCGAGTTCAGCAGGAGATTTGCAGACAATGAATCCCAAATCCGGAGCGTTGATCCAGGTGCCGCGGAATGGGAGGACTTAAGAACTTTCCTCGAGCGCGCATGTAATGCCGAAAAGGGCCCGCCTGCAACCTGTCCCGTATTCACATCTAGCGGCAACGGCGTGGAAGTGCGAGAACTACAGGTTAACACCCTCAAGCTCCTTGACGAGCTGGTTGTGTGTGACGAAACTGATGGCCTGCCCGCTGAGGACGCTGACGGCCGATTTGTTCGCCGGGTTGGCACCGCTGATTCAAGAGTAGTTGAAGCCATCCGCGCTCGTCTCTGCGAATTTACAGAAGACCGGGTCGCCTCAGTCAGAATACCACGGTCAGATGCGGCGGCCTGGCCATTTTCAATGCCTTCTCTTTTATTAATTTATGTGTCTCAACGAATCGAAATTTCAGGTGGACTTGGCGAGGAGCGGGGCTTGCATCTAGATGCATTCGCTATTTCTAGCGAGGCCCCTCCCGCGCAGCTTCCTCGCGCCGTGATTGCCGATTTAGTTATGCAGCTCTGCAAGGCTGACAGACAAACAACTCCAGACCCGCATCTTGTAAAGCCTGAACTTGCAGATCTCGATGCACAGCTGATAGCCACCATTAGGCAGCAGGCAATTGATAGCGAGGGAACTCTGCGCGTTTCGGCCGTATGGCCAATTGCTTGCTTCGCCGTTTCGCCCTCTTAACCCATAGAATGCCTGATCAATAGCATTGATGGACGAAACCTTGGAAGGCGACACCTTGATGAGGGCGTCAGGGAGACCAGCGGGGGTGCGTCGGCTAACGCGCTGATGCAAATCGGCGAATCCGAACTTCGAGGTCCGGGCGATCCCGACGCGCAGGTAAAGTTTGCCCTGCTCAATGCGGACTTCGGCGAGAGTTCCGGCAGTTCGACACGGAAGCCTCGGAGAAACAGAATAGCCAACGAAGGAGCGGGCTCAGATTTTCGTGGTTGACCCGCCGGTAAAAAGTCGGCCGCGCATCTGGCCGCCATCCTTTCCCCGCGAACGCTACGCCGCCTCTACATCGCCCGCAATAACGATCGGCCGGCGATTGCGCGATGGAGAACCTGATCGACCGCAGCCATGAAGCCGCGATTGAGGCAATCACGCTGTCACCCCACCTGGGCGACTTCAACGAATATCTCCGCGGGTTCGGAATCGATGCTCTGCGGGCAGCCATCCGTGTGCAGATCGCCCCGGACAATGTGTGCGCCTCATCGCCTTGGAGGAGGCCGCCGCCGCGTCGGCGAAGGTGCCTGGCGGCGCCAGCATCATCGCATCCGGTCGCGGGGTAATTGCCACCAGTCGTCGGACCATACCGCGCCCACGGCCTCCTGAGAGGGCGATCGGGCGGCAGGCGGTCCGGACAAGCAATGGCGGAGGGCCGGCTATTTTCCGCCGGCGGCCCAAGAGGGACCGCCTTTGCATCGCGAAGCAAAATAGCCGGCATCCGCCATCCTTCGCTGCGCTTCGGCCCTCCGCTGCGCTGCGGGTGCAGGTCCGGTCCGCCCGCCGCCTTCGTCGCCATGAAGGCCGCGATGGGCGCGGTCGATCCGACGAAGGGCAGCAACCCATGACGACCGAATACGACGACACCAGCTTCGAGCCGCCGCACACCTCATCCCCGACCGATCACGTCCTCACCGAACTCCAGCTCTACGGCTACCGTCCGTTCCAGGACGAACCCGACCCGAGGCCGATGCCCGATGCACAGATCGTCGCCGGCGCAGTGGCCGACATCTTCGACGCCCTGGCGGCGGCACTCGGTGACACCCGCCTTGAGCCCGACCTCGAAGACCTGCTGTGGTCGACGGTCAACATCTTCCACCGAGCCATCGGCCGGATCGAACGCGAACTGGACGACAACGAGCAGGCGCAGAAGCGCAGCCAGAAGGAACAGGATGGCTCCGAAATCCGCTCGGTCGAGTTGGAACGCCTGACATCGGAAGGGCAGACGCTGATCGAACGCCGCGACAGCATGGAGTTCTTCCGCGACCAGGCCGCCGACCAGTTCGAGCGCCACACACACTCTGCCTGGCGGCCGCGCGCAGGCTCGATAGTCAATCACCGCACGCTGACCTCGGCCATGATCGACAGCCGCGACTTCCTCGCCGCCAAACGCCGGGCCGAGACCGAGGTGCTGGTGCCGGCAGGCCCGAAGATCGCCGTCACCGGCGGCCTCGACTTCAACGACCATCGCCTGATCTGGGACAGGCTAGACCGGGTCCACGCCAAGCACCCCGACATGGTGCTGCTGCACGGCGGATCACCGAAAGGTGCCGAACGCATCGCGGCCCGCTGGGCCGATCATCGCAAGGTGCCGCAAATCGCCTTCAAGCCCGACTGGACCAGGCATGCCAAGGCCGCGCCGTTCAAACGCAACGACGCAATGCTGGAGGTGCTGCCGATCGGGGTTATGGTGTTTCCGGGCACTGGTATCCAGGACAACCTGGCCGACAAGGCCAAGAAGCTCGGCATCCCGGTCTGGAAGTTCGGGAGCGGCGGCGGGTGAGCGCCGCCCGCTGCCTATTGCCGCTCTCGACCGATTTGCTTTCCTTAGCCGCCGCCACAGGCCGACCTGGGCCTTCCATCGCCTCACGGCTTCTTGATGAGGCCAAGGCGAAAGCTTACATTGGAGGGGGGGTGCTACTGACCCAACCTATCAGACTCGGGGCAGGAGCGCCAACCTAAAGCAGGATTTATAATAGAAACAAAAGGCTGCCGGACGGGGTAAAACCGTTAGGCTTAGCAATTATTTTCGTGGATCTATCGACTGACCAGGTCAACCCAGAAATCCGCTGCACTGACGAGCCTACAAAACCTTCTACGAGGTTCGCGCGAACCCTGGTTGGTACTTTCGGCGGCGCGGTCACGCGTCACGGCAAACGATCTACAGGCGCTTGTGCACTGGTTGCCCAGTGCGAGCGGCCGGAGCGGCTCGCTTACGAACTCCCGCTTTCCGCGAAGGCTTGAACAATTTCGGACAAGGACCCCGCTGCAGCCAGTTTCGTTTACCAGGGAAGTGGCCTGGGTTGCGGCGCAAATCATCGAGGAAGCAAAGCGAGTCGAGCGCTTTCTTGATCTGAAGTCTGCTTACGAAAAAGCATTATGCCGAGGCGCCTCGGCCGAATGCTTCACTGCCCTAGATACCCTAGAGCGGGAACTAGGCTTTTCTTTTTGGAGCATCGAGGCTCGAATCGGGGCACTCCAACTGTACGAAGGACTGGAGGTTCAGAAGAACTATCTTGCCCAGATACGCAAGGCTCGACCTAACGCCGACGTCGTCTCTTTCTTTGCTCATCATGTGAGCCGCCGATTGGAGCCATCAACCGTACCGACACGCTTCGCCAGCTCGTTCTCCAAGATGACGGCCAAGTGGGATTCGAGCAATGGCCTTGGTCCATATCTGAACTTTCGAGTCGCCGGGATCGAGCCGGCGTCCGTGGAAGCCTGTGCCAACGTACTGCGCCAGGAGACGGCCGGAGCGATAATCGATCAATACGAGACGCTCGTGGATCTCGCCAAGATAGCCGCGACCGTCGGAAGCTTCGAAATAGCCAACGCGTTCGACGCTGCCGTCGAGAGTGTAGCCAGCGTCGTTAAAGACGAGCGGCTCGCCAAGATCATGGCGGTGCGCGGGAACCCTGCCGGATTGGCCCGCCTCACGTTCGTGACCGACGCAGCCTCTGATTTTATGCTGGTCGGAAACGTCAAGGCTGCGATGGAACATATCGAGGGGTGTATCGCCCAGCGGCCGAACGATCCGGTGCTATGGCTGCTTCGAGCCAAAATCGCGGAATTAACGGGTCAGGCCATTCCCGGCGATACAGCGCCGGCGGAGAGCGCGCCGAAAAACCTGCACGCGCTTCTCAGAGAGGACATCAAGAACGATCAAGACATCATACCCCTGCTAAGGCTGGCGATAGGCTTTCACAATCTGTCGTTCGCGCCTTCCCTACTGCTCTATGCTTGGAGAGCTCTGCCATCCAGAGTTCCCGCAGGAAGCCAGCTTGAGCAGATTGCCTTTATCGAACGCTCCGGCGTGCGAGCAGACGAGCTAACAGTGCTCCCCGAGTCCATCCGCCAGCAGTATCTGGATGCAGCTTTTGCCTCC
The DNA here is from genome assembly GCA_965198915.1 of Acetobacteraceae bacterium. GTDB lineage: Bacteria > Pseudomonadota > Alphaproteobacteria > Acetobacterales > Acetobacteraceae > BOG-908. The sequence goes on along the minus strand of CBDAQC010000004.1, from coordinate 854,676 downwards.
CTCCCTGCCACCCCATCGCTGACGCGCGCCGCCAGTATCGTTGGACGACCGATCGAGCACATGCCGGAACTCTGCGCGACGGAACTCTTCCGGGCTAATGTCGAGGCTTTGCTGCTCTACAACAAGAAACAAGCAGCGCTCGAAATGCTGCTTCCGCAGGTGGGCGCGGAGGACCCCGAACAGTCTCGCTGGGCGATCAGAGAGGCCGCGAAGACCATGGCGAGCCTCGACGGCAAACAGGTCGATCTCGCTCGTTTCATCGTGACACACGCGACGCAACGCCCCGGCCTCGTACGATCGCTTCCCGTCGCCCAATGCGTTGCCAAGCTGGACGAAGAAGCCAGGACCGACCTAAAGCGGGAGCTTACACTTTCGATCATCCTCCATCTCGCCGTACAAAACGACGATGGCCTCGCGGATGTGTGCGCGTATGCCTACGAGGACTTCCTCATTGCCAACGGCCTGGATAGGCCGTCCCAGCTTGACGCCCTTGTCGGCAACTTCGATCGTACTCAATTGGCCTTCTACCTCCGTTATCTCTGCGTCCCCGAGATCATGCAGGTTTCGTCAGCGTTCCAGAGCACACGCGAACTTCAGGAAGAGCGGATCGCCGTTCTGAGACTTCTAGTCGAGATCGATGCCGACAATTCAAAGGTCTACGAGGACGAGCTTCGCGGGGTCACTCGGTCGCTGCTGGTACACAGCGGGGTCAGGCACATTGGGCAAACGAAGATTTTTGTCGACGTCCCAGCGCTCCGGCGATGGGCCGAGCGAAATCTGAAGGAGGACTTTTCCAGGTTCCAGTCGCACCTACAGGCAGGTCTCGGTATCGACCGCGAAATGGTATCCGCGATGATTCAGCGGCTGGAGGAGAGGAAACCCATTCCGACAGCTATGCTCGAGTTGCCCAAAAACGAGTCAACTGACCTTTTGGTCAAGATGGCCGTCACATTAAACCAAGAATTCCTGACCAATCCTGATCACGGGCTCGACTGTTATCTGAGTATGCGCATCCGGCATGGAACGCTTGCTGGCCAACTGCGGACGCCGCTGGAGGTCGAACATCTGATCACCCAGCGCCGCGCTTCCTTGGACGAATATACTTCAAACGAGCACTGGGCGGTCGCGCTCCGGCAGCATCGCGTCGATCCACAAGCCCTGGATGAACGGCTTGCCCAATTCTCCCGCGACTATGACGACCTCATCGCGGAAATGTCGAATGAGCTAATACAGATCCGTTCGCTGGAAAGAGCAAATGGCCTGTTCGATGCCGGAATCCGATCGGGCCAGTTGCTGGTGCTGTCCGCCGGCTTCACGCTCGATCTTACCTTCGACCAATTTCTCGATGGGTGCTTCAAAATGTATTGGGACCGAGTCGATGTCTGCCTTGATGAGGTCCGCGACGTCTGCAACTCCCAGCTGAAGCCCAGGATCACGCGCATGTTCAACTCACTCGACGCGGATGTCGCCCCGCTGGCCGGGGCCGCCCGCCTCGACCTCGAGCGGGCGATCAGATCCGCATCAACCGGTGCAAACCAGGCGCTCGACATTGTCGCGGACTGGTTTCGGCTTCCGGCACCCATCGAGATTCAGGTGTTTCCGATCGAGGCGATGATCGACGTCGGCCTGAAGTGCGTGACGACGATCTACCCTGAATTCCACCCGATCCTGAGACGGACCGGCCTGCCGGACCTCCCGCCGTTCCGCGACGCTTTGGCATTCTTCTCTGACGTGTTCTTCATTGTTTTCGACAACATCCGGCGCCACTCGGGCCTTACGGGACCGGAAGTCGAACTTGGCGTCGAGATCAGCGCCCCCTCCCGGCTCCGTATTCGAGTGCTGAGCGACGTTGAGGAAGACGTGGACGTCGAGACGATAGAGGGAAAGCTCGCAAGTATCCGGGAGCGAATAGTGGCGGACGACTACAGGTCCGCAGTCACCTCAGAGGGCGGAACCGGCCTCATCAAGCTCCATCGAATCCTCCGCGGCCGCAACCGGGAGACAAACATGCTAAAGTTCGGCTTCGATGGGGATCGCTTCCTCGTCGAGTTCGAGATCGTATGGCGGGAGACCTCCACATGAAGATGCTTCTCATCGAGGACGACGAGAATAAGCGCTCGGCGCTCGAAGGCTTCCTCCGCCTGAGGTTGCCGAACGCAAGCCTGGACGAGGCCAGGTCTCTGCAAGTTGGCGTCCGCAGGGCTCGGACGACGGTATACGATCTTGTAATCCTGGACATGACGCTGCCCAACTATGACCCCAGCCCGGACGAGCCCGGCGGCGGCGCGATCCACAGCTTTGGCGGGCGGGAGTTCCTAAAGCAGATGGCCCGATTCGTGATTACAACGCCCGTGATCGTCGTTACACAATTTGAGAAGTTCGGAAAGCCGCCGGCGACGACGAATCTGGAGGAACTCGACCAGTCGCTTCGGAGGGAGTTCTCCACCACCTATCGCGGGGCGGTGTACTATCACGCCGCCATTGTGGGCTGGCAGCAGGAGCTGATCGCGCTAATCGACTCCATCTCGCAAGAGCTAGGACATTCAAGTTGATCAGAATTCTCGTTGTCGAGGACGATCAGGATAAACTTCGTCGCGTGACCATCGCACTGACGTCTGTGACAGGTTGCTCAATCGACCAGATACAGGATGCGCGGGATGCAACTGCGGCCAAGCGGATGCTCCGCGACGAGCAGTACGATCTGTTGGTCCTCGACATCAGCATACCTCTCCGGTCCGACCAGGAGCCCGACAGGCAGGGTGGTCTGCAGCTTTTGAGCGAGCTTCTGGATCGTGACCTGTATCGGCGACCGAGCCACATTCTTGGCCTCACCGCATATGACGATACAGCCAAGCTCGCTGAGGGTCGCTTCCGTAGCGAGGCGTTCGGCCTCGTCCGCTACGATCCCTCCTCGCAGGAATGGGAGGAGACGCTCTCCCGGAAGGTGGAGCACATCATTGCGTCGAAAGCCGGAGAGACGAAGGCGGAGTTCGACGTTGACCTCTGCGTGCTCACGGCGCTCGAATATCCCGAGCTTAACGCCGTACTTGCACTCGACTGGAAATGGCAGCAGCGCCGCTTCGACGGTGACGGCACGATCTACCACGAGGGATTTACCACAGGCATAAACGGCAACGTCAAAGTCGTCGCGGCGTCGGCCGCGCGGATGGGGCTGGTGGCCTCTGCTGTGCTCGCGACAAAAATGACGATGCGCTTTCGGCCGCGCTACCTGGCGATGGTCGGAATCGCGGCTGGCGTGAAGGACAAGGTGGAGATTGGCGACGTCCTCGCGGCCGATCCATGCTGGAACTACGAAAGCGGGAAAAGGCATGTGAAGGACGGTGCGAGGACTTTCTCACCCGAACCTCATCAGGTCGCACCAGACAACATCGTCCGTGGTAGTCTGTCGGCACTTGCACGTGATCAGGAGGCACTAGACGAGCTTCGCCGCGGTTGGAAAGCAGAACGACTGAACCGGAGCCCAGCTCTCCGGATCGGACCTGTCGCGTCGGGAGCCGCCGTGCTGCAAGACAGCTCGGTTGTGGCTGAGATTCTCATGCAGCACCGGAAGACCATCGGCGTTGAGATGGAAAGCTATTCCATCTTCGTCGCCGCGGCCGAAGCGCCCCATCCCCAGCCCCGAACATTTTCGATGAAGGCCGTGTGCGATTTTGCAGACGAACTCAAGAACGACCACAATCAGGCCTACGCGGCCTATGCAAGTGCGGGTGCCCTGAGGTTGCTGGTCGAACGGCATCTCCCGTTCTGAAGCCATGAAGAATCGGTGCACCCTGAGGTTCAATAGCTATAGGCCATAATTACTAAAGACAGGGCAGGCAACGCTCCTAGCGATAATACCTTCACAACTCGCGGCAATGATCACAAAACTTGGGCATGCATAGAGGCGTTCCTAAACCGCAGGTTGCTTTCGCGATCAATATTTGAAGTCTTGGAAGACCAATATAGGCACGGATAAGCCTTCGCCGTAAGCACTCCTCTATGTCTGTTTCGCAACTCAATGTTTCGCTTTTCGCCATCAGAATTCGCAGTCGCCATCAGCATGTGTCCATTTATAACGTGCCCGGACTCGATGCCATTCCCGCCGCGCTCTTATTGGCTTTAATCCTTGGGTCCGGCGCAGCGACTTATGCCATCAAACTCGTGAAGGGTCCGCTACGCGCGCGTGCGGCCTCTCCGGTTTCGCCTGCGCGGTTATTGCGGCTGCGGACCGAACACATCGGGCACCTATCGCGCGGGGATGGTCCCCGCCTCCAAGACAGGAGCCGGAACGATGTCGCAAGCCCTATCGATCGCTCACGCCCGTGGCTGGAACCTCGCCACCACTTTGATGGTCTGCATCACCGTCTTTCACGCCGGGAACGGGGAATACGGTGTCATGCCGTCGGCCGAATATGACGGCAACCCCGCCACGATCATCCATGAATTCGATCCCTTTCAACCCTGAAAGGGCGTCGATCACATCCGGCGGCGGCGGGAATTCACCATCGATTTTCCGCTGCCGCCCTCCATCACCCTCGGCTATATCGATCCCGCGCCGTGGTGGTGGTGGAAGGCGCAACCCTTGGCCTCTTTGTCACGGAGTTATCCACCATGCTCATCATCGGACTCGTCCTCAGCGTCTTCGGCATCGGCTTCTTCTGCTGGGTGCTTTTCATACTCGCCGTTTACGCGCTGCCGTTCGTTGCCGGCCTGACGGCCGGCTTGGCCGCCTATCACAGCGGCGCCGGCATACCCGGTGCGATCATCGTCGCCATCATCGCGGGCAGCGTCACCCTGACGATCGGGCAGATCGCCTTTGCCACGATCCGATCCCCCCTGATCCGCGCTGCGATCGGGCTGATTTACGCCGTACCGGCGGGGATCGCCGGCTACAACGGCACGCTCGGTTTCGCCCAGATGGGCATTCCGTCCGAAGCCTGGCGCGTGGCCTTCGCAGTGGTAGGGGCGGTCGCTGTCGGCGGCACAGCCTGGGCACGGATGGCGCTGTTCGTCCCACCGGAGGAGCGGCGCATTGTAGAAGGTCCGGCTACCCATCGGCTGGCGGGTGCTGCCAGACAGGGGTGATCGTCAGCCTCGTCGGCGATCGGGTGCGGAAATCGGCGGATGACCTGGACGGCAACATGACCCGGCAGTGAGGCGGCCCTCGCGCGGCTTCGAGAGGTCGGCCACAATCTCGCCGGTCTGCCGGATCGATGAACTGAGGCGTCGCAAGCGTTGTGGTTCGGGTGGGTTGCAGCCTGTCCGATCTGCACGCCAGGGCTTCTTCCTCCCCACCTGGAACACCGGGCATCTTGTGCGCAGCAACCAACGCCGGCCACGTCTTCTCCCGTGCAAGCTGTTCGGCGCGCGGCCACACGGCCTCTCAATGGCTTGATCTGGCCGAAGGTCGGCTGCACCTCGATCGCCTGAGCCGCAACGGCGGCGGCGCGACTTTCTTCCCCTGGCCTCCGGCCATTCCTCGCGGAAGCCAAGAAAGTCCCGCCACCGCCATCCTCCGCTGCGCTCCGGCCAGCAAGCTGGTGCGTCGTCGATCGCTTCCGGCCTTCAAGATCGCCATCGAGGCCGCGGTGGTCGCGGGCTCGAAACAGCCAAGGAGAAGTGACATGGCCAACATCGGTTCCTTCAAGAAGTCCGGCAGCGAGTTCCAGGGCGAGATCGTCACCCTGAGCGTGCAGACCAAGAACGTCCGGATCGTCCCGGAAGCCAACCGGGCGAACGACAACGCCCCCAGCCACCGGGTTTTCGTCGGCCGGGCAGAGATCGGGGCCGCCTGGTCGAAGCGCTCCAACGAGGGCCGTGACTATCTGTCGGTCAAGCTGGACGATCCTTCGTTCAACGCGCCGATCTACGCCAACCTCTTCGACGACGAGGACGGCGACGGTTTCACCCTCATCTGGTCCCGCGCCCGCCGGCCGAACGGAGACTAAGCCGGACCTCCCCAACGCCCCGCCCGGTCCACCGGGCGGGGCCTTCCGGTTCCACGATTTTACGGATTGCCGCTTTTGCGGGAACGCGAGCCCATCGACCGGCTCGACGGTACAATGCCGTCTCTCGCGACTTGTCGTTCCGGTTCAGTGAGGCGACCGCGAAAGTTAGCCTGTTCCGCTTCCGCCGGCCGTTGAATGCGAGCCGTCGAAGTTGCTAAGGGAAGCGGTGACGCCGATCGCGTCATCAAGCATCACGGAACGACGCTTCGGCTCCCTGCATGAGAGTGGCGACGGCCAGCCGGCAGTGCTGCTGCCCCTCGACCAGCTTATCCAAATACGCGCCAGCGCGGCAGTGCGGCTCTGGCGCTCAATCACCGGGCGCAATCCAGCTCGCGAAACGGCCGCCCTGCCAAAAGCGCAGCGGGACCGACTGATCCTCCGCCTCCGCCTGCTCGACCGTCGGCTTGAGAATGCGACTCACCGAGACATTGCAACCGCCCTGTTCCACGCTCCAGACGTGTTCGGGCTGGCCTGGACGAGCCACGACCTGCGCGACCACGCCATCCGCCTCGTCGAGTTTGGCCCCGGCATGGTGCGCGGCGGCTATCGGGCGCTCCTGCTCCACCCCTACCGCCACCACCGTGATCACCGACAGCCGCCATCCTTGCGCGGCCCCCAACCGATCACGGAGGTTTCTGATGTCCACCAATCTTGCCGGTTTCCGGGACACTACCTGCGCACCCCCGAAGCGTCCCGGTTCGTTGGCCTCTCCATCCGCACGCTTGAGAAGCATCGAATTAACGGCACCGGCTCGCGATACTCGAAACTCGGCGGCCGCGCTGGCGAAAAATGGCTAACATGGTCGCTGTAATCGGTTCAAACGGCCGACGACTGAAATGCAAGAGACGCGCGCACACCTAAGTTCTTACGGGCCACCATTGTCCGCCTTTAGTGCTTGATTGATGCACGCGCATACTGCTTCCGCAGATTGCACCAACACGGGATCTGGCACATGCCCGTATCGCGCAGTCACGCCGGGGACAGAGTGTCCTATTAAGCCTGCTATCACTAGTTCTGAGTAGCCCAGGCCAGCAGCGACGGAAGCAAACGAGTGTCGCAAAACATGAATGGTGACGCCAGTAAGCGATGCTCGTGAACAGGCGTCGGATAGAATCTTTGGTATTCCTTGGAAATGTCCGCCACCTTTCGAAGCTGGAAAGGCCCACTTTGAACCATTATACCTTATTACGGACCGCAAACATTCGAGCGCTGGATTTCCCACGGCACGAACCTCGATGCGAGTTCCAACCTCCCCAGCACGCATGCCTTTGGTATTGTTAAAGCGGATGCACTTCCGCTCCCAATCCACCTGATCAAGAACAAGACCTAGTCCCTCTTCGCGGCGAAAGCCGGTCAGCAGAAGAAAACGTAGAGCAGCGATGCCGACGGAGTTAGCCCCAGCCGTTTCTAAGTCGCGCAGGGCCTGACCGAGCGCGCCGATCTCGGGAAGCTCAAGAAATCTAGTTTGCTTCCCTTCCGGGAGCTTTTTGACCTTAGCAGAAGGGTTTACTGATATTGCGCCCTGACGAACTGCGAATTCAAGTATGGTGCGGGTCATGCCGAAGGTGCGAGATGCCGCGCCCTTTCCGCCCTTGGTGCGGCCGCCGCGTCTGTTTTCCTTCTGCCGCGCTGATTTCCCAGCTGCGATGTCGTTCTGAAATTTCTCCAGGTCCAGCGATGTGAGCGATTTGACCGTTCGCTTACCTAGCAGCGGCTTGACGTGCGCGTCGATGCGGCTCTGGTCCATTGCCAAGGTCGAAGCTTTGATCCGCGGACGAGCATTTTCGATATAAAGGTCGCAAAGTTCATTCACCGTGATCGAGTTTCTGATCGACCGACGCTCAGCAGACGGATCCCGGCCGTCGGCGATCTCACTCTGCTTCTTCTTGGCTATAGCCCGCGCCTGATCCGGCGTGACCGCCCCGACGCGGGCCAGTTGCAGCTTGCGTTGACGCCCCTCCTCGGTCCGATACTTCAGGACGTAGCTCGCAACACCTGTGGGCATGAGCCTGACGCCATAGCCCCTGACTTCAGTGTCCCAGAGATACTTCTCGGCCGTCGGCGGAGCCTTACAAAAATCGTCCACTACGGTCTTGGTGAGCTTCGGCATGTCTCTCGCTTTTTGGTTCCGCGGCGCCGAGAAAAATCGGCGGAACCACGGCGGAACCAAACGGTGGCAAAAGAACGCACATTCCGTCAAGCTTCAGCATACAGTCGCAAAAGAGGAATCCAGCCTTAACAGTAACTTGGCAAAGTTCCGCAAGCATCAGCAAAGCCGCGCAAGTGACAAGTGTCTCCTTGCCAAGGTTGGGGTCGAGGGTTCGAATCCCTTCGCCCGCTCCATCGTCGTTATCATCTTAGCAATCCTTATTCCTGTTTCTGTAAAAGGGGCTTCAGGCCTCGTAGCCGGGGCGGCACCAGGAGCACTCATTGTGCTGTTGGGGGTGTAAGCTAGGCACCCTCGAAGGCCGGTGCCTTAGATGTTTAGTCCCGGCATTTGGTGGAGCGGGTCGAGTGTGAATCGTTTTGGCTCGGTTTGCCAGGTTTTGCAGATGAATTCGTAGGGCGTGAGGCCCTTCAGCGTTTTGAGTCGACGCGCATAGTTGTAAGCGGCGACGAACTGGCTGAGATGCTCGCGCAAGCGATCGTGGGTGTCGTAGTGATATCGCTTGACGGTGGCGTCCTTGATCGTCCGGTTCATTCGTTCGACTTGACCGTTGGTCCAGGGATGCCTTGGCTTGGTGAGTCTATGGTCGATATCGGCCTTGGCGCAGGCGTATTCAAAAGCGTGCGCTCGGAACAACTCGCCATTCTGAATGGCGAGCCTGATGTCTGCGGCCGCTGAGCAGATGTTTCCGGGCGTGGTGAAGTGTGTGCCGTTATCAGTCAGCACGGTGTGCACACGATACGGCACGGCTTTGATGAGGGCGTGGAGGAAATCGGCGGCGGTGCGTCGGCTGACCCGCTCATGCAGTTCGACGAAGGCGAATTTGGATGTTCGGTCGATGCCGACAAGCAAGTAGAGCTTGCCCTGCTCGGTGTGGACTTCGGCGATGTCGATATGAAAGTAGCCGATCGGGTAGGACTTGAACCGCTTCTTCGCGGTCTGGGCGCCATCTGGGTCGGGCAGCCGGGAGATGCCGTGTCGCTGGAGGCATCGATGCAGCGAGGAGCGAGTGAGGTGCGGCAGGCTGGGCTGAAGGGCATACAAGCAGTCGTCTAACGGGAGCAGCGTGTGTCGCCGGAATGCGATGATGACGGCCTCGTCCTCGGCTGACAGGCTTGTCGAATGAGGCTGCTTTGGCCCTGTTGGCCGATCTGCCGCGGAGCTGCGCTGCTTCCACTTGGCGATGGTCTTTGGGTTGACGCCGTAGCGCTTGGCCAGGCGCCTCAGGCTTTCTTGACTATGCTGTATCGCTCGACGGACTGCCTCTGTCGTTGTGGCGCTGCCGTGGAGAAACTGGCCCATAGTGCGTCCTTCCATGCCGCGGAACATAATACACCATCAAACCCTGGGACCAAACATCTAAACGCCTGTATTCGATGCCCGCAAACCAGCAGGCAGCCGCGACTTGGCCGGGCGGATAGGACGTCGCCGGCCGCCTGCCGTCGTTGCCCGGCGTCCTCCCCGGCCAGCTCACGCCGCTGGCAAGTACCAGTACAGATTGAGCAAGGGAAATACCCGCGCCGCTGGAACAGACTGTTCCGCTCTTTGCATTGGCAGCCGCAAGTATCGACCGCGGCGTCATCAACGTGCGTAACACGGACAGCCCTCATTGGCGGCGGTGGCCGCCATCCGCGTCGCGGTGCCTGGTGCTCTTCACCTCTCGACGAGAGTGCGCGCAGGCCGTATGGCAGTCGGGGCGAGTCTGCTTCACCCTGCATCTGCACGCTGCGACCGTGCGGATGGGTCGGGTATCAAGATGCCGACGCGGGTTCCCCTTGGACGCGGAAGCGGTCAGCTTTTCCCATCGCACTTACAGTGCCGTGCCCAGCGCCGATTGTAGCAGCCGGTCATTTGCTGCAGCGGACGGAGGCATCCGGTAACGGTGGTGACAGCAGGCCGACATTCCAGTTCCACGCCGTATCGCCGCTGGCGTGGCGCCGGCACATTACAGCTTCGTGCAGGTCGAACATGCCTGGAAGCAGATGATCCGACACGTGCGGCCGGTCTTCGAAAGCCATATAGGCGTGCGTCGCCCCGAATGGCGGCCAGACAGGCTCTCTCTCCGCCTCCGGCGTTACTCCGCTTGTGAAGGTCGTCCAGTAATGCATCATCGCGTTTGACAGGGCTGCCTCTGCGGCATCGGATGGTGGGTGCGGCCAGTTCGGCGGAAGGCGATCTGCCGTGCCGAACACGTAAGGCAGTTCGCTCGCATGGAAAGCATGCAGGCCGGCGCTGTCCGCCGCCGGATAGCCATGATCAAAGAAATACAGGTAGGCTGGCATGCCAATGGCCGTCTGGCTGCGCACCAGCCGCTCCGCGGTCCAGCCGTAGAGTGCGTCGCGCGTCGCTGCCAGGATGCTCTCCTGCAATCGGTCGCTGGAGTATAGCCGAAGAAACGTGTCGGCAAGGTCGCCGTAGCGGCCGCGTATCTCCTTCTCGTAGGCGGCCGCGCCCCCCGCGGGCGCTGGTGGCGCAAGCATGCGGAGCGAGCGGATTTCACCACTGTTGAAACCTGCCAGAACGGGAACGTGCGCCTGCTCGCCGCGGTCGAAGGCGTCTACAAGCTGGCTCGGCAGCACGTGCCCATCCAGGGCACCGAACGGCGCGAAACCTGAAACCACGGAAGCATTTGTGATTGCGCGCGCGTCCATGGCGCGCATGGCGGCGATGTTCTGCGCGCCCAGGCGACGCATCAAAGCGCTGCCCGCGGCCTCCGCGGACGGCGCACCATATTTCGCCTCCTTCAGCGCCGGCGTGGATATCATGTAGGCGCTTTCAGCGATCGCCTGGCTGAACAAACCGCGCGCGGCCGGCGCCACCATCAGATACAGCACGCTCAGTCCGCCGGCGGACTCTCCGGCAATAGTCACGCGGGCAGGATCACCGCCGAAGGCCGCTATATTGCGGTGGACCCATCGCAGCGCCTCGATCTGATCGAGCAGGCCGTAATTGCCGGAGATGGCGAGCGGCGACTCGCGGCTTAGCTCCGGATGCGCCAGGTAGCCGAGGACGCCGAGCCGGTAATTGATTGAGACGACGACGCTGCCTTGCTGCGCAAGCTTCGTCCCGTCGTAGATCGCCTGCGAACTCGCGCCCGAAACCAGTGCGCCGCCATGTATCCAGACGAAAACCGGTGCGTTATGCGCACCCTGTGGTGTCCAGACGTTCAGCGATAGGCAATCCTCGCTCATGTGCGGCGGAGTGTCCGCGTAGAGGCTGGCGGGCGGCGAGGGCGGCTGGACGCAGGCGGGGCCGAACGCCGTGGCGTCGCGGACACCTGTCCATGTCGGCGCGGGAAGCGGTGGCGTCCAGCGGGCCGGGCCGATGGGCGGCGCGGCGTAGGGCAGCCCCTTGAAGACACGCACGCCCGCGTCCGAGGCGCCGCTGACCTTGCCGGATGTCGTCTCGACGATCGGCGGCGGGGCGGCGCGCGCGGGTGACATGACCGAGGCCAATGTCACCGCCGCACACACGGCAACAGCACAAGGAGGGAACATCAAATGTATACCTTCTGCGTTAATGCCGAGCGGTGCTGCTCGCGCCGCAACACGCGGGCAAGGTGCAGGAACAGCAGGATTGCAATTCCGTAGAACGGCAACAGACAGAGGAAGGCAAGCTGCAGGGAGTGGTGGTTGTGGGCTGCCTGAAACAGGTCGCTCATGAAACCCACGAATGTCGGGCCCACGCCGATGCCGATCAGGTTCATCACCAGCAGCAGCAGGGCGCCGCACAAAACGCGCTGGTCCGGGCGCACCTCGTCCTGCACCAATGCAACGGATGCCGAGAGGTAGAAGTAATTCAGCGACGTCAGGCCACCCATCAGAAGCAGCGCCACCGGCCAACCGGGTGCCAGGACGAAACCCAGGTAGAACGGCGTGGCAGCTACCAGAGATGCCGCCGGCACAAACCCGTACGCGGCCCTGCTACGCCGCACGAGCCGATCGATCACGCGGCCAGAGGCGAAGATGCCGCCACTCATGCAAACCGCGATGACCAGCGCGTAATAGACCGCGACCTGGTGCAGCGTCATTCCCTTCTCGCGCATCAGCAGCAGAGTCGAAAAGTTTCCCGCGCCATACGTGATGATCTGTGTAATTCCGCTCGCGAAAGCCGCAGTCAGCAGGACCGGGCTGGAAAAGAACATCCGCACCGTCTGGGTAAACTTCGAACCGGCACCGGCCGTTCCTGGAGTTGTCAGCGGATCGAGCCCGCCGCGCGCCGGCTCGCGGACGAACACGGCCACCACCAACGCCGCCAGGATGCCCGCGCCGCCCAGAACCACAAAGGCGCTGCGCCACCCGTAATGGAACGCGATAGACGCCCCCAGCGCCACACCGAGCGTCTGGCCGATCGGCGGCCCGAGATTGAACAGCCCCAGCGCCGTGCCACGGCGGCCGCGCGCGAAATAATCGGAGATGATCGCGTAGGAGGGCGGCACGCCGCCTGCCTCGCCCACGCCCACCGCCATGCGAGCGACCACGAGCTGGCCGTAACTGCGCGATAATCCGAACGCGATCGTGGCACCGCTCCAGAGCGCGCACGCGATCGCCAGCACGCGCGACCGGCTTGTCCTATCGGCGAGCCAGCCGACCGGAATGGAGATCAGGCAGTAGAACAGCGCGAAATAAATGCCGCCGATGCGTCCTAGCTGGCCGTCCGAAAGGTGCAGATCATCTTGGATCGGCTTGGCAAGGATGGACAGCAATTGCCGATCGAGGAAGTTGAGCGCGTAGACGGCACACAGGATGGCAAGAACGACCCAGGCCAAGGCACCGGGCCTTGCCGGCGGCACGAACCGGTCCGCGTTGATCTCGCCGGCATCCACTGCTTCCTCCTGACGCCGATCTTACTTGCCGGACTGAGGATACTCTGCCGCTTCCGATGCGCTACCGTCAACACTCACTCACTTGTGGATGAAGAAGCTTTGCGCGCGCGGTTGCGGCCCTGGCCAGCGCGCGCCGCCGTACGTGGCAGGGTCGGAACGGGTGCCGCGCCGTCTGGCCGGCCATCGGTGCGGGCTTCTCTGCTAAACGCCAGGAAGCCTGCCGCCATGAAGCGCGCCATGCGCTCACGCGCGGCCACGAAATCATCCGATGCGCACAGCCCACTCGACAGACGATCGATACGCCCGGTATGCGCCAGCGTGTTCATCAGCGCACCGCTGGTGAAATGGTAGGCCCAGAAGATGTCCTCGTCCGGCGTGCCCGGCATCGCCTGCTTCAGGATGCCGACCAGTTTGAGCACCACAGGATCGAAATACTTGTCCATCAGCGCGGCACCCTCGGGCGTGTTGCTGACGCGCGCGCAAAACGCCGCGTAATTCATCCACGGCTCGCCGCTGCCGATGTACAGATCGAGGTCGGTGTTGAGAAACGCCTCGAGTGCCCCGTGCACCGTGGGCTTGCCGCCGGCGGATTTCTCGTAGCGCTCGAGCGCCTCCATGCGGCGGCCGCTGGTGACACCCGCACGGCGCGCGAACACCGCCTCGAACAGGCTGCGCTTATCCTGGAAGTAGTAGTGCAGCAGCGTGGTGTGCACGCCGACACGCAGCGCCACGTCACGCAACGTCACGCCATGCAGGCCCTCGCGTGCGAATAGATGTTCGGCGGCATCGAGTATCTGTTCGTAAGTCTCGGCACGCTGCTCCGCCTTGGTGCGGCGCACCCGCCCTGTTGCTGCTTCGTCTGCCATCCATCAATCCCAAGACGCTACGCCGCCACCGGTCAAGGCCGGTTGTAGATCGGGCTGCCAGCCAAGGCCGGTCAGGGATCGAGCCTCGGGTCCAGCCCGACCCCGGCTGCGTACTCGGCGCGCAGACGGCGCTTGTCAATCTTGCCGGTCGCCGCCAGCGGCATCGCCTCGATCGCAACGACACCGTCGGGGACCCACCAATCGGCAACCTTGCCCCGCAACAGGCCAAGCAGTGCATTCGTGTCCAGGTCCATACCCGTCCGAGCCTGCACGATCATCAGTGGGCGCTCGCCCCATTTCGGGTGTGCGCGGCCTATCACCGCAACTTGGCCCACGGCTGCGTGGCGTCCCACGATCTCCTCGATCTCGGCGGGATTGATCCACTCGCCGCCGGACTTGATGAGGTCCTTGGTGCGCCCGCAAATGGTCAGCGCCCCGCTCTCGTCGATGCTGGCCAGGTCGCCGGTGTCGAAATATCCCTCGTCGTCGAGCGCGTCCGTGTCCGCTGCGAAGTAGCGGTCCAGCACGCTGGCACCACGCACGCGCAGATTGCCGGTGACGCCCCGTTGCCGCGCGAATGTGGCGCCTTCCGCGTCCACAAGCTTGAGGTCGAGCCCCATCACCGGCCGGCCGGAGGCACGCCGGGCGCCGGCCGGCGTCGCGGGCGGTGCTATCGTGCCGAGCGGCGAGAGCTCGGTCATGCCCCAGCTGGTCTGCACGCATACGCCGAGCCGCTGCTCCAGCCGACGGATCAAGGCATCGGGGCAACTCGCTCCGCCGATGATCAGCCGGTGCAATCCCGGTGTCTCGCCGCCAGTCGCATCGAGGTGGTCGAGCAATCCGATCCACACCGTCTGCACGCCCACGGCAACGGTGACGCCTTCCTGCCCGATCAGGGCGGCGAGGCTGGCGCCGTCGTTGTGGCGGCCGGGAAGCACGAGCTTGGCGCCCACCGCGGGTGCCGCGAAAGGCAGGCCCCAGCCGTTGGCGTGGAACATCGGCACGGCCATCAGAACGGAATCGGCGCCGGTGAGCGCCATTGCGTCGGCCTGCAGTGTGCGCAGCGTGTGCAGATAGTTCGACCGGTGCGTGTAGGACACGCCCTTGGGCTTGCCGGTCGTGCCCGAGGTGTAGCACAGCCCAGCCGGGCTGTCCTCGTGGAACGCGCCCCAGAGAACCGGCGCGCCCAGCTCCGCGAGCAATGCCTCGTGCTCCCATATCGCGGCCGAGGAGTTAGTAGGTGCGCCAAGTGGTATTGCTGCCCTGGGCGCCGCGCCGGCGTCCATGATGACGACATGTTCCACACCGGGGCAGAGCGGCGCCAGTTCGCCCCAGACCGGTAGCAGATTGGCGGCAATCGCGAGCACCCGGTCGGCAGCCTCGTTGATCATCGCTGCAAGATGTGACGCAGTGAGCCGCGGGTTCAGCGTGTGGCAGACGCTACCGCACCCGGCGGCGGCGTAGAGCATCTCAAGGTGGTGCTGCGTATTCCAGGCCAGCGTGCCCAGCCTGTCACCCTGTCGGAGGCCGAGCGACGCCAGCGCCCCCGACAGGCGGTTGCTGCGCGAACGCAACTCCGCGTACGAAATGCGCTGCGCCGGTCCGTCTGCCGCTGCCGTGACGACCTCGCGGTTTTCGGCCCATTTGGCGGCGTGGTCGAGGAATTTGTCGACGGTAAGCGCGTAAGACTGCATGGGGCGGCACGACTCGCAATTGGATGAAAGGCCCGCCGGCACAGTCTTCGCGGTGGCAGGCCAGGCACGTCAGAACGTCTCGAGCAGGCTGAAACCGAATTGGCGTGGCGCGCCGGCGAGCCGGATCGGCGGCAGGGCGGCAGACACGTAATGATCATCCGTCAGGTTGTAGCCATAGAGCGTAGCGGTGACGCTGCCATGCGTGTAGGCAATCGACGCGCCCAGGATGTTACGCGGCGCCAGGTAGTCGCCCGCGGCCACGTTCTCGAACAACGTCGCCCATTGGTGGGAGACATGCGCGAAATTGACCCTGGGCGACACAGTGTCGGTATCGGACACATGGAAGTCGTATTGGGCGCCGAGGTTGAAGGTGAGGTTAGGTGCGTAGGTCTGCTCCTGGCCGGCGAGGTTGCGGCAGACGGCATTGCCCGGCCCGCTGGAGAGATTGCAGACGCCCGAGGTGGGCTCGCGCGGATCTTCGGAATAGACCGTTCCCAGCGAGCTGTTCTCGATGCCGATGTTGCCGTTGCCGGTGAAGTTGCCGAACACCGCCTGTGCCGACGCCTCGAAGCCGTATAGTTTGGTGCCGCTCGGGTCGTTCTCCTCGGTCACCTGCAGCGGGTTGTTCGGGATCGGAATAATGACCTGGAAATGGGTGAAGTTGTTATAATAGGCGCCGATCTGTGTGCGCAAATGGTCGTCCAGCAGGCGTGACTTCCAGCCCACTTCGTAGTCGGTCACGTATTCCTGGCGGAACGGCGCCGGCAGAACTCCGCCGCCGAAATACAGCGGTTCGTTCAGCCCGCCCGGCTTCGAGCCGGTGGCCACGAAGGCGTAGAGGAAGTTGCGTGAGTCGACGTTCCAGTTGAGAGTGATCTTGCCGGTGACGTTGTTGCCTTTCTCCGACTGGTTCACCGGGTAGTTCAGGCCGAACTCTGGCACGAAGAACTGGGCGACGTTCTTAGTCTCCCAAAGCGAGTAGCGCAGGCCGCCCTGCAGTTGGAAGCCGTCCGGCAGGTTCAGGCTGACCTGGCCGAAGCCGGCGAGGTTGTGTGTCGGGTTCTTCCCCTGCAGATCCTCGTCGACCTCGCCGGGCGGCACGCCGATGTCAAAATTGTTGGTGGGGAACGTGTAATTGTTCTCCTGGAAGAAGCCACCCAGAATCCAGCTCACGCGCTGTTTTTCGGGCGAGATGATGTTGAACTCCTGCGACCAGATACGCTCGTCGACGGCTTCGGCGATGATGTAGTTCGGCGCGGGCAGGTCAGTGCCGTCGATGTCTCCTTTCCAGGCGGTGCGGCCTTGCTGGTAGCCGCTCACGGAACGCAGCATGATCCCGTCTGGCAGAGTGTAGTCGACCTTCAGCGTCGTCCGGGCGAAGTAGTCGGTGGCGTAAGTCGTGTAGTTGTTGGCGAACTTGAAGATGTCGTGGGTGTCCGGGTTGGTCAGCGAGTCGCCGAAATAGCCGCCATTGTCGAGGTCGTCGAAATCGGTCTTCAACGAGACCTTGAGGTCGGCGTTCGGCTGCCACAGCAGCGAGATCCGGCCGCTGGCCCAGTTCAGGTCACGGTTGCCCTGCAGCGGTCCCGAGATGTCGTAGAAGGGATCACGGCGTTCGAGATTCAGCGCGACGCGTGCCGCGAAGGTGTCGCTGATCGGCAGGTTGACGGCGCCCTGCAGGCCGGTATCGGCGTAGTTGCCGATATGGGCGAGCACGTAGCCGTCGTAGGCGCCACCGATGACCGGGTCGCGCGTGTTGACGATGACGGCGCCGCCGGTTGCATTCTGGCCGCTGAAGGTGCCCTGCGGGCCGCGCAGGACTTCGAGGTTCGCGATATCGTAGAACGGTTCTTCGGTGAAATAGCCGGGAAAGGCCGGAACGCCGTCGCGATAGGTGACGACGCCGGTTCCGGTCTGCGTATTGTGCTCACCCTTGCCGATCCCGCGTATGTCGAAATCGTCGCCCTGCCCGAAATTGTTCACGGTCAGGGAGGGGGCCACGAACTGCAACTGGTCGACGGTGGTGACACCGTTTGCGAGAAGGTCCTTCTGCGACAGGACCGTTGCCGCGATCGGTGTCTTCTGCAGGTTGGTGGTGCGCCGCTCGGCGGTGACGACGACTTCCTCCACGGCGCCGGCAGGGGCGGACTTTCCGCCAGGCTTGACCGGGCCGCCGACCGGCTTGGCCGCCTGCACGCCAGTGTTGGGTGGTGCTGATATCGGCTGTGCGGCGGCGGTTCGGCAGCCGGCCGAGGCCAGGGCTGTGGCGGCAAGACACAGTACGGGTATCTTCATGGTTCCTCCCCTTTCGACCGGTTTCCGGCCTGCGCTCTTCGGCGCGTGCGCAGACTGAAACGTCTTCGCGGGAAGGTCAACCTTCACTCTTGAATGAAAGAGTTTGCTTGCGAACCAGACTGCCGGCTGGCCATTGCGCCTCTGTCACCCCCCGTCAGGCGAGCCTGTTCACCGCGCGGTCAGGCGTCAGTTCGCTCTTCTGGAGTAGCCGCGCGGAGAGACGCCAGATTGCGATCCGTCTGCGGCGCCATCAGCGCGTAGAGCTGCAATGCCGCATCGGCCACGCCCTGCACGCTTTCCGCGTAGCCCGTGCCGATCCAGGCGCGCGCAATATGCAGGCCACCGCCTATGACACCCCGTAGCAGCAGCGGAGACGCCGGGCCATCGACGCCCAGGACCTGCAGCAGCAACACCCCGAACTCATCGAGGCTTTGCGACACCAGCGCCTCCGTCGCCGCACTCACGCTGGCCATCTCGATCAGCAAGACACGGGCACCTTCGGGGTTGTCCTTGATCTGCTGGAAATACACCAGCAGCGCCGCCCGCAGGCGCTCCAGCGGCGCCCGCCCGTCTTCCACGGCCGCCTCCCGCATACGCGCGACCAATGTCCGGTTCACCTGCAGGAAACACTGCTTGAGCAGGTCCTCGCCATTGGCGAAGGATTCGTAGAAGTAACGCTCCGTCAGGCCGGCCTTGCTGCACACCGCCTTGACGCTGGCGGTGCGGAAGCCGGTCGCGCCATACACGCTGAGGGCCGCTTGCATGATCTGCACGCGCCGCTCTGCCCGGCGCTCGTCGGCCGTCCTCTCGCCGTAACGCCGGTCCGTTTGTGCCAAGCCCGATATCCCCAGACAATGCGGGCGCTTTCGGGGAGCACGCAACCACGCAGTCCCTGTCGTCCCCGCCGAAATCGACGGCCCCGCATATATTGCGAAGCCGCCCGCCCACCAAGGTTGGAACGACAGGCGACCTGCCCTTGTATCTGACACGGAGTCATGTCAAATACCGCCACTCAACTTGCTGGGGCGCCCGGATTGTCCGAGACCACCTCCCACGAAGACCTGCGCGAGCGCTATCGGATAGAGCGTGAACGCCGCGCGGCGAACCTGGACAGCCGCAAATACCAGGACATGACGGAGGGGTTCTCGCACCTCCTCTCGGACCCCTACACCGCACCCGTCGCCCGTGCGCCCGTGGATGACAGCGTCGACGTGCTCGTCGTCGGCGGCGGCTTCGGCGGCCTGCTCGCCGCGGCACGCCTGCGCGAGGCAGGGGCCGGCCGCATACGCATTGTGGAAGCCGGCGGAGACGTGGGCGGTACCTGGTATTGGAACCGCTATCCGGGCGCCGCCTGCGACATCGAAAGCTACATCTACTTCCCGCTGCTGGAAGAAACCGGCTACATGCCGAAGGAGCGCTACAGCAAGGCGCCGGAAATACGCGAGCACTGCCGGCGCATCGCCACCCATTTCAGCTTGTACGAGGACGCGCTGTTCTCCACCCAGGTCACCTCGTTCGACTGGAACGCGGCTGACACCGTCTGGGACGTGCGTACGGACAGGGGCGACCACATGCGCGCGCGCTTCGTGGTGCTGGCCACCGGGCCGCTGAACAAGCCGAAGCTGGCCGCAATCCCCGGCCTGGGCAGCTTCCGCGGCCACAGCTTCCACACCAGCCGCTGGGACTACGCCTATACCGGCGGTTCAGCGACCGAACCGATGACCGGCCTGGCCGACAAGCGCGTGGGCCTCATCGGCACCGGCGCCACCGCCATACAATGCGTGCCGCCGCTGGCCCGCGCTGCCAGGCACCTCACCGTGTTCCAGCGCACGCCCTCCTCGGTGGACGCCCGCAACAACGCGCCCACGGATCCGGAATGGGCGGCCAGCCTGCAGCCGGGCTGGCAGGCACGCCGCATGGCCAATTTCACCGAGCAGATGGCCGGACACCTGCAGAACCCGGACGAGGTGGCGGACGGCTGGACGGTGCTGGCCCGCAAGGTGCGCGAGAGGCTCGCCCACGACCCGAGCCAGACGGATTTCCTGGCCTTACTGGCACAGGCCGATGCGGAGAGGATGGTGGAGATACGCGCCCGCATGGACAACCTGGTGCACGATCCCGTCACTGCGGAGGCGCTGAAGCCCTGGTTCAGCCTGTTCTGCAAACGCCCCTGCTTCCACGACGAGTATCTGGACATGTTCAACCGGCCGAACGTCATGCTGGTCGATACCGCGGGGCGCGGCGTGGAGCGCATTTCCGAGAACGGCGTCGTCGCCTGCGGCCAGGAACACGAGTTGGACTGCCTGATCTTCGCCACCGGCTTCGAAGTCAGCACGGACTATTCCAGGCGGTCCGGCTTCGAGATGCGCGGTGTGGACGGCGTATCGCTGACCGAGAAATGGTCCGCCGGCCTGTCCACCCTGCAC
This sequence comes from Acetobacteraceae bacterium, assembly GCA_965198915.1. Taxonomy (GTDB): domain Bacteria; phylum Pseudomonadota; class Alphaproteobacteria; order Acetobacterales; family Acetobacteraceae; genus BOG-908. The sequence goes on along the minus strand of CBDAQC010000004.1, from coordinate 834,395 downwards.
GGCATGCACAGCCGGCGCTTTCCCAACTGCTTCGTCATCAGCCAGGCGCAGTCTGGCATGTCGCCGAACTTCCCGCACATGCTCAGCGAGCAGACCAAGCACATCGCCCACATCGTGGGCTACGGCCTGCAGCACGGCATACGCACGGTGGAGACAAGCGAGGCGGCGGAGCGCGCATGGGTGCGGACCATCCTTCAGATGGGTGAAGGCCGGCGCCGCTTCCTGGAGGCCTGCACGCCCGGCTACTACAACAACGAGGGCCGCGGCATGACGGACGCGGTCGCCAGCAGCTTTCCCTACGGCGCCGGCCCGGTCGCCTTCATCGAGCTGCTTACCAGATGGCGCGAACAGGGCGATTTCGCCGGAATCGAATTCGACGGCAAGCCTGTCCATCAAACTGAAAGCGCGTGATCATGAGCCAATCGAACGGCCGCAAGTCCATCTTCGTCACCGGCGCCGCCAGCGGCATGGGGCTGGCCACCGCCAGGCTGTTCGCGTCACGCGGCTGGTATGTCGGCGCCTATGACGTAAACATGGAAGGCCTGGACAGGCTGAAAGCCGAAATCGGCGCCGAGCACGGCATTTTCGCCACGCTGGACGTGACCGATCCCGCCGCCTTCGACGCGGCCATGGCCGGCTTCGGCCAAGCGACCGGCGGCACGCTGGACCTGATGTTCAGCAACGCCGGCATCGCCATAGGCGGGCTGTTCGACGAGATGGTCTGGGCCGACATCATGAAGATCGTGAGCGTCAACTTCCTCGGCGTGATGATCGGCACACGCGCCGCAGTGCCGTTGCTGCGCGCCACGCCCGGCGCGCTGTGCCTGATAAACTCATCGTCCTCATCCATCTTCGGCACCGCCGGCATTGCTGTATACTCGGCCACCAAGCACGCGGTGCGCGGCCTGACGGAAGCGCTGTCCATCGAGTTCAAGCGCTTCGGCGTGCGCGCGTCCGACCTGCTGCCCGGCCTGATCGATACGCCGATCCTGTCCGACGCCATGCGCAACATGGCGCCGCCGGAGGGCATGTGGCGCCTGGTGCAGCCGGCGGAAGTGGCCGAGATGGTGTGGCGCGCGTATCACGAAGACAAGCTGCACTGGTATGTGCCGGAGGAGCTGAAGCATTTCGACCTGCAGGCGACCGGGCAGCCGGAAGCGGTGCGTGAGGAACGGATTGCGTTGCTTGCGATGATGAAGGAGTAAGGCAAGGCCTTCTTTTTTGAAAAAAAGAAGCAAAAAACTTTCACCAGCGCTGTCGCGGCCGTGTCCGCCGGCGCGCGCCAAACTGATAAAAGTTTTTTGCTTCTTTTTTTCAAAAAAGAAGGCCTTGCTTTCTAACGGGAGAGAAAATTGGCCAACGATGCCGCAGCGATCGCGAAACTCGAAGCCGCGTTCCAGGCGCAGCGCGCGGCGTTCGCCGCCGACCGTAACCCGTCACTGGAAGAGCGCCGCAACCGGCTTGCGGCGCTGATGGGCATGCTGGCCGCCAACCGCGAACGCATCAGCGCCGCCCTGGCGCAGGATTTCGGCACGCATCCGGTGCCCGCCTCGGATCTGATCGAGGTGCTGGGCCCGCTGGGGCGCGCGCGCTACGTCTCCGAACATCTGGAAGCCTGGATGGCGCCGCAGCCGCGTGACACCGATGCCGGCCTGCTCGGCACGTCACGCGCTTATGTGCAGAACCAGCCGAAGGGCGTGATCGGCAACATGGTGCCGTGGAACTTCCCGTTCGACCTTTCCGTGGGACCGATGGTGGAGATGCTGGCGGCCGGCAACCGCGTCATTGTCAAGCCGTCCGAATACACGCCGGCCTGTGCGGCACTGCTGGCCGAGATGGTGGCCGCCACGTTCGACCCCGCGCTGGTCACCGTCGCCGAAGGCGGGCTGGACCTTGCGCGCGCGTTCTCGGCCCTGCCCTGGGACCACCTGCTCTACACCGGCAACCCGGAGGTCGGGCGCTTGGTGATGGCGGCGGCGGCCCGCAATCTCACGCCCGTGACGCTGGAGCTTGGCGGCAAGTGCCCGGCTTTGCTGACCCCGGGCTCGGTCACGCGGCGTAACGTCGAATCCGTGCTGGGCACCAAGATGATCAAGGGTGGCCAGATGTGCGTTTCGGTCGACTACGCCATGGTTCCGCGCGCCGAGCTGCAGAGTTTCGTGGAGCACGCGCGTGCCTTCATGGTGGAGGCGGCACCGGACTACGCCCGCGGCGCCGAGTGCACGGGCATCATCTCCGACCGCCACCTCGACCGGCTGGAAACGCTGCTGGACGAGGCGCGCCAGCGGCAGAGCACCATCGTCACGCTGGAGCAGAAGGACGCGGTGAACCGCCACGGCCGTCGCATGCCGATCTCGCTTGTCGTGGACCCGGCGCCCGACCTGCGTATCATGCGCGAGGAGATCTTCGGGCCGATACTTCCCGTGGTCGCCTATGACGAACTGGACAGCGCCATCGCGTCCATCAACGCCGGTGAGCGGCCGCTCGGCCTTTACGTGTTCGGTGACGACCAGGCCCTGACCGACCACGTGCTGGACCACACCAGTTCCGGCGGGGCGGCGGTCAACACCTGTGCCATGCAGAGTGCGCTGCCTTCGATGGGCTTTGGCGGCTCCGGCAACAGCGGCATGGGCCGCCACCACGGGATAGAGGGCTTCCGCGAGTTTTCCAATCCGCGCGGCGTTTTCGTGCGCGGCGAGGGCGACATGATCGACACGTTCTATCCGCCCTATGCAAAAGGCGCGGCTCTCGTGCAGATGATTTTGGGACAGTAGCAAGAGACCATTTGTCGGCCGTAAGCGATGCGGTCCTTGCGCGGCGAGACTTATCCGGACGTGATGGTTCAGCCGCCGTCCGGTCGTAGCAACAGGCGACATACGCGATGTGTGCCGCGCAACCGGCGCGAACCGACGCAGGCCGCTACCACCGTTCTTGACGTAGGTGAGGGCTCTGTCGCCGAAGGTCTCCTTCAAAGGGCCGCTTCTGAAAATGCGGCGCTAGGGCCATGGTCCCAGCGCGGGCTCGCCTGCCGGGTTCGGGCCGGTTCAAGGATGGTGTCGAGAGCGGGCATGCTGCAAGGCTGACCTCTCACGCCGGCGCGGGACCGCCTCGGTAGCGCGGAGTGAGCCCAAGCTCGTGGCGGCGCGGTGGGTTACCGACTGGAACTAGGACGGCGTCGACGCGCCCGGATGCAAGGGTCGACGTGCCCTAGCACAAGCCTGGCGACAAGGCCGCTTGCAATATCTCTACATAGGTAGAGTATTGCGTAATGCGGCACCGAGCGCCTTCCGTGCAGACCCGCGCCATATTGGAGGCGCTGCTGTCCCGTCCGCTGGACTGGTGTCACGGCTACGACCTGGCCAAACGCGTCGGCCTGAGTTCCGGCACGCTCTACCCGATACTCGTCCGGCTGCACGGACGCGGCCTGCTGGAGGCGAAATGGACCGAGCCGGACCGGCCCGGCCTGCCCGCCCGCCACGCCTACCGCCTCTCCGCCGACGGCCTGACCTACACGCGCCAGTTCGCCTGCCAGCCGGCGGCGAGGACGGACGCCTCGCCAGGGGTGCTGGCGTGACCGGGCGCGCCGCGCGCCAGATCGAAGCCTGGCTGCTGGCCTCCGCCGCGGCGCGCCTGCGCAGGAGGCACGCCGATTTCGCCCGCGCCATGCTGGCCGAGGCGCTCGAGTGCCGGTCCGCGGCCGAGCGGCTGCGCTGGGCCTGGGGCTGCTGGGCGGCCAGCCTGCGCATCTCCTTCGATGCCGCGGCACTGGCCTACGCCGCCTGCCTCGCCGCCGGCCTGGCCGCGATGGCGGCCTATGAGTGGCGCAGCGACGAGAGCGGCTTCACGCTGGTCGTGCTCGCCCTGATCGCCACGACGCTGGGCGCCCTGCGCCCCCGTCGGGCTTTGCTGTCCGGCACTCTCGTGGGCCTGGTGGTGACCTGCGTCCTGGGCTTCGAGGCGGTCAGCGGCATCCGCCCGGCTTACGAGCTACGCGTGCAGACGCTTCCGCACAGCCTGCACTGGACGGTCCTGCTCGTCCCGGCCCTGTCCTCGGCGGCGCTGGGCGCGCTGCTCCGGCGGCGCCTACGCGGCGCCGGGCTGTCACGGTGAGCGTGCAGATACCCCAATCCGTCGCGGCCGGCGTGGCGAGCAAGGCGCCGGCCGCCACGCTGATGTTCTGGCTCGCCAAGATCTACGCCACCACACTGGGCGAGACCGGGGGCGATGCCGCCTCGATGACGCTGAAGCTCGGCTACGCGGCCTCGGCGGTGATATTCCTGGTGTTCTTCGCGGTGGCGCTGGCCGTGCAGTGGCGCCTGCATAGCTACCACGCCGGCGCCTACTGGCTCACGGTAGTTGCCACCACCACGGTGGGCACGGTTACCTCGGACTTCATCGACCGCACCCTGCACCTTGGCTACGTGCGCAGCTCGGCGCTCCTGCTGGCGCTGGTCGCGGCCGTGCTGCTGGCTTGGCGCGTGACCACGGGCCGTATCGCCGCCAACCGCATCACCTCCCGGCGCGACGAAATCTTCTACTGGCTGACGATCCTCGCCGCCAACACGCTGGGCACCGCCCTGGGCGACTTCACCGCGGACCGCAGCGGCCTGGGGCTTGGGTTCGAGGACGGCGCCCTGGTGTTCGTCGGCCTCATCGCGCTGGTGGCGCTGCTGCACCGCTTCGGCGGCCTGCCGCAGACATTGCTGTTCTGGGCGGCCTACATACTGACGCGCCCGCTGGGCGCCACGCTGGGCGACACCCTGACCAAGCCGCACGCGCAAGGCGGCTTCGCGGCGGACCGCATCACCGCCTCCCTCGTGATCGCCGCATCGATGGCGCTGCTGATCGCCGCCTCGCCCAGCTTGCGGTCACCTTCCGCCCTGCCACAGAAAGGATAGACCGCCGCATGCAGGCAAGACACGTCCCGCCGGTTGGCCGCCGCTATTGGTGCGGCATCATCCTCGCCAGCATCTTCGGCACCAACCTGGGCGACCTCTACGCGCATGACAGTGGCCTGGGCCTGGGCGCCGGCCTGCTGGTGCTCGCCCTGCTGTTCGCCGCCGCCTACTGGACCGAGAAGAGGGACAGTGCCGTGCACGAGCTGTATTACTGGCTCGCCATCATCATCATACGCATCGGCGCCACCAACATCGCCGATTTCCTGGCGTTCCGCGTCCGCATACCGGCCGTCCCCCTCGTAGCCGGGCTGGCGGCCTGCATCGCGCTGGCGGCCTGGGCCGGATCGCCGCGCCGGGCGGACGAAGCTGGCGTGCCCGCGCCGGCGCTTGGCAAGACGAACCTTGCCTACTGGGCGGCCATGCTCGCCGCCGGCGTCTTCGGCACGGTCAGCGGGGACATCTGCTCGCACCATTTCGGCCAGGCCGCCGCCGGGCTCGGCCTGTCGCTGCTGTTCGTTCTGCTGCTGGCCGTGGCAGGATCGCGCGTGGCCGCCAGCCTCGCGCTCTACTGGTGCGCCGTGGCGCTGGCCCGCACAGCGGGCACCTGCATCGGCGACTGGTGCGCGGAGAACAGGCTGCTCGCCATCGGCCTGCCGCTCTCGACGCTGCTGACCGGCACCGCTTTCGTCGCCGTCCTGGTCCTGTGGCGCAGCACAGGGCGGCAGGCACGCGCCGCCGCGTGAAGCCGCGCCCGGGCCGCGCGGCGGGTCACGGCCTGACCGGGCCCGCGCGCCTTGCCCCGGCCGCCTGCGCAGCCGCCCTGGCGCTGGCCTGCCCAGCCCGGGCAGGTCCGCCTTACGTCACCGATGATCCTGAACCGACCAGGACAGGCGGCTGGGAGAACTACGTCTATCTGTCCGGCGCGGACACGCTAGGCGTGACTGCCGGACAGGCCGGCGTGGAGCTGAACTACGGCGCCGCCCCCGACCTGCAGCTCAGTGTCACGGTGCCGGAGGATTACGTGTCCTCACACGGCCTGCGCGCCGGCGCCGGCGATCCGGTGATCGGCGTCAAATACCGCTTCCTGCACCCGGCGGAGGGTGCCTGGCTGCCCGACGCCGCTTTGTTCCCCGCCGTGACCCTGCCGGCCGGCGCGCGGGCGTTCGGCACCGGCCATGCCTCCCTGTTCGTCCCGCTCTGGCTGGAGAAGGATTTCGGCAGATGGTCCACCTTCGGCGGCGGTGGCTACGATCTCAATCCGGGGGCTGGCCAGCGCAATAACGGGCTCGTCGGCTGGGCGCTGACGCGAAGCGTGGGCACGCGGTGGAATTTGGGCGTCGAGGTCTATCATCAGACGCCGGTGACGTCCGGCACCCAAGCGGTGACGAATCTTGGCTTCGGCGGGATCTGCCAGGTGACGAAACACTGGGCGCTGATGGTGTCGGGCGGCCCCGGTCTGCAGAGGGTGCCGCATTCCGGCAACTCGGCCTTCTACTTCAGCCTGCAATATACCGACTGAGGTTGCGGGCCCTGCGCCAGCGTCGCGCAGCCCTGCCGTCAGGCACGCGGCGTGGGCGCATCGGGATGAAGGATGCCCACCGCGCGCAGCTCCTCCCAGAACACCGGCGGGATCTTGGCCCTGAGTGCCGCGTGATCGGCCAGGATGTGACCGGGTGCGGCGGTGCCCACGATCAGCGCGGAGGCGACATCCGGCGCCAGGCTGAACTGCAATGCGGCCGCTACCAGGTCCACGCCGTGGCGGGCGGCGATGGTGCGCAGCGCCTGCAGCCTATCCCGCTTGTCCTGCGGGATCAGCATGTTCTCCGGGCCATAGTTGAACCGGGGCTCGCCGCCCAGGAACCCGGCGTTCAGCGCCGAGCCCACGACGAAGCTCACGCCTTTCTCGCGCGCCAGGGGGAACACTTTCTCGACGGCGTTGGTGTGTTCGACGAGGGAGTACTGGCTGGCGAGAAGGTGCACGTCGCTGTCGGCGACTTCCAGGCAGCGCAGGATCGGCTGCGGGCAGTTTACGCCCATGCCCCAGCCGTCGATCACCCCTTCCTCGCGCAGCCGGGTCAGCGCCGGAAAGGCGCCGGCCTCCGCCTGCGGCCACAGCGCCTCCCAACTGTCGGGAAGGTAGGGGTTGTCCGGCGACAGGTCGTGCACGAACACGATGTCCAGCCGGTCCAGCCCGAGCCGCTGCAGGCTGTCCTCGATCGAGCGCAGCACGCCGTCCGCGGTGTAGTCGAAATGCGGCGTGTTGGGCGAATTGGTGAACGGGAAGTAGCTGTGCGCGCGGTTGTCCCGGCTGGCGCGCAGCAGCTTGCCCACCTTGGAGGAGATCACGAACTCGCCCCTGGGCTTGCGCGCGAGGAACCGTCCGAACCGGCGTTCGGCCAGGCCGAGCCCATACCACGGCGAGACGTCGAAATAGCGTATTCCCGCGTCCCAGGCGGCGGCCAGGGTGGCTTCGGCCTGCTCGTCGGTCGCGAACTGGAATTCGTTGCCGATGGCAACCCCGCCCAGGCCGAAATCATGCGGTGGACGGTAGCGTTGCGATGCCATGCCGAAGCTTTCCTGTGCGTGAGCTACGGACAACACGGGACGGGCGTAGTGTATCCGTGTCGGGTGATGTTGGCGGCGATCACAGGGGTGCGAGTGGTTGGGTGGGGGGAGGAAGCAAGGCCATCTTTTTCGAGAAAAAGAAGCAAAAAGCTTTTGTCTGCGCTGGCGCGGAACGTTGGGGTAGCCGTGTCTTCGTGCACGCTGTATCGCTCAGACGAGTTTGTCTTGTCCGGCACTATCCTGAGTTCAAACCGACGCACCCGATGAAATGGGTTCTGGGGCCAAGGCCCCAGCAGGGTTTGGGGCAGAGCCCCAACCTGGCCTAAAGTTCAGGATTGCGCTTCCGATATAAGAACTGCCGTGCTCACGGCGGAACACGTCGTATCTCGACATCCACGATCTCGTCCGCGCCCGATCTTAGCCGTCCGGCCATGTCGCGGTGAAATGTGTAGTGGCCGGTTACGCGGCCATCCGAGACGTCCTGCCTCCCGCCCAGCGTGAAACGCTCCTGCTCCGCGGCGGTCAGCTCGATGCAGGCGGGCAGGGCAGGCGCCGCACAGGGCTTGTAGCTCCAGCTTATGTGCTCGCCCTGCGTGAACGACAGCGCCTCGGACCGGCCGCGCGCCACAAGGCGAATGATGGCCGGAGGCGGGGTTTCGGGGGGCGGCTTTGCCGGGCGATACAACGCGCCGGCCAAGCCCAGCAACGCCAGAACGCAAGCTACCGCTAGTATCACGCTTATGTTGCCCGCCTTGCGCGGCGTGACGGGCTGCTGATTTACATCCGCGCCGACGTGGCCTGTCCTGAATTCGTTCTGCTCGTGGGTGTCACTGCCACCCTCCGGACCTGACCGGAACGGGCTGGCTTGCGGCGGCGTGTCAGCGCGAGTCGTATTGGCCGCGTCAGGCGCGGCCGGGCGGGCCTGTTCCGGCCGGATGTCGGCCGGAGGCTTGGCCTGGGCCGTCGCCGCCCTCTGCGCGGCGGGCGCGACCTGACGCTGGGCCGCGCCGCAGAACGCACAATAATCGACGGCGAACCCGAATGCCCGGCCGCACGCCCTGCAAAGGCTCGTCGGGGGCTGGGCCACACTCATTCTCTGCCGTCCTGAACAGGGGGGATGCGCGTCGTACCCGTCCGTGACGTGGGACATCCAGGTGCTTCGCCGTCTAGCCTGCGCACGCGCTGTCCGGCAATACCGCAGGTGTCCAGGCGCCGCGTGCAAGCAATCGTGTGTCCCCGGCCGCAAGCCCCCGCGATATGATCACGCAAACCGATTGAAGGGACGCCAGCTTGCCGGATGCCGGACACCTGAGCACTGCCGTCGGCGGGTTCATGTCTGCGATACTCATTCCCGCGGGCGCGGCGATCGCGGCTTTCCTGGCCTGGCGGGTGGCACGCGACAAGCTGAAACTCGATCTGTACGACAGGCGGTTCGCGATCTATGACGCGGCGCTCGACTTCTATTTCCTCAAGGATGGCCAGCATGCCACCAGCGATCCGGAAACGGTGGAGAGGATCAAGCGGAAATGCATCAAGGCGTGCCGGGAAGCGCAATTCCTGTTTGACAGGTCGAGCGGCGTCGTCGAGGCGCTCGACCGCGTGCGCTGCATGCCGGAAGGCAGTCAGCCGAAACTTATGAAGGACCTGGAAGCGGCGATGGCCAAGTTCATCTATTTCGGCAACAGACGGTCGGGCGCGGACAATGTGCTGGGACTGTTCTTCGAGCCTGACTGAGGCAGCAATACGCAGCGGCCGCAATCACCGCCAGATGCCGCGCGGCGCTTTGCGCGCGGCCTCCTCCTGCGCCAGGTAGTCCGCGGTGGCACAGCCGGAATCCACCGCCACGCCGTTGTAGAGCGCGATCCGGCCGACATCGGCGCCGATCGGCAATTTGCACGTATATCCCGCGCCGTGGCGCACGCAATCCACGCGGTTGCCGGCCTGCACGATCGTGCTCGTCATCTGCTGCGCGTAATCGCCTGTAAGGCCGCTCACGCCGGCGAGCGTCACCGTCTGGTCGCCCACTTTCAGCATGCCGGAATTGACCACCTCCGGCGTGCCGGCGATCGTGTCCGGAAGGTTGCTGGACGGGATTGCGGATTTGTCGAACGGGCCGAGGTCGCCGGCATCTATCCAGGCCGGCTGGCCGTCCGCAGTCATCGCGGCCACCCATTTTCCGTCCGCCGTGATGTCCACCGAACAGAGCGGGCTGCCGGCGCGCAGATCGAGAAGCTTGGGTGCCGCCTTGTCCGGTTCCACGAAGGCGGCGCTGTCGTGCAGCACGGTGAAGGCGCGAACCACGGGCAGGGGCGCGGGCGCCTCCGGCTGCTCCGCCGGCGCGCTGGCCTGTTTCTGTGCGGGGGACGGGCCGGGCTGCCGCAGGAACAGGGTCACGGCCGCGGCACCGCCGGCCCCGAGCACGGCCACCACGATCAGGGCTGCTGGTTTCACTCGCATGCGTCAACGCGCCTTTTCGCAACGGGTCCAGTTCATTGGGTGGGCGGCGGCGGCAGCAGCAACCCCGGTGCGGCCGGTGCGGGGGCCGGGGCAGGGGCCGCTGTGGTGGCCGCAGGCGGCTGGGCGGCCGGACTTGCAGCGGCGTCCGCCGGCTGGGCCGGGGTGGTGGATGGTGCCGCCGTGCCGGCCGGCACGTGGTGATGATGGTGGTGGACCGGCGGGGACGCGGCCTGCGCCGCCTGGGCGGCCTGTTCCTGCTGCGCCATCGCGTCACGTGAAGCCTGGATGAGCACCGGTATGTCGCTGACAAGGTTCACGCCCTGGCACGGGTCGTTCTGCGCGCCGATCGTGCCGGCCGAACACTTCACCAGCGGGTTCTGCCCCGTCGCCAGCGCCAGGGACCGGCTGTAGTAGGCGATCGCGGCCTGGTGGTAGCCCAGCCCCTGCGCCGCCTGGCCGAGATAGTAATAGGCCAGATCGTTGCCGAAGCCGATCTGCATCACATCGGTCGCCAGTTCCTGCCAGCGTTCGGCCTGGTCCACGGCGTGTATGGTGCTGGCACGCTGGCCCCAGGTCAGCGCGCAGCCTTCGCCGCAATCCAGGTTCGGCTTGCCGGCCTGCAGGTCCGCCAGGAAGCCGGCCTGCAGCTCCGGGGTCACCGCCGCGTATTTCGTGCTGCACCCTGCCAAAACGAGGAGCGCCAGGGCGGTCCACGAGATCCTCACGCGCATGCATCGGCCTTTCGGGAAGGGATGGCATCTTTGTGGAAGTGGAAACACAGGCGACCTGTCCGCCGGCCTATGCGGCAGCGCACGCGGCAAACGCCACGGCGCAGGCCGGCGGGAGTCAAACCCCCGGCGTGGCACCTGTGAAACGCAGAGCCGTCCGTGTTCGCTCTCACGGTTGCGAGCGCGCGACCCAAGGCTGCGCGCATCGCCGCACGTCCGGATAGTCGCCTGCCGGATCGTTGCAGTGGCTGGCCACAAGCTGCGCCGCGGGCAGCCTGCCTATGCTGAGCGCGTCGTCGCCTTTCAGCGGGCTGCCCAGCCTGGCCACATCGGCGGGGATCTGCGCCTCGGCGATGCCGGGCGGAGAGCCGTTATCGACGACGTAGCCGTCATACACCGCGGGCGGGTCCACCTCTTCGGGGAAGGGGTAGATGGGTGCGGCGTAGGGATACCAGACGCCGTCCACCTGCCACCACCAGCCATGCCTGCCATAATGCCAGCCGTCGCTCCAGGCGCCGTGGGACCAGCGTGCGCGCTCGGCCGGGCTGAACGCGGCCACGTCACGCGTGTGGAAGTCGTGCGCGCGTGTCTGCAAGGTTGCCCGCTCGGACGCCGCGTCATGTATCGGGTAGGCATCGCGCGGGTGCCCGTCAGGCACGTTCATCGGCCGCGCGCGCGCCTCCGGCGCGGAACGCTCGGCATGCACGCCGTCCGGCGGTGCATGCGTCTCGGGCGAGTGCGCCGGGTTACGCGCAGCTGTGTCTTCGGGCCGCGCCGCTCCTGGCTTGCCGGCGACGTTGCTCTCACCCGGCCTGCCCTTGTTTGCCGGGTGGCCGGCCGGCGCCTCCTGACGGTTCGTCCCACGCACGGGCGCTGGCCTGGTTTGCGCCACCACCGGGTGGACCAGCGCGCTGCCGTTGGCCGCCGGCGGCCGCACGGAGGACGGCACATGCAAGGTGGCCGAGCCGACAGGCCGTGAAGCCGCGGCGCTGCCGTAGCCGCCCCCGCTGGCCGGCTGACCGGGCACGTGCACCCCGGCCTGCTGACCTGGAATATGCACACCGGATTGCTGGCCTGGTATATGCACGCCTGACTGGCCCATAGCGCCACCGGCCGGGCGGCCGCCGCCAAAGGCCTGCGGCGCCTGGCGGGCCGGTTGCGGCGCAGCCCGGGGCGGCGGCGGTGCTTTCGTCTTGTCGGCATGAGCAGGCACGCAGGCGGCGAACGACAGGCTCGCGACAGACACCGACCGCAGGGCCGTGCCCAAGAGATGTCGCCTGGCACTCAGGAAACGAAATGTCATCGCCCATGCCTCAACCGTCCGCACGGCGGACGCTATCGCACCGCAATGGTCCAAACAAGCCGAACCGATCGGCTCGGCCGCCTCGTTCGCTCGGAATGTCTAACGACAACGTGAGCTTGCGTCTTGTTCGTGTCGTTACGCTCGTTGAGCGCGAAGTGTTTTGGTACTTCGATACTGGGGGTTGTGCTTTGGCCGGGCAGGAAGAAAGCAAGCAGTCCTTTTTTGGAAAAGGACCAAAAAACTTTTGGTGCCCCGCATTTGCGGCGGTTTGGTTTTCAGGATGCGCCGGCTTGTTGGGGAGGGGTTACCGGCATTCGAAACGAAGCTTTTCTTAGCCGCCCGGCTGGGTGAATGGGGGCGGCAGCCACAGCCCGGCCACCTCCAGGCATTTCGCCATAGCGGTGATGGTGGGCGAAGTGCCGCGCAGATCGAGCGTCCACGGCAGCTCGCGGCCGTTCTGCAGGGTGAGCGTCGCCTGCTGGTCGGCGGTGAAATGGTGGATGAAATCGCGCACGTCCTGCACGGGGATGTCGGCCGCGATGTCGGCGCCGCTGCCTTGCGCGTCGAAGGTGAAGGTAGGGCCGTCGGCGAACGCGATGATCACCGGAACGACCAGCCCGGGTATGTGCCAGAGGCTCTTGTGCAACAGCAGCTGCAAGGTCGTGGGTTTCAGGCTGCTGCCGTAGAGCAGCAGCGTGCCGCCGGCCAGGCTGGTCCCGACGCCGCAGAACTTGCGCGCGCCTTCAATGTCCTCGCTCGTCGTCCAGTCATAAGCCGTCACGGTCGGTGGCAGCCCCGGCCCGGCCGGTGCCGCCGCCCGCCCTGGCCGCTCCGCCTCCTGCCGCCTTGCCTTGTGCTGCAGGCGCAGCGCGACGGCCGAAGGCTGGGCGGCCGCCAGATCCACCCGCCTTGGCGCGGCCTGCCACTCGGCGGACAGGAATCCCACCACATGCGGGCCCGGCGGCAGGCGCAGCACCTCGCCCGGCCGGCCCGCCGGCGCCCCGTCCACCGTGATGCTGCCGGCAGCCTCCGGATACACCGTCACCGTCAGGTCCGCCTGCACCTTGCCGTGCCTGGGCGTGGGCAGGTGCAGCAAGGCCCACACGCCGACCAGCGCCGCAGCCCAGCGCCAGAACCCGCCGGATTTCCGCCGCGTGCGGGCGGGGCGCACCGGCTTCGCGGCGGCTGGCGGCCTGGCCGGCCTGGCCGGGCGGGCAGGCGGGGCGGGCGGTGGCGGGGCAGGCGCCGCTTGTGGCCGGGGCGCCGGCACAGGCGGCACGCTGGCCGGTGCCGCCACCGGCCTTGCGGCCGGGACGACAGGTGGCGGAACCGGCGCGGCCGGCGCGGCGGTTGGTGCCGTGCGTTGCACGGTGCCGCAAAACGGGCAGAAACCCACGGCGAAGCCGAAATCGCGGTCGCACGCCCGGCATTGCCGCCCGGCCGCAAGGCGGTCCTGCCCGTCGTCCAACCGCTTCTCAATCACGGAATAATCGCCAGTATGCGGCGGGCGGGATCATGTTGACCACCGACTACCCGCCACCTACACGAAAGCCTTCCTGAACTGTGGACCCGGACTGCGAGATAGGATTGTCTGCGCCCATGATGTCCCGTCTGGATAAAGCATTATCGGCATGTTGTCGCCTGACATGGCACATTCGTTCCGGTTGCAAGGACCAGGCGAGGCGATGCGCCGCCGCCGCAATGGTGTGGGTGATATTGGGCTGCTGCGCGCAGGCGCAGGACAGTGCGGGCCCGCCACCCCGCGAAGTGTACCTGATCCAGAACAGCGGCTGGATGGAGCCGTTCTATCATGACCCGAACGCGCCGTTCCTGCCGCTGTTGCGTGCCTTCGTCCAGGCCTCCGCGCTGCCGGATGCGGACATCACGATCGCATCATTCAACCAGGCCGGGCAGCTCGCCGGCCGGCCGTCACCGCTGCCGCTCTACACCGGCAAGCTGAGCGCGGACGCGCTGGCCGGCGCGCTGGCCAGGCTGGACCTGCCACGCCGCGCGGACGGGCTGTACACCGACGCCGATTACAACGGTGCCCTGTCTGATACGATACCCAGCCTGCTGGCGCGCGCGCCGGGCGTGATCTGGATGGTGACCAACAACAAGAACTCCCGCAGCAACGACCAGCATGTGATCGAGAACACCACGCGCTTCAGCACGCTGCTGACCGCGTCCGGCTTCATCACCCAGGTGGTCGCCTACCCGCTGCGCGTGCCCGCGCGCGGGCAGGAGTTCAGCGAGAAAGGCCTGGTGATCTACGGCATCGCCTACGGCCAGCCGGCCGCCGCCTGGCTGGACCGCGCCACCCGGCTGCCGGCGATGCGTAGCCTGCTGCCGGCCAAGCCGGTGCGCCTGAAGCCGCTGGGCCTCGATCCCGTGACGCTGACGCTGACCGGGGCGGGCGAGGGACCGCTGCATCTGTCCCGCGCGGGCGGTGCCATCGTGATAGACGGCGTGCGCGGCGCCGCGCCTGCCAGCATCGACATACCGGCCCGGCTGACCAGCAACTACTACCCGCAGGTAATCGACCAGGCCCACCTGCAGGCGGACTGGACACCTGGGCCGGGGGCCGACGGCGTGGCCGCCGCGATCACGCCGGACACGATCACCGCGATGGGGCCTGACGAGACGCTCGAGCACGTCCATGTCAGGCTGAGCGTGCCGGCAGTGGCGCGGCCGGCCGGCCTGGCCGGCCTGCTGCAGGGCGGCACGCAGTTGCGCGGGCAACTGCGCCTGGAGCTCACCGGCGTGCACCTGACGCTGCAGCCGGCCTTCGTCGCCAAGATGCAGGACCTGTTCGGCAGCGATGCCGAGGCGGCCGGCAGCCAGGTGACCGGCGGCCCGCGCCCGGACGCGCTGCCCGCCGCCCTGCCCGCGGTGTTCCTGGGCGACGAGGCGGTCACCCAGGCCGCCACCGACGTGCCGGTGGTGATCAACGTCGCCTTCTCACCATTGCCGCTGATCCTGACACTGGCTGGTGCCGCCGCAGCCGTGCTGGCCGCCGGCGGCGCGCTGCTCGCCTGCACGCGCGAGCGGACCTTCAGCGTGCCGGTCGGCCGCGAGACGATGCGCGTGGCGGTGCGGCCGTTCCGGTCCACCACGGTCCGCTCGCAATCCGGCACGCGGGCGGTGATCACCGGGCGGCTGCTGGGCCAGCCGAAGATCGCCATCCTGAGCTAGACGCGGCGGGCGCAACCCTGCCCGCGGCTTCGGGCACGACGGAGGACCACATGCAACCAGCCCACCACCACCACGCCCAGCCGCAGAGCCCGCCCCAGAACACGCCCCAGAATACGTCCCCGAACCCGTCCCAGAACCCGTCCCAGTTCGGGACGCCGGGCGCGCCGCCCGGTGGCAGCGGGGACATTGTCATACCGCAGCCGAACGCCGGCCCGGCGCCGGTGCCGGCCGTGCCGTCCACCGAGACGGCGCCCAGGCCGGCGCCGGCGCCCGCCGTTCCGGCGATCTCGATGTCCTCCACCCAGATGGTCATCGCGCTGGTGCTGGTGCTGGTCTGGGCGGGGCTGCTGCTGTTCGTCAGGCGCGTGCTCACGCGGTCGCTGGTCGCGCAGTTCGCCGATCTGGAGAAATCCCGCGGCGCCGGCACCACGCTGTATCTGTTCCTGCTGGCACTCGGGGCCACCGTGATCGTCTGCTCGCTCGGCAGCTTCTGGACGGTGCTCGCGGTGGTCGTGCCCGCCGCGGTGCTCGATAGCGTTCTGCTGATCGTCTTCCTGTTCAGCCTCGGCTCCGCCCGCGCCTCCCGTCAGCGGCGCTAGGCGATGTCGGGCGAGACCTGGCAGATCGAATACGGCGCGTGGCGCGAGGCCTGGCACCGCGCCGCCGGCCCGGGTTTCGACCGGGTGACGGTGGGCACGCGCAGCTACGACATCGCGCGCGACGACCTGGCGGCATTGCGGCCGAAGACCGGCCAGGCCTGCGCGGTCTGCCGCGGCGCCCTGCCGCAGGCCTTCGCCTTCTGCTTCGGCTGCGGGGCGGCGCTGCGCGATGCGCCGATGCCCGCCGAGCCGCCGCAGAGCGCGCCCAATGCCGGCCGCGCGCAAGCGGGCCTGCCCGGCCTGACGCTGGCCAGCGGGGCCACGCCGCGCCCTGTGCCGCTGCCCGCCGGGCGGCTGTTCGCCTTCGTGCTCGCCGGCACGCCGGTGCGCCTGTTCGCGATAGACCGCGACGGCGGCTGGCTGTTCGAGCATGACCGGGTGCGCGGCACCTGGGCCCGGCTGTTCGCCACTGGCGAGATCGGGCTGCCGGAGGCGAGCTGGAGCGCCGGCGCGCACAAGACGGGGTTCGTCATCGCGGCATCAGGCCGCCTGACATTGGTGGACCTGACCCGGCCGGACGCGCCGGCGCCGCAGACCCTGGCGCTGGCCGAGGGCGATTCCTGCACCGGCGGGCCCTGCATCATGCAGGACGAGGCCGTAGTGCCGGTGCTGCGGGCCGGATCGCTGCAGGTGGCCCGCCGCAGGATGGGCCAGGAGGGCGGCTGGACGTTCACCACGGTTATAGGTGCCCCAGAGGCCGCGCCGGGGTTCCTGGCCGCCCCGATGACCACCGAGACCGGCGTGAGCTGGGCCGGCCAGGCGGGCTACCTGGTGGCCGCCCTGGGCGACGACAACATGCTGGGACGCATGGTGTGGCGCAGCTGGAGCGACGGCTTCACGCCATCCCTGGCGCAGCGGCCCTATGTCGATCCGGATGGCTTCGTCTGGCAGTTCGGCAGCATGCCCCAGCAAGGCGGGCGCCGCACCGCCTGCTTCGAACGGCTGGGCACGCAGAGCCAGCCGCGTCACGAACGGGTTGGCGGTTCGGTGCTGACCAGCGGCGTGCTCGCCTGCCGCCTGCTGACCCTGCGCCACCGCGCCTGGGTGGAGGAGAGCCCGCTTAACCACGACCTGCCGGGGCAGCTCGACGAATACCTCGTGCCGGTCCAGGCGCTCGGCGGGGAGAGCTGCGTGCTGGTGGCCGCACCCGACCGGCTGAGCGAGCTGGTCTCTGCCGGCGCGGCCGAGGTGAGCCCGCCGATTCTGTCCAGCCTGCGCTTTTTCGATGGCAGAACGCTGTGCGACCTGGCCAGGCCGGTCAGCCTGCGCTCGCTCTCGCAACTGGCGGCGTTCGTGTTCGACGGCCGGCTGTATGTCTATGACGGCGGGGAGAACGAGTGCTCCAGTTGGGGCTTGGGTGCTTGACTCGAAGAAAGCAAGCAGTCCTTTTTTGAAAAAAAGGACCAAAAAACTTTTGCTTTCCCGCCTGCACCGGAGGCGCGGCCTGGTCCTGCAAGCCCGCGCTTTGGCAGAACGGCAACGGCCTTGATGCAGGCGGAGCAGCGAAAGTTTTTTGCTTCTTTTTTTCAAAAAAGAAGGCCTTGCTTCTCCCCACCAGCCGCGACAAGGGGCACCCAGATGGCCGACGAGACGAGCACCAACGCCGAAGCACCCACCGAGCTCAAGCGCGTACGCCCGACCCTCTACGTGGCGCTCGGCGGCACCGGCAAGGAAGTCCTGCTGCTTTTGCGCCGCCGCATCCTGGAGACGCTGTGGAACGGCCACCGCGTCGAGAAGCTCGACGACTTCAAGGTGGCCTCCTTCCTGTATTTCGACCTGTACCAGGGCCGCGCGGAGGAGGAGAAGAAGACCGCCTCCGGAAATACCGTGGAGGATCCGCTATCCGCGCTGGTCGACCTGCCGAAAGGCGATTGCATCCAGACCAGGATGGACACCGGCAAATACCTCAAGGGCCGCGAGATCGACCGTTTCCCACATGTGAAGGAATGGCTGCCCGCCGGCGACCTGCGCAGCATACGGGCGGAGGACGGCGCCGGCCAGGTGCGCGCGCTGTCCCGGCTGTTCTTCTTCGATGATGTCGGCAAGATCAACGACGCCATCAACAGCAAGTCGATCGCCCTGCTCAACAACGTCTCCAACAGCGAGGCGCTGCAGCGGCTGGGCGTGGAAGTGGAGCCGCAGGTCCAGGTCATCGTCGTCTGCTCGGTGGCGGGCGGCACCGGGTCCGGCAGCTTCATCGACATGGGCTACCTCGCCAAGTCGATGCAGAGCGTGAAGCTGGACGGCGTATCGCTGTATGCGGTGCTGGGCGGCGCGTTCTCCGACCTGAACCAGCGCACGCGCGCCAACAGCTACGCCGCCCTGATGGAACTCGACTACTGCATGCAGGGCAATCCGACCCCGCCCTATGTCAGCCGGTGGACCGACACGCTGGAGAATCGCGCCGCCTACCCGTACGACAACGTCTATCTGGTCGACAGCCGCAACCTCGGCAACCAGGGCACCGGCGACCGCGGCCACCTCTACCGCATGATCGCCGACGTGCTGTTCGAGGATCTGCGCGATCCGCAACTGCGCGGCAAGAAGCGCGAGGACCTGGTCAACCAGAACACCAACTACCGCCTGGAACCGTTCAGCCCGCCGATGCCGAAGGACCTCGAGGCGCTGTCGCTGGCCTTCAGCCGCGCCTATTCCGGCGTGGGCCAGTGCACGCTGACCACCGACGGGCGCACCCAGTTCGACCGCGACACCGCGCAGGCGGCACATTCCATGCTGACCGCGTTCTTCCGCACCGAGGCGAGCGACAAGGTGAACACGCCGCAGACCGGCGAGCGCGACGATCTGATGCGCAACGCGCTGTTCCTCGACCGCGACAGCTTCTTCCAGGACTTCCCCGATTTCTTGACGCCCAAGCCCGCCGCCATCGCCGACACGCCGCTGACCGGCCGCATACTGACCACCGGCCAGGTGGATGCGGTGAGCGACCTGCGCAACGAACTGCGCGGCGACTTCGAGCAGTTGCGCGGCGCGCTGCCCAACCGGTCCGACTGGCGCGGCGCCGTGGAACAGCTGCGCACCAAGCGGGAGCGCGACATACTGGGCGACATCACGCAGGTGGCGCAGTTCGGCCCGCGCATGCTTACGCTGCAGGAACAGGCGAACCGCATATTCGCCGATTGGAGCAAGCCCGACGGCCTGCGCACCGCGTTCTACGCGCGCATCGACAATGCGGAGCTGGGCGGCATCGTCTACACTCAGCGGCTGATCCAGCAGATACAGGACCAGATCAACGTCGAGAAAGACGGCTTCGCGGCGCGCACCGCCCGCGCGGCCGAGCAATACGACGCGCTCGCCAAGTCCCTGATCGAAGGCTTCTACACCCGCGCGCTGGAAAACCTTAGCAAGGCGGTGAAGAAGAACTGGCTCGGCAACATAGACAACGACGCGATCGAGCGCTGCATGCAGCAGCTCGAAGCCTCGTTGTTCTACTACCTGCAATACAAGTTGCGCAGCGCGGCCTGCATGGAAGCGGTCAAGCTGCTGGGCAACCTCGTGCGCCTGCTGGGCCAGCCCGAAGGCGCGCGCGGCCAGGCCGGCCCCACGGGCATACTTGGCGAGATCGAGCAGGGCAGCCAGTCGGTGGCGCTGACGCTGCGGGCAATCGACCAGGAGATACGCGTGCTGGACGAGAGCGTGCGCGGTGCCGGACCGATGTCCCAGGTGATACGCGGCGGCCGGCTGGAAGGCGCCATGCGCGGCGACTACGCCGCTTGGGGACGCGAGGCGCTGTCCAGCCAGGGCGGCTCGCGCCAGATGTTCGAGCGCCTGAAGAAAGCCGAGACGCGGGCAGAGATCATCAACATACTGCGCGGCGTGGCGCGCGAGCGCATGCGCGACCGCGAGAGCCAGTTGCCCACCGTGCTGCAGACGCTCGCGGACATGAACGAGGGCGACCGCAACACGCTGTTCGGCAACGCGATGCTGCAGGCGCTGCCCTGGCTGAACGTCGACCCGCAGCGCATGGATCCGAGCTTCGACGGCGGCATGGTCAGCGTGTTCGTCTCGGTGGAGAACGCGGCCGAAATGGCCGATCGCTTCGGCGACACGCTGCAGCGCAAGCTGCCGCCGATGTACCAGAACAAGCGCATCAGCTTCGTCTCCTCCTCGGTGCGCGGCCGCATGGTGATCTATTCGGAGCTGACCGGCCTGGCGCTGACAGCGCTGATACCGATGCATGACGACTGGCGGCGCGCCTACAACGAGAAGAACGGCAAGGAAGAACGCTCGCCGCTGCACAACGACATCGACAAGGCGCGCTTCCGCCATCCCACCGCGATGTCGCTGCAGGAAATGGAACTGCTCGCCGCGCGCGTGCAACTGTTCCTGCGCGGCGTGCTGCTGGGCAAACTGCGCCGGCGTGCGGACCGTGACTACGAGGTGGACACGTCGACGAACGACACCGAGGATTGGCTCTCCATCGGCAGCGAACAGCAGATCTATCTGCGCGAGTTCAAATCCGAGCGGCGCGCGGCACTCGACCGCAGCTTGCGGCAGATCGAGGAGCAGATGACGCCGCTGCAATTGGCGGCCTACGTGGCGCTGCTGGATTACACCGCCGCGCGCGTCTACCCGAAGCGCATCGTGCGCCGGGCTGACGGCAACGAGGATCGGGTGGGCGGTCTCGCCTGCGTGGCCGTCGAACAGCTCCGCCGCGCCACCATGGCCAGGCTGCAGGGGCAGAAAGCGGCACTGCCGATGGCGCCCGAGGCGCTCGTCTCCGCGCTGCAGCGCACGATCGCGTCCTGGACGGACGAGGTGTCCGGCAGCCGCGCGGACACCACGCCGCTGGAAGCCGACCCGGCGCGCGCCGAGGAGAAACGCACGATCGCCTGGGACCGCTTCACCGACGCGCAATTGGAAGCGCTGGTCGTGCCGAAAGCCGCGGCACAAGCCGCGCCCACACCGCCGCCGCTGGCCGCCGCGGCGCCGCCGCTGCCGCGTTACCACGCGGCGATCAACAACCAGGACACCGGCCCGCTCGACCAGGCGGCGCTCGAGGCCCATGTCCGGCGCGGCGAGCTGGACGCCCACACGCTGGTTTGGGCGCCGGGCATGCCAGCTTGGGTCAGCGCGGGTGAAGTGCCGGCGCTCGCGGCGCTGCTGCGCGCGCCGCCGTTGCGGGTTGTCGATCCTGACTCTCCGCCGCCGCTGCCTTTCAAGACTGCGACGGCGCCGTGAGGATTTGAGTGAGTGAGGCCTTCTTTTTTGAAAGAAAGAAGCAAAAAACTCTGTTTCCCTGACGCTGCGCCTCCAGGCGTTTCCTGTTGTGGCCGGCTGGTGCAAACGCGGAGAAGCAAAAGTTTTTTGCTTCTTTTTTTCAAAAAAGAAGGCCTTGCTTGCCTGCGAAGGAGACAGCCTTGGAACGCGATGCCGGCGCGGAGTGCGAGCTCGCCGAGGGCCAGATGCGCGCGGCGGAGATCGCCGGCAAGAAACTCCTGCTGACGAAAACAGGCGGCGCGTGCCACGCCATAGGCGAGACCTGCCCGCATGCCGGCGGCCCGTTGAGCAAGGGCGTGCTGCGCGACGATGTCGTCACCTGTCCCTGGCACAAGGCGGCGTTCCGCGTCACCACGGGCGAGCGGCTGGAACCCCCGGCGATGGACGACCTGCCCCGCTATTCCGTCCGTGTCGCAAATGGGCGGATCATGGTCGGTCTGGACGGCGATCCGGTCCGGACCGCCCCGGCGGCCAGCGCCGGCGCGGCCGACGCACGCTGCATGGCCATTGTGGGTGCGGGTGCTGCCGGCACCGCGGCGGCGCAAAGGCTGCGCGAGGTGGGGTTCGCCGGCCGGCTGGTCCTGATCAGCGAGGAAGACCGCCTGCCGTACGACCGCACGGTGCTCAGCAAATACGCGCTCTCCGGCAAGAAGGGTGGCGAGAAGACGCCGTTGCAGGATGCGGATTTTTACGAACGCCACAGGGTCGAGCGGGTAACGCGCACCGTGCGCGCGCTGGACCCGGCGGCGCGCGAGATCACCTTCCAGGACGGCGGCTCGCTGGCTTATGACGCCGCTTTACTGGCCACGGGCGGCGTGCCGCGCCGGCTGGGCGTGCCGGGCGAGGACCTGCCCGGCGTGTTCACCCTGCGCACCCCGCGTGATGCCGAGGCGATCGCGTCGGCGGCCGCATCGTCCCGGTCGGCGGTGGTGGCCGGGTCTGGCTTCATCGCCATGGAGGCTGCGGCCAGCCTGCGCGAGCGCGGCCTGGCGGTGACGGTGGTGGCGCCACAGGCGGTCCCGTTCGAACGCCAACTGGGCCGCGAACTGGGCGAGGTTTTCCGCCGCGTGCACGAAAGCCAGGGGATCGCCTTCCGGCTCGGCGACGAGATCGCGGCCATGGAAGGCGGCACCCGGGTCGAGCGGGTTCGTCTGAAGAGCGGCGCGTATTTGGAAGCCAGCCTGGTCGTGGTGGGGCTCGGCATCTCTCCCGCCACGGGCATGGTGCACGGCGTGACGCCGCGCGAGGATGGCGGCCTTCCGGTGGACGCCCATCTGCGCGTGGCGGAGGGCCTGTACGCCGCGGGCGATATCGCCGCCTTTCCGCTGGGCGGTGACGGCGAGAGGGTGCGTGTCGAACACTGGCGCGTGGCGGAACAGCACGGCAGGCTGGCGGCGGGCAACATGCTGGACGCTGCCGCACCCTACGACGCAGTGCCGTATTTCTGGACCATCCATTTCATGAAACGGCTCGACTATGTCGGGCACGCCGAACACTGGGACGACATCGTCATCGAGGGCGACCTGCAGGAGCCGAGTTTTGTCGCCTATTACGTGCAGGACGGGCGCGTGGCGGCGGTGGCGGGCTGGGGCCGCGATCGGCAGATGGCGGCGGTGGTCGGGTTGATGACGGAGCGCAAGGGATGGGACGTTTCGGCATTACGTGCAGCGTTGGCTGAGTGGAAGTAAGGAAGGCCTTCTTTTTTGAAAAAAGGAAGCAAAAAACTTTTGCTCCCCCGCCTGCACGGCAGCGCGCGCAAGTTCTGCCAGTGCGCATGCTGGAAGAACACAACAACATCCCATGCAGGCGGACAGACAAAAGTTTTTTGCTTCTTTTTTTCAAAAAAGAAGGCCTTCCTTTCTACCCCAGGAGTCTTCCATGCGCCGAACCCCGATCCTGCCGGCGCTCGCCCTAACCGTGCTGGCGACGAACTGCCCGGCCGCCGACACGTACACGCTCATCCTCCGCCAAGGCATTGTGTATGACGGCTCCGGCGGCGAACCCTACGTGGCGGACGTGGCCGTGGCGGGTGACAGGATCGCAGCGATCGCCCCGCACATTGCGGCGAGGGCGGCGCGCGAGATCGACGTGCGTGGCCGCGCGGTGGCGCCCGGGTTCGTGAACATGCTGGCGCATCCGGAAGAGTCGCTGCTGGTGGACGGACGCGCGCAGAGCGATCTGCGCCAGGGCGTGACGCTGGAGGTGCTGGGCGAGGACTCCATGGGCCCGCTCTCGGCCAGGATGAAGGCGGACATGCAGGCGCGCGAGAGCGATCTGCACTATGCGGTGACCTGGACGACGCTCGGCGAGTATCTGGACTTGCTGCAGCGGCAAGGCATCTCGGTCAACGTCGCATCCTATGTGGGCGCCGGCACGGTGCGCACGAACGTGCTGGGCGAGCGTGACGTGCAGCCGGACGCGGCACAATTGGGGAAGATGCGGGCACTGGTGCATGCGGCGATGGAGCAGGGCGCCGTCGGCGTGACCACCGCGCTGGAATACGTGCCGGACAGCTACGCGCAAACGCCGGAGCTGGTGGCGCTGGCTACGGAATCGGCAAAGTGCGGCGGGTTGTACGCCGCGCATATACGCAGTGAGAGCGACCACCTGGCGGAGGCGATCGGCGAGACGGTCGACATCGCCAGGCAGAGCGGCGGGCCCGCGGAGATATACCACCTGAAGGAAGCCGGCCGCCGCAACTGGGGCAAGCTGGACGGGGTGATCGCACAGGTGGAGGCGGCGCGCCGGCAGGGACTGCGCATCACCGCGGACATGTACACCTACACCGCGTCCGCCACGGGCCTGGATATCACCATGCCGCCTTGGGTGCAGGAGGGCGGCGTGGAAGCCTGGGTGGCGCGTCTGCACGATCCGGCGGTGCGCGCGCGACTGCGCCGGGAGATGACTGACCCGAAACCCGATTGGGAAAACGGCGTGATTAATGCGGGCGCGGACGGCGTGCTGTTCCTGTCGTTCAAGAACCCGAAGCTGAAGCCCTATACCGGGCAGACTTTGGCCGAGGTGGCAAAGGCGCGCGGCACCGATGTGCCGGATACGCTGATGGATCTGGTGTCCGAAGACCATTCCCGTGTCGGTGCCGCATATTTCGAGATGTCGGAGGAAAATGTCCGCCGCCAAGTGGCGCTGCCGTGGGTCAGTTTCGATTCGGACGAAAGCGCGCCTTCCATCGAGGGCGCGTTCCTGCAATCGAGCTACCATCCGCGTGCGTTCGGCAGTTTCGCGCGTGTGCTGGCGTACTACGTGCGCGAGCAGAAGGCGCTGAGCTTGCAGAAAGCGATACGCAAGCTTTCCGCCTTGCCGGCGGACGTGTTGTCACTGAAGGATCGTGGCCGGCTGACGCCCGGCTATTACGCGGACATTGCGGTGTTCGATCCCGCCACTATCGCGGACCGCGCAACGTTCAAGCAGCCGATGCAATATGCCGCCGGCGTGCAATACGTGCTGGTGGGCGGTCAGCTCGCGCTGGATGACGGCCGGGTGACGCAGGCCCGCCCAGGCCGCGTGGTACGCGGGCGGGCCTGGACCGGCGCGCCGGGCGGCGGGTGCCGCGCCTCCAGCAAGGATTGGCAGTGGGTGCATTAACAGGAAGCAAGCATTTTTTTGAAGAAATCGCAAAACTTTTGCCTCCCGCGTCTGTATCAGGCGTGCGCCTCAGGAACCACCGATGCCCCGGCAGCGTCGGGAAGGCGAAAGTCTTTTGCTTCTTTTTTTCAAAAAAGGAAGCCCGTGCTTGCTTACCTAACGATCAAACCCGAAACACATATTCAGCCCCCGCCGTCCGCTCGATGTCCGGCGGAAACGCCGCGTGCTTGTCCGCGTAATACGGCGCGCGATGGTCACCGTCGGACGCAAGATTATACGTCAGATACAACAACCGCCGCGGCTGGGACGTGAAGTTCGGCTTGGACGCATGCGGCGCGTAGCTGTCGAAGAAGATCACGTCGCCCGGCAGTGTCGGCACCGGCTGCAGTGCCAGTTCGCTCTCCTCGAGCGGGTTCCATTCCTCGCCGATCAACCCTTCGCGGTGGCGGCCGGCCACCATTTCCAGGCAGCCGTTCTCCAATGTGGCGGCATCTATGGTGACCAGCGCGGTGACGAACAGATCGGCGTATTTGCTCCAGCCCGCCTGCTGGTCCTGGTGCGCCTTGAAGCCAGGTCCGCCGGGCATCTTGAAGTTGATCTTGTCCTTGAACAGCACCACGGGGCCGCCCATCAGCGCCGCGGTCCAGCGTGCCAGGGCGCCGTGGCGCACCAGTTCGTCCAGCCCCGGATGGACGGGACAGAAATTCTCGATGCGCTGCATCACCCGCCGGCCCGGCTCGGTCAGGCTGTCTTCGTGATACACCCAGTGCGCGCCGGGGCGTTCGGGCGCGTGTTGCAACTCCTCCGTCCAGCGCAGCAAAGCCTCCATCTGCGGCCGGTCGAAGAACTGGCGCACGACCAGGAAGCCGTCCTCCCGCATGGCGGCGATCTCGTCCACGGTCGGCTCCCTGGACGCGGCCGCCCGCGTCTCGGTCAGGGCCGCGCTCATGCCGCCAACTCCGGCAGCAGCGCGCGGCCTTTTGTCACGTCCTCGGGAAAATCTATCTCGGTCCAGGGCAGCGAGCTGATGTCCTCGTAGCCGAAACGGTGCGGGTCGCTGGACTGGATCATGTCGCGTATGGGCTCCTCATATTCCATTGATCGCCGTCCGGTGGCGACGTAATCTTCGGCGCGATTCGCCAATTCGGCCGCTGTGGCAGGCGAGAAACGGAAGAAGCCCACCGACTCGCCGTGCCAGTCATGCGGCTCGGTCGGTATCTTGCGAAAGTCGACGATCGCGCCGCCCCGCACGCAAAGCTTCACCGGCTCGTCGCCGGGCTCGATGTTGCGGTCCAGCAGCAGGCAGTCGGCATGCGCGCTGTGCACAAGCCGGTCCAGCATCCTGCGGTCATACAGAACGTCGGCATCCATGAGCAGGATAGGCCGTGTGCACCGCAGCATGGCCCGCGCGCTCCAGAGCGATACCACGCTGCCTTCCCGGTAGTCGGGATTGTCCAACGTGGTCACCTCCAGCCCTGTATCCGCTTCGTCCAGCGCAGCCCTGACCTGCGCCGCGCCAAAGCCCACAACGATCGTCAGACTTGCGACGCCGGCCTGCTCGAGCAGTGCCAGATGACGCAGCAGCAGGCTGCGTCCGCCAAAATCCAGCAATATCTTCGGCTTGGCCATGCCGCCGGATGCCTCGGTGCCGAGCCGGCGCCCGATTCCCGCCGCCAGTATGATGGCGTGTATCCCTTCCGTGACACGTGGCGTCGCTGTCTTCCTTCTGTCACTGAAATGCATTGTAACGCCTTTGGGCGGGGATTATGTACGCCCTGTGACCGCTCGGTCAAACCTCTCCCTTACCGAGACATATCGAATTGCCCGATCAAGCACCGCTTACCCGTGCGTATCTACGCGGCCTGTCCCGCCCGGCCGAGCTCCGCTCCCTGCTCGTCTTGCCGGATCTGGCCTTCCTGATGGAGGCGCATAGCGGACTGTCGGCCAAGATCGTCGAGGAATCGGGCTTTGCCGGAATCTGGGCCTCCGGCCTGTCGATTTCCGCGTCACTGGGCCTGCGCGACAACAACGAGGCGTCCTGGACACAGGTGCTGGACGTGCTGGAATTCATGGCGGATGCCAGCACGCTGCCCATTCTTGTCGATGGCGACACGGGTTATGGCAATTTCAACAACGTGCGCCGCCTGGTGCGCAAGCTGGGCGAGCGCGGCATCGCGGGCGTCTGCCTCGAAGACAAGCTGTTCCCGAAAACAAACTCCTTCCTGGGCGAGCGTCAGCTTCTGGCCGATACCGAAGAGTTCTGCGGCCGCATACGCGCCGGCAAGGATTCGCAGACGGACGAAAATTTCTGCATCGTGGCACGCACCGAGGCGCTGATCTCCGGCCATTCGATGGACGAGGCGTTGCGCCGCGCGGAAGCCTACCACGCGGCGGGCGCGGACGCGGTTCTGGTGCACTCCAAGCGCAGCGATTTCGGCGAGATCGCCGCCTTCATGAAAAGCTGGGACGGCCGCTGCCCGATCGTGGTGGTACCGACGATGTACTACGCGACGCCCACCGACACGCTGCGCGCCGCCGGCATTTCCACCGTCATCTGGGCCAACCATCTGGTGCGCGCCTCGATCACTGCTATGCGGGAGACGGCGCGGCTGATCGCGCGGACCGAGTCGCTGATGGAGGTCGAGGACCGCATCACCAGCGTGCGCGACATCTTCCGGCTGACCGGCAATGACGAGCTGGAGGAGGCCTCGCTGCGCTACCTGCCGCGCAGCCGCCATGTGCAGGGCGTGGTGCTGGCCGCCTCCCGCGGCAGCGCGCTCGGCCACGTCACCGCCAGCCTGCCGAAATGCCTGGTGGACATACGCGGCCGCCCGCTGCTGCACCGGCTGCTCGATACGCTGGGCGCCGGCGGCGTGCATGACGTCACCGTGGTGCGCGGCTATGCCAGCGAGGCGATCGTGGCCGATGGCTTCGGGGTGGTGGACAACCCGGCCTACGCCGAAACCGGGGAGGCGGCCTCGCTCGCCTGCGCCATGCCGCGCCTCCGTGGCGAGCTGGTGGTGTCCTACGGCGACGTGCTGTTCCGGCGCTACGTGCTGGAAGGCCTGCTCGCCTCGCCGGCGGACGTCACCATCGTCGTCGACTCGTCGCTGCGCGCGGACGCCAACCCCGCCGACCTGGTGGGCGCGGACCGGCGTGACACCGCGTCCTACCTGGACGACGCGCCGGCGCGCCTGACCGGCGTGGCCGTGGCCAGGGACCAGGCGGCCGGCGAGTGGATCGGCCTGATGCACGCCAGCGAGCGAGGTACCGAAGCGCTGCGCGAGGAACTCGCCGCCATGCAGGCGGACGGCACGCTGCCGCAGGCCGACCTGCTGGCGGTCATCGCCCGGCTGGGCGCCCGCTGCGAGGTGGCGGTGCACTACATCACCGGGCACTGGCTGGACGTGGATACGCTGACGGACCTGGCAGACGCGCGGAACTTCCCTTGATGCCAGAGAGGCCAGCCTAGTGCTTCCGGCGGGCGCGGCCCTGCAGGCGGCTGGCGCGTCAGGGTTCAGCTTCTACACCGGCGTGCCGTGCAGCTTCCTCACCCCGCTGATCAACCGCGTGGCCAGCGACCGCACGCTGGACTACGTGGCCGCGGCCAGCGAGGGCGAGGCGGTGGCCATCGCCGCAGGCGCTTGGCTGGGCGGCCGCCAGACGGTGGTGATGTGCCAGAACTCCGGCCTGGGCAACGCAGTAAACCCGCTCACCTCGCTGAACACGCCGTTCCGCATACCCACCCTGCTGATCGTCACCTGGCGTGGCCAGCCCGGCCTGGCGGACGAGCCGCAACACGCGCTTATGGGCGAGATCACCCAGGACCTGCTGACCACAATGCGCCTGGAGCAGGCGCCGTTCCCGCAAACGACGGAGGCGCTCGGCCCCGCCTTCACCCAGGCGCGCGCGGAGATGGACCGTACCGGTCTGCCTTTCGCCTTCGTCATGCAGAAAGGCGACCTCGCCGAGGAGGCCCTGGACGAACGCGCCCGCCCGCCGCCCCCGGCCGGCACCCGCACGGATTTGCGCGAGCACGGCCCGCGCCCCGCCAGGGCCGCCATATTGGAGCGCCTGCTCGCCGCCGTCCCGCCGGACGCGCCGGTGATCGCCACCACCGGCAAGACCGGCCGCGAGCTGTTCACCCTGGCCGACCGGGCGCAGCACCTCTACCAGGTGGGCTCGATGGGCGGCGCGGCACCGATGGGCCTGGGCCTGGCGCTGGCCACCGGCCGCCGCACCATCGTTCTGGACGGTGACGGCGCGGCCCTGATGAAGCTCGGCGCCCTGGCCACCATCGGCGCCTACCAGCCGCAAGGCCTGCTGCACATATTGCTGGATAACGGCGTGCACGATTCCACCGGCGGCCAGGCCACCGTGTCCGCCAGCGTCGATTTCGCTGGCGTGGCGCTGTGCTGCGGCTACGCCCACGCTTTCAGTTGCGATTCGGAACCTGGTTTCGCTACGGCGTTCGCCGCGGCGCTCGGGCTGGTCGGGCCGGTGCTGCTGCATGTGCGCATACGGCCTGGGTCGATGGACAAGCTGGGCCGGCCGACGGTGGCGCCGCATGAGGTGGCGCGGCGGTTCCGCGATTTCGTGTTGGCGGCGGGTTGAGTGGAAGCAAGCAAGCAGTTCTTTTTTGAAGAAAAGAACCAAAAAACTTTTGTTTGTTCTAAGCGCACCTCGTTGCAGCTCCGCGACAGCGCAAACAAAAGCTTTTTGCTTCTTTTTCTCGAAAAAGAAGGCCTTTCTTCCTTACTTCGCCACCATAAACGCACCCACCGCCGCCAACGCCCGCGCTATTTCCGCAGCCCCAATCGCGCCAATGCAACCGATCCGAAAGCTAGGCTCCCGCGTCAGCTTGCCCGGATAGATCACCACCCCGCGCGCCACCAGGAACGCGTAGAACGCCTCGAAATCGAACCACCCGCCCTCGGGGATGCGGAACGTCACGATCACCGGCGCCTGCACGGCATCGTCCAGATACGTCACGAAGCCATGCGCGCGCAGGCCGGCGGTCAGCATGGCGCAGTTGGCCTGGTAACGGGCGTGCCGCGGCGTCACGCCGCCTTCCTCCTCCAGCTGGTCCAGTGCGGCGGCCAGCCCGGCCACCACCTGCACCGGCGGGGTGAAGCGCCATTGCTGGTTTGCCTCGAAGCCGCGCCACTGCGCGTGCAGGTCCAGGCTCAGGCTCACGGCGTTCCCGGCACAGCCGGCCAGGTGCGACAGCTCGGCGATGACGAAGCCCAGGCCGGGCACGCCCTCCAGCCCCTTGTTGGCCGAGCCGATCACCGCCGCGCAGGGCGTGGCGCGCAGGTCGATCGGCACGGCGCCGAAGGAGCTCATCGCGTCCAGGATCAGCCGCCGCCCGGCCGCGCGCACCACGCCGGCCAATTCGGCCAGCGGGTTCAGAATTCCGCTGGTCGTCTCGCAATGCACCAGGGCCACGTCGGTCAGCGCGGGATCCGCCGCCAGGGCCTGGCGCAGCCGCGCCGCATCGACGGGCCGGTCCTCTGCCGTCTCGATCACCCCGCCCAAGCGGCCGATCCTCTCCGCCATATCGGCGATCCGCCGGCCGTAGGCGCCGTTGACCAGCACCAGCAGCCGGCCATCCCGCGGCACCAGGCTTTGCACCGCGGCTTCCACCGCGAAGGTGCCGGCGCCCTGGATCGGCACCGCCACGTGGCTGCCGGTACCGCCCGCCAGCCCGGCGAGCCTGGCGCGCACGGATTCGCTCAGCGCGATGAACGCGGCGTCGCGCGAGCCCCAGTCCCGGCCCAGGGCCGCCCTGGTGCGGGCGGACGTGGTCAGCGGGCCGGGGGTGAGCAGCAGCGTCGGCTGGTCCTCGATGTCGGGCATGGGCGCGGCGTAGCCCGGCGGGTGGGCGGCGGGCAATGCCGGCCGCCGGAGCAGGCGGCGTGAAGGCAGTGCCGATCCTGGCAGGCGTGGCCGGGCTGTGCTTGGCGGCGTGGCTGCTGCGCACATACGGGGTCAGCCAGGTGGCGGGGCTGCTGGGCCGGGCGGGATGGCTGGGGCTGGCTGCCGTGGCCGGATTTCACCTTCTGCAGGTTGCAGCCTCGGCGGCCGGCTGGCGGGCCATCTCGGCCTTCGCGGCCCGGCGCCCCGGCTTTGCCACCTACGCGGCGCTGCGCCTGGTGCGGGAGGGCGTGAACAACCTGCTGCCGGTGGCGCAGATCGGCGGCCCGGTTGTGGCCGCCCGCCTGCTGCAGGGCGGCGGCATGGCGTGGCCGGCGGCGATCGCCACCACGGTGGCGGATCTGACGCTGGAGATGGTCACCCAGATCGCCTTCACCCTGCTCGGCCTGGCGCTGCTGCTGCTCATGGTGGGCGGCGGCGGGGTGGCCGGCTACGTGGCCGCCGGCCTGCTGGGCGCGTGCGGCGTGGCGGCCGGCTTCGTGGGTGCGCAGTGGTTCGGCCTGGGCAGGCTGCTGGAAGCCGGCCTTTTGCGGCTGGGCGCGCGGCTGGGCTGGGCCGGCACCGGCCAGGTGGCCGGGCTGCACGCGGCGTTGCGCGGCTGCTATGCCAGGCCGCGTCCGGTGGCCTCCGGCGCGGCCTGGCACATGGCCTCGTGGCTGCTGGGCGGGGCGGAGATCTGGCTGGCGCTGCATTGCCTGGGGCATGATGTAGGCTTCGCGGCCGGGCTGGTGATCGAGAGTCTCGGCCAGGCGCTGCGGGCGGCAGGTTTCGCCGTGCCGGGCGCGCTGGGCGTGCAGGAGGGCGGCTACATCGTGCTGTGCGGGCTGTTCCACCTCTCGCCTGAAATCGGCATCGCGCTGTCCCTGGTCAAACGGCTGCGCGAGGTGGCGCTGGGGCTGCCCTCCCTGGCAATCTGGTACGGCATGGAGCGCCGCCTTCCGCGCGTGCGCCGGCGCGTGGCCGAGGACGCCGTGTCCTGAGCGGCACGTCCTGGAGCCACGTGCTGGCACGGCCGCTGGTGCGGCCGCTGATCGGCACCGCGGTGCGGCCCAACCACCTGACCACCTTGCGGCTGCTCACCGGTCTGGCCGCCTGCGTGGGCCTGGCGCTTGGCACGCGTGCGGGCACCTGGTGGGGCGGCTGGCTGTGGATACTCAGCGCCTTTCTGGACCGTGCGGATGGCGAACTGGCCCGCCTGGGCAAGCTGTCCAGCCCGGCGGGGCATCTCTACGACACCTATTCGGACATCGCGGTGAACGCGCTGCTGTTCGCCGCAATCGGTATCGGCCTGCGGCATTCCTGGCTGGGCGGCTGGGAGATACCGCTCGGGCTGGTGGCCAGCGTCTCGCTGCTGCTCGGCAGCATCTTCTCGCATTTGCTGGAGCGGCGCAGCCCGCCCGGCACCAAGGCCTATTCCGGCCGCTGGGGGTTCGACCTGGAGGACGCGCTGTATCTGATGGCGCCGCTGGCCTGGCTCGGCTGGCTCGGCCCAGTACTGATCGGCGCCGCCATCGGCGCCACCGTCATCATGCTGCTGACCGCGTGGCGCCTGCACCGTCTGGCGCCGGCCTAGAGGATGTCGAGCGTGCCGGTCTTCCTGGGACGCCTGACCGCCTGGTGCGGCACGCGCCCCCGCCCGGTGGCCACGGCCGCTGTCATCCTGGCGGTGCTGGGCCTGCTCACCATACGGGCTGGCCTGGGCGTCAGCACGGACACCGGCACGCTGTTCTCCGCCAGCCTGCCCTGGAAGCAGCGGCAGAACGCGCTGCGCGACGCCTTTCCGCAGACCAAGAGCATACTCGTGGCGGTGATCGACGCCGCCATACCGGAGGAGGCGGACGCCACCGCCGCGGCACTGGCCGAGGCACTGCGCCCCGACACCACCCATTTCCTCTCCGTCGTCCAGCCCACCGACTCGCCCTTCCTGCAGCGCAACGGCCTGCTGTATCTGGAAACCGCCAAGCTGGCGGCCCTGCTCGACCGCACGGTGGACGCGCAGCCCTTCCTGGGCCAGCTCGCAGCCGACCCCAGCCTGGCCGGGCTGGCCAGCGCGCTGTCCCTGATCGGCATCGGCGTCACCCGCCAGCACGCGGACCTCACCGCCTTTGCCCCGGCGCTGCGCGGCTTCCACGCGGCGCTGCAGGACGGCCGCACGCTGTCCTGGCAGAACCTGCTGGCCGGGCCGGCGGCGGCACTGGCCGGGCGCTACCGCTTCGTGCTGGCCAAGCCGATACAGGATTACGGGGCGCTGCAGCCGGGCGCGCGCGCCACCGCGGCGATCAGGCGCGCCGCCGCCGGCCTGCCCTTCGTGCGGGACGGCAGCGCGCGCGTGCGCATCACCGGGCCGGTGGCGCTGGACGACGACGAGTTCGCAACCGTCGCGCACGGCGCGGTCAGCGGCCTGGCGGCGAGCCTGGTGCTGGTGGTGCTCTGGCTGTGGCTCGCCGTGCGGTCCTGGCGGCTGATCCTGCCGATCATGGGCACGCTGCTGCTGGGGCTGGACCTGACGGCGGCCTTCGCAGCGCTGGCGGTGGGCACGCTGAACCTGGTCTCGGTGGCCTTTGCGGTGCTGTTCGTGGGGCTGGCGGTGGATTTCGCCATCCAGTTCGCGGTGCGCTTCCGGGAAGCCAGCAGCACGCATTCCGACATCGCCGCAGCACTGGGGTCCGCCGGGCGGCGTAGCGGCGCGCAGATACTGGTGGCCGCCCTGTCCACCTCGGCGGGGTTCTTCGCCTTCACCCCCACCGCGTTCGCCGGCGTGGCGCAGCTCGGGCTGATAGCCGGGACCGGCATGCTGATCGCGTTCGCCTGCACGCTGACCGTGCTGCCCGGGCTGATCGCGCTGTGCCGCCCGGCGCCGGAAGCAGGCGAGGTGGGCTTCGCCTGGGCGCGGCCGGCTGACGCCGCCCTCGTGCGCCACCGCAAGCTGGTCCTGGCCGGCGCCTGCGTGCTGGCGGTGCTGGGTGCCGGCCTGGCACCCTGGCTGCAGTTCGACGGCGACCCGCTGCACACCAAGAACCAGACCAGCGAGTCGGTGACGACACTCGCCGATCTGGCGGCCGACCCGGTTACCAACCCTTACAGCATCGAGATGCTGGAGCCGTCCGTCGGCGGGGCGGCCGCACGCGCCGCGACGCTTGGCAAGCTCGGGACGGTGGCGGGCACGATCACCCTGGACAGCTTGGTGCCCGCCGACCAAGCCACCAAGCTGCCGATGATCGCGGACGCGGCCGCCATCCTGCTGCCCACCCTGGCCGTGCAGGCGGCACCTGCGCCGGACGCCGGCCGCCTGCGCGCGGCCCTCGGCCGGGCCCTGCCGGCGATGCAGGAGGCCGCGCGGACCATGCCGGACGACGCGCCCTTCGCCCAGGTGACCGCCGATCTGGCGCGGCTGCACTCCGCCAGCGACGCCCGGTTGCTCGCGGCCGGCACCGCGCTGACCCGGTTCCTGCCGGGCCAGCTCCGCCAGTTGCAGACCGTGCTGGGCGCCGGTCCGGTGACCCGCGCGGACATCCCGCCGGCGCTGGCCGCGGAATGGGTGGCGCCGGACGGACGCGCCAAGCTGCAGGTGCTGCCAACGCGGGCGGCGTCGAAGGACAGCGCCGGGCTGCACCGCTTCGCGGCCGAGGTGACGCGCGCCGCACCGGAAGCCAGCGGCGCCGCGGTGGCCATCGTGCGCAGCGCGGACACGATCGTGGCCGCCTTTCGCCTGGCCGCGATCGGCGCGCTGGCCGCCATCGCCATCATCCTGCTGGTGGCCCTGCGCCGTCTGCTGGACACTGCCTTGGTGCTGGCGCCGCTGGTGTTCTCCACACTGCTGACCGTGATCGTGGCCGTGCTGCTGCCGCTGCCGCTGAATTTCGCCAACATCATCGCCCTGCCGCTGCTGCTGGGCGTCGGCGTCTCGTTCAACGTGTATTTCGTGATGAACTGGCGCGCCGGCCTGCGCACCCCGCTGGGTTCGGCCACCGCGCGCGCGGTGCTGTTCTCCGCCCTGACCACCGCCACCGCGTTCGGCTCGCTCGCTCTGTCGCAGCATCCGGGGACGGCCAGCATGGGTCGGCTGCTGCTGGTCAGCCTGGGGTGCACGCTGCTGTCCAGCCTGACCTTCGAGCCGGCGCTTCTGGCCTCGGTACGTCGCGGGAAATAGCCGATCGGGCTTCTCGTGCGGGAACGACGCATTCCCGCGCCTGGCCGGAAGATGTGTGGTTCGGCGAGCACCCGGCTGACGCAGATGGGAGGCAGTCTTGCCTGTGCCGTTCTGGTAATCGGCCAACCCTGGTCCCAGTATCGAGCCGATGAACGATGATGGTTTGCCGTGAGTCATAATACCGCGATTCACCGCCTCATACGTCCCGTGGTCGCACGGGCGGCTGGAACGCGGCTGCGGCCGAACCACATCACCGCGCTTCGCATCATCACCGCCCTGGCAGCCGCCGCGGCGTTTTCGCGCGGTTCGGTTCACGCAATACGCGTTGGCGCAAGCCTGTTTGTGTTGTCTGCCCTGCTGGACCGCGCGGATGGAGAGCTGGCACGCCAGACCGGGCGTTTCAGCAGATGGGGGCATGCGCTCGACCTGGCAGCCGATTGCAGCGCGGACGCGCTGGTCATACTGGCGCTCGGCGTGGGCGCGGTCCACGGCTGGCTTGGCGGCTGGGCCCTGGTCCTGGGCCTATCGGGCGCAATCAGCACGGTCCTGCTGTTCTGGATGCTCAACCATCCTGCGCAGCCTCCCAGGCAGGCGCCGGCGGCACGGCTGTTCGATCCCGATGACGCCATACTGGGAATTCCCGTCATCGCCTGCTGCGCCGGACTGCCCTCCGTGCTGCTGCTGGCCGGTGTGGTGACACCGTTGGCCGCTTGCTGGCTGGCTACCCGCCAGAATGGCTTCACGCCGCGACTTGCCATGCATCTGGAGCAGGCTGTGAAGATCAAGGTGCCTTTTGAGTGAATCTTGATGCAGGCGAGTTGAGGAGGCCTTCTTTTTCGAGAAAAAAAGCAAAAAGCTTTTTGAGGCGCTGTCGCCGCGTGCTGGCAGGTTCGTACTGCTATGTGACTAGCCGGCCGCCCACCAGCAGCAGGACGCTGGCCAGGACGGGGCGCAAGGCGAACTCTGGAATGCGGGGAGCGAGAGCGCTGCCGATCAGGATGCCGGGGATCGACCCTACCAGGAGCGCCTTCCAGAGCGCCCAATCCACGTCGCCCATGTAGAGATGGCCTAGTCCGGCCAGCAGCGTGAGCGGCACCGCATGAGCGATGTCCGACCCGATGATGCGGACCAGCGGCACGGCCGGGTACAGCACGATCAGCGCCGTCACGCCCACCGCGCCGGCGCCCACCGACGAGATCGAGACGAGCACGCCCAGGATCAGGCCGCTCGCGACCGTCAACCGCGTGGTCTTCCGGCCGGTTGGCTGGCCGAGCCAGGAGGCGAGCAGGCGGACGGTCCAGCCGCGAAAGAACGTGGCGAGCGCGGTGGCGATCAGCGCCAGGCCGAGCACGAAGGTGATCACATGCGATACCTGGGCCGTCTGCGGCCCGGTCCATTGCAGGACAGCCAAAGTGATCGCGGCCCCAGGCACCGACCCGCAGGCCAGGCGCGCCACGATGCGCCAATCGACCGAGCCCGTGCGGTCATGCGCCAGTGTTCCGCACGCCTTGGTTGCCGCGGCACAGAGCAGGTCGGTGCCCACCGCGGTTGTCGGATGAACGCCGAAGGCCAGAACCAGCAGGGGCGTCATGAGAGAGCCGCCGGCAACCCCTGTGAGCCCGACCAGCAAGCCCACGGCCAGACCCGAGACGGGATACAACAAGGTGACCATTGCAGCACCCGCATGAAGCGGCTTGATGCCGCCCGAGTATCAACGCACTCACTCCCGGCCCGGTTTGGGCTGGTCCCAAGAAGCGGCCGCCAGCAAGCCACGTCAGCTTCTGACGCCCCCAAGCCGCAGACCAGAGCGTGCGCCCACGCAGGCGGAGGAAAAAAGTTTTTGCTTCCTTTTTAAAAAAGAAGGCCTGCGCTTGCCAGTCCACCTCCGTCACACCCGGGTTAGCAAAACCCCAGCCAGAGCAGCCGAAGCCGCGGCAAGCGCGAACGGCGCGCCTGGGAACGTCACCGGCAGCATGTGCGTGGTGAAGGCGTAGAACAGCGCGGCGGTCGAGATAGGCGCGAAGACCGCCGTCAGCCCTTCCACGCTGGCCAGGACGCCCTGCATCTCGCCCTGCGTGTCCTTGTCGCCGCGCCCCGCCACCATGGCGCGCACGGACGGTGTGGCCAGGCCGCCCAGCGCGATGAGGATGACCGCGGGCACGATTGTCCAGGCGGCTGGCGTGATGGCGAGCAGGCCATATCCCAGTACGGCGGCGGTGTAGCCGGCGATCGCCGTGGCGCGCTCGCCAAGCCGCGCGTTGATGGGCTTCAGCAGCAGCCCTTCCACCGTGGCCTGCGAGATGCCGATGATGGCGAGCACGACGCCGTTCCGCGCCGGGCCCCAGCCAAAGCGGTAGCCGGTGAACAGCACCAGGCTGCTCTGCACCGCGCCCAGCCCTATCCAGGTGCAGGACCAGGCGATGGCCAGGCGGCCGAGCGTGCCGTTTCGCGCCACGTTGGCCAGCATGGTGAACGGGTTCGCCTTCGACCAGTCGAGAGGGCGGCGGTTCTCGCGCGCCAGGCTCTCGGGCAGCACGAACAGGCCGAAGGCGACGTTGATCAGGGCCAGGGCGGCGGCGGCGTAGAACGGCGCGCGCAGGTTCAGGGCGCCGAGCGTGCCGCCCAGGGCAGGCCCGATCACGAAGCCCGCGCCGAAGGTGGCGCCGATCAGGCCGAACAGTCGCGGGCGCTCCTCCTTCGGCGTGACGTCCGCAATGTACGCGGTGGCGGCGGCCACGTTTGCGGAAGTGGCGCCGGCGATCAGTCGTCCCAGGAACAGCCACCAGAGCGTGGGCGCGTAGGCGAGCAGCAGGTAGTCGGCACCCAGCCCGCTGACCGAGGCGAGTATGACGGGACGGCGGCCGAACCGGTCCGACAGGGCACCCAGCAGGGGGGCGGCCAGGAACTGCACGCAGGCATAGGCCGCAATCAACGCGCCGACCCAGGGCGCCGCCTTGTTTGCCGGCAGGTGGGCGAGCTTTTCCACCAGCGCCGGGACGATGGGGGAAATTATGCCCACGCCCAAAGCGTCCATGCCCAGCGTGGCCAGGACGAAGGCTGTGGCGGGCTTAGACAAGGAACGCCCTCTTTTCCGGAAGAAGGCGACAGGCGCCTGATGCTGCTGCCACCATGTTCCCGGCGGAGAAGGTGCTGTTCCTGATTGCCACGCGCGACGTAGCGGGACCGGGGGCGTGAAGTTGCAACCCTGCCGGCAACGTGCGCGTGAGATGCCCGTTGCGTGATCGTGAACACCGCATCTCCGCTGCCGCGCTTCCTGCTGCTCTACGGCGCGATGTTCTCGGCCTTCGGGGTGGCCTCGCCATTCCTGCCCGGGCTGCTGCGCCAGGACGGGATCTCGCCGGCCTGGCTGGGCGTGGTGCTGGCGGCGGGCACGGCGATACGCCTGGCGGCGGGACCGGTTGGCGGCTGGCTGGCGGACAGGACGAGGCAGCCGGTGGCGGTGCTCACCGTGTGCCTGGCAGCCTCCGCAGCGGTGGCGTGCCTGTATGCGCCGGCGCGTGGGGTGACACTGCTTCTGCTGGTCAGCGTTTGCCACGCGGCGGTGCTGGCGCCGCTGACGCCGTTGGCGGACGCGCTGGCGCTGGGCTCGGCGGAGGCTGGCGGCTTCGTCTATGGCTGGGTGCGCGGGGCGGGGTCCGCCGCGTTCATCGCCGGCACGCTGGCGTCCGGCCAGGCGGTCGGGCGATACGGGCTTGGCGTGATCGTATGGCTGAACGCGGGGCTGCTCGCTTTGGGGGCCGGCACCGCGCCCTTCGTTCCGGCGCGCGTGGCGGGTGCGGCCGGCGGCAATGCCGCGGGCGGCCTGTCAGCGATACGCATGCTGCTGGCGATACCGGCGTTCCGCGTGCTGATGGCGGTGGCGGCGCTGATCGGCGGCAGCCACGCGCTGCATGACGGTTTCGAGGTGATACGCTGGCGCAGCGCCGGCCTGAGTGCGGCGCAAAGCAGCGTGTTATGGTCGATGAGTGTTGCGGCCGAAGTGGTGGTGTTCCTGTGGGCCGGGCCGCGCCTGCTGGCCCGGTTGGGCGCCGGACGCGCGCTGGCGTTATCCGCGTCCGCCGGCATCGTGCGCTGGAGCGTGGCCGCCTGCACCGCCTGGTTCCCGGCGATGGCGCTGGTGGAGCCGCTGCACGGGCTGACCTTCGCACTGATGCACCTGGCCTGCATGAGCCTGATCGCCCGCGTGGTGCCGGCCGGCCTGGCGGCGAGCGGGCAGGCATTCTACGCCACGGTAGCTATGGGTGTGGCGGGTGCCGTGGTCAGTGCCGGCTCGGGCGAGCTGTATGGGTGGTTCGGCGCAGGGGCGTTCTGGGGCATGGCGGGGATGTGCGGTGCCGCGTTCGGGGTAGTCTGGTGGGGGCGCGAAGTTTTGGGGTGAAGGCAGAAAAGGCCTCCTTCGAGGACAAGAAGCAAAACTATACCTGTCCGGATGCGTGTCGTCGAAGCGCACGCCTCAGCGTTCCCGCGACAGCGGAGCAAAAGCTTTTTGCTTCTTTTTCTCGAAAAAGAGGGCCTCTGCTTACTTCGCCGCCGCCAGCGCCGTCA
This sequence comes from Acetobacteraceae bacterium, assembly GCA_965198915.1. Classification (GTDB taxonomy): domain Bacteria; phylum Pseudomonadota; class Alphaproteobacteria; order Acetobacterales; family Acetobacteraceae; genus BOG-908. The sequence goes on along the minus strand of CBDAQC010000004.1, from coordinate 795,099 downwards.
TGTTGACGATCCCGCGCGCCGTCACGCTGGGCACCAGCACATGCGCGGGCTTCGACATGCCCAGAAGAAGCGGCCCGACAGGCAGCCCGTCCGCCGAGGCCTTCACCAGGTTGAACGCGATGTTCGCGGAATCCAGGTTCGGCATGATGAGAAGGTTGGCCACACCGCTCAGCCGGCTGTTGGTCGTCTGGCGGTCCCGTATCGCTTCCGACAGGGCGGCGTCGGCGTGCATCTCGCCTTCAACCTCCAGATCGGGATTCTGCGCCTGGATCAGCGCCAGAGCGTGCCGCATCTTCCGCGCGCTGGGCGAATTGCTGGAACCGAAATTGGAGTGGCTGACGAGGGCCACCTTTGGCGTCAGGCCGAAATGGGTGAGGGAGGCAGCAGCAAGATGCGTCATCTCGGCGATCTGTTCCGCCGTGGGCTCGACGTTCATGTGCGTGTCGGCCATGAAGATGGCGCCCGATTGCAGGATTATCGCCGACAGTGCGAACACCCGCGTGACGTTCGGCGATTTCGGGATGATCGGCAGCAGGTACTCCATGTGCTTGTACCAGGCGGACGTGCCGCCGCACAGCGCGGCATCCACCTGGCCGGTATGGAGGAGCATGGCGCCGGCCACGATGGGACGCGAGCGCAGGCGTCGCGCGGCTGCGTCCGGCGGCACGCCGCGACGCGCGACGAGTTGCTGGTAGGCCGGCGTCAGCGGCGCGAACACGTCCTCGTCGGCGGCAGGGTCCAGAATCTGCACCTGGTCGCCGAGTTTCATGCGCAGGCCCATCGATTTCACCCGCGCGGCAATCACGTCCCGCCGGCCGAGCAGGACAGGCTGGGCGATCTTCTCGTCCAGCACGGTCTGCACGGCGCGCAGGATGCGCTCGTCCTCGCCTTCGGTGTAGATGACCCGTGTTGACGTCTTGCGTGCGTTCTCGAACACCGGTCGCATGAGCTGGCCCGAGCGGAAGACAAAACGTTCGAGCTGGGAACGGTAGGCTTCAAGATCCTCGATCGGGTCCTGCGCCACGCCCGACTCCATCGCGGCTTTCGCAACGGCGGGCGCCACCTGCAGTATCAGGCGCGGATCGAAGGGTTTGGGAATGATGTAGTCCGGGCCGAACACGGGTGCGGCGCCGCCATACGCGGCCGCCACCACCTCGCTGGCCTCCTGGCGGGCGAGTTCGGCGATCGCCTCGACGGCGGCCAGCTTCATCTCCTCGTTTATCGTGGTGGCACCCACATCCAGCGCGCCGCGGAAGATGAACGGGAAGCACAGCACATTGTTGACCTGGTTCGGATAGTCGCTGCGGCCGGACGCCACGATCGCGTCGGGGCGCGCCGCGCGCACCAGTTCGGGCAGTATCTCCGGCTCCGGGTTTGCCAGTGCCAGGATGATCGGGCGCGTGGCCAGCAGCTTCAGCCAGTCCGGATGGAACACTTTCGGTGCGGACAGGCCCATGAAGATGTCGATGCCTTCGATGACATCGGCCAGCGTGCGCGCGTCGGTCTCGCGCGCGTAGCGCGCCATGTTGGCGGGCATGTCGGCGTCGCGTCCGGCATACACCACGCCGCGTATGTCGGTCAGCGTCACGTTCTCCGCCGGCAGGCCCATCGCCACCAGCAGATCGACGCAGGCGATGGCGGCGGCACCCGCGCCGGAGGTGACTAGGCGGATGTCCGCCAGCTTCTTGTCCTGCAGGACGAGCGCGTTGCGCACCGCGGCGGCCACCGTAATGGCGGTCCCGTGCTGGTCATCGTGGAACACCGGTATGCGCATGCGCGCGCGCAGGCGCTGTTCGATGACGAAGCATTCCGGCGCCTTGATGTCTTCGAGATTGATGGCGCCGAAAGTGGGCTCGAGCGCCGCCACCACGCTGATGAACAGTTCGGGGTCGGTGGCGTCCACCTCGATGTCGAACACGTCGATGCCGGCGAACTTCTTGAACAGCGCGGCCTTGCCTTCCATCACCGGCTTGCCGGCCAGCGGGCCTATGTTGCCCAGGCCCAGCACCGCCGTGCCGTTGCTGATGACGGCCACCAGGTTGGCGCGCGCGGTCAGGTTCCTTGCTTCCTTAGAATCGGCCACGATGGCGCTGCAGGCGGCCGCCACGCCCGGGGAGTAGGCCAGCGCCAGGTCCCGCTGCGTGGCCATACGCTTGGTGGGTTCGATGGCGATTTTGCCGGGGCGCGGGAAGCGGTGGTAGTCGAGCGCGGCTTGGCGGAAATCTTCGTCCATAGGGGAATGCGGGGCCTGTTGTGGGTTTAGGCTAGGCAAGCAAGGCCTTCTTTTTTGAAAAAAAGAAGCAAAAAACTTTTGATCCCGCGCATTCGGGTCTGTTTGGTTATTCGACCATAGCCGGGTGTGGCAGTCGGTCACGGTCAATCTTTGGTCGGGCGATTACTGGTCCGGCGCGCGGGCGGTAACCACGTGATGCAACGGCACGGCGCAGCGTTCCACGCCCGCCCGCGCCACCGCAGGACCAAAAGTTTTTTGCTGCTATTTCTTGTTTGACCTTACTGCGTAACTTCCGGCCCCTTCACCACCTGCGCCAGATCATCCGGCCGCAGGTACTTGGCAAACGCCGCCTTCACCTGATCGGATGTCGCCGCATAGAAATGCTCGGCGGCGATCTGCGGCGTGTTCAGCGGGATGTTCAGGTCGATCAGCCGCAGGTCCAGCGCCGCAAGCCCGTCCACGCTGGCGCTCTGCATCGGCAGCCGGCGCAGCAATTGCGCCTTGGCGCGGTTCAGCTCGGTGTCGCTCACCGGGTTGTTCTGCAGATCCTTGATGTCGGCCACCAAAGCCGCGCGGGCACGTCCCACCTTGTCCGGGTCGGCGCCGAAGCTCGCATTGTAGATGGAGCGGCTGCGCGTCCAGTCGAGCTGGCTTTCCACGTTGTACACGTAGCCGGTGCGCACCCGCAGGTCCCTGTAAAGGCGCGAGGAGAAGCCGCTGCCGAGTATCGTGTTGCCGACCATCAGGTTGAAGCGGTCCGGATTGGTCACCGGCAGGTCTATGGTTTCCGCCAGCGTGACGCTGTCCTGCAGGTTGGAGCTGTCGGGCACGTGTTCGGCGGCGGGCTTGCTCAGCGGCGCATGCGGCAGGTCGATATCCGGCTTGGCACCCTTCGCCTGCCAGGGGCCGAAGGTGCGCTCCACAACCTGGCGCGCCTGCTCCGGCGTGGTGTCGCCGGCCACGATGATGGTAGTCAGGTCCGGCCGGTAGGCCTGCGCGTAATAGACGCGCACGTCGTCCAGTTTCAGGCCCATCACCGAAGCGGGCGTAGGCTGGCGCAGGCTGGGATCGGTGGGCGGCAGTATGGCGGACTGGATTGCGCGCTTGAATAGATAGTCCGGGCTGTGCAGCAGGCCGGACAGCGTCTGCGCCGTCTGCTGGCGCACGATGGTGAAATCCTGCTCGGGGAACGCCGGCTGCAGCTCGGCTTCCGCCAGCAGCGACATGCCGTGTTCGAATTCCGGCGTCAGAACCTTCAGCGCGAAGCGGCTGCCGGCATTGGATTGCGCGGCGATGTCGTCCAGCGCCTTCTGGTAGCCGAGGCGATCGTGAACCTTGGTGCCATAGTCGAAAAGCTTGGCGGTTATCTCGGCCACCCCGTCCTTGCCTTTCGGCTCCTCTATCTCGGTCACCTGGCGCACTTGCCCGAACACGGAGATGGTGCGGCCGATATGTTCTGGCAGCACGATCAGCTTCAGCCCGTTCGGCAGCGTCTCCACATGCGGCGGGGCACCCAGGTCGGGCAGATGCAAAGTCTCCAGCGCCTCGCTGGCCCATTGCGGAAGCTTCACGGGCTTGCTGGGCGCGCCGCCGAAGCTTTCCTCGCCGCCGAACCCTTTTCCGGCGACGGGTTTGCCGGAATCCTGCGGCGTGAGTATCGCGGTCACCGCATGCGCCGGATCAAGCAGCCGGGCGGCCAGCGCGTTCACGTCGGCCACCGTCACCGCCTGATACGCGCTGGCCACGTCGTCCGGCGAGTTCGCGTGGCGGAACGCCAGCGCGTTGGACCAGCTTTCGGCCAGCCCGGAAATGCTGTCGTTCTTGAACGCCAGCTGGGCGATCTCCTGCCGCTGCGCCGCGGCCACCAGGTCGGCCGGCACGCCGTTCCTGGCGATGTTGGCGAGTATGGATTTCATCTCGTCCAGCACCGGCTTCGGATCACCGCCTTTGGGGAACGCGGCCGCGGCCAGGCCAAACCCCACATCGGCCTTGGGCTGGAAGGCGAACTCGGCAATCAGCGCGTGGCCGGCCGGAACCATGGCGTAGAGCGCCCCGCGCTCGCTGCCGAGCACGTCACTGAGTATGTCCGCGGTGGCGAAATCCTTCGAGTCCAGGCCCGGCATCCGGTAGGCCAGCGTGACCAGCCCGACCGGCAAGTCGGTAGGCAGGGACAGCTCTTTCGGCAACACGGGGCTTACCGTGACGGGCGCGTGCTGCGGGACGTCCTGCCGCGGAATGGCAGCGAAATACTGCTTCACCTCGGCCAGGGCGGCCGGCGGGTCCACGTCGCCGGCCACCACCAGTATGGCGTTGTTCGGCGCATACCAGTGGTCATAGAAGCCGCGCAGCAGCTTGGCGTCCGTCTTGTCGAAGGACGGCCGGGTGCCCAGCGCGTCGTGCTCGTAAGGTGTGCCGGCAAACAGGATGGATTGCAGTTGCGAGAGGTAGGTGTAGATCGGCGAGGAGAGGTCGCGGCTGACCTCCTGCTCGATGGCGCCGCGTTCCTTGTCCCAGTCCGCCTGGTCCAGGTTCAGCCCGCGCATGCGCAGCGATTCCACGTGCAGCGCCACGCCCAGATTGGCCGCCGGCACGGTGTAGAAATACTGCGTGACGGTCTCGGTAGTGTCCGCGTTGTAATCTCCGCCCAGCAGGGCACCCAACTCGCTGAGCTGGTCACGGTCCAGGTCGCGGGCGCCGCGGAACATCATGTGTTCCAGCGCGTGCGCGGTGCCGGGAAAGCCCGCCGGCGCGTCGTTGGAGCCGGCCAGGTAGTTGAGTTCGGTGGTGACGACGGGTGCCAGGTGGTCCGGCACGATGACGACGCGCAGCCCGTTATCCAGCGTGGCGCGCAACACGTTGTCCGGCACGGCGCCGGACGGACCGGGCGGGGCGGCGAGTGCGGAGGAGCACAGCAGGAGGCCGGCGAGGAACGGGAGGGTGCGCCGGGCTGGTGCGGTCACGGATTAGGTCCTTCGGTGTTTGGCGGGCGGCACCGTAGGCGGGTGGCTGAGGCGTCACAAGTTACAGGACGGAAGGGCGGGCGAAGCAAGCAAGCGGTTCTTTTCACGAAAAAAGGCGTCGAACGACTTCCATCTCGCCGGCTGCGCCTCGCCGCAGCGCGCGCGTCAGCAAACCGCGACAGCCGAGCCAAAAGCTTTTTGCTTCTTTTTCCCGAAAAAGAAGGCCTTCCTTCTTCAGGGAGTCTCAATTGCCCGAATTGCTGACCTGCGCGCAGATGGCCCAAGCCGACCACCTGAGCGGCATCCCCCCCGAGCGCCTGATGGCGCGAGCGGGCCGGGCGGTAGCGGCCGAGATCATCCGCCGGCACCCACCCTGTCCGGCGGTGGTGCTGTGCGGCCCAGGCAATAACGGCGGTGACGGCTTCGTTGTGGCCACTGCGCTGGCGCAGGCCGGCTGGCCGGTCCGGGTGGGTGTCCTGGGCCCGCCCGGCACCGGCTCGGCGGAGGCGGCCAAGTTCGGCGAAGCCTGGCGGGCGCGGGCGGAGGCGGTGACGCCTGACCTGGTGGCGGGCGCCGGCCTTGTGGTGGACGCGCTGTTCGGGGCGGGGCTGTCGCGCCCGCTGGAGGCGGACGTGACCGCGATTCTGCAGGCCGCGCGCGCCGGCGGCGCCGTGCTGGTGGCCATCGACGTGCCGTCCGGCGTGGCGGGCGATAGCGGGGCGGATCTGCGTGCGGCCGGCGCGGACCTGACGGTGACGTTCTTCCGCAAGAAGCCGGGCCACCTGCTGCTGCCGGGGCGCGGCCTGTGCGGCGAGGTGGTGGTGGCCGATATCGGCTTCGCGGACACGGTCCTGGGCACGCTGGGCGTGGCGGCCTGGGAGAACGGCCCGGCGCTGTGGCAGGCCGCACTCCCCCGGCTGGCGGCGTCGGGCAACAAGTTCTCGCGCGGACACGCGCTGGTTCTGGGTGGCGCGGTGATGACGGGGGCGGCGCGCATGGCCGCCCGTGCCGCGGCCCGGGCGGGCGCCGGGCTGGTGAGCGTGGCGGTGCCGGCGCAGGCCTGGCCGGTCTATGCCGCGGCGCTGACCAGCATCATGGTGCGCCCGCTGGATCAGGAGAGCGATCTGGTGGCGCTGCTGGCCGACACGCGGATTACCGCGATGCTGGTGGGCCCTGGCGCTGGGGTCAGCGAAGCCACGCGCGGCCATGCGCTGGCGCTGCTCGAAACCGGCCGCGCCGTGGTGCTGGATGCCGACGCGCTGAGCGTGTTCAAGGGAAGTGCGCCGCGCCTGTTCGAAGCGGTGCACGGACCCTGCGTGCTGACCCCGCACGAGGGCGAGTTCGCGCGGGTGTTTCCTGACCTGCCGGGTGACAAGCTGGCGCGGGCACGGGCGGCGGCACGGCTGAGCGGCGCGGTGATCGTGTTGAAGGGCGCGGACACCGTGGTGGCAGCACCGGATGGCCGGGCGGTGGTGAACGCGAACGCGCCGGCCTGGCTGGCCACGGCCGGCTCGGGCGACGTGCTGGGCGGGTTCATCCTGGGGCTTCTGGCGCAGGGGGTGGAGGCGTTTGCTGCCGCGTGCGCCGGGGTCTGGCTGCATGGGGCGTGCGGGCAGGCGTTTGGTCCGGGGCTGATGGCGGAGGATTTGCCGGACGCGTTGCCTGGGGTGCTAAGGCAAGGTTGGGGCTCTGCCCCCAAACCCCGTCGTGCGAAGCACGCTTGCGCGTGACGTGGCCTGGGCCCCAGACCCCATTTCGTAGGGTGCGTGTGGCAGATTCTGCGGACTGCCCTTAGCGGGCCGGCGCCGCTGGCGCCATTGGTTCGAGCCTGCAGCGCCGGGGGGCAGAGCCCCTGGCCTTCAAGGCCACCGAACCTCCGGCGGCAGGCTCATCAATATTGCCTCCACGTTCCCCCCCGTCTTCAGCCCGAACGTGGTCCCGCGATCATGCAGCAGGTTGAACTCCACATATCGCCCGCGCCGCACCAGCTGGTGCTGCCGGTCCGCGTCGCTCCAGGCGCGCCCGGCGCGGCGGCGCACGATGGCGGGGTAGGCGGCCAGGAACGCCTCGCCCACGTCGCGGGTGAAGGCGAAGTCGGCGTCGGCGTCGCCGGTGTCCACGTGGTCGTAGAAGATGCCGCCCACACCGCGCGGCTCGTTGCGGTGCGGCAGGAAGAAGTAGCGGTCGCACCACGCCTTGAACTTCGGGTAGTAGGCGGGGTCATGCGCGTCGCAGGCGGCCTGGTAGGCGGCGTGGAAGGTGTCGCGGTCCTGGGCGGTCTCGGCCGAGTCCAGGAACATCGGCGTCAGATCCCCGCCACCGCCGAACCAGCCGCGCGTGGTGACCAGCATGCGCGTGTTCATGTGTGCCGCCGGCACGTGCGGGTTCTGCGGGTGCGCCACCAGGCTGATTCCGGTGGCAAAGAAGCGCGGGTCCTCGGCCGCACCGGGGATCTGGGCGCGGAACTCGGGCGAGAACTCGCCGGACACGGTGGAGACGTTGACGCCTACCTTTTCGAACACCCGGCCGTGCATCAGGCTGATCACGCCGCCGCCGCCGTGGCTGCCGTCCGCGGTGGGCCGGCTCCACGGACGCCGCTCGAACCGGCCGGCCGGCCGGTCCGACAGCGGGCCCTCGGTCTGAGCATCCTCGATGGCTTCCAGGGCGGCGCAGATGCGGTCCCGCAGGGCCTCGAACCAGGCTTGGGCCGCGGGCTTCAGGCCTTCGTGGGGGATGGGGGCAGGCTGGTCGGTGTCCATCGGGGCAGCTTAGCGGCCGGTGCGGGCGCCAGAAAGCCACAAAGCGGCGCCGCCGGCGGGCCCGGCCGCCCCCCGAAAACGGGCGGCCTGCCTGGCCTGGCGGATTGCAGCCTGCCGAACACACCCTTATTAGGGGTGCAACTCCCGGCAGTAGCCGGCGCCCTCCGCTAAGGACCAAACACCATGGCCGGTCTGCACAAGAGCGACATTCAGAACCCGGTGCTGAACTGGGTGGACACCCGCCTGCCGATCCTGACGCTGATGACGAAGGAATACGGCAGCTTTCCCACGCCGAAGAACTTCAATTATTTCTGGAATTTCGGCGCCCTGGCCGTGGTCAACCTCCTGGTGATGATCGCGTCCGGCATCTTCCTGTCGATGAACTACAATGCCAGCACGGCCGGCGCGTTCGACAGCGTCGAGCGCATCATGCGCGACGTGAACTACGGCTGGCTGCTCCGCTACGTTCACATGAACGGCGCCAGCATGTTCTTCATCATCATCTACATCCACATCTTCCGCGGCATGTATTACGGCAGCTACAAGGCGCCGCGCGAGCTGCTGTGGATGACCGGTGTCACGCTTTTCCTGCTGCTGATGGCCACCGCGTTCATGGGCTACGTGCTGCCCTGGGGCCAGATGAGCTACTGGGGTGCCACCGTCATCACCAACCTGTTCTCCGCCATTCCCGGCGTGGGCAACTGGATCGTGACGCTGCTGTGGGGCGGGTTCTCCGTCGATAATCCGACGCTGAACCGCTTCTTTAGCCTGCACTATCTGCTGCCGTTCGTGATCACCGGCGTGGTGTTCCTGCATGTGGTGGCGCTGCACATCACCGGATCGAACAACCCGCTGGGCATCGATCCCAAGAGCGAGCAGGACACGCTGCCCTTCCACCCGTACTATACGGCCAAGGACAGCGTCGGCATGGCGGTCTATTTCCTGGTCTTCGCCACCATCGTGTTCTTCATCCCGAACCTGTTCGGCGAGGCGGACAACTACATCCCCGCCAACCCGCTGCAGACGCCGAACGCCATTGTGCCGGAATGGTACTTCCTGCCGTTCTACGCCATCCTGCGCTCCATCCCGTCCAAGCTGTTCGGCGTGATGGCGATGTTCGGCTCCATCCTGGTGTGGTTCGTGCTGCCCTGGCTGGACACTTCGCCGGTGCGCAGCGCGCGGTTCCGGCCGATCTACAAGTGGTCGCTGCGCATGGTGGTGGCCAGCATGCTGGTGCTCGGCTATGTCGGCTCCCAGCATCCCCAGGGCTGGATAGTGACGCTGGGCCGCGTGGCCACGTTCTGCTACTTCGCCCACTTCGTCCTGCTGCCGTTCTACGGCTACTTCGAGCGGCCGCTGCCACTGCCTGAGAGCATCAGCAAGCCCGTGCTGCGCCGGAACTTCCCCGGCGGCGGCCCCCTGCCCACCGGTGCGGCTGCCAAGCCGATGGAGAAGATCTGATGCGTCGTCTCGCGGCCGCGGCTGCCCTCGGCACCGTCCTGCTCGCCGGCACCGCGTTTGCGGCCGGCGAGGAAGACCTGCCGCCGTTCCTCAAGACGCATTGGAGCTTCGCCGGCCCGTTCGGCACCTATGACCGCGCCTCCGCCCAGCGCGGCTTCCAGGTGTGGAACGAGGTCTGCTCCTCCTGCCACTCCATGAAGCTGATGAGCTACCGCAACCTGGCCGGCATCGGCCTGACGGCGGGCCAGATACGCGCCATTGCCGCCAGCAAGACGGTGCCCGGCGACCTGAACGACCAGGGCGAGCCCACTACACGCCCGGGCCTGCCGAGCGACCGTTTCGCCTCGCCCTATCCCAACGAAAAAGCGGCCCGCGCCGCCAATAACGGCGCCTATCCGCCGGACCACTCGCTGATCGTCAACGCGCGCGTGGACGGCGCCAGCTACATCTACTCGCTGCTGCAGGGCTATGGTGACCCGCCGCCGGGCGTGAAGGTGCCGGACGGGCTGTATTACAACAAATGGTTCGTCGGCCATCAGATACACATGCCGCAGCCGCTGCAGGACAACTCGGTCACCTATGCGGACGGCACCAAGGCGACGCTGGCGCAGGAAGCCCATGACGTGACGACGTTCCTGTACTACGCGTCCAACCCGCTGATGGAAGAGCGCAAGCATCTCGGCGTGCGCATGGTCGGGTTCTTCGCCCTGCTGGTCGGCGTGACCTACGCCGTGAAGAAACACGTGTGGTCGGACGTGCACAAGGCCACCGGTGACGAGGTAAGGTAGGCGGGACGCCGCCCGGCAAGCGTTGCCATGAGGGATGGCGCCTTGCCGGGCGTGCGGTGTTGTCTCGCCGGCGCGCGCGCTGGCATAAGTGTCCGGAAGCAGAAGTTTTCTGGTTCTCGGTAGAGAACCGCTTCCTTAAGGACGTGTCTGTGCCAACAATCGGCATCATCGGCGGCTCCGGCCTCTACGACATCGAGGGCCTGTCGCCCCGCGAATGGCGGCGTGTGCAGTCGCCCTGGGGCGAACCCTCCGACGAACTGCTGCACGGCACGCTGGACGGCGTAGCCTGCGTGTTCCTGCCGCGCCACGGCCGCGGCCACAAGCTTTCCCCAAGCCACCTGAACTACCGCGCCAATATCGACGTGCTGAAGCGCGCCGGCTGCACGCATGTGATCTCGCTATCCGCCGTGGGCAGCCTGCAGGAGGACCTGCCGCCGGGACACTTCGTCATCGTGGACCAGTTCATCGACCGCAGCTTCGCGCGCGAAAAGAGCTTCTTCGGCGAGGGCTGCGTGGCGCATGTGAGCATGGCGCATCCCGTCTGCCCGAAACTGGGCGACACGTTGGAGTCGGCCGCCACCTCGCTCGGGCTGCCGGTCAGGCGCGGCGGCACGTACCTGGTGATGGAAGGCCCGCAGTTCTCCACCAAAGCGGAGAGCGAGCTCTACCGGTCCTGGAAGTGTGCGGTGATCGGCATGACGAACATGCCCGAGGCCAAGCTCGCACGCGAGGCGGAGATGCATTACGCGACCGTGGCGATGGTGACAGATTACGATTGCTGGCACGAAACGCATGCGCATGTGACGGTGGAGGCCGTGGTGGCGGTGATGAACGCCAATGCGGAGCGGGCGCGCGCGCTGGTGAAGCGCGCCATCCCGATGCTGGCGGATGCAGGGCCGAGTTGTGCCGCCGGGTGTGATCACGCGCTGGATCATGCGGTGATCACGCCCGTGGCGGCGCGGGATGCAGGGCTGATGGCGCGGCTGGATGCGGTGGCTGGGCGGGTTTCAGGGTAGGAAGGTAAGCAAGGCCTTCTTTTCTGAAGAAAAGAAGCAAAAGACTTTTTTTCCTGACCGCTGCATCGGCGCACGCGCAAGCTGTGCCGATGCGGTTACCTGCAGAATATGCGCGCGCGCCGATGCAGGCGGACAGATAAAAGTCTTTTGCTTCTTTTCTTCAGAAAAGAAGGCCTCGCTTACACCGAAAAATACTTCGCATGCGGGTTGATCACCACGATAGCGCTCGTGCTCTGCTCCGGGTGCAACTGCGACTCATCGGATAGCGACACCCCGATGCGCTCCGCATCCAGCAGTGCCAGCAGCTTGTCCTGATCCTCCACGCGGGGGCACGCCGGATAGCCGAACGAGTAGCGGGAGCCGCGATAACCCTGGCTCAGCATCTTTTCCAGGTCGCGGTCGTCCTCGCCGGCAAAGCCCAGCTCCGCGCGCATCCGCTTGTGCACGTATTCCGCCATGGCTTCGGCCATCTCCACCGACAGGCCGTGCAGGTAGAGGTAGTCCTGGTAACGGTTGTCCTCGAACCACACGCGTGCGGTGTCGCTGGCGGCCTGGCCGACTGTGACCACCTGCAGGCCGATCACGTCGCGTTCGGCTTCATCCACATCACGGAAGAAATCGGCGATGCACTCGCCGTCCTCCTTCGGCTGGCGCGGCAGGCTGAAGCGGGCCACTTCCGTGCTGCCGTCCTGGTCGAACAGGATCAGGTCGTTGCCCTGGCCGGCGGCCTTCCAATAGCCGTAGATCGCCTGCGGCTTGAGGATGTTCTCGGCCTCGCACAGCGCCAGCATGCGCTTCATGATCGGCCGCAGCTCCTGCTTCGCCCAGCCAAGAAAATCGTCCAGGTTCTTGCCCTGTTTCCGGAAGCCCCACTGGAACTGGTACAGGCTGCGTTCATTGAGGAACGGCACCACCGCCTTGGCCGGCGCGCTCAACACGCGCGCGCCCCAGAACGGCGGCTCCACCACCGGCACGTCCTGTGTCAGCCGCCGCCGCCGCGCCTGCACCTGGGCTACGTCGATCGGCCGCCAGGCGCGTTCGTCCGCACGGCCGATGCTGCGCTTGGTGTTCTTCGCCTTGCCGCTGCGCTTGGCCTGCAGCGCGGACAGGTAATCGTCGAACCCGTTACCGGTTACGCGGTCCATCAAATGCAGCCCGTCGAACGCGTCACGCGCATAGGCCACGCGGCCGCTGGCGTACGCCGCCACGCAGTCGTCCTCCACGTAGTTGCGCGTCAGCGCGGCACCCCCCAGCAGCACGGGTATCTCCAGCCCCTGCCGGCTCATCTCCTCCAAATTCTCGCGCATGATGACGGTGGATTTCACCAGCAGCCCGCTCATGCCTATGGCGTGCGCGCGGTGTTCGCGCGCGGCTTCCACCATGTCCGCCAGCTTCACCTTGATGCCGAGGTTGACCACGCGGTAGCCGTTATTCGTCAGGATGATGTCGACCAGGTTCTTGCCGATGTCGTGCACGTCGCCCTTCACGGTGGCCAGCACGATGGTGCCCTTCTCCTGGCCCTCGATGCGCTCCATCAGCGGCTCCAGGTAGGCCACCGCCGCCTTCATCGTCTCCGCCGACTGCAGCACGAACGGCAACTGCATCTTGCCGGCGCCGAACAGCTCGCCCACCACTTTCATGCCGCCGAGCAATATGTCGTTGATGATTTCCAGCGGCTTGTGCGTCACCAGAGCGTCGTCCAGCTCCGCCTCCAGCCCCTTGCGGTCGCCATCCACGATGCGGTCTTTCAGGCGGCCTTCAACGGTAGCGCTCTTCACCCGCTTGGTGGCCTCCGCCGCCTTGCGATCCGCGAAAAGTGCCAACAGGCGCTGCAACGGATCGTAGCCCTCGCGCCTGCGGTCGAAGATCAGGTCCTCGGCCACCTCAACCTCCTCGGCGGAGATCAAATGCAGCGGCCGTATCTTGCTGACATGCACGATGGCGCCGGTCATGCCGGCGCGCACCGCGTGGTCCAGAAACACGCTGTTCAGCACGGCGCGCGCCGCCGCGTTCAGGCCGAAACTCACGTTGGACAGGCCGAGGATTATCTGGATATCGGGAAACTTGTCGCGGATCATCCTGATGCCGTCGAGCGTCCATTCCGCCAGCTTGCGGTCGTCCTCGTTGCCGGTGGCGATGGTGAAAGTCAGCGGGTCTATCAGCAGGTCGCTCTGCGGCAGGCCGTGCTTGTCGCAGGCAAACGCGACCAATCGCTCGGCGATACGCAGCTTGTCTTCCGCGGTCTTCGCCATCCCCGTCTCGTCGATGGTCAGCGCGATCACCGCCGCGCCGAACTTCTTTGCCAGCACCAGGCGATCCGTTGCCGCCGCCTCGCCATCCTCGAAGTTGATAGAGTTGATGATCGGCTTGCCGCCATGCAGCTTCAGCGCGCTGGCGATCACCGGCGTCTCCGTGCTGTCGATCACCAGCGGCACGTTCACCGAATTGGTGAACCGGCGTATCACTTCGTCCATCTCGGATTTCTCGTCGCGCCCGACGAAAGCCGTGCACACGTCGAGCGAGTTGCTGCCTTCCGCCGCCTGCTCGCGCCCCACGCTCACGCAGCCGTCCCAGTCGCCGGCCTCCTGCAGCTCGCGCCACTTCTTGGACCCGTTTGCGTTGCAGCGTTCGCCGATCGAGAAGAAGCTGTTGTCCTGCCGCAAAGGTGTCGCGCTATACAGGCTGGCCACAGACGGCACCCAATAGGATTTCCGCTGTATCGGCACCGGCCGGAACCCCTCGCCGCGTCGGCGCAACATCGCGTCCAGCGCCTGTATGTGCGGCACGTCCGTGCCGCAACACCCGCCTATCAGGTTCAGCCCGTCCTCGGCCACGAACCGCTCCACCCAGCTCGCCATCTCCGCGGCCCCAAGCGGATAGCGCGTGGCCCCGTCCACCAACTCCGGCAGGCCCGCATTCGGCTGCACGCTGAGCAGCCCTGGCCAGTTCGCCGACAGCCAGCGTATGTGCTCGGCCATCTCCTGCGGTCCCGTGGCACAGTTCAGCCCGAGCAGCGGCACGTCCAGCGCATGCACGACCGTCGCCGCCGTCGCAATATCGGGCCCCACCAGCAGGGTGCCCGTGGTCTCCACCGTCACTTGCACGAAGATCGGCGTGTCGCGCTTGGCTTCCGCACGCGCGATCTTCGCCCCGTTCACCGCGGCCTTTATCTGCAGCGTGTCCTGGCACGTCTCGATCAGGAATGCGTCCACGCCGCCATCCATCAGCCCGCGGCACTGCTCCGCCAGCCCGGCTTCCAGCGTGTCGTAATCGATGTTGCCCAGGCTCGGCAGCTTCGTCCCCGGCCCCACGCCGCCCAGCACCCAGCGATGCCGCCCGTCGGCGAACTCGTCGGCCACTTCCCTGGCCAGCTCGGCGGCAATCCGGTTTATCTCCCGCGCGCGCGCCTCCAGCCCGAACTCGCCCAGCGTAATCGGCGACGCGCCGAACGTGTTCGTCTCCACCATGTCCGCGCCGGCCGCGTAGTAGCCACGCGCGATTTCGCGCACCAGGTCCGGGCGCGACAGGTTCAGCACGTCCGTGCAGTTTTCCTGGCCCCAATAGTCGCGCTCGGTATCCAGATCCATGCTCTGCACGCGGCTGCCCGTGCCGCCGTCGCATAGCAGGACCTGGTCGCGTAGCGCTTCTAGTAGGTGGGGTCTGGTCAAGGTGGCGCCTCAAGGAAGTAAGGAAGGAAGGCCTTCTTTTTTGCAAAAAAGAAGCAAAAAACTTTTGAACTGACGCAGTTCAAGCAGTCGTTTCTGTCCGGCGAGCATGCGCGCCGGCGGCAGCGAACGGAGCAAAAACTTCTTGGTCCTTTTTTTCAAAAAAGGACTGCTTGCTTCCTTCGCCTTGCCAGATGCGCACGCGCAGCACGCCCTCATCGCCGGCCGAAACCGGCGCGCTCACCAGAAGCCCGGCGTCCGCCAGCAGCGCCCGCATCGTCTCGTCGGAAAACCCGCACGCCGTGTGGCCCATCTGCGCCAGCAGCGCACGCTCGCCATGCGTGGCCAGATCAACCACCACCAGCCGGCCGCCAGGGGCCAGCACGCGCGCGGCTTCGACCAGCACGGCTGCCGGCGCCTCGGCGTAATGCAGCACCATCTGCAACACCACCAGGTCGTAGCTCGCATCCGCCAGGGGCAGGGCGCACATGTCGGCCAGGCGGAACTGGCAATGCGCGTAGGCGGCGTCCGCCAGCCGCACGCGGGCCAGCGCCAGCATCGCCCGGCTTGCATCCACGCCAAGCCCCGCGCCGATCCTGGGCGCCAGCAATTCCAGCAGCCGCCCGGTGCCGGTGCCCACGTCCAGCACGCGCCCCAGCCGGCCCGCCGGCAGAAGCTCCACCAGCCGTGCCTCTATGTCTGCGGCGGGCAGGCCCAGCGCGCGCATCTCGTCCCAGTCGGCCCCCTGGCGGCGGAAGGTGTCGGAAGCCACGCGCGCACGCTCGGACAGCACGCGCGCCGCCCCCCGCCGGTCGGCCGCCACCAGCGGGTCGTCCTGCGGCAGCCGGCGCAGCACGTCGCGCGCCAGCCCGCCCGCCTCGCCTTGGGCCAGCGTAAACCAGGCGTTGGCCCCCTCGCGCACGCGCTCCAGCAACCCCGCCTCGCACATCACCCGCAAATGGCGGGACAGGCGGGGCTGGCTCTGCCCCAGCACCTCGCAGAAATCGTTGACGCAGAACGTGCCCCGCCCGGCCAGCGCCAGAAGTCGCAGCCGCGTTGGGTCGGCAAGCGCGCCCAGGATGGGGAGAAGCTGTTCCATACGTCTTGTATAAATATATAAGGCTAGCTTTATGGCAAGCATGGCAAAGCTGGACATGCGGGTTCCGGTCCGTCTCGCCGGGACGGGCGAGGTGGCGGAGGGACAGGCGGCGTTCCGGGAAGGCGAGCATTTCGCCCCGGCTCAGGCCCATCCGGCCGGCTGCGCCTGCTGTGCCGCCCGCAATCCGGCAGGCGTGGCACTCGCGTCGCTGCTGCAGGACCGTGCGCGCGGCAGGGTGGCCTTCTTCCAAGGCGTGGTCGCGGTCACGCACACGGCGGCCGGCAAGGCGATGCTGCTGGAAGCGCTGCGAACGGACCCGGTCGCCAGCGCCTGCTTCCGCCTGGAGGAGTAGCAAGCGTCCCCTCCTGTAACGGCCGCCTCAGCCGCCGCCGCGAGGGACCAAACGTTTTTCGCTTCTCTTCAGGAAGAAAGGCCTGCCTTAGCCACCACGCCCAGGCACGTCCGCGTCCCCCACCCCCAGCGCGCGCTGCATGATCACCACGTCCAGCCACCGCCCGAACTTCACCCCGCAGGCCCGCATCACGCCCGCGCGCTGGAAGCCCAGGCTGGAATGCATGCCGATCGAGCCGATGTTGTCGCTGTCGCCGATTAGCGCCAGCATCTGGCGGAAGCCGGACGCCTCCGCCCGGACGAGCAGCTCGGCCACGATGCCCTTGCCCACCCCCATGCCGCGCACGTCCTCGCGCACATACACACTGTCCTCCACCGTCCAGTCATAGGCGCTGCGGTGCCGGAACGCGCCGTAATAGCCGAAGCCCAGCACCCCGGTCGCATCGCGCGCCACCACCCAGGCATAGCCGGCGCGCAGCCCCGCCGCGTGCCGCTCCGCCATTGCCTCGATGCTCGGGGGCACCTCCTCGAAGGTCCCGGTGCCGGCCAGCACGTGGTGGGCGTAGATCGCCTGGATTTCCGGGGTGTCGGCAACCTCGGCGGTGTGGATTTGCAACGCATGGTCTCCCGCAGTTGCTGATTTAACGACACGCAGGCGGAACAGGCCAGCCAACCCGGCGAAAATTATGCCTCTCTGAACCAACCCGTGGTAAGGAGGTGGTGAGCGAGGCCGAGCAAACCCCGGTTTTCCGGTGCCACAGCGGCCAATCTGACGTGTTTTAGCCTGATTTTCCGCCCAAAAGGCCAATCCAGAGGACCGATCGATCGTGTCAGAGACCAGCCTGAATCCCGAAGGCGAACCGCTCCAGATTGAGTCGGACGCCTCCGAGGCGCTGACGCCGACAGAGCTGCGCCTGCGCGCGGTCGTGGCGGCCGCGCGTTTCCACGGCGTCGATCTCGACATGGCCGCCTTCCGCGGACCGGCCGGCGAGCCCTATCCGTCGCCCGCCTCTCTGGTCACCTGGCTGCGGGACCAGGGCCTGGTCGCGCGCGCCATGAAGCTCGCCTGGCGGGACCTGTTCCGCTTCAAGGACGCGGCACCCGTGGTGCTGATGCTGAAGGACGGCACCGCCGGCCTCATCGTCGGCGCCGATCCGGCGCGTGACGTCGTGTGGCTCAAGAGCCCCACCTCGCGCGATGCCGAGCCGCCGGTGGCGGTCGATCGGCTGCGGCTGGAGCAGGCGTGGAGCGGCGAGGTCATCCTCGTCAAGCGCCCGTACGGCCAGACGGAGGGTGAAGCGCCGTTCACCCTGGGCTGGATCTTCGGCAAGGTGCTGGAGGAGAAGGTCTTCCTGCGCCAGATCAGCTACGCTTCGGTCATCCTGTCCGCGCTCGCCATCATCCCGGCGCTGATGATCATGGCGGCGATCGACCGCGTGCTCGAATACAATTCGATGTCCACCTTCACGCTGGTCACCATCATGATGGTCGTCATGATGTTCTTCGAAGCGGTGCTGGGCTGGGCACGGCGCGAGATCATCCTGGTGATGTCGGCCAGGCTGGACGTGAAGCTGAACCTGCAGGTGTTCGGGCGCCTGCTGGCCTTGCCGCTGGACTTCTTCGAGCGCAGCCAGGCCGGTGAGACGATTTCGCGGCTGCGCGAAGTCTACCGCGTGCGGGAATTCCTCACCGGCAAGCTGCTGTTCACCTTCCTGGACGGCTTCACGCTGATCGTGATGGTGCCGTTCATGTTCTACATGGAGCCCACGCTCGCCTGGGTGTCGATCGCGGTCGCCGGCCTGATCGCCACCATCATCATGATCTTCCTGCGTCCAGTCGGCCTTCTGGTTGGCCAGGCCATACAGGCCGAGCACAAAAAGGGCGCGGTGATGTCGGAGACGGTATACGGCATACGCACCGTGAAGTCGCTGGCGCTGGAGCCGCAGCAGAAGGTGATCTGGGACGAGCGCGTGGCCGATGCCGGGCGCTGGCGCCTGGCTGCCGGCCGGCTGTCCAACTGGCCGCAGACGATGATCGACCCGCTGCAGACTTTCATGTCGCGCGGCGTGGTGCTGTTCGGCTGCTATCTCGCGCTGGAAAACGACACCACGGTGGACAAGGGCGCGCTAATCGCCTTCATGATCCTGTCCGGCCGCGTGGCCTCCCCGCTGATCGGCTTCGCCCGCTTGATGGAGGATTTCCACGAGGTGCGCACCGCGGTGGGCCAGATTGCCCGCGTGCTGAACAACCCCACCGAGACGCGCGCGCATAATGACGGCATGCGGCCGAAATTTGAGGGCCAGATTACGTTCGAGGACGTGACCTTCACCTACCCGCTGGGCCAGCGTCCTGCGCTGAACAAGATCAACTTCTCTATCCCGCCCGGCACCATGCTGGGCCTGGTCGGCCGCTCCGGCTCGGGCAAGTCCACGATTACCCGCCTGCTGCAAGGCATCAACCGCGAGTATTCCGGCGCCGTTCGTATCGACGGCACGGAGCTGCGCGAGATCAACCTCAGCCATCTGCGCCGCAGCTTCGGCGTGGTGCTGCAGGACAACTTCCTGTTCCGCGGCACCATACGCGAGAACATCACTGCCGGCCGCGCCGGCCTGACACTGGAGGACGCGGTGCGCGCCGCTCGCCTGGCAGGTGCGGAAGAGTTCATCGAGCGCATGCCCCAGGGCTACGACACCTGGATCGAGGAAGGCTCGGCCAACATCTCCGGCGGCCAGCGCCAGCGCCTGGCGATCGCGCGCGCGCTGATCACCAACCCGCGCATCATGATACTGGACGAGGCGACCTCCGCGCTGGACCCGGAGAGCGAGGCGCTGGTCAACGCCAACCTGACCCGCATAGGCAAGGGCCGCACGATGGTCATCGTGTCCCACCGCCTGTCCAGCCTGGTGAATTGCGACCTGATCATGGTGCTGGACCGCGGCGCGGTGGTCGACGTCGCCCCGCATGACGTGCTGCTGGACCGCTGCTCGGTTTATCGCATGCTGTGGAACCAGCAGAACCGCCATATCGACCCGGTCCGCGCGGCCGCTGCCCTGGCGCAGGGAGAGTAAGCCATGTCCGTCACAACCACCCAGCCCACCCGCCCGGGGCCCGGCGTCTCGCCAGGCAAGCCGGCCGGCAAACCGGGCATTCTGTCACGCAGCCGAGGGCCCTCGCGGGACGGTGCGCCGCAGGAGATGCTGGAGTTCTATTCGCCGTCGACCGCGCTCTCCAACGTGCCGGCCAAGCCGGTCGCGCGCGGGACCGTGTACGTCATCTGCAGCTTCGTGCTCATCGTCTTCCTGCTGTTCGGCATCCTCCATATCGACCGCGTGGTGACCGGCCAGGGCAAGGTGATCTCGATGACGACGGAGGACGTGGTCCAGCCGCTCAACACGTCCATCGTCAAGACGATCGCCGTGTCCGTGGGTGACGTGGTGCACAAGGGCCAGCTCCTGGCCCAGCTCGACCCCACTTTCACCCAGGCGGACAACACCGCCGCCCTGGACCAGGTGGACCGCTACTCCACCGAGATCGACCGGCTGAACGCCGAGAACAAGCAGGTCCAGTACCACCCGCGCCAGTTGACGCCGGGCGCCCTGGTGCAGGAGGGCATCTTCGCCCAGCGCGCCTCCGCCCGCGAAGCCGAACTGCGCTACTACCAGGGCCAGATAGACGCCCAGCGCGCCCTGCAGGCCCAGGCGGACGCCGATATACGCCAATACGCCAAGGAGACCGGCGTGGCCGTCGACGTGGAAAAGATGCGCGTCCAGCTCGAGCATGACCAGGTCGGCAGCCGGATCGACACATTGTCCGCCGTCAACGCCAGGCTGGAGGCCGAGCGCCAGGTGCTGACAAGCGTCCAGCAATCCGAGAACGCGCGCCAGACCGTCTCCGCGCTGAAGGGCCAGCTGGACAACTACAACCAGCAGTGGTTCGCCGACGTGTCCCAGACCATCACCAGCGACGCGGTGCAGCTCGCCCAGTACAGGGACCAGCTTGAACACGCCGCGCTGAACAACAAGCTCATCGACTTGCGCGCGCCAGAGGACGGCACGGTGCTTTCGCTCGCACCGGTGTCGGTAGGTTCCGTCCTGCAGGCCGGCCAGACCTTCTTCACCCTGGTGCCGCTGAACGCGCCGCTGGAAATAGACGTGCAGGCCACCGGCGACGAGGCAGGCTTCGTCACCGTGGGCCAGCCTGTGGACGTGAAGTTCCAGACCTTTCCGTCAATGGAGTTCGGTGACGGGCACGGTTCGGTCCGCCTCGTCAGCTCGGACAGCTTCCTTACCGGCAGCCAGCCGAACAGCGCCGGCGCCAGCGCAGGCACCACGCCGAACTCCGTGTTCACCGGCCAGGCTCCGGTCAGCGCGTATTTCTACGACGTGCGGGTGACCTTGGACCGGCTGGCGCTGAAGCATGTGGCGCACGAGACGCGTATCGTCCCGGGCATGCCGGTGCAGGCCGACATCAAGGTGGGCGAGCGTACCATCTGGGAATACCTGCTAGAGCGTGTGCTGCCGGTCTTCCAGGAAGGCATGCGGGAGCCGAGCTGAGCGTAAAGTTTGCGACTCTGCGCGAGCAGGACGTGTTTTCTATACAATTCTGCAACAGATCGGTGGTAAAGCCCGGCGAAGGTGCAGCCTTCACCGGGCCGCACCTTCCTTTTGTGCGGGCCGATGGGTAATCTTCGCATCGTATCCAGGCAGGCGGATCCAAGGCGGGGCGCCTAACAGGTAGTGCAGGACCGACGACACGTATGCTGACGCTCATCGACCGCATCGTCTCCGCAGGGTCGCCCGCCGCAGCCCTCAAGCGTGCCATACAGCTCGATGAAGCCGGCCAGCCGCGCCGCTCCTTCACCCTGTTCAGCCGCGCCGCCCGCGCCGGCCTGCCCGAAGCCCAGTTCTGGGTTGGCCGGGCCTATCTGAAGGGCGCCGGCGTGCCGGTCAGCCGCCGTGACGGCGCCGCCTGGCTGGAGCGTGCGTCGCAAGCCGGCTGGGTCGAGGCACAGACCTTGCTGGCCACCCTCTTCCTCTACGGCCTGGCCGGAAAAGGCAGCAAGGCCGCGCCCGGCAGCCCGCTATTTATACGCGGCGTCACCCCCACGGCGGACGAGCCGGACTTTCCGGCGGCGCTGAAATGGGCACGGCGCGGCGCCGAAGGCGGCTCGCCGGAAGCGCAGGCGCTGCTCGGCTACATACTCACCTCCGGCCCGGACGATTTGCGCAACCTGGAGGAAGCCGATGCCTGGTACGAGCGCTCGGCGGCGGCGAACTGCCCGCAGGGCCATCTCGGCCGCGGCCTGTCCCTGCTGCGCTCCGCCACCGACTATGACGGCCATGCCACCGCCGCCGTCTCGCTTAAGAAAGCCGCCGATGCCGGGCTGCCCACCGCGCTGTACCTACTGGGCGTGATGCACGAGCGCGGCGCCGGCATGCCGGCCAGCCTGGAGACCGCCGCCACCTACTACAAGCAGTCGGCCGAGAAGAACGTCCGCAGCGGCCAGGCGCGCTGGGGCCTGGCCCTGCTGGAAGGCCGCGGGGTGCCGCGCAACCCGGTCGAAGGCGAGTCCTGGTTGCGCCGCGCCGCCAATGCCGGGGACCGCGAGGCCGCCGCCCTGGTGGGCGACATCTACGCCCGCGGCGGGGACCTGCCGCCGAACTACGCCGAAGCCGCCATCTGGTACAACCGCGCCGCCGAAGCCGGCCACGCGGCGGCCGCCCGCGCGCTGGGCCTGCTGTTCCTGACCGGCGCCGGCGTCCACCGGGACCCCGAGGAAGCCGGCCGCTGGTTCCGCCGCGCCGCCGAAGGCGGGGACCGCCAGGCCCAGGCGGATCTGGCCAACCTGCTGCTTTCCGGCAGCGGCTCGGACGAGGACGGCCAGCGCACGCGCGAACTGTTCGAACAGGCCGCCGGCTCCGGTGACCTGGTGGCCGCCTTCAACCTGGGCGTCTGCCTGGCCGAGGGCGTGGGCGTGGAGCGCGACGACCGCCGCGCCATTCTCTGGCTGCGCCGTGCCGCGGACGGTGTGGTGAACGCGCAGTATTGGTACGGCCGCATGCTGGCCGAAGGCCGCGGCGTGGAAGCCGACCCCGCCGAGGGCCGCATCTGGATCGCGCGCGCCGCCGCCTCCGGCATGCTGGACGCCCAGGTGGCGCTGGCGGAGATGTCGCTGAACGGCAATGGCGGCGTGAAGGACCACGAGGAGTCGCTGCGCCTGTTCCGCCAGGCCGGCGAGCAGGGCCATGTGGGTGCCATGTTCGCGGTGGGCGCCATGCTGGGCGGTGGGCACGACGTGCCGGAAGACCGCGCCGAGAGCCGCCGCTGGTACAAGCTGGCCGCCGAGAAGGGCCACGCGCACGCGCAGATGATGCTCGGCCGCTTCCTGGCCCGCGGCCTGGGCGGAGACGCGGACCCGCGCGAGGCGCGCGTATGGCTAGAGCGGGCGCGCGCCAGCGGGGTGGAAGAAGCGAGCTACGATCTGGAGCGGCTGACGCCGGAGCTTCGGGCGGCGGTGCCGTAGGCAAGGCCTTCTTTTTTGAAAAAAAGAAGCAAAAAACTTTTGTCCCTCCGCCTGCGCCACGGCGCGCTCCGGTTCTGCCAACGGGCATGCTGGCAGGACCAGGCCGCGCGCTGATGCAGGCGAGGGAGCGAAAGTTTTTTGCTTCTTTTTTTCAAAAAAGAAGGCCTTCTTTCCTCCCTTGACTCACCAGCAAGACGACCCCGCCCCACCCCGCCGCCCAAAGCCGATCCTCGACACCCGCCCCGCGCAGGCCCGCGCCCAGGACGCCTGGCGCCGGGGCGAGGCCGGCGACCTGGCCTGGCTGGACCGCGCCCACCGCCTGGCGCCGGCAGACCAGAACCTGCGCTTCCAGCTCGCCTTCCGCCGCCTGCAATCCGGCGATGCGGCCGGCGCCGCCCCGCTATTCGAGGACATGGCCCGCCGGTTCAACGTCCGGGAATGCTGGTCCGGCCTGGCCGCCTGCCTTCTCGCACTCGGCCGTGTGGAAGCCGGGCGTGCCGCAATACACACCGCTCTGTCCCGCTTTGAAGCCGATCCAGGCCTGATCCGCCTGGCCGCCCAATTGGCTGGCGAGGGCGGCTGGTGCGGCCTGCGCCAGGACGGCGTGCTGCTCACCGACCTGTCCGGTGTGCAAATCTCCCTCGAGGGCGCGCCCGTCCTGGCCACGCTGGGTTCAGACGGCGGCCTGCCTCTGCCGGAGTCCTGGCGGCAGGCGTCCCGGCTGGAGGTGCGTGCCGGCAGCCGCGCCCCGCTCGGCAGCCCGATCGACCTCGCCGCGATCAGGCGTGTCGAGGGGTTCGCCGAACGCCACGGCGACACCGTGTCCGGCTACGCCTGGCAGCCTGCCGCGCCGGGGCAGGATCCGGAGCTGCGCATGGTGTCGGAAACCGGCGCCATGCTGGCCCGCATCACCGCCCGCGATCCGCGCGACCAGGTGGAGGGCACCGTTCCGCTCGCCCGGCCGCGAGCGTTCACCTGGCAGGCGCCATCCGGCCTGCCCATACGCGTGCTCGGCCCGGACGGGCGGGACCTGCTGGGCAGCCCGCTGCCGCCCGCCGCGCCGCGCGTGCTGCCGCCGGCCCGCCCGGGTCTGGCCCGCACGCCCGACGCTGGACTGCCGGCGGACGTCATCATCCCCGTCTATCGCGGCCTGGGCGAGACGCTGGCCTGCATTGAAGCCGTGCTGGCCACCATCACAGCGCCGGACCGCGTCGTGGCCGTCGAGGACGACTCCCCCGAGCCGGCGCTGGTGGACGCGCTATCACGCCTGGCCGCAGAGGGCCGCCTGACCCTTCTGCACACCCGCCCCGGCGCGCGCGGCTTCCCCGCCGCCGTCAACACCGGCCTGCGCGCCGCCGTCGGCCGCCATGCGGTGCTGCTGAACAGCGACACGCTGGTGGCACCCGGCTGGCTGGACCGCTTGCGCGCGGCCGCCTGCAGCGCGCCCGACATCGGCACCGCCACCCCGCTATCCAACGAGGCGAGCATATTCAGCTATCCGGACGCCGCCGGCGGCAACCCCGCACCCGGACTGGACGCCACGCGCCGCCTGGCGGCACTGGCCGCGGAGGCGAACGCTGGCAGGCTGGTGGACGTGCCCACCGCGCACGGCTTCTGCATGTTCGTGCGCGCGGACTGCCTGGCGGAGACCGGCCTGTTCGACGAGGCCACCTTCGCCCAGGGCTACGGCGAGGAGAACGACTTCTCCGAGCGTGCCCGCGCGCTGGGCTGGCGCCATGTCGCTGTGCCGTCCGTCTTCGTGGCCCATCTGGGCGGCGTGTCGTTCGGCGGCGCGCGGGCGGACCTGCTGCGGCGCAACCTGGCCATCCTGGAGGCGCGCCACCCGGACTACCGGGACAGGGTCGCGGCTTTCCTGGCCGCCGACAGCCTGGCCAGCGCACGCCGGCGTCTGGACGCCGCACGCTGGCTGGCCCGGCCGGCGCCGGACGGCGGCAGCGTGCTGCTGATCACCCACGATATGGGCGGCGGCACCGCGCGCATCGTCGCCGAACGCGCCCAGGCGATACGCGCGCAGGGCCAGATGCCGGTGGTGCTGCGCGCCACTGACGGCCTGTGCGAGGTGGGCGACGGCGAGGGCGGCTTTCCCAACCTGGCCTACGCCTTGCCGCGCGAGCTGGGCCCGCTCGCGCGCCTGCTGCGCCCCGGACGCCCGGTGCGCGCCGAACTGCACCATTTGCTCGGCCACGACCACAGCGTGATGCGCCTGCTGGCAACCCTCGGCATCCCCTACGACGTCTGGGTGCACGATTACGGCTGGTTCTGCGCGCGCCTGTCCTTCGTCACCGGCGAGGGCCGGTTCTGCGGCGAGGCGGACACGCGGCAATGCACCGCCTGCCTGGCCGAATGGGGACGCGGCATAGACGATCCAGTCTCGCCCGCCAGCCTGCGCCGCCGCAGCGCCGCCGATTTCCGACGCGCCGCCGCGGTCATCGTCCCGTCCGAGGACGTGGCCCGCCGCGTCGCCCGCCACGTGCCGGGCCTGGTCCCTACCGTGCGCGCGTGGGAGGCGGACCCGCCTTTCGCGCCACCCGCCCCTGTGCCGCGCGCCGGCCACCTGCGCGTGGCGGTGGTGGGCGCCATCGGAGTGGAAAAAGGCGCCAAACTGCTGCTGGACTGCGCGCGCGACGCCGCCGGGCGCGGCATTGACCTCTCCTTCACCGTCATCGGCTACACCAGCGAGGACGACGCCCTGCTGGCCACCGGCCGCGTCTTCATCACCGGCGAGTTCACCCGCGCCGAGGCCGCCGGCCTGATACGCGCGCAAGGCGCGCATATGGCTTTCCTGCCCTCCGTCTGGCCGGAGACCTGGTGCTACGCGCTGACGGACATTTGGCAGGCGGGCCTGCCGGCCGCGGTGTTCGACATCGGCACGCCGGCCGAGCGGGTGCGCGCGCATGGCCGTGGCTGGGTGCTGCCGCTCGGCCTGCCGCCGGCGCGGCTGAACGACGCTTTCCTGCGCCTGTCCCGTGCAAGCTGAACTTTTTGCCGCTTTGTTGAAAAGAAACCCTTTCTTCCCGCCCGAACCCGCCGGATAACCCAACCCAAAGCCGGAGCTCGATGATCCCAAGTGAGTGACCAGAAACCCCAAGCCCAACGTGTCGTCACCGAACTGAAAACCTCGGCCAACGTGATGACGCTGGATGCCGGCCTGTACTGCGTCTTCAACGCACCCGGCAGCGCGCTGCCCGATCCCGGCACCGGCCTGCCCGGCGTGCGCGTGTCCGTGCCGCCCGGGCCGGTGTTCCGGCCGGAAGCGGTGACGATCAGCAGTTTCCGTGACGATGGCTGGCTTGGCGGCTGGAACGGCGCTGCCTTGGTGCGCGTCACCCGCGGTCCGGCGCAGATCATGGTGACAATCTATCAGGCGCCGAACAGCACCGGCGAGTCGCCCAAGCTGCAGGTGTTACGGCTGGCCGAAGCGGCCGGCCTGCCGCCGCTCGGCGTCCCGCAAACCGCGCCCCAGCCCGCCCCGCCGCAGCAGGCCCGGCCGGCTGCCCCGGCGGCCAACGCGCCGGCTGCGGCCCAGGCACAGCCCGCCCGCCCGCGTGCCGCTGCCGCCGCGCCACAGAACACGCCGGCCGGCGCCGTACAATCCGATGCGGACGCCGCCCGCGCCGCAGAGATCGTGGCCCATGTGCAGGGCAGCGGCGACGTGCTGGCCAAGCTGGGCGAGTGGATGGGCAAGCCGGACAGCCGCGCCTGGATCGAGGGTTTCGCGGTCTCGCCGAAGGGCGCGGTCGGCCCCGGTGACGTGGAGTATCAGGCCGTGCTGGGCCGCGGCTGGCTCAGCCCCTGGGCGGAAGGTGGCCAGTATTGCGGCAGCCGCGGCATGAGCCTGCCGATACTCGGCCTGCGTATGCGCCTGCGCGGCGAGGCGGCCGAACGGTTCGATTGCGTGGTGGAAGCCAGCTTCGTGGACGGCACCAAGGTGGGTCCGCTGGATAACGGCGAGCCCTGCCAGGCGGACAGCATGTCCCCGCTGGAGGCGTTCCGGATTCAGCTGATCGAGCGCAGCCGGGCCGAGGCCGCTCCCGCAGCCAAGCCGCCCAGGGCCGCGAAGCCCAAGACGCCGGCGCCCAAGGCAGGGCGGGGGAAGAAGTAGGCGGCGCCTCTGCTCCCGAAACGGACGAGTAGGTTGTCTTCCCGCCGGCCTCCGCACCGGTCAGGCGCCTCGGGGGGATCGGAATGCTCGCCGTATCGGGACACGGCCGCCTGCGTCTGACTTGAACCATGAAATACCTGTTTCTCCACCAGAACTTTCCGGCGCAGTTCCTCCATCTGCTGCGGCACCTGGCCGAGCAGAACGCGCACGAGCTGCTGTTCATCACCGAGGCGCAGCGCAACCAGATCGCCGGCGTGCGCAAGGTCGTGCGCGCCCCGCCGGACCCCCGCGCCGCCGCGCATTGGCACCCGATGGCGCGCGACTTCGAGATGGCGCTGCTGCGCGCGGACAGCGTGGCGCGCACGGCGGGCAACCTGAAGGCGCTCGGCTTCACGCCGGACATCATCATAGGCCACCAGGGCTGGGGCGAAATGCTGCACGTCAACGACGTGTGGCCGGACGCGCCGCTGCTGGGCTACCATGAGTTCTACTACAACCTGCACGGCTACGACGTGGGGTTCGATCCGGAATTCCCGCCCGCGCCTGACATGGCCGCGCGCATCAGGACGAAGAACGCCGTCAACCTGCTCGCTTTGGCCAATCCCGGCATCGGGCAGACACCGACCGCCTTCCAGCACAACACCTACCCTGCCTGGGCGCGCGAGAAGATCCACGTGCTGCAGGAAGGCGTGAACCTGGACGTGTGCCGGCCAAACCCGGATCTGCGCCGCCGCGTGGTGACGCTGGGCGGCTACAAGGTGAAACCGTCGGAAAAGCTGGTCACCTACGTGGTGCGTGACCTGGAGCCCTATCGCGGCTTCCACGTGTTCATGCGCAGCCTGCCACGCATCCTGGACGCGCGGCCGGACACGCGGGTGATCCTGGTGGGCGGGGACGGCG
Source organism: Acetobacteraceae bacterium (assembly GCA_965198915.1). Lineage (GTDB taxonomy): Bacteria > Pseudomonadota > Alphaproteobacteria > Acetobacterales > Acetobacteraceae > BOG-908. The sequence continues at coordinate 767,221 of CBDAQC010000004.1, read as the reverse complement.
TAAGCTACGGCGCCAAACCCGCGAAAGGTACCTGGCGCGAGCACATGCAGGACGAGCTTCGCGGCAAGCTGGATGTGAGCCGCGTCCATTTCGCCGGCCGCGTGCAGTACGAAACCTACGTGAAGCTGCTGCAGCGTTCTGACGCGCATGTCTACCTGACCTACCCCTTCGTCGCCTCCTGGTCGCTGCGCGAAGCGATGTCGGCCGGCTGCGCGCTGGTTGCCAGTGACACGGCACCGGTGCGCGAGTTCGTCACCGACCGGGTGAGCGGCCGCCTGGCGCCGTTCCTGCAGCCGGACGCGATCGCGGACCACGTGCTGGAGATGCTGGAGGACACGAAAATGGCCGCCCGGCTGCGGGCAGGCGCCCGGTCCTGGGCGGAGGCCAACCTGGACATGGGTGTCTACATCGCGAACTATGAGAAGCTGATAGCGCGCGCGGCTGGGGGATAGACGAAAGCAGGGCCTCCATTTTCGAGAAGAAGCAAAAGGCGCTTGCTCCGCTGTCGCCGGGTGCTGAGGCGCAGGGCTGCACGGGATCGACCTCGGGTTGCAACAATGCGATGGTCGAGCAGGGAGGCGAGCATGATCTCTTTGGAAAAAGCGCATCGCGTGATCGCGGCGGGCGAAGCAAAGGCCCGCGAACTCGGCCAGCCGATGAACATCGCGGTGGTGGATGCGGGGACCAACCTGAAGGCGTTCATACGCATGGACAACGCCTGGCTCGGCAGCATCGACATCGCCATAAACAAGGCCTTCACCGCCAAGGCGTTCGACATCTCGACAAAGGACCTCGGCAGCAACAGCCAGCCCGGCGACCAGTTTTTTGGCATCCACGTCTCGAACCATGACCGGGTGATGATCTTCGCCGGCGGCATCCTGCTTAGGGTCGGCGGAGAGATCGTGGGCGCCGTAGGCGTGAGTGGCGGCAGCGGCGAGCAGGACCAGCTTGTGGCGGAGGCCGCGGCGGCAGTCTGCACGTAATCAGGCAAACCTTCCTACTGGCACCAGCCGGAGACGGCAAAAGACGCCGTCCAACTGAGCGTCAGGCAGCAAAAGTTTTTCGCGTTTTCTTCTCAAAAAAGAAGGCCTTGCTTTCTGCCTTCCCGCCTGCCTAAAACGCCCACCCCTGCCACAGCAAGGCAATGTTGTGGCTATGCCCGCGCGCCTGCGGGCCCACCAGCCATAGGGACCATACATGCCGTTATATGAAACCGTGCTCATTGCACGGAACGATGTCACACAGCAGCAGGTCGAAGCCGTCGCCGACACCATCGCCACCCAGCTCGAAGCTGACGGCGGATCGGTCGACAAGCGCGAATATTGGGGCCTGCGCTCGCTGTCCTACCGCATCAAGAAGAACCGCAAGGGCCACTACATGCTGCTGGGCCTGAACGCGCCGCCGGCCAGCGTGAAGGAGATCGAGCGCCAGCTCGGCCTGAACGAGGACGTGCTGCGCTTCATGACCATACGCGTGGACGAGATCGACGAGAACCCGTCCGCCATATTGGCCCGCAAATCCGACGACCGCGAGCGCAGCTTCCGCGGGCCCAAGCCCGCCGGCCGCTTCGAATCCGGCCGCAAGCGCGGCTATGACGACCGCGAGGAATTCCGCGCCCGCGACCTCAACGACTCCATCGAAGAGTAAGCCACGATGTCAGACACCGATACCGGCGAAGTCAACGTCGCCGCCCGCCGCGCGGCCGTGGGCGCCCGCCGCCCGTTCTTCCGCCGCCGCAAGAGCTGCCCGTTCAGCGGCCCGAACGCGCCGAAGATCGACTACAAGGACGTCCGCCTGCTCAGCCGCTTCCTCTCCGAGCGCGGCAAGATCGTGCCGTCCCGCATCACGGCAGTCTCCGCCAAGAAGCAGCGCGAGCTGGCCCAGGCCATCAAGCGCGCGCGCTTCCTGGCGCTGCTCCCCTATATCGTCTCCTGAGGGGCGCAGATCATGGCACAGGTAGAACTGATCCTCCTCCAGCGCGTGGAGAAGCTTGGCCAGATGGGCGATCTGGTTAAGGTAAAGCCCGGCTACGCCCGCAACTTCCTGCTTCCAGGCAAGCGCGCGATACGCGCCAACAAGGCGAACATCGCGCAGTTCGAACAGCAGCGCGCCCAGCTGGAAGCGCAGAACCTGAAGCGCCGCGAGGAGGCCGAGCGGCTGGCCGAGCGCGTGGACGGCATGAAGGTGGTCATCATCCGCCAGGCCGGCGAGTCCGGCAGCCTGTACGGCAGCGTCAGCAACCGTGACATCGCCGATGCCTGCACCGAAGGCGGCCTGACGATCGGCCGTGCCCAGGTCATCCTGCTGCACCCGATCAAGACGCTGGGCCTGCACCGGGTGAACGTCAGCCTGCACCCCGAGGTGACGATCGACGTGATCGCCAACGTGGCGCGCAGCACGGAGGAGGCCGAGCGCCAGGCGCGCGGCGAGGCCGTAGGCCAGGCGGCCGAGGAAGAAGAGGCGGCGCTGGAGCCGGCCATGGTGTTCGGCGAACAGGACCAGCCGGACATCGCGTAGGGCAGGCGGGGTCAAGGGGCTCTGCCCCTTGACCCCGCCGAGGCCGGGAGGCGCCGGATACCATGTCTGGCCGGTCAGGTTCGCCAGGGTAGGCCTTCGGCCTTCCAGCCGGTCCGTGTTCCCTGCGGTCCTTCGAACCCGTACACCACGTTGAAACAGGTGCCGAACCCGGCCGCCTCGGCGGCATGTGCGGCCGCCATGCTGCGCACGCCGCTGCGGCAGATGAAATACAGCGTCTGTCCCGGCGCCACCCCGGCCTGGCGAAGCTCGGCCAGGAAGCCCGGGTTCACCTCGCCGGTCGGATACTGCCAGCTCACCAGCAGGGGCGCCGTCCCGGCTTCCGCCAGGTCCGGCACGCCCACGCGGTCCCACTCCATCTGCGTGCGCACATCCACCAGCCGGGCCTGCCGGTCCGCCAGAAGCGCCGCCCATGTGTCCTTCGGCGTGACATTTTCCACCATGCAGGCTGCCCCGATCGTTGTATCCCGGCCGCCAGGATGTGCCTGCCGCGTCGCAGGATGGCAAATCGGCGCCACGACGCCCCGGCACTGTCGCCCAGCTCTGGCAACTCTGGTATACAATCACAGGTCAGTTCGTAACGCGCACGTCTTGAATGCGGAAATGCTCCGGTGATCAAAGAATGAACGGCCTGTCCGCCTTTTCCCAATTCACGCCGCACGGCTTCTGCCTGGCCTGGCAGCCGGGCCTGGTGTGGCTGGAGGCGGCATCGGACCTGCTGATCGCAGGGGCCTACCTTTCCATACCCGCGGCGCTGGTGGCGTTCCTGCGCCGCCGCGCGGACCTGGCCTTCAAACCGGTTTTCGGCTTGTTCGCCGCCTTCATCCTGGCCTGCGGCACCACCCACATACTGGGCGCCGTCACGCTGTGGGTCCCACTCTACTGGCTGGACGGCGTAGTGAAGGCGATAACCGCCGTGCTCTCCGTCCTCACCGCGGCCGCCCTGTGGCAGTTACTGCCGAAAGCGCTGGCGCTGCCCGCGCCGGAAGAGCTGCGGCAGGCAAATGCGGCGCTGGCGCAGCAGGTGGCGGCCGGCGAGGCGATCACGTTGCGGCTGCAGGAGAGCGAGCTCCGGCAGCGCAACCTGTACAGCCGCACGCCGGCCGCCCTGCATGCCGTGGGTGCGGACGGCAAGCTGATCGAAGTCAGCGACGAGTGGCTGACCCTGGTCGGCCGCGAGCGGAGCGAGGTGGTCGGCCGGCCCGTTGCCGATTTCTACACCGCCGAGAGTGCGCTGGAATCGGCCGACCACTTGGCCGCTTTGCGCGCCGGCAGCGGGTTGCTGCACGCCAGTCGCCGCATGCTTTGCAGGGACGGCCGCATACGGGACGTGGAGATCACCCTGGAGGTCGAGCGCGACGCCGAAGGCCACCTCCAGCGCGCCTTGGCCGCGGTCACCGATGTTACCGCCCGCAAGGAGACAGAGGCGGCCCTGGCGGCCGCCGAGGAGCGGCTGCGCCACGCACAGAAGATGGAAGCCGTGGGCCAGCTTACCGGCGGCATCGCGCATGACTTCAACAACCTGCTGACCACGATCATGGGCTCGCTGGAGCTTCTGCAGCAGCGCGCGGCGCTCGATGAGCGGAGCGGGCGGCTGGCCTCGAACGCGCTGGACGGCTCGCGGCGCGCGGCGCGTCTGGTCAGCCAGCTCCTCTCGTTCTCCCGCAAGCAGCGACTGGACCCGGTGCGGCTGTTCGTGGGCGACGTGGTGGACGGCATACATGACCTGCTGGCGCGCAGCCTGGGCGATACGATCACGCTGGAGATCGTATGCGGCGGCCAGCCCTGGCCGGCCTTGGCAGACCGCAACCAGGTAGAAGCCGCGCTGCTGAACCTGATCATCAACGCGCGCGACGCGATCGAAGGCCAGGAAGCCGGCCAGCGCCGCGTCACGATAGAGATCGCCAACTGCACGCTGGACCGGGCGGCGTTCGCCGGCGCCCACGGCTACCTGTACGACACGCCGGAGCCGCCGCACCCGGGCGACTTCATCTCCGTAACCGTGAGAGACACCGGAACCGGCATGACGGCGCAGGTGCGCGCGCGGGCCTTCGAGCCGTTCTTCACCACCAAGCCGCAGGGCACGGGTACCGGCCTGGGCCTGTCGCAGCTCTACGGCTTCATCAGTCAGTCGGGCGGTGCGGTCCGCCTGCAAAGCAGCCCGGGGGCGGGCACCCAGGTGGAGCTGCTACTGCCGCGCGCCGGCGCCGAAATTGCGGCACTGGCAAAAGCCGGTTGAACCCTTTCGCGTTTGTGCCACGGCACGAGGTTCACGCTCCGGGACAGGACGGCCTCCTCCCTGGCCGTCCGGATCACCGGGCTTCAAATAGGCCAGCATGATCGAAGTGTTCGACCGCCGCGCAGTAAGGCTGCACCGCGACCGTGCGGCGGCGCAGGTCGGCCGCATCACGCCCATCCTGGCCGACGTGGCGGACCGTCTGCTCGACAGGCTGGACGACACCACGCATCGCTTCGCCCAGGCGCTGGATGTGGGCGGCCGCGGCGTCGTGGCGCCGCTTCTGCGCGCGCGTGGCATCGCCTGCGTCAGCCTGGACCTTTCCGCCCGCATGGCGCGGCGCAACGGCGGCCCTGCGGTGGCCGGGGACGAGGAGGCGCTGCCATTCGCGCCCGCCAGCTTCGACCTCGTGGTGGCCAACCTCTCGCTGCACTGGGTTAACGATCTGCCAGGCGCGCTGATCCAGCTTCGCCTGGCATTGCGGCCGGACGGACTGCTGCTGGCCAGCCTGCCCGCCCTGGGAACCCTGGACAGGTGGCGCGCCGCGCTGACCGAGGCGGAAGCCCTGCTGAAAGGCGGCGCGTCGCCGCGCATCTCGCCGTTTCCTGACCTGCGGGACTGCGCGGACCTGCTGCAGCGCGCGGGCTTCGCCCTGCCTGTGGCCGATGCCGACGAGGTCGAGCTGCTCTACGCCAACCCGTTCGACCTGCCGGCCGACCTGCGCGCCGCCGGGGAGACGAATGCAGTGGCCCTGCGCGACCGGCGCACGCCGCCGCGCGACCTGCTGGCCGCCTCGCTGGCCGGCTTGCCCGTGCGCAACGGCCGGATCGCGGCGCGCCTGCGCCTGGCCATGCTGACCGGCTGGGCGCCGGCTGCGAGCCAGCCCAAGCCGCTTCGGCCCGGCTCCGGCGAGGTCAGCCTGACGCGGGTGTTCGGGGCGGACGGGGACACGCCTGCCGGTCTGCGGCCAGGGCGCGCGGACCCTGCGTGAGCCTGCGCCCGGAAACGGGCCCCCGCGTGGCCGGCGCTTGCTTTGTGTCACAAGCCGGCCCTGGATGACGGCGAAACTTCTGCCCTATGTAGCAGCATGAGATCGGCCGACCTACGCGAGCGCCTGGGCGCATTGTCCGCACTCCGGCCGCAGCGGCGGTTCGAGCAGGCGACGAGCTGCAAGCTATGCGCGCATGTCTGCCCGCCCTTCGACGTGGTCGATTTCAACAAGTTCTGCTCGGCCACGAACTTCTACGGTTTCGGCCTGGCCGGCATTCCGGTCACCTACTACCGGTGCCCCTGGTGCCGCTTCCTGTTCACCCGGTTTTTCGACGACTGGTCGCCGGAGGAGTTCGGCCGCTTCATCTACAACGACGACTACGTCCGCGTGGATGGGGCCTATGTGTCGGACCGGCCGAAGAAGGATGCCGAGGCCGTGGCCGCCCTCCTGGACGGGCTGCCGAAGGATCTGCGCATACTCGATTACGGGTCGGGCAGCGGCATATTCGGCCGCGAGCTTGCGGCCAGGGGCTACGCTGACGTCTCCTCCTACGACCCGTTCGCCCAGCCGGAGCCGCCATCGGGCGATTTTGACCTTATTACCCTGTTCGAGGTGATCGAGCACGTGCCGGACAGCGAAGCCGTCCTGAAGGATGTCAGGCGGCTGCTGCGGCCGGGCGCCGCCATCCTGTTCAGTTCCGGCTTCCAGCCGCCGAACATCGCCACGCTGCGCGCCAACTGGTGGTATGTCGGCCCGCGTAACGGCCACTGCTCGATCTTCTCCACCGAGGCCATGGCAATGGTCGCCGAACGCCTGGGCCTTTCCCTGCGCGGCGAGTCCGGCCTGTGCGTCCTGCAGTCCTGGCCGCCGTCGGACATCACCACGCACATCACGCGGGCCATGCCGGACGCCCTGTTCGTTCGCCACCTCACCCCGCCCGAAGCCGATCCAGGCACGCCGGAGCCCGGCGAGCCGCGTCGCTGGCACGGGTTGGAGAACAGCCCGGCAGGCGCTTTCAGGTGGACGGGCAGCCCCGCGATGTCATGGGACTTCGCGGCGCTGCCGCATACGCCGTCCCGGCTGCGGGTGCTGTTGCCCATAGTCAACGAGTGTATGCCCGGCTATGCCGCTTCCTGTTCACTGGGGGTGACCGGCTGCCAGCCAGTCACCACCGCCGTGGATGGCGCCCTGCAGGCCGATTGCCCCGCCAGCGCCGCCCCGTTCCAGGTACTGCTCGAGGGTCCGGCGTTTCCCGCGCCGCGCGGCAAGGACACCAGGCCGATCGGCCTGGCGGTGATGGCCGGGTAGCGCCCGTCAGCGGGCGATCCTCTCGGTCTGCAACAGCTCGAACGTCGCCGTGCCCGGAACGGTCTCCGGCAGCATCCGGGTCGGCAGGTTCTGCCAGGACTGGACGATGAAGTCGTCCGGTTCGGCCGCCGGTTCGCTGGCCAGGTCACGCACGTGCTCCAGCCCATGGGAGACCCAGGTCTCGTCGTCCGGATCGGGCACGTCGCCGCCGACGATGACCCCCACGCGCATGCCCAGCGCGTGCATCTGGCGCGAGAACGGGGCAATGAGCCGCCCGCCGCCGCCGCGCCAGATGACGTCCCATTGCATGAAGGCCAGCGGGCGGCCGGTGAGGCGCTGTATGTCCTGCGCGAAGGCCACGTAATCGGCCAGTAGCGACTGCGGCGGCATCCGGTTGGCTGTCAGCACCTCGCCGTCGCCGATCACCACTTTCGGAAAATATGTCCGCATCTTGGCGATGTTGCCCGCGACGCGTTCGGCCACGACGTCCACCGGAAAGGCGCAGTCGTTCTGGTCCCAGGTGCGCTCGTGGGCGAACCACAGCGGTTCGTCCATGTCCCAGTAGTCCAGCGTCAGGCCGAGCTTCTGCAGGCGGCCGGCGACCCGGTCGATGAGGTTCGGCGCGGCATAGCCCTCGCCGCCGCCGCATTCATCGGGCCTGCGCGCCACGGCACCCATTTCCACCGCCAAGGCGACGTGGTGCTGGTGCAGTTGATCGGCCACGTTGCGTATCATCTCGTCTGTGCCGCGCAGCACGAACTGGGCGGAGACTTTAAAGGCCGTGAGCCGGCTCTCACCCTGCTGCCACGGCGCCCCTGGCTGGAACAGCTCCATCCAGTCGGCGGGATGCGGGCGATCGCCGCGGGCTACCGGGTCCTGGCCGCCGAACCAGTATTGCGCGGCCCGGGCCGGAAATGCGGCGCAGGACAGGCTTGCCAGAGCCAGGACGGTGGCAACACGAAGACGCATGTGCGCGGCCCTCACCAAAGCTTCCAGGCAAACAAAGACCGTGATTGTAACAGCTTTATGACGGCCGCGATGGCGCAGCGGGCCGTCCTCGACGTCGCTGCCGCGTAGCGGCCAGTTCATCCGCACGCAAGCCCGCGCACTTTACGCCGGACGGCGCAAGCTGTCATGGTAAGGAATGAGACTGCTTGTTCCCGCACCTGTAAACGCGCGCGAAATGTTGCTGGCCTTCGGCCTGTACGAAGCCGACAAGGGCCTCGCATCCGTCCTCAGTCATTTCGATTTCACCGATGTCACCCGGCGGCAGATCTTCTTTAACACGCTCGCCCGTGCGCCCACAGCGAGTGCTGCTTCGGACGGACCCAGGTTCAACGCGCGCGCGGTGATGTCCCAGGCTTTGCAAAGCGAGGAGTTCCAGGTGAGGTTGCGCGAGATAGTGCTCGGCGCCTTTCCGGAGAAACGCCGGCGGTTCTTCATCCACATCCCGAAATGCGCAGGCACCGACCTCGAGACTACCCTCACCAGGCGGTACCCGTCACTGAATTACCATCTGACCCTTGCGGACATCACCACCAGGCCGATGCTGTTCGAGCATCTGCAGCGCCTGGCCGTGGGGCTTGGCCTTTCGAACAGCATTTCGCTCTGCGGTCATGTGCCGCTGAACTGGTACATGCAGAGAAACCTGTTGCGGTTCGAGGACGATGTGTTCACGTCGGTACGCGACCCGCGCAGCATCGTGTACTCCTACGTATCCTTCGTCCTTACCCGCATCGTCGACAACATCGGCGTTCCGCGACGCGACGTGACGGGCTGGCTGGCTGAGATCGGCGTCGAGTCCCTCGATACGCAACCCACGCCGGCCTATGTGGCCGAGCTCGGCAGCCGGCTGCTGCGCACGGTCAGCCGCAACCTGATCTGCAACTATCTCGGCGACAAGACCGCCGCATCGGCCTTCGAAGGAATGGTCATGTCGGACATCGAGATCACCGACATGGCGCGCTACTCGGAATGGCGGCGCCGCAAATTCAGCTTCGAGCCGCCGCGGCGGGTCAATCCGTCAAAGCCGCTTTTTACGCCGGAGAGCGCGTCCAAGGAGGATCGCGACCTGATCGAGGACATGATCAGCGAAGACATGATCGTCTATGAAGCGATCCAGGAAAAGCTGCGCGCGCAGGACGGTCTCTCCATACGCGGGCGGGTGTTCGGCTGACCGGCGCTAGTTCGCCAGTGCCTGCAGCGGGTCCGACAGGTTCGGCGCAGCGGTGGCGACGCAGACGCGGTTGCGGCCGGAGATCTTGGCCTCGTACAACGCGCTGTCCGCCGCCTCGAACAGCGCGGCAGGCGATTGGGAGGCAGTGATCAGCGTGCTGGCCACGCCAGCGCTGACCGTGACCAGGCCATGCGGGCCCAGGCCGGGATGGGGTAGTTCCAGGCGTTGCACGGCCAGCCGCATGCGTTCGGCCACGTCCGCGCAATTGGCTTCCGACAAAGCGGGAAGCAGCACCGCGAATTCCTCGCCGCCAAGCCTGGCCACGAGGTCCGTGGTTCCGCGCAACTGCTCGCGCAGGCAGAGGGCGATCTTCTTCAGGCAGCTATCCCCGGCTGCATGGCCGTAGAAATCGTTGAACGCCTTGAAGCGGTCCACGTCGATCACGATCAGGCCGAGCCGGCCGCGTCCCGCCTTGTCCGATGCGGGCTTGTCGCCCGATGCTTCCTGCGCCCAGGCGGTGGTCAGCCAGGAATCATAGGCGCGGCGGTTGGCCAGCCCGGTCAGCGGGTCACGCCTGGCCAGCTCGTCCAATTCTATGTTGCGCAGCGAGAGGTCCTGGCGCTGCAGGCGCTCGCGCAGCATCATCAGGTAGCTGCGCCGATGCGCCCGCTCCAGCCGCCAGTTTGCGAGCATGAGGTAGACGGCGGTGGCGGCGGCGATGACAACCAGGCTGCGCTGCTCGTCGGCCGGGATGTCCGCGCGCATCTGCAGCGCCAGTGCATACGCCACTACGATCAGCACCGTGGCCGCGAGCGCGTAGGGAAACCGAAGCTGGATGCCTATGGTGCTGTAGACCAGCAGCACCGCGGTCGCCGACACGAAAAGCGGGCTGTAGGTTCTGTGGCTGATGGCGAACAGGTACATCGTGACGCAGATGCAGACGGCGTTGGCCAGGAGCGTCAGCCCCTCCCGCACTGCGTTGGGCGGCCGCAGCCACATGATCGCCGCGGCGGCGAAGCCCAGCGGCATGGAGATTTCCAGGTAGAGCAGGCGGGCAAGCCCCGCCACGTCCGGAACGTTCGCCTGCAGCACGGGGAACAGCAGGGTTCCGAAAAGGTAGCCGAAGGCGCCGAACACGAGCATGGATCGGCTTCGTTCCGCGCCGGTGTCCGCCTCGAAACGCTGTTCCAGCCGGGACGGGAAACGCAGGGCAAGCCGATGCGCCGGAGCAGTTAGCCAGGCATCGATCTGCTCCTCCAGCATTGTCCCCCGCCGCGGTTCTTGTCGCCAGTTCCCATCGCAAGCCAGGGCCGGCGAGTATCGGATCACCCTAATAGACGATCAGTGATAGCGAAGTGTAAACGAACCGCGCTGCAGGCTGCGTTTTCTGGTTTGATGTGGCCGTTATGTTCAACGCAGGCGTGCAAGCGCACGCTCCAGGCGTTCGATCTCGCGTCCCGCCTCGCGTGCGCGCTCGCGGTTCTCCTCCACCACCTCCGGCTTCGCCCGTGAAACGAAGTCGGCGTTGTCCAGCTTGCGCAGAACGCGCTCGCGGTCGCCGGCGGCGCGGTCGCGCTCGCGCGCCAGCCGGGCGCGTTCGGCGTCCAGGTCGATCAGCCCGGCGAGCGGCAGGAACAGCGTCGCCTCGTCCAGCAGGATCTGCGCGCTGCCGGCGGGCGGATCGGCCTGCGCCACCGCCACTTCGGACACGCGGGCCAGGCGGGCGGCGGCATCCGACCACCGCGCGGCGCGCGCCTGCGTCTCCGGCGCCGCATCGCGCAGCAGGATCGGCGCTTTCAGCGATGGCGGCACGTTCATCTCGGCGCGCACCACCCGTATGGCGGTGATGAAGCGTATCACCCAGTCGATCTCGTCGCGCGCCGCCGCGTCGCCCAGCGCGGCCGGCTCCGGCCACGGCGCGCGTATCAGGCTGAGCTCCGCGCCGAACCCGAAGCCGTCCCACAGCGCCTCCGTCACGAAGGGGGCCGCCGGATGCAGCAGGCGCAGCAACACGCCGAGCACATGAGCGGCGGTGGCGCGCAGCTCGTCCTTCTCCGCCCCTTCCGGCCCCAGCAGGACGGGCTTGGCCAGCTCCACGAACCAGTCGCAGAACACGTTCCAGGTGAAGCGGTAGCAGGCGGCGGCATAGTCGTCGAAACGGTAGGCGGCCAATGCCGCATCGGCCTCGGCCACCGCGGTGCTGGTGGCGTCCAGCAGCCAGCGGCACAGCGGCGTAGTGGCGCTTGCGGGGTCGAAGTCCGGCACCGGCGCCACGCCGTTCATCTCGCAGAAGCGCGCGGCGTTCCACAATTTGGTGACGAAGCTGCGGGCATCCGCCACCCGGGCCGCACCCAGCTTTATGTCGCGCCCCGGGCCGGTGAGCTGGCAGACGGCGAAGCGCAGTGCGTCGGCGCCGTATTCGTCGATCAGGCTCAGCGGGTCGATGCCGTTGCCCTTGGACTTGCTCATCTTCTGGCCGCGCTCGTCACGCACCAGGCCGTGTATGACCACGGTGCGGAACGGCACGTCACCCATGAAGTGCAGGCCCATCATCATCATCCGGGCCACCCAGAAGAAGATGATGTCGAAGCCGGTGACCAGCACGTCGGACGGGTAGTGGCGCGCCAGCATGTCCGTGCGTTCCGGCCAGCCCAGGGTGGAGAACGGCCAGAGCGCGGAGCTGAACCAGGTGTCCAGCACGTCCTCGTCCTGCGTCAGCGCCACCGGCGCGCCGTAACGCGCCGCGGCCTGCGCGTGCGCTTCGGCCTCCGTGCGGGCCACGAACACCTCGCCGTCCGGCGCGTACCAGGCCGGGATGCGGTGGCCCCACCAGAGCTGGCGGCTGATGCACCAGGGCTTCAGCTCGCGCATCCAGGCGAAGAAGGTGTTCTCCCATTGCTTGGGCACGAAGGCGATGCGGCCGTCTTCCACCGCTTCCACCGCTGGGCCTGCCAAAGCCTGCGCGTCGGCATACCATTGCAGGGTCAGCAGCGGCTCGATGATGACGCCGGAGCGGTCGCCATGCGGCACCTGGTTGGTGTGCGGCTCGGTGGCCGCCAGCAGGCCCAGCCGGTCCAGCTCGGCCACGATGGCGGCGCGCGCGGCTTCGCGGCCCAACCCCTCCAGCGTGCGGGTGAAAGCGGGGTCGGCCACGCCGGGCACCTCGTGCAGCTCGATCTCGGCCAGGGTCACCTGCGCCTGGCGGTCCAGCACGCTGGGCATGGCCAAGCCATGGCGCTGGCCCACCTCGAAATCATTGAAGTCATGCGCCGGGGTGATCTTCACCGCACCGGTGCCCTTCTCCGGGTCCGAATAGGTGTCCGCCACCACCGGCACGCGCCTTCCGGTCAGCGGCAGGATCACGTGGCGGCCGACGAGGTGGGTGTAGCGAGCGTCCTGCGGGTGCACCGCCACCGCGGTGTCGCCCAGCATGGTCTCCGGCCGCGTGGTGGCGACCGTCAGCGACACGCCGTCCTCGCCCTCCACCGGATAGCGTATGTGCCAGATGTGGCCGCGCAGCTCGCGCGTCTCCACTTCCAGGTCCGAGATGGCGGACTGGAATTTCGGGTCCCAGTTCACCAGGCGGCGGGCGCGGGTGATCAGGCCCTGGCCGTGCAGGGTGACGAACACCTCCCGCACGGCTTCGTTCAGGCCGTCATCCATGGTGAAGCGTTCGCGCGCCCAGTCCACGGACGCGCCGAGCCGGCGCATCTGCTGGGTGATGGTGCCGCCTGACGCTGCCTTCCACTGCCAGACGCGGTCCAGGAACGCCGCCCGGCCGATCTGCTGGCGCGTGGTGCCCTCGCGCGCCAGTTCGCGCTCGACCACCATCTGGGTGGCGATGCCGGCATGGTCCGTGCCGGGCTGCCACAGCGCGTCACGCCCGCGCATGCGCTGCCAGCGGGTTAGGGTGTCCTGCAGGACGAAGTTGAGCGCGTGGCCCATGTGGAGGCTGCCGGTGACGTTCGGCGGCGGGATCATGATGGTGAAGGGCGGGCCGTCCGTGCGGCCGGCGGCGAAGCTGCTTTCGCGTTCCCAGCCTTCGTAGAGGGGCTGTTCTTCGCGGGCGTGGTCGAAGGATTTTTCTAGCAAAGGAAGAAAGGCCTTCTTTTTTGAAAAAAAGAAGCAAAAAACTTTTGCTTCCCCGCCTGCATGGAGGCCGGTTCTGGTTCTGCCAGTACGTGCGGTTGCGGAGCTAGCGCGTGCCGTGGTGCAAGCGAGGGAGCAAAAGTTTTTTGCTTCTTTTTTTCAAAAAAGAAGGCCTTGCTTACTGCCCCCTGGTCACCCGCTCGATCTCGTTACGCACCAGCCGCTCCACCAGCGGTGCCAGGTTCTCGTCCAGCCAGCTCTTCACCAGCGGGCGTATCTCGTCGCGCACCATGTCCTCCAGCGTGGGCCCGCCGCGATAGACCGGCGTGTTGCGCTGGCCCATGACGCGCACCAGGGCGCCCAGCGAGGCGCCGGCAGCGGCGGCCGTGCTGGCGGCCAGCAGGGGCTCCTCCGGTTTCTCGCCGGCATCGAGGTGGCTGTAATCGTGGCTGGGTGCTGCCAGCGGAACCGGCTCATCGGCCTCGAGCATCGAGGAGCGTGGTGGGTCGGACGGCATGGGGGCGGGCTCCTCGATGAGCATGGTCTGGTCCAGCAGGAACACGTCATCCGCCGGCAGGGCGGCGGGCGCGGCCGGCGCCGCCTGCGGTGCGGACAGGTCCGGCCCGGCGCCTGGCTCGGCCTCGCCGTCGTTAAGGATGCGTCGGATGGAGGCGAGGATGTCCTCCATCGAAGGGTCGGCGCCAGGTGTGGCCTCCGGCTGGCTCATATCCGCCTCCGTGCTGCTACCGGCCGGGCTGGCGGACGGCACGGTCGCCGGACCCCCAGAGCAGGTCCTTTACCGCCTTGTAGTAGGCGGTCTCGTCATACAGCGGCACCTGCAGGCCGAGGTCGCTGGCGGTGAGGCGGCCGATGGCGGAGGCGACACCGTAGCTGGCGGTGACCAGGCTGGTGATGTTCTGCACCAGGGTGATTTCCGCCGACAGCAGGTTCTGCTGGCCGATCAGCACTTCCTGGGTGGTGGCGCTGCCGACGAGGGCCTCGCGCTCGAGGCCTTCCAGCGCGATCTCGCTGGAGCGGACCGCCACGCGCGAGCTGGCGATGGAGGCGCGCGACGAGGTCAGCGTCTCGTAGGCCTGCACCGCCTGTTCGCGGGCGGCGCGCTGCGCGTCCTCCGTCTGGCGGACGGCCTGCAGGAAGTTCTGCCGCGCCTGACGGATGGCGGCGTATTCCGAACCGCCCTGGTAGATGGGGAATGTCAGGTTCAGGGTCGCGGTTGCGCCGTAGGAGTTCTCCCTGTTCAGCGACTGGGCGTTCGAATCAAAGCCCGTGCCCTGCAGGCTGAGGGTCGGGCCGAGATTGCTGAAGGCCACGTCCACCGCGTCGCGCAGCTGCGACTCGTTGAACTTGGCGGCGATCACGTTCGGATTGTTCAGGGTCGCAAGGTTAGAGGCTTCCTTCTCGGTCTTGACCGGAAGCTGCAGCGGCTGCGGGTCTGCGAGGTCCTTGGGCGGCAGCACGCCCACCTCGCGCACGAAGGTCGCGTCCGCGGTCTCCAGCGTGCCTTCGGCCGTCTGCCGTGTGGCGATAGCCTGGGCCAGTGCCGCTTCGGCTTGCGCCACGTCCGTGCGGGTGAGTTCGCCAACCTTGAAGCGGTCGTTAATGGCGCGCAGTTCGTCGCCCAGCACCTGCTCGTTCGCCTTGTCCAATTGCAGGAGCTGGCGGTCCTCGATCACGCCGACATAGGCGTTGATTGTGTCCGAAAAGACCTGCTCCTCCTCGGCAATCAGGCGTGCCCGCTCGGCATAGACGCTGTTCACCGCCTGGTGCGTGGTCGCTTCGGTGCGGCCGCCACGGTAGAGATACTGCGTGACGGTGGCCTGGACCGCGGACTCGGTGCGGTTGTTCTTGATCGCGAGTTCTGATGTGTTGTTCGTGGCGCCTGTGATTGTGGCGGGTGCCGTAGCGGACCCGCCGGTAGCAGCGCCGCCCACGAGTGCTGACGAGGGGAGTGCAGGGTTGTATTCAGGGTTTGCTTCCTCGAACCGGCCAACGGCATAGCCGTAGCTGCCAGTGATCGCGATGGTCGGCCGCCAGCCAGCCAGCGCCGCCGGCACGTTCTCGTCTGTCGAGCGCAGATGGGCGCGCTCGCCGGTCAGCTGCGGGTTTGATTCGTAAGCCAGCCCAAGCGTCTGCGCCAGCGTGTGCGGAATGGTGTCCGGCTCGTCGGTGGCGATGGTGCGCGCCATGCCCGGCCCGGCCGGCACGTAATGGCGCTTGGCCGGCGGCGGCGTCTGCGCTCCGGATGTGGCGGACAGGGCGAACAGCCCCGTCGCCACGCTGGCGGTCAGGATAGCGCGCGTGCTGCGCATACGGCGAACTCCAAACTATAGCCGGGCCAGTCTGGCACACGGGGCGGCCTGTCGCCAACGGTGTGGCGGCGCGGTGTGCCGCAAAGGGGGAGAAAACAGTTTCCGTCTTGCAAAAAAGAACCAGAAAACCCCAACGCCGCTCTCGCGCGTCCCGCTCAAAGCGCACGCTCCAACAAGCCGCGACAGCGGATCAAAAGCTTTTTGCTTCTTTTTCTCGAAAAAGAAGGCCTTGCTCTCCTTAGGCACCTACAACCCGCCAACGCAGCAGAGAAGGCGCCCCCGTTCAGAAGCTGAACCCAGGCGCCGGCAGCAGCCCGGGCAGCAGCGGCGCCGCCGCGTCGAACTCCGCATGCGCGCGCAGGCCGCCCACGCTGGGCTCTGCCAGCACGCCCACGCCGGTGCCGCCGGGCGGGCAGACGATGGCGACCAGCCGCCCGTGCTCGCCCACCTGGCGGCCGATCACGTCGGGAATCTCCTGCACGGCGCCT
Source organism: Acetobacteraceae bacterium (assembly GCA_965198915.1). GTDB lineage: Bacteria > Pseudomonadota > Alphaproteobacteria > Acetobacterales > Acetobacteraceae > BOG-908. Next base: position 751,068 of record CBDAQC010000004.1, on the reverse strand, counting down.
TCGATCAGCACCAGGTCGTAGGGGGCGCCCGCGGCGTGCCCCTCGGCCAGCTTGCCCTCCACCAGCGTTACGCTGCCGGCAGCGCCTGGCACGCCCGGCGCGGCACGGGCCAGCGCCAGCAGCGCCGGATCTTCCTCCAGCGCGGTGACGTGCACGCCGCAGGCGGCCAGGATGGCGGCGCCGTAGCCCGCGCCGCTACCCACCAGCAGCGCCGCCTCGCCGGCGCGCGGCCGCGCCAACTGAATCAGCCGCGCGATCACCAGCGGTTTCAGCAGCACGCGGCCGTGGCCCAGCTTCACGTCGTCGTCGATATAGGCGAGCCCGGCCAGCGCCGCCGGCAGGTAGGCCTCGCGCGGCAGGGTGCGCATGATGTCCAGGATGCGCGTGTCGTTCACCCGCGTGGGCCGCAACTGGCCATCCACCATCAGGTTGCGCGCCAGGGCGTAATCGGCCGGCGACATGGCGTGGGGGGCGGACGGGGGCATGGTTCGGGGAGGCTCCGCTGGCATGGGGCGGTTCTTACCGGCGGGGGCGTGGGCGGTCCAGATGCGCTGCACTGCGGCGCGGAAGGATACGGATACGGTGCTGGACCGGGCGCGCGAGGCGTTCTATACGGCGCGTCCCGCAGGGTCCGATGTCAGAGCGGTTATGTAAGGGACTGCAAATCCCTGTAGCCCGGTTCGACTCCGGGTCGGACCTCCAGCCTGCCTGGCTGGCCGAGGCGGCCAACACGCGGCGGCCATCACAGCCCCATGGCACCGCCGTCCGAACGCGGATCATGCGCCGCCTCCACGCGGCCGTCATCAGGATGGCGGACCAGCATGCCAGCATGGCCGAACGTGTCGGCGCGGCCCGCATCGAGCTGCTCCATCGCGTGGCCCATCGCGCGTAGCCTTGCCACGATCGCCGGGTCGAACCGGTCTTCCGCCTTCACGCTAAGCGAGGCGGCTCCCCAGGTCCTGCCGTAGAGCAGCCGCGGGGCCGCCACCGCGTCCGCCGGCGCCATGCCGTAATCGGCGTAGCGCGTGTAGATCTGGGACTGGAATTGCGGCTGGCCGTCGCCGCCCATCGAGCCATAGGCCATCACCCGCCCGTCCTCGAAGGCCGCCAGCGCCGGGATCAGCGTGTGGAACGGGCGCCGGCCCGGCTCCAACGGGTTCACCGCGCCGGGATCGAGCGAGAACGAGATGCCGCGGTTCTGCCAGACGATGCCGGTCCGCGGCAGCACCGTGCCGGAGCCGTATTCCCAATACACCGACTGTATGTAGGAGACCGCCAGCCCGGACGCGTCGATGGCACCCATCCACACGGTGCCGCCCTGGTCGTCCCGCAACGGCAGGGAAGCGGCACGGCCCATGTCGATGCGTGCGGCCTCCGCCTGCAGGCGAGCGGGGGTGAGAAAGCTCGCCGGGTCGTGCTGCAGCCGGTCGAAATCGGTCACCACGCGGTCGCGTATGGCGAAGGCGCGCTTGGTTGCCTCGATCAGCCCGTGGAAATGCGCCACGCTCTCGCCCTGCGTCACGCCCAGGCGGTCGAAGACGCCCAGTATCAACAGGGCGGCCAGGCCCTGCGTCGGCGGCGGGAAGTTGAACAGCGTGGCGTTGCGGCGGCGGAGCTGCAGCGGCACCCGCTCCCTGGCCGTGTAGGCGGCCAGGTCGGCCCGGGTGACCGGGGCGCCCAGCGCCTCGAGGTCGGCAGCGATCGCCTGGGCCAGGTCGCCACGGTAGAAATCGGCCAGGCCGGCGGCGGCCAGATGCGCCAGCGTGGCGGCCAGCGCGGGCAGCCGCCTGATCTCGCCCTGCGGCCAGGGACGGCCGGCGGCGAGGAACGTGGCGGCAAAGTTCGGCGCGGCGTGCAGCGTGTCGCCGGGCGGCGGCGCGTAGCGCGCCTCGGACGCGGACACCGCAACGCCGTCACGCGCCTGGGCGATGGCGGGCGCGAGCAGGACGCCCAGCGGCAGCCGGCCGCCCAGCGCCGCCGACCAGGCCAGCGCCGCCTCCCAGCCGCCCACCGCGCCGGCGACGGTGACCATCGCGTCCGGTCCGCGCGGCGGGATGGCGTCGAAGCCGCGCTCCCTGTAGCGGTCGATCGTGGCTAGCGCGCCAGCCGGCCCGCAGGCCTCGATGCCGCGCACCCGGCCGCCCGGCTCGCGCACCAGCCAGAAGCCGTCGCCGCCGATCGCGTTCATGTGCGGATAGACCACGGCGATCGAGGCGGCCATCGCCACCATCGCCTCGATGGCGTTGCCGCCCTGGGCCAGAACGTCGCGGCCGGCTTGTGTGGCGAGGTAGTTGGGGGCGGCGACCGCGGCTTGGGGCAAGGAAGGCCTTCTTTTTTAAAAAAAGGAAGCAAAAAACTTTTGCTCCCCCGCCTGCACTAAGCGGCGCGCCAGTTTTGCCACAACGCGCATCGGCAGAACCAGACAGCGCCGCGGTGCAGGCGGACAGACAAAAGTTTTTTGCTTCTTTTTTTCAAAAAAGAAGGCCTTCCTTGCCTACCTTGGCACACCCCTTGCTCAGGCCGTCCCCGAAACAAGGGAGCGACACCATGGGAACCCGGCGCTGGCCGCAGCTTGCACTCGGCATCCTGGTGATGATGGCGATCTCCAGCCCGCAATATGTCTGGACGCTGTTCGTCAAGCCGTTCCAGGCCGCCACGCACGCGTCTCTGCCCGCGGTGCAGGTCACCTTCACCGTGCTGGTCGTCCTGCAGACGTTCTTCTCGCCGGTGCAAGGCTACCTGATCGACCGGTTCAGCCCGAAGCTGATGATCGCGCTGGGCGCGGCACTGTCCGGCCTGGGCTGGGTGGCGGCATCACGGGCACAGAGCCTGCTTGGCCTGTATGCCACCTACGGGCTGCTCTGCGGGCTGGGCACCGGCATCGTCTATGTTGGCGTGGTCGGGTTGATGGTGCGCTGGTTTCCGGACAGGCGCGGCTTGGCGGCCGGGCTCGTGGCCGCCGGTTACGGCATGGGGGCCATGGTCACCACGTTTCCGGTCACCCACATGATCGCCGCGGACGGGTTCCGGCCGGCATTGGCCGTCTTCGGCGCCGTGCTGGGCTGCGTGGGCGCGCTCGCGGCGCTCGGGCTGCGCGCGCCGCGCGCCGGCGAGGTTGCGGGCAGCCTGCCCGACGCGGACAGCGCCGGCACCGCGCCGCGCGACATGCTGCGCAGCCCGGTGTTCTGGCTGATGTTCCTGATGATGACGCTGATGTCCACCGGCGGGCTGATGGTCACCGCCAATTTCGCGGTGTTCGCCCGCGAATTCGGCGTGGCAGATGCCGTGGTGTTCGGCATGGCCGCGCTGCCGTTCGCGCTGACCCTGGACCGCGTCACCAACGGACTGACCAGGCCGGTTTTCGGCTGGATCTCCGACCGTATCGGCCGCGAGCAGACCATGGCGATCGCCTTCACGCTGGAGGCGCTGGCGCTGTGCCTGCTGCTGTACAGCCGGCATGACCCCGCCGCTTTCGCGCTGCTGTCGGGCCTGGTGTTCTTTGCCTGGGGCGAGATCTTCTCGCTGTTCCCCTCGCTGCTGACCGACATATTCGGCCCGCGCCATGCCACCACGAATTATGGCTTCCTGTACATGGCGCAGGGTGTGGGCTCGCTGCTGGGTGGCCCGATGGCGGCGCTGATACATGGGGCGGCGGCGAGCTGGGTGCCGGTGTTCGCCATCGCGATCTGCCTGGATCTGGTGACGGCCGTGCTGGCGCTGGCGGTATTGCGGCCGATGCGGCTGCGGCGCGCGTCTGTTTGAAGACCCGCTTTGGCGGCCATCTGGCGGCGCTTTCCGTGCCCCGCTGCTCGGAAGTCACCGCAAGCTGACTCGCCAGGACGAGGTCCTAACGGACACCTGAAATCTGCTGCACGCACCCTGGTGAAACGGGTCTGGGCCCGTGCCCAAGCGGGGTTTGGGGCAGAGCCCGACGTCTGCGCCTGTCCTCCCGGACAGGCTCAGACGTCGGGAACGCAGGACGGCACACCTGTCTTGCCGTCGTTGCAGCACCGCGCTGGCTACTTGCCCGGTGCGTAGATGCCGACGCAGCCGTTGGGGCAGGTCGTGTTGCTGGCGCCTGCCGTCAGCGGAAAGAAGACCTCGTTGTTGATCGGATCGACCGCCACCGAATGCGAATTCGTGGCGGTGGGTATGGCGCTGACCTGGCTCAGCGTCGTCGCATCGATGATGCCGAGCACCGGACCCGACGCGTTGTTGCGCGCTGCGAGCTGGTAGGTCTGGTTGGTGGGGTCGTAGGAGACTTCGTCCGAACCGCCCACGGTGAACGTGGCCAGGACCTTTCCGCTGAGCGTGTTGATCACCTGCGTGGGCAGCGGCGCCGCGGCTGCGGTGTTGGCGACGCTGCAGCCGAGCAGGAGCTGTTGCTTCGGACCCAGCGCCGCGCCGTTCGGCTGGCAGTCATTGACCGGCAGGTGGCCGATGACGCGGCGCAGGACCGGGTCGATTATCGCCACCTGGCCGTTCTTCTGGTTGGCGCCGACCTGCGGGACGCTCAGGTAGAACACGCCCCGCGCCGCGTCGAACACGGGCTGCTCGAGCCCGTTGGTGGCGTTGGGGAAGCTGATCTTCTTCAGGATCGTGCGGTAGCCGTCCGGTGTGTAGATCAGGGTGACGAAGGGCGGGGTGTCGGCGTCGTTCACCACGGCGGCGATGTGGTCCTTGGGGTCGTAGCCGATGGAGTCCGCGCGCGCCGTGCCGCCGGTGGAAATCGTCTGCACGACGAGCAGCGAGCGCTCGTCGATGATCTTGACCGTGCTGTCGCCGTCTCCGGCCCAGAGATAGCCGTCGCCGGTCGGCTGCGTGCCGTTCGGGCCGGCGATGTTGTTGTTGCCGCCGGCGGGCCCCACGAAACCGCCGACCTGGCCGATGACGCGCCGCTCGTTGATGTTGACCACGTCCACCGAGTTGTTGGACCGGTCGGGCAGGAAATACAGGCCCAGCTTGGGGTCGATCGAGCTGATGTCGAAGACCGCGAGCGGATTGCCGGGGATCGGGACCGTGGCAACCAGCTTGTACTGCGGCGGCGGTGACGGCGGAGCGGCGGCGGCCGGGGCCGCGGCGGTTACGGCCACTCCGGCCGCGCAGGCAAGGCGCGCGAGAAGGCGCGGTGTCGGACGCATGGTGGTTCTCCCTGGATATTCGTAGCCGTACCGGTTGGCTCCGGCGGCGGCACGCTAATGGCGCCGGGATCGTGTGGCTACGGGATTGCGGCCTCCATCGCGGCAATGTGCCAGCGTCCAGCGCCGCTTGATTTCGCCGCCCAACCCGATAAAGGCCCCGGCATGGCCGCATGGGTGCGTTTCGAGGGTGGTTTCGGGATCCTGGCGGGCAGTCAGGTCCAGCCTTACAGGGGCTGCATGTTCGATGCGCCCGAGCCATCCGGCCCCGCTTTCGATTGCGACGGTCTGGCGCTGCTGGCGCCGGTGACGCCGGGCAAGTTCATCGCCCTTTGGAACAACTTCCACGCGCTGGCCGCCAAGCTGGGCCAGGCCGTCCCGCAGACGCCGCTGTACCTGCTCAAGGCGTCCAGCGCCCTGCTGCCGCCCGGCGGCACCATCCGCCCGCCCGCGGGCTACACCGGCAAGACGGTCTACGAGGGCGAGCTGGGCATCGTGATCGGCCGCCGCTGCAGCCGGGCGGACGAGGCGGAGGCCGCCGGCGCCATCTTCGGCTACACCTGCGTCAACGACGTGACCGCCCTGGACCTGCTCGGCGAGGATCCGTCCTTCACGCAATGGGCGCGGGCGAAAAGCTGCGATACGTTCGGCCCCGTAGGGCCCGCCATCGTGACGGGTCTGGACCCGCAGAACCTGACGGTGCGCACCCTGCTGAACGGGCGGGAACGGCAGAACTATCCGGTGGCCGACATGATCCTGCCGCCCGCCAGGATCGTCAGCCTGCTGTCACGCGAGATGACGCTGCTTCCGGGCGACCTGATCGCGTGCGGAACCTCGTTGGGCGTGCTTCCCCTGCGGCCGGGCGGGGAGGTCAGCGTCGTCATCGACGGCATCGGCACCCTGACCAACCGGTTCGAGGCGGCGGAGGCGCTTTAGCGCTTTTTTGCGCGGCAGGACTGCTTGCTTCCTGGCAATAATCTGCAAAACCGGGTTGGTATTGAAAAAACAGCCGCGCAGCGTGCCGGCATCCAGGGAGCGGCTATCGTATGGAGTTCACACTTGCGGCGCTGATCGGCGGCCTGACCGGGGAGCGGACCATAGGCGCGCCCGGCCGGCTTTGGCTGGACGGGCCCGGCCTTGCCCGGCTTGCCGCCAGCGTGGCCGCCACGCTGGCCGGGCGCGGCATCGGCCCGGGGGACCGGGTGGCCATCGTGCTGCCGAACGGGCCGGAGATGGCCACCGCCTTCCTCACCGTCGCCGCCTCGTGCTGCGCCGCCCCGCTCAACCCCGCCTACAAGGCGGACGAGTTCGAGTTCTACCTGTCCGACCTGAAGCCCGCCGCAATTGTCCTGGCGCAGGGCGGATCGCAGGTGGCGGCCGACACAGCCGCCCGGCTCGGCATCCCCATCCTTCATCTAGTCACCGCCGAGGGTGACGCCGCCGGCGTGTTCCGGCTGGAAGGTGCGGCACCCGTCACCGCGGCTACGCCCACCCGCGCGGCAGGGCCGGACGACCCGGCGCTGGTGCTGCACACCTCCGGCACCACGGCGCGGCCGAAGATCGTGCCGCTGACCAATGCGAATATCGTGGCCTCGGCGCGCCACATCGCGCGCTCGCTGGAGCTGACGCCGGCCGACACGTGCCTGAACGTGATGCCGCTGTTCCACATTCACGGCCTGATCGCCGCGGTGACCGCCTCGCTGTCCGCAGGTGCCGCGGTGTGCTGCACGCCGGGGTTCAACGCGTTCAAATTCGCCGAGCTGCTGGGTGACGTGAAGCCCACCTGGTACACCGCGGTGCCGACGATGCACCAGGCGATCCTGATGCGCATGCGGTCCAACCCGGCCCAGGCGCGCGCCGCCGGGCTGCGCTTCATCCGCTCGTCCTCCGCCTCGCTGCCGCCGCCGGTGATGGCGGAGCTGGAGGAGGTGTTCGGTGCCCCGGTGATCGAGGCGTACGGCATGACGGAAGCCGCCCACCAGATGGCCAGCAACCCGCTGCCGCCGCGCCCGCGCAAGCCGGGGGCGGTGGGCATCGCCGCAGGGCCCGAGATCGCCATCATGGACGACGACAATGCCATCCTCCCCCAGGGCGAGGTGGGCGAGGTGGTGATACGCGGCCCGAACGTGACGTTGGGCTACGACAGCAACCCCACCGCCAACGCGAAGGCGTTCACCGAAGGCTGGTTCCGCACCGGTGACCAGGGCCGGCTGGACGAGGAAGGATACCTGTTCCTGACCGGCCGGCTGAAGGAGCAGATCAACCGTGGCGGCGAGAAGATCAGTCCGCTTGAGATAGACAACGTGCTGCTCGACCACCCCGCCGTGGCCCAGGCCTGCACCTTTGGCATCCCGCACGACAAATTGGGCGAGGAAGTGGGCGTGGTTGTCGTGCTGCGCCCGGAGACGACGGCCAGCGAGGCGGAGATACGCGACTTCGCCGCCCAGCGCCTGGCCGCCTTCAAGGTGCCGCGCCGCGTGGTGCTGATGGATGACATACCTAAAGGCGCTACCGGCAAGATCCAGCGTATCGGGCTGGCCGCCAAACTGGGCCTCGTGCCGCAAGACGCCGCCTGATGCCGAGCATCTGCGTCTTCGGGGCGGGTGCCATAGGCGGCCTGATGGCCGCCCGTCTCGAAGCGGCCGGCACCAAAGTCTCGATCGTGGCGCGCGGCCCGCATCTGGCGGCGGTGCAGCAGGACGGGCTGGTGCTGCATGCCGGCGGCGAACGCACCGTGACGCGCCCGAACGCGGTGCCGCACGGTGATGCGATCGGCCCGCAGGACTACCTGATCCTGACCCTGAAGGCGCATTCGGTGGAGCCGGCCCTGCCGCAGTTGGCCCCGCTGGTGGGTCCGCACACCACCATCGTCACCGCCATCAACGGCGTGCCCTGGTGGTACAGCCACGGCCTGCCCGCGCCGTTCGGCGGCCGCCGCATCATGTCGGTGGACCCGTCCGGCGCGCTGACCGAGGCGCTGCCGCCGGCGCAATGCCTGGGTTCCATCGTCTATCCCGCCGCCACCATCCACGCGCCTGGCGTGATCCACCACAGCTACGGAGACCGCTTCAGCCTGGGCGAGCCGGACGGCACCCGCACCGAACGCGCCAACACGCTGTCCGCCCTGCTGATCGCGGCCGGCCTGAAAGCGCCGGTGCGCCCGCGCATACGCGACGAGCTGTGGGTCAAGCTCTGGGGCAACATGGCGTTCAACCCGATCAGCGCGCTTACCACCGCCACGCTGGACGTGATCACGTCCGACCCCGGCAGCCGGGCGGTGGCGCGCGCCATCATGCTGGAAGGCCAGGCGGTGGCCGAGGCGCTGGGCATACGCTTCGCCATAGACGTGGAAAAGCGCATCGAGGGCGCGGCCGAAGTGGGCCACCACAAGACATCCATGCTGCAGGACATGGAGGCGGGCCGCCCGCTGGAGATCGAGGCGATCCTGGGCGCAGTGGTGGAGATGGCCGGCTGGGTGGATGTGCCGGCCCCGCTCAGCCAGGCCATGCTGGCCCTGGTCCGCCAGCGCGCCGCCATGCGTCACACGGGGGGATAGACGGGGATGTCCGCACTCAGGTCGCGCTGGGGCCAGTTGATCATCGGCATATTGTGCATGGTGATGATCGCCAACCTGCAATATGGCTGGACGTTGTTCGTGCTGCCGATCGGCGACGCCACCGGCTGGAGCCGCCCCGCCATACAGGTGGCGTTCACCGTGTTCGTGCTGTGCGAGACCTGGCTGCTGCCGCTCGAAGGATACGTGATCGACCGGATCGGCCCCAAACTGACCGTGTGCGCCGGCGGCGTGCTGATCGGCGCGTCCTGGGTGCTGGACAGCGTCGCGGCCTCCCTCCTGGTGCTGTATGTCGGCGCTGCCCTGGGCGGCATCGGTTCCGGCTTCATCTACGGCGCCACCGTGGGCAACGCGATCAAGTGGTTCCCCGACAAGCGCGGCCTGGCCGCGGGCCTGACGGCGGCCGGTTTCGGCGCCGGCTCCGCCGTGACACTTGTGCCGATCTCCAACATGATCGTGCGCAGCGGCTATCAGCACACCTTCCTGTTCTTCGGCCTGCTGCAGGGCGTCGTCGTGGTCGTGGCCGCGCAATTGCTGCGGCCGCCGCCGGGGTCGGACAAATCACGCACCGCGCCGCTGTCTTCCAGCGGCATGAGCGCGGTCCGCCCGTCCCGCCTGCACGACATCACGCGCGACTACACGCCGGGCCAGGTGGCGCGCGAGCCGGTGTTCTGGCTGATGTACCTGATGTTCGTGCTGGTGGGCGCCGGCGGGCTGATGGCCACCGCCCAGCTCTCGGTGATCGCCACCGATTTCGGCGTGGCGAAAACGCCGGTGACCCTGCTGTTCCTGACCATGCCCGCGCTGACCTTCGCGCTGGCCATAGACCGCGTGCTGAACGGGCTGACACGGCCGTTCTTCGGCTGGGTGTCGGACCATATCGGCCGCGAGAACACCATGTTCATCGCGTTCCTGCTGGAAGGCCTGGGCATACTCGTGCTGGTCTGGCAGGCGGCCAACCCGGTGGCCTTCGTGGTGCTGACCGGCGTGGTGTTCTTCGCCTGGGGCGAGATCTATTCGCTGTTCCCCGCCACCTGCGGGGACACGTTCGGCCGCAAGTTCGCCGCCACCAACTACGGACTTCTCTACACCGCGAAAGGCACCGCCGCCCTGCTGGTGCCACTTGCCAGCGTGTTGCGCGAGGCGACCGGCACCTGGCTGGCGGTGCTCTACATGGCCGCCGGCGTGAACCTGCTGGCGGCCGTGCTCGGGCTGTTCGTTCTGAAGCCGATGCGCCGTGCGTTCATCGGGCGCTCCATGCGGGCGCGGGCGGAGGAGCGTATCGCTGCGGCGCGGGCTTCTATGCCGGGGTTGATCTAGGCAAGGAAGCAAGGCCTTCTTTTTTGAAGAAAAGAAGCAAAAACTTTTGCTTTCCTGACGCTGCGACGCGCGTGCCGACCGATAAGGCACGACTGGTGCAAATGCGGAGGAACAAAAGTTTTTTGCTTCTTTTTTTCAAAAAAGAAGGCCTTCCTTCCTAACCCCCTCCCGTCGCCAGGCTGAAAACGATCCGCCCAAACGCCCCCAGCACCAAAACCGCGCAGGCCAGCAACTGTATCAGAAACCCCGCGCTGCGCTTCGCCGGACTTGCCATATAGCCGATGGCATAAACCAGCCGCCCAACGATCCATAGAACCCCCAGGCCCGCCGCCGCCAGCTCGTTCCAGTAGATCGCAAACAGCCACAGGCCCGCCAGGAAGATCGGCAGCCACTCCAGCGTGTTGGCCTGCACGCGCACCGCACGCTCCAGCAACGGGTCACCGGTCATCGCGGGCGCATGTATGCCGGACTTGCCGCGCGCCCGTCCGACTTGCAGCGCCATCCAGAAATACAGCAGCAACGCCGCCAGCGTCACCAAAGCTGTCCAGCGATGCCCCATCATCATGTTCGCTCTCCCGCAATTCGTCCGATGCGGTATGGGATCGAACGGCGGAAAGCAAGCAAGGTCCGGTCGTGAAGCACCGCCCGGCGCGCCGCAACACGGCTCACCCGAAGACAAAGGAGTTTTCGCTTCTTTTTTCAGGAAAGAAGGCCTTTCTTCCTCCCCCTCATGAGCTCCTGGCAATTCTGGATAGACCGCGGCGGCACGTTTACCGACATCGTGGCCCGCGCCCCCGACGGCGCGCTGATCACGGCGAAGCTGCTCAGCAGCAACCCTGCGCGTTATCGGGACGCTGCCCTCGCCGGCATCCGCCAGGTGCTCGGCCTTCCCGCCGATGCGCCGATCCCCGCCGGCCTGATCGATGCGGTGAAGATGGGCACCACGGTGGCCACCAACGCGCTGCTGGAACGCCGCGGCGCCCGCACTCTGCTGCTGGTCAACCGCGGCTTTGCCGACCTGCTGCGCATCGGCCACCAGGCGAGGCCTGACCTGTTCGCGCTCGACATCGTATTGCCTGGACTGCTGTACGAGCGCGTGGCGGAGATCGCCGGCCGGACCGCAGCGGACGGCACCGTACTCGAGACGCTCGACGAGGCGGCATTGCGCACGGTCCTGGCCGATGCGCGCGAGGCCGGCCTGCAGTCCTGTGCCGTGGCGCTGATACATGCCTGGGCGCATCCGGCGCAGGAAGCGCGCGTGGCCGAGCTGGCGCGCGCCGCCGGCTTTACGCAGATCACGGCCAGCCACGCGGCCAGCCCCACGCTGCGCCTGGTGCCGCGCGCGGAGACGGCCGTGGTGGATGCCTATCTCTCGCCGGTGCTGCGCCGCCACGTGGGCCACCTGGCGGCCGAACTCGGCGACACGCCGTTGTTCCTGATGCAGTCGCATGGCGGCCTGACGAGTGCGCGGACGTTTTCCGGCAAGGACGCCATGCTGTCCGGGCCGGCCGGCGGCATCGTGGGCGCTGTGCGCACGGCCGCGATGGCCGGCATCGACAGGGTGATCGGCTTCGACATGGGCGGCACCTCCACCGACGTGGCGCTCTACGCCGGCACCCTGGAGCGCAGTTTCGAGACCGAGATTGCCGGTGTCCGGCTGCGCGTGCCGATGCTGGCGATCAACACGGTGGCGGCCGGCGGCGGCTCGATCCTGCATGCCGGCGAGGGCCGCTTCCGCGTGGGCCCGGACAGCGCCGGCGCCGATCCCGGGCCGGCCTGCTACCGCAACGGCGGCCCGCTGACCGTAACTGACGCCAATTTGTGCGTGGGCAAGATACAGCCGGCGCATTTCCCGGCGATCTTCGGCCCGGACGGCGACCAGGCACTCGATCTCGCGGCAGTGCGCACGGGCTTCGCCGCGCTCGCCGATACGCTCGCGCCAGCCACCGGCGCGCGGCGTGACCTGCGCGACATCGCCGAGGGCTTCCTGCGCATCGCGGTGGCCAACATGGCAAACGCCATTGCCCAGGTCTCCACACGGCGCGGCCACGATCCGGCGGGCTTCACCCTGCAGTGTTTTGGCGGCGCAGGCGGCCAGCACGCCTGCCTGGTGGCCGAGGCGCTCGGCATGACGCGCGTGTTCCTGCACCCCCTGGCCGGCGTGCTGTCCGCCTACGGCATGGGGCTGGCGGACCAGACCGTGCTGCGCCAGCAGGCGGTGGAACGCCCGCTGGACGCGGCACTCGACGGGGAGCTCTCCGCGCTCGCCGACAGGCTCGCGGCCGACGCGGTGCTGGCCCTGCGCGACCAGGGTGCCGATCCGGACGCGATCTCCATCATACGCACGGCGCACCTGCGCCTGGCCGGCACCGATGCCGCGCTGGAGGTGCCGTTCGGGCCGCCCGACGCGTTGCGCGCCGCCTTCGCCGCCCGGCACCGGCTGCTCTACGGGTTCGACGCGCCGCCGCGTGCGCTGACCGTCGAAGCGGTGGCGGTGGAGGCGACCGTCCCAGGCGAGACCGTGCGCGAGCCCGCCACGCCGCCGGCCGGGGACGCCGCAGCCCGCGCGCGCGACACGATTGAGGTCTGGAGCGGCGGCCGCGCCCATTTCGCCGGCCTGTTCGACCGCGCCGCGCTGCGCCCCGGCCATCGTCTGGACGGCCCGGCGCTGGTCTGCGAGCCGAACGGCACCATCGTTGTGGAGCCGGGCTGGCGCCTGGAGGTGACGCCGCAGAACCACATCCTGCTGCACCGTGTGCAGGCCGTGGCCAAACCTGTCATGGCCCGTGCCGACCAGCCCGACCCGGTGCTGCTGGAACTGTTCGGCGCCCGTTTCATGCACGCCGCAGAACAGGCCGGCCACGTGCTCCGCAATATCGCGCAGAGCGTCAACATCAAGGAGCGCCTGGATTTCTCCTGCGCGGTGTTCGACGCCGAAGGCGGCCTGGTGGCAAACGCGCCGCACGTCCCCGTGCATCTCGGCGCCATGGGCGAGAGCGTGCGCGCGGTGCTGCGCACGCGTGCCGGGACGCTGCGACCCGGCGATGTTGTGGCGCTGAACGACCCGTACGCCGGCGGCACGCATCTGCCGGACATCACCGTGATCACTCCGGTCTTCAATCCGGCCGGCACGGCGATACGCTTCTTCGTCGGCGCACGCGGCCATCATGCGGATATCGGCGGCCTGACACCCGGCTCCACGCCGCCCGGTTCGCGCACGCTGGAAGAGGAAGGCGTGGTAATACGCGACTTCCTGCTGGTGGACCAAGGCGCCTTCCGCGAGGCGGCGTTCCGCGACCTGCTGGCAGGCGCACGCTATCCGGCCCGTGCGCCCGACATGAACGTGGCCGACATCCAGGCGCAGGTGGCCGCCAACGCGGCGTGCGTGCGCGAACTGTCCCGCATGGTGGCCGAACACGGCTGGGAGCTGGTGCAATCCTACATGCGCCACGTGATGGACCACGCCGAGGAAAGCGTGCGCCGCGCGCTGGTGGGCTTGCGTGACTGCCAGGCCGAAGCCACGCTCGACACCGGCGCCAAACTTTGTGTCGCTATCACCATCGATCGCGAAACGCGCAGCGCCACCCTCGATTTCACCGGCACCTCCGCGCAGTCACCGGACAATTTCAACGCCCCGCCGGCGGTCACCCGCGCCGTGGTGCTGTACGTGATGCGCTGCCTGGTGGGCCAGGACATTCCGCTGAACGAGGGCTGCCTGAAACCGCTGAACATCGTGATTCCGCCCGGCACGTTCCTGTTGCCCGCACCCGGCGCCGCGGTGGTGGCCGGCAATACCGAGATCAGCCAGGCCGTGTGCAACCTGCTGTTCGCGGCACTCGGCGTGGTTGCCAACGCCCAGGGCACGATGAACAACCTGTTGTTCGGCGACGCCACGCGGCAATATTACGAGACGATCTGCGGTGGTGCGGGCGCCGGCGCCACGTTCGACGGCCAATCCGCCGTGCACACGCACATGACCAACACGCGCATGACCGATCCGGAGGTGCTGGAACTGCGCTACCCGGTGCGCGTCGAGGAGTTCTCCATCGATCGCGGTTCGGGCGGGGCAGGGCGCCACCGCGGCGGCGACGGCGTGGTGCGCCGCCTGCGTTTCCTGGAGAAAATGACTGCGATGATCGTGGCCTCCGGCCGGGTAGTGGCACCGCGCGGCCTGTGCGGCGGCACGGACGGCCGCGCGGGCCGGCAATGGGTGGAGCGCGCGCAGGGTGGCACGCAGGCGCTGCCGGGCATCGCGCGCGTGGAACTGTCGGCGGGTGACGTGCTGGGTGTGGGGACGCCTGGGGGCGGGGGCTACGGTTAGGCAAGCGAGGCTCCCCGCATTTGCACCGGCCGGGTATTTCCGGCCGGCACGCGCATCGCTGCGCCGGGGGAGCTAAAGTTTTTGCTACTTTTCAAAAAAGAAGGCCTTGCTCTCCTATACTCGCCCCAGAACCACCGCACCCAACAAAGCCGAAACCACCGACCCGCAGAACACCGCCAGCTTGATCCCGTCGTGCAAGGCCGTGCCGCGGAACGCCAGGTCACCGATGAACAGGCTCATGGTGAAGCCGATGCCGCAGAGTAACGACGCGCCGTAGAGCTGGGCTACGCCCATGTTCGGCGGCAGCGTCAATACGCCCGCGCGGCGGCCCAGCATGGTGGCGCCGAACACGCCCACCTGCTTGCCCACGCACAGCCCCAGGAACACGCCCAACGGCCCCGGCGTGAGCAGCAGGCCCGGGTTGAGCGTGGCGAAGGACAAGCCGGCATTGGCCAGCCCGAACAGCGGCAGCACGATGTAGCCGACGAGCCCGCCCAGCCGGTGTTCCAACCGCGACGCGGCCGCACGGGGCAGCAGGAAGGCGAGCGCCACCCCGGCCAGTGTCGCGTGCACGCCGCTGTTATAGACGAGCAGCCAAAGCGCTGCGCCGCCGACGAGGTAGGGCCACAGCCGCGCGACCCCGGCGCGCCGCAGTCCGAGCAGCACCGCGCACAGCAGGGCGGCGCCGCCCAGCACCGGCCAGGCCAGGCCGTGGCTGTAGAACAGCGCGATTACGCCGATGGCGCCGAGGTCATCCAATATGGCCAGCGCGGTCAGGAACACCCGCACGGAGAGGCCGGCGCGCTCGCCCAGCAGGCGCAGCACGGCCAGCGAGAACGCGATGTCGGTTGCCACCGGCACCGCCCAGCCGCGCGCGGTGGCGGCGTTGGCGTGGTTCAACGCCAGGTAGATGGCGGCCGGCACCGCCATGCCGCCCAGTGCCGCGATGCCCGGGGCCGCCATGCCGCGCAGGCTGGCCAGGCGGCCATGAGTCATCTCGCGGCGTATCTCCAGTCCTGCCAGCAGGAAGAACAGCGCCATCAGCCCGTCATTGATGAAGCTGGCCACCCCGATGCCGGTGCCGTGGACAGCGACGCGCAGGTTGAGCAGGCGCGTGTAGCCGGGCGCCAGGCCGGAGTTGGACAGGATCAGGGCGGCCACGGAGGCGAGGATCAGCAGAAAACCGCCAGCCGCCTCGCTGCGCATGAAATCGGCGAAGCGGCGGGCGGCGCTACGGCGGGACCGGCGGCTCACGGTCGCGGCAACGCGGGCCGGCGGCGCGGCGTTCGGTGGGCGCAATAAGGAGGGCAACTTCGATGCCGGACGACCTGCGGGCGCGGCACATCGCCGTGGCGGACGATTGGGCGGGTGTTATGCGCGCCGGCGATTTCGCGGCCGGCTGGCGCATCAGTGATGCCGTGCTGGCCGCGCGCGACCCCGCCACGCGTGACGACCCGGCGCTGCCCTACCACGAACGCTGGGTGTGGGACGGCACGCGCCCGGACGGCCGCCACGTGCTGGTGCGCTGCTATCACGGCCTGGGCGACACACTGCAGTTCGTGCGCTTCCTGCCGGCGCTGCGCGACCGCGCCGCGCACGTGACGGTGGAATGCCAGCCGGAATTGTGCGGCCTGCTGGCCTGCGTGCCAGGCGTGGACCGCCTGGTGGCGTTCGACACGGCGCGGCCGCTGCCTGCCTCGCCCTGCGACATCGAGGTGATGGAGCTGGCCCACGTACTGCGCGCGGACGCGGCCGCCATTGCCGCCCCGGTGCCCTATCTGTCCCTGCCGCCGGACCGCCTGGCCCGCGGCCGCGCGCGCGCCGCGGGCCACGTGGCGCTGTGCTGGCGCGCGGGTGACTGGGACCCGGCGCGCTCGGTGAGCTTGGCGGACATGTTGCGCGCGTTTGGAGCGCCCGGCCGGCGCTTCATCAGCCTGCAGCGCGGCAAGGCTGCTGCCGAAGCAACGCCCGAGTGGTTTGCCAACCCGTATGATCGCGACTGCGACGTTGTGGAGACGGCGGCGCTGATTTGCGGCGCGGATCACGTGGTGACGGTCGATACGATGGTGGCGCATTTGGCGGGCGCGCTCGGCTGTGCGGCGACGGTGCTGCTGAAGCAGGATCCGGATTGGCGCTGGGCTTGCGTGGCGGGGCGGTCGGTTTGGTATCCGTCGTTGGAGATTAGGCAAGGCCTTCTTTTTTGAAAAAAAGAAGCAAAAAACTTTTGTTCCCCCGACGTTGCAGCGCCGCGCTGTATCCGGCGGCACCCGGCTGCTGCAAATGCGGGAGTCAAAAGTTTTTTGCTTCTTTTTTTCAAAAAAGAAGGCCTTGCTTGCCTAATCTCCATAAGCAGCAAAATGCGGATTGCGGTATTCCGGCTTCCCATACGTGAAAGCCTCGCCTTCGAGCGTCTGCACCCGCCCGCCCGCCGCGCGCAGCACCGCGTGGCCCGCCGCGATGTCCCACTCCATGGTGGTGCCGAGCCGCGGATACAGATCGGCCTCGCCGCGCGCGATCAGGCACAGTTTTAGCGAACTGCCCGCGGCGCGGAACTCGGCCACGCGGCGGCCGTCCAGAAACGCTTCCATCGCCGCGGCATCACCGTGGCTGCGGGAGCCCACCACCGTCAGGCCGTGCGCCGGCGCGGCGCGCACGCGGATCGCGCGTTCGCCGTGGCTGTCGGCCAGCGTGGCGGTGCCAGGGGCGCCACCGGCATAGGTCTCGCCGCGCGCCGGCACGACGACCACGCCGAGGATCGGCTGGCCGTGTTCGATCAGCGCGATGTTGACGGTGAACTCGCCGTTGCCGCTGAGGAACTCCTTCGTGCCGTCCAGCGGATCGACCAGCCAGAAGCGCGCGCCGGTGACGTCCGGCGACAGGCCCTTCGAGGCTTCTTCCTCCGACACCACCGGGATGTCCGGCGTCAGGTGGCGCAAGGCGGGGAGGATGATGTCCTCGGCGGCCTGGTCGGCGGCGGTGACAGGACTGCCGTCGGCTTTCTCCATCGCGTCGGTCAGGCCGTAGAAGCTCATCGTGGCGCGGCCTGCTTCTTCGGCGATCGGCTTCACGGCTTCCAGCAGCGCGGCCAAGTCGAGCGTTTCGCTCATGACGGCGCGCCGTGCAGCAGGCCGCGCGCCTCCAGTTGCGAGACGATCAGTTCGGCGGCTTCTTCCGCGCTCAGCTTGGTCGTGTCGATACGCAGTTCGGCATCCTCCGGCGGCTCGTAGGGGCTGGAAATGCCGGTGAAATGCTTGATCTCGCCACGGCGCGCTTTCTTGTAGAGGCCCTTCACGTCTCGTTTCTCGGCTTCTTCCAGCGGCGTGTCGATGAACACTTCCAGGAACTCGCCTTCCGGCAGCATTTCGCGCGCCAGTTGCCGTTCGGAGCGGAACGGCGAGATGAAGGAGACGAGCACGATCAAACCGGAATCGGCCATCAGCCGCGCCACTTCGCCCACACGGCGTATGTTCTCCACGCGGTCGGTGTCGGTGAAGCCCAAGTCCCGGTTCAGACCGTGTCGGACGTTGTCACCGTCCAGCAGCGTGGTGTGGCGACCGAGCGCGAACAGACGCTTCTCCACCAGGTTGGCGATGGTGGATTTGCCGGCGCCGGACAGGCCGGTGAACCACAGCACGCAGGCGCGCTGGCCTTTCTGTGCGGCGCGTGCGGCGCGGCTGAGGTCGACCGCCTGCCAATGAATGTTCTGCGCCCGGCGCAGGGCAAAGTGTATCAGGCCGGCGGCCACCGTGTCGTTGCTGATTCGGTCGATTAATATGAAGCCGCCGGTGTCGCGGTTTTCCGTGTAGGCGTCGAACGCCACTGGCTGGTCCAGGCTGATATTGCACAGGCCGATCTCGTTAAGCTCGAGCTGACGGGCGGCCATCTGCTCCAGCGTGTTCACGTTCACCTTGTGCTTCAACGTGGTGACCGAAGCGGTGACCGTCTTCGTGCCGATCTTCATCAGATACGAGCGGCCCGGCAGCATCGGCGTGTCGGCCATCCACACGATCGTGGTCTCGAACTGGTCGGAGACTTCGGCCGGCTGCTCGGCGCCGCAGATCACGTCGCCGCGGCTGCAGTCGATCTCGTCTTCCAGCGTGACGGTGATGGATTGTCCGGCGGTGGCGTAAGGCAGGTCTCCATCAATCAGTACGCGGGCGACGCGGCTTTGCCTAGCGGACGGCATGACTTTGACGAGGTCACCGGGATGCACGGTGCCGGACGAGACCAGGCCGGAGAAGCCGCGGAAATCCAGGTTGGGGCGGTTCACCCATTGCACGGGCAGGCGGAAGGGTGCCGCGCGCGAGGCGTACGCCACCTCCACGTCCTCCAGGTGCCCCATCAGCGTGGGGCCGTGATACCAGGGCGTGTTGCCGCTGCGCTCGGTGATGTTGTCGCCGGCCAGAGCCGAGATAGGGATCGGGATGATCTTGGTGATGTCGAGCTGCGAGGCGAAGGCGGTGTAGTCGCCCAGGATGCGGTCGAACACCTCGTGGGAATAGTTCACCAGGTCCATCTTGTTTATGGCGAGTATGACATGCTTGATGCCGATCAGCGACACCAGGTAGGAGTGGCGGCGGGTTTGCGTCAGCACGCCGCGCCGCGCGTCGATCAGGATGACGGCGAGGTCCGCGGTGGACGCGCCGGTGATCATGTTGCGGGTGTATTGTTCGTGGCCCGGCGTGTCGGCCACGATGAACTTGCGCTTGTCCGTCGAGAAGAAGCGGTAGGCGACGTCGATCGTGATGCCCTGTTCGCGTTCGGCGGCGAGGCCGTCCACCAGCAGCGCGAAGTCGATGTTCTGGCCTTGGGTGCCCATTTTTTTGGAGTCGGCTTCGAGAGCGGCGAGCTGGTCCTCGAAGATCATCTTGCTGTCGTAGAGAAGACGGCCGATGAGGGTCGACTTTCCGTCATCGACGCTGCCGCAGGTGATGAAGCGGAGCAGGGATTTGGTTTCGTGCTGCTTGAGGTAGGCACCGATGTCGGTGGCGATCAGGTCGCTGACGTGGGCCATGGGGCGTGCTCCGTTGGGGAAGAAAGCAAGGCCTTCTTTTTTGAAAAAAAGAAGCAAAAACCTTTTGCTTACTGTCGGGGACTAGCTGGATAAAGTTTCAGCTCAGTTCATTGTCCCTGATCTTCCGTCACGAGGAACCAAGACTGGCATTCCTAATTGGAATGTTTTTGTACCGGGGCTCGCGAGAAATCAGGGTGGACGACTTTTACCCGGATATCTACGCCGCTGGCGTAAGCGTTGAGGTTCTCCACGGTGTCCATCTGATCTACCATCAGAGTGACAAGTAAACTGTGCCCGGACGTTTTCTCTATCTTCGGCTTATCGTAAGATTCTCGGTATCTTAAAACAGGAACGCTGAAACCTTTAGCATTCCGAGCAAGAATCATGCTCGTTACATCCGCGCCAACCGCTGTGCAGGCTTTCATATGCTCTACAAAGAGAAGGTTGAGGTGTTCTCCTAAATCGGTGTCGAACTCGTCGCAAGACCGCCTCCCCCACAGCCAAATTGCTCCAAGTAGAATGACGCCTGCTGCTAGCAGTATCGACAACGACACAAAATGGGTAAGCCTCGTGGGCACGCTCTAGAAATACCCCTCCTGCTTCTTCTTCTCCATGCTGGCCGCCGCGTCGTGATCGATCGCCCGCCCCTGGCGCTCGCTCGTCGTCGTCAACAGCATTTCCTGAATAATCTCGGGCAAAGTCGCCGCCTCGCTCTCCACCGCACCCGTCAGCGGATAACAGCCCAGCGTGCGGAAGCGAATTTTCTTCATCACCGGCGCCCGACCTTCAGGAATACGCATCCGGTCGTCATCCACCATGATCGTCATGCCGTTATACGTCACCACCGGGCGCTCGGCCGAGAAGTACAACGGCACGATCGGAATGTTCTCCAGATAGATGTACTGCCAGACGTCCAGCTCGGTCCAGTTGGACAGCGGAAACACCCGTATGCTCTCGCCGCGCGCCTTGCGCGCGTTATACAAATGCCAAAGCTCGGGCCGCTGCTTCTTCGGATCCCAACGATGCTGCGCCGAACGGAATGAGAAAATCCGCTCCTTGCTGCGGCTCTTCTCCTCGTCGCGCCGCGCGCCGCCGAACGCCACGTCGAACCCGTGATGGTCCAGCGCAGCCTTCAGCGCCTCCGTCTTCATGATGTCCGTATAGGCGCCATGATCGAACGGATTTATTCCCCGCGTCACGCCATCCTTGTTGATCCACTCGTGCAAGGTCAGCCCAAGCTCGGCCACGCGCTGGTCCCGGAAGGCGATCATGCCCGCGAACTTCCAGGTGGTGTTCACGTGCAGCAGCGGAAACGGCGGGCGACCGGGCGCGAACGCCTTCATTGCCAGATGCAGCATCACCGCGCTGTCCTTGCCCACGGAATACAGCATCACCGGGTGCTCGGCCTCGGCCGCCACCTCGCGCATGATGTGGATCGCCTCGGCCTCCAGGCGCTGCAGATGCGTCAGGTCCGGCGCGGTCATCGCAGGGTCGGCGTTCAGCATCCTCGTCTCCCAAAGATCAGGCCGTAGCCGATGGCGCGGGATGCCCGTCACCTCCTCTACCCGAAGCACCAGGTCGGCCGGGATGTCGCGCTCTCCACTTACCCACTGGCTCACCGCCCCTTCGCTGCGCCCCACCGCGGCGGCAATGTCACGCTGCCGCTTGCCGGAGGCGCGGAAAAGCTGCTTCAGATCCGTCATAGACTGTCTTTAGCTAAACTAAAGATGAAGATGCAAGGCCTTCTTCTCGAAATCTTGCCTGTCGCGCGTGCGTCCAGGCCAGGCCAGGCAAAAAATTTTACTCCATAATCGCCCGGATGCGGGCCGCTCGGGTTGTGGGCCGTGGAGAACGTGGCCGTCTGGAAGTGGCTTGGCGTAATCTGCCACGGCAGCTTGTCGCTTTTTACCGACAGGGTTGTGGTGAACTTCAGATCGAAGCCCAACCTGTTATGGGGTGAGCCGGGCACCGAGGCCGTTCTCCGGTCCCGCCCGATCCTAGACGGAGTCACCTGTTCCGGAATGGCAGACAGGGCAGAGCGCGCAAGGCCAGCGCCGTCAACGCCAGCCCCGCCACTGCCGCCAGCCCAGCCGTCAACGCCGGCGCCACGCGGTTGGAGGGCCGCGTGGGTGCCGCCGGCAGGTTGTAGCGCTCCGGCCGGTCGGTCAGCAGGAAGAACGCGTTGAGGTGGCCCAGCCCGCCGGTCGCGCCCGGCGCGCCGGGCGTGCCGTAGAGGTAGGCGCTGTCCACGCCCAGGCCGTGCAGGGTCTGCACGCGTTCGGCGGCGCGGTGCTGCAGGTCCGTCAGCTCGCCGAACTGTATGCTGTCGGTGGGGCAGGATTTGGCGCAGGCCGGCTCCAGGCCGCCCTTCAGCCGGTCATAGCAAAGCGTGCATTTGTGGGCCTTGCCGTCCGTGGTGCTGAGGTCCACCACACCGAACGGGCAGGCGGGCACGCAGTAGCCGCAGCCGTTGCAGATGTCCTGCTGGACGACGACGGTGTCGAACTCCGTCTTGAACAGCGCGCCGATGGGGCAGGCTTCCATCGTCGGTGAGCTGGATAAAGCGTGGTAGCAGGGGCGAGTTTCCAAACTCTATACCCGCCGTCACGCTTTCGTCCAAGCCGGTCCCTGACGGGCGATGCTATGCTATTCCGGACAATCGCGCCCGAATACAGCTCGTCCGGATTCTGGATTGTGGAAAACGTGGCACTCTGGAAGTTGCCAGGGAATATCTGCTTGGGCAGCTTGTCGCTCTTTACCACGCCCGACACGGTGGTGGTGAACTTCAGGTCGAAGCCCAGCCCGCTCTGCGGTGTGCCGGATGAAATCTCGATCCCATACTGGCCGTTGGCGTTCTGGGTGACACGGACCACGTCGAACTCGCCATGGGCGTCCACGCCGTTGAACGTCGCGGCCAACACCGGCGAGATGAACGTGGATCCGTTGTAGCTGCTGTAGGTGGTCACATGGTTGATCTGCGTGTCGGCAGGATACGAGGTGTCTACAGTCACGGAGATCGGCACGACGGCGCCGACCATGGGTGCGCCCGACCTGGTGACGGTTGCTGACTGCACCACACCGTAGAACGTGTAGGTCGCCGGCGTGGCCGCGAGCGCCGCGGAACCGGCGGCGGCAGAGAGACCCAGAACACCCACGAGTGCCAGCGTTGAACGCATGTCCTGTCCTGTCTCCCTGGCCCGAGTCCATTCTCGCGGCGCCATTTGATTGTTCACGGAACAACCTGTCCTGGAAATGACTTCTTTGAGAGAGCGTTGAACGCCAGCACCGGCGGATGCCGTGTTCACGCGATCGTTGGTTTGCGCGTCCCGCCCACCAAACGCATGTTGGCCAAATGGCCAGAAAGCGCACCTATCGTCCCCTTCGTCAGGGTATCGCCAGCCGCGTTGCCGGTTTCATGCATGACTGGTCCATCCCGCGCCAGCTTGCCGGACAAAGCGTGCAGTCCAAGGCGGCGGAGAGCGAGCTTTCGCGCAGCCTGCGTCCGCGGCTGGAGCAGGCGGACACGGTAGGCACCAGCATTTGCCCGTTCTGCGCGGTGGGTTGCGGCCAGCTAATCTACGCCAAGGATGGCCGCCCGCTGCACATTGAGGGTGACCCGCGCAGCCCGGTGAACCAGGGCACGCTGTGCCCCAAGGGCGCCAGCACGCTGGGCGTGCTGCTGTCCCCGCAACGCATCAATAAGGTGCTCTACCGCGCGCCGCACGCCACGGAGTGGGAAGAGCGGCCGCTGGACTGGGCGATGGACCGGGTGGCGGCGCTGACCAAGGCGGCGCGCGACGACACGTTTGTCGAGAAACTGCCGGACGGGCGCACGGTGAACCACACGCTGGGCGTGGGCTCGCTGGGCGGCGCCACGCTGGACAACGAAGAAAATTACCTGATCAAGAAGCTGTTCGCCGGAGGGTTGGGAATCGTCAACGTCGAGAACCAAGCTCGCATTTGACACTCCTCCTCGGTGCCCAGTCTGGGTACCTCCTTCGGACGCGGTGCGGCGACGATGTCCCTGTGGGACCTCGAGAATTCCGACTGTATCGTGATCATGGGCTCCAACATGGCGGAGAACCATCCGATCGGGTTCCGCTTCGTGGTGGAAGCCAAGCGGCGTGGCGCCGAAATCATACACGTGGACCCGCGCTTCACGCGTACGTCGGCATTGGCGGACGTGCACGCGCCGATACGTTCGGGCAGCGACATCGCGTTCCTGGGCGGCATCATCCACCATTTGCTGGAACACGATCTGTGGTTCCGCGACTACGCGATGGCGTACACCAACATCGCGCACATCATCGAGGGTACCTATAGCGACCCTGAACAGAATGACGGCGTGTTCTCCGGCTTCGATGCCAAGACCGGCTCCTACGAGCACGATAGCTGGCAGTATGAGGGCAAGACGGTCCCTTCCTCCATCTCCGAGCACCGCGTGCAGGAGCAGGAGAATGATGGCGGCGATTACGAGAGCATGACCGAGAGCCCGCCCATGCGGGACGAGACGCTGCAGCACCCGAACTGCGTGTATCAGATCATGCGCCGCCATTACGCGCGCTATACGCCGGAGATGGTGGAGCGCGTGACCGGCTGCCCCCGCGAGACGTTCCTGCGCGTGGCCGACTCGCTGGCGCGCAACTCCGGGCGCGAGCGCACCGGCGCGTTCTGCTATGCGGTGGGCTGGACGCACCATTCGGTGGGCGTGCAGATCATCCGCGCGGCCAGCATCGTGCAAGGCCTGCTGGGCAATATGGGCCGGCCGGGCGGCGGCATCATGGCCTTGCGCGGCCATGCCAGCATACAGGGCAGCACGGACATACCCACGCTGTATAACATGCTGCCCACCTATCTGCCGCAGCCGAACGTGTTCCATGACCATGCGACGCTGAAGGAATATCTGCATACGGAAACGCCCACCACCGGCTGGTGGGCGAACATGCCGAAATACGCGGTAAGTCTGCTGAAGGCCTGGTACGGTGCTAATGCCACGGCGGAGAACGATTGGGGCTATCAGCACTGGCCGAAGCTGACCGGTGACCTGTCCCAGCAGCCGATGACGATGGCTATGGTGGACGGTGTCATGCGGGGCCAGTTCATCCTGGGGCAGAATCCCGTGGTGGGCGCCGTGAACTCCGATTTCGTGGAACGCGGGCTGACGCGGCTGAAATGGCTGGTTGTGCGCGATATCGCGATGACGGAGACCGCCAATTTCTGGCAGAAGGGCCGCCTGGTGCAACGCGGCGAGGTGAAGCCGCAGGACATCGGCACGGAGGTGTTCTTCTTCCCCTCCGCACTATCCGGCGAAAAGGACGGCACGGTGACAAACACCAGCCGGCTGGTGCAGTGGCATGATGCGGTGCTGGACGCGCCCGGCGACAGCCGGTCCGATTTGTGGTTCATCTATCATCTGGGCAAGCGCCTGAAGGCGATGTACGCAGACAGCACGGGCACACGTGATGCGGCGATGCGGGCGCTGACCTGGGCGTATCCGGAACGTGGCGCACGCGCCGAGCCGGATGCCGAGGCAGTGCTGCGCGAGATCAACGGCTACACCGTGGCCGACCGCAAGCAGATCGAGAAATACCAGGACCTGAAGGACGACGGCAGCACGGCGTGCGGCGGCTGGATGTATTGCGGCATCTACCCGCATGACGGCCATAACCAGGCGCGCAGCCGCACGCCGGACGGGCCTGGCGGGCCGGGTAGCCATCTGGGCTGGGCGTTCTCCTGGCCGTCCAACCGCCGCACGCTGTACAACCGCGCGTCCGCGGACCCGGAGGGCAAGCCTTGGTCCGAACGAAAGAAGATGATCTGGTGGGACGAGGAGCAGTCCGAATGGACGGGCACCGACGTGCCGGATTTCGTGCCCACCACGCGGCCTGATTACCGGCCCGACTGGTCCAAGCATCCGCACGGCATGGACGCGCTGGGTGGCGACAAGCCGTTCATCATGCAGGCGGACGGCAACATCCAGCTCTTCGTGCCGAGCGGCCTGAAGGATGGCCCGCTGCCCACGCATTACGAGCCGATGGAAAGCCCGGTGCACAACCCGATCTACGGCACCCAATCCAACCCCACCGCGCATGCGTGGAAGCGGCCGGGCAACGTGCTGCACAAGCCGCACGACCCCGCCTTCCCCTATGTGTTCACCACCTATCGGCTGACCGAATTGCATTGCGGCGGAGTGATGGGCCGCATCGCCCCGCACACGGCGGAGCTGCAGCCGGAAGCCTTTGTCGAGATTTCCCCCGAGCTTGCCCACGAACTCGGTGTCACGCATCTCGGCTGGACGGTGCTGTCCACCCTGCGCGGAGACATCGAGGTGCGCGCGATGGTGACACAGCGCGTGCGGCCGTTCGTGATAGACGGCCAGGTGGTACATCAGGTGGGCATGCCGTGGGTGTTCGGCTGGGAAGGCTACGCGCGCGGTGACATCGCCAACGTGCTGCTGGCAATCACGGGAGACGCCAACACCAGCATACACTCCACAAAGGCGCTGACAGTAAATCTGCGCCCAGGGCGGCTGGCCAATCGCGGCGGCACCAGCCATGGCCAATAACCCAGGTTCGGTGGCGTTGGCGGCGTTGGACACCATCCTGGCGCAGGAGCCGAAGCCCGATCAGGACCTGTTCTCCAAAAGCCTGCACTGCCTTAGCGTGTTTCGTGATTCGCTGATCGAGTCCGGGCAGCGCGGAAAGCTGGAACACGTGAACGCGGTGATCAGCATCCTGATGGCGGGGCATTTTCCGCTGGGCGAGGTGCCTTGGCCTGAGCTGCATAAGGCTCGGGGTTGGCTGGCTGATGCGGTGGGCGGGGCTTAAGTAAGGAAGCGGTTCTTTTTTGAAAAAAAGAACCAAAAAACTTTTGTCTGTTTCGGGTGCGTGTACTGGATGCGCGCGCTCAGACAGTCCGCGACATCGCCGTCAATCCTTTCCGGGATCAGCCACGAGCCCCGCCGCGCTGATACCCGCCACGGCGGACGCCTCGTCATTGTCCCCCACATCCCCGCTGATACCCACCGCCCCGATTATGGCGCCGTCCGCATCGCGCACCAGCACGCCGCCCGGGCCTGCCACCAGGCCGCCGGTGATCACGCTGCTGAGCGAGGCCACGAATGTCGGCATGTCACGCGCGCGCTTGGCTATGCTGCGCGAGCCCATGGCCATTGCCAGCGCGCCGTTCGCCTTGGCACGCGCCACGTCGAAGCGTGCGTGGCTGGCGCCGTCTTCAGCCGCACAGGCCTTGGGCGCCGCGCGTGCGTCCAGCACCAGCACCAGCAGCGGCTGCAGTTTGGCTGCCCTTGCGTGCGCCAGGGCGCTGGTCACGATGGCTTGGGCTTGGTCAAGGGTGAGTTCTGTCATCTGGCGCGTGCTCCGAAGAGAAAGAAAGCAGGCCTTCTTTTTTGGAAAAAAAGAAGCAAAAAACTTTTATCTGTCCGACGCTGCAACGCATCGGTAGGCATCAAGATGTGCCGGCTGGTGCAAATGCGGGGAGATAAAAGTTTTTTGCTTCTTTTTTTCAAAAAAGAAGGCCTTCCTTCCTTTAATCCTGCAACACCCGATCCGGCCGCATGGGCCGCGGCCGCGGAACAGGCACCACCGGCCCGTGCAGCGCCGAGCCGCGTCCGGAGAGCGACGGGTTGGTCATGAAATACTCGTGCACGGAGACCGGCTTGGCGCCGGGCGGCAGGCGCGTCCATTCGCCACTGGGTTTCAGTTCCCAGGATTGCAGCGTGTCCTTCAGGTTCACCACCATGATCTGGTCCAGCACCTGCGCGTGCACGGTGGCATTGCGTATCGGCACCAGCGTTTCCACGCGCCAGTCCATGTTGCGCTCCATCCAGTCCGCGCTGCTGATATAGACCAGCGCGTGGCGGCTCGGCAGGCGGTGGCCGTTGCCGAACACGCAGATCCGGCCGTGTTCCAGGAAACGGCCGACGATGGATTTCACCCGGATGTTTTTCGACAGGCCAGGCACGCCCGGGCGCAGGCAGCAGATGCCGCGCACCACCGCCATCACATGTACGCCGGCGTTGGATGCGTCGTAGAGCTTGTCGATGAGTTTCGGGTCGACCAGGCTGTTCAGCTTCAGCCAGATGGAAGCGGGTTTGCCCGCCCGTGCGCAGGTGATTTCCGCGTCGATCAGTTCGGTCAGCTTGCCGCGCAGCGTAAGCGGCGAGAAAGCCAGCGCGTCCATGCGTTCGGGCTGCGCATAGCCGGTCATGTAGTTGAACAGGCGCATCGCGTCCCGCGTCAGGTCGGGGTCCGCGGTGAAGAAGCTGAGGTCCGTGTAGATGCGCGCGGTGATCGGGTGGTAGTTGCCGGTGCCGAAATGGGCGTAGCTGCGCATGGCGTTGCCCTCGCGCCGGACGACCAGGCTGATCTTGGCGTGGGTTTTCAGTTCCGCGAAGCCGTACACCACCTGCACGCCGGCGGCTTCCAGCGAGCGCGCCAGGCGTATGTTGGCTTCCTCGTCGAAGCGCGCGCGCAGTTCCACCATGGCGGTGACGGATTTGCCGGCCTCCGCGGCTTCGATCAGCGCTTTGACGATCGGGCTGTCCCGGCTGGTGCGGTACAGCGTCTGCTTGATGGCCACCACGCTGGAGTCGTCGGCCGCCTGCCGGAGGAATTGCACGACCACGTCGAAGCTTTCGAACGGGTGGTGCACGATGATGTCCTTGGCGCGTATCGCGGCAAAGCAGTCACCGCCGAAATCGCGTATGCGTTCGGGAAAGCGCGGCGTGTAGGGCGTGAACAGCAGGTCCGGCCGGTCGTCCACGATGAGCTGCTTGAGGTCCACCACGCCCAGCAGGCCGGGCTGCACGCTGATTTCCTCGCGGTCCGCGTCCACGCTGTCCGCCACCAGGTCCACCAGCGGCTCCGGCATGTCGGCATCCACGGCCAGGTGTATCACGCTGCCGCGGCGGCGCCGTTTCAGCGCGGTTTCGTACATGCGCACCAGGTCCTCGGCTTCTTCCTCGAACTCGATGTCGGTGTCGCGTATCAGGCGGAACAGGCCTTGTCCGTTGACATAGAAACCGGGGAACACGCGTTGCAAAAATAGCGTGACCACGTCTTCCAGCATCACAAAGCGTATGCGTTCCGTGCCGGCGGCGGGCAGGCGAATGAAGCGGTCCACCTGGCTGGGCAGCGGGATCAGGCCGCGCATGTGGTAGCCGCCCTGGGGCGCCACGTTGCTCGTGTCCTCCTCGCGATGCAGCGCCAGCGCCATCACCAGGCCCATATTGGGGATGAACGGAAACGGGTGCGCCGGATCAATCGCCAGCGGCGTCAGGATGGGGAACACCCGCTCCATGAACCAGGTGTCAAGCCAGCTCCGCTCGTCATCGCTGAGCGAGGCGGTGGTGCAGACCTCGATGCCGGCGGCGGCAAGGGCCGCGCGCAGTTCCAGCCAGACGCGCTGCTGGCGGTCCAGCAGGATGCGCGCCCGTTCGTTGACGGCGGCGAGCTGCTGGGCCGGCGTGCGGCCGTCCGGCGAGAGGCGGGTGAGGCCGGAGCGCGCCTGGCCGATCAGGCCGGCGATTCGGACGGAGAAGAACTCGTCCAGGTTGGCCGCCGAGATGCTGATGAAGCGCAGGCGTTCCAGCAGCGGGTGACGGGTGTTCTCCGCCTCCTCGACGACGCGGTTGTTGAAGTCCAGCCAGCTCAGCTCGCGGTTTATGAAGCGGTCCGGGCTGTCCGTGGAAATGGCGGGTGGCGTGTCTGGCTGGGGGACGGGGCGCAGATGGGGGCGGGACATTCGGCGAGTATAGCAGGGTAGGGGGAGGAAGTAAGGAAGGCCTTCTTGCTTGTAAAAAAGAAGCCTGCACCAAGGCCACGCCATGTCCTGCAGGCATAGGCACCGGCAGAACCGGCACGCGCCCGACGCAGGCGGACAGCCAAACGTTTGTTGCTTCTTTCAGTCAAAAAGAAGGCCTCGCTTCCTTTCCTCTCTACGCCGCCGCCGCCGCCGCGCCCCCGATCCCGTTCAGCACCGCCATCGCCTCCCCAGGCAGCTCCAGCTCCGCCGCCGCCAGGTTCTCCGCCAGATGCGCCAGCGAGGACGTGCCCGGTATCAGCAGGATGTTCGGCGCGCGCCGCAGCAGCCAGGCCAGCGCCACCTGCATCGGTGTGGCGCCCAGCCGTGCGGCCGTATCCGACAGCGCGTCCGACTGCAACGGCGTGAACCCGCCCAGCGGGAAGAACGGGACGTAGGCGATGCCGGCGGCCGCCAGGTCGTCGATCAGCGCGTCGTCTTCCCGGTGCGCCACGTTGTACAGGTTCTGCACGCAGGCGAGCGGCACCATCCTGCGGGCGTCCGCCACCTGCTTCGGCGTGGCGTTGCTGACGCCGATATGGCGGACCAGGCCCTGGCGCTGCAGTTCGGCCAGCGCGGTCAGCGGGGCTTCGATGTCACCTTCCGCCGGGCCCAGATGGCCGAACATGAAGCGGAGATTGACCACGTCCAGCACGTCCAGCCCCAGGTTGCGCAGGTTGTCGTGCACCGCGGCGGTCAGCTCGGCGGCGCTGAAGGCGGGATTCCAGGATTTGTCGGGGGCGCGGCGGGCGCCGATCTTGGTGACGATGACCAGCCCGTCCGGGTAGGGGTGCAGCGCCTCGCGTATGATCTGGTTGGTGACGTGCGGGCCGTAGAAGTCGCTGGTGTCTATGTGGTTCACGCCGGCGGCCACGGCCTGGCGCAGCACGGCGACGGCTTCCGCGCGGTCCCGCGGCGGCCCGTACACACCGGGGCCCGCGAGCTGCATGGCGCCGTAGCCCATGCGGTTGATGATGCGCCCGGCGAATGAGGCGGTTCCGGCCTGTGCGATGTTGGGCATGCGTGTGTCTCCTGCTTCCGGGGAGGAGATAGTCCTGGCGCGCCTGCGCGATAACCGGCAGGTATCGGAACAGGCTGTTCGGGAGGGCGGACAATGGGAGCCAGTCTGGCCGATCTGGCGGCGTTCGCGCAGGTGGCCAAGGCCGGGGGGTTTCGCCAGGCGGCGCGCGCGGGGGCGGCCAGCGCGTCCGGGCTGAGCGAGGCGGTGACGCGGCTGGAGGCGCGGCTGGGCGTGCGGCTGCTGAACCGGACGACGCGGAGCGTAGCGATGACGGAGGCGGGCGCCCGCCTGCTGGACCGGCTGGCGCCGGCGCTGGCCGAGATGGAAGCGGCGCTTGACGTGGTGAACCTGTTCCGGGACCGGCCGGCGGGGGTGCTGCGGCTGAACGTGCCGGGCGTGGCGGCACGGCTGGTGCTGCCGCACATCGTGCCCGGCTTCCTGCGCGCCTATCCGGACATCAGGCTGGAGGTGGTGGCCGAGGACGGCTTCGTGGACCTGCTGGCAGCCGGCTGTGACGCCGGCATACGCTATGACGAGCGGCTGGAGCAGGACATGATAGCCGTGCCGATCGGGCCGCGCGTACAGCGTTTCGCTACCGCCGCGTCCCCCGCCTATCTGGACCGTGCCGGCCGGCCGACCCATCCGCGAGACCTGCTGGGCCATGCGTGCCTGCGCGGCCGGTTTTCCAGCGGGGCGATGCCGGCCTGGGAGTTCGAGCGGGACGGCGAGGTGGTGACCGTTGATCCCGCCGGCCCCCTGGTGGTGCGCGTGGGCACGGCCACCGACCTGGCGGTAGCCGCCGCAATGGCAGGAAGCGGGGTGATACAGTTGTTCGAGGACTGGCTGGCGCCGCATCTGGCCAGCGGCGCGCTGGAACCGGTGCTGCAGGATTGGTGGCAGCCATTCTCCGGGCCGTTCCTGTACTATCCTGGCCGGCGGTATCTGCCGGCGCCGCTGCGCGCCTTCGTGGATTTCATCAGAAGGCCCGGAGCTCTGCCCCTGGACCCCGCTCCCGACAGTCGTCCTTAGAACCTGTTACACACACTCCTACGAAGCGGGGTCCGGGGCAGAGCCCCAACCTTGCTGACGGTTACACAAGCGCTCCGGAACCACACGCCTTGGCCTGCGTCACGCGAAGGATGCCGTCCGGAGCACCACGTTGGGTCTAGTCAAGTTCGCCCTGAAATTCAGGACCACCTTCTACGTGCTCGCCGCCCTGATCGTGCTGGCCGGCATCGGCGCCTGCGTCGTCATGCCCAAGGACGTGCTGCCGGAAGTCAACATACCCGTCGTGGTGGTGGTCTGGACCTATACCGGCCAGGACGCGCCGGACATGGAACAGAAGATCACCAACTACACCGAAATCGGCATCACCAACAACGTCAACAACATACGCCGGCTGGACAGCACCACCTTCCAGGGCACCACGATCGAGCGGCTGTATTTCGAACCGAGCGTATCGATTGACCTGGCGATCTCGCAAGTGGTGGCAGCCACCGATTCGATACGCGCGGTGCTGCCGGCGGGCATCCAGCCGCCGGTGATCCTGCGCTTCTCGGCCTCCTCAGTGCCGGTGATCCAGCTTGCCATTTCGTCGACTAAGGAATCCGTCAAGCAGCTCTACGATTACGCGCAGTACAGGATCAGGCAGACGCTGTTCACCGCGCCGGGCGCGACAATCCCGCCGCCCTATGGCGGGGCGCCGCGGCAGATCATGGTCGATCTGGACCTGCACGCGCTGCAGGCGCACGGGCTGACCCCGCTGGACGTGACGAACGCCATCGCCGGGCAGAACCTGACCGTGCCGTCCGGCCTGTCCAAAATCGGCGCCACGCAATACGTGGTGCGGCTGAACTCCTCGCCGGTGACGCTGGACACGCTGAACCGGGTGCCGGTGAAGGTGGTAAACGGCACGCCCATCCTGATACGTGACGTGGGCTGGGTGCGTGACGGCAGCCCGCCGCAACAGAACGTGGTTGATCAGAACGGCCGTCAGGGCGTGCTGCTCACCATCCTGAAAAACGGCAACAGCTCCACGCTGGACGTGACGAACAACGTGAAAAGCCTGATGCCCACGGTGCGCGCCGCGGCGCCGAAGGACATGCGTATCGACCAGTTGTTCGATCAGTCCGTGTTCGTCAGCGGCGCCATTACCGACGTGATACGCGAGGGGCTGATCGCGGCCGGGCTGACCGGGGTGATGATCCTGCTGTTTCTGGGCTCCTGGCGGTCCACGCTGATCGTGCTGGTGTCCATACCGCTGGCCATCCTCAGCTCGCTGGCCGTGCTGGCGGCCCTGGGCGAGACGATAAACGTGATGACGCTGGGCGGCATGGCGCTGGCGGTGGGCATACTGGTCGATGACGCGACGGTGGCCATCGAGAACACCTACCGGCTGATGGAGCAAGGTAAGGATTTCCGCCATTCCGTCGCCGAGGGCGCCGCCGGCATCGCCAAACCGGCGCTGATCTCCACGCTGTCGATCTGCTGCGCCTTCGTCTCCGTGCTGTTCCTGACGGACGCGCCGAAATACCTGTTCACCCCGCAGGCGCTGGCCGTGGTGTTCGCCATGCTGGCCTCCTACGTGCTGTCCCGGACGCTGGTGCCGATCCTGATCGACGTGCTGGTGAAGAAGGAATTCGACCAGCGCCACGGCCACAAGCATGAGCAGAAAGGCCAAGAGCAGGACAGCGACGACAGCAAAGGCCACGGGCAGGAGGACGAGCGGGACGAGAAGCCGAAAGGTTTCTTCGGCCGCTTCCACGCCGGTTTCGAGCGCGGCTTCCAGCGGTTCCACGGCGGCTATCTCGGCCTGCTGAACGCCGCGATCGGCCACCGCCTGGTCACCTTCCTGGTCGCAGGCGGCGTGCTTGTCTCAGCCGGCGTGCTGCTGCAGTTCGTGGGCCAGGACTACTTCCCCGCCGTCGATGCCGGCCAGCTCACCTTGCACGTGCGCGCGCGTCCGGGGTTGCGCATAGAGGAAGCCCAACGCCTGTTCTCCCAGGTGGAGCACACGATACGCGACACCGTGGGCTCCGAGCACACCGGCATCGTGCTCGACAACATCGGCCTGCCGTCGCTGAACTATAATCTGGCCTATAACGACGGCACGTTCGTAGCCTATTACGACGGCCAGATACTGGTGACGCTGAAGAGCGGTGCGGAGACGACGCAGGTCTATGAACGCAAACTGCGTGCCGCGCTGAACCGGCAGTTTCCCGACACCATCTTCTATTTCCAGCCGGCCGACATCATCACCCAGATACTCGATTTCGGCGTGCCGTCGCAGATCGACATACAGGTGACCGGCCGCCACCATGACCGCGACCGCGAAGTGGCGCAGGACATCGAGCGCCGGCTGCGGGCGACATACGGCGCGGTGGACGTGCACATACAGCAGATACTGAACGCGCCCGAGTTCTTCGTGCAGGTGAACCGCGAGCGTGCGTCCGAGCTGAACCTGACCGAGCAGCAGGTGGCCAACAACCTGAACACGTCACTCAGCGGCAGCTTCCAGCTCAACCCGAATTTCTGGGCCGATCCGAAGACAGGCATTCCGTACCAGGTCTGGGTGCAGACGCCGGAATACCGCACCAACTCGCTGCAGGATCTGAAGAACACGCCGATGCTGCTGGCGTCGGACAACCCCACCGGCTCGCAGGTGCAGTTGCTGTCCAACCTGGCCACGATGACGCGCGGCACGGAGCAGACGGTGATCAGCCACGTCAACCAGCAACCGGTGTTCGACATCTTCGCCGCGGTGCAGGACCGCGACCTGGGCGGCGTGGCAGGCGACATCAACCGAATCGTGCGTGACGAGCAGAAGAAGCTGCAAGCGCCCGACAAGATCGTCGTGCGCGGCCAGATCGAGAGCATGAACCAGGCGTTCACCCACATCGGCATCGGCCTGGGCATCGCGCTGATCGCGGTCTATCTGCTGATGGTGGTGAACTACCAGAGCTGGGGAGACCCGTTCGTCATCCTGGCGGCCCTGCCGCTGGCGTTCTGCGGCATCGTGCTCAGCCTGTTCATCACCCAGACGACGTTTTCCATCCCGTCGCTGATGGGTGCGATCATGTCGGTGGGCGTGGCCAGCGCCAACTCCATCCTGCTCGTCACCTTCGCGCGCGAGTATCGCGAGGAGACCGGGGCGTCGGCGGCGGAGGCCGCGATGATGGCGGGCGAGACCAGGCTGCGGCCGGTGCTGATGACGGCGGGTGCGATGTTCGTGGGCCTGATACCGATGGCGATCGGCATAGGCGAGGGCAGCGAACAGAACGCCGCCCTGGCCCGCGCGGTGCTGGGCGGCGTGGCCGTGGGCACGTGTTCCACCCTGCTGTTCGTGCCGTTTCTCTACACCGTGCTGCGCCAGAGCGAAGCACGCGCACCAGAGGATTACGTTTGATGCCGGATGACCAACGCGGCGCCTACCGCGCCGACATCGACCCGCCCAGCCCGCCCGGGCAGCACGACTCGCAGGACGGGCGGGAGGCGAACGGCCGGACGCAGGACAGGGCGGACCCGCCCGGGCAGAAGGACGCCCAACAGAAGGATGGGCACAAGCAGGAACACGAGGAGCGTCCGCCGCCGCCGCCGCCGCCGCGACGCCGCAACTTCCTCATCGTGGGCGCGGTCGTCGCGGTGCTGATCGTGGCAGGTGTGATTGGGCATCTAGCGCAATCCAACCGTGCCGGTGCCACCCACCACCAGATGGTCGATGAAGTGCCGTCGGTGCAGGCGGAAAAGGCGCAGAGCACGGACAAGGCCGTCGAAGTCACGCTGCCCGGCCAGACGCTGGCGTTCGACACCGCCACGATGTACGCGCGCGCCACCGGCTACATCGCCGAACGCCGCGTCGACATCGGCAGCGAAGTGCACAAGGGCGACCTGCTCGTGCGCATTGCCGCACCCGACATCGACGAACAGCTTGCCCAGGCGCAGGCGCAGTACATGCAGTATCAGGCGGCCCTGCTGCAGTCCCAATCGAACCTGAAATCAGCGGACGCCAACAGCAAGCTCGCCAAGATCACCAACTACCGCGAAACCACGCTGGCACGCGAGGGCTGGGAGACGCAGCAGAACGCGGACAACTCGACGGCGAACACCAAGGTGCAGACGGAAAGCGTGGCGCAGGCCACGGCCGGCATCAGGTCCGCGCAGGCCAACATCGCGGCACAGGTGGCCAACATACAGCGGCTGACGGCGCTGGTGGGCTTCGAGCGTGTGATCGCGCCGTTCGACGGCGTGGTGACACAGCGCAACGTCGATACCGGAGATCTGGTGACCGCAGACCAGAGCGGCGGCACGCCTTTGTTCAGCCTGGACCGGACGGACATCATACGCGTGCAGGTCTATGTGCCGCAAAGCGACGCGATCGGCATCAAGAACGGGCTGGATGCGGACGTAAACGTGACGGAGATACCCGGACGCGTGTTCCACGGCCACGTCGCACGCTCGTCCGTCAGCCTGACGCAGAGCGCGCGCACGCTGCTGGCCGAGGTGGATGTGGAGAACAAGGACGGCGCGCTGCGGGCCGGGTTGTACGCGAACATCACCTTCCACGTGCCGCGCAGCCAGCCCGGCATCATCATTCCCGACGAGGCGATCGTGTTCGACCAGACAGGATTGCATGTGCTGGTGGTGCAGCCGGACAACACGCTGAAGGCGGCGCCGATCGAGATCTACCGTGACTTCGGAACATCGGTCGAACTACGCGCCGGGCTGTCGGGCGGTGAGACGCTCGTCGTAAACCCGCCGGCGGATCTGAGCAACGGCAGCAAGGTGCAGGTTGAGAAGCCGGAGCAAGGAAAGACCAGCTAGAAATGGGGTCTGGGGCCAAGGCCGCAGCGGGGTTTGGGGCAGAGCCCTAACCTCGCTTACATGGTAGAAGTAAGCCGTTGTAGCTTCACTTCACGTCAACGCGCATCAGCCACTCATCCCCATAAGCCGTCATGTCGCGTCCCAGCACCGCAACAACCTGGCCGCTGCGGATGAAATGGTCCGTCACCACGTCCTTGGGGTCGGAATTCCCCAGAAGGTAGAAGCTTCTGTTCCCGGCCATGAATTTGTCCAGGTCCTCGATCGCGAGGTCGGGCCGTATCGCCGCCCAGCGCTCCACCTGGTGTTCGTTGGTGGGATCGGGGCTGGTCTCTCCGGTCGCGCGCAGGAACACCAGGCGGCGCCGCAAATCCGGGGGCGCCGCCTCGTCCAGTTGCAGGTAGTGCAGGCCTTCGCCGATGACGATAGGCGCCTCGCCGGTGGCCTTGCCCAGCAATGCCAGGTCCGAGTCTTCCTCCGGCGCGGCCGCACGCAAGGCGTGTATGCCCCAAAGCCCGCAGGACAGGCCCAGCAGCAGGCAGGCGACCCAGCCGCCGCGCGGCAGCCGGCCGATGAGCCTGGCGTATAATATGGCAATCCCCAGCGCGGCCGCGAGCGCGTAGCGCTCGTTGAACGTCCTGGTGATCAGCACGCCCGCCACGAATACGAGAAGCGGGATGGCGACCACGCCCAAAGTAAGTATGTCGAAATCGAGGTCTGGCGCACCGCGGACGACTGGCGGCGCGGCGTCCGTCCCGCGGAAATGCCGGGCGAGCAGCCCCGCCGCCATGATCAGCACGAAGCCGAGCAGCAGCGCGCTGTTGGGTCCGAGCAGCAGGTCACCGTAGGCGCTGAGCAGGTTTGCCAGGCTGGCATGCGCCAGGTAGTGCGCGGCGCCGGTATCGCCCGCGTTGTAGCGCAGTATGTGGCGCATCAGCGGGAACCACGCCGCCAAGGTCACCACCGGCACTGCCAGCGCCGCCCACATTGCCGGCCGAAGGTGTCGGACTGCCAGGGTCCGCCCGGCTTCCATCACCATGAGCATGCCAACCAGCAGGCAGGCGTAGAAATGCAGCGACACCGCAAAGCTCAGCGCCAGCGCCAGCGTCACTGGGCGCCAGATACGGACGTGCACGTCCCCGGCGCCGTCCCAGGCCAGCAGGGCGAGTGCGAAGAACGCGGTGACCAGCGTGTAGGGCCGCGCCTGGATGGCGAAGTTGTACAGCGCGAGTTCGAGCGTCAACGCCACCGCGAGGGCCGCGAAAGGAAAGCCGATGCGCCGGCGCACGAGCAGGTACACCGAAGCCGCGCAACACAATGCGGCAAGCAGCGAGGGCACCCGCAGCGCCAGGGCGCTGCCGCCGAACAGGTCGGACCAGGCGTGTAGAAAAAGGTGGTAGGTCGGTGGCGAGAACTCGCCGCCGCGGGCCACCGCGTCCCAGATCCCGCCCGGCGCGGGCAGGCGGGCGATCCAGGCGGCCAGCACCTCGTCCATCCAGAGTGCACGCACGGCGCTGGTGCGCAAGGCGGTCAGTATGTAGAGGCACAGGAGGACCGCCAGCAGCACGCCGGCAGCGACGTCTTCGGCCTGGATGCGCCGCGCCTTCTGCCGCCACTCTCTGGCCGGAAGCGGCCGGGATTTGGACTCCGATATGTCTGGCATGGCGATCCACTCCGGCGACTGCGCCGGCCGAGTTATGCCCGCCAGCAGGGCGCCTGTATGGCCGGCCACGATCACAACATGCTGACGTCACGATCTTGTCGGCCGTTCGGCGCTTCCGTATCGGTAGACAACTTTGCCGCAGCGCACAGGCTCGGCCAACACGTTATCCGACTGACTCAGCCCGCTCGAAACAGCCAAGGATCGCCATGCCCGATCACGTCCTCCCGCTGATGGCGGAACTGCCGGACCACGGCCGGCGGCTGGAGCTGTCGATCGTCATGCCTTGCCTGAACGAGGCGGAGACGCTGGGCATCTGCGTCGAGAAAGCCAGGCTCTTCCTCGAGGAATCGGGCATCGCCGGAGAAATCGTGGTGGCCGATAACGGCAGCACGGACGGGTCCCAGCAGATCGCGCTGTCCGCCGGCGCGCGAGTGGTGCCGGTGCCCATGCGCGGCTACGGCGCGGCGCTGATCGAGGGCATACGGCAGTCGCGCGCCACCTACGTGATCATGGGCGATTCGGACGACAGCTACGATTTCCGCAACCTGCAGAACTTCGTGACCGCCTTGCGCGGGGGTGCGGACCTGGTGATGGGCAACCGCTTCCGCGGCGGCATCGCGCCGGGGGCGATGCCGTTCCTGCACCGCTATCTTGGCAACCCGGTGCTGTCCTTCACCGGCCGCACCCTGTTCCGTGTTCCCACCGGGGATTTCCATTGCGGCCTGCGGGGGTTCTCGCGCGCCAGCATCCTGTCGCTGGACCTGCACACCACGGGGATGGAGTTCGCCAGCGAGATGGTGGTCAAGGCCGCCAATAGCGGGCTGCGCATCGCCGAGGTGCCCACCACCCTGGCGCAGGACGGCCGCAGCCGGCCGCCGCATTTGCGCACCTGGCGGGACGGCTGGCGCCACCTGCGTTTCCTGCTGATCTACTCGCCGCGCTGGCTGTTCTTCTATCCCGGCCTGGCGCTGATGGCGGTGGGCCTGCTGTTCGCTGGCCTGCTGCTGCGCGGACGGGTCTACCTCGCCGCCGGCCTGTCGCTGGACGTGCACAGCTTCCTGGTGGCCTGCGCGTGCATACAGCTCGGGCTGCAGAGCATCGTGTTCGCCATGCTCACCCGCCGCTACGCCACGTCCAGCGGCCTGCTGCCGCGTTCGCCGCGTTATGACAGGCTGCTGGCGCGTTTCAGCACGGAGAACCTGCTGATCGCGGCCGGGCTGCTGCTGGCGCTTGGGCTAGGCGGCGTCGTCTGGTGTTTCGCGCGCTGGGGGAGCTTCGGATTCGGACCGCTCGTGGAAGGTCACCTGCTGCGCGCGCTCATCCTCTCGCTGACCGGGGTGAGCTGCGCCATACAGCTCGCCTTTTCGGCGTTCCTGGGCGGCATCATGGACGTGCCGCGCCGCGCACCGGCCGAGCAGCCTGCGTGAGCGGCACTACGGCCGCCCAGCACCTGATCATCACCGGCGGCAACGGCTATATCGGCGCCGCCGTGCTGCGCCAGGCGGTGCAGGCCGGCCGCACGGTCTGTGTGCTGGGCCGCAACAGCGCGGCGGTGCCTGCCGGCGCGCGGGTGTGCACTTGGCGGTTGGGCGAGGCGCTGCCGGAGGCGGCCTTGCGCCCCGATGTGCCGGCGGCGGCACAGGCGGTGATCCACCTCGCGCATGACTGGTCCAATCCGGCGGGCGAGGACGGCTCCGGCGGGCTGAACCTGGCCGGCACGCGCGCCTTGCTGGACGGGGCCCGCCACCACGGCATCGGCCGCTTCGTCTTCGCCTCCTCGCAATCCGCCCGGCAGGACGCCGCCAACATCTACGGCCGGGTGAAATGGCAGGTCGAGCAGGTGCTGGAACGGCCGGGCGAGGTGGCCGCGCGTATCGGGCTCGTCTATGGCGGCCCGCGCCAGGCGATGTTCGGGCTGCTCTGCAACTTGGTCGAACGCGCGCCGGTGCTGCCGATGATCGACCCCTGGCGCCAGGTCCAGCCGATACACCTGGACGAGGTGGCGACCGGCCTGCGCCTGCTGGCCGACGGGGCGCCGGACGCGGGTGCCACCGGCTGGTTCGGCCTGGCGGCGCCAGAGGGCATAGCGTTCGGCGACTTCCTCAAGACGCTGGCGCGCGAATTCGCCGGCAGGACGCTGCCGGTGCTGCCGATCAGGCTCGGCCTGGCGCTGCTGGCCGCCAACACCGCCGCGCATATCCCGCTGGCGCCGAAGGTGGACCGCGAGCGTATCCTGGGACTGGCCGGAACGCGGCCGATGGCGTGCGGGGCGCATCTGGCCGCACTCGGGCTGGTCCTGGTGCCGCTGGAGGCCGGGCTGCGCCGCGAGCCTTCCGCGCAGGCGGCGCTGCAGCGCGAGGCACACCTGCTGCTGGGCTACGTGCTGGGCGCGGCACCCGATCCCGGCCTGGCGGCGCGGTATGCCGAGGCGGTGCACCAGCGGGGCGAAGGCGCACTGGCCCTGCCGACCGGCCTGCACAGCGTGCCAGGGTTGCTGCGCCTGCGTGAGCCGCTGTCCGGCGCGGGGCCGCTGGGGCGGCGGCTGCGGCTGGCGAGCGCGCTGGCCGAGGCGACGCCGCAGGGCGAGGCCATGCTGGCGGGCGGTTCGCGCGCCGGCCGGCTGGCGCGGCTGACGGTGCGTGGCGTGGCGGACGCGGCCGCCCTGCCCGTACGTGCCGTGTTCGGCGTGCGCGGCAAGTGAAGTCGGAAGCCGGGCTGCGGCGCCGGTTCGACGTGATCGTAGTGGGCAGCGGCCCCGCCGGCGTCAGCGCCGCCTGGCCGCTGGTGCAGGCGGGGATCGACGTGCTGATGGTGGATGCGGCCGACCCCGCGCCGCCGCCGCCGGCCTTCGCCGGAACGATCGGCGCGTTGCGCGCCGATCCGGAACACTGGCGCTACCGCTTCGGCGGCGATTACGGCGGCCTGGCGCCGGATGGCGACATCTCGCCCAAGTTTGCCACCCCGCTGACCCGCGCTCTGACCGGCAGCTACGCCGCCGCCACGGGCCTGCAGACGCGCGGCTTCTGGGCCGCCGGCAGCCTGAGCCAGGGCGGCCTGTCCAACATCTGGGGCGCGGTGGCCGAAACCTATGGCGCCGCGGAGCTGGCGGGCTTCCCTTTTCCGGCGGCCGAGCTCGCACGCTCCTACGACGCGGTGAAGGCACGCATCGGCGTCACCGACGAGCCGCCCGCGCCGCGAGCGCAGGACGGCTTCCGTTCGCCGGTGGCGCACATCCTGCGGCGCGCCGGGTCCGGCGACCCGCAAGACGGCGTGCGTATCCGGCCGGCACGCAACGCGGTGCTGGCCAGCGACCAGGGCGGGCGGCAGGCCTGCCGGCAATGCGGGCTGTGCCTGTGGGGCTGCGCCCACGGCAGCATATACAGCAGCGCGCAGGAGCTGCCGGCTTTGCGCCGGTGGCCGAACTTCACCTATCTGCCCCACGCGCGGGTGCTGCGGCTTCTGCCGGAAGACGGCCGGCACGGCGTGGAGGTGGCGCAGGACGCAGCCCGCCTGATGCTCTCGGCCGGAACGGTGGTGCTGGCCGCCGGCACGCTGGCCACCACCGCGCTGGTGCTGCGCCTGCCCGGCCTGGCGGATAAGGCGGTGCGGCTGTTGACCAACCCGGTGGGTGCCATCGCCTTCGTGGTGCCCGGCTGTGTGGGGCAAAGCCTGCCGGAGCACAGCTTCAGCCTCGGCCAGCTCAGCTATACCGTGCCGATTCCGGGCGGGCGCAGCGGCGCCGCGCCAGACGAGGCGGCCGGCATACTCTACGGCGCGGACACCCTGCCCCTGGGCGTGATCGCCGACCGCATCCCGCTCAGCCGGCCCACCGCCCTGCATCTGGCCCGCGCGCTGATGCCGGCGCTGGTGCTGGCCACCTGCTACATTCCCGGACATTACAGCCGCAACACCCTGCGCCTGCGCCCGGGCGGCGAGGGGATCACGGTGGAGGGCGCGCGCGAGCCCGATGCCGAGCGGGCGCTGCTGGCTTCCGCGCGCGCGCTCGCGCGCCGCCTGCAGCGGCTGGGCGCCTACGCCGTGCCGGGATCGCTGACGTTGTCCCTGCCGGGTGCGGACGCG
This sequence comes from Acetobacteraceae bacterium, assembly GCA_965198915.1. GTDB lineage: Bacteria > Pseudomonadota > Alphaproteobacteria > Acetobacterales > Acetobacteraceae > BOG-908. Next base: position 709,298 of record CBDAQC010000004.1, on the reverse strand, counting down.
CATTACGCCGGCACCCTGCCGATGGGCGGCCAGGGACCTGCCGCCTGCACGCCCGATGGCGCGCTTGCCGGACACCCGGGAATTTACGTGGTGGACGGCGCCGCCCTGCCGGTGCTGCCGGCGCGGCACTGCACGCTGACCATCATGGCCAACGCCGACCGCATCGCGCGCCGCCTGGCCGAGACGATGCAAGGCGCGCTGGCGGGGTGATCGGACGGCTCCGTACCGCGCCCCTCGGCATGCTCAAACAATTCGTTCAGTTCGGACTGGTGGGCATACTGGGCCTGGGGGCCGAACTCGCGGTGTTCTACACGCTTCGGCGTGGGGCGGGCATCCTGGCGGCCGGGCTGGCGGGCTACGCCGCCTCGGCCACGCTGACCTGGTGGCTGAACCGCAACTGGACGTTCCAGGCCACCAGCGCCGGCTTGCCGCGCGGCGTTCAATGGGCCCGCTACGCGCTGGCCAACGCACCGGGGTTCTTGCTGAACCGCAGCGTGTTCTTCGGTCTGGTGACGCAACTGGCCGTGTGTGCGCGCTACCCTTTCCTGGCGGCGGGGGCTGGGTCTCTGGTGGGGTTGGTGTGTAATTTCAGCCTTTCCCGGGCGGTGGTTTTTGTGGGGGGTGAGAAAAGGAAAAAAGGCCTTCTTTTTTGAAAAAAGAAGCAAAAAACTTTTGTCCTGTTCGGTGCTGTTGCGCGTTTCGTTTTCCTGACATTGCACGTGCGTTTCAGCACGCTGCGACAGCGCTGATAAAAGCTTTTTGCTTCTTTTTCTCGAAAACGAAGGCCTCGCTTTCACAGGCGGAAAGCGAGGTCGCTCACCTAGAAAAGGACTGCTTGCTCTCTTTCTTCATCATCAAGCTCAGCCCCGCTCCCCGTCCCCATATCCGCCAGCACGCCGGCCGCAATCCCGCGCGTCACGCGCCGGCCATACGCCAGGGACGCGCGGTCCAGGCGGCAGGCCGCCTCGCGTAGCGCGGCGGCGTCGCGGGGCAGGCGCGCCAGCAGGTAACTCTGCACGTGCGGGTCCAGACGCAACTGGTGCTGGGCGGCCAGGCTGGCGAGCAGCACCTCCAGCATCGCGTCGTCCGGCAGGCCGAGCGCCACCGTGGTGATTGCGCGCAGTCGGCTGGCCAGGTCCGGCAGGTGCACCTTCCAGGTCGCGGGCGGCGTGCGCGCGGCCAGCAGGACCGGGTAGCCGGCCTCGGCCGCCGCGTTCAGCAAATGCAGCAGGGTTTCCGGCTCCGGTGTCAGGTCCGCGTCGTCGATCGCAATCGGCCCGGCATGCGGCAGTCCGACCAGGTGCCGCAGCGCCACGCCGGGCAGCAATATCCCGGACTGGCGTTCGGCAAAGGCGTGCAGCAGGTGGGTCTTGCCGGTCCCGGCGGCACCGTGAAGCGCGAGGCGGCGAGAGGGCCAGGTTTCGGCATGGGCCAGCCAGGCGGTGGCCTCCGCATTGGCGTCGCCGCGGACGAAGGTGGCGTCGGTCAGCCAGTGACGGACCGGGAACGGTAGGGCAAGCTGCCGCATGGCTGGGGACCCGCCGTCAGGCTTCGGTCGCAAGGCCGGGCAAGGGGGCCGCGTCTGCGGGCAGTGGCGGGTCCAAATAGAGCGGGCTGACCAAATAGCGGCGCAGCCAGAAGCGGGTGAGCACGCCCACCGTGGCCGCCACCGGCACCGCCAGCATCACGCCCAGGAAGCCGAACGCGGCGCCGCCGGCGAACAGCGCGAAGATCACCCACACGGCGGGCAGCTCCACCCGGTCACCCAGGAAACGCGGGTAGATTACGTAGCCTTCCAATATCTGGCCGATGACGAACACGCCGGCCACCCGCGCCACGCCGTGCCAGGTGGCGAACTGGGCAAAAGCGAGACCGATCGAGACCACCGCGCCGGTGACGGTGCCGACATAGGGTATGAAGCTGAGGAAGCCCGCGGACAGCCCCACCACCAGGCCGAGCTCCAGCCCCACGGCGGACAGGCCCAGGGCGTAGAAAAGTGCCAGGATCATGCAGCACATCGCCTGGCCGCGCACCCAGGCGGACAGGATGCGGTCCACCTCGCGCGCCTGGGCCCGCAGCACCGCCTGGTAGCGCCGTGGCAGCCAGCTATCGACCAGCGTGATCACGTGCGGCCAGTCCCGCAGCAGGTAGAAGGCCACCACCGGGGTCACGATCAGCAGTGACAGCACGTTGAACAGCGCGTAGCCGCCGCCCACCAGCCTTGTGGCGGCGCCGGCCAGGAAGGTGAGCATGGCGCCGGCCTGGCCGCTGACCAGCTCGGACAATTTGGCGTCCACGTAGTCCGGCCCGAGATTCTGCTGCAGCCGGGCGATGATGCGGCCGGCGAAGTTCGACAGGCCCTGCGCGTAATCCGGCACGTGGCCCACAAGCAGGCCGATCTGGCGTATGATGATGGGGTAGAGCAGCAGCACGAAGAGCAGGCCCGCGAGGATCAGGCCGATGACCAGCAGCAGGCTGGCCAGCCCGCGCGGTACGCGCAGCCGGGCAAGCCGGGTGCAGGCAGGATCGAGCACGTAGGCAATGCCGCAGGCTGCCACGAAGGGCAGCAGGATGCTGGCGAAAAGCTGCAGCGTGAGCCACAGCGCCACCAATATGCCGGCCAGCAGCGCCAGGCGCTGGGTGCGGGTGGCTTGCGGCCGCAGCGTGGCGGGGCGTGGGTCCGCGTTCATGCCGGCCGCGCCGTACGTATGACGTAGGCGGCGCCCGAGAGAAGCGTGCTGGCGGTGACCAGCGTGATCAGGGCGAGGCGGACCGGGACCGCGGCCAGGTGAAGGGCGTTCAGGCCAAGGAAGACGGCGATCAGGGTGATCTGCAGGGTGGTGTTCAGCTTGCTGATCATCAACGGCTCGATAGCGATGGGATGGCTGGTGAGCCAGAGCAGGATGACGCCGCCCACGATGACGAGGTCTCGGAACACCACCAGCATGGCCAGCCAGTCCGGCAGCTGGGCGATGGCGGCCAAAGTGACGAACATGCCCACCATCAGCGCCTTGTCGGCGAGCGGATCGAGCACGGCGCCCAGCGTGGTGCCGCCGCGGCGGCGCGCCAGGTAGCCGTCCAGCGCGTCCGAGATGCCGGCCGCGATGAACAGGGTGGTGGCAGGCGCGAAGCGGCGGTGCAGGACCAGCCAGATGGTAAACGGCACCGCGCAGAGACGGGCGAAGCTGATGACGTTTGGCAGCGTGAGTATGGCGCTGCTGCGCGCCAGCTTCAGTCCGGTGTCAGGCATGCGGCGGCGGCTGGTTTCGCATAAGGGCGAGTGTAGCGTATCCGGAGCAAAAAGGGACGGCTGCCGGCCGGTAAGCCGCCGACGGGGCACAAAGTTTTTTGCTTCTTTTTTTCAAAAAAGAAGGCCTTGCTTTCCCAAATTCCAGGAGTGCGCAGAGTTGGTGAGTTATCGCGACGCCGGCGTGGACATAGAGGCAGGCGACGCGCTGGTAGAAGCGATCAAGCCGGCCGTGGCGCAGACGAGGCGGCCCGGCGTGATGGGCGGCCTGGGCGGTTTCGGCGCGCTGTTCGATCTGCGCCAGGCCGGCTTCACGGACCCGGTGCTGGTGAGCTGCACCGACGGCGTGGGCACCAAGCTGATGGTGGCCATAGAAAGCGGGTTGCACGACCAGGTGGGCATAGACCTGGTGGCGATGTGCGTGAACGACCTGGTGGTGCAGGGCGCCGAGCCGCTGTTCTTCCTGGATTATTTCGCCACCGGCAAGCTGGCGGTGGAGGACGCGGCGCGCGTTGTGCGTGGCATCGCCGAAGGCTGCCGGCTGAGCGGCTGCGCCCTGGTGGGCGGCGAGACGGCGGAGATGCCGGGCATGTATGCGGCCGGTCATTACGACCTGGCGGGCTTCGCCGTGGGGGCGGCGGAGCGCGGCGCGCTGCTGCCCGGCACGGTGTCCGCGGGCGACACGCTGCTGGGCCTGCCGGCGAGCGGGGTTCATTCCAACGGGTTCTCGCTGGTGCGGCGCATCTGCTCGATCGCGCGGCTGGGCTGGGGGGATGCGGCGCCGTGGTCGCCCGGGGAGAGCGTGGCGGCCGCGCTGATGGCGCCGACGCGGCTGTATGTGCGTCAGGTGCTGGCGCTGCACCGGGCGGGGCTGGTGCGGGCGGCGGCGCACATCACGGGCGGCGGGCTGCCTGGCAACTTGCCGCGCGTGCTGCCGGACGGGGTGGTGGCGGTGGTGGACCGGGCCTGGCCCGTGCCGCCGGTGTTCACGTGGCTGGCCCGGGCGGGCAAGGTGGCGGACGACGAATTGCTGCGCGTGTTCAATTGCGGGATCGGCATGGTGCTTGTGGTGGCCGATCCGCAGGCGGCGATGGCGGCCTTGGCGGAGCTTGGCGAGACGGCCTACGTGATCGGGCGGGTGGAAGCCGGGGAAGGCGGGGTACGGTTCGGGTTGCCGGAGGGGTGGTGGGGATAGGATCAAAAGCGGGTCGTTCGAAGTGTTCGCCTGGACTCGCTTGAGCTGCCACCGGACGACGATCCCCTGTGCCCCGCTGCTTCGAGTTGCAGCCAGCTTACCCGACAGGACGAGTTTCGAGCAGACGCTGCATGTGTGTTCACAAAGGCGTCCGTGCGGCAATCCGCGCGGTGATCTCCGTGTGCTTCGATGTCCAGATATCGCCGCCGACTGACTCACCAGTCGAATTTCGTGATTGGAAGGACGCACCAGGGATTGCTGCACTGTCCTGAGTTCTCTGTGGGGCCGCCAAGCGGGAAGCAGATGGTTTTGGTTCCCCCGTTGGAAGAACGGCCCACCTGATGCCGTCGCGCGTGAAAGTTGGTGTGCTGATAAGCGGGCGTGGCAGCAACATGCTCTCCCTGGTGCATGCGGCCGCGGCGCCGGGCTATCCGGCCGAGATTTGCGTGGTGATAAGCAACAAGCCGGAAGCGGCAGGTCTTGCGCTGGCGCGCGAGGCCGGTGTGCCGGCAACATGCGTGGATCAGCGTGCCTTCGGGCGGGACCGCGCGGCGCACGAACAGGCGGTGGACGCCACGTTGCTGGCGCACGGGGCGGAGCTGGTCTGCCTGGCCGGATACATGCGTCTGCTGACACCGTTTCTGGTGCAGCGTTGGCGCGGGCGGATGCTCAACATCCATCCCAGCCTGTTGCCCGATTTCCCTGGGCTGGACACCCATGCGCGTGCTTTGGCCGCGGGTGTTCCGGAGCATGGATGCAGTGTGCATCTGGTGACCGAGGGTGTCGATGAAGGGCCGGTTCTGGCGCAGGCGCGCGTGCCCGTATTGCCGGGCGACGACGCGGCGACGCTGGCGTCAAGAGTTCTGGCGGAGGAACACCGCTTATACCCCGAGGCCCTCGCGCAATTCTTAACGCGAATGAAAAAGTAAGAAGGCAGCCGCACAGTAGTCCATAAGACCCATTCCCCGTACCCCTAAGAAGTGGGGTCTGGGGCCAAGGCCCCAGCGGGGTCCAGGGGCGGAGCCCCTGGCCTTCCTCGCAACGTAGCGCCGTCAGGTCACCACAATCCGGATCTTCTTGGACATCACGGGTGGGTCGAACGGCATGTGGTTCGCGTCACCCAGCACGAGCTGCAGCGTGTGCTCGCCGGGCGGCAGGTCGATGCGGGCCTCGGTCTGGCCCTTGCCGAAATGCAGGTGGTTCTTGTCGGCCGGGATCGGCTCGCCGGCTTTCGGCGTCTCAGCGATGTCCACCAGCAGATGGTGGTGTCCCATATTGGCCATCGTGTCGCCAGCATGGGTGACGCCCATGCCGCGCAGGCCGAACCGGCACCAGAACGCGCCGCGTATGTGCTCGCGGTCCTGCGGCCAGATGAAATACAGATAGGCGTCGGGCGCGGACGCGGTGGCGCGCGCCGGAAAGGCACGTGCGACCGGCAGCAGCGACAGGCAGGCAATCAGGTTTCGTCTCAGCATAATCAGGACTTTCCAGAAATCGGTTTTGCAATGACGGCTGCGTCTGGGCGGACCAGGCGGAAGCCGTGGGTGGGGTAGCGAACGGAGGCGTCGTACGAGTCGCGGCTGGCGGTGCGTATGTCCACCGCCTTGTTCTCCCAGGATCCGCCGCGCAACACGCGCACCGAACATCCCGGGGTGTCCCACGCCTTCGAAGCGGCGGCTGGCGCGCCGTCATAGTTCTTGTGCCAGCAATCCTGGACCCATTCCTCCACCCCGCCGCCCATGCCGTACAGGCCGAAACCATTGGCAGGGAACGCGGTGGCTGAAGGGGCCTGGGAGAGGTGGCCGGGGCCGCAATCGGCGCAGGCCGCGCGGCCGTCCACCATCTTGTCGCCCCAGGCGTAGCGCGCGGCGGAACCGGCGCGGGCGGCGTATTCCCACTCCGCCTCGGTAGGCAGGCGGTAGTGCACGCCGGACGCGCTGGACAGCCAGTTGGCGAACAGGTTCGCGTCGTCCCAGCTCACGTTGGTGACGGGCGTATCTGGCGCGCCTTGGCCGGCCGCCTTGCAGGCGCCCGCCTGCACGCAGGCGGACCACATCCCCACCGTCACCGACTGTGCCGAGATCGCGAACGGCGGCACGGTGACTACGTGCACCGGCGCCTCCGAGCGGTCCAGCAGGCTGCCCATCCTGAAGGTGCCCGCAGGCACTTTCACCATGTCAGGCTGTGGGAGCGGCGGCGGCGTCGGTTTCGGCGGCGGCGCCACGATCGCGGCTGCGGCCTTGGGCGGCGGCGCCACGAGTGCCAGGGTCACCGGCTTCGGCGGCGGCGGTGCCACGGCGATGCTGGCCACCGGTTTCGGCGTGACTTGCGCCACCGGCTTCTGGGCCGGCGCCTCCGCGGGTGGAGAGGATCTCGGCCAGAGCAGGAAGGCGGCGCCCAGCACGGCCAGGACACCGGCAACGGCCGCAATCGGGATCACCGGCAACCCGCCGCCGCTCGTCTCCACCGGTCCGGGCTGGGTCTGGGTCACCTGCAAGCCGGCAGGAATAGGGGTCGCCAGAAGGTCCGCACCTTCGGCCGGTTCGGGCGCGTGCTGCGCGGAGAGCAGGACGAAACGCTTGTGCACCGGCGCCAGCAGCGGCGACATCACGATGCTATCGAGCGTGCCCTGCCCGATCAGAACCAGGCAAAGCCGCCGCTGAATGGACATCGCATTGGCCAGGAACTGCAACGTCGCTTCCGAGGACAGCGTGTTTGCACCCGTGATCACCAGCACGATCGTCTTGGTCTTGGCGTCGACCGTGGTCAGCACCTTGAACGCTTCGTCCCGGCCCGCCTGGCCGTCCGCCGCGGCACCCGAGGAAATCTGGTCCGCAAACGATACGAGATCATGTGGCTTGCCGGCGGCGAGAAAACGTATCGTGCTGATATCGAGTGCGGAGGCGATGTCCGCAGGCGACAGCGACTGTCCGACAGCCAGCTGGACAGCTACGCTTTTGCCGGCGCGTATGGCTTGCAGGACCGGCTCTGCGGGAAAAACTTCGTCGATGGGTGCTAACTGGTCCATATGTGTGCCAATGCCGCGATGACTTATTGGTCCGGGAGCGGAATGTCGGTCTCAATAAATGTTGTTACCATATCGATTTTAAGATTGGCAGGGGTAAGCTGCGCATTTCTGAAGATGTGGCAATTTTGTCGTGCTGAACCCGAATCGGGCTGACGCCCGCCGCAGAGACCTCAAACCTGGCTACAGTCGTAAATCTGGCCGGCACCCCTAAAAATATGGTGCATTGCAGCATATCTAGGCCGTAGCCGGCTAGTTGATGCGCTAATGTGATGAAAAAACCGGTTCCTGATAGGCGATAGCAGATGACCGGCAGCCGACGTGTCCCACAAACACCATTCCTTTCGCCGAGGCGCCAGATCGCGGAAACAGGCCTTGGCACCCCTGCTTCCCGCCATTGCATGGCCGAGTCGCAACAAATGCATACCTCTCCGCTGGTAATTGGCCCGGGAAAGGTAAATGGTGATTACGCGTTCGTAACTCTCACCCGTTGCGACGCCTGGCACGGCCGAGTTGCCCGACTTGGCCGTGCCGCCTTTTCCGCCCGCAGGATCGCGGCGGCCTGGCGGTGAGCTCACCTTTCCTGAAACACCTGCTCCGGACCCCCGGCCAGCGGCTGCAATCGGCCGGCGAGGTAGTCGCCGCCACGCTGAAGCGGGCAGGGTTGGGGGAGATACCTGCCATCACGGACTCGCCAGCCGGGCTTGTGGGCAGGCTGATGAACCGCGGCCGCACAGCGCCTGCGCAAGACGAGGGCGACCTGGCCGAAGGCGGCCGGTTCGGCCACGGCACCTATACCGGACCAGCGGGCACGCGGCCCTATCGGCTGTTCGTGCCGGCCACCGCAGGGGCGCGGCCGCCGCTGATTGTCATGCTGCATGGCTGCACGCAGACGGCGGAGGATTTCGCCGCAGGCACGCGTATGAACGCCGTGGCCGGCGCGTCGGGCGCGCTGGTGTTGTATCCGGTGCAGGTGGCGGCTGCCCATGCCCAGCGCTGCTGGAACTGGTTCAACCCGGCGGACCAGGCGCCCCAGGGCGGCGAGGCGGCGCTGCTGGCCGGCATGATACGCGAGGTGATGGCGGCGCATGACGTGGACCGCAGGCGCGTGTTCGTGGCAGGTCTGTCGGCAGGCGGCGCGCAGGCCGCCATACTGGGCGCGGCCTTCCCCGACCTGGTCGCCGCTGTCGGCATACATTCCGGCCTGGCTTGCGGCGCCGCCTCGGACGTGATGGGCGCGCTGTCCGCCATGCGCCAGGGCCATGCGGGACGGGGCCATCACCGCATGCGCACAATCATCTTCCATGGCGACCGCGACCACACCGTGAACCCGCGCAACGCCGAGCTGGTGGCCGAGCAGGTTTCGCCCGGCGGATCCGCCTGCCGGGAGGACGGGCAGGTGCCCGGCGGTCTGGCGTTCACCCGGTGGAAGGAGCGCGACACCGCCGGCCATGTCGTGGTGGAGCGCTGGGTGGTGCATGGCGCGGGCCATGCCTGGAGCGGCGGGAGTGCCGCCGGCAGCTATACGGAGCCGGCAGGGCCGGACGCCTCACGCGAGATGCTGCGGTTCTTCCTGGAAGGCTAGGCGGCAAGCACCGCGCGCTCCGGCGCGACAGGATGGGCAGGATCCCTGCTCAGGCAAAGGCCGCCTGCTTTCCCCCGGTGATCCGCCCGCCCACTTGCGGCGCGGGTACGCCGGTGATTCCGGGATAACTGAGCGGCAGGCCGCGCTGCACCCGCGCTGCCAGGAAAGCGAAACACTGCGCCTCCAGCGCGTCGCCATCCCAGCCGGCCGCCTCTACGGGCAGCACCGGCATGGGCAGGGCGGCGGCCAGAGCTGCCATGATGGCCGGGTTGTGCCGCCCGCCGCCGGCCACGAGCACGCGTACCGGAGATTCTGGCAGGCGCGTGCCGGCAATGGCCCGCGCGGTCAGTGCGGCCAGGGTGGCGGCGCCGTCCTGTGTGGACAGGTGGGCGATGCGCGCCAGGGTGGCGGCGAAATGCTGGCGGTCTAGCGATTTCGGCGCGGGCCGCGCGAAGAATGGATCCGCCAGCAGGGCGGCGAGCAGCGCCTCGTCGGCGGTGCCGGCCGCGGCGGCCTTGCCGTCGCGGTCGACAGGCGTGCCGGTGCGCTGGGCCATCCAGTCATCCAGCAGCGCATTGCCCGGCCCGGTGTCGCAGGCCAGCACCGTGCCGTCGGCGCCGATATAGGTGATGTTGGCGACCCCGCCGATGTTGACGACAAGCAGGGGCCGCGGCAGCCCGGCGGCCAGGGCGGCGTGGAAGACCGGCACCAGCGGGGCGCCCTGGCCGCCCGCGGCCACGTCCGCCTGGCGGAAATCATGCGCCACCGGGATGCCGGTGCGTTCGGCCAGCGTTCGGGCACAACCGATCTGCCACGTCAGGCGGCGCTGCGGCGCATGCAGGATGGTCTGGCCGTGGAAGCCGATGATGTCGGCCGGGGTGGCCAGCGCCTGGACGGCTTCGGCGTGGATCGCCGTGAGCTCCTCCTCGGCCTCCGCGACGAGACCGGGCGGCGCCGCCTCACCCAGATCGATCAGGTGGCGGAGGCGCGCGCGCAGGGCCGGGGTATAGGCGATGGTGAGGCTGGGGCCGAAGGCGCCGATGTGTTCGCCGTCGGTCTCCAGCCAGGCGGCGTCCACGCCGTCCAGGGAGGTGCCGCTCATCAGGCCTATGGCGCGCATGGATTTCCGTCCGGGGTGTCAGTAAGGAAGGAAGGCCTTCTTTTTTGAAAAAAAGAAGCAAAAAACTTTTGCTCCTGGCGGCTGCATAACGGCGCGCGCAGGTCCTGCCAGAGCGTACGCCGGCAGAACCTGCGCGAGCCTCGGGGCAGGCGGGGGGACAAAAGTTTTTTGCTTCTTTTTTTTAGAAAAGAAGGCCTTCCTTTCCCAGGTGCCGCATGAGCGATTTCCTATCCGAAGCCAAAGCCCGCGGCTTCCTACACCAATGCACCGACGAGGCTGCCCTGGCCGCCGCCGGCCCCGTCCCGTTCTACATCGGCTTCGACTGCACCGCGGACAGCCTGCATGTCGGCAGCCTGGTGCAGATCATGATGATGCGGCTGGCCCAGCGCTACGGCTACCGTCCGGTGGTGCTGATGGGCGGCGGGACTACCCGCATCGGCGATCCGTCCGGCCGCGACGAGAGCCGGCAGTTGCTCGACGACGCGGCGATTGCGGCGAACATGGCCGGCATAGCGCGCAATTTCGCCAGCTACCTGCGCTTCGGTGACGGGCCGGCGGATGCCGTGATGGCCAACAACGCGGACTGGCTGGACGGGCTGGGCTACATCGCGCTGCTACGTGAAATCGGGCCGCATTTCAGCGTGAACCGCATGCTGACGATGGACAGCGTGCGGCTGCGGCTGGAACGCGAACAGCCGCTGACCTTCCTCGAATTCAACTACATGATCCTGCAGAGCTACGATTTCCGCGAGCTGCATCGCCGGCAGGGCGTGCGACTGCAGATGGGCGGGTCCGACCAGTGGGGCAACATCGTCAGCGGCGTGGACCTGGTGCGCCGCACGGACGCGGCACAGGTGTTCGGGATCACCACGCCGCTGCTGACCACGGCTTCCGGCGCCAAGATGGGCAAGACGGCAAAGGGCGCTGTGTGGCTTAGCCCGGAGCGGCTGTCCGCGTACGATTTCTGGCAGTATTGGCGCAATGTGGAGGACGCCGATGTGGGCCGGTTCCTACTGCTGTTCACCGACCTGCCGCTGGACGAGATCGCGCGCCTGACGGCCCTGGGCGGGGCGGAGATAAACGCCGCCAAAAAGGTGCTGGCGGGCGAGGTGACGGCGCTGCTGCACGGGCGTGCGGCGGCCGATGCGGCGGCTGAGACGGCGCGGACGACCTTCGAGGAGGGGGGCGCCGCCGACAGCCTGCCCACGCATTTCGTGGCCGCCGCCGACCTGGCCGCCGGTATGCCGGTATACCGGCTGCTCGCGGAAAGCGGGCTTGTGTCCAGCAACGGAGAGGCGCGCCGGCTAATGCGCGGCGGCGGCGCGCGGGTGAACGACGAGGTGGTGACCGACGAAGCGCGGCTGATCGGTGCGGCGGATTTGCGTGACGGCGCCGTGAAGCTTTCGGCGGGCCGCAAGCAGCACAGGATGATCAGGCGGCTTTCGTAGCGGGTGAAAGAAGGAAGGAAGCAGTTCTTTTTTGAAAAAAAGAACCCAAAAAACTTTTGTCTCTGTTGGGTGTGCTTTGCTGAAGCGCGCGCTTCAACACGACGCGGCAGCGCAGACAAAAGCTTTTTGCTTCTTTTTCTCTAAAAAGAAGGCCTTGCTTCCTTAGGAGCCAACCGAGACGCGCAAATCCTGCAGCCCATCCACATGCGCATGCAGCCGCGCCCCCCGCTGCACCTTCCCCACCTTGTCGGGCGTGCCGGTGTAGATCAGGTCACCCGGACAGAGCGCGACATAGGTGGACAGCTCGGCGATGATCTCCGGCACCGCCCAGATCATCTGCGACAGATCGCTGCTTTGCCGCAGCTCGTCATCCACTCGCACCCATATCGCGCCCTGCTTCATGTCGCCCAGCTCGGCGGCGCGCGTGATGGTCCCACAGGGCGCCGAGTGGTCGAAGCCTTTCGCCATGTCCCAGGGCCGGCCTGCCTTCTTCGCCTCCGCCTGCAAATCCCGCCGCGTCATATCCAGCCCCACGGCATAGCCGAACACCGCGGCGTCGGCGCCTATCGCCACCACAAGCTCCACCTCGTGCTCGAACGCGGCAGTGCGCGGCGGATACGGCATCACGCCGCCATCCTGCACGATGGCGTCGGCCGGCTTCTGAAAGAAGAACGGCGTCTGCCGGTCGGGATTGCTGCCCATCTCCAGCGCGTGCGCGCGGTAGTTCTGGCCTACGCAGTAGATGCGGCGGACGGTGAAGGGGTCGGCGTTTTGGACGGGGAGCTGCATAGGGGAATCCTAAAGAAGAAAGCAGTTCTTTTTTGAAAAAAAGAACCAAAAAACTTTTGCTACCCCGACGCTACGGCGCGCGCGCTATCTAAATAGATCCGGCTGGTGCAGATGCGGAGGAACGAAAGTTTTTTGCTTCTTTTTTTCAAAAAAGAAGGCCTTTCTCCCTCAAACTCGCACCAGCCGCGCACCCGTCCTGGCTTGCAAATACTCAAACGTAACCCCGTCCGCCATCTCCCGCACCATAAGGTCGGGCCCTACATCTATCACCGCGAGTTCGGTGTAGATGCGCCGCACGACGCCGGGCGCCGTCAGCGGATAGGTGCACCGCTCCACGATGCGCGGCTCGCCGGCTTTCGTGGTGTGCTCCATCAATACCCAGACCTGCTTGGCGCCGGCCGCCAGGTCCATCGCACCACCGACGGCCGGCGCCTTGGTGGTCTCGCCCAGGCTCCAGTTCGCCAGGTCACCGGCGGCGGACACTTGGAAGCCGCCCAGCAGCGCGTAATCCAGGTGGCCGCCGCGCATCATCACGAAGGCGTCGTTGTGGTGGAACACGGCCGCCCCCGGCAGCAGCGTCACCGGCTGCTTGCCCGCGTTGATCAGGTCCGCGTCCTCGGCTCCTGGCGGCGGCGGCGGGCCCACGCCCAGCAGGCCGTTCTCGCTGTGGAAGATGATCTCGCGGCCGGGCGGGGTGTGGCCCGCCACCAGCGTGGGCAGGCCGATGCCCAGATTGACGTAGGCGCCGTCCGGCAGGTCGTGCGCGGCGCGGCGGGCGATGTGGTGGCGCAGATCGGTGGTCATTCGGCGCACTCCCAGACACGGTCCACGAAGATGCCAGGGGTGACGACGTGCTCCGGGTCTATGCTGCCGAGATCCACGATGTGGCGCACCTGGGCCACCGTCAGCGTGGCGGCCGGCGCCATCACGGGGCCGAAATTGCGTGCCGAGAGCCGGTAGGTGAGGTTGCCCCAGCGGTCGGCCCGCTCGCCCTTGATCAGCGCCACGTCACCGTGCAGCGGGCTTTCCAGCACGTAGGTCTGCCCGTCGATCACCCTGGTCTCGCGGCCGCGCGTCAGTTCGGTGCCCACCCCGGTGCGGGTGAAAAAGCCGCCGATCCCGGCGCCGCCGGCGCGTATGCGTTCGGTCAGCGTGCCCTGGGGGACGAGTTCCAGCTCCAGTCCGCCGCGAGCGTAGACCTGGTCGAACACCACGGAGCCGGCGGAGCGCGGGTAGGAGCAGATGATCTTGCGTACCCGCCCAAGCTGCAGGAGCTTGGAGACGCCCTTGTCGGCCACGCCGGAGTTGTTGCTGACGAGTACCAGGTCCCGCACGCCGGACTCGGCCACGCCTTCCAGCAGGGCGAACGGCACGCCGGTCTCGCCGAAGCCGCCAACCAGGATGGTGACGCCGTCGCCTATGCCGGCAAGGGCTGCGGCCAGGTCTGGCACGATCTTGTCTATCAAGACGAAAACGCCTCTTTTCAAGAAGAAGGAAGCGAAAGCGCGAGCTTCCCCGCCTGTGAGCGGCGTTCGTTTATCCGCAACCCCGGGGAGGGTGCAAATGCCGGCAGCGCCGGTTGCCGGCGCCTAATGCGACGGCTTGGCCAGCCCCACCGCGATCACCGCGTCCTCCGGCAACGCCACGCCCTGGGGCGCGGGCAGGGCCTGCACTTGCCGCGGCGTCAGCCCGACCACTTCCATCGCCTGTCCCACCAGCACCATCGCCTCGACGGGTATGGCGACCGGATGGCTGCCCAGGCCGAGCAGGCCGCCATAGCTGATCACCACGCATATCGCGCCGTCAGGGCTTTGCAGTACGCGCTCCACCCGGCCGATCACATCCTGGCTTTCCACCGGTTTCAGCACGATGCGGTGCAGCAGGTCCCCCACCCGCACCTTCTGGGGAAAGCGCCTGGCAGCCTGCGCGGCCAGCTCGGCCCGGCTCGGCAGCGGGTCCGCGTGGACCGGGGCGTGGGCCAGCAGCATCAGGGCGGCCAGCAGGAAGAGTTTTGCGATGATGACCGCCTGAACGTTGCAGAAGGAAGCAAGGCCCTCTTTTTGAAGAAGAAGCGAAACTTTCCCCGCGCGCTGGCTGCCGGCCGGTGCGGAGGTGCCGATAAGTTCGATGAAACCGCGCCGCGGTTACGGTCGAATGCGCTATGGATGGTTCGTCAGGCAAGGAGAGAAATCATGCAGACCATGCAAGCCGAGGCGCCGGCCGGCGGCCGCAGGCTGCATCCCTGGCCGATACGGATCATGCACTGGATGAATGCCGTGGTGATGCTGGTGATGATCACGTCGGGCTGGGGGATCTACGACGACGATGTGATCATACGCGGTTTGCACTTCAGCCAATGGTTCCGGCTGGGTGCATGGGCCGCACCGAGCCTGCAATGGCATTTTGCCGGCATGTGGCTGCTGGTGGCAAACGGGCTGTGCTATCTCGTCTACGGCGTGGCTACCGGCCGGCTGCGGGAGCGCCTGCTGCCGATACGCCCGCGCGAAGTGTTGCAGACGATACGCGACACGTTGCACTTCCATATCAGCCACGACGACCTGACGGTCTATAACGCGGTGCAGAAGCTGCTCTACATCGTCGTCATCCTGGCGGGCATCTCGCAGGTGGTGACCGGGCTGGCGATCTGGAAGCCGGTGCAATTCTCAGGCCTGGTGTCGCTGCTCGGCGGGTTCCAGACGGCGCGGGTGGTCCATTTCGCCGGCATGTCGGTGATCGTGGGGTTCCTCGTGGTGCATGTGGCGCTGTCGCTGCTGGTGCCGCAGACATTATGGGCGATGCTGACGGGCGGGCCGCCGGTCCGGCCACGCCTCGGCCGGGGGGCGGTCACGTGAGGTCCCCGTTCCGTCCGGCCGTGCTGCCCGACGCAGCGGTGCTGGGTGACCACCGCAAGCTGCTGGGCAGGCTGGAAAGGCGCGGGGTGTTGCGCGGCGGGTTGTCGCTGGGCGCGCTGACGATGCTGACCGGATGCGACCTCACGTCCTCCAAATCGGTGGAGGACGCGCTGCTGGCGATCTCCGGCCTGAACGACGACGTGCAGGCGCTGTTGTTCGACCCGGCGAAGCTGGCGCCGACTTATCCGGCATCGATGGTGCTGAAGCCACCGAAGTTCAACGCGTATTACGACGTGGACAAGGTGAAGCCGGTCGATGGCGCGACCTGGAAACTGGAGCTGGGCGGGCTGATCGCCGACAAGACGCCGTGGACCGTGGGCCAGATCGCGGCCCTGCCGGAAAACGAGATGATAATACGGCATGTCTGCGTGGAGGGCTGGGATTATATCGGCCAATGGTCGGGCGTGCGGCTGAGCACGTTCCTGAAACGGGTCGGTGCGGATACGCGGGCGAGATACGTGGCGTTCCGCACGGCCGACGATTACCCGAGCAGCATCGACATGGCGACCGCGCTGCATCCGCAGACTTTGCTGGCCACAAAATATGCCGGCGAGACCTTGGCCGATCCGTTCGGCTTTCCGTTGCGGCTGCGCATGGCGACGAAACTTGGCTACAAGAACCCGAAATGGATCACCGCCATCGAGGTCACCAACACCTATCCCGGCGGGTATTGGGAGAAGCTGGGCTTCAACTGGTTCGCAGGTATCTAGGCCGGAGCGCCGCTTGACACGACAAACTGCCTCGTGAATGGCAGGGTGATGCAGGCAGGCCGGAAGATCGCCGAAATAGAGATGCTGCGCGGGGTGGCGATCCTGGCAACGATCCTTATCCATGCTCGCATCACGTTGTTGCCGGACCCCATCCCCTGGCTCGACCATCTCACCCGGAACTATTTCGAGTTCTGGTGGGGCGTGGACCTGTTCTTCGCCATCTCCGGCTACGTGATTGCCCGGACCTTGTTGCCCGCCATCGCCGCTGCGCATGACCTGGACAGCTTCGTCATGGCGGCGGTGGTCTTCTGGGTGCGCCGTGCCTGGCGGCTGATCCCTTCGGCCTGGCTCTGGTTGGCGATAAGCCTGTTGCTGTCGGCGACTTTCCCGCGCGGCGGCTTCTTCGACACCTTTCACGCGAACTTCCTCTCCGCCGCCGCCGGCATGTTGTGCGTGGCGAATGTGCGGTTCAGCGCGGCCATGGCCGGCCATACGGCATATGGCATCACCAGCGCGTACTGGAGCCTCTCGCTGGAAGAGCAGTTCTACCTGGTGCTGCCGGTTGCAGCCTTCCTGGCCGGGCGACGCATCGGGTCGTTGGTGGCACTCTGCAGCCTGGTGCTGTTTTTCGCGCCACCTTCCACCCTGGTGATGGAATTTCGCATCCATGCCGCGCTGCTGGGCGTGCTGCTGGCGATCGGCGAACGGCACGCGGTCTGGCGTCGTCTCGCACCGACCGCCCTGGCCGGACATCGTTTCGGCCGGGCGCTCATGCTGGGTCTTCCTGTTCTGCTCATGGCAACTCTGGCCGCATCCCTGCTGTCCATCACGTCGACGATGGTCGGCATGATCGCCATCCTGGCCGCCGTTCTGGTCTGGGTAGCGAGCTACGATGCAGGGTTGTTGATGGCGGACGGCGTGCTGCGGCGTATGCTCTGTCTGCTTGGGGACAGGTCTTACGGCATCTATCTCGTCCATCTGCCTGTTTTCGCGCTGACACGCGCGGTGTGGTTGCAGGCGACCGGCGCCGGCGCGGGATACGGGCGGGTCGGCGACGTGGCTGTGGTGATGAGCGGCCTCGCGCTTACCGCTTTATGCAGCGAGGTGAATCATCGTCTGGTGGAATCGCCGCTGCGCGAGCGCGGCAAGCATATTGCACGCCGCATGCAGAACCGCGCGCTGGATGCGCAGATAGGGTAGGCGAGCGACACGCCGGCTGGCTCGTGCAAGGACAGAGAGAGTGGGGCGCTGCCCCAAACCCCGGTGGGGCGCGGGCCCCAGACCCCGTTTTGTTTGGGTGCGTGAAAACAGTCCCTATCCGGGCGCGAACGCATCGAACGTGCGGAACCCCACATCCTCTCCCACCGGCGCCAGCCAGGGCGCCGCGGCCAGGGACACGCGCGCGTCCGAAAGCCCCTGCGCCCAGCGGCGCTGCATCGTGCCGCGGTCGAACTGGAAATCCTTCATCGCACCTTGCGGCACGTCCGGCCGGTATATCAGGTGCACCACGTCAACCAGCGCGCCGCAGGCGAAGTCGCGTAGCTGCTGTGCCACCGGATCGTGGCGAAGATGCTCGGGCAGGCGGTCCAGGAACACGCGCACCTGCCGGCGCCGGTTCTGCCGCTCGCCGGCATCGTTGGTGCCGGTCCTGGTCCGGCTCGAATAGCGTATGTCCTTCTCGCGCTCGCCCACCTCGTCCAGGTTCGTGGGCAGGCGGCCGCGCGAGGGGAACAGATCCACCTGGAAAATCAGGCAATGACGGTCCTGCCGTTCGGCGAGCACGTATTGCAGCGGCGTGTTGCTGACCAGGCCACCATCCCAATAGGACTGGCCGTCGATCTCCACGCTCGGCATGGCGGGCGGCAACGCGCCGCTGGCCATCACGTGCTCCGCGCCTATGCGCATCCGCGCGCTGTCGAAGAAAGTCGTGTTGCCGGTCTCCACGTTCACCGCGCCGGCGGAGAAGCGCATCGGGCCGTCATTGATGCGGTCGAAATCGACCAGCTCCTCCAGCGTGGCCCGCAGCTCCGCGAAATCGTAGAAGCTGACGGGCTGCGCGCCGCCCAGCCATTCCAGGGGCAGGCGCGGGCGGAAGAAGCCCGGCTGGCCCAGCAGCATGGCGCCGGCCTCGCCCATCTTCTGCTCGACAGTCTCCCATCCCGGCAGGCCCACCTGCGGCCAGAAGCGGGTATGCGTGGTGACGCGCTGCCAGAACTCGGTCAGCCTTGCCACGCGTCGGTCCGGCGAATTGCCTGCGATCAGCGCCGCGTTGATGGCGCCGATGGATACGCCGGCCACCCAGTTCGGCACCTGGCCGGCATCGGACAGCGCCTCGAACACGCCGGCCTGATAGGAGCCGAGCGCGCCGCCGCCCTGCAGGACAAGCAGCACTTCAGGGTGCGGCGCGGGCGCGGCAGGGTGCTGGTCCGCGGAGGGCAGTGGCGGGTTTGGGTGCACCGCGCCTACGCCGGCCAGGCGGGCCGCGCCGGGTGCGTTGCCGGGACGTGTCTCGAATTTTGTCATAGGAAGTCCGTTTCAGCCGAAAATGCAATTAGTGGCAACATGCTGTGGCGCTGCCGCAACATGGCGACAAAATGCTTTACGGAGGGGCAACAACATCGCCAAACGCTGCTATTAGGATGGGTGTGGTCAGAGGGGAGGCGGTTTCCGCCTGCGGCATGGCGCCGGTCCACAGGGAGACGTTGTAGATGAAGTTTCGTGTTGCGCTGCTGGTTGCCAGTGTTCTTTCGGCACCTGCCGCCGCCCTCGCCCAGCCGGTGACGGGTCCGTATGTCAGCCTGGGGGCCGGCCTGGATTATGTGTTCGACCAGGACATCCACGCGGGTTCGCAGCCTTATACGGCTGGCCGGGACAAGCTGACCAACAACGTGGGCGGCATCGCCAGCGGCGCCATCGGCTACGGCCTGGGCAACGGCTTCCGTATCGAGCTTCAGGGCGACTGGAGCGGCACCCGCGAGGACGCTGGTGTCAGCACCACCAGCAACTACCAGCAGCAGTATCACGGCTTCGTGAACGTGCTGTATGACCTGGACGGTGCGCAGTTCGGTTTCCCGGGCATCTCGCCCTATATCGGCTTTGGCGGCGGCTACGGCCAGTCGCACTTCAGCAACCTGAATTTCGAAGGCACGGACGCCAGCGGAACGCCCACTTTGCTGCACACGACCGGCACGTATGGCGACTTTGCCGTGCAGGGCATACTGGGCGTGGCCATCAACATCGCCGCCGTGCCCGGCCTGGCGATCACCGTGGAAGACCGCGTCACCTCCACCCCGATCGACAGCTCCTATCACGCCCAGTTCTTCGACGGCTCCTTCGCCGGCGGCGTCAAGCTGAAGACGGACGGCCAGATCAACGACGCCGCGCTCGTCGGCGTGCGCTACGCGCTGTTCGCTGCCCCGCCGCCGCCCCCGCCGCCGGCCGCTTCCGCCCCGCCGCCGCCGATGCCGCCGAGCGTGGCCAAGACCTATCTCGTGTTCTTCGATTGGGACCGTGCGGACCTGACGGCACGCGCCCGCCAGATCGTGGCGCAGGCGGCGTCCGCCTCCACCAGCACGCAGACCACGCGCATCGAGGTCAACGGCTACACGGACCTGTCCGGCACGGCCGCCTACAACCAGCGCCTGTCCGTCCGCCGCGCCGAGAGCGTGGAAGCCGAGCTGGTGCGTGACGGCGTGAACCGCAGCGAGATCAGCATCCACGGCTACGGCGAGACCAACCCGCTGGTGCCGACGGCCAAGGGCGTGCGCGAGCCGCAGAACAGGCGTGTGGAGATCATCCTCCACTGAGAGCCAGGCAAGGAAGCCCATGCTTCCTTGTAGAACAGGACCAGGCTTTTGCTCCCTGCCGGCGGCTGGCGATTAGCCGCCGGCAGGGAACAAAACTATTGCAAGCCGGCGCGGCCTGACACCGGGGCCAAAATGCAAACCAACCTGCTGCACCGCCTGGAACCCGTGCTCGCGCGCGTTCCGCCGGAACGCCGCCTCATCCTCGTGCAGTTTTTCCGCTTCGGCGTCATCGGCACGTTGGGGTTCGTGTGGGACACGATCGTGGTCTACGCGACGGCGCCGCTGGTGGGGCTGTATGCGGCGGGCGTGATATCCTACGTCATCGCCGGCAGCATAAATTGGCTGCTCAACCGCATGTGGACCTATCGCCACATACCGCACGGGGCGATGCACCGGCAGGCCATGATGTTCCTGCTGGTGAACTCGGCCGGCTTCGCGATCAACCGCGGCATCTACTTTACGCTGATCGCCACCCAACCGATCTGCCGCGAATACCCGGTGATCGCGATTGCGGTGGGCGGGGTATGCGCGATGTTCGTGAACTTTTTTCTCAGTCGGCGGCTGGTGTTCAAGTAGGTAAGGAAGGCCTTCTTTTTTGAAAAAAAGAAGCAAAAAACTTTTATTCCCCGCGCAGGCTCAGTCGCGTGGCTTGTGTCGGAAGCGTCCGGCTGCCGCAAATGCGGGGGGGACAGACGTTTTCTGGTCCTGTGTTTCAGAAGGGGACTGCCTGCTTTTTTCGGAACCACTCAGATGAGCCAGCCGCGCCTGGCCGTGCTGATCCCCTGCTACAACGAGGAAGTGGCGATCCCTCGCGTGGTAGCCGGCTTCCGCGCGGCCCTGCCCGAAGCGCGCATTTACGCCTATGACAACAATTCGCGGGACGGCACGGTGGCGGCCGCCCGTGCCGCCGGCGCGCAGATCGGGCGCGAGGCGCTGCAGGGCAAAGGCCATGTCGTGCGCCGCATGTTCGCCGACATAGACGCGGACATCTACGTGCTGGTCGACGGTGACGACACCTACGACGCCACCGCCGCGCCGGCGATGATAGCCTTGCTGCGGGAAGGCCGGCTGGACATGGTCACCGCCATACGGGTGACCGAGGCGGCACGCGCGTATCGCCGCGGCCACCGCACCGGCAACACTTTGCTGACCGGGCTGGTCGCCGCGCTGTTCGGCGCACGGGTGACGGACATGCTCTCCGGCTACCGCGTGTTCTCCCGGCGCTTCGTCAAATCCTTCCCGGCGCTGACCGGCGGGTTCGAGACGGAAACCGAACTGACCGTGCACGCTCTGCAACTCGCCATGCCCCTGGGCGAGCTGGAGAGCGCCTACAGCGAACGGCCCGCAGGCTCCGCCAGCAAACTGCGCACGGTGCAGGACGGATTGCGCATCCTGCGGCTTATCCTGATGCTGGTGAAGGACGAGCGCCCGCTGCCGTTCTTCACCGCCTCCGCCATGGTGCTCCTTGCGGCCGGAGTGGGGTTGGGCGTGCCGGTGATCACCGAGTTCCTGCGCACCGGCCTGGTGCCGCGCTTGCCAACCGCGATCGTCTCGGCGGCCTGTGTGGCCTTGTCCTTCCTGTCGGTCGCCTGCGGGCTGATCCTGGATTCGGTCGGTCGGGGACGGCGGGAGATGAAACGCCTGGCGTATCTGGCTGTGGGAGTAGTGGAGTAGACCAGGAGAAGCGAAATCGGATTGCTAAGATTGCAGGATGGCGGCTGCCTGAGGACGGCCCGGGCTGGATCCGACATACGAGGTTCGATGCGCGCGAGGTACATTTCGTTGCTCACCACCGGCGAATTCAGACGAGAAGGGCAACGCCTTCGATCAACCAGGTGGGAGGGCTCCGATGAGCATCCGTTTCACAAGCGTTGTTCCGATCCTGCGTATCTTCGACGTGGGCAAGGCTGACGAGTTTTATCAGGGCTTTCTCGGTTTCCAGGTCGATTGGGATCACCGTTTCGACGACAACGCGCCACTCTACCGCCAGGTGTCGCGGGGTGACCTGATTTTGCATTTGAGCGAACATCATGGCGACGGCTGTCCCGGCGCCCGGTTGCGCGTCCTGATGCGTGGCGTGGAAGAGTTCCACCGCGAGATCGCCGCGAAGAACTATCGTTACATGCGGCCAGGGCTGGAAAAGACCCCGTGGGGCACGCTGCAGACAGGCGCGATCGACCCTTTCGGCAACCTGATCCGATTTTGCGAGCCGATCAGCGAAATGGCTGGCTGATCAAGGCACCCGCGCCGCGCGCGTGCGGCAAATCCGCTCCCCAACGCGCTTTTGCAAGAAAAGCGCGCATCTCCCCAAACCCGCGACAGCGGAGCAAAAGTCTTCTGCTTCTTTTCTTCAGAAAAGAAGGCCTTGCTTTCTCACTTGCTAGCCGTCCGCACCACCGGATATGTCTGCTCCCACCCGCCCCCAAGCGCCTTGTACAACTGCACCAGATTCGACGACACAGTCGTGGAACTGTCAGCCAACGATAACTGCGCGCTCAGCAAAGTGCGTTCCGCATCCAGCACGTTCAGGAAGTCCGCTACGCCCTGCGTATAGCGCTCGCGTGACAGCTTCAGCGCTAGCTGGTTCTGCGTCACGGCTTCGGCCAGCGCGTCATGGCGGCGCTGCTCGGCGGCGTAGGCGGTCAGCGCGTTGTCCACGTCGTGCCACGCCTGCAGCACGGTCTGCTGGTAGTTCAGCGCTGCTTCCTGCTGCTCCACCTTGCGCAGCGCGAGCGTGGCCCGCAGCCGGCCGCCCTCGAAGATGGGCAGGCTGATGGTCGGGCCCAGCCCGTACTGGCGCGCGGCCCAGTTGCCCAGGTCCTTGGCCTTCAGCGCCTGCAGCCCGATGCTGCCGTCCAGCGTCACCTTCGGATAGAAATCGGCAACCGCCACGCCGATATCGGCGGTGGCCGCGTGCAGTTGCGCCTCGGCCTGGCGTATGTCCGGGCGGCGCCGCGCCAGTTCGGCCGGCACGCCCACCGGCACGCGCGGCGGCACAGGCGGCACCATGCCAGGCCGGATCAGCTCGGCGCGCAACGCGCCCGGCGTCTCGCCGAGCAGGAAGCTCAGCGCGTTGATCGATTCGGCTTCCTGCTGCTCCAGTTGCGGCACCGTGGCCTGGGTGGTCTGCAACTGGGCGGCGGCGTTGGCCACATCCAGGTCGGTGGTCAGCCCGGCGCGGAACCGCTCCTGGGACAGCTTCACCGATTCCTGCTCGGTGACGATGTTGTCACGCGCGATGGCGAGCTGCGTCTGCTGGCCGCGGAGCTGCACGTAGTCGCGGGCCACTTCTGCCACGACGGAGAGGAGCGAGTTGCGCCGAGCGTCGGTGGAAGCCTCGAGGGACGCGTCGGCGGACTCGATCTCGCGACGGACGCGGCCCCACAGATCCAGCTCCCAGGACGCGTCGAAGCCGCCCTGGAACAGGTTGAACGGCGGAACGCTGGTGCCGCCCGCCACGCTGTTGGGTATGGCGCCGGAGCGGCCGGTGGTGCCGCTGGCCGCGCCGCCGTTGCTGCCGAACGAGGTGGGGGTGCCGCCGCCGCCTCCTCCGCCCCCGCCGATGATGCCGATCACGCCCTTCTGGCTGATGCGTTCGCGCGTGTAGGACGCGTCGCCCTGCAGGGTGGGGAACTGGTCCGCACCGGTGATCTGGCGCTGGGACCGGCTCTCGGCCAGGCGGATGGTGGACAGGCGGACGTTCAGGTTGGCCGCCGCCACGCGGTTCTCCAGCGAGGTCAGCTCGGCGTCGTGGAACAGGTTCCACCAGTTCGGGTCGATCGGCTCTGACACTGGCTCGCTGATCGGCGCCACCCGCGCGGGGGCGGCCGGCCGGCCGGCGAACCAGGTGGCGGGCGACCAGATCGCCTGGTGCTTGAAGTCCGGGCCCACGGTGCAGCCACCCAGCAAGGCGAACACCGCGTAAGGCATCGCGTGCCCGAGCCGGCGAAGCGGAGTTTGTCTGCGCACGATGGCGGCTCCTGAGGCGATCTGGTCACTGATGGACGCAGGCGAAAGATGAAATGGGCGAGCCATGCCGGGACGGCACAGCCAGCACCAGGGCGCTGACCGGACCGTTCGGTCAGCCTTGACAAGCTAACGGCTTTGAACCGATCGTCAATCCGCTTTCAGGAACGCCGAATGGCCGCCACCATCAGAGCCTTGCCGCCCGACGTCACGATCCTGCCCGATGAGGGTGAAGCGCTCAACCTGAAGCGTGTTCAAATACTGGACGGTGCGGCCAGGGTGTTCGCGCAGGATGGCTACGAGGGCGCCAGCATGTCGCGGATCGCCGGCGAGGCCGGCGTCTCCAAGGGCACGCTCTACAACTACTTCACCTGCAAGGCCGAGCTGTTTGCCGACTACGTGCAGCGGGAATGCGCCAAGCGGGTGGGCCAGGTGTTCGACGACCTGGATTACGCAAGCTCGCCGGAGGACACGCTTGGGCGCATCGGGCGGCGCATGATTGCCATGCTGGTCTCCGAATCCGCGCTCGTGATTCACCGCATGGTGGTGGCGGAGGCGGAGAAGTTTCCGGAACTCGCCTGCTCGTTCTACCAGGCCGGCCCGGCGCCGGCGGTGGCGCATCTGGCCGCCTACCTGCGCCACCTCGGCACCACGGGAAGGCTGGACTTGCCTGACCCGGTCTTCGGCGCGGAGCAGTTCTTCGCCCTGATCCAGACCAGGCTCTACATGAAGCGGCAGCTGCGGCTGACCGAGGTGCCCTCGGCGGCCCAGATGGACCATGTGGTGGAAAGTGCGGTCCGGCTGTTTCTGCGGGGGTATGCGCCGGCCGCGTAGAAGCTCCGGCAACAGGCGGCCTGTTTTTTCGAGTCACGCGCGAAGGCCGGCGTGGTATAAGCCCGCCCCATGAGCGGCCTCGAATTCAAAGAAGAGATCCGGATCGCGCAGTTCTGGCGCAAGCACCTCGGCGAGCAGGAATACGTCACGCTCTACAACCCGGACGACCTCAAGCGCTGGTACAAGGCGCTGGAGACACGCGGGCCGCAGGAAATACGCGACTACCTGATCGAGCGGACCGGCCGCTATCCGTTGGCGGAGGTGACAGGCATCGTAGGACTGGCTCCGCATCCGCCACGCAAGGTCGTCGATCTGTGGCTGGCATCGCACGAAAAGGTGCACACGATGCCGTACTGGCTCGGGTTCGTGGCGTTCGTGGTGCTGGCCTACTACACGATGACGAACCTGTCCGGCTTCCATTATCTGCCAAGCCAGACGCAGTTCCAGCTCAATCCGCCCACCCTCGGCGGTCCGCCGCCGCCGGTCGGACAGTCACCGGTGCCCACGGTGAACTCGACCTTGCCGGCCAATTTGCCGGCGCCCGCCTCGGTCGCTTCCCCGCCCACAGGCACCATCAACGGCCAGCAGCACTGACGCGGCGCGTGGGCGTCACGCGCCCTCCAGCCGCCGCGTGACGTTCAGCGCGGCGGCACCGGACAGCAAGAATGCCAGCGTCCAGTGCCCGGTGGCTTCCCGGCCCTGGTGCCACACCAGAAGCAGGAACAGCAGGCTGACCCACAGCATCAGCCATAACGTCGACTGGCCCCGCCCGGTGGCGATCACGCACAGCACGAAGAACACGGCGAAACAGCCGACCGCCAGCGCGCGCAGCACGTCAAAGGCGCGGCCGCCCAGTTGCGCCACCGCCTGCTGCAACGCCGCGCCTGCCTGGTCCGCCCAGGTGAACAGCGTGGCCAGCGCGTCATCCGGCCCCAGCGCATAGATTAGCGCCGCAAGCCCAAGGCCCACGACCCAGACGATGGTGACTGTCCTGCTGCGCATCGGCGCCCTCCTGCCTGCATTGTGGTGACGGAAGACGACGGTAGGCAAGACGGCGAAACCGCTCCCGCCGCGTATTGTCTCAAAATAAATCCTGTGTTCATCGACATCATGTTATTCTTCAAACATGAGACCAGCCATAGGCGGGTCACTGGTCGGGAAACGTCGCATGGTCGCTTTGCTGTCTCTGGGCCGGCTATCCTGCCAGCGGTTGGATGTGGGCCTGCTCGGCTGGGGCGTCGCCGTGGCCAGCCTGGCCGCGCTCGCCAGCATGTGGCTGCGCCGCCGAACTGTTATCCAGGGGCACCGGCAGGCGGAACTGGCGCTGTTCCGCGCCGGCCGTAACGACACCCTCACCCGGCTCAGCAGCCGGGACGTGTTCATCGAGGAAGTGACACGCCTGCTGGCGAAAGCGGCGCCGGTCGCCCTTCTGCTGATCGACATCGACGATTTTTCCGGCCTGAACAACAGGCACGGGCACCGCGCGGGCGACGAAGTACTGGTTGCCCTGGCCCAGCGCCTGCGCGGCCTCTCGCCGGCGTCGGACCACGTCGCACGCTTGGGGGCGGACCGGTTCGGCCTGCTGACCACTGCTTCCGGCCGGCCGGACGGGCTGGAAACGACGGCCCTGGCGGTGCTGCGCAGCCTGGCCGCCCCGATCGCCTGCAGCACCGGATCGCTGGACTGCACGGTCAGCATAGGCGTGGCGATGTTGCCCGGGCAGGTGGGGGATGCGGACGAGGCGCTGCGGGAGGCGGGCGCGGCACTCGACCATGTTCGCGCGAGCGGCGGCGCCGGCTGGCGCTTCTACGATCCGGACCGTGACGACGGCGAGCGCCGGCAGGCTGCCCTGGGCCAAGAACTGCGCGCCGGCCTGTCCGCGGGCCAGGTGATCCCGTTCTACCAGCCGATCATCGACCTGGCGGATGGCCGCCTCGTCGGGCTGGAAGTGCTGGCGCGCTGGCAGCACCCCAGGCGCGGCCTGCTGCCCCCGGAGCTGTTCATCCCGCTGGCGGAACAGCTGAACCTGACCGGCCAGATCACCGAGACGCTCATGCGGCGCGTCATCGCCGACGCGCGCGACTGGCCGGCCTGGCTGTATTTGGCCTTCAACGTATCGCCTGGCCAATTGCGCGAGCTGATCGGCATGATACGCAGCCCGCCGACATGGCCGGAAGGCGCGCTGGACCCGAAGCAGCTGGAAGTGGAAGTGACGGAAAGCGCACTGATGGAGGACATGGAGGTTGCGCGCGAGGTGGTGACGCTGCTGCAGCAGCGTGGCACGCGCGTGGTGCTGGATGATTTCGGCACCGGCTACAGCAATTTCTCCCATCTCCGCCAGTTGCCGTTCGACCGGATTAAGATAAGCGGCAGCTTCGTCCCGGACATCGCCAGCGACACCCGGGCAGAGGCCTGCGTGCGCGCCATGCTGGCACTCGGCGCAAGCCTGGGCATACCGATGGTGGCGGAGGGTGTGGAGAGTGCCGCAAGCGAGGCACGCATGGCCGCGCTGGGCTGCAGCTTCGCCCAGGGCTTCCACTATTCGGAGCCGGTGCCGCATGCCGGCGTGGCCGGGCTGCTGCGAGAGTTTTCCGGGCGAGCAAAGGCGCGCAGAAAGGAAGCCGTTCTTTTCTAAGGAAAGAACAAGGAACTTTCGTTCTGTCGGGCGAGCCTTAACGAAAGCGCACCTATCAGCAAGACGCGACAGCGGATCAAAAGCTTTTTGCTTCTTTTTCTCGAAAAAGAAGGCCTTCCTTCCTTCACTCGAGCTCCTTGAACTTGAACCGGCACCAAGCCGCCGCCGCGCAGCGCCAGCATTCCGGCCGGCGTGCCTTGCACACGTAACGGCCGTGCAGGATCAGCCAGTGATGCGCCGGTCGCAGCATCTCGGGCGGGATGCGCGCCACCAGCCGGTCCTCTACCTCGCGCACCGTCTTGCCCGGCGCTATGCCGGTGCGGTTGCCCAGGCGGAAGATGTGGGTGTCCACCGCCATCGTGGCTTCGCCGAACGCCACGTTCAGCACCACGTTTGCGGTCTTGCGGCCGACGCCGGGAAGCGCTTCCAGCGCGGCGCGCTCCCGCGGCACCTGTCCGCCATGGTCGCGCAGCAGGATTTCCGACAGGGCGACCACGTTGCGCGCCTTGCCCTGCCACAGCCCGATGGAGCGTATGTGCCGCGCCACGCCGTCCACACCCAGCCGCACCATCTCCGCGGGTCCAGGCGCTTCGGCGAACAGGCCGACTGTGGCCTTGTTCACCGACGCGTCGGTAGCCTGGGCGGAAAGCACGACGGCAACCAGCAGGGTGTAGGGGTCGGTGAAAGCCAGCTCACTCTGCGCGTCGGGACGGGTGGCGGCGATGGCCTGCAGGAAGGGGCCTACGTCAGCGCGTTTCATGCGGGTGGCTGGGCGCGGCTCGGCAGGGGGCATGCGTAGGTCCGGCATCTGGCAACCAAGTGGGTTGGCACCATAGTATGGGCAGTGCGGGCTTGGGCCGGCAAAAGGCAGGGAAGGCCTTCTTTTTTGAAGAAAAGAAGCAAAAAACTTTTGGTCCTCGTTGGGTGCCTGTCCGGCCAATGCGCGACGCGATCACGCGCACGATGAATGCCGAGTTCGACCCGGTCGTGTTCGAGGCCGAAGTCACGCCGTATCGCAGCCTGTCCGCACGCGGTTTGCGCCGGGTAATCGGGTGTGTGGCAGCGGTCAGCGTGTGCACCACCACCATGTTCTGGTATCTCGGGGCCTGGCCGATCGCCGGCTTCAACGGTGGCGAGATACTGCTCGCGATGGTGTTGCTGCGGATGCACGCGCGGTCGCGCCGGGAACGCGAACTCCTCCTGCTCAGCAACCAGTCCTTGCGGATATTGCGCACGGACGCGGCCGGCCGCGCCAGCGAGAGCCAGCTCTCGCCAGGCTGGCTGAACGTGATACTGCAGGAGCGGCCCGGCCGGGTGCCGGGACTATTCCTTTCCTCACGCGGGCATCAGGTGGAAGTGGGCGCCGCCCTGGGCGAGCCGGAGAAACGCGACCTGGCTCAGGCGCTGTCCGAGGCGGTGCATCGGCTGAAGAACCCGGTGTTCGATAATCCGCAGCTACGGGCCGAAGCGTAAGCAAGCCTGTCGCACGCGACACCAGCCGCCGACAGGGAGCAACGTTTTCTCATTCTTCTTCTCGGCAAAGAAGAGCTTGCCTTACTTCTTCTCGATATCCTCGAGCACCCCGGGCGCCCGCAGCAGCGCATTGATGTGCATCGCATACTCCAAAGCCGTATCCGCCTGGAACGTCACATCAGGGGCCACACGCAGCCGCATCTCATGGGCCAGCTGCGCGCGGAAGAACGGCGCGGCACGCTTCAGGGCCGGCAGCTTCGCCTCGATATCCGTGCGCCCCAGCCGGGTCACGAAAGCCGTCGCGTGTTTCAGGTCCGGCGACATGCGCACTTCGGTCACCGTGACCAGCACGTCCGCCAGGTCCGGGTCGCGGAACTCGCCGCGGGCGAAGATGGCGGACAGCACGTGGCGCACTTCCTCGCCCACGCGAAGCTGGCGCTGGGACGGCGGCTTCGGGCCGGCCTTGCGGCTGGCGGTCTTGGACAGCCGGGGCGGGGTAGCGCGCGGCTGCTCCCCCCGGCTGTCCTTGCGCGGCAGCTTCAAGCCGGGACCAGCTCGCTTTCGTAGCACTCGACGATGTCGCCCTCGCGCAGGTCGTTGTAGCCCGCGAACGACAGGCCGCACTCGTAACCGCGTGCCACTTCGCGGACGTCGTCCTTGAAGCGCTTGAGCTGGCTGAGCTCGCCCTGGTGGATCACCACGCCGTCGCGCAGCAGGCGGACGCCGCAGCCGCGCTTCACCAGGCCCTCGGTGATCATGCAGCCAGCGACCTTGCCGGTCTTGGTGATGTCGAACACCTTGCGGACTTCGGCGTAGCCCAGGAAGTTCTCGCGGTATTTCGGCGAGATCTTTCCGCGCACGAGCTGCTCGATGTCGTCGGCCACCTGGTAGATGATCGAGTAGTAGCGAATCTCCACGCCGTCGCGCTGCGCCATCTCGCGGGCCTGGCTGCTGGCGCGGACGTTGAAGCCCACGATCATCGCGTGGCTGGCCTTGGCGAGCTGCACGTCGCCCTCGGTGATCTGGCCCACGGTGCTGTTCAGCACGCGAACCTTCACCTCCTCGTGCTCCAGCTTCAGCACGGTGGCCTGTATGGCCTCCGCACTGCCCTGCACGTCGGCCTTGATGACAAGCGCCACTTCCTTCTGCGCCCCGGCGGCGATGCGTGTCAGCATCTGCTCGAGCGTGCCGCGCGCGGCGGTGGCGCCCGCGGCGGCCGTGTCGCGCAGCTTGCGGGTGCGGAACTCGCTCACCTCGCGGGCGCGCTGCTCGTTGTCGACCACGATGAACGGCTCGCCGGCCGAGGGCACGCCGCCCAGGCCGAGAATTTCCACCGGAGTGGACGGACCGGCCGTCTTGATGGCGCGGTTCTTGTCGTCGAGCATGGCGCGCACGCGGCCCCATTCGGCGCCGCACACCACGATGTCACCCTGCTTCAGCGTGCCGTTCTGCACCAGAATGGTGGCCACCGGGCCGCGTCCGCGGTCCAGCCGGCTTTCGATCACGCTGCCTTCGGCCGGGCGGTCCGGGTTGGCGCGAAGTTCCAGAACCTCGGCCTGCAGGAGGATGGCCTCCTCCAGCTTGTCGAGGTTCATCTTCTTGGTGGCCGAGACTTCCACGTCCTGGGTGTCGCCGCCCATGTCTTCCACCACGATCTCGTGGCTCAGCAGCTCCTGGCGCACGCGGGTGGGGTTGGCGTCCGCTTTGTCCATCTTGTTGATGGCCACGATGATCGGGGCGTGCGCGGCTTTCGCGTGCTTGATGGCCTCGATCGTCTGCGGCATCACGCCGTCATCGCCGGCGACCACCAGGATGACGATGTCGGTCACCGAGGCGCCGCGGGCGCGCATGGACGTGAAGGCCTCGTGGCCAGGCGTGTCGATAAAGGTGATCTGGCTGCCGGAGGGCAGGGTCACCTGGTAGGCGCCAATGTGCTGGGTGATGCCGCCCGCCTCGCCGGCGGCAACATCGGTGGCGCGCAGCGCGTCCAGAAGGGACGTCTTGCCGTGGTCCACGTGGCCCATGATGGTGACCACGGGGGCGCGGGGGACCAGATCCTCATCTTCGTCGATGTCGCCTTCGATCGAGTCCTCGATGTCGGATTCCGACACGCGGCGGACACGATGGCCGAACTCCTGCACCACCAGCTCGGCGGTGTCGCTGTCCAGCACCTGGGTGATGGTGGCCATCACGCCCATGCGCATCAGGGTCTTGACCACGTCCACCGCGCGGGCGGCCATGCGGTTGGCCAGCTCCTGCACCGTGATCGCGTCCGGCAGCACCACGTCGCGGACAACCTTCACCTGGTCAGCGCGCAAGGCGGCGAGTTCGGCGTTGCGGCGCTCGCGCTCGCGTTGGCGGCGCACACTGGCCAGGCTGCGGGTCTTCTCGTCCTCGCCTTCCAGCGCGGCCTGCACGTCTATGCGGCCGGCGCGGCGGCCCTCGCCGGGGCCCTTCTTGGGCGTAACGGGGGTGAGCACCTTGCGGGGCGCAGGCACGCCGCCAGGGCGGCGGACGACGCCGCGGCCTTCCTCTTCCTCCTCGCGGCCGGTGCGCAGGCGCAGCGTCTCGCTGGGTGTTGCGGGTGCGGCGGGCGCACCAGGGCGCGTGGCGACAGGGCTGCGCGCCGCACCGGGACGCGGCGCGGCGGTGGCCGGTGTCGCTGCCGCGGCACCCTCGGTGGCGGGCGCGCCGTTCTGCGGCGCCTCGTCCGTGGGTGCCGCTTCGCGGGCACGTGCCTGCTCGGCCACCGCGCGGCGCTTGTCTTCTTCCGCCTGACGGCGCTCGTCCTCCTCGCGGCGGCGGGCCTCCTCGGCTGCCGACAGGATGGAGATCTTCTCCTGCTCGCGACGCTCCGCCTCACGGCGGGCGGCCTCGCGCGCCTGCTCCTGCAGAACCTTCTGCTGGTCCAGCAGCACGCGCTGGCGCACGGCCAATTCGGTGGGCGTCAGCGCACGTCCGCCCATGCCGGGGCGCTGCGCGCCGCCTGCGGGGCGAGCGGTGGCAGCTGGCGTGGCCGGGGCGGCTGCCTTCGCGGCGGCACCGGACAGCGCCACGTGCGGCACGGGTGCGGTGACCGGCGCACGGTTCGGCGCGCCCAGATTGGCGGGCAGGGCCGGCTGGGGCGTGGCCTGATAGGCGGGCTTTGGCGCTCCGGGGGTGCGCGTCTTGCGCACTTCCACCTGCACCGTCTTCGTGCGTCCGTGGGAAAAACTCTGCTTCACCGATCCTGCATCGACGGTGCGGCCCAGCTCCAGCCGGCCAGCCGGGCGCAGCGACAGGCGGCCCTTGGCCTCCCCCGCATCCTGCCCGCCCTCGGTGCCTACATCGCGGTCGTTGGTTTCGCTCATTCACCTGCCTGCTTGCACATCACCTGGCCGGAAAGTCCGGACAGGCGTAGAACCTCGTCGCTCAGCGCCTCGGCCAACCGGCCGGGGGCGATCGCCACATGCACCACCTGGTCCCGCCCGAAGATGGCGCCAAGCCTTGCCGCATCCAGCGGCCACGCCACGGCCACCTCGCCTGCGCCGGACAGCAGACGGCGGCGTTCGTCCTCGCTGCCGTCACTGGCCTGCATAACCAGGCCGGCATTGCCGGCCTGCACCCACTCGCGCGCCTTTGCAAAGCCCGCAACCGCCTGGCCTGCCCTGCGCGCCAGACCCAAATGATCGGAAATGCGCCTGGCAAGCTGGGCTTGCAGGACGCTGTTCAGATCGGCAGGCACAGAAACCGGACCGCGGGCCGCGCGAGCGAAAGCGCCCTTGGTCCGCGCGGTTTCTAGCACATCGGCGCGCGCGCTCAACCAAAAACCCCGGCCCGGCAGGCGGGCAGCCAGATCGGGAACCACCGTCCTGTCAGGCCCCAGCACGAACCGTATCATCCGGCCTCTGTCACCCTGCGTCCGGGTGACGATGCAGCGCCGCTGCGGTCCGCGCTCCGGATCGCAGCCGGGCTCCACATCCGGCGGCCCAGCCACGCCACACGCCATCACATGGTGCGCGGTATCAGCCGTTTGAAGCCTCCCCGCCGGCCGCTTGCGTGGCGTCCGCCGTCTCTGCCGCCGGCTCGCCGTCCTCGGCGAACCAGTGGGCGCGGGCGGCCATGATCACCTCGTTGGCGGTCGCCTCGTCCACCGCCTCGGCGCCCAGTATCTCCACCAGCTCGTCGCCGGCCAGGTCCGCCAGGTCGTCCAGCGTCTTCACGCCCTTCTCGCCGAGCGTCACCAGCATCTGCGGGGTGAACAGCTCGAAGGCGGCTACCTCGTCGGTGACGCCCAGCTCCACGCGCCGCTCGGTCAGCCCCTCGTCGCGCGCCACCAGGAACTGCTCGGCGCGGCGTATCAGCTCCTCGGCCACCGTCTCGTCGAAGCCCTCTATCTCGGCCAGCTCGTCACGGTCGACGAAGGCCAGCTCCTCGATGGAGTTGAAGCCCTCGGTCACCAGCAGGCCGGCGATCACGTCGTCCACGTCCAGCGCTTCGACGAACAGGCCGGTGCGGCGGCGGAACTCCTCCTGGCGGCGCTCGCTCTCCTCGGCCTCCGTCAGGATGTCGATGTCCCAGCGGGTGAGCTGGCTGGCCAGGCGCACGTTCTGGCCGCGGCGGCCGATGGCCAGGCTGAGCTGCTCGTCCGGCACCACCACTTCCACGCGGCCGGCATCCTCGTCCATCACCACCTTGGTGACTTCGGCAGGCGCCAGCGCGTTCACCACGAAGGTGGCCGATTGCGGGCTCCACGGGATGATGTCGATCTTCTCGCCCTGCAGCTCCTGCACCACGGCCTGCACGCGGCTGCCGCGCATGCCGACGCAGGCGCCCACCGGGTCGATCGAGCTGTCGCGGCTGATCACCGCCATCTTGGCGCGGCTGCCCGGGTCGCGCGCCACCGCCTTGATCTCGATGATGCCGTCGTAGATCTCCGGCACCTCCTGGGCGAACAATTTGGCCAGGAAGGCAGGATGCGTGCGGGACAGGAATATCTGCGGGCCGCGTATTTCCTCGCGCACGTCGTAGATGTAGGCGCGCACGCGGTCGCCGTTGCGGAAGCTCTCGCGCGGGATCAGCTCGTCGCGCCGCAGCAGCGCCTCGGACTTGCCGAGGTCCACCATCAGGTTGCCGTATTCCGTGCGCTTGACCACGCCGTTGATGATCTCGCCCACGCGGTCCTTGAACTCGTCGAACTGGCGGCGGCGCTCATACTCGCGCACGCGCTGCACGATTACCTGCTTGGCGGTCTGTGCCGCGATCCGGCCGAAATCGATCGGCGGGAGCGGGTCGACGATGAACTGGCCCAGGTCCAGGTCCGGGCGGAACTTCTTGGCGATGTGGACGGGGATCTGCGTCTCCTCGTTTTCCACCGTCTCCACCAGCTCGGTCCAGCGCGACAGGCGGACGTCGCCGGTGCGGCGGTCTATCGTCGCGCGTATGTCCTTCTCATGGCCGTATTTGGCGCGGCCGGCCTTCTGGATCGCCTGCTCCATGGCTTCCAGCACTTCCTCGCGGTCGATCGACTTCTCGCGGGCCACCGCGTCGGCGACGAGTAGCAATTCCGGGCGGGCGACAGCGGTGTCCATGCGGGCGGTTTCCAGTTGCTAGTTTTCGGTTTTGGCGGGCGCCGAGGCGGCAATCAGTTCGTCGGTCAGCACCAGGCGGGCGCGGCGCAGATCGCCCAGCGGCAGCGCGATCTCCGTGCCGTCCTCCAGGCGCAGGCGGCCATGCGTGTCGTCCGCACCCAGCACGATGCCGGAGAAGCGTTTGCGGCCCGCCACCGGCATGTGCGTCTCGGCGCGCGCCAGGTGGCCGGAAAAGCGGTTCCAGTCCTTCGCCCGGGTCAGCGGGCGGTCGATGCCTGCGGAGCTGACTTCCAGCGTCCACTCGCCGGGGATGGGGTCGTCCACGTCCAGCACGGCGCCCACGGCGTGGCTGATCGCCTCGCAATCCTCCACCCGTATCAGCGCGCCATCCGCCCGGTCCGCCATGATCTGCACCGTGGGGCGCTCGCGCCCCAGGACGGCCACGCGCACCAGCTCGAACCCCATGCTCTCGAGCGTGGGCCCGATGCTGGCGGCGATGCGGCCTTCAAGGCCGGTATGGTTGAGCAGTGCGTCCTGTGCGTCCAAAACAAAAAAGGCGGCCCGCGAAGGCCACCCCCCGAGAGCGGATTAGGTGAATGAGGCGTGTAGATAGCCGATTGAAGGAAGAAAGCAAGCAAGGCCTTCCGTTTTGAAAAAAACGGCAAAAAACTGAGACCCCTGCCGAACCTGCCCTGGCGGCCGTCTGACGCGTGTTTGCTGTGCTCCGGTGCTCACAAACACACGCCAGCCGCCTCATCAGGCCAGGTTTGCAGAGGTCTCAAACGTCGCTCCTGACGTTTGCTCCGACGCGCGTGCCGCTCTGCCGATGCGCACGCGGGCAGGACAGGGCGGCCGTGATGCAGGCGGGGAAATAAAAGTTTTTTGGTTCTTTTTTTCAAAAAAGAACTGCTTCCTTGCCCTGCCTGCCTCTAGACCCGCCCCATGCAGGCAATACTGGGTTTAGTGCTACTCGCAGGCGCCGCCTGGCTCATGAGCGAGCAACGCCGCGCCATCCCGTGGCGCACCGTGCTGGGCGGGTTCGTGTTGCAGGCGGCGCTCGCGCTGCTCCTGCTGCATCTGGCGGCGGCGCGCCGCGCGGTGCTGCTGCTCAGCCGGCTGGTGGATGCGCTGCAGGCGGCCACCGACCAGGGCGCCGGCTTCGTGTTCGGCTATCTGGGCGGCGGGCCGCTGCCGTTTGCCGAGCTGCATCCGGGTGCCAGCTTCGTGCTGGCGTTCAAGATATTGCCGCTGGTGCTGGTGATCAGCGCGCTCAGTTCGCTGCTGCTGTATCTGGGCATCCTGCAAATGGTGACCGGCGCGTTCGCCTGGCTGCTGCGGCGCACGCTGGGGGTGGGCGGCGCGCTGGCGCTGGGGGCGGCCACGCACATCTTCCTCGGCATGATCGAGGCGCCGTTGCTGATACGGCCGTACCTGGCGGCGATGTCACGCGGCGAGCTGTTCGCGCTGATGAGCTGCGGCATGGCGGGCGTGGCCGGCACGGTGATGGTGATCTACGCGGCAATCCTGACGCCTGTGCTGCCCGATGCGCTGGGCGCGATACTGGTGGCCTCCGTGGTCAGCACGCCGGCGGCGCTGGCGGTGGCGGGGCTGATGATACCGTTCGCACCGTCCGCGGACGCGCCGGCCGTGCTGGCACAGGCGCGGCCGGCCAGCGCGTTGGACGCGATTACCCGCGGCACGGCGGAGGGCGTGGGACCGCTGGTCGGCATTGCCACCACGCTGCTGGTGACGATCGCACTGGTGGCGCTGGCAAACGCCGCGCTGGCGCTGCTGCCGCACGGCGCCGGGCCGGCGTGGAGCCTGCAGGGTCTGGCCGGGCTGCTGTTTACCCCGGTGGCCTGGCTGATCGGCGTGCCCTGGCGTGAGGCGGGCGTGGCGGGCACGCTGCTCGGGACGAAGACGGTGCTGAACGAGCTGGTGGCTTATGTCAGCCTGGCGGGGCAGCCGGCCGCCGCCCTGTCAGCGCCCACGCGGCGTATCCTGGTGTTCGCGCTGTGCGGTTTCGCCAATTTCGGCAGCGCCGGGATCATGGCAGGCGGCATCGGCGCCATGCTGCCGGAACGGCGGGCGGAGGTGGCGGCGCTCAGCCTGCGGTCGATCGTGTCCGGCACGATCGCCACGTGCATGAGCGGGGCGTGGGCGGGGTTGTTGGGGTGAGGGGCGAAAGCAAGCAAAGCCTTCTTTTCTGAAAAAAAGAAGCAAAAGACTCTTGATCCCACGCTGCTGCGACATCTTGGCGTTTCAGGAAGCGAACGGACGCCGCAAATGCGGAAGAGCAGGCGTTTGGTCCTTTTTTCAAAAGGATTGCTTGCTTTCTCCGGTGCGTCAGGCGTGCCAGAACTCGTTATCGATCGCCAGCAGGTCGTCGATCGCTTTCTGCTGGCGGTCCAGCATCGGCCGCACGGTGTGCGTCGGGTCCACGTTCGGCGGCGGCGTGGTCTTCGCCGCGTGCAGTATGGCCTGCCTGGCGGTCTCCAGGTTACGCCACATCTCGTCGGATCTGGTTTGATATTCGTCGAAGTTCATGCGGCACCTCCATGCTCAGCCTTACCATAGGCGTGGGTCGGCCCACGGTTGCGTGGCCGCCGGTCACGACTCCTCACTTCCGCCAAGGACGAACTGGGACGATGGCCCGATGAACCATGCCGCCGCGTTACGCGCCCTGCCGTCCGTGCAGCGGCTGCTGGAACACCCCGCGTCCAGCGCCGGCCTGGCGGATGCGCTGCGGGCGCAACTGGCCCGCCTGCGCGCGGAGATCGCCGCGGGGGAGCTGGACGCGGTGCCGGAAGACGGTGCGATCGTGGCGGCCGCGCGCGCGGCCGAGTCGCCGGTGCTGCGCCGGGTGATCAACGCCACCGGCATCGTGGTGCACACCAATCTGGGCCGCGCGCCGCTGGCGGAGTCGGCGGTGGCGGCGGCGCTGGAAGCCGGGCGCGGCACCTGCAACCTGGAATACGATCTGGACACCGGCCGGCGCGGGCAGCGCGGCGCGGGCGCGGAGGCGCTGCTGTGCCGGCTGACCGGCGCCGAGGCGGCGCTGGCCGTCAACAACAACGCCGCCGCCATGCTGCTGGCGCTGACCGCGCTGGCCGGGCCGGAGACCGAGGTCATCGTCTCGCGCGGCGAACTCGTAGAGATCGGCGGCGGCTTCCGCATCCCGGACATCATCGCCGGCGGCGGCGCGCGGCTGGTGGAGGTGGGCACCACCAACAAGACGCGTCTGGCGGACTACGAAGCCGCGGTGACGCCGCGCACGCGGCTGCTGCTGAAGGTGCACCAGAGCAATTTCCGCATGGTGGGCTTCACCGCGGAGGCCTCGCTGGCCGAGCTGGCAGGCCTGGCGCGCGCCCGCGGCCTGCTGCTGCTGGACGATCTGGGCAGCGGCACGCTGGCGAAGCTGCCGGGCGGGCTGGCCCCGCTGGAACCCTCGGTGCGCGAAAGCCTGGCCGCCGGCACGGACCTGGTAGCCTTCAGCGGCGACAAGCTGCTGGGCGGCCCGCAAGCCGGGCTGCTGGCCGGACGTGCGGAGGTGATCGCCCGCCTGCGCCAGCACCCTTTGATGCGGGCGTTGCGGCTGGACAAGATGACGCTGGCCGCCCTGGAAGCCACGCTGCGCCTGCACACAGACCCGGCGCGCGCTTTGGCCGAGCTGCCCGTCCTGCGCATGCTCGCACAGACGCCGGCAGAGCTTCACGCCCGGGCGGAGACGCTGTGCGGATTGCTGGACGGCGTGTGCGCCACCGAGATCGTCGCTTCGGTGGGCCATGCCGGCGGGGGCGCGCTGCCGGGGCGGGACATCGCCAGCGTGGCCGTGGCGCTCGCCATGCCGGGCCGCTCGCCGGACACGCTGGCGGCGCGATTGCGGGTGCAGCGGCCGGCGGTGGCGGGGCGTGTGCGGGAGGGGCGGTTGTTGCTGGATATGCTGACGGTGTCTGACGGCGAGGTCGGGGAGTTGGTCGAAACAGTAAGGCAAGGCCTTCTTTTTTGAAAAAAAGAAGCAAAAAACTTTTGTCTCCCCGCCTGCACCACGGCCTCGCCTGGTTCTGCACATACGCATGTCGGCAGGACCTGCGCGGGCGCAGAGGCAGGCGGGGGAGCAAAAGTTTTTTGGTTCTTTTTTTTAAAAAAGAACTGCTTCCTTCCTCATGACCCGCCTCGTCCTCGGCGTCATAGGCCACGTAGACCACGGCAAGACCGGCCTCGTCCGCGCCCTGACCGGCATGGAAACCGACCGCCTGGCCGAGGAACAGGCCCGCGGCATCTCCATGGCACTCGGCTTCGCGCATCTGCGCCTCGGCGCCGACGAAATCGACTTCATCGACATGCCCGGTCACGAGCGCTTCGTCCGCACCATGGTCAGCGGCGCCACCGGCATAGACGCCGTGCTGCTGGTGGCCGACGCCCGGGAAGGCGTCATGCCGCAGACGCGCGAGCATATCGACATTGCGTCCCTGCTGGGCGTGCGCCGCGCGGTGATTGCGGTCACCCGCATCGACCTGGCGGACAGCGCGCAGGTGGCGGAGACGGCGCGTGCGGTGGCGGCGCTGGCGGCGCAAGCCGGCCTGCAGGCGGCGGCACCCGTCGCCTGTTCGGTGGTGACGAACGAGGGCCTGCCGGCCGTGCTGGCGGCGCTCGCGGCGGAGCTGGAGCATGCCGAGGTGCCGCCGGACGACGGCGCGCCGTGGCTGCCGGTCGATCGGGCGTTCTCCATCGCCGGGCACGGCACGGTGGTGACCGGCACGCTGCGCGGCGGCGTGCTGACCGCCGGTGACACGGTCGAGATCGCGCCGGCCGGCCTGCCGGTCCGCATACGCGCCCTGCAGGTGCATGGGCGGCGCGTAGCGGCGGCCCGGCCCGGCTGGCGGGTGGCGGTGAATCTGCGCGGCATCGAGCCGTCCGGCGTGGCGCGCGGCGCGGCGCTGGCAGCACCCGGTCTGTTGACCGCTTCGCTTTGGCTGTCCGTGCGTGTGCAGGCGGTGGCTGACGCACCGGCCCTGGCGAACGCGGCCCGGCTGCGTCTGCTGTTCGGCACGCAGGAGGTAGGCGCCCGCCTGCGCCTGCTGGACTGCGACACGCTGGAGCCGGGTTCGGCCGCGTTCGCCCAGTTGCATTGCGAGGCGCCGGTCAGCGTGCCGGCCCGCGCCCGCTTCGTGCTGCGCACCCCGTCTCCCTTGCGCACCGTGGCGGGTGGCGTGGTGCTGGATCCGCAGGCGGACCGGCAGCGGCGCCATACGGCAGGCGCCCTGGGGCGCCTTGCGGCCCTGGCCGGGATGCCGCCGGACGGCGTGATCGCCGTCGAGCTGGCACGCGCAGGCATGGCGGGTTCCACGGTGGCGCGCCTGGCGCGGCTGTCCGGCCTGGGCGCGGCACAGACCGCGGCGGCGCTGGCCGGGCAGGGCGCGCAAGTCGCCAAATCCGGCGCGGCGATCGGCCAGGACGGATTTGCCGCTCTGCTAACCCAGCTCCCACGCGCGCTGGCGGCGCACCCGGACGGCATGGCCCGCGCCGGCCTAGCAGGCCTGGTTCCGGACACGCCTGCCGCCTTGCTGGACGAGGCTGCCAGCCGGTTGCTGGCCGCCGGCACGCTGGCCCAGGAGGGTGCCAGGCTGCGCGTGCCCCGCCCTGATCAGGATGCCCGGCGCGCCAATGACCTGGCGGTCCGCGCGGCCAGGCTGGCGGTCACCTTGCGCGCGGCGGGGCTGACGCCGCCTGACCCGGCCACGCTGGCGCCGGACCTGGCCTCGCGCCGCCTGCTGGACCAACTCGTGCGCGCCGGCATCGTGGTGCGCGCCCCGGACCGCGTGCAGAAGCGCGAGATACTGTTCCATCGCGACGCGATCGAGCAGGCCCGCCGCACGCTGGCGCCGCTGCTGGGCGGGGAAGGCCTGCTGGTGGGCGACATCGGCGCCGCCCTGGGGATATCGCGCAAGTTCAGCGTGCCGCTGCTGGAACACCTGGACAGCGTGCAGTTCACCAGGCGGGTGGCCGAGCGCCGCGTGCTGGCCGAACCGCGCTAGCCGGCGCATAGCTGCAAGCGGAGGCGATTGGGGTCTGGTGGCCCCCCTGGTCTTCAAAACCAGTGGCCCGCCTGAAGCGGGCGGTGGGTTCGATTCCCATCCGCCTCCGCCGCTTCAGTCCCGGTCCGAAACTTCGCCGGGGCGAGCCGACTTGAGGGCGATGTCGGGCACCGGAGCAGGACACCGCCGTTAAGCCAACAAAGCGAGTTTTCGAACGGACACCCAGACGGTCGTGCCGCCCTCAGCGTATGTGAATGTTCACTCCAACGCCTGGCCCATACACGACGGGAGGCGGCGCGTAATACGGCGGGGCATAGACCACGGGCGGCGGCGCATAGTAGCCGCCGGCATAGCCCCACCGGCGATGCCAGGGATGAGGGTAGGAGCGGCCGTGATAACCGTGAAAGTCACGGTGCGGCTGGGCGGCAGCCGGTGCCGCGGCGGCCAGGATGGACGCGGCTGCGATCGCGGCCGCGAGGGGTGTACGCATGATGGCGGTATCTCCTTGGGCGGGCGGGTTCAGCCCTGCTTGTCGTGCTCGGCGTTGTCGTCACGATGCGCGCGGGCGAACACCTGGTCGGCCAGCTTCTTCTGTTGCGCGGGCATGGCGTTGTACAGCGTCGTGAATGCGGCCGTGAGCTTCTTCAGGTGATCGACATGGGCCTGGGCGAACGCGCTGTAGGTCTGCAAATCGTCCACGGCCGTCATGCTGGCGGAAGACTGCTCTTTCTCGCTCGCCAGCTTCTGCATCGCAGCGGCGTTGTCGCGCATGGTCTGTGCCACGGCCTGCCAGTCGGTTTCCTCCGCCTGCGTGATCTTCAACGAATCGTGAAGACTGGAGATGCGCTGGTCTATCGTCTCGGCAGCCGCGTCCGCACGGGACTCGTGCTGCGCTATGGCGCCCTGCGCGCTCGCGGTGGCTAGGGGCGCAGCGGCAAGCAGGCCGGAGAACAGCGCCGGCAGGACGAACACGCGGCCGGCATGCCGCAGATAATCGGGATTGCGCACGAGGTACTCCTGATATTTGCGGCGACGAAACACATCGCCGCTGCCTCTGATGTCCTTGATTACGTAAGGCCGAGCAGCGGGTTTCGGCGCTTACCTGTCACTGCGGTTAAAGAGCGGAAAGGCCGCCGACGCCCTCAGGCGCGGCTGGCTCGCGGGGGCTGACGCACAGGCGACGCTTTCCGGCTGCGGTCCCGCCGGAGAGTGCTTCGCCTTCCGAAACGTTGGGCCGCAGCCTTGATATTTTAGGTTGGCAACAGGGTTGACACGACAACAACGGATCGAGCCAATACTCGCACAATACATGGACGGGAGACATTCGTGCGGCCGAGCCCTGGAACACGCCATAGTCTGATCGCTGCGGCAACTTTCGCCTTCTGTGCCGTGGTCGGCAGTGTGCGGGCGGAGGCGCCGCCTCTCGTCTCGCAGGCAATAGACGAGGCGCAGACAACAACTTTGCCGGGTAATGTCCGCCCTGAAGCGCTACTTGCCAATGATCGCGGCCCGGTGGCCGACGATTTTCGTCTCGAGCACATGCAACTTCTGCTTGCACGTCCGGCGGAGACCGAGGTGGCGTTGGGCAAGCTGATCGACGACCTGCACAATCCTGCCTCGCCCAGCTTTCATCAATGGCTGACGGCCGAACAGTTCGGTGCCGGATACGGTCCCGCGGTGCATGACGTGCAGGCGGTGGTGGGCTGGCTGCAGGCGCACGGCTTCAGCGTCAACACGGTCCAGCCAGGCCGTATGATGATCGATTTCACCGGCACGGCGGCGCAGGTGCGCGAGGCGTTTCATACGGAAATCCACAACCTGGACGTGGGCGGCGTGCACCATATCGCCAACATGACCGATCCGCGCGTGCCGTCGGCGCTCGCCGGCGTGGTGCGCGGCGTGGTCTCGCTGCATGATTTCCGCCCGCACACCAATTTCAAGGCGCGGCCCGGCTACACGTTCAGCAGCGACGGGCAGACGGAATACGCGGTCGTGCCGGCCGACCTGGCCACGATCTACGACTTCAAGCCGCTGTTCAGCGCCGGCATCTCCGGCCAGGGCCAGACGATCGTGGTGATCGAGGACACCAACGTGTACAGCACGGCGGACTGGACCACGTTCCGTTCCACCTTCAAGCTGTCCGGCTACACGTCCGGCAGCTTCACCCAGGTGCATCCCCAGCCCGCCAGCGGACTGCCCAACTGCCTCAACCCCGGCGCGGTCGCCGGCAACGAAGCAGAGGCGACGCTGGATGCGGAATGGGCCAGCGCGGGCGCGCCGAGTGCGGCGATCGAGCTCGCGTCCTGCGCGGACACTGCCACGACGTTCGGCGGCCTGATCGCGCTGCAGAACCTGATCAACAGCACATCGCCGCCGCCGATCGTCAGCATCAGCTACGGCGAGTGCGAGGCTGAGAACGGCGCCACCGCGAACGCCGCCTACAACACCACCTACCAGCAGGCGGTCGCCGCCGGCATCTCCGTGTTCGTCTCTTCCGGCGACGAGGGCGCCGCGAGCTGCGACGCCGATCAATCCATCGCCAAGCACGGCATAAACGTCAGCGGGTTCGCCTCCACGCCCTACAACGTGGCTGTTGGCGGCACGGACTTTGCCGATACCTATCTGGGCAAGAACAGCCTGTACTGGACGGCCAAAAACACCGCGGCCGACGGATCGGCAAAATCCTACATACCCGAAATACCGTGGAACGATTCCTGCGCCAGCGTGCTGATTTCCACGGCGCTGGGCTTTACCACCCCTTACGGCAGCAGCGGCGCCTGCAACAGCACAACGGGTGAGGACTACTTCCTGACGACGGCGAGCGGCAGCGGCGGGCCGAGCGGCTGCGCCACCGGCGCACCCACGGTGCAGGGCGTGGTCAGCGGCACCTGCAAGGGCTACGCGAAACCCTCGTGGCAGAGCGTCTACGGCAACGCCAAAGACAGCAAGCGTGACATCCCGGACGTCTCGCTGTTTGCGGCGAACGGCGTGTGGGGCCACTACTATGTCTATTGCGACAGCGACACGTCCGACGGTGAGTCCTGCTCGGGCGCGCCCAGCGGCTGGTCCGGCGCCGGCGGCACGTCCTTCGCCTCGCCGATCATGGCGGCGATCCAGGCGCTGGTGGACCAGAAGCAGGGTGCCAGGCAAGGCAACCCGAACCCCACCCTGTACGCGCTGGCCAACAGCGAATTCGGCGCGGCCGGCAATCCGTCCTGCAACTCAAGCAAAGGCAAGACCACGGGGGCGAGCTGCATCTTTCATGACGTGACGCTGGGCGACATGGACGTGAACTGCACCGGGACGCATGATTGCTATCTGCCGAGCGGGACGAACGGCGTGCTCTCGGTAGCCAGCACGCGCTACGCCAAGGCGTACGGCACGCAGAAAGGCTGGGACTTCGCAACCGGCCTGGGAACGGTCGACGCGGCCAACCTGGTCAACGGATGGTAAGCTGAGGACCCTGCACAAAGGCGCGCTTCGGTTACGCACAATCGGAGCGCGCCGAATGCAGGCAGACAACGGCTTGCCTGTTGCGAATAAGGCGTGGCGTTCGCGTCAGCTACACGCGGAGACCTTGTCCAGATCCACTAGTATGTCGCCCAGGAAATCCGCGTCGAACGCAAAACGCACCGGCACCGCCGGCCCGCCTGGCGCCACCGCGGCCAGCCACGCCTTGCTGAAATGCGGGCGTGCCTGGCTCGCCACCGACTGGCTCTTCAGGTACCCGGCCAGCATGCGTGATTCGGTGTCGCACCGCAGCGCCTGTCCGGAAAACACCGAGCGTCCGCTACGGGCCAGCATCTCCTGCCCAGCCGTGTGCGTGGTCAGCCGGCGCAACTGCCGCCCGTCGAACACCAGCGCCGAACCCTGGCAGGCGTGCGTCTGCGTCACCACAAGCGTCTCCAGCGCGATCGCCGTCATCCCGTCCACGGCGCCGGCCAGGCCAGATTGCGGCACCGGCTGGCGATACTTCTCCGCCGGCGGCATGATCTTGCTCACTACCGGCGCCCCAGCGTCGTAGCCGATCGCCAGATCGTATTCCTCGCCGGAAATGCGGCCGTGCTCGGTGTAGCCCTGCGGCACCAGCGTAGTCCCGGCAACCTTGCCCTGCGCGCGGCCTTCCACCCGGCCATGCACCAGGAAATCCGCCAGCCCCAGCGTGCGCGCGTGCAACCCCGCGTCGTAGGAGGTGGCGTCCAGGCGGAGGCAGTAATCCACGTCGAAGAACGCGATGCCACGCACGCGAGCGGTGTAGTGCAGCAGGGTGGCCGCGTGGGCGGGGACGCACAGGAAGAGAGCCAGGAACGTGAGGCGCATGGAAATCCTGAAGGAAGGAAGGCCTTCTTTTTTGCAAAAAAGAAGCAAAAAACTTTTGCTCCTCCGCTGGCATTGAGGCGCGCGCAAGTTCTGCCCGTGCGCGCATTGGCAGATCCCGCGCGCGCCGT
Source organism: Acetobacteraceae bacterium (assembly GCA_965198915.1). GTDB lineage: Bacteria > Pseudomonadota > Alphaproteobacteria > Acetobacterales > Acetobacteraceae > BOG-908. The sequence goes on along the minus strand of CBDAQC010000004.1, from coordinate 664,497 downwards.
GGTGCAGGCGGAGGAGCAAAAGTTTTTTGCTTCTTTTTTTCAAAAAAGAAGGCCTTTCTTCCCTTCACTTCCCCCGAAGCTTCCGCTCCGGCATGAACAGCAGGATCACGAACGCGCACCCCGTCACCACCGCGGCCGTGGCGAACGTCCAGGCCAGCGCATGGCCGTACGCCTCAACCAGCCGCACCCGCTCCGCCGCCGGCAGCGCGCGCAGATGCTCCAGCCCGCCTGCGAGCGGCGATCCGCCCGGCAGCCAGGCGTGCAGCGTGGTGGCCAGTATGGTGCCCGACATCGCCACCCCGAACGCGCCGCCCAGCGAGCGGAAGAATGCCATCGTGGCCGTGGCCACCCCCATGTCGGCCGGCGCCACCGCGCTCTGCACCGCGGTGGTGATGTTCGGCATGACCAGGCCCAGCCCCAGGCCGAGCAGCGCCAGCAGCGCGTCGAAGCCGTTTGCCGAGACGCCGCCCGGCATGGCGATTGTCAACCCGCCATAAGCCAGCGTGCCGATCGCCAGCCCGCTGACAGGGAAGCGTTTCAGCTTGCCGGTGCGGGTGACCAGCCGGCCGCCCAGCACCGAGCTGATGATCAGCCCGCCCATCAGCGGCGCCATGCGCAGCCCGGCTTCCGTGGCCGAGGTGGAAAACACGAGTTGGAAGAACAGCGGCACGAAAACCAGGCTGCCGAACAGCGCCGCGGTGACCAGCGCCAGCGCCGAGACGCCGCAACTGAATACCCGGTCGGCGAACAGGCGCGCGGGCAGCGCGGGTTCTGCCGCGCGGCGTTCCACCGGCACCAGCAGCGCCAGCAGGCCCAGCGTGAGCACGCCCAAGCCGCCGATCTGCGGCGAAGCCCAGGGATAGGCCGTGCCGCCCCAGCTCAGCAGCAGCAGCCCGGTGCAGGTGGCGGCGATCAGCAGCCCGAATCCCAGGAAATCCACGCTGCGGGAGCGCGTGGGCTGCCGGCGCGGCAGGCTGATCGCCAGGATCGACACGGCGGCCGCCCCCACCGGCAGGTTGATGTAGAAGATCCACGGCCAGGAAGCGGCATCCGTGATGACGCCGCCCAGCAGCGGGCCGGCCACGCTGCACAGCGCGAACACGCCGGCGATCATCCCCTGGTAGCGCCCCCGCTCGCGCGGCGAGACGAGGTCCGCGATGGAGGTCTGCGTCAGCGTGATCAGCCCGCCGGCGCCCACGCCCTGCAGCGCGCGGGCACCGATCAGAAGCCCCATGCTGCGCGCGGCACCGCAGAACAGCGAGCCCGCCAGGAAGATGCCGATGGAGGTGAAGAACGCCGCCCGCCGGCCGAACTGGTCCGACAGCTTGCCATATAACGGCGTGCTGGCGGTGGAAGCCACCGCGAAGGCCGTGACGACCCAGGACAGGTGGGCCAGCCCGCCCAGATCGCTGACGATGCGTGGCAGCGCCGGGCCCACGATGTTGCCATCCAGCGAGGCCAGCGCCAGCACCATCATCAGCCCGGCCATCGCCCGGCGTATCTGGGCCGGACTGGCCTGGCCCGGACTTGCCTCGATCCGCGCCTCGGTCTGTGCGCCCGCCTGGCTGGCGCTCATGCCACCCCGTGCGACTTGAACCAGGCCAGTGCGTCCGCCCAGCCCTGTTCGGCCGCCGCCTTGATGTAGGTGGCGCGATAGTCCGCGTGGAAGCCGTGGCCGGCGTCCGGGAACACCTTGATCTCCACCGTGTGCCCGGCGTCACGCGCCACCTGGGCGGCCTCCTGCACGTCGGCCGGGTGGATGCTGTCGTCACGGCCGCCATACAGGCCCAGCAGCGGACACCGAAGTCCGGCGGCCAGGTCCGTGGGCGTGCGCGGCTGGATCGGCGAGGTGGCGCCCTTCACCGGGCCATACCAGGCGACGGCGGCGCGCAGGTTCGGGTTGTGCTCGGCATACAGCCAGGTGTCCCGCCCGCCGCGGCAGAACCCGGTGACGCCCAGGCGCTTGGGGTCGCCCTTGTTGGCGGTGGTCCAGGCCGCCGTGCTGTCCAGGTCGGCCAGCATGACGCCGTCCGGCGCCTTGGAGATCACCTTTGCCACGATTTCGTGCGGATCCGTCATTTTGGACAGGTCCGCGATGCGGGCGTACAGCTCGGGGGCGACGGCCAGGTAGCCCAGCTTGGCGAAGCGGCGGCAGACATCCTTGATGTATTCGTGGACGCCGAAGATCTCCTCGATCACCAGGATGATCGGGAACGGGCCTGCACCTTGCGGGCGGGCGTAGTAGGCGGGGATGGGGCCGTTCGGCGTGGTGATATGGGCCTCGCCGGCGTCCAGGCCGGTGTCGTCCGTGTGGACCGGGGCGTCCTGCGCGCGGGCGACGGCCAGGGTGAAGCCGGTCATCAGCGTGGTCATCAGCAGGGTGCGGCGGTCTACTGGCATGCGGCGGGGGCTCCGGGGGGAATAGTAAGCCAAGTAGTCCTTTTTTGGAAAAAAGGACCAAAAAACTTTTGTCCCGGCGCCTGCATCGCGGCGTGGTCACGTCTTGCGGACAGGTGTTCGTGGCAGAAGGAACTCTTAGGACAGTGGCGCCGCGTGTTCCTCAGGAAGCCACATGTGGTTCCAGGCGCGCGTGTCGTGCGTGACCGATTGCGTAAGCGAGGCGGCGCCTTCCGGAAGCAGCACCACATCCTTGTAGCGGCACTGCCTGAGAAGGTCGGTCAGGCCAGCCTCGTTCGCGCCGAGCAGGACCTCGAGGAACACGACCGGCCTGTCTCGCCGCAACAGGCTGGCGGCGCCCTGAAGCACTTCCAGGTCATGGCTTTCGGCATCCACCTTGAAGACCCCCACGCGCGGACCGCGAAGATGCATCGTATCGAGGCGGCGCGTGGCGACCTTCCGGGTGGCCGAGATGTCGGACTTGAAGCTTGCGGAGAGCGAGGCGCTGGTTTCAACCAATCCGTGCCGGTCATCCGGAACATAGAGGGTTTGCATTCCATCCCTGTCGCTGACGGCATCCGGAAAGACGCGCACCTTGCGCCGAACTCCGTTCAGTTTCAGGTTGGCCAGCAGAATACGGCGGACGGAGGACATCGGCTCGTAAGCAGCCACCGTGACACTGCTTGACACGGACAGCGCCAGAAGCGTGTAGAAACCGGTATTCGCGCCGACATCGATGACCAGCCCGCGACCCGCTTCTGCCACCGCGCGGGAAAAGAAATGCGGTGTTGGGCGCTCGAACCCGGACCACCCTTCCGCGCCGGCGACGCGAGCGACCTGGTCTCGTCCGGCGCACGCGTACATCGAGAAGCGCGGGCTGTGCCACACGCTTTCTCCTTTGATGACGACCGCATCGCCCGTGACCGACGGCTTTGCCGGGTTATCGAAAATTCTTTCCGATAATCCGCGGAGAAGGGTCCGCAAGATCAGGCCAGCTTCCGCGTGGCAGTCGGGCCGGATTTCTGTCCGCAAAATCGTCTTGCGATGGCCATCGCAAGCATCGGCCGGCGGTTCACCGCATCGCCTTCTGCAAATTCGCATCGATACGCGCCAGGAAGTCCTGCGTATTCATCCAGGGCTGCGCGGGCCCGATCAGGATCGCCAAATCCTTCGTCATGTCGCCGCTCTCCACCGTTTCCACGCAGACACGCTCCAGCGTCTCGGCAAACGCGGTCACGTCCGGCGTGTTGTCGAAACGGCCGCGATAGATCAGTCCGCGCGTCCAGGCGAAGATCGACGCGATCGGGTTGGTGCTGGTTTCGCGGCCGCGCTGGTGTTCGCGGTAATGGCGCGTGACGGTCCCGTGCGCCGCTTCGCTTTCGATCGTGTTGCCGTCAGGGCTCATCAGCACGCTCGTCATTAGGCCCAGCGAGCCGAAACCCTGCGCCACGATGTCGCTCTGCACGTCGCCGTCGTAATTCTTGCAGGCCCATAGATAGCCGCCGGACCATTTCAGCGCGCTGGCAACCATGTCGTCGATCAGGCGATGTTCGTAGGTCAGGCCCAGCGCCTTGTAGCGTTCGGCGAACTCGGCGTTGAAGATCTCCTCGAACACGTCCTTGAACATGCCGTCATAGGCTTTCAGGATGGTGTTCTTGGTGGACAGATAAACCGGGTATTCGCGCAGCAATCCGTAATTGAAGCTGGCGCGCGCGAAGCCCTCTATGGAGGCGCGCGTGTTGTGCTGCGCCATCGCCACGCCCGGGCCCTTGAAATTGTGCAGCTCGTAAATCTGCGTCTCCGAGCCGTCATAGGGCTCGTACACCATCGTCACGCGGCCCGGGCCGGGGATTTTAGTTTCCGCGGCGCGGTAGATGTCCCCATAGGCGTGGCGGCCGATGACGATGGGCCGCGTCCAGTGCGGCACCAGGCGCGGCACGTTGCTGCAGATGATCGGCTCGCGGAAAATCGTGCCGTCCAGGATGTTGCGTATGGTGCCGTTCGGGCTGCGCCACATGCGCTTGAGGTTGAACTCGCGCACGCGAGCTTCGTCCGGCGTGATGGTGGCGCATTTCACGCCCACGCCGTATTGCTTGATGGCCAGCGCGCTGTCGATGGTCACCTGGTCGTCCGTCTTGTCGCGGTATTCGATGCCCAAATCGTAATATTTCAGGTCTATTTCGAGGTAGGGCAGGATCAGCTTGTCCTTGATGAACCCCCAGATGATGCGGGTCATCTCGTCGCCGTCGAGCTCCACGACGGGGGTCTTCACTGGTATCTTGGCCATCTTGCGTCCTTGCCTGCGTGGCGGTGGTTTGCCTTTGCGGGCGGCGGGGGGCAAGCGGGTGGGGGAGACAGCAAGGCCTTCTTTTTTGAAAAAAAGAAGCAAAAAACTTTTGCTCCCCCGCTGGCATTGAGAGCCGGCCTGGTCCTGCCAACGCGCGCCCTGGCAAAACCTGCCCGGCCGCCGGTGCAGGCGGGAGCCAAAAGTTTTTTGCTTCTTTTTTTCAAAAAAGAAGGCCTTCCTTTCTTCTCCAGGGGCTGACGCGTGGACCAAGGCGTAGCAATCGGCGTCCTCTGCGTAGGCTTTGGCGGCCTGGCGGCCCAATGGATCGCCTGGCGGTTCCGCCTGCCCGCCATCGTGCTGCTGTTCGCGGTAGGCCTGGCAGTCGGCCCCGGCTTCGGCCTGCTGCATCCCACCGCCAGTCTGGGCCGCTTCCTGCAGCCGGCGGTCGGCCTGGCGGTCGCCATCGTGGTGTTCGAGGGCGGGCTGGGGCTGGAGTTCCGCGAGCTGCGCGCCGCCGGCGAGGGCGTGCTGCGGCTGACCGCGGTGGCGCTGCCGATCAACTGGGTGCTCGGCTCGGCGGCGGCGCACTGGATCGGCGGGCTGGGCTGGGGCGCGGCCAGCCTGTTCGGCGCCATCACGGTGGTGACCGGGCCTACCGTGGTGCTGCCGCTGCTGCGCCACACGCGGCTGCAGCGGCGCGCGGCCTCCTTCCTGAAATGGGAGGCGATCGTCAACGACCCGGTGGGCGCGGTGCTGGCCACGCTGGTGCTGCAGGCGCTGCTGGCCGGGCGCGGCGCCCGCGTGACGATGGCCGGGCACCTGGCGCTGCGCATCGGCCTCGCGCTGGGTCTGTCCGCGGCGCTGGGCGTAGGCACCGCCTATGTGCTGCGCTGGGCGTTCCTGCGGGACCACATGCCGGAGCGGCTGAAGACGCCGGCGCTGCTGGTGGCCGCGATGACGGTATATGTGCTGGCGAACCTGGCGCTGGAGGGTGCCGGGCTGGCGGCGGCCACCGTGCTGGGCGTGGCGCTTGCCAATTTGCACGTGCCGGGACTGTCCGAGCTGCGGCGGTTCAAGGAATCGCTCGTGGTGCTCATCGTCTCCGGCCTGTTCATACTGCTGACGGCGGATCTGAGCCGCGCCACGCTGCTGGGCTTGTCCTGGCCGGTGGCGGGTCTGACGCTGGCGGTGCTGTTCGTGGTGCGGCCGATGGCGATCTGGCTGGCCACCTTCGGCAGCGGCCTGTCTGCGGCCGAGCGCGCGTTGGCCGCCTGGGTGGCGCCGCGCGGCATCGTGGCCGCAGCGGTGGCGGGCGTGGCCGGGCTGAAGCTGCAAAGCGCCGGCTACCAGGGCGCCGGGCTGATCGTGCCCTGCGTGTTCGCGGTGATCGCGGCGACCATGGTGCTGCACGGCTTCACCCTGCGGCCGCTGGCCCGCCGACTGCGCCTGACGCTGAGCGACGCGCCCGGCCTGGCGATACTGGGCGCGTCCGACTGGACCACGGACATGGCTGCCTGCCTGAACCAGGCCGGCATCCCGGCGCTGTTGATCGACAGCTTTCCCGGCGCGCTGGACGCCGCGCGCGCGGCCGGCACGCCGGTGCTGCAGGCCGAGCTGCTGTCCGATTCCGGGATGGAGGCGCTGGACGGCCGCGCGGTGGACTACCTGATCTGCACCACGCCGGACGCGATCTACAACGGCACCGTCTGTGCCCGGCTGGCCCCGGAGCTGGGCCGCGAGCGGGTGTTCCAGGTCAGCCCCGGCGCGCGCCGGCTGAACGAGCGGCGCGGACTGTCACGCGAGGCGCGCGGCAAGGTGCTGGGCGAGGCGTCCTGGGACGTGTCCCTGTTCGAGGAGCTGTACGGGCAGGGGTTCCGCTTCCGGCTGACCGAAAGCGAGACGGGCATAGACGACATGCGTGTGCTGGGCGTGCATGCCGGCGGGGAGATCACGGTGTTCTCCGCGGAGGCGCCGGAGGCCGGCGAGGCGGAGCGGGTGCTGGTGTTCTCCCTGGGCGTGGCGGAGGCCGGCGAAGAGCGGCAGGGTGTCAGCAGGCCGATGGTTCTTTCGTGAGAGGGGGCTGGCAAGGTTCGGGCTCTGCCCCAAACCGCGCTGGGGCCTCGAGGCCCCAGACCCCCATCTGTTTGGAGCGTAATTGATCGGTTCTAAGGACGACTGTCCTTAGCCCCTGGCCTTCCTTTGCTGCAACGTCGCACTGGAGAAACACGGTGAAGATAGCATTCCTGGGCATGGGCCCGATGGGCGTGCCGATGGCCGGGCGGCTGGCGGATGCGGGCCACGCGCTCTGCGTGTGGAACCGCACGCCCAACCGCACCGCGCCACTCGCCGCGCGCGGCGCGCGCGTGGCCGACACGCCTGCCCAGGCCGCGGACGGCGCCGAATTGGTGATTACCTCGCTGGCCAATGACGAAGCCGTCCGCCAAGTGACGCTGGGCCAGGACGGGCTAGCCGGCGGGCTGGCGCGCGGCGCCACGCACGTGTCCACCAGCACGATCTCCATCGACCTGGCCCGCGAGTTGGAGGCGGCGCACCGCGCCCGCGGCCAGGTATTCGTCTCCGCCACGGTGCTGGGCCGCCCGCCCGCGGCCGAGGCGGGCAAGCTGTTCGTCATGGCGGCAGGACCGCGCGCCGCGCTGGACGGCGTGAGGCCGGTGCTGGACCAGCTCGGCCAGCGCGTCTTCGAGGTTGGCGACGCGCCCTGGCAGTCGAACCTTGTGAAGCTGTCGGCCAATTTCATGATCTTCTCGACGATCGAGCAGTTTGCCGAACTGTTCGCGCTGAACGAGAAGGCAGGGGTGGCACCTGCCACGGTGTTCGAAGTGCTGAGCAACAGCTTCTGCTCGGCGCCGGTACACGTGAACTACGGCAAGATGATCCTGGAGGCGCAGTTTTCGCCGCCGGGAGGTGCGATGAAGCTGGGGGCCAAGGACAACGACCTGATCCTGCAGGCCGGCGAGGCGTTCGGCACGCCGCTGCCGATGGCGTCTCTCCTGCGGGACCGCTTCATCGCAAGTTTCGCGCGCGGCGAGGGCGAGTTGGATTTTTGCGCGCTGAGCAACAGGGCGCGGGAGGATGCCGGACTGGAGGCGAAAGGAAAGTAGAAAGCAGGTTTTTCCCGGGCCCCGGAAACGCCGGTCCCGAGCAAGCGAGCGGCGCGAAAGCGCAAACGTCAACACGGTGCGACAGCGGACCAAAAGCTTTTTGCTTCTTTTTCTCGAAGAAGAAGGCCTTGCTTCCCTTCACCCAGCCAAAGCCGCCCGAACCGCCTCCAGCGCCGCCTCCGCCCCCGCCCCATCCGGCCCGCCCGCCTGCGCCAGGTCCGGCCGCCCGCCACCCCCCTTGCCGCCCACTGCCACGCTGGCCGCCCGAACCAGCTCCACCGCGTTGAACCGCGCCGTCAGGTCCGGCGAGACGGCGACCACGATGCTCGCCTTGCCGTCCGCGGTGGAGACCAGCGCCACCACGCCGCCCTCGATCTGCTTGCCGATCGCCTCGGCCAGGCCCTTCAGCTCGCGTGCCGGCACGTCGCCCAGATTGCGCGCGGCCAGGCGCACGCCGCCTATGTCCTCCATTTCGGACGCGGTGCCGCCGGTGGCGAGCTTCTTCTGCAGCTCGCTCACCTGGCGCTCCAGCCGGCGCCGGTCCTCCATCAGGGCGGCCACGCGCTCCGGCACCTCGGCCGGGCTGGCGCGCAGGGCGATCGCGGCGTCAGCCAGGCGGCGCTCGTTCTCCGCCACCAGCGCTTCGGCGGCGGCCCCGGTCACCGCCTCGATACGGCGCACGCCGGCGCTGACGGCGGACTCGCTTACGATGCGGAACAGGCCGATGTCGCCGGTGCGCCGCACATGGGTGCCGCCGCACAGCTCGATCGACCAGGCGGGTTTCGCCTCGTCGCCGCTGCCCATGGCAACGACGCGAACCTCGTCGCCGTATTTCTCGCCGAACAGGGCTATGGCTCCTTCGGCCACCGCGGCCTCCGGCGTCATCAGCCGCGTGGTGACCTCGGAGTTCTCGCGTATCCGCGCGTTCACCACGGCTTCGGCGGCGGCCAGCTCGTTCTGAGTTACGGGCTTGGTGTGGCTCACGTCGAAGCGCAGGCGGTCCGGGGCGTTCAGGCTGCCTTTCTGCTGCACGTGGGTGCCGAGCGCGCGGCGCAGCGCCTCGTGCAGCAGGTGGGTGGCGCTGTGGTGGGCGCGTATGGCGCCGCGCCGCGTGTGGTCCAGCTCGGCCACAACCGGCTGGCCAACGCGGGCTTCGCCCTGCTCGACACGGCCGATATGGGCGAACACGTCGCCCAGCTTCTTCTGCGTGTCGGTGACGGCGATGCGCAGGCCGCCGGCGCCGGTAATGGTGCCGGTATCGCCCACCTGGCCGCCGGATTCGGCGTAGAACGGCGTCTGGTTCAGCAGGATCACAACATCGGTGCCCGGCCCAGCAGATTGCACCGGCGCGCCGCCGGCGATGATGGCGCGTATCTCCGCCTCCGCCTGCTCGGTGCTGTAGCCCAGGAATTCGGTTGCCCCTACGGCCTCGCGCAGGTCGAAATAGGCCCGCTCGGTGGCGGTGTCGCCGGAGCCGGCCCAGGCGGCCCGCGCCCGCACGCGCTGCTCGGCCATCGCCGCCTCGAACCCCGCCACGTCCACCGCGCGGCCCTGCTCGCGCAGCGCGTCCTGCGTCAGGTCCAGCGGGAAACCGTAAGTGTCGTACAGCCGGAACGCGACGGCGCCGGGCAGCGTCTCCGTCCCGCCCAGCCGCGCGGTCTCCTCGGCCAGCAGGGACAGGCCGCGCTCCAGCAGCAGCTTGAAGCGGGTCTCTTCCAGCTTCAGCGTCTCGCTGATCAGCGCCTCGGAGCGGCCGAGTTCCGGGTAGGCCACGCCCATCTGGCGCACCAGCGCGGGGACCAGCCGGTAGAACACCGGCTCGCGCGCGCCCATCATGTGCAAATGGCGCATGGCGCGGCGCATGATACGGCGCAGCACGTAGCCGCGGCCTTCGTTGGACGGGGTCACGCCATCGGCCATCAGGAAGGCCGAGCTGCGCAGGTGGTCCGCCACCACGCGGTGGCTGGCCTGGAACGGCCCGTCCGGCGGCACGCCGGTGGCTTCCGCGCTGGCATGGATCAGCGCCTGGAAGGTGTCGATCTCGTAGTTGTTGTGCTTGCCCTGCAGGATGGCGGCGAAGCGCTCCAGCCCCATGCCGGTGTCGATGGACGGGCGCGGCAGGTCCGTCCGCGTGCCTGGCGGGCCTTCCTCGTACTGCATGAAGACCAGGTTCCAGATCTCGATGAACCGGTCGCCGTCCTCGTCCGCACTGCCGGGCGGGCCGCCCGCGATGTGATCGCCGTGGTCGTAGAAGATCTCCGAACATGGGCCGCACGGGCCGGTGTCGCCCATGCGCCAGAAATTGTCCGCGGTCGGGATGCGTATGATGCGCTCGTCCGGCAGGCCGGCGATGCGGCGCCACAGGCTGGCGGCGTCCTCGTCCTCGGAGAACACGGTGACCAGCAGGCGCTCGCGCGGCAGGGCGAAGTCGCGGGTGATCAGGTTCCAGGCGAGCTCGATGGCCTCCGGCTTGAAGTAGTCGCCGAAGCTGAAATTGCCGAGCATCTCGAAGAAGGTGTGGTGGCGGGCGGTGTAGCCCACGTTGTCCAGGTCGTTATGCTTGCCGCCGGCGCGCACGCATTTCTGGGCGCTGGCGGCGCGTGTGTAGGGCCGGCGCTCCTGGCCGGTGAACACGTTCTTGAACTGCACCATGCCGGCGTTGGTGAACAGCAGCGTGGGGTCGTTGCGGGGAACCAGCGGGGAGCTGGGGACGCGGGTGTGGCCGTTTGCGGCGAAGTAGTCGAGGAAGGTGGCGCGTATGTCGTTGCTGCTGGGCATCTGGCGGGGATAGCGCAGGCAAGAGAGGGAAGGAAGAAAGCAGTTCTTTTTTGAAAAAAAGAACCAAAAAACTTTTGCTCCCCGCCTGCACCACGGCGGTGCCTGGTTAACCAGAACGCGCACCGGCAGCGTCAGGGAGACAAAAGTTTTTTGCTTCTTTTTTCAAAAAAGAAGGCCTGGCCTTGCCTTACGCCGCCTGCGCCACCCCAGGCTGCAACGAATGCGCAATGGCCGCCGCTACGTGCTGCACCGAGATGTCCCAGGACGTAGTGTGGAACCCCAGGGTCAGCTCCGGCCACGGCTGGTTCGCCCGGCCCAGCACGCAGTCGTATCGCAGCTTCATCAGGGCGGCCAGGTTGCGGAAGCTCCAATCCACGAAGGCGTCCATCAGCAGCTCCACCACCAGGCAGCCAGGGCGGCAGAAGCCCAGATTGGTCAGCGCCGAGCCGTGCGGGGCCACGATTGCTTCGGCCTGGCGGAACAGCCGTATCTGGTCCGCCAGGCTGAGCTCGTCCAGTCGAACAGGCACGAAGCCCATCGGCGCCAAGGCCGCGATCACCTCGGCCTCGTTGCGCAGCGGGCGGATGCCGGTGCCGCGGCTGTCTATGTAGAACCGGCGCGGCAGGCGGACCGGCGCCGGCGGCACGTTGCCGGACAGGCGGCGGAAGAAATCCGACACGCAGGGGTGGTAGGCCGCGTCACCGCAGACCGAGAGCGGCAGCACCAGGGTCTCCACCCGCAACGTCTCGCCCGGCGCCACTTCGTGCACGGAGAGGCTGGGCAGCAGGTCGAACAGGTCCAGTGCGTCCGCGTGCAGCACGCTTCCCGCGGGAACCAGCAGGCCGGCGGCGGCGGCGAAATGGGTGTCTGGAATGGCGGCGAGGCGGGCCAGGCCGTCCAGCATGGCGTGGCGGTAGTCGCCCTCCGCGCCGGCCAGGATGGAGATGTGTATGCCGGGCAGGCGGCGCACCGCGGTGTGGCGTATGGCTATGCCGCGGGCCAGCGCGCGGTAGGCGTGCGCCTGCGGGGCGGTGTTGGCGAGGGATTCGGCGATCACCGTGTCCCCCACCGCGAGTATGCCGGCGGAGGAGTGCACGGTGACATCGTGCAGGACGAAAAGCGGTGGGGCGAAGCTGTCATAATGCGAGGCGGCCCACATGCCTTGAACAGGCAGTTCGCGCACCCGCCATAGCGAGAAGAAGTGGCTGCCGGTGGGCAGCGGCGGCACTGGGATGCGGGCCGGCCCCAGGGAATGCACGTGCTGCACCGGATAGGCGCCGGGCGCATGGGCGGGTGCAGCGATGCTTGCGATGGAGCGCTGGTGCAGAATGGTCTCAGCTGCCGGACTCAATCAGACCTCCCGCCATACGTTTACTTTTGCGGCGCCGTGCAGCCGTTGCGCGAGTTTAACACCGAACTGCGCGTCACCTTCAAGTCGTCCGACCTCCGAAATAACAACCGTTCCGGGTATGATCCACCCTGTCTGTCGCAAACCGGCGATGGCGGCGGGCAGCAGGTTCTGGCCGTAAGGAGGGTCCAGGAACACCAGCGACTGCCCTTCGCCCCTGGGCGGGCGGGTGATGTCGGCGGTGATGATCCGGCAGCTTTCCTCCGCCCCGCAGGCTGCAACGTTCTCGGTGATGATGGCTGTGGCTTGCCGGTCACGGTCTATGAAAGAAACATGGCCGGCGCCGCGGGAGAGCGCTTCCAGGCCCAGCGCGCCGGTGCCCGCGAAACCGTCCAGTACGGCAGCACCGTCCACCAGGGCGCGGCCGCCCCAGGGCGCATGCATCAGCATGTCGAAGATGGCCTGGCGCATGCGCTGCGCGGTCGGGCGGGTAGAGTGGCCCGGCGGGGCGGCCAGCCTGCGCCCGCGCCAGGCGCCCGCTATGATGCGCATGACAGGCCGGGACAGCTTCGGCGGATGCAGTTGCCCGGCCAGGATGGCCAACCCTGGCCGTATGAACGTTCGCGTAGGGCCTGCCGCATCCTGGCGTGGTGAGCGGGATTGCGTGCCGGCGCAAGCCGCCTTGCACCTCGGCCTGGCCTGGGCTGGCTGCCGTTCTTTGCGCCGCCGGGGAGCGGGCCGTCCTGGAGTTGCTGCACGCCCAGCGCGATGGACACCGGCGACAGGCGCAGGCCCGCGCCCCTGGTCAGATGGACAGACGTGGCGCCGGACTGCGAATGTTTGTGGGCCGGATCGACAACATGCCAGTCCTGACAAGCATCGCTGCAAGTGGCGCAGCTTGCGTCGCTCCGCGGGACCGGCCCCGCGGGCCTGGTCCGGCGGCAGCTTGCGGGACAGGGCCGGAAAGCCTGTTCCCGGCCCTGCACCCTGTTGCAAGTTCACGATATGTTCTCTAGAAGCAAGGTGGTGGCGAACAGGTGACGCGTCTGCAAGCCAGGGTTGCGGCTTCGTTCAAGACTGTGACAGAGTGCCCGAACGCGCCGCAAGCGAAACGAGCAGCTAAATTGCGCGGCATGGTTGAGGGAGCGGGCGTATGGCAGACAAGAACAAGGCGTTGGATGCGGCGATGTCGCAGATCGAGCGCGCGTTCGGCAAGGGCTCCATCATGCGCATGGGCGCCCGTACACAGGACGAGCAGATCGAGGTGATCCCGTCCGGCTCGCTGGGGTTGGATATCGCGCTCGGCATAGGCGGCCTGCCGCGCGGCCGCATCGTGGAAGTGTACGGGCCGGAAAGCTCGGGCAAGACCACGCTGGCGCTGCACGCGATCGCCGAAGCGCAGAAGCGCGGCGGCACCTGCGCTTTCATCGACGCCGAGCACGCGCTGGACCCGATCTACGCCCGCAAGCTGGGCGTGGACGTGGATAACCTGCTGATCAGCCAGCCGGATGCCGGCGAGCAGGCGTTGGAGATCTGCGACACGCTGGTCCGCTCGGGCGCTATCGACGTGCTGGTGGTGGACAGCGTGGCCGCCCTGGTGCCGCGCGCCGAGCTGGAAGGCGAGATGGGCGACACGCATGTGGGCCTGCACGCGCGGCTGATGAGCCAGGCGCTGCGCAAGATCACCGGCAGCGTCAGCAAGAGCAACACGATGCTGATCTTCCTCAACCAGATACGGTTGAAGATCGGCGTGATGTTCGGCAACCCGGAGACGACCACCGGCGGCAACGCGCTGAAGTTTTACGCCTCCATTCGCATGGAAATCCGCCGCACCGGATCGATCAAGGACCGCGAGAACGTGGTGGGCAACTCCACCCGCGTGAAGGTGGCCAAGAACAAGCTGGCGCCGCCGTTCCGCGAGGTGGAATTCGACATCATGTTCGGCGAGGGCATCAGTAAGGTGGGCGAGCTGGTGGATTTGGGCGTGAAGGCCGGGATCGTCGAGAAATCCGGTAGCTGGTTCAGCTTCGACAGCACACGGATCGGGCAAGGGCGTGAGAACGCCAAGCAGTTCCTGCGCGACCACAAGGACGCGGCCGAGGCGATCGAGCGGCGCATACGCGAGCAGGCGGGTGCGGTGGCGGACAAGATGCTTGTGCCGCCCGATGAGGCCGAGGAGGCGGAAGCGGCGGAGTAAGGGAGGCAAGGCCTTCTTCTTTGAAAAAAAGAAGCAAAAAACTTTTACTCCTCCGCTGGCATCGGCGCGCGGCATGTTTCTGCCAACACGCGCACCGGCAGAACATGGCCGCACCTGGCGGCAGGCGGAAAAGCAAAAGTTTTTTGGCTCTTTTTTTCAAAAAAGAACTGCTTCCTTCCTTCACGTGAGCACGCCGTGAACATCATGCCGCCCCCGCAATCCGCCCTGACCGCCGCGGACGAGGCGCTGGTGGACGCCGCACGCACCACGATCGCGCGGCACTACCGGCCGTTCTGGCACATGGTGGCCGCTGCCCTGCGCAGTCGGGACGGGCGTATCTGGACCGGCTTGCATCTGGGCGCCACGGTCGGCCGCATGCAGGTCTGCGCCGAGGCCATTGCCGTGGGCCGGCTGATCCTGGAAGGCGACGGCACCATCGAATGCGCGGTGGCCGTGCGCCATCCCAAGGAGCACGAGAGCCTGCAGGAGATCACCGTTGTGCCGCCCTGCGGCGCCTGCCGCGAGATGCTGACGGATTTCGACCCTGGCGCCGCGGTGATCGTGCCCGGCCCATCGGGGCTCGTGCGCGTGCCGCTCACCTATCTGCTGCCTCTGCCCTACCAGCGGTAAACGGCGCGCGAGCGGAGTGAACGAAGCGGAAACACGCGCGTTGGTGCGTGCATGAAGGAAACATCGAAAACCAGCGAAGCCGACGCGCAGGCCCTGCCGTCGTCCAAGCAGACCCACCATGCGGCCCACAACCCCAAGGTAGGCGCCAGCGAGGCCGACCCGGACTCGCTTCCCTCCAACGCCGAGAAGGACCCGGACGACTGGACGACCGGCGGCGAGACGATGACCGGCGCGCAGGCGTCTTACCTGAAGACACTGTGCGAGGAGGCGGGAGAGCCGTTCGACGACACGCTGTCCAAGGCTGAGGCGTCCAAGCGTATCGATGCGCTACAGGGGAAGACGGGACGCGGGCGTAACCATTAGGCAAGGAAGGCAAGGCCTTCTTTTTTGAAAAAAAGAAGCAAAAAACTTCTATCTCTCCGCCTGCGTAACGGCCCCGGCCATTCTTGCAAGATGCGCGTTTGCAGGACGAGACCTGGCTTAGAGGCAGGCGTAAGGAGCAAAAGTTTTTTGCTTCTTTTTTTCAAAAAAGAAGGCCTTGCCTGCTTTCTACTTTTTACCGTTCAAGCGAAAGCCGCCACCCTCTCCGCCATACAAGCCCGCAACAGCCTCACCTGCGCCGTCGTCACCGAAGCGGCCGACTGGAACAAGGCGGACGGGCACGGCGACCTCACCCCGCTCACCACCGAAATCTGCCGTGCCGTGGCCGTTGCGGTGCTGGGCACCGCCGGCGGACTGCACTTGCTGCGCGTGCCGGCCGAGGCGGAGGCGCTCGCTGTGCTACGGGCCGGACAGGCGGATTTGGCCGTGGGCGTTACGCCCGCCCTGAGCACCGGCCTGCGGCTGGGCATCACCTACGGGCCGCCGGTGTTCTGGGACGTCCAGGCCGTGCTGGTGAACCCAAAATCGGGCATCCGCGCTTTGGCCGGGCTGGCGGGCAAGCCTGTCTGTTTCCTGGACGGCACGGAGGCGGGGCGCGTGCTGCTGGCCGGCATGAAATCGCGCGGCATCGACATGCGCCCGTTCCCGTTCCAGGAAGAGGGCGAGATGCAGGCGGCACTGGCCGGCGGGCGTTGCCAGGCGATGAGCGCCATGGTGAGCCGGCTTGCCGAGGCGCGCGTGCAGCTCGGCGGCCTGCGCGATTTCGTTCTGCTGGCGGACCGTCTGGCGGCCTCGCCGGTTGCCGTGGCCACCAGGGCCGGCGATCCGGCGTGGAGCGCCACGGTTGGCGCAACGGTGGACGTGCTGGTGCAGGCGCAGATGCTGGGCGTGACGCGGGCAAGCGCGGCGGCCACTTCGCTGCGCGACGATGATCCCGTGCTGGCCAGGTTGCTCGGCCGGGATTGGTCGTCCGGGCTCGCGCTGGGCCTGGCGCATGACTGGTCCGCCCGGGTTCTCGGCGCCGTGGGCAATTACGGCGAGGTTTACGACAGGACGCTGGGCAACGGCTCGCCGCGCCGCCTGCCGGCAGGAATGAACCAGGATTGCTCGCACGGCGGCGCCCTATGTGCGGGAGACATCCGCTAAAAGCGCCAAACTGCGACCGCCCGCCCCACGGCCAGACCGTGAGGCGGGCGGCCGGTCCTCCTCTCGCGTAGGAGGACCGGCTGGCCTACCAGTTGTTGACCAGGTTGGCCGCGTTCACCGTCCCGATGCCGGTGGCGAAGTCCCATCCCGTGCCGGTGCCGTAAGCCTTGCTGTAGGTCGTCGTGCTGGTGGACAGCACGCCGTTGGTGCCGCTCGGGCGGTAGCAATTGTGGGTGCCCGTGCAGTTCACGTCCATGTCGCCCTGCGTCACGTCATAGAACAGGCAGGAGCTGCTGGTGCCCTTGCCGCTGGTGGAGTTGCAGGTGGTGCTGCCGCTGGCGCCGTATTCGGTCTTGGCCAGCGCATACAGCGTGGGGTTCGGGTTGCCCTGCTTGGCGCCGGTTTTCTGGTTCACCAGCGCCTGTATGGACGCCATGATGGGAGAGGCGAACGAGGTGCCGCCGGCGCCGGACCAGGTGCTGGGCGCGCCGGTGCAGGCCGCACCGCCGTCATTGGTGTCGCTATCGCAGAACACGTAGTAGTGGCCCCACACGCCGTTCGCCGCGAACAGCGAAATGTCCGGCATGTCCCGCACACCGTCGGCCGGGTTGCCGACCAGGCTCTGCCAGGACGGCTTCGCGTAGCCCTTGCAGGTGCCGCTGACCACTTCGGAGGTGGACGGGTTGCCGGTGGCGCAGCCGCTCGGGCCGCCGCTGCCGCTGGCGGTGGTCAGGTAGTACTCCTTACCGGTGGCGCTGTTGCAGAAGCCGCTGGTGCCATAGGTCGTGCTGTAGCCGGACGCGGTCGACAGGAGCACGCTGGCGCACGAGTCGTTCCACGGTATCTCCGGGATGTAGGACAGCGCCGATTCGTAGGTGGAGCTGTTCGTGCTGCTCCAATACGTGCTGGTCGTGCCGGCATAGGCGTCACCGAAATCGGTGCCGCCCACCGCCACGTTGTACGGCGTGGAGGCGAAGCCGCTGACCGCTATGCCGTGCGTGGCTTTCGTCTCGTCGGCATCGCAGCTCGCGGCACCCTCGTCACCGGCGGAGACGAACACCGAGACGCCCTGTGTCACGGCTTGCTGGTAGGTGGAGTTGTAGGCGGCGTTCGCCGTGGCGCCGTTGGCCGCCTCGCATTCGCCGTAGCTGATGCTGACGATGCTGGGCGGCGATGCGCCGTTCAGCAGGTTCTGCAATGCGATCAGGCCGCCGAACGTCACGTTGGTGTCCGAACAGGAGGCGAGCTCGATATGCGCGCTCGGCGCGCCGGCGCTGGCCCATTCGGCATCCAGCGTCGCCTCGCTCTCCGCGCCGGCCACCGTGCCTGGGTTGGAGCAGGTGCTGCTGCCCGTCGGGTGCACCTGGGTGAAGCTGCCGGCGGTGTAGCTGGACAGGCCCAGCACGGAGCGGAACTTGGTCCAGTCCGCGGTGCTGTAGACGTTGGTGTCTTCGATGACGACGATCGTCTGGCCCTGGCCGGAGATGCCGGCGGTGAACAGCGGGTTGAAGTTGTAGATCTTGGCAAGGTCGGCCGGCACTACGGCCTGGAACGTGCCGTTGCTGTTGCTGAACGTGTAGGCCGGCCTCGCCTTGAAGTTGGTGTGCGGCTTGAAATCGTGCAGCGAGACGATGCCGGCGACGACGCCGGCCAAAGCGGACGGCACGCGCGGGTTTGTCAGGTTGCCGATATGGGCCACGCCGCGCACCGCCAGATTATGTATCTGGGTGTGGAATGCCTCGCGCACCTGGGCCGCGGTGCCGCTGAAATCGATGATGGTCCGGCCGGTCTGCACGCCGTTTACGGTAAAGCCGTGGCTCTGCAGCCAGGCCACCACCGCGTCCACGTCGGCGCTGGCGGGGCCGAAATGTTCGCCGAATTCGCGCGCCGTCAGCCAATGGTGGTAGTGCGGCGAGGCAGGGTCCTCCTGTGCCGCAATGAATCGGGTGAGCTCGCGCTCCGTGATGTCCGGGCGGGACAGCAGCATCTGCATGTGTTCCAGCACGAGGCTGTCATCGACGGGACCGCGGCTGTTGGCCAGCACGGCCTCCGGACGGACGTTGCCGGGCAGCATCGTCGTCTGCGACTCGTCGATGGCGGTGGACACGAGGCGCGGCGCCTCCGCCCAGACCGGCGTGGCGAAACCCATCGCTGCGACGCCTGTCAGCAAGGCGAGCCTTGTCATCATGCCAGACCGTTTCTGCACCCGACCCTCCCGAGAAATGTTACGGACGCAATCCGTCATTGTTTGGACTTCGATGTCAATGGATTCACGCCCCCGCATGTCAGCAAAATCGGCGTGACGGCGCCACGTTAGTAATCGACGTTATCGCCGGAGTATTTGCCAGAAATTGAGCCGGAAGCATCTCGGAAATGCGGCCGCATCTGGTCGGCGGCGGGGGCCTGCTCAGGGCGCCTCGTGCACGCGCTGACCGGTCCCGCAGGCTGCCAGGGCCACGCGGCCGGCCTCGGCCGGATTCAGCGCGATAGCGCCCAGGCTGCGCCGCCAGGCAGGCAGCGGCATTTCGCTGGTGGACGCGGCATCACGCAGCAAGGCCAGAAATGCGTGCGATCCGTGTTCCTGCTGCGTCATGCTGCCTCCGTGGCGCATCCTGGCCGCGAATGCTTGCCGCATCATGAAGGGTTGGCGAAAGCGGCAAACGCGCGCGCTACTTCGGTGTAGATGTCCCGCTTGAACGCCACGGCCAGCCCAGGGAGTTCGGCCAATCCGGCCCAGCGCCAGGCGGAGAATTCGGGGTGGCTGTGGCTGTCCAGACGTATGTCGGCGTCCGTGCCGTCGAACCGCAGCGCAAACCATTTCTGCCGCTGGCCGCGGTATCGGCCGCGGAACGCACGCTGCGCCAGTTCGGCCGGCAGGTCGTAGGTCAGCCAGTCCGGGTGCTCGGCAAGTATGGTCGCGCGCGCGGTGCCTATCTCCTCCTCCAGCTCCCGCAACACGGCGGCCGCGGGGTCCTCGCCTTCGTCGATGCCGCCTTGCGGCATTTGCCAGACGGCCTGTGCGTCGACCGCCAGATCGGTGCGGCGGCCAACGAACACCTGGCCGGCAGGGTTGAACAGGGCGGCGCCCACGTTCAGGCGATAGGGCAGTTCGGTCACTTGGGTGCTCCCGGAGGTTCTGGCCGGCGTGGCGGCGGCAGCGCGGTAAGCGGCGCCAGGACCAGGCCGCGGGCTGCCAGCCCATGCGCCCAGACGGCGATCCGGTCCAGCAGCACAGGGGTGGGCGGGCCGGCCAGTCCGATCGCGCTGCCCTGCCTGGCCGCCACCTGCTCCAGCGCCGCCAGGTTACGGTCGATCGCCTGGGCGTCGGCCGGCGAGTCGGGGCCGGTCTCCCTGTCGACCACCACATCGGCCAGGTAGGGCACAGCCGGTGACAAATCGGGCAGCTTGGCGTCCGGCCGAGGGTCCAGATAGAGCAGGCCGCGCGCGCTCACCGCCGACAGCACGTCCTGCAGATATTGCCGATTGCCGGCAAACCGCTCGCCGCCCATGCCGTCAGAGGCGCCGGTCGCCCCCACGCATCCCGCCACGCCGGACAGCGCCCACTCCAGGTTCAGCCGCAACTGCGCCGGATCCGCACCGGTCAGCAGCGAGCGGTCGCCTTCCTCGGCGGTAGGATAGCCGTTCGGTTCCATCGGTATGCTGACGAGGCATTCGCGCCCCTGGGCGCGCGCCTCGCTCGCCAGCCTGGCGCCGTCCGCCTGCGGCACATAGGCGGAAAACGCGAAATCCACGGCGGCGGGCAGGACCTTGTTCGCCTGGGCGGTCAATGCGCGGTCCAGTCCGGCGCCCTCGAGCACCAGCGCCACGCGCGGGTGGCGCTCGGCCGGATCGAACGCTGCGGCGTAGATCGTCCGGGGCGCGCGGCCGTTCGCATCGATGCGCGGCAGCAGGCGGCCCGGCCAGTCCGGCGCCGGCTCCTGCATATATTGGCTGGGCTCCGGTATGGCGGTGGCCGTCATCTTCAACATCGGGGCCGGGTCGGCTTGGCTCGGCGGCACGCGGGCGGGTGGCGCTTCCTGCGCGGCCGGCGCGGCGGGGTGGCTGCGTATGGGCGCGCCCGGCCTGGCCGGGCCGATGAATTGCAGCGTGACGGCGGTGCCGGCCAGCAGGCCCAGGATGCAGGCCCAGAAGATCAGCAGGGGGCGGAAGGTGGACACTTATGGAAAAAAGCAGGAAAGCCCTTCTTTTTTGCAAAAAAGAAGCAAGAAACTCCTGGTCCCTGTCGGCGAACTCTTCAGCAGCCGCCGACAGCGATCAAAAGTTTTTTGGTCCTTTTTTCAGAAAAGGACTGCTTACCCTTTGGACGCCTGCTTCTGCGCCATGTCGCGCACCACGGTAATCCCCTGCTGCAACTGGTAGTCGGTGGAGGGATTGGCCAAATCGAACTTCGGCCAGGTGGTCGGCGGCTTGGCGGCGATCTGCTTGGCTGCGGCCGGGATGTCGTCGCGCGGCGCCGGCGGCTTGGTCGGCTCCGACCCGCCCTCGTTTTTCAGCGCGTGGTTCAAATCCGCCTCGCGGTCGGGCAGGAAGTGCGCCTCGTCCTCGCGGCTCTCCTGCACCAGCACGTCCGGTGCGATGCCCAGGCCCTGGATGGAGCGGCCGGATGGCGTGTAGTAGCGCGCCGTGGTCAGGCGTATCGCGCCGTCGTTGTTGCCCATCGGGATCAGCGTCTGCACGCTGCCTTTGCCGAAGCTGCGGGTGCCCACGATGATGGCGCGGCGGTGGTCCTGCAGCGCACCGGCGACGATCTCGCTGGCGCTGGCGCTGCCGCCGTTGATCAGCACCACCATCGGCAGGCCGTCCGTCAGGTCCGTGCCCTTGGCGTCCCAGCGCTGGCTGTCCTCCGGATGGCGGGCGCGTGTGCTGACGATCTCGCCGTCCGGGATGAAGTCCTCGCAGATGTCCACCGCCTGGTCGAGCAGGCCGCCCGGGTTGTTGCGCAAGTCAAACACCACGCCGCGCAGGTGGCCGTGCGCCTGGTCTTTCAGCTTGGCGATCGCCTCGCGCGTCTTGGTATCGCTCTCCTCGTTGAAGCCGGCCAGGCGTATGTAGCCGACGTCCCCATATAGGGCGGATTTGACCACCTGGACGTGGATCTGCTCGCGCGTCATCGTCACGTCAAACGGCTTGTCGATGTGCTCGCGCTTGACGTTGATGGTGATCGTGCTGCCCGGCGTGCCGCGCATCATGTCCACCGCGTCGTTCAGCGGCAGGCCTTCGACGGACTTGCCGTTCAGCGACAAAATGTAGTCGCCGGGCTTCATGCCGGCGCGCGCGGCCGGCGTGTCGTCGATCGGGCTGATCACCTTCACCAGGCCCTGGTCGGACGTGACCTCCAGCCCCAGGCCGCCAAAGGCGCCGCGGGTGGTAATCTGCATGTCCTTGTACTGCTTGGCATCCATGTAGGAGCTGTGCGGATCGAGCGAGCTGACCATACCGTTCAGCGCGTTGTCCACCAGGTCCCGGTCCTTCACCGGCGCCACGTAGTCCGCGCGCACTTTTTCGAACACTTCGCCGAACAGGGTCAGCAGGTGATAGGTGTCCTGTGGGCCGGCGGTGTCCTCGTCGGCGTGGGCGGTGCCGACCAGATGCGGGGCGTAGGTGCGTAGGGCGGGTCCGGACGCCAGGCCTATCGTGAAGGCGGCGCCAAGCAGAAGGCCGGTGCGGAGTTTCATGCCGTGATCCTTGGGGGCGTGTTCTGGGGTAGATTGCGCTTGGGATGGGGTTACGGAAGCAAGGAAGGCCTTCTTTTTTGAAAAAAGAAGCAAAAAACTTTTGCTCCTGCCGCTGTCACCGCCGCTCCACGTGTCCTGACGGGCACGACCGTTGCAAATGCGGAGTGATAAAAGTTTTCTGGTTCTTTGTTCAAAAAAGAACTGCTTCCTTTCTTCACCCACTAGACCCTAGAGCCGCCCCCGAAGAAAGGGCGCAGGATTAACCGCGCGCCCTTGCGACCTTAATTCGACGTAAAGCGCCGGCTTCCCGGCGTCCGGCATGCGGCCGAGCGCCTCGCCCGCCCGGGTGGCGTCGCCCGGCCGGACCTCCAGCATGCCCAGCCCGGCGAGCACGACATCATAGCCGCCGCCGCATTCCAGGATGAGCAACCGGCCGTAGCTGCGGAACGGAGCCGCGAACGCCACCCGGCCGCGGCACGGGCTGCTGACGGGCGCGCCTGGCGCCGGGGCGTAGGTGATGCCCGTGGCCGGCCCGTCCTCCGCCGCGTCGCCAAAGCCGCGTGTGACCGGACCGGCAACCGGGGCGAGCAGGCCGGCCGATTGCGCCGGCGCCGGTCCGGCCGGCCTCGCGAGCGCCGCCTGGCGTGCCTGGGCAGCCTGCGCGGCGTCCGGCCTGTGCTGGCTTCTGGCGGCGGCTTCGTCCTGGGCGGCGCGGGCGACCGCCTTGTCCTGTGCCGCATCCATGGCGGCAATCGCCTCGCGCAGGGTGCGCGCCTGAGCGGCGGCTGCGGCCACCTGCTCGGCGGCTTGCTGGTTTTCCGCCTCCGCCTGGCTGACCTGGAGTCGCGCCTGCCCCACCCCCTGGGCCAGTGCCGCCAGCCGGGCAGCCTGATCTGCGCGGGCTTGGGCCAGTTCCTCTGCCTCGGCCGCGGCGGCGGCCCGGGCAACGGCGGCGGCCTCCTTCCGTGCGCGCAGCATGGCCGCCTGACGCTGCAGCGTGATGGCGAGGCCGCGCGTGACCAGCAGGCCCTGCATGGCCTGGGCCGGCGCCAGCGGGGCAGCGAGCGCCGCCGGCTCCGGACTGGCGGAGAGGCGCAGCATGATGGGCAGCAACGACGCAAAGCCGCGCTGGGCGGAAGCAAGCGCGGTCTCGGCCGCGCCGCGCCGTGCTTCAGCCTCCGCCAGGCGCGCGGCGGCGGCGAGCACGCGCGACTGCGTCTGCTGCAAGACGGCTTGCTGCTGCGCACTGGCCTCCGCCAGGCGCATGGCCTGGGCCTGCGCGCTGGCGAGGTCCCGGTGCGCGGTGGATTGCGCCTGTGCCTGAACGGCGCGCCGGCGCTCGGCCGTGGCAAGGCGCGCGGCAGCATCGGCGTGTGGGGAAGCGGCGGCCGGACAGGCCAGGAGAACGAGCAGGAGGATGTCCCGCCCGCAGGAGCCGGCGGCGCGCCTGCGCCCTGCCGGTTTCACCAGCGTGAAGCGGGCTGTTCGTGTGACCTTCCGGACCCTCCTATTTCGCCATCGTGTAGCTGGCCAGGTCTGGCTCGGCCGCGAGTTTGGGCGCGGCCTGTGTCGCGGCCACGATGGAGAGGCCCAGTTGCGCGAAGTTCTGCGCGAAGGTGGCCGGGTTCACCCCCGGCTGCAGCGTCTCCAGACAGACGCTGGGCGGGATGCGGGCGGGATCGGCGGGCGTCGCGTGGTCCAGCGCGTCGATGACGAGCGCGTAGCCGACCGGATCGTAGGTGCCCATGGCCAAATGCTCGGACGTGTCGGTGGGGCAGATGCTCTGCACGGCGATGTTGGCGCGCTGGCCGCCGCCAGTGTGCAGCGAGGAGCTGCCGGCGGCATCCAGGTTCGGGACCACCACCTCGTCCGTGCGGCTGTAGATGGTGGTGTAGGCGATGCCGGCGAAGGTCTCGGCATAGCTGTTCAGGGCGGCGATGAACTGGGCGTTGCTCGCCTGCTGCCAGAACGCCGCGGCGCAGCTCTTGGTGACGTCGCAATCCGCGGTGGCGTCCAGCGTGCCGTGGTTGGACGGATCGAGGCCGATCACCTTGGCCACCATATGGCGGGTGTCCGGCCAGAAGCGCAGCGCCCAGCGCGGCACCATGCCGCCCTGGCTCCAGCCGACGATGGCGATGCGGCGCTGGTTGTCCGCGGCGTACAGCGTGCGTATGGCGCCGGTGATGTACTCGCCGGCCGTCTGGATATCCAGCAGGGCGTTGCCCGGCAGGGTGATGGCGCAGAACGGGCGGCCGGCGGCGGCGAAGGCCGGCTCGTAGTTCCAGGAGAACGCGGTCTGCGGCGTGGTGGTGGTGCCGGGCACCAGCAGGATCGGCACGTGCGCCGGGTCGGTCAGCGAGCCGGTGCAGGCGAGGGACGCCGATATCGCCGATTGCGGCACGCTGAGGGCGGGCCCCGGGCGGCTGAGCGGCGCGTAGGTGGCGGCCTGTGCGGCGGTGGCGCATAAGGTGGCGGCCGCGAGGGCGGACATACGTAAGGGCATGGCGTGTTCTCTCCCGGTTTTCCGGCTCAACGCTGCAGGCGCGGTTACGGATGCGGCTCGGGATGGTTTGCCTGCCGGCTTTTCCGAGGGCCCTGTGCGGCCGGAGCATCTGCGGAAATGCCGCGGCGGGCGGGACGTTTTTGCTTCTGTTTCCGGAGAAAACTAGGGCTTTCTTCCGCATGACCAAGGTGACGCGAATCGCCACGGCCAGCATAGGCGTGGGTCTTCTGGTGCTGGTGCTGAAGATGGCCGCCTGGCGGGTGACCGGCAGCGCCGCTTTCTACTCGGACGCGCTGGAGACGGTGGTCAACGTCGCCGCCTCCGGCATAGCCCTGGCCGCCTTGCGCTTCGCGGCCCAGCCGGCCGACGAGAACCATCCCTATGGGCACGACAAGGCGGAGTTCGTGGCCGCCGTGGTGGAGGGCGTGCTGATCGTGGTTGCTGCCGTCAGCATCCTGCAGCATGCGTGGCACGCCTGGCGCCATCCGCAGGTGCTGGTGCAGGTTGGGCTGGGCGTGGCGCTGAATTTGGCGGCCACCGCGGTGAATGCCGGCTGGGCGTGGGTGCTGTTCGGGGTGGCCAGGCGGGCGCGCTCGCCGGCTTTGCGTGGGGATGCACGGCACCTGATGGGCGACGTGGTGACCTCCTTCGGCGTGGTGGCGGGGGTGGGGCTGGTGCTGGCCACCGGCGTGCTGCGGCTGGACGCCGTCGTGGGAGCGGCCACCGCCGCTTACGTGTTGTGGTCCGGCGTGCACCTGATCGGCGATTCCATCGGCGGGCTGATGGACATGGCGCCCTCCGACGACACGGTATCGCGCATAGAGGCGGTGCTGGTGGCGCAAGGCGGCGGCGCCATCGAGGTGCATGACATAAAGGCACGCCAGGCCGGGCGGGCGACGTTCGTGCAGTTCCACCTGGTGGTGCCCGGCGCGATGCGGGTGGATGCGGCGCATGAGATCTGCGACCGCATCGAGGCGGCGCTGCGGCGGGACATGGAGCACCTTGTGGTGAACATCCATGTGGAGCCGGAGCACAAGGCGAAGCGGGTGGGTGTCGTGGCGCTGTGAGGAAAGAAAGGAAGACCTTCTTTTCTGCAGAAAAGAAGCAAAAGACTTTTGGTCCCTGTCGGCGAACGTTTCAGCACCCGCCGACAGGGAGCAACAGTTTTTTGGTCCTTTTTTTCAAAAAAGGACTGCTTGCTTTCTTCCTTGTCTTTCCAATGATCGCCGAAGCGCGCGTCGTCTCCCTGAACCTGTGCACGGACCAACTGCTGGTTCTGCTGGCCCCGGAACAGGTCACCGCGCTGGAACCGCTGGCGCGTGACCCGGCGCTGTCCTTCGTGGCCGCGCTGGCTGCGCGCCTGCCGCAAGTGCGCGCGGATGCCGAGGCGGTGCTGGCGCTGCATCCGGACCTGGTGCTGGCCGGGCGCTACGGGGCGCAGGATACGGTGGCGTTGCTGCGCGCGCGCGGCGTGCGCGTGGTGCAGTTCGAGGAAGCGGAGGATTTTCCGGCCATCGGCGTGCAGGTGGGCGAGATGGCCGAGCTGCTGGGCGTGCCGGCACGCGGCCGGCGCATGGTGGCGGCGATGTGGCGCCGGCTGGCTGCAATCCGGCGCCGCGCGGGCACCGCGGTGCTGTGGGAGGCGGGCGGCTGGAGCGCCGGGCCGGGCGGTTTCGGTGACGCGGTGCTGCGTGCGGCAGGGCTGGCCGACCTGGGCAGCGGCGGGCGGATCGGGGTGGAGCGGCTGCTGGCGCTGCGTCCGGATGTTCTGGTGACGGAGGCGGCGCCGCGTTTCCCCTCGCTGGCGACGGATCTGGCGTGGCACCCGGCACTTGCCGGGATGACGCGGCGTGTGGTGGCGCCGCCGCTGCTTGTATGCGCGGGGCCTTGGAGCGTGGGGGCGGTGGAGGCGTTGGCTAAGTGAAGGCAAGAAAGGCCTTCTTTTTTGAAAAAAAGAAGCAAAAAACTTTTGTTCCCGGCGCCACCGATGCAGCCGTAAATGTCTTGAAGCAGTCGCGTTGGATGATGCAGGCGCCAGGAACAAAAGTTTTTTGGTCCTTTTCAAAAAAGGACTGCTTGCTTTCTTTTGGCGTAGCACTGCTCTTCATCACCTCCCTGCTGGTAGGCGCCACCGGCCTGGGCGCACCCGACAGGCTGGTGTTCTGGCAAATACGAGTGCCGCGCGCGATACTCGCGGCGCTGGTGGGCGGCGGCCTGGGCGTATCGGGCGCCGTCTTGCAGGGCGCGTTACGCAATCCGCTGGCGGACCCGGGACTGTTGGGGATTGGCGGCTGTGCGGCTTTGGGCGCGGTGCTGGTGTTCTACTGGGGCGTGTCGGCCGCGATGCCGTGGGCATTGCCGGCAGGCGCGTTGCTGGGGGCGGGGCTGGGATGCGCAATCCTGCTGGCCGGGCTGGGGCGCCGCGTGTCCGCCGGTGCGATGATCCTGGGCGGCGTGGCTCTGGGGGCGGCGGCTTCCGCGTTCATTGCGCTGGCGCTGTCCTTGGCGCCGAACCCGTTTGCGCTGGCGGAGATCACCTTCTGGCTGATGGGCGGGCTGGAGGACCGGACGCTGCATCATGTGGCGGTTGCCGCACCGGTGATCCTGTCGGGGTGCGGCGTGCTTCTGGTGCTGGGCCGCCGGCTAGACGGGCTTAGCCTTGGCGAGCCCACGGCGGCGAGCCTGGGCGTTCCAGTTGGGCCCACGCTGCGCTGGGCGGCGCTGGGGGTGAGCCTGGCGGTGGGCGGTGGCGCCGCGGTGGCGGGCGGAATCGGGTTTGTGGGGCTGGTGGTGCCGCATCTGCTGCGGCCGTGGTTCGGGGCGCGGCCAGGCGGGCTGCTGTGGCCGTCCTTGCTGGGCGGGGCGGCGCTGTTGCTGGCCGCGGACGTGCTGGCGCGGCTGTTGCCGCTGCTGCTGCCGTTGTCCGGCGAGCCGAGGCTGGGCGTTCTGACCGCCTTGTTGGGCGCGCCGTTCCTGGTGGCGATTGCCAGGCGGGTAGCTTGAAGGGTCGTCCGGTTCGTCGCGGCGCGCGCCTTCGCCGGCCGTGGACCGCGCGCAAGGGGCGTCCGGTTTCCTGTCCCGACGAACTGCCCGCGTGCCTCCGGTGATCCGGCTCGTGAGGTTTTCCGCCGAGCTGGGCGGGCGCCGTGTGCTCTGCCACGTGGATTTCGCCGCGGGCGCGGGCGAGTTCGTGGCGTTGTGCGGCCCGAACGGCGCCGGGAAGACCACGCTGTTGCGCGCGCTGGCGGGCTTGCTGCCGGGCGGGCGCGTGGATGCCAGACGGGTGGCGTATGTGGAACAGGGCGCGCGCTGCGCGTGGGGCTTGCGCGTCGATGAGGTGGTCTCGCTGGGGCGCATTCCGTGGCGCGATGCGGACCGGGAGGCGGTGTCCGGCGCCATGGCGGCGTGTGGTGTGGCGGGCTTTGCCGGGCAGCTTGTGGACACGTTGTCGGGCGGGCAGGCACGGCGGGTGATGCTGGCGCGCGCGCTGGCCACCGGGGCGCAGGTGCTGTTGCTGGACGAGCCGGTTGCCGACCTGGATCCGCGCGCGATGCACGAGGTGATGGCGCTGCTCGCGGCCGAGGCGCGCGGCGGCCGGTGCGTTGTGGCCGTGCTGCACGCCGTGGAGCTTGCCGCATCCTATGCAACGCGCATGTTGGTTCTGGAAGAGGGCCGCGTGCGGGCCGACGGGCCGCCCCATGCGGTGTTGGCCGCAGCCGCGGCGGCGTTCGGTATGGTGCTGGACGGGTCGGGGCGGCTGGTGATGCCGGCAGGGGAGCGTTGATGGTACGTATCGATCGAGTGGTGACTCGCGGCGGCGATGGCGGGCAGACCTCGCTGGGCGACGGCACGCGGGTCGGCAAGGACGATTTGCGTGTGGAGGCGTATGGCACGGTCGACGAGGCCAATGCGGCGATAGGCATCCTGCGGCTGCACTGCGCAAACGATACGGTTGCGGACGCGATCCTAGCGCGTATGCAGAATGACCTGTTCGACGTCGGCGCGGATTTGTGCGTGCCTGGCGAAGCGGGTGAGCGGTTGCGCGTGGGGCCTGCCATGACCGCGCGGCTGGACGCGGAGACGGAGGCGATGAATGCCGGCTTGCCGCCGCTCACCAGTTTCGTGCTGCCTGGCGGCACGCCGGCCGCGGCGCATGCGCACCTGGCGCGCACGATCGTGCGGCGTGCGGAACGCCGCGTGGTGCGGCTGGCGGCCGAGCAGGCGGTGGGCGCCGAAGTGATACGTGCGCTGAACAGGATGAGCGACCTGCTGTTCGTGCTCGGCCGCCGGCTGAATGCGGGTGGCGACGTGTTGTGGGTGCCCGGCGGACCGCAATAGCCGCCCGGGCGCGCACCGAACACCGGCGCGCCAAGGCGGTGCGGCCGGACGACAGCATCGCTTCATTACCGGGACGGCAGCACGCAAGTTTGCCAGGCCCCGCGCGGAGTCTCGGCTGGGCCTGGATGTGCCCGATTGCGGCGTGCACCGTGCAAACTGCCTTTGTTCCGCGCCGGTCCACCCCATCGCGCACCTGGTCAGTCGGACCGGATAAGGTGCTGATTATGACAGTTCCGCGTCCCGGCCACGTTTTTCTAGAACGCACATCCGCGCAGGATGGCCGCTGATCGGGGAAGCGGCTCCGGAGAGGCGGTATCCGCGGAAATCTGGCGATTATCGCGCTTGGCCGCCTTCGGTCTGGGCGCAGATGGAAACGAAAGCGAATGCGATTCTGTTCCGGATGCGGACCTTAACCATTACGCTGTGTTTTATTATCTGCCTGCATTATGTCCACAGAAAATATGGTCCTGACGTGAAACATTGATTGCGACCGTTCACACGTCCGTGTAGGGCTGTTGCGTGTTTCGGCTGCCGGTTATTTCGCCGGCATGCATCGGGGGGTTATTTTATTATGCCGATTGACGAAAACGCCTGCATTTATCCAGTGCGACAAAATAACAAAACTTGTGTTGGCCGGCCTGGAATGTTTGCCGCAGGTGTGGCGCTGGCCGGGTGCCTGCTGGCGGCCGCTCCGGCGCCCGCCGCCACATTCGAGCTTGGCGCCTACCTGACGAATCCGAATGGCAGCGACTCTGGCGCGGAGGCGACTTTCGAGGCAAATGCAGCGAGTTTCGCGAACACCATGGGCACGCCGGCAAAGCTGATCGACGTATATGTCGACAAGACACAGCCGGTATCGAGCTGGGCCTCGAACGCCTCCTGGCAGGCCTGGTCCAACTCGGTGTCTCCCGTGGCGAAGAAAATGACTCCCGTGGTGGGCCTGCCATTGGCTTCGCTGGCGGGTGGCTCGCCGTCACCGGACCAGCAGTTCCAGGCCTTCGCGTCCGGGCAATACGATTACGCCGTGCAGGGCGTCTTGCAGGCCTGGGCCAGCGCCGGATTCAAGCGACTGATCTTCCGGGTAGGCTGGGAGATGAACCTTACCGGCGACACCTACGCCGGTGACGATGGGCAGAGCCAGGCTGATTGGGTGAACGCGTTCCGGCATGTCTATACCGTGCTGCACAACGCGGCGGGCGCCGCCGGCGTGACGGTGCAGGTGGTGTGGAACCCCGGCGTGACGAACTACAGCAACGCGCTGGCGACGCAGAACATGTACCCTGGCAATGCGAGCGTGGACATCATCGGCGCCGACATGTATGGCGGCATGTATCCGTTCTCCGATGGCTCCGGCACGCAATATCATGACTGGGTGAGCGGCGGCGAGGATTACAGCCTGGGCGCCTTCATCGCCAAGGGTGGCAACCGGTCCCATTACTGGAGCTATCCGGCGGCAACCGAGTGGTCGCTGGACGGCAGCAACGGCCATAGCCAGAGCCTTATGAGCTTGATGGCGTTCGCCAGGACGAAAGGCAAGCCGTTCGCCTTGCCGGAAGTGGGCGCCGGAAACTCGCAGGCAGGCAACGACGTCACCGACGACCCGACATTTCCCTGGTGGCTGAGTGCGGCAATCAGGAACGCGTCCGGAAACGGGCTGACGATCGCGTTCGTCTGCGTGTGGAACACAAATGACGAGGGCAACTACCAGTTCTCGTATGTCTCCGACGGCAAGCCACAAGAACGGCAGTCCTGGGGGCAGTGGATCGGCGTATTGGCGAAGTAGTCTGTGCGGAACCGGGTGCCGATCCTGTCGGCACCCGGTCTGGCTGATGTCGTCGCCTGTTAGGCTTGGCGACGACTTACATCGGTAGCGAAAGCAAGGCCTTCTTTTCTGAAGAAAAGGAGCAAAAGACTTTTGCTGACCCGAATTTCAGCGTTGTGCGTCTTCTGATGTTTGGGGCGCGGTTGAATCAGAAGCCTAGCCGCGTTCCTGCCAGGAAGGACGCGCCGGGTGTCTGGTAGCCGTTGACCGGTTCGAACGCCGAATTGCCCAGGTTCTTGCCCCAGGCGAACAGCTCGATGTGCGGGCCCACCTGGTATGTGATGTTCAGGTTGAAGATAAGGCCGGACGGCGAGCGGCCGACCGCGTAGCCGGGAACGCCGGCGTTGCTGGTGGGATAGTCCTGGAAAACGCCGGTGTAGAGAAGCTCCGGCGCGATCGTGAGCGCGGGTATCGGCGTGATGCGCAAATTGCCGCTGGCCTGGTTGTAGGGGCGGCGCAATAGGATGGCGTTCGTGTCCAGATCGCGCGCGTCCGTGTAGGTGTAGGTAACATCGGCCTGCAGCCATCTCGCCGCATGGAACGTCAGCGTGGTCTCCACGCCTTCGGTGCGCGCCCGGTCTATGTTCACCGGCGTGGAGCTCAAGAAATCCGCCGCATACACCACCTCAATCAGGTCATGTATGCGGTTGTAAAAATACTCCACGCCCAGCGTCAGGTTTTGGTCCCGGGTGACAGGCAGATCCGTGGTGAAACCGGCCTCGTAGCCCTCGCCACGCTCGGGGCGCAGGTTCGGGTTGCCGACATAGCCGTAGCTGTCGATGCCGTAGCGGTCATACAGCGCTGGCGCCCGGAAGCTGGTGCCGTACGAGGCCTTGATGTGGGAGAGCAGCTCCGGCACGTCCAGCACGCCGCCCACGCGCCAGGTGAACGCGTCACCGGCGATCGTGGTGCCGTCCTCGCGCAATTGTCCGGTCAGCGCCAGCCGTTTGTACAGCGTGGACTGCACGCCGACATATCCGGAATCGGTGTCGTCATGCGCGCGCACCGCGCTGAGATACGGAAATCCGCCCGAGCTGGTATCTATCTTCGTATCGGACTGGTCGGAAGCGTGCTCGTAGCCGAAGGTCAGGCTGTTCGCCGTCAGCACGCCGTAATCGCGCAGGTGCAGCGTGTTGTTCCACTGCACGTCCGTGCGGCGGCCGTGGTAGCGGCTGTCGCCCGTCGCCTGGTTTGGGTCCTGCGCGTCCAGCGTCACCGTGTAGCGGCGGTCCTCCTGCAGGCGCGAGAGATACAGGCTGGTGTCCCAGAACCCTTCGAACAGCTTGCTGGTCAGGCCCAGCCGGCCGAACAGAGAGGCGTCGTAGCCGGTGGCGTTGCCGCCGTCATACGCCACGCCGCCCACTTCGTCGTAGCCGTATTTCGCATCGCGCGCCCGCAACAGCACGGAGACCCGCGTATCCGGCAATATGGTCGCGCCAAGCTCCGCCTGCGCGGTCTTGGCACGGTCGCCGTCCACCTCGCCGGTATACACGCCAGTCTCGCGTCGCGGCGTCTGGTCGAAACCGCGCGTGGAAAAGCCCTCAAGGTTGGCCGCATAATCATAGATGCCGAAGCCACCGGCCACATCGCCCTGCGCCAGCAATTGCGACGGCGAACCGCCGGCCAGCACCAGATGGCCGTGCGGCGCCGCGCGGCCGTGCCGGGTGATCAGGTTGATGACGCCGCCGATCGCACCCGAGCCGTACAGGCTGGACAGCGGACCGCGCACCACCTCAATGCGTTCGACATCCTCCAGCGTGTCTATGCCGAAATTGAAAGCGCCGCCGGGGTCACCGGGATCGTTGACCGGAATGCCGTCACGCAGCACCAGCACATGGTTGGAATTGGTACCCCGTATGAACACGCTGGTCTGTGAGCCGGGCCCGCCGGATTGCACCACGCGTAGGCCGGGCACCGCGGATAGCGCGTCGACGAGCGTCACGTAGCCGCGCTCCTCGATGGTCTTGCGGTCTATGATCGTGACACCGGCGGCAAGGTTGGCCACCGGCGTGGAAACGCGGGTGGCGGTGACGGTCAGGTTTTCCGGGCTGTCTGGGTTGGCTTGCGCTAGGGTGGTGGTTGGGAGAAGCAAGCACGCAAGCAAGGCCTTCTTTTTTGAAAAAAAGAAGCAAAAAACTTTTGGTCCTGGCGCTGGCCGATGCATGCGCGCTGGGCGGGGAATATATGCGGCTGCATCGGCAGCGTTGCTGAGTGATAAAAGTTTTTTGGTTCTTTCCT
This sequence comes from Acetobacteraceae bacterium, assembly GCA_965198915.1. GTDB lineage: Bacteria > Pseudomonadota > Alphaproteobacteria > Acetobacterales > Acetobacteraceae > BOG-908. The sequence continues at coordinate 631,614 of CBDAQC010000004.1, read as the reverse complement.
TCAAAAAAGAACCGCTTGCTTCCCTGTACATGACTCACACGACCCCAAGGCCCGCGCGAACGCGGAACCGGCAACAACGGCGATTGCCGCATGCGGGTCTCTCTCCCACTGCTCCGGTGCACCCCGCCCGGCGCTCGCGCGCAGTCTCGACAAAGGCCGGTCTCCTGGCTGGCGGCCCTTGCCCCGCCTTCTCACCGCGCGCGCGCGGCAATGGCATGTCGGGGCAAGGTGGTTGTGCCGCTTACAGTTGCGGGGGCAGCCGCGGTTTCGCACCGCGTTCCCGAACACCTTCGTCTGCGAAGAGCTAGCGGCTAAGCAAGGAAGAAAGCAAGCAGTCCTTTTTCGGGAAAACCATTGCGCAGCCGCGCGCCAGGCCGCACCCGCCGACGAAGGCCAAACGTCTTCTTCTTCTTTTCTTCAGAGCAGAGGGCCCTGCTTCCTTCCTTCCCCACGGATGCTAAGATCGTCTCCCGCACCAGGAGCCAAGCGTGGACAACATACAGGACACCAGTTTCAGCGAGGCCCTGTCCGAGCGATACCTCGCCTACGCGCTGTCCACCATCATGTCGCGCAGCCTGCCGGATGTGCGCGATGGGCTGAAGCCGGTGCACCGCCGGCTGATCTACGCCATGCAGCAGCTTCGCCTGGATCCCACAAGCGGGTTCAAGAAATGTGCGCGCGTGGTGGGTGACGTGATGGGCAAGTTCCACCCGCACGGGGACGCCAGCATCTATGACGCGCTGGTGCGCCTGGCGCAGGATTTTGCCGTGCGCTACCCGCTGGTGGAAGGCCAGGGCAATTTCGGCAACGTCGATGGCGATAACCCCGCGGCGATGCGCTACACCGAAGCGCGGATGACGGCCGTGGCCGCCGCCCTGCTCGCCGGCATCTCCGAAGACACGGTGGATTTCCGCCCGACCTACGACAACGAGGATCAGGAGCCGGTGGTGCTGCCGGCAGCCTTTCCCAACCTGCTGGCAAACGGCGCCGCGGGCATAGCAGTCGGCATGGCCACCAGCATACCGCCGCACAATGTGGGCGAGGTGTGTGCGGCCGCGCTGCACCTGATCGCCGATCCGCAGGCCACCACGGCGGAGCTGCTGGCGCACATGCCAGGGCCGGACTTCCCCACCGGCGGCATACTCAGCGAGCCGCCGGAGGCGCTGCTTGCCGCCTATGAGACAGGGCGCGGCGGTTTCCGCCTGCGCGCGCGCTGGGCGGTTGAGCAGGGGCGCTTCGGAACCTGGACGATCGTGGTGACCGAAATCCCCTACCAGGTGCAGAAATCCCGCCTGATCGAGCAGATCGCGGCGTTGCTGGAGGAGAAGAAGCTGCCGCTTTTGGGTGACATACGCGACGAGTCAGACGAGAAGATCCGGCTGGTGCTGGAACCGAAAACGCGTGGTGCCGAGCCGGAAGTGCTGATGGAGACGCTGTTTCGCGCCACTGCGCTGGAGAGCCGGTTCCCGCTGAACATGAACGTGCTGACGGCCGAGCAGGTGCCGCAGGTGCTGGGGCTACGTGGCGTGCTTGGCGCCTGGCTAGCCCACCGGCACGAGGTGTTGCAGCGCCGCTCCCGCTACCGCCTGCAGGCGATCGAGCGGCGGCTGGAAATACTCGACGGTTTCCTGGCGGTGTTCCTGAACCTCGACGAGGTCATCAGGATCATACGCGAGGAGGACGACGCGAAGGCCGGCCTGATCGCGGCGTTCAAGCTGAATGACGTGCAGGCGGAGGCGATCCTGAACATGCGGCTGCGCAGCCTGCGCCGGTTGGAGGAGATGGAGATCAGGCGGGAGCACAAGACGCTCAGCCGCGAAGGCCGCGATTTGGGCGCGCTGCTGGCGGACGAGACGCTGCGCTGGGCCCGCATCACGACCGAGATCGAGGAGACGCGCCGCACTTTCGGCACCGGAGCGCTGGGCGCGCGGCGCACGGAGCTGGGCGCGGTGCCGGCGCCGGTGGACGTCAGCCAGATCGTGGTGATCGAGCGCGAGCCGATCACCGTGATCCTGTCGAAGAAAGGCTGGATACGCGCCGTGAAGGGGCACGTGGCTGATGCGGAAGGCCAGAAGTTCAAGGAAGGTGACGAGCTGCGCCTGCTGCTAGCGTGCCAGACGACGGACCGGCTGATCCTGATGGCGGGCAACGGCCGCGCCTATACGCTGCGCGCCGGCGAGCTGCCGCGCGGGCGCGGGGACGGCCAGGCGATACGGGTGATGCTGGATCTGGCCGCGCAGGACGAGATCGCCCACGTGTTCGTCTGGTCTGACGCGCACCGCTACCTGGTGGCCAGCAGCGGCGGCCGCGGCTTCGTCATGCCGGCGGAGGATCTGCTCAGTGACAGGCGCGCCGGCAAGCAGGTGCTGAACCTGCGGCCTGGCGAGACGGCGAAGATCTGCGTGCCCGCCGCGGGCGACCACGTGGCCGTGGTGGGCGACAACCGCAAGCTGCTGGTGTTCCCGCTGGCTCAGGTGGCGGAGCTTTCACGCGGTCTGGGCGTGACGCTGCAGCGCTACAAGGAAGGCGGGCTGGCCGACGCTAAGGTGTTCCGCCTGGCGGACGGGCTGACCTGGCGGGCCGGCGAGCGGGTGCGCACGGAGACGAACGTGCAGGAGTGGCTGGGCGAGCGCGGCCAGGCGGGCAAGATGCCGCCTTCCGGGTTTGCAAGGTCCGGGAAGTTCTGAGCACCGTATCCCTGTTGGCGCGCACTGTTGGTGCGCGCGTCTCAACGTTCGGCGACAGCAGACCAAAAGCTTGCTTCTTTTTCTCGAAAAAGAAGGCCTTCCCTAGCAATTCTGCAAACGCCGAATCCGCCGGTCAGGGCGCCAGATATACCTCCACCCGACGGTTCCTGTCCCGCCCCGCCTGTGTCGCGTTGTCCGCCACCGGCATCTCGGCGCCGAAGCTTGCAACGTGCGCCGGCGTGATGCCCGCCTGCGTCAGCGCGGCCGCAACGGCCGCCACGCGCTTCTGAGAGACGGCTTCGTTGGCCGCGGTATCACCCTGATTGTCGGTGAAACCGGCAAGGTAGAGGCGATCGCCGGTTGCGTGGTGCTGCCTGAGGTAGCCCACCAGCCGCTCGAGTTCGCGCTCGCCCCGTCCTGTCAGATCCACCACGCCGGAGCGGAAGTTGAAGGTGAACGGTACGCGCGTGGCGTTGCCCAGGAAGGCCTGCACGCGCTGGGCAGGGTCTGACGGCGCCGCCTCGGCAGCCGGGGCGGGCGCCGCGGGTGCCGTTTCCGGCGCGGCGGTGGGGGGAGCGGGTGTGGGGGGCGGCGCTGGCGCAGGGGCCGGCGTGGCCGTCGCCACCTGGGGTGAGGGCGCCGGTGCGCTGGCTTGCGGCAAGGCGGGCTCAGGGACGGCGGTCTGCGCCGGCGGCGCGGCTTCTGGCGTCGTCGTGCTGGCCGGTGGCGTCGGCGCCGGTGTGGGTGCCACGGCGGGCGCCGCGGCTTCCGGCGCAGGTGCACTGGCAGGGGAGGGCGCCGGTGTCACCGCCGCCACTTGCGGCTGGGCCGGTGCGGCCGTCTGCGCCGCGGGTGTAGCGGCCGGCCGGAGATAGAGGTCCCAAACGCCGAAGGCCACGGCGATGACCGCCAGCGTGATCGCCACGATGGGCAGTGCCAGCGCGGTTGCGGACCGCTGGACCTTGCGGTCCTCCACCGAGGTGAGCTCCGCCTCGCATTTCGGACAAATGAACGGCTCGCCCTCGGGCACCTCGATGATGCGCTGCCGCGTCGCGTTGTCGCACAGCCCTATGTTGTTGCAGCGGCCACGGCGCACGGTCATGGAAAAGGCCTTCGAAGGGTTAGTCTTGCCGAATCACGTTACGCTGATCCGCCGGTTGCCGGAACAGCTTGGCAGCGCTCGGACAGGAAGTGAGACTTCGGCGCAACACTGCGGAGCCGTGCCCACCACGGGCGTCGATCGGCTCCGCATCGTTTCGGCAAAGATTGCTGGCCGCCGCCTATTTCGGATGCGTCCGGCTGATAAACCCCGCCACGTTGTCATGCAGCTGCTGCAGCGCCGCCTGGTGCGCATACACCATGTGGCCAGACTCGTATTGCTTGAACTCGATGTTTCCCGCCAGCCGGTCAGGTATCGGCAGATGCTGCATCTCGTAGATGCCCTCGTAGAACGGCGTTGCGAGGTCGTAATAGCCGGCGTTGAGCTGTATCTTCAGATTGGGGTTCTGCTTCAGCGCGGATGCGATGTCCGGCATCACGTTGGCCGATTGCGGGATCTTCTCGTCGGAGCCAGGCGGCTGGTGCTGCATGTCCCACCAGCGGAACACGTTTATTTCCGGCTTGTAGGCCACGCCTTCGCCGTAATGCAGCGTGCGGCGCACGTAATCGTTGAAGCTGCTGACATAGGCGCTGCTGATCGCCGATGATTGCGGATCGTAATCGGCCTCCTTGCTCAGCGGGTCCATCGTGGGGCCGGAGAAGCGCGTGTCCAGCCGGCCCGTCGTGGTGTCCGTATCGTCCTGCAAGGTCTTTTCGAACTCGCCGCCGGTGATTCGCATGTTCGCCTTGCGTATGTAGGCGACGGGCAGGCCGGTATAGTCGTGCAGCTTGGCGATGATGGCGGTCTTCCTGTCGGCCGGCAGCGTGTTGCCGGCGGCCAGCGCCAGCGTGTAGTCGCCCATGGCAAAGCGCTCCACCTCGCCCAGGAAGGCGGGCAGGTTGGCGGGCGGGTTGGGCCCAAGCTTGTGGTGATACCAGGCGGTGGCAGCGTAGGTCGGCAGCGCCAGCGGGTAGGCCACGTCTATGCCGGGGTTGGTTTCCGGCCCGTCCACGCTGGTGTCGAAGCTGAGTATCTGGCTCAGCAGGATCACGCCGTTCAGGTCCAGGCTGTAGTCGGATTCAAGCATGTTGGAGACCACGGCGGAACGCGTCGTGCCGTAGCTCTCGCCGAACAGGTATTTCGGCGAGTTCCAGCGGTTGTAACGCGACAGGAACGTGGTGATGAACTCGCTGAACGCGTGCCCGTCCGCGTCGATGCCGTAGAACGCTTTCTCCTTGTCGTGGCCGGCAATCCTGCTGAACCCGGTGCCTGGCGCGTCGACGAACACCATGTCGGTGGCGTCCAGCAGGCTCTGGTCGTTGTTGACCACCTGATAGGGCGCCGCCGGCGTGTGGCTGTCATCCAGCGTCACCACGCGGCGTGGCCCGAACGCGCCCATGTGCAGCCACACGCTGGAAGAGCCGGGCCCGCCGTTGAAGAAGAATGTGATCGGGCGGCCTTCAACCGGCGCGCCCTTGGCGAAATACGCCACGTAGAACATGGAAGCTTCGGCGGTCGGATTGTGGTCGTCGTCGCCGTCCTCCTTGCCGTCGTCCTTCTCCGGCTTGGCCGCGTCGTCCCAGCCTTTCGGGTGTATCACCAGCGTGCCCGCCACCGCCTGGTAGGCGATCGGCCGGCCGCCGATGGTAACCGATCCGTCGCTCGTGCGGGCTTCCGGTTTGAAATGCGGCGGCTTCTGCGCATCGTGGTCCGCCTTGTCCGCGTCATGCGGCTTGGCAGGCGGGTCGGCTGCCGCGGCCGGGGCTACAGTGCACGCCGCAGCCAGCATTCCCGCTGCAAGCCAGGCCGCAAACCGCCCGTTCGTATCTGTCATGTTGCTTATCGTCCTGGATCAGTGTGGCGTTTCGGTGCGCCGGATGAAGTCCGCCGCGTTGGCGTGCAGCTCGGCCAACGCGCTCGCGTGGGCATACACCATGTGGCCGGACTGGTAGGTGCGTATCTCGATGTTGCCCTGCAGCCGGCGCTCCATCGGCAGATGCCGCAACTCGTATACGCCCTCGAAATAAGGCGTGGCCAGATCATAAACGCCCGTGTTGAGTTGCACTTTCAGCGTAGGGTTCATCTTCATCGCCGCCGCCAGGTCCGGCATCACGTTGGCCGTCTGCGGCAGCGCCATGCGTGCGCCGGGCGGCCGATGCTGCGCGTTCCAGCTCTGGTAAATGCGTATGGACGGCTTGAAAGTCCGGTCGGCGCCGTATTTCAGCACACGGCGGGCGTAATCGTTGAAGCTGGAAACGTAGGCCGAACTCAGTGCCGCGGATTGCGGATCGTATTGCGCGCCCTTGCTCAGCGGATCGAGGTCCGGGCCGGAGAACCGCGTGTCCAGCCGGCCAGTGGTCAGCCCGTCATCGGATTGCAGCGTCTTGGAGAACTCGTGGCCGTCCACCCGCAGGTCGGCGCGGTTGATATAGTTCTCCGGCAGGCCGGTATAGTCGTGCAGGCGGCGGATGATCGCGGCGCGGTCCGTGTCCGGCAGCGTCGCCCCCTGCGCCAGGGCGGCCGCGTAGTCCGTCAGCGCGAAATGCTCCACCTGGCCCAGGAACGCGCCGAGATCGGCGGGCGGGGACGCCCCGAGCTTGTGGTGATACCAGGCCGTGGCGGCATAGGTCGGCAGCGCCAACTCATAGGCCAGGTCCACACCGGGGTTGTTCGCCACGCGGTCCGGGCTGAGGTCGAAGGCGAGTATCTGCGACAGCAGCATCACCCCGTTCAGGTCGATATTGTAGTCGTGCTCGAGAAGATTCGCGAGCACCGCGGAGCGCGTGGTGCCGTAGCTCTCGCCGAACAGGTATTTCGGCGCGTTCCAGCGGTTGTACTTGCCGAGGAACTGGCTGATGAACTCGGCGAAGGCGTGGCCGTCCGCATCGATGCCGTAGAACGACTTTTCCTTGTCTGGTCCGGCGATCCGGCTGAACCCGGTGCCGGGCGCGTCGATGAACACCAGGTCGCTGGCGTCCAGCAGGCTCTGGTCGTTGTTGACGAGTTGGTATGGCGCGGGCGGGGCGTGCGCGTCATCGGGTGTGACGACACGGCGCGGCCCGAAGGCGCCCAGATGCAGCCACAAGCTGGCCGAGCCCGGCCCGCCATTATAGAGGAACGTCACCGGCCGCGGGCCCGTCCCCTTGGCGAAATACGCCACGTAGAACATCGAGGCCTCGGCCTTCGGGTTATGCGCGGATTTGTCCGCCGCGCCGTTCTGGGCGGCGTCGTCCCAGCCTTTCGGGTGCACCACCAGCGTGCCTGCCACCGCCTGGTAATCGATCCTGTGGCCGCCGACTGTCACGGAGCCGTCGGTTGTCACGGCATCGGGCGTGAACGGCCCTGCATCGGCGGGATCGTCGGCACGGGCCAGCCCGGCCAGCAGACAGGCGGCAAACGCCAGAACCGCAACCCTCACGCGCATGTCTCCACCCTTTGCAGGGCGCAAGCTAGGCTGGACGGCGCTTGGGGGGCAAGGCAGGCAAGGCAAGCAGTCCTTTTTTAGAAACAAGGACCAAAACTTTCGTCCCTGACCCGCCTCAATCCCCCGGCTTTTTCAAGAGCACCCCGCTGCCGCAAATGCGGGAGACAAAAGTTTTTTGGTCCTTTTTTCAAAAAAGGATTGCTTGCCTTGCCTACCCGCCAGGCCGAACCGCCACGCAGGACTGCGACTGCGCTCGCAGATCCCGGCACGCCGCCTCCGCATCCTGCGCGGACAGCCCGAGAAGCCGGGCGCGATACATCACCTGCCCGCCGAACGGCGCCGTGGTGCCCAGCACCGCCTGTGCGCCGCCGAGCTCCCCGGGCGCCAGGGACCGCACGCTCTCCGCCGTCCGCCGCGCCTGCTCCGGCGTGGCAAACGCGCCCACCTGGATCGCCCAGCGTCCGGTCGCCATGGCTGGCCGGATCGGTGCACCTTGCGCGCGCGCGATGGAGAGGTTGCCGGGGAAGCGATACGGCGCGGGCGATGCCATGGCCACGCGCACCGGCGCTGGCGCTGGCGCCGGCGGCGCTGCCCTGCAGGGCGCCGCGGGGTCATAGGCCGCGTTCGGGTCCTGCCAGCAATGGGCCGGGCGGGGCTGTGCCGCGGCATAGCGGCGCGGCACGGGCGCCTGCGCGTAGGCGGGGGCTTGTACCACAACAGGCGCCGGCGGCGCGCTGCGGCACGGCGCCGCGGGGTCATAGGCCGCGTCAGGGGCCTGCCAGCAATTGGCCGGACGGGCATAGCGGCCCACCGGCACGGGCGGCGCCACGGCGATCGCGGTCTGCACCAGCGCCTGCGGCGGCGCGCTGCGGCAGGGCGCGTCCGGGTCATATGCGGCGTCCGGATCCTGCCAGCAGCGCGCGGAAGCGCCCTGCGCGAAATCGTGCAGCACGGGGCCGGGTGCGGCCGGCGCGGATTGCTCGGCGAAGGCGGCCAGCGGCCCGCTTACCGGGCGCTCGTTGCCCAGGCCCGGTGCGGCGGAGGCCAGGTAGTTCACCGTCTCGTTCGGCAGGCTGCCCTGGCCGGCCAGGTACATCTGCACCCGGTGTGGTCCGGCATTATATGCCGCCAGAAAGGCGGGCGAGCCGAATTGCTGGTAGAGGTCACGTATGTAGCCGGTGCCGGCCATGATGTTGTCATGCGGGTCGTAGGGATCGGGGCCGAGCCCGAACCGCCCCGCCAGCTCGCTGTAGGTGGCCGGCATGATCTGCATCAGCCCCATGGCACCGGCGTCCGAGGTGATCGGCTGGCCGTGCAAATATTGCCGCCCGCCGCTTTCCTGGTGGATCACCGTGCGTATCCAGGGCTGCGGCACGCCGAAGCGGTTGGCGGCTTGGCCGATATACGGGCCCCAGGGATCGCTCGGCGGGCCGGGCGGCGCGTAATTTGCCGGCCCGCCATAGCCCGAGGTCGCCACGCGCTGCCGGCCGCCCCCGCCACAGGCCGCCAGCGCGCAAAGGAGCAGTAGCGGCAGATATCGGGCAGCACGGCGGCACCAGCGCGCAGCGGGAACAGCGGGTTCGGAGCGGCTCACAGGCGGCCTCATTACGGGATACGTCCGCGCACACCAGGGTTGCCCAATGTGTCAGGTCCCGTGCAGCCACTGCAAGCGCTGCAACCGGGCGGGTGCGTTTTCGGAGGGGGTGTGTTGCTGGAAGCCTACGGCTGCTTTGCGGCTAGGAAGAAAGGCCTTCTTTTTTGAAAAAAAGAAGCAAAAAACTTTTGCTCCGCTGTCGCGGACTCACCGGAAAGGTCCGCGACAGCGCATTCAAAAGTTTTTTGCTTCTTTTTTTCAAGATAGAAGGCCTTCCTTCTCTCGCTACCCCGAGATCGCCCGAGCCTGCGCCACGAACCCCGCGATCAGCGACGGCTCCTTCACCCCAGGCGCGCTCTCCACGCCCGAAGACACGTCTACCGCGCCCGCCTTGCTCTGCAGGATCGCACGGCCGACATTGCCCTGGGTCAGTCCGCCGGCCAGCAGCCAGGGCGCGCCAGGCTCCCAGCCGGCCAGCATGCTCCAATCCTCCAGCGTGGCGGCGTTGCCCCCCGGCCTGTCCGCGCCGGGCGGCGCCTTCGGTTCCACTACCAGGCAGGACGCGGCACCTGCGCCCTCCGGCAGGTCCGCGGCACTGGTCACGCCGATCGCGCGCCAGACGGGCACGTCGAAGCGTGCGCGTATGGCGCCGATGCGCGACGGCTCGGCGTAGAGCTGCAGCGCGGTCAGCGTCAGGGAGTCCAGGGCCACCGAAATCTCCTCGTCCGAAGGGTCCACGAACAACCCGATCCGGCCAGGGCCGCCCGGCATACGGTGTGACAGCGCGCCGGCCGAGGCGGGTGTCAGGTAGCGTGGCGAAGGCGGAAAGAAGACGAAACCGATCCAGTCCACACCGGCTTCGACGCAGGCGTCGAACGCGGCCTCGCTGTTGATGCCGCAGATCTTGATGCGGACTGTCATGAGGGGAGAAAGCAAGCCCTTCTTTTTCGAAAAGAAGAAGCGAAAAACTCCTGCGCCCGGGCGCTGCAAAAACGCTTCCGAAGCGCCCGGCCGGTGCAAATGCGGAGAGGTGAAAGGTTTTCGCTTCTTTTTTTCAAGAAAGACGGCGTGGCCTGCCTCACTTAGGCCCGGCCAAAGCCATCCGCGCAGGCCGGGTGATAGGCGGCGGCGCAGTATGCGTCTTCAGCTCGGCCTCCAGCGCGCGGGCCCGCCGCTCCGCCAGGCGGTGGCGGCGCCGCGCGGCCACCGTGCCGAACCACACGAACAGCGCGCCCAGGAAGAAGAACAGGCCGGACGCCACGAGTATGGCGATTGATACCGGCACCTCGACGCTGAAATCGGTGGGCCACAACCCCAGCGGCGTCGTCTGCGGGTTCGACAACGCGAACACGATCAGCAGGATGAGGAACGGCAGGAGCAGGATAAAGCGAAGCATGGCGCGGGTGTCCGTCTATGCCGACGCTTTAGCACGGACTTTGGCCATTGTCCGGTTCACCCGTTCGCGAAGCTCCTTGCCTGCCTTGAAGAACGGCACGGCCTTCTCGTCCACGGGCACGGCCTCGCCGGTGCGCGGGTTGCGGCCGGTCCGCGCGTCCCGCCGCTTTATGGTGAAGGCGCCGAAGCCGCGCAGCTCCACCCGCTCGCCGCGCGTCAGCGCCTCGGATATCTCGTCGAACACGGTGCCCACGATCAGCTCCACGTCCGGCGCGCGCAGATGCGGGTTGGCGGCCACGAGTTCGGCGATGAGCTCCGATCTGGTCATAGGCAAGTGCCAGCGAACACCCAAGACGGCACTCGCCACTCCTTAATTCCGCATGAGCGAAGGCTGCCAGAGCGCGTAAAACCCGTCAACATGAAGGGATTGCGTCAGCCCGCCTGTCGCGCCAAACAGCAGGCCCAGCAGGCTGTCCGCCGTGTTGCCCTTGCTCACCCGGTCCAGCCAGGAGCCTTTCTCCACGTCGCGCACCGGCAGGCTGGCGTCGATGTGGCGCTGCGTCTGCATCCAGTGCAGCGCCTGCTGCTCGCCGCCTATTTCGTCGATCAGTCCCAGGCCCAGCGCCTGCCGGCCGGTATAGGCACGGCCATCGGCAAGTTGCCTGACGCGGTCGCGGTTCATGTGCCGGCCGCTGGCCACGATCCCTACGAACTGGTCGTAGAGGTCCATCACCAGCCCCTGCAGATACTCGCGGCCTGGCGTCGACAGCGGTGCGGTGAAGCTCGGCTGGCCTTTCAGCGGGCCGGAGACCAGCGGGTCCGAACGGATGCCCAGTTTGTCCAGCAGGCCGGACACGTCGCCCAGCTCCAGGATCACACCGATCGAGCCGGTCAGCGTGCTCTCGCGCGCCACGATGTGCGGTGCGGCCACCGCGATCATGTAGCCGGCGGACGCCGCGGTGCCGTCCATCACGGCCACTACCGGCTTGGCGCCCGCGAGCTGCTCGAGTGCCGCGTGTATGCCCTCGCCGCCGCCGACCGCACCGCCAGGCGTATCCAAATGCAGCAGCACGCCGCGCACGTTGGCATCCCGGCGGAGGGCGTCCAGCGCTTCGATCTGCTCGCGCCCGTCACCGATGACGCCATTGATGGCGTAGCGGGCGACGCGCGCGGTGCCGAGATGGCCCCGGTGGGGCACTGCGATGATGGCGGCCAGGACGAGCGCGAGCACGGCCAGGACGCGCCAGAAGGTCAGGCGACGTTTCAGGCGCTGGCGGTCTATGAAGGCGTCGGTTTCTAGGGCCATGAGGAAGTAAGGCCTTCTTTTTTGGAAAAAAGAAGCAAAAAACTTTTGCTCCGCTGTCGCGGACTCATGCACTGAGTCCGCGACAGGGGAGCAACCGTTTTCGGTCCTTTAACGAAAAGGACTGCTTGCTTACTCGCTGGCCTGGTTACGCCGGCGAATGGCCGCACCCAGGATGTCGCCCAGCGACGCGCCGCTGTCGGTGGTGCCGAACTCGGCCATCGCCTGCTTGTCCTCTTCCATCTCGCGTCCCTTGATGGTGAGCGACAGCTTGCGCGCCGCGCGGTCGATCGCGGTGATCTTCGCGTCCACCTTCTCGCCCACGGCGAAACGGTCGGGGCGCTGGTCGCTCTTTTCGCGGCTCAGCTCGGCGCGGCGGATGAAGCCGGTCAGCACGTCGTCGATCTTCACCTCGATGCCGTTGGCCTGGACACCGGTGACGATGCAGGTGACCACCTCGCCCTTCTTCACCTTGGACATGCTCTCGGCGAACGGGTCTTCCTGGAGCTGCTTCACGCCGAGCGAGATGCGCTCCTTCTCCGGGTCGATGTCCAGCACGCGGGCGCGCACCGTGCCGCCCTTCTCGTAGGCGTTGATCGCCGTCTCGCCGGCCTCGTCCCAGGACAGGTCGGACAGGTGGACCATGCCGTCGATCTCCGGCGCCAGACCCACGAACAGCCCGAACTCGGTGATGTTGCGGATTTCGCCCTCGACCGTGCTGCCCACCGGATGCTCCTCGGCGAACTGCTCCCACGGGTTGCGCTGCACCTGCTTGATGCCCAGGCTGATGCGGCGCTTGGAGGCGTCCACGTCCAGCACCATGACGTCGACTTCCTGGCTGGTGGCCACGATCTTGCCGGGGTGCACGTTCTTCTTGGTCCAGCTCATCTCGCTGACATGGACCAGGCCTTCGACGCCCGCTTCCAGCTCCACGAAGGCGCCATAGTCGGTGATGTTGGTGACGCGGCCGCTGAACTTGCCACCGGGCGGATACTTCTCGGTGACGCCATCCCACGGATCGGCCTCGAGCTGCTTCATGCCGAGGCTGATGCGCTGGGTGTCCGCGTTGAAGCGTATCACCTGCACGCGCACCTGCTGGCCGATGGTCAGCGCCTCGGCCGGGTGGTTGATGCGGCGCCACGCGATGTCTGTGACGTGCAGCAGGCCGTCCACGCCGCCCAGATCGACGAACGCACCGTAATCGGTGATGTTCTTGACCACGCCATCGAGGATCATGCCCTCCTTCAGGCCCTGGATCAGCTCGCTGCGCTGCTCGGCGCGCGTCTCTTCCAGCACGGCACGGCGGCTGACCACGATGTTGCCGCGGGCGCGGTCCATCTTCAGGATCTGGAACGGCTGCGGCACGCCCATCAGCGGCGCCACGTCGCGCACCGGACGGATATCCACCTGGCTGCCGGGCAGGAAGGCGACCGCGCCGCCGAGATCGACGGTGAAGCCACCCTTCACGCGGCCGTAGATCGTGCCGTTGACGCGGGTGTTGGCTTCGAACTGGCGCTCGAGCAGCGTCCAGGCTTCCTCGCGGCGGGCCTTTTCGCGCGAGAGCACGATGGAGCCGTCACGGTCCTCGTAGCGCTCGACGAACAGTTCGATGATGTCGCCGGGCTTGATCTCCGGCTTCTGGCCGGGCTGGGTGAACTCCTTGAGCGCCACGCGCCCTTCGGATTTCAGGCCGACATCGACGATGGCGAACTCGTCGGTGAGGCGGACGACGCGTCCGGTGACGACGGAGCCGTCAAAGCCGGTGTCCCGGCCGAGGGTCTCGTCGAGAAGGGAGGCGAAATCCTCTTCGGCGCGCTGCGGGGCGGAAGAGGGACGTTCTAGGACGCGGACGGCGGAGCTGGAAGCCATGTGGGCAGGGTGTTCCTGTTGCGAGCGCCCTGGGTTTGCCAGGCGCGGTCATTGTTTGCGCCTGCCCGGTTGCGGGCGAGACGTCTTGCCCGCTTGCGGCGGGCCGGGTGAACGAAAACAGGCCCTGAGCCGTGCGGCTGGACCTGCGTGATGAGCTATGTAGAGGAATGATCCGGGAAAAGCAAGGCGGATGGTTCGGAAGGCAAGAAAGGGGCTCTGCCCCAAACTCCGTCGTGCGAAGCACGCTTGCGCGTGGCGGCGCCTCGGGGCCCCAGACCCCATGTGTCTGGATGCGTGTAGACAGGTTCCAAGGACGACTGTCCTTGATGGGGTCCAGGGGCAGAGCCCCTGGCCTTCGGCACCGCCTACCGTCCCGCCTCCATAAGCAGCTTCTCCGTCCGCGCATCCTCGATACGATTGATGAACCGCGCGTTCTCATGCGCATCACGCTGCGTCTTCGTCAGCGTGATGGAAGACTGCACCACCATCAGCGCGCCCACGAACAGGAACGCCCGCATCCACAGGTCGATCGGCAGCGCCACGATGCCGCCCAGCATGAACAGCAGGGAGGCGGCGAACGAGGCGTAGGTGAAGAACACCCAGGCAGGTGCGTGGGCTTCGCTCTGTATCGGCTTCATGGGTGGGCTCCCTCGGTCGGGTTGAGTTTGAGCCGCGCCAGCACGCTGGCGGCGGTGGGGCGCGTGACGGGGCCGAAGCCGGCCGCCTCCAGGCGTGTCTCGATCGTCTCCGGTCGGGTGGCGGTGGTGATTCCGGCCAGCGCGTCGCAGGAATCCGCCGCGGTCTTCTGACGCTCGCGGAGTCTGGCCAGGGTCGCCTCCGCCTCGGACAGGGTGCAGACCTGCGGGCCGGCGGGCTCGATCGTCCCGCGCCGGGACAGGCGCACCGCTTCGGCCACGCGCGCCAGGCGGCGCCCGCGGTTCAGCTCGGCCAGCCGCCGCTCGGAATCCGCCACGTGCGCGCGCAGCCGGGTGATCTCGGCGGCGAACAGCGCGCGTGCCTGCGCAGCCGCCGCGCCCTCCGCCTCCAGCCCGGCGATCGCTTCGGCGGCCTCGGTAGCCAGTGCCTCACTGCCGGAAGCCAGCGCCGCGCGCGCCCGCTGCTCCAGCGCCGCGGCCCGAGCGCGCAGCCCCTCATGCCGCCTTCCTTCCTGCGCGTCCTCCGCCAGCGCCACGGCCAACGCGCGCTGGGCGTGCGCCAGGGTGGCCGCCGAATCGCGCATCTGCTGGTCCAGCAGCAGCAGGGCGTGCTGGTCGGCCAGCCTCTCCGCGGCGGCCTCCTGCGAACCGCGCATCAGCGTGACAAGTGTTTTCAGCATCGGACACCTCCTGTATGAACACTGTTCAACCAGGAGATACAGGCAATTTGAACACCGTTCAAGAAAAAGCTGAACACCGTTCAATAAAAACCGCAAAGCGCCAGGACGGCCTGCGGGAGCGGCTGGTGGAAGCGGCCGAAGCGGTCATCGCCGGGCAGGGCCTGGCGGCGCTGCGCGCCCGCGCGCTGGCGGAGGCGGCCGGCTGTGCCGTGGGAGCCATCTACCAGGTGTATCCGGACCTGGACGCGCTGGTGCTGGAGGTGAACGGCCGCACGCTGGATGCGATAGGTGCCGCCTTGCTCGCGGTGCGGCCCCGCCGCAAACCGGCCGGCCAGCTCCTCGGCCTGGCCGACGCCTATCTGGACTACGCCGCCGCCCATCGGCTGCTGTGGGCGGCGGTGTTCCAGCACCGCGGCACCGCCGGCCAGCCGCTGACGCCGGCATTCGCGGCCCGGCAGGCGGCGCTGTTCCGGCATGTGGAAAGTCCGTTGGCCCAGCTACGGCCCGGGCTTTCCGCGGCGGCGTGCGCCCTGCTGGCGCGTACCGTGTTCGCCGCGGTGCACGGCATGGTCGCCCTCGGCCTGGACGGCACGGTGCAGCCTATGGAGCTGGAGGTACTGCGCGAGCAGGTGCGCCTCGTTGTGGCGGCGCTGGCGAGCGGGCTGGCGGATTGAGGGGCGCGTTGGCGCCGGCACCTCGCGGGCGCGCGTGCCTCAGCCGCCTACCGTGAAGTGGCTGGTTGCGACCAGTTGATCGTCGACCAGCGTCTCGACCTTGTAGTCGCCGGCACCGCCAAGCGCGCTCGCCGAGCGGCTGGTGTGCAGGGTGTAAGGCGTGCTGTCGAAGGTGAGGTACCGGCTTGTCGTGGAAACCATGGTTTCTCCACGATACCACTTCCACCGCACATGATGCTGTCCGGCTGGGCGGCCCACGTCCTGCCAGGTGAAATCCACCAGTTGCACCACGTAGTCGTTAGGCCCGAACCGGGAGATTTCCGCGCGCTTGCCTGCCTGCAACTGGGCGCCGCTGGTGATCGTGGCCCCAGCCACGTGCATAGTGGCGCAATCGGGCGCGATTGCCATCAGGCCGAGCAGAAGGACAAGGGCATTTCGGTTTAGCACGACACGGACCACACAAAACGCGGTCGATACGTAGCCGCACCGTGCCTGGCACGCAATGTTCTTGCCTGGAGCGGGTGATGGGAATCGAACCCACGTATGCAGCTTGGGAAGCTGCCGTTCTACCATTGAACTACACCCGCGGCGCGCTGGAGCTTAGTGCAGCCCAGAGCGGGAAGAAAGCCAGCCAGTCCCACTTTCCCGAAAAACCTGCTCCCGATCGATTGCCAGCCCCAGGGAGCCCGCGACAGCCAGTCAAAAGTTTTTTGCTTCTTTTTTCCAAAAAAGAAGGCCTTGCTTCCTTGACCCCCCGAAACGCCAAACCCAATCTCCGTTCAGCTACCCCTCGTGATTTGTCCGGCCGGCTTGCGGCGAGGTAAAACAAACGCGCTAAAGAGGCCCGGTGACACGTGCGCCGGCAATCCAGGTCGGGCCCTTGAGCAAGGAGCCCAGCGAACCATGGCCTATCGCCCCGCCACCACCCTGATACATGGCGAGACCGAACGCACCCCCTACGGCGAGACCAGCGAGGCGGTCTTCCTGACCTCCGGCTTCGTCTATGGCGACGCCGAGCAGGCCGAGGCGACCTTCGCCGGCGAGGTTACGCACTACCAGTATTCCCGCTTCGGCAACCCCACCGTCACCGCGTTCGAACGCCGCCTGGCCGCCCTGGAAGGTGCGGAAGCCTGCCGCGCCACCGCCACCGGCATGGCCGCGGTTAACGCCGCCATGCTGTCGCACTTGCGCAGCGGGGACCGTGTGGTGGCCAGCCGGGCGCTGTTCGGCTCCTGCCACTGGATCGTCTCCACCCTGCTGCCGCGCATGGGCATCACCTACGAGTTCGTCGACGCCGGTGACATGGAAGGCTGGCGCCGGGCGCTCGGCACGCCAGCCCAGCTCGTGCTGCTGGAGACGCCGTCCAACCCGATGCTGGACATCGTGGACATACGCGCCGTAGCCGACCTGGCGCACGCGGCCGGCGCGCTGGTGGTGGTGGACAACGTGTTCGCCACCCCACTGCTGCAACGCCCGCTGGAGCTGGGTGCCGACGTGGTGGTGTATTCCGCCACCAAGCACATAGACGGCCAGGGCCGCGTGCTGGGCGGCGCCGTGCTCGGCCGGCAGAAATGGATCGAGGAGACGCTGCAGCCTTTCGTGCGCAACACCGGCCCCTCGCTCTCGCCGTTCAACGCCTGGACTCTGCTGAAGGGTATGGAGACGCTGAGCCTGCGTGTGGACGCGGCCTGCGCCCGGGCCGCCGCCCTGGCGGATTTCCTGGCCGACGCGCCGCAGATCGCCCGGGTGTGGTATCCGGCGCGCGCGGACCACCCGCAGCACGCGCTGGCGATGCGCCAGATGACGGCCGGCGGTACACTGGTCACGTTCGAACTGGCGGGCGGCAAGCCGGCGGCGTTCCGCTTCTGCAACGCGCTGCGGCTGATCGCCATCAGCAACAATCTAGGTGATTCGCGCAGCATGGTCACCCACCCGGCCACCACCACGCATATGCGTATCGGTGCCGAGGAGCGCGCGCGGCTGGGCATCACCGACGGTGTGGTGCGCCTATCCGTGGGGCTGGAGGACCTGGCCGACCTGCAGGACGACATCGCCGGCGCGCTGGAGGCGGCCGCGCTGCGGCACGCCGCCGCCCCGCTTCGCGCCGCCGAATGAGCAAGCCGCGCGAATACGCCGCCGTCACCCGCGACATCAACGTGCGGGTGGCGGCGTTCTACCTGGAGGACCAGTCCGAGCCGGAAGCGCACCGCTACGTGTGGGCCTACCGCGTGACGATAGAGAACCGCGGCCGCGAGACGGTGCAGCTGCTGCGCCGCACCTGGGAGATCACCGACGCCACCGGCCGCATGTTCCGCGTGCAGGGCGACGGCGTGGTGGGCGAACAGCCGGTGCTGGAGCCCGGCGAGGCGTTTGAATACACCTCCGGCACGCCGCTGGAGACACCGTCCGGCTTCATGGTGGGCTGGTACCACATGGTGGCGCACGGTGCCGGGCCGGCGGTGGCGCAGTTGGGCGGCGGCGAGGCGTTCGACGTGGCGGTGCCGGCGTTCAGCCTGGACTCGCCGCATCAGCCGGGCCGGCTGCACTGAAGGCTTCGCGTCTTCGCTTGCGGCCCGTCCGTCCGGCCCCACCTCCATCGCAACGATCACCAGGAAGCGCACGCAATTGAACGAAGCCAGCCCGCCCAAGCCGCAGCCGCCGGACACCGCCAGCCAGGCCCGGCCGACACGCGAGGATGCGGAATCGGCCATACGCACCCTGATACGCTGGGCCGGCGACGATCCCGGCCGGGAAGGCCTGCGTGACACGCCCACGCGGGTGGCAAAATCCTACTTGGAGTTCTTCCGCGGCTACGAAGAGGACCCGGTCGCCCTGCTGGAGCGCACCTTCGAGGAGGTGGAGGGCTACGACGAGATCGTGCTGCTGCGCGACATCCGGCTGGAGAGCCACTGCGAGCATCACATGGTGCCGATCATCGGCCGCGCCCACGTGGCCTACCTGCCGGACCGGCGGGTGGTGGGGATCAGCAAGCTGGCGCGCGTGGTGGACGCCTACGCCCACCGCCTGCAGATACAGGAAAAGCTGACCGCCCAGATCTGCAACACCATCAACGAGGTGCTGCTGCCGCGCGGCACGGCCGTCATCATCGAGGCGTCGCACGAATGCATGACCACGCGCGGCGTGCACAAGCCAGGCGTAAGCATGGTGACCAGCCGCATGCTGGGCGCCTTCCGTGACGACCCGACGACGCGGCGCGAGCTGCTGGCGATGGTGGGCAACCGTGCCCCCGGCAGCCTGGAGGCGTAGCGGCCGCCCGGCTTGACATTGTCTCACGTGAGACTGAAATATGTCCCGCATGAGACGGCGAGGCTGACATGACGGTTGCGGCGGATACGGTGTCCGGGATGCTGGGTGTCCACGCGGTGGGCGCATTGCCGCTGATGTCGGCCGTGGAGCACGGCCTGCCGCTGGCGGCGCTGGACCGTGTGGCCCGGGCGGTGGCGCCATCCGACGCGAGCTTCCCGTTCCGCATTGTTGCCCGCGCCACGCTGGCGCGCCGGCGCAAGGCCTCCGCCGCCGCCAGGCCGGAGGGCGGCACGCGGCGGGACGAAGGCCGGCTGTCCGCCGAGGAAGGCACGCGGCTCGCCCGCCTGGCCAGCGTCTGGACGATGGCGCTGGAGGTGTGGGGCAGCGAGGAGGCGGCCCGCCGCTTCATGTTCGAAGGCCACATGCTGCTGCAGGGCCGCCGGCCGATCGACGTGGTGCTGGAAAACGAGCTGGGCCGCCCCGCCGTGGAAGCGATCCTGGGCGGCCTGCAATACGGCACGGCGGTGTGACGGCGCAGACGCTCGACCGCATTCTGACGGCCTACCGCATCGGCGATCCCGGCGGCGAATACCCGATCTTCTCCTCGGCCGGCTCACGGCGCTATCCCGGCCGCTGGAACACCGCGGCCACGCCGATGATCTACGCCGCCGAGCATTACAGCACGGCGATGCTGGAGAAGCTGGTGCATGGCGGCGGCCGGATCCCGCCCAACCAGCACTGGCTGCAGATCACCATACCGCCCGGCGTCAGCTACGAGGTGTTCTCCACCAGCCACCATCCGGACTGGGCCGCGGAGGACTGCCTGACCGCGCGCGCCTACGGCGCGGCCTGGCGCAGATCCGGCCGCTCGCTGCTGCTGATCGTGCCGAGCGTGGTGGCGCGCATGGAGCGCAACATCCTGATCAACGACGCCCATCCGGAGGCGGCGCGTATCGAGCATGGGCTGCCGGAGAGGGTGTGGTGGGACGCGCGGCTGTTTGCGGCGTAGGAAGGCCAGGGGCTCTGCCCCTGGACCCCGCTCGCGACAGTCGTCCTTAGAACCTGCTACACGCACCCCTAAGAAATGGGGTCTGGGGCCAAGGCCCCAGCGGGGTTTGGGGCAGAGCCTCAACCTTGCTTCCTCACGGACGCGGCGCCCGCCCCTCCGCCATGCCGTGCTCGATATAATGCAGCAACGGATTGCCGCCGCTACGCGCCACGTCCGGGTTCGCGGCCAGATACCCAAGCGTGGAAAACCGCCGCGACGGATCGAACCCCTCCCGCCAGCCAGTATCGCAGTAATGCTCCAGCGGGTCGGCACCCGGCGGCAGCCACCCGCCGGCAGCAGCCGTATAATATGCCGCATCGAACAGGCCGGCGATGTCCGGCGCCCCGCCGGGCGGGTCCGGGCTCGCCAATATCGCCGCCTCGTCGGCCGCGTCCAGGCACACCTCGCCGTCCCAGCCGGTGTCGTCCTGTTCGGCCGTCTCGCAGGCACACCGCACGTCGATCATGCGTATGCCGCGCAAGCCGCAGATGAACCAGAAGAACGTGTCCGGCATGTTCGCCGGCGCCAGCACAAAAGCCTGCGTTCCCCGCGGCGCGAACACCAGGTTCGACAGCGTGGCCCCCATCACGCCCACGATCCGGCGCGCGCCCTTGAACGCGGCCACCTGGGCGGCGAACCCCAGCGCGCCCGGCGTCACGCACTGGAAACCCTGGGCGCGCGCACGCTGCACGATCCCGGCCTCGTCGCGCAGCCTGCGCGTGGGCGCCGCGCCGCGGGTAATGAACAGCCGCTCCGCCTGTCCTGCCGGTATGCTCGCGGACAGCCGGTCCAGGCATTCCATCGCCAGCGGCGCGATGTAGGATCCGTGGTCGGTCAGGCCTTCCACGATGACGAGGCGTTCAACCAGCACCGGCGTGCGACCCGCCACGATACGCAGGTTCGCCGGGATGCCGAGCCTGCCGAAACATTCGGCCATGATGCCGGCCAGCGGCGGGTCCGCCGCTTGCATCATGAAGCGAGCCGGACGCGGCCAATGCTGTGCCGCGGCGTAGGCGATCGGCAGCATTTCCACTAGAAAATGCCCGTAATTGCCCGAACCGGGCCGGCGGCACAGCACCACGTCGCCCTGCAGCGGCATGATCGCGCCCATCTCCTGGCCCAGGCGCACCAGCGTGCGGGCGATGTCGATGTCCGCCTCGCTGTGCTGGCGAATGGTGCAATGTTCCACCGACAGGTCGGGGTGCAGCACCAGCCCTTCCTGGGTGACGAACACGTTGCGCACGGCGCGCAGCCGCACGATGCGGCGGTGGAACAGGATGCGCTTGATGTTCCAGTTCATCGCCTGTTGCGCCGAGGGCGGGACCCGTTCCGCATGCCAGCGCTCGGCTGGCGGCATCAGGAAGGATGGCATTTCCAGTTCGATGACGGGGTCTTCGCCTGGCGCCGGCGGCACGGGTTTTCTCCTTGTTCAGGGGAGGCAAGGAAGGCCTTTTTTTTCGAGAAAAAGAAGCAAAAAGCTTTTGTCTGTTCGCCCGCGCCACGGTGCGTGCAGGCTCTGCCAGAGCGGGCCTGGCAGGACTTGCGCGCCCTCTGTCGCCAGCGTGGGAAACAAAAGTTTTTTGGTCCTTCTTTCCAAAAAAGGACTGCTTGCTTTCTTCGCTTACGCCGCTCGCTAGACGTTGAACCGGAACAGCAACACGTCACCGTCCTTCACCACGTAATCCCGTCCCTCCACCCGCATGCGGCCCGCCTCCTTCGCGCCCGCCTCGCCGCGCAGCGCCACGTAATCCTCGTAAGCGATCGTCTCGCAGGCGATGAAGCCGCGCTCGAAATCGTTGTGGATCACGGCCGCCGCCTGCGGCGCCTTCGTGCCGCGTACGATCGTCCAGGCGCGCGTTTCCTTCGGGCCGCAGGTGAAGTAGGTGATGAGCCCGAGCAGGCCGTAGCCGGCGCTGATCACCCGGTCCAGCCCGCTGTCGGACAGGCCGAGCCCGGCCAGGAACTCGGCGCGATCCTCCTCCGGCAAAGTGCTCACCTCGGCTTCGATCGCGGCGGATACGACGACGCAGGCGGCACCCTCGGCCTTCGCCAGGGCGGCCACGCGGTCGGACTGCGCGTTGCCGGTAGCGGCCGCGGCTTCCTCGACGTTGCACACATAGAGCACCGGTTTGCTGGTCATCAGCTGCAACTGGGCTACCGCTTTCTCCTCGCCGGGCGGGATGGCGGTGCGGGCAGGGCGGCCTGCCTGCAGCGCCGCGATGATCGGCTCCATCAGCGCCACGGTCGCCGCCGCCTCGCGATCATTGCCGCGCGCCTTTTTCTGCAGCGGAACCACGCGTTTCTCCAGGCTGTCCAGGTCGGCCAGCATCAGCTCGGTCTCTATCGTCTCCGCGTCGCGCACCGGGTCGATCGAGCCTTCCACGTGGGTGACGTCCGGATCCTCGAAGCAGCGCAGCACGTGGATGATGGCGTCCACCTCGCGTATGTTGCCCAGGAACTTGTTGCCCAGGCCCTCGCCGCGGCTGGCGCCGCGCACCAGGCCGGCGATATCGACGAACTCCAGGCTTGTGGGCACCACCTTCGCGGATTTCCCGATCTCCGCGAGCGCGGCGAGGCGCGGGTCCGGCACCGCGACCCGGCCCACGTTCGGCTCGATCGTGCAGAACGGATAATTGGCCGCCTGCGCCGCCGCGGTTGCGGTCAGCGCGTTGAAAAGCGTGGATTTGCCGACGTTCGGCAGTCCCACGATGCCGCAGTTGAAACCCATCACGGCTCTCCGGAAAGCATTGAAACACGCGAGGCGAACTCGTCCGGCTTGCCCTGCGCCAGAAGCGGCGCGGTGTCTGCCACCGCGTCCAGCAGGCGGTCCAGCCAGGCAGCGTCGGATTTGGCGAAGTCGCCCAGCACCCAGCCCAGCACGCGCGCCTTGTCGCCGGGGTGGCCGATGCCCAGGCGCACGCGCCAGTAATCGGGCGAGCCCAGCGTGCGGTCCATGCTGCGCAGGCCGTTATGGCCGGCCGCCCCGCCGCCGCGCTTGACGCGTATCTTGCCGGGGATCAGGTCCAGCTCGTCATGAAAGGCGGTGATGGCGTCCGTCGGCAATTTGAAGAAGGCGGCGGCCGGCTGCACGCTCTGGCCGCTGTCGTTCATGTAGGTGAGCGGCTTCAGGGCGAGCACCTTTTCGCCTGCTATCGTGCCCTCGGCGGCCAGGCCGCGGAAGCGCTGACGCCAGGGGGAGAAACCGTGGCGCTGGGCGATGCGGTCCAGCGCCATGAAACCGATATTGTGGCGTTGGCGCGCCATTGCGGGTTCGGGGTTGCCTAGGCCTACCCATATCAGCATTGCAGGGAAGACCAGGGCTCTGCCCTGGACCCGCTGGGGCCTGAGGCTGCAGACCCCCATTTCTTGGCGGGTTTTTCGGACTGCCTATCGTGTCTGTTTGGAAACTTGGCCTGGTGAGTCAGCTGGCGGGGATTTTCGAGCACCGGAGCGGATCGGCCTGCGCGCGCCATGTGTCCGAGCGGGCAGGCCGATCCTTCTATGGCCATGAGCACCGGAGCGCAGAAAATCGCCGCCAGATGGCCGCAAAGCCAAGTTTTCAAACAGACACGCAGGGGCAGAGCCCCTGGCCTTACTTCTTCTTGGCAGCCGGCTTAGCTGCCGGCGCAGGCGCCGCAGCCTTGGCCGGCGCCTTGCCCTTGGCAGGCGCTGCAGGTGCCGCCGCCGCCGCAGGCTCCGCCGTCTCGGCCGAGCGGGTCGGCGGCGCCACGGTCGCCACCACGAAATCGCGGTCCGCGATCGTCGGCCTTGCGTCGCCCGTGCCGGTCAGGTTGTGCCAGCGCACGTTGTCGTTGATGTCCAGCGTGCCAAGGTCGGCCTCGAAGAACGCGGGCACGCTCTCCGGATCGGCCCACACCTCGATCGTGTGGCGCACCACGTTCAGCACGCCGCCCTTCTTCAGGCCGGGGCTGGTCGCCTCGTTGGTGTAGTGCACGGCCACCGAGACGCGTATCTGCTCGCCGGGCGCCAGGCGCTGGAAATCGACGTGTTCGGCCACGTCGGTCACGGGATGGAACTGCACGTCGCGCATCAGCGCGCGCTCGGCCACGCCGTCCACCCGCAGCTCGAACAGGCGCGAGCGCCAGCCGCCGCGCTTCAGTTCGGTCAGCACCGCCTTGGGCTCGAGCGAGATCAGGGCCGGCGCCTGTTTGGCACCGTAGATGACAGCAGGCACCCTGCCTGCCCGCCGGGTCGCACGCGCCGCCCCCTTACCGGCTCGCGCACGCGCCTCGGCTTCGATGGTTACGAAATTGGCCATGGGAAGCTCCAACGAAGAACACGCCGGCCTCCAGGGGTGCCAGCGTAGCGGGCGGTGGTAGCGGGGCGGGGGCGGGAAGGCAAGTGTGGTTCTGCCGGCGGCTTCCTGCTCGCCATCGGCGCGGCTGGGTGCGAGGCGTTTAACGCTGGACAGCCCGGGCCACGTGCACGTTACGTTGCCGCAAGGCCGGGACGCGCGGCAGACGCGACCGGCGCCGAGGAGCACGACCATGACCGGCCCCGGCGTACACGAGACCGTCTCGCCGCACGGCTTCGAGGCGACGCTCGACCTCCTCACCGCGGCGATCGCGCGGGCCGGACTGACCCTGTTCAGCCGCATCGACCATCACGCCGGCGCGCAGGACGCCGGGCTGGCAATGCCGCCCGCCACGGTGCTCACCTACGGCCATGCCAAAGGCGGCACGCCGATCATGCTGGCGGCACCCCTGGCCGCGCTCGACCTGCCGCTGCGCGTGCTGGTCCGGGTGCGCGCGGACGGCCAGACCGCGATCGCCTTCCACCCGATCGGGGCGGTGCTGCGAAGCGCCGGCGTGCCCGAGGCGCTCGCCGTCAGGCTGGAGCCCGCGCAACGCATGCTTCTCGACGCGGTGGCGTCATGAGCGAGTCGCTGGCGCTGGTGCCGCCCGGCAAGCCTTTGCTCGACTACCTGCCGGTGGGGCTGTTCGGCTCGGTGATGGGCCTTACCGGCCTATCGGTCGCGTGGCGGTTGGCAAGTTGGGGCTCTGCCCCGAGCCCCGCTGGGGCTTGGCCCCACCCCTGTTCTCAAGCCGCTTCCGGGACCGCTACGCGCCGCATCGCCGGCACGCCTACCGGCACCGCGGCGTAGGTGTCCTTCACCGCCTCCGTCAGCGTGGCACCGGCAAGGTCCCAGAACAGCGCCCGGCCCAGCGCCTCCCAGAATCGCGCGGTGCGCAGCACCACACGCAGCGTGGACGGCGGGGTGAACAACGCCACGTCGCGGCGCTCCGGCCGGAACATTGCCGACGCCAGCAGCCGGTCGATCTGCCCCTGGCTGTAAGGCTGGCCCTGGCCGAACGGGGTTCGGTCCGCGTGCGCCCATAGTCCCATGCGGTTGGGGGCCACCACCACGATGCGGCCGTCATCCTTCAACACACGCCAGATCTCGCGCAGAAGCTTGCCGTCCTGGTCCACCGGCTCCACGCCGTGGATCACCAGGATGCGGTCGAACGCCAGGTCCGGGAAGGGCAGCCGTGTGGCATCCGCGGCACAGGCGCCGGGCGGCGGCGGGGTGTGGTGGGACGTGGTGGCGTTCAGGCAGCGATACGCGTGGTCCTGCCACAATCCCAGGAACGGCGCCGGGTAGCCGATGCCCAGCACGGCCTGGCCGGACAGGTCCGGCCACAGCGCGCGCAGCCGCTGGCGCAGCACGGCCGCCGCCATCTGCCCCGTGGCGGTGGCGTAGAAGGCCGGGGCGGTATGGCCATCGTGATGGGCCGCGCTTGTCATTCTAGCCCTGAAGATGCGTTGGCGTGCGAGCGGGTCCTGGCCGGCAGGCCAGGGCTGACGTTCGTTTCGCATAAGGTGGTGCCCATGTCCGTGACCGTCCAGGCCGTGCCGATGTTCTCCGACAACTATGCGTGGCTGCTGCGTGATTCCGGCACCGGTGCGGTGGGTATCGCGGACCCCGCCGACGCCGGCGCGGTGATCGCCGCCATCGACGCCGATGGCGGCCGGCTGGACACCATCTTCCTGACCCACCACCATGACGACCACGTGGCCGGCACGGACGCCGTCCGCCAGCGCTACGGCGCCCGCGTGGTGGGGGCGGCGGCCGACGCGCACCGCCTGCCCAGGCTGGACGTGGCGGTGGCCGAGGGCGACACCGTGCCGTTCGGCGGCGCCGTCGCCCACGTGATCGAGACGCCCGGCCACACGCGCGGCCATATCGCCTTCTTCATCCCGGACGGCGAGGTGCTGCTGTGCGGCGACACCCTGTTCTCGCTGGGCTGCGGCCGGCTGCTGGAAGGCACCGCCGCCGAGATGTTCGCCAGCCTGCAGAAGTTGGCCGCCCTGCCGGGTGCCGCCCTGGTGTGCTGCGGCCACGAATATACGCAAAGCAACGCGCGTTTCGCGCTGACCGTGGAGCCGGACAATCTGGCGCTGCAGGCCCGCGCGGCGCAGGTGGACCGGCTGCGCGCGCATGGCGACCGCACGGTGCCCTCGCGGCTGCAGGCGGAGATGGCAGAGAACCCGTTCCTGCGGGCGCACGACGCGGCGCGGCTGGGGGAGATACGGGCGGCCAAGGATCGGTTCTGAGGGTTAAACAAGGCCGTCTTTTTTGAAAAAAAGAAGCAAAAAACTTTTGCTCCCTGTCGGCGGCTGGTGAGACGGCCGCTATGCCTCAGGTCAGTCCGCGACAGCACAGATAAAAGCTTTTTGCTTCTTTTTCTCGAAAAAGAAGGCCTTTCTTCATAACGCTACCGCGAAAACAACCCCTTCAGCACCGCACCCGCCACACCCAGCTCCTCAACTTGCTCCACCGGACCGTTACGCTCGGCACCCAAATAGGGCGCCAGCGCGTGCGCCAGGTTCGGCAGCGTCAGAGTCTGCAGCCACACGCGGCCGGGTCCGGTCAGCTCGGCCAGGAACAGCCCGTCACCGCCGAAAAACAGGTTGCGCACGCCGCGCAGCATGGTGATGCCGAACTGCACTCTGTCCTCGAACATGCCGACATGGCCGGGATGCACGCGCAATTGCTCGCCCGGCGCCAGCAGGCGTTCCACCACTTCGCCGCCCAGCTCCACCCAGGCGGTGCACGGCCCTGACAGGCGCTGCAGCAGGAAGCCGTTGCCGCCGAACAGGCCGGCGCCCAGGGATTGCTGGAAGCCCGTGCCGAGCTGCACGCCCGGCGTGGCGCAGACGAAGCCGTGCTTGTGTATCAGGTAGCTCTGGCCCGGCTGCACGTGCAGCTCCACCATGCGCCCCGGTATCTTGGCCGCGAACGCCACCGTGCCCGGCTGGTACGGCGCGGTGTATTCGGTCATGAACAGCCCGCCGCCGGACAGGGCGCGGCCGATGGCGCCCAGGAAGCCCGTCGTGCCTGCGGTATTCGTCGTCGTGTGCAGCTCGATGCCGCCGCTCATCCAGCTCAACTGGCCGGTCTCGGCGATGACGCCTTCGCCCTGGTCCAGTGCCAGTTCCAGCACCGGCAGGGTGTTGCCAATGGTGTGCGAGCGCATGGCGGGCGGCTCCCTGGGTCAGAAGGAAAGCAAGCACTTCTTTTTTGAAAAAAAGAAGCAAAAAACTTTTCCTCCCCCCGACGCTTGAGCGGGCGGCTTTCTCCGGCACACCCGGCTGGTGCAAAAGCGGCAGACCAAAGTTTTTTGCTTCTTTTTTCAAAAAAGAAGGCCTTCCTTCCTCCCCGGAGCCACAAACGCGCATGACGATAGACCTGAAAAACCGCGTAGCCATCGTAACCGGCGCAGGTGGCGGCCTGGGCCGTGCGCACGCGCTGCTGCTGGCCAAGCGCGGCGCGCGCGTGGTGGTCAACGACCTGGGCGGCGCGGTCACCGGCACCGGCGCCTCGCTGTCGGCGGCCGAAGCGGTGGCCGCCGAGATCATCGCGTCCGGCGGCGAAGCGATCGCCAACGGCGCCTCGGTAGCCGAGCAAGGCCAGATGGAGGCCATGGTGGCCGACACCATGGCGCGCTGGGGCCGGGTGGACATACTGGTGAACAACGCCGGCATCCTGCGCGACAAGTCCTTCGCCAAGATGGACATGGCCGATTTCCGCCTGGTGGTAGACGTGCACCTGATGGGGGCGGCGTATTGCACGAAGGCGGTGTGGGACATCATGCGCGCGCAGGAATACGGACGCATCGTGATGACTACGTCGTCTTCCGGGCTGTACGGCAATTTCGGCCAGGCCAATTACGGGGCGGCGAAAATGGCGCTGGTGGGGCTGATGCAGACGCTCGCCATCGAAGGCCAGAAGAACAACATACGGGTGAACTGCCTGGCCCCTACCGCGGCCACGCGCATGCTGCAGGGGCTGCTGCCGGCCGAGATGATCGCCCGGCTGACGCCGGAGGCGGTCAGCCCCGGCCTGCTGGCGCTGGTGGCCGAAGACGCGCCCACCCGCACCATCCTGTGCGCCGGCGCCGGCAGTTTCGAGCAGGCGCATGTGACGCTGACACGCGGCATACATGTGGGCGAGCGCGAGGACGCGGCCGAGCAGGTGGCCGCGCGCTGGGCGGAGATCGGCGCCAGGGAGGGCGAGGAAGTGCCGGAGAACTCCTGGGCGCAGGGCAAGACCGAGCTGGAAAAGGCAAGCTAGGGCCATGACGCACCCTGACGACCAGGCACCAAAGGAGGCGCCCGTCCCGGCACCCGCGCCGGCCAGCCCGCCCGCCCCGCAGGACGTGCCGACGCCTACCGAAGCCGACGAGGTGCGCTGAGCCGTAAGCGCCAACGGCGACCGAGCATCCGTTTACGGCTCTGGCTTAGCTCATCACACCTTGGCCGGTTCCGGCCGGAACGCGCCGCCGGCGGCCGCACGCGCCGCCGCCAGGCGCGCGCCCTCCTGCGCCATCATGTCCATCAGCCGCTCCGGATCGCTGGCGCGCAGGCCGTGCGCGAACAGCTCGCCGCCCTGGGCCACCACGATCTCGCGCCTGCCCTGCGCCACCCCGTCCACGATGATACGCGCCACCTCAGCGGGGTCCATGCCCGCGTCGATGTTGGCGTCCGACCTGCCGCGCACCGAGCCGTCACCCTGCAGCGCGTTGGTGGCGATCGCGGTGCGCACCGAGCCGGGCAGCACGGTCGTGACCGACACGCCGTACGCCACCTCCAGCTCCGCGCGCAACGCCTCGAAATAGCCAAGCAGCGCATGCTTGGCCGCACAATAGCCGGTGCGCAGCGGCGAGCCGATCCTTCCGGCCAGCGAGCTGATCGCCACCAGCCGGCCGGCGCGCCGCTCCACCATGTGCGGCACCACGAGCTGGGTCAGGCGCAGCGGGGCCAGGAAGTCCGTCTCCATCAGGGAACGATACACGTCGAACCCGGTGTCCAGCGCCAGGCTGCGCTGGCTGATGCCGGCGTTGTTGACCAGCAGGTCGATCCGCCCGCGCCAGGCGATGGCGCGCGCCACCACGTCCGGCAGCGCATCATAGTCGGTGGCCTCGAACGGCAGCACCAGGCTGGGCGCGCCGCACGCGGCGGCCACGTTCTCGAGCGCGTCCTGGCGGCGGCCGGACAGGATCAGCGCCCAGCCTGTGCGGGCGAGTTCGTGGGCGAGCGCCTGGCCTATGCCGGAGGAGGCGCCGGTGATCCAGGCGATGCGTTGTTCGGTCATGCTATGCCCTCGAGCAAGGAAGCAGTTCTTTTTTGAAAGAAAGAACCAGAAAACTTTTGTTCCTCCGCCTGCACCGCGGCCTGCCCTGGTCCTGCGGGTGTTCTGGGCGGCAGGATCAGCGCGCCTTTCGTGCCTCAAAGCCGCTGGTAAATTCCGATCACCCTTGAAGCCGCAAGAAGATTGCCCTTCAGCGTGCGCAGCAGGTGCCCCCGCCCGGGCGGGCTGGTGAAGCTCGGCACCACGTCAACCGCGAACAACTGGAACGCATAGCGGTGCGGCCCATGGCCCGGCACCGGCGAGGGCGCCATCCAGCCCGGCCGTGACACCGAATTGCGTCCGACCTGAAAGCCGAGCGGCGACACCCGCGTCTGCTTCATCCCCAGCCCGCCTTCCTGGATGCCGGACAGGCTGACCGGTATGGCATACAGCACGGCGTGCACCAGCGGGCGCGGGAAGGGCGCGTCGGCATCTTCCACGATCAGCGCCAGCGATTTCGTGCCCTCCGGCGCGCCGTGCCACTCCAGCGGCGGGAACAGCGCCTCGCCATCCTGGGTGTAGCGGTCCGGAATGGTGCCGTTGTCCTCGAAGGCCGGGCTGGTGATGGTCAGGCCGTGGCGCGGCAGGTCCAGCCGGCTGGTGGCCAGCGCGCCCACGCCGGGGCGGACCTGGCGCAGCATCTGGCCAACCTTGCGGGCCCATTCATTCGCCATGCCACCACTCCCTTGTCCACCGGCCGGAAACGCGGCAGCTCCGTGGTCTTTCCACCTCCCAAGGCGCCCGCGCAACCCTGGCATCGCAAAGCCTTGCTGCACTGCAAAGGCCTGCGGACGTATTATGCAGGAGAGAGCGAAAAGGAACGGCAGGTGAGCTTGTCTGCGACCACGAAGACCGACACGCCTTCACGCGTCCGGCCCGCCGGCGCGGCAAGCGAGGCGGTGATGGCGGTGCTGCTGGCAATCAGCCTGTCGCATCTGCTGAATGATCTCATGCAGTCACTGGTGCCAGCGGTATATCCGGTGCTGAAGGGACGGCTGGGGCTTAGCTTCGCGCAGATCGGCGGCATTACGCTGGTCAACCAGATGACCGCGTCCGTCCTGCAGCCGGTGGTGGGCACGTTCACCGACCGCCGGCCGATGCCCTACTCGCTGCCGTTCGGCATGGCGTCCACGCTGGTGGGCCTGTTGCTGCTCAGCCAGGCGGAGAGCTACCCGGCGGTGCTGCTGGCGGTGGCCTGCGTGGGCGTGGGCTCGTCGGTGTTCCATCCGGAGAGCTCGCGCGTGGCGCGGCTGGCGTCCGGCGGGCGGCACGGCATGGCGCAGTCAGTGTTCCAGGTGGGCGGCAACGCCGGCTCCGCGCTGGGGCCCCTGCTCGCGGCGTTCGTCATCGCCCCGCACGGCCACCACACCGGCGGCCAGGGGCTGATCGCCTGGTTCGGGCTGGCGGCGCTGGCCGGCATCGTGGTGCTGAGCGGGGTGAGCCGCTGGTACGGCCGCAACATACGCACGCGCGTGGTGCGGGCGGTGGCGGACGTCTCTCATCTGGACCGGGGGCGCGTGGCCTGGGCGATGGCGCTACTGGTGGCGCTGCTGATGTCGAAATTCTTCTACACCGCCAGCATGTCCAACTATTACCAGTTCTTCCTGATCGACCGCTTCCACGTCAGCCAGCACACCGCGCAGTTGTGCCTGTTCCTGTTCCTGGGCGCGTTCGCGGCCGGCACGTTCCTGGGCGGCCCGATCGGCGACAGGATCGGCCGCAAGCGTATCATCTGGGTATCCATTCTCGGCGTGCTGCCGTTCACCCTGGCGCTGCCCTATGCCGGGCTGACCGGCAGCGTGCTGCTGACCATTCCGATCGGCCTGCTGCTGGCCTCCGCCTTCCCGGCGATCGTAGTCTATGCGCAGGAGCTGATGCCCGGCCGCGTGGGTACCGTGTCCGGCCTGATGTTTGGCCTGGCCTTCGGCCTGGGCGGGCTGGGTGCGGCGGCGCTGGGTATGCTGGCGGACAGGACGAGCATCGGCCTGGTCTTCCAGCTATGCGCCTTCCTGCCCGCGCTAGGCCTACTGGCCGGCTTCCTCCCGACGATCGAGAAAGAATAAGCCCGCCGACGCACCTGCTAGGGAAACAAAGTTTTTTGGTCCTTTTTTTCAAAAAAGGACCGCTTGCTTCCCTCAGGCCGCAACCTCATCGGCCCGCTTAGCCCCCCTGGACCCCATGGGCTTGGGCGGCCCGGACGTGCTGTCGATCGCTGTCTGGTGCTCCAGCTCCGCGTTCAGCTCGGCGCCTACCAGGACGATGATTGTGGAAATCCAGATCCACGTCATGAAGCCCACCGCCGCACCAAGCGACCCGTATGTCTTGTTGTAGCTGCTGAAATTGGCGGCGTACCAGGAGAACGCGGCCGAGGCGAGGATGAAGACGATGCCCGCGAAGCCGCTGCCCCAGCTGACCCAGCGCCATTTCGCCTTTGACCGGCTCGGCCCGTAGCGATACACAAGGGCCAGGAACAGCATAATCGCCCCAAGCATGAGCGGCCAGCGCCCCAAATTCAGCAGCGTGTCCGCTACCCCGCCCAGATAGAACAGCTGCAGGATAGCCGGCACCACGGCCACCGCGGTGAGTGCCAGGATGATGAACACCAGCGCGCCCACGGTGAAAGCCAGCGACAGCCAGGTGCGGTGCAGGAAGCTGCGCGTCTCCTTTTCCTCGTAGACGGCGTTCAGCGCGTCGAACAGGGATTTGATGCCGGCATTCGCACTCCACACGGTGGTCAGCAGGCCGAAGATGGCGCCAAAGCCCAGCGCGTTGTGCGGCGCGGACGTCAATGACTTGATCTGTTCGGTGATGATCTGCATGCCGCCCTGCGGCACCACGCCGCCGAGCGCGTTCAAGTGTTTGGAGATGTCCGCGGGATCGGCGATCAGGCCGTAGAGCGAGATCAGTGCGGCAATCGCGGGAAAGATCGCCAACAGCGCGTAGTAGGTGACGGCCGCGGCCTCTGCCATGATCCGGTCGTCGCCGATGTCATTGAACACCCGCTTGGCCACCTGCTTCCAGCCGCGCGCCGGGATGTCCGAGGGTTTGTCCGCCAGCGCACCGGCCCCGCTCGAGACGCTGTTGGCGGCCTGCTTGACGGGCTGCGGCGCGGCCTGGTCCGGCATCTTGCGCCGCACGGCGCCCCACAGCGTGGCGCCGGCCTCCAGCGCCACGGCAACCACGGCGATATCGACCGCGCGACGGAATTTCTGGGCCATGCGGTCTTTCCCCCGTCAGTGCTTCTTCAACTCTTCCGGCTTGTGCACGGCCTGCTTGCCGGATTTGCTGCTTTTCACCAGCACTTCCGGGTTCTCCTTGGTGGCCTTCGCCGTGTGGCCCTTCACCTTGGTGGTGGACGTGACGACCTTCTCGACGGTGCCTTCCGTCTTCCCCTGTGACGTTCCCCAGGTCACGTGATCGCCCTTTTTCGGCAGCGTGGTCATGGCGCGCGCTCCTGCACTCAACCGGCAACGAACGCGTGCTGGCGGCGGACGGTTTCGGAGCTGGTATCGGGAAGCTGGGCTTAGGAGACTGGGGCTCCGCCCCAAACCCCTCTGGGGCGTGGGCGCCGGACCCTGTTCTTCCGGGGCGCGACTAGTGCGCCGACACTACATGCTTCGGAAAACGTCTGTGCACCCACAGCCACTCGGCTGGCCGCTCGGTGATCCACCGCTCCAGGCGGTCGTTGATCGCCTGGGTCATCTCGGCCACCGCCTCCTGCGTCTCAGCGCCCGCGCGCGGCAGCAGCGGCTCGTCCACGATCAGCCGGAAGCGGGCCGGGCCCACGCGCTGCACGCGGCCGGGTATTACCGGGCAGCCGAAGCGCACGGCCAGCGCGGCCGCCGCCGGCGCTGTCATCGCAGGCAGGCCGAACAGGCGGGCTTCGATGCCGTCATTCATCTTCTGGTCCGTCAGCATGCCCAGATAGCCGCCCCGGCGCATGTGGGTGAACGCCGCGCGTGCGCCCTTCGCACCTTTCGGGAACATTGGCACCGCTTCGCCCATCGCCTTCCGGCGCAACTCCAGTATTACCTCGTCCACCGCAATGTTGGCGGCCCGCCTGTACACGCTGGAGAACGCCATGCCGTAGCGGGCCACCGCAGGCGGCAGCATCTCCCAGTTGCCGATATGGCCGGAGACGAAGATGGCGGGTCCGCCGCGCGCGGCCTGCGCGTGCAGCAGGTGGTCGTTGACCATCTCCCACCCCGGGCCGCTGGCGGAATCCTTCGGCAGGTCGGCCAGATGCGGGAATTCGCCCGCGGTCCGGCCCAAATTCTCCCACATGCCACGTATGACCAGGCGCCGCGCTTGCGCGTCCAGATGCGGCAGCGCCGCGCGTAAATTGGCGTCCGCCACGCGGCTGACGGGCAGAAGCGGCCCGATCATCCGGCACAGCGCGCCCATGGCGTTGGAGGCGCCGACCGGCCCCAGCCGACGCAAGATTGCGATCACGCCGCGCAGCAGGTGCACTTCCGTGGCGTAGCGCCAGCGCTTCCGGGCCGAAGGGCGCAGGCCCGGCCAGTCATCCGCCAGAAACTCTATCTTGCCTGCTGCCGTCATCCTGCGCCCGCTGCGTTGGCTGGACCGCTATACAGGCGAGCGCGCGTTTTGCTACCGGGAGAACGCCGTCCTCAACAAGGTTTGTTACTGCCCGAACCGCAGCGGCTCCAGCATCCGGACCGCCGCCTCGGGACCCGCCAGAATCTCGGCCAGGCGCGCCCGGTCCATCGGGGACATGCCTGCCACCTGCTGCAAGGTTGCCTGCACCGAACGCACCAGCCCATCGAATTTCGCGCCGCCGCCGAGGCGCCTCGCCTCGAGCTCGAACGCGCGCAGCACGCGTGCCGCGCCCTCCGTGCCGTCGAGCGCCGCGGCGCGTTCGGAACTGTCGTCCGGCAGGGTGAGCAGGGGTGCCGCCACACGGTCCTGCAGCGCGGTTTCGAAGCGCTGCAGCGAGCCTGCCAGCAGGGCCGCGCGGGCGTCCGTCAGCCGCCGCCGCTGTGCGGGGTCGGCGAGCTGGTTCGACAGGCTTTCCAGCAAGCTGGTCTGGCGCCGCAACTCGGCCGCGGCATGTGCCGGCATGCTTTCCACCTGGCCGGCCGTCTCGTTTTCCAGCCAGGCCAGCGCCGCCTCTGCCGCGGCCTCGGCCTGGCGGCGGCGTTGCGGCGCCTTCTGCGCCGCGGTGAACAGCGCCGGGCTGGCCTGCGGCACCCTGATGGCCAGCAGGCCCAGCATCATTCCCCAGGCACGCGGGCCGAACTTCTCGGCGCAGGCGAGCATTTCCGCCAGCTCGGCCTCGTGCAGCCTGACCGTGCCGTGGTCGTGGTCGTGCAGGGCCAGGGCCACGTCCAGTATGGCGGACAAAGCGATCGCCAACTGGGCCAGCTCGTTGGCCGGCAAGCCCTGCGCGGACCATTCGGCGAACAGGCCGGGCGGCGGCTGCAGGGAGAGCGTGCGCAGGATGCCGGCCGCCTCGGGCCACAGCAGCGCGCCGGCCTGCCGGACGCGCGTGCTCTGCCCGGTGCACGCGCCGGAGGTGAGCTCCTCCACCTGGGCGAGGCAGGACGTGGCGGATTGCACCAGCGCCTCCCGCACCGCGCGCGCAAGAACCGTCAGCGCGCTGCGCGGCACGAAGAACGTGCCGGCGCGCCAGGCTGCGGGCGCTACGATCAGCACGTCTGCCGGCAGGAACATCAGGCGGGCGAAACGGAGCGGGCGTGCCGGCTGGATCGCGCGCAGGCGCGGACGGACAGGGGCCAGCACCTCGTCGGTCGCCCCGCGCACCTCCAGCGAGTCGACCATCTGCAATACCTGCAGCACCTGCGCGTCGGCAGCGCCCGCCACGTCTCGCCGGACATCGCGTATGGCCTGCGGGATCATCCTGGGACGCAGACGGGACGCGG
This sequence comes from Acetobacteraceae bacterium, assembly GCA_965198915.1. Classification (GTDB taxonomy): domain Bacteria; phylum Pseudomonadota; class Alphaproteobacteria; order Acetobacterales; family Acetobacteraceae; genus BOG-908. The sequence continues at coordinate 596,363 of CBDAQC010000004.1, read as the reverse complement.
GGACGCCCCGTTCTTCCGGCAGAAGGTCCAGTCTGGCCGGCATCGCCGCCGTGTCGGACCCAGTCGGGCGCAAGGGTCGCGGCGGTGGCGCGCGGCAGTTCCGCTCATGCTGCCAGGCTCCTGATGCGTTCGTTGCGTGCCGTCAGGCTGACGGCACGGCTGGGCTCGCGTATGGCCATGCAAGCGGCTTGCGCCGGCAGCGGGCGGGCCTGCAGCCTGGCCAGCAGCGTGCCGTCGCCCGCCAGCCAGGACTCCGCTTCGGCGGGAACAGGGGGAAGCAGCAGGGCCATCTCCGCCAGTGTGGCGGCCCGGTCCTCCTCGGGCCCGCAGGCGCGCCAGAGCAGGCAGACATGCTCCCAGCCGTCCAGCAGCCAGTCCGGCCGGCGTATCACCGCAAGGCTCTCGGCCTGCGACTCGGCCCACCAGCTCAACAAGTTCGGCAGGTTCGCCAGTCGCCTGTTGCCCGCCTGCAGCACCAGGCCGCCCGCGATGTGCATGGCGCCCGCCACGGCCACGATCTGGGCTGCCGCAGGAAGCTCGCCCGCCTTGTCCGACCAGGACTGGATTTCGCCCGCCAGCGCGGCGATGGCGGCGAGCAGGTTCCGGCCGCGGCCGGCCGGCATGGCGCCGCCGGGTCCGGGCGGGCCGTCCAGCGCCGAGCGCGCCAGCTCCGCCGCCAGCAAGGAGAGGTCCGCCATCACCGCCTCTGGCGTGCAGCCGGTGCGCTTGGCGAGCTGCTGCACCGCAAGCTGGCCGCCTCTGCGTTCGATACCGGGCTGGCCGTCCGCCTCCATCGCGGCGAGAAGGGCGCCGAAGAAGCCGGCCTGGCGCCGGCCGTCCGCTGCCTCCGCCGCGGTGGCGGCAGACGCGGCGGCGCGTCCTGCCGCGCCCTCGGCCGCCACGGCGGCGGCAGCCGCGCGCACGCTGCCGGGCGAGAAGGTGGTCAGGCTGGCCAGTCGTCCTGCGAGCCGGACGTCATGCAGGGTCGGCACGCAGAACTCGGCCAACGAGGCCAGCGCCAGGACGTAGACGCCGCGGGCGCCGCCGGGATGGGGTACGATCACGTCCGGCCGGCGTTCCAGCATGCGTATGCGCGCGCCGGCCAGCGCCGGGGTGGTGAACGGCACGGCGACGCCACGCTCCCGGAAGGTGGCGGGCAGCCAATGCTGCAGGTCTGGAGCTTGTAGCATGGGCGGTGACACAGGCGGCGTCCGTGCCGGCGGAATGGCCGGTCACGCCAGTGTGGCGCCGAGATGTAAAAGCGGGCTTACCGGCGGCAGGCCAGAAACGCTTTGCGCGCACGCCGGTGCGGCAGAGCGGGCTTGGCTCCCCAGTCCAACTCGGGCAGCGAGGGCTCGCGCCGGCAAGGCTTGCGCCGCGTGCCCGCTCGGGCCAGTCAGCGGCGATGCGCATCGCCACCTGGAACATCAACTCGTTGCGGCTGCGCCTGAGCCTGCTGGAGCGCCTGGTCGCGGCTTTGGATCCGGACGTGATCTGCCTGCAGGAAACGAAGGTGCCGGACCCGCTGTTTCCGGACGGCGCGCCGGCCTCGCTGGGCTACCCGCATTACGCCAGGCGCGGCATGAAGGGCTATAACGGCGTCGCCGTGCTCTCCCGCCACAGGCTGGAGGAGGTGGACGGCCCGGACTGGTGCGGGCGCGGCGATTGCCGCCACCTGCATGTGCGCGTGGCGGCCCCTGGCGGCCCGATCGAGCTGCACGATTTCTACGTGCCGGCCGGCGGTGACGTGCCGGACCGTACGGTGAACCTCAAATTCGCCCACAAGCTGGATTTCGTGGCCGAGGCGTCCGTCTGGTTCGCCGCACGCGGCGTGGCCCCGCGCACCGTGCTTGTGGGCGACCTCAACATCGCGCCGCTGGAGCACGACGTCTGGAGCCACAGGCAGCTTCTGGGCGTGGTGAGCCACACGCCGGTGGAGGTGGATGCGCTGCAGGCCTGGCTGGGTGCGGGCTTCCACGATGCGGTGCGCCACTTCGTGCCGGTCGACGAGAAGCTCTACACCTGGTGGTCCTACCGCAACCAGGACTGGCGTAAATCCAACCGCGGACGCCGGCTGGACCACATCTGGGTCAGCCGTGACCTGGTGCCTGGCCTGGTGCGCTACGAAATCCTCGCGGACGCGCGGGACTGGCCGCAGACGAGCGACCACGTGCCGGTAATGGTGGAAATCGCGGGGTGAAGCGCCGCAAGGCAAGCTGGCCCGCATCTGGTCCGCCGCACGCATCCTGGGACAACCGAAGCGTTGCAGAGGGGAAGTAGCGGAAGGTCTCTGGCTTCTTCTCTTCAGAAGAGAAGGCCGCTCCTGCCTCTTGCCGCCATCACCCCTCGGCGATCAGCGTCTTGATACGCTCGGCCAGCACATCCATCGCGAACGGCTTCGTCAGCACGTGCATACCCGGCTCCAGGTGACCGTGGCTCAGCACCGCGTTCTCCGCGTAGCCGGTCATGAACAGCACGCGCAGATCCGGCCGCAGGGCGCGCGCCTGGTCGGCCACCTGGCGTCCGTTCAGCCCGCCGGGCAGCCCCACGTCGCTTACCAGCAGGTCGATACGCGCGTCGGACTGCAGCACCGCAAGTGCGGCGGCGCCGTCGGCTGCCTCCACCGCGACGTAGCCCAGATCCTCCAGAACCTCGCTCACCAGCATGCGAATGGTCGGCTCGTCGTCGACCACCAGCACCGTCTCGCCGGCCTGCGCGCGCGGTGCGCTCAGCCGGGCAGGCTCCATCTCCACCTCCGCGGTGCCGCGGTGGCGCGGCAGGTAGATGCACATCATGGTGCCGCGGCCGGTCTCGGAATAGATGCGCACCTGGCCGCCCGACTGGCGCGCGAAGCCGTAGATCATCGACAGCCCCAGGCCGGTGCCCTGGCCCAGCGGCTTGGTGGTGAAGAACGGATCGAAGGCGCGCGCCGCCACCTCCGGCGGCATCCCCACGCCGTTGTCGCTCACGCATAACGACACGTATTGGCCAGGCGGCAGCTCGCGCTCGGCGGCCGCATGGGTGTCCAGCCAGCGGTTGCCGGGCTCTATGGTCAGCTTGCCGCCGCCCGGCATCGCGTCGCGCGCGTTTATGCACAAATTGAGCAGCGCGTTTTCCAACTGGTGCGGATCGACCAGCGTGGTCCACAGCCCGCCAGCCGCCACCACCTCCACGGATACTTCCGGGCCCATCGTGCGGCGTATCAGCTCGTCCATGCCCGCCACCAGCCGGTTCACGTCGGTAGGCCTGGGCTCCAGCGTCTGCCTGCGGGAGAAGGCGAGCAGCCGGTGGGTGAGGGCGGCCGCCCGCTTGGCCGCCCCCTGAGCCGCGGTGATGTAGCGGTCGGCGTCCTTCAGGCGGCCCTGGGCCAGGCGGGCGGCCAGCAGCTCCAGGCTGCCGGCGATGCCGGTGAGCAGGTTGTTGAAGTCGTGCGCCAGCCCGCCGGTCAACTGGCCCACCGCTTCCATCTTCTGGGACTGGCGAAGCTGCTCCTGCGCGCGGGCCAGCTCGGCTTCCGCCGTCTTCTCGGCGGTGATGTCGCGCGCCACGCAATACAGGTTCGCCTCGTCCGGCACGGCGATCCAGGACAGCCAGCAATAGCCGCCCTGGCGCCGGCGGAAACGGTTCTCGAACTTCCAGGTCGTGTGCCCGGCAGCCAGGCGCGCGATCTCGTCGCGTGTGGCCGCCCGGTCGTCCTCATGCTCCAGCCATTCGGTGGTGCGGCCCAGCAGCTCGTGCTCCTGCCAGCCGAGCAGGCTCGTCCAGGCAGGGTTTATGCTGACGAGACGGCCGTTCAGATCCGCCACGCACAGCAGGTCCTGGCTGACGCGCCAGATGCGGTCGCGCTCGCGGGTGCGCGCCTCCACCCGGCTCTCCAGGCTGTCGTTCAGCTCGCGCAGCTGGCTCTCCACGCGCTTGGCCTCGGTAATGTCGTACACCACGCCGCTGAAGCGCACGCCGCTCGTCTCGGCGTCGCGCAGGTACTCGCCGCGCCTGGTCAACCAGCGCGTCTCACCCGTGTCCGGCCGCACGATGCGCAGATCCACCCGGCTGCTGGTGCCCGGCCGCTCGTCGCCGCCCGGCTCGATCAGCAGCTTGTCACCCGGCACCACCACGGCGTTGATCGTGCGCACCGGCAGGTCTGTGGCGGCATGCAGGCCAAGCAGGGCGCAGAACTGGGCGGTGACGGAGACGGTGCCGAAGCCCGCCACATGCTCGAACGTGCCCACTCCGCCCGCGGTCTGGGCGATGCGGAGCTTCTCCTCCAGCCGCTTCTGCTCGGTGATGTCCACCAGCACGCCGGACAGCAGCGCCGGCCTGGTGTCCTCGCCCGCCGCCGCCTCCGCATGTGCCATGCCGCGGGCCTGCAACCAGCGCACCGCGCCGTCCGCCGGCACGATGCGGAACTGCTTGTTGAGCACTTCGGAGCCGCGCATCATGCCGCCGAAGGCCAGGCGTATGCGGTCGCGGTCCTGCGGGTGAAGGGCGCCGAAGAAGCGGGCCGGCGTAATCCCGGCTGCCGCGTCCGCCGCCGGCAGGCCCAGCAGCGTGGCAAACCCCGCGTCGCCCACGATGCGCCGGTCCGCCACGTGCCATTCCCAGGCGGCGGCCGCGCCCGAGATGGACAGTGTGTTGCGCAGGCGTTCGGCCACCGTCACCGCCGTGCCGGAGTGCTCGGCACCGGCCGGCCAGTTTCCCGCCGCGCCCCGCCCGTCGGGCGCAGGCCCGCCCAGCCCCGGCGTATCGCTCACTTCAGGCGGACACGGTCAGGCGACATCGGCGTCGTCGCTCATGACGCTCGCGATGAACTGGCCCACCAGCAGTTTCAGGGCGGCGAGTGACGGCATGTCCAGCAACATCGCTATGTAGCCGCGTATGTCGCGCCCCAGCACCGAGAAGTTGATGTAGAGGAACAGCACGGTGCCGTCTGCCTCGCCATCCGCGGTCAGCGTGAACAGCGCCTCGCCGCGCGCGTGGAACACCCTGGGCAGCGTCATGCTGAGCGACTGGCGCAGCATGTTGGCCATGCTGCCCAGGCAGTTGTTGAGGATGATGTTGCCGGTCTCGGCCAGCGCCTCCTCCTCCATCTCTGCCGCTTCGGCGTCGCTGGCCGTCTCGCCGATCACCGCGCGCGCCAGTTCCAGGCTGTTGGCCAGGGGAAACACAAGCATGGCGCGGCCGGAGAACGCACCGGCGAAGTCCTGCTGCACCGCTACCAGGTCGCCGGCTTCGCGTTCCCTGATGAGGGCGGTGGCCTCGCGCAAGCCCACGAGCTCGATCGAGGGAACCGAGAGCAGCACCTGGCGGCCGACCATGCTGCGCAGCGAGGCGGCCGCACGGCTGACGCCGATGTTGACGAGTTCGGTCAGCGCGTCCCGCTCCAGCTCGGTCAGCTCCGCGGTGGCTGGCATGCTCAGTGCGCGGCGCGCAGCCGCAGCGCGGCGCCCGACAGGAAGCCGCGCAGCCCGTCCTCGGTCAGCGGCTTGCTGACGAAGGCGGCTCCCACGGCGCGGGCGCGCATCACCACCTCGTCCTGCACGTTGGCGGTGATCACCGCCAGCGGCATCGTCGGATGCAGGGCGCGTATCTCGGCAGCCAGCTCCAGCCCGTCACGCCCCGGCATGTTGAAATCCAGCAGCGCCACGTCCACGCCGCCGCCGGCGATCGCGGCCAGCGCCTCGTCGGCATTGGCGGCCTCGCGGCGCTGCCAGCCCGGCTGCAGGCTGCCCACCGCCTTGCCGGCAACGATGCGGGCCAGCTTGCTGTCGTCGACAATGAGAACGGTGATCGTCATTCAGGCTCCGATGCGTTTCGATAGCGTGTTGTGCAAAACTCGGCAAACCGGCTCCGCAAGGTAGGAAGCCGGAACCTTCTTTTCCGGAAAGATTGGACAAGGCTTCTCTGTTCCGCGTTCGCGCCGTGTGTTGCAGCGCGGTCGACGCCGAAGCGTCGGCCTTTTAGATGCTTTTCCGCGCGCGTTGCTTCCCGGCCACCGGAACTCGCCGCCTCAACGCCCGCCTGCAGGACCGGCCGCCAGAAGGGGGAGCACCCAGTCCTTGAGGAACGCGTCGGCCGGCTGGCCCGCCAAGGCCGGCCGGAACGCCAGCAACACCTGGGTCACAGCGGTGTGCAAGGGGCCGCACTCCGTCAGGTCGACCGTGCAGCCGGGATGGGCCTGCAGCAGCGCCACCAGGGTTTCGGCATCTTCGATCCGGCCGGCGCCGGTCAGCCGTATCACGCCGCCATCCAGCGCCACGCTCACCGGAGCAGCCCCGCCAGGTCCAGCACCAGCAGCACGGCGCCATCGCCCAGCAGCGCCGAGCCGCGCAGGCCGGGTGTCGCCGCCAGCAGCGCGGGTAGCGGGCGAAGCACCACCTCCATGCGCGCGCCCAGCGCGTCCACCTCGATGCCGGCAAGCTCGCCGTACAGCCTGGCGATCACCACGCAAGCGAACGGCCCCGGCTCGGGCGCCGCTGCTCCTGGCCTGCCCGCGCCGAGCAGGCCTGACAGTTGCAGCAGCGGGATCGTCCGGCCGCGCAGCACGAAGGCCTGGCCGGCCTGTATCGGCACCATCGCGGCGCGCGCTACCCGTGCCGTCTCCTCGATGTCGCCGATCGGGATGGCGAACCTGCCGCCGCCCGCCTGCACGGCGACCACGCCCAGTATGGAAGCGGTCTGCGGCACGGTCAGGCGCACCACAGTGCCGCGGACGGGCGCCGGCGCGATGCCGACCTGACCGCCCATCGCCTGGACCGCCGCGCGCACCGCATCCATGCCGACGCCGCGGCCGGACGTGCCGCTCACCTCGGACGCCGTCGAGAAGCCGGGCAGGAAGATAAGGTCGTGCACCGCCGCGTCCGCCATGGCGTCCAGCGCGGCGGGTTCGGCCATCCCCCGGGCCGCGGCCGCCCGGCGCAGCGCGCCCGCATCCAGCCCGGCGCCGTCATCTGTCAGCGTGATCTCCACCTGCGCGCCCTCCAGCGTGGCCCGCAGCGATACATGGCCCTGGGCGGGCTTGCCGGCCGCCAGCCGCGCCTGCGGCGGCTCGATGCCGTGATCGACGGCGTTGCGCACCAGATGCAGCAGCGGCTCGAACAGCGCGTCCACGGTGGCCTTGTCTGCCTGTATGTCGGCACCCTCAACGGTGAAGCGCACGTCGCGCCCTAGTTCCTGCGCCACCTCGCGCACCAGGCGCGGCAGGCGGCGCAGCGTCTGGTCCAGCTTGACCAGGCGCATCGCCGTCACTGAACGGTGCATCAGACCGGCCAGCCGGCCCAGTTCGGCCTCGGTCTCCGCCAGGCCGCGCGCCAGGGCAGCCGAGCCGGCCGCCTCCGCCAAATGGGCCAGGCGGTTCTTCGCGGCGAACAGCTCGTCGATCAGGCCCGCCAGCGCGTCGACCTGCGCGGCGGCGACGCGCAACTGCCGCGTTGCTGCCGCACCCGGGGTCACCGGCTCCGGCTGGGGTGGCGGCGGGGACGCGGCCACCTCGAGTACCGTCGCCTGGTCGGGCACGAACCGGAACAGCCCGGCCAGCGCCGCCACCGGCGCTGCGCTCAGCGCAGTTATTTCCAGGTTGCAGGCGAACGGGTCATACGCCGGCAGCGACCACGCCGCGCGCGGACCGATGCGCAGCGCCAGCAGCTCGGGGATCTGGCGCACCAGCGCCAGCGGGTCGTCGCCCAGGAAGAAGCAGCCGGGCGCGGGCACGTAGCGCACCGCGCTGCGCGCCTCGCCCGTGGCATCGGCCAGCAATGCGGTCAGCCAGGACTGCTCCCGCACCTCCGGCGCGGTCCCGGCTGGCGGCGCTGCCCCGTCCGGGCCGCGCAGGGCGGCCACCACCGCATGGGCGCGGGTGGCCGCGTCCTGCGGCAGGGCGCCGTTCAGGGCCACCGCCTCGATCCCCGCCTCCGCGTAATCCATGCAGGCGAGCAGCGCCGTCATCGCCTGCGCGCCCGGGGCCGCCTCGGCCTCCCGCAACGCTGCCATCAGGTCCTCTGCCGCATGCAGCACGGCGCCCAGCGGCGCCATGTCGAACAGCCCGGCCGAGCCCTTCAGCGTGTGCAGGGCGCGGAAGGCGCTTGAGGTGCGCGCGGCGTCGTAGCCGGCGCGTTCCATCGCCAGCAGGTCGCCGGTTGCCTGCGCTACCAGCTCGCGGCCTTCGATGACGAATTGTTCCAGGAGTTCGTCCATGGGGTCAGGTGGGCGAAGGAAGGAAGGAAGCGGTTCGTTTTTGAAAAAAAGAACCAAAAAACTTTTGCTCCTGCCGCCTGCACCACGGCGCGCCTCCGTTCTGCCAGTGCGCGCTTCGGCCGCACCAGCGCGCGCCGTGGTGCAGGCGGGAGAGCAAAAGTTTTTTGCTTCTTTTTTTCAAAAAAGAAGGCCTTCCTTATCTTGCCTCTGAAACACCACCGCATCCTCGAACCGCCTGGCCACGAAACGGTCGGAAATACGCGACATCGACTCGGTATGCCCCAGGCAGAGGAACCCCCCGGGCAGCAGGCTCTCATACAGGTTGCCGGCGGCGGCTAGCCGGGAGGCCTCGTCGAAATAGATCAGCACGTTGCGGCACAATATCACGTCGAAACGGCCCTGGGCGGCCATGCTCGCCGCGTCGATCAGGTTGCATTGGGTGAAGCGCACCGATTCGCGCAGGTCAGGAATCACCTGCCGCAAGCCGCCCTGCAGCGGGCCGAAATAGCGCGCGCATAGCGAGTCCGGCAGCCGGCCCAGAGCGCGCGCCCCATAGGTGCCGACAGCGGCGTCCGCCAGCACGCTGGTGTCGATGTCCGAGCCCACGATCTCCACGTTGTAGGCGTCCACCAGGCGCCAGTTCTCCAGCAGCCAGATCGCCACCGAGTAAGGCTCCTCGCCGGTGGAGCAGGGCAGCGACCAGATGCGCACCAGGTCGCCCGGACCGCGCCGGGCCACGATCTCCGGCAGCATGGACCGGCTGAGGCAGCGGAGCTGATGGTCCTCGCGGTAGAAATACGTCTCGTTGACGGTGAAGCTGTTGATCAGCGCCTCTGCTTCGGCGCCGTCGTTCTGCAGCAGGGCCAGGTAGGCGCCCATGCTGCGGGCGCCGGCGCGGTCCATGCGGTCGGCCACCCGGCGCTCGATGTAGTAGCGCTTCGCCTCGCCGTAGGACATGCCGGTGCGCTGGTAGAGGAAGTCGCAGAGCCGGCGCAGGTGGTCGGCGCTGAGCGGAGCGGGGGCCTGTCCGCTCACGGCGCCGGTCCGCGGGCGCTGCCCGCCGCGGCCAGGTCGGGCTCGCCTGCGTGCCAGGGCGTCATCCGGGCACACGCGCCGTCGGCGGTGAGGCGGCCCAGTCCAGCAGGTGCCCGGCGATGTCCTCCAGCCGGGCCACGCGCTCGGCACCGCCCGCGCGGACCAGTTCGCCGGGCATGCCCCAGACCACGGCGGTCTCCTGCGCCTCGGCGATGGTGCGGCCGCCTTCCTGGCGCAGCCGGGTCATCGACGCCGCCCCGTCATTGCCCATGCCCGTCATCAGCACGCCCACCAGATGCTGGGCGCCGGCATGTTCCATCGCAGTGGCGACGAGGCGGTCCACGCTCGGATGCCAGCGATGGCCGGGATCGGATGGCGCGGCCATCACCACCAGCCCGCCCGGCCGGGCGCCCACGATCAGGTCGGCGTCGCCGCGGCCGATATAGACGTGGCCGGCGGCGATCGGCGCCGGTGCGCCTGCCTCGACGACATGCAGGGCGCAGGAGCGGTCCAGCCTGCGGGCGAGCGGGCCGGTGAAGGCGCCCGGCATGTGCTGTGCCACGAGTATGGGCCACGGAAAGTCGGCCGGCAGAGGATGCAGCAGCGCCTCCAGCGCCAGCGGCCCGCCGGTGGACGTGCCTACCAGCACGATCTGGCCGGGCGGCATGGCGCGGCGCGGCATTGGGGGGTCCGGCGGGACGGCGAAGCCGGCGGGTGCGGCCGCCCGGGCACGCAGCCGCACGCGCTCCTGCAGGCGCGCGGCCGGGCGCAGCCGGGCGAGGGCGGCGGCGCGTACGCGTTCCACCAGCGTGTCGCCGAACGCGTCCGGCGCCAGCGAGATGGTGCCCTGCGGCTTGGCGATGAAATCCACTGCGCCGAGTTGCATCGCCTCCAGCGTGGCGTCCGCGCCTTGGGCAGTGAGCGAGGAGACCATGATCACCCGGCTCGGCCGCTCCACCATGATGCGGTCCAGGCAGGACAGGCCATCCATCTGCGGCATCTGCACGTCCAGCGTGATCACGTCGGGTTGGAAGGCGTGGAGCTGCGCCATCGCCTCCACCCCGTCGCGCGCATAGGCCAGCTCCATGTCCGGCGCCCGGCCCAGCATGCCACCCAGAACGCGGCGCATCAGCGCCGAATCGTCGACGACCAGGACGCGTATCATCCGGCGTGGTCCGAAAGGGCCATCAGGCGGCGGCGGGCGGGGCGGGGCGACCCGCCTCGCTACGCAGGTCCTGCCCGGCCTGGGCCAGCAGGCCGCCGGGCGAGATCAGCAGCACCACGCGGCCTTCATGGTGGAGGGCCACGCGGTCGAACAGCGCCTGCGTGCCGGACGCCAAGGCCGGGGCGGGCTGCAGGGCGGCTTGCGGCACGGGAAGAATGTCGCACACGGCGTCCACCGCAAGGCCGGCCTGCAGTCCGGCGTGGGAGATCACCACCACCTGACGCAGGCCGTCCTGGCCGGAGGCCGAAGCGAAGCGGCGCCCCATGTCGAGCACCGGCACGCTGCGCCCGCGCAGCGCCATCATGCCGAGAAGGAAATCCGCGCCGTGCGGCAGCCAGGTCAGTGTGGCCGGCCGGCGCACCACCTCGTCCACCTCGGCGAGCGGCAGGCCGTATTGCTCGTCGCCCAGACGGAAGAGCAGGAAAGGCTGCGCCGCGGCTGCGGGCGCGGCCTCGGCGGCGCCGGGCCAGGCCTGCTGCGCGCCGGAGGCCTGGAGGCGGGCCAGCGTGTCCGCATCGAACAGGCGCGCGGGGGAGAGCAGGCCTGCCAGCCGGGCGCCGCCGTCCAGCCGGCAGATGCCGTCCAGGCTCGCCTCTGCGGCGCCGCGGGTCAGCATTGCGGGCACCGGCCCGATCGCGTCCGGCGGCAGCGCCAGCGTGCCGGTCACCGCGTCCACGACCAGGCCGAGCGGCAGGCCGGCGAGCGTGGTGACGACGACTCTTGCGGCGCTGCCCGGGCGGCACGCCAGGCCAAGCAGGGCCGCGAGAGAGACGAGCGGCAGCGTGCCGCCCGGGTGGGGCATCGCCCCCAGCATGGGGCCGTCCGTGCCCGGCACGTGCACCCGGGCTTCGGGCAGGCGCAGGATGGCGGACACTTCGTGCAGCCGCATCGCGTAGTCCTGCCCGGCCACGCGCAGCCCCACCAGAGCGAGTTGGGCGGCGGCTGGGGCGGGCGCCGGCGTCTGGACGGCGCGCGCGCCGTCCGGGGTGGCGGGGCGGCGCCGCGCGCCGGCAAACGCCGCATCCAGCAACGCGTGCAGGTCCAGGGGGCGGGCGCTGCCGGGGGCGCCCAGACTGGTCACCTGGTCCACCAGCAGGCCCACCGGCGACGCGCCCTGCGTCACCAGCAGCCGCGAGGAGGGGGTGCAGGCTGTCTGCGCGTGGCCGAGCAGGGCGGCCAGGGAGACCACCGGCAGCACCGTTCCGCGCAGGCTGGCGATGCCCACCAGGCAGGCGGGCGCGTTCGGCACGCGCGTGCAGGACGGCACCCGCGCCACCTCGGCCACCGCGAGCGCCGGTGCGGACAACGCCTCGCCGCCAGCGCTGAAGCCGAGATGGAGCTGAACCGGATCCAAGCGCTCAGCTCTCGATCAGGCCGAGCTCGTCCGCCAGGCTGGCGATCTCCTCGATGGCGGCGGCCAGCTCCTCGGCGCCGCTGGCCTGCTGCCGCGCGGCGGTGGCAGCCTGCGCCGCGGCGCCGCTCGTCTCCTCGGCTGCGGCGGCGATCTGGCGCATGCCGTCCAGCACCTGGCGCACTGACGCCACCGTCGACTCGGCCCCGGCCAGGACGCTGGCCGAGCCGGCGCCGATTGCTGCGATGCCGGGGTCGACAAGCGCGAAGCGCTCCACCAGCGCCTGGTTGCGGCCCAGCTCGGCCTGGCCGGCGGCCACGATCGTGTCGAGGTCTCGCCGGACGGCGCCGACCTGCTCTTGTATGCTGCGCACCATGTCGCGCATGCGGTCCGCCTGGGTGCCGGAGTCGCGCGCGAGCGCGCGTATGTCGGACGAGACCACGGCGAAGCCGCGCCCGTGCTCGCGGGCGCGGGCGGCTTCCACCGCGCCGCTGACCGCCAGCATGTTGGTCTGCACCGCAACCATCATGATGCGCTCGACAATCTTGTCGATCTGCCGGCTGGACCCTTCCAGCGCGCCGACCAGCCCGGCCACCGCCTGGGTTTCGGCAAGCGAGGCGGTGACGCTGGCGCTGAGGCTGGCGACGGCGGCGCGGTTCTCCGCCAGCAGCGGCCGCAGCGAAGCGGTCTGGCGCTCGCCCTGCTCGGCGGCGGCACGGGTGAAGCCGGCGGCGCGGTCGATCTGCGCCATGGCGGCGCTGGATTGATGCGTGGCGGCGGCCTGCAGCTGGGCGCCACGGCTGATCTGCTCGATGGCGGCGAGTATCTGCCCTGCCGCGCCCGAGAGCTCCTGCACGGTGGCAGACAGTTCCTCGGCCGCGGCGCCGACCTGCCCGGCGCTGCCCGCCCCGGCGGCGCGGGCGGTGTCCGCCATGCCGCCGCCCAGCAGCACCTCGGCGAGCTGCGCCAGTGCCAGCGCGGTCTGCTGGCTCTGGTCGAGCGCGGCGCTCTGCTGCTGCACGGCGCTTTGCGCCTGCACGCAGGCGGCCGATTGCTGCTCGGCGGCGGCGGCCACCTGCGCCGCGCCGCCTTGCGCCTCGCGCGCGCCGGCCTCGCCCTGCGTGACCGCGTCCAATATGGACTCCGAGCTTTGCGCCAGGGCCGCCATGTCCCGGCGTATGCTCGCCAGGCTGGCGGCCACCGCCTGGCCGCTCTGCGCATCTGACTGGGCGCGCCCGGCCGCCGCTCTGATGCGGGCGGTGATGGCGCGCACCTCGGTGCCTATGGCGCCGGCCAGCGAGCGCACTTCCGCGGCGCTGCGCTCGGAGATCTCGGCGAACGCGCGCACCTCGTCGGCCACCACCGCGAAGCCTGCGCCGTGCTCGCCGGCGCGGGCGGCCTCGATCGCTGCGTTCAGCGCCAGCAGGTTCGTCTGTTCGGAGATGTCGCCCACCGTGCCGGTGATCTCGCCGATATCGGCGGCCTGGCGTTCCAGCGCCTCCACCGCGCTCACGGAACGCAACTGGCGGGCGGTGTTGTCCTGCACGGCGGCGACCAGCGCCTCGATGCCGCCCCCGATCTCGGCCAGCAGCGCCTGCAAGGACGCGGTCTGCGTGCGCGACAGCCCGGCCTGCAGGCGCGCCTCGGCGAACACGTCCGCCAGGCCGGCGACAGACCCCTGCGATTGCTGGGCGGCGCCGGCCGCCTCCTCCGCCGCGCTGGCGATCTGCTCCAGCGCGCGGCGCAGTTCCTCGGCGGCGGCGGCGGCCTCGGCCACGCCGCTGGCCAGTTCCTCGGTTGCGGCGCCGATGCGCTCGGCGGCTTTCTCCTGCCTGGCGGCCAGGCGTTCCCTGGCGCGCCGCTGCGAGAGCACGGGTTTCGGCGCAGGCACCGCGGGCGGGCTGGCGTGCTGCGCGGCGGGTCTGTCGGCGAGCGCCGAGGTCTTCATCAGGGACATGGTAGTCTTTGCTTATGGGCGTGCAGGCCTGCTTTACTCCGTTCCCGTAAGAACCCCAAAATCCGGACCGGGCCGCGGTCCGGACGGACGGAACCCTGCCAGGCGTGCCGCGTCGCGTTCGGCGCGAGGGAGATTCGGCCATGAGCGTTGAGACGGCACTGCCTGGCTGCGTGGAGGACGTGATCCTGCCGCGGGCGCACGATCTGGGTGGGTTCGAGGTACGCCGCGCGCTGCCCGCCACGCAGCGCCAGATGGTGGGCCCGTTCATCTTCTTCGACCAGATGGGACCGGGCGAGTTCCTGACCGGGCGCGGGCTGGACGTGCGGCCGCACCCCCATATCGGCTTGTCCACCGTCACCTACCTGTATGAGGGGGCGATACAGCACAGGGACAGCCTCGGCTCGGACCTCTCCATCGTGCCGGGCGACGTGAACTGGATGACGGCGGGGCGCGGAATCGCCCATTCCGAGCGGACCGCGGCGGATGCGCGCACGCACCCCAACCGGCTGTTCGGCATCCAGTCCTGGGTTGCCCTGCCGCGGGCGCAGGAGGAGACCGCGCCCGATTTCGCCCATCATGGCGCGGCGGTGCTGCCGGTGATCGAGGATGGCGGCGTGTGGCTACGGCTGGTGGCGGGCACCGGCTGGGGCCAGGCTGCGCCGGTCCGCACCCACTCCGAGCTGTTCTATGCCGATGCGGTCCTGCAGCCCGGCGCGGCACTGCCGATGCCGGACCGTCACGAGGAGCGCGCGGCCTACCTGCTGGACGGCGAGGTCGAGGTGGCCGGCGTGCGCTTCGCGGCGGGGCAGATGCTGCTGTTCCGCGCCGGTGACCCGGTATCGCTGCGTGCGGGGCCGCACGGCGCGCGGCTGCTGCTGCTGGGCGGCGCGGTGATGGACGGACCGCGCTATTTGTTCTGGAACTTCGTGTCTTCCTCGCGCGAGCGCGTCGCGCAGGCCAAGGCGGAGTGGAAGGCTGGCCAGTTCGCGCCGGTGCCTGGGGACGATCGCGAGTTCATCCCGCTGCCGGAGGCCGCCGGCGAGCCGAGCGTTTCGGCGGGGTCGCCTACGAGCTGAGGCAGGCGAAAGCAAGGTTGGGGCGCTGCCCCAAACCCCGCTGGGGCCTTGGCCCCAGACCCCATTCCGTTAGGATCGCGTAAAATAGGTTCTAAGGACGACTGTCCTTAGCGGGGTCCAGGGGCAGAGCTTCTGGCCTTCCTAAAAAAACCAAGGAGCGACTCCATGACCAGGGAACTCACCCACTTCATCGGCGGCAAGCACGTGGCGGGCACGTCCGGCCGCTTCGCCGACGTTTGGGACCCCAACACCGGCACGGTGCAGGCCCGCGTGCCGCTGGCCAGCGTAGCCGAGCTGCGCGCCGCGGTGGACAACGCCGTGCAGGCGCAGACCGGCTGGGCCGCCACCAACCCGCAGCGCCGCGCGCGCGTGCTGATGCGCTTCGTGGAGCTGGTCAACCAGCACATGGACGAGCTGGCCCGCCTGCTCAGCTCGGAACACGGCAAAACCATCCCGGACAGCCGTGGCGACATACAGCGCGGGCTGGAAGTGGCCGAGTTCGCCATCGGCATCCCGCATCTGCTGAAGGGCGACTACACCGATTCCGCCGGCACCGGCATCGACGTGTACTCCATGCGCCAGCCGCTGGGCGTGGTGGCCGGCATCACGCCGTTCAACTTCCCCGCCATGATCCCGCTGTGGAAGGCGGCACCCGCCATCGCCTGCGGCAACGCGTTCATCCTCAAGCCGTCCGAACGCGACCCGTCCGTGCCGCTGCGCCTGGCCGAGCTGTTCATCGAGGCCGGCCTGCCGCCGGGCGTGCTGAACGTGGTCAACGGCGACAAGGAAGCGGTGGACGCGATACTGGAGGAGCCGCGCATCAAGGCGGTGGGCTTCGTGGGCTCCACGCCGATCGCCGCCTACATCTATGAAGGCGCCGCACGCCACGGCAAGCGGGCGCAATGCTTCGGCGGCGCCAAGAACCACATGGTGATCATGCCGGACGCGGACATGGACCTGGCGGTGGACGCGCTGGTGGGCGCGGGCTTCGGCAGTGCGGGCGAGCGCTGCATGGCGATCTCCGTGGCGGTGCCGGTGGGCGAGGCCACCGCCAACGAGCTGGTGCGCCGCATGGTGCCGCGCGTGGAAGCTTTGCGCGTGGGGACCTCGAACGACGAAGCCGCCGATTACGGCCCGATGGTGACGCGGGACGCGGTGGCGCGCGTGCGCGAATATATCGGCATCGGCGAGCAGGAAGGTGCCAAGCTGTTGGTGGATGGCCGCGGCTTCCGCATGCAGGGCTACGAGGACGGGTTCTTCATCGGCGGCAGCCTGTTCGACCACGTGACGCCCGAGATGCGCATCTACCGGGAGGAGATCTTCGGCCCGGTGCTGTCGGTGGCGCGCGCGCCGGACTACGCGCACGCCCTGCAACTGTGCAACGACCACGAATATGGCAACGGCGTTGCCATATTCACGCGTGACGGCGACGCGGCGCGCGATTTCGCGGCCAACGTGCAGGTGGGCATGGTGGGCGTGAACGTGCCGATCCCCGTGCCGATCGCCTACCACACGTTCGGCGGCTGGAAACGTTCCGGCTTCGGCGACCTCAACCAGCATGGGCCGGACAGCGTGCGTTTCTACACGAAGACCAAGACGGTCACTTCGCGCTGGCCGTCCGGTGTGCGGGAAGGGGCGAGCTTCACCATTCCGACGATGGCCTGAGCGCCGCGCGGGGCCATCAGCAGTAAGCAAGCAGTCCTTTTTTGGAAAAAAAGGACCAAAAAACTTTTGCTACCCTGCATTTGCGGCGTTCGTGCGCCTCTGGAAAACGCCGGAGCGCCGCAGATGCGGGGAATAAAGGTCTTTTGCTTCTTTTCTTCAGAAAAGAAGGCCTTGCTTTCTCAAAAAACAAAAACAGGGAGCAGTAATCATGGCCACCGTCGGGTTCGTGGGACTGGGCAACATGGGCGGGCCGATGGCGGCCAACCTCGTCAAGGCAGGCCATGCCGTAGGCGGCTTCGACCTGGCGCCGGCCTCGCAGGAGGCCGCCAGGCAGGCCGGCGTGGCGGTGGCGGGCAGCGCGCGTGAGGCGGTCCGCGGCGCCGATGTGGTCATCACGATGCTGCCCGCGGGCAAGCACGTCCTGTCCGTCTATGCGGACCTGCTATCGGCCGCGTCGTCCGGCACGCTGTTCGTCGATTGTTCCACCATAGACGTGGACAGCGCCCGCCGCGCGCATGGGATGGCGCAGGACGCCGGCATGATGGCGCTGGACGCGCCGGTGTCCGGCGGCACGGGTGGTGCGGCCGCCGGCACGCTCACCTTCATGGCGGGCGGCACGGAGCAGGCGTTAGGCAGGGCCCAGCCGGTTTTGTCCGCCATGGGCCGCAGGATAGTGCATTGCGGCGATGCCGGCGCCGGGCAGGCCGCGAAGATCTGCAACAACATGATCCTCGGCGCGTCGATGATCGCCGTCTCGGAAGCCTTCGTGCTTGGCGAGAAGCTTGGCCTGTCGCACCAGGCGCTGTTCGACGTGGCGTCGACGTCCTCCGGCCAATGCTGGGCGCTGACCACCAATTGTCCGGTGCCCGGCCCGGTGCCGGCCAGCCCTGCCAACCGGGACTACCGGCCGGGTTTCGCGGTGGCGCTGATGCTGAAGGACCTCAGGCTGGCGCAGGAAGCGGCGCGATCGGCGGGCGTGGACACCGCGCTGGGCCGGCATGCGGCCGAGATCTACGGCGCGTTCGAGGCAGCCGGGCAGGCGGGGATGGATTTCTCCGCCATCATCCACGCGATACGGGGTGACGCGGCGTGAGTTACGAGACGATCCTGACCGAGACGCGGGACCGCGTGGGGCTGGTCACGCTGAACCGGCCGAAGGCGCTGAACGCGCTGAACCTGCAGGTGATGGCGGAGGTCGTGGCCGCCCTGCAGGCGTTCGACCAGGACCAGGGCATCGGCTGCATCGTCATTGCCGGATCGGAAAAGGCGTTTGCCGCCGGCGCCGACATCAAGGAGATGATGCCGCAAACCTACCAGCAGATGTATGCGTCCGACTGGTTCGCCGGCTGGGACGCGGTCAGCCGCGTGCGCAAGCCGGTGATTGCCGCGGTGTCCGGCTTCGCGCTGGGCGGCGGCTGCGAGCTGGCGATGATGTGCGACTTCATCCTCGCCTCGGATACGGCCAGGTTCGGCCAGCCGGAGATCAGGCTGGGCGTCATTCCCGGCATCGGCGGGTCACAGCGCCTGACGCGGGCCGTCGGCAAGGCGAAGGCGATGGAGATGTGCCTGACCGGCCGCATCATGGATGCGGCCGAGGCGGAGCGCGCCGGCCTGGTTTCGCGCGTGGTGCCCGCGGCCACGCTGCTGGAGGATGCGCTGGCTACCGCCGGGACGATCGCGGGCATGTCGGCGCCGGTGGCCATGATGGCGAAGGAGGCGGTCAACCGCGCGTTCGAGACGAGCCTGGCGGAGGGTATCCGGTTCGAGCGGCGCGTGTTTCACGCGACTTTCGCGTTGCGCGACCAGAAGGAAGGCATGGCCGCGTTCGTGGAAAAACGGCCGGCGCGGTTCGAACACGGGTAGGCGCGGTTCGCGCCCGTCGGCAGGGCGTCTACCGAAAGTCTGGCTGTATCGCAGCGAGGCAGCCTTCGTCCTTGCGCGCGCAGCCAAGATGCCGAGTGTCACGTCTGAGACGTATTTCGGGATGCATCAGGGCTCGCGCACAGTCAGCCACCTCAGCATCTGGTCCAGCTTGTCGCCGTCCGTCAGATCGCCCATCAGCTGAAGTCTTACATCCTGGATGCCGCCGATCAGGGTTGGCTACTCGCTGTCCGCAGGCTCGGCCACGGTTCGCCGCGCCGCGCCGGTCACCGCCTGGGCGGGGCCTCGCGCATGGTGGCGACGAAGCAGGTGTGGCCGCGCGTCCGGTCGATCTCCAGCCCGCCGCGCCGCGCACGCAACAATCCTGTCATCACGCGCATGCCAAGCCCATTGTTTGACGAGAGCGGGTAGTCAGGCGGCAGCGCGTTGCCCTCGTCCTCGACAGTCAGCACGGTGTCTTTGCCGGAGCGGCTGACCGTCACGGTGACGGCACCCTGCCCATATTTCAGCGCGTTGGTGACCAGTTCCATGACCACCAGGCCGATGGATGGGGCGTCGGAGGCGGGCCAGAGCGGTTCTCCCGGCGCGTGGAAGACGAGGTCACGGCCTTCGTGCATCGACGCAAGGGCCTCCCGCTGGCCGTCCAGGATGCTGCCTAGATAGGTCTTCAGGTTGACCTCCAGCGCGGCACCGACGCTGTACAGGTGCTCGTGCATGGCGCCGAACGTGTGTATGCGTGCGGCACTCTCCTGAAGCTGCCGCGCGGCTTCCTCGTGCACGGTCATACGCGCCTGAAGCGTCATCAAAGACTGCAGCATCTGCAGGCTGTTCTTCACCCTGTGATGGGCCTCCAGGACGAGCAGTTCCTTCTCGGCGATCGTCCTCCGCAACTCGAACTGTGTCATCACTTGCCGCGCCAGGGCGCGCAGCGTCGAGATCTGCCTCTCGGTCAGGCCATCGGGGCGGGGACTGTAATCCAGGACGCAGACCGTCCCCAGCGGCAAGCCGGAAGGCGTGCGGAGCGACGCGCCGCCATAGAACCGCAGCCCCGGCTTGCCGGTCACGAGCGGGTTGCAACCGAAGCGGCGGTCCGCCGTCAGGTCCGGAACCACGAGGACGTCTTCCTGCAGGATGGCGTAAGCGCAGATCGAGATGTCGAGCGGGGTCTCGCGCAGACCGAGCCCCATTTCGGCGACGAAGACCTGGCGAGCCTCGTCGATCAGGTTAACGACCGCGATCGGCGCCTCGCATACATGCGCCGCGATCTGGATGAAATCGTCGAATGCGGTCCCGGGCGGCGCATCCAGGATGTCGTATGCCCGCAACGCAGCCAGCCGGTCGGCCTCGCTCCAGGCGGCAGGCGCGTGGTCGGGCATAACGTTCTCCGCCGGGCGAAAGCCCGGCCATCCTTGTTCCTAACGCCACACCGCGGACGGCGCAAACGCCCCGAGGTTCGGCCGCCGGGCCGCAGGCCAACTCCCTCCGATCTGGCTGGCCGAGACCGGTGTCAGTCAGCCTGGCCGGGTTCTGCACAAGGCCGAGCCTTTCCGTCGCAGGTTGGGTGCCGGACGAAGCGCGGCCGTACGTGGCCGGGCTGGCCGGCCGGCGAGATCCTGTCGGCGAACAGTGTCCCTAACCGGCGCCCACCAGGCGTTCGACCGCTGCCAGCACGTCAGACGGCGCGAACGGCTTGCGCACGAGGATGTCGCGCGTCCCGAGCCGCACGCGCAGGCTGGACGGGTTACCTGTCATGTAGACGACCGGGATGTCCGGATGCATCGCCCGCGCCGCCTCGGCCACCGCGTTGCCATCCCGATCGCCCGGCATCTGGATATCGGTCACCACCAGGCTGACGCTATCCGGGTCGGCCAACAGCCGCACCGCCTCGTCGCCGTCTTTGGCCTCCATGACTTCGAACCCCGCCGCTTCGAGGCTCTCGACCAGGAGGACCCGGATCATCGGCTCGTCCTCGGCCAGCAAGACCCGCCCTCGGCTACTCGACACCGCATACCTCATTGTTAACGCCGGGGCACATACGGTCGGGCGCCGACGGCGTTGCTTTCACGAAGCGGGTGGCCAGCAATGGCCGGTCAACAGCTCGCCCGGCCGGACAGGAAAGACAGCCCATGAACGAGGAAGGCGTGGAGACCCTCCGGGCAAGCCCGACGAACGAGGACGTCCTGCGGAAAGCGGGCCTTCCGAACGGGGCTGCAAACTCTGCAGACGTGTTGATTTCCGTGGTGCGCATGAGCCCGCTGGCGATGGTGCTGACCGACCCCTACACCTCCGATTGCCCGATTATTTTCTGCAACCCGGCATTCGTCAGGCTGACGGGCTACGCGGCGGCCGAGGTCCTGGGCAGGAACTGCCGCTTCCTGCAGGGAGAGAGTACCGACCCGATATCCGTCGGCAAACTGCGTGACGCCATCCAGTCCGGCCGGGAGGCGCAGGTCGACATGTGGAACTACCGCAAGGACGGCTCGCGTTTCTGGAACTCCATGTTCGTGGGCCCGGTGTTCGACGCGAACGGCAGGGTGCTCTACTGGTTCGGCAGCCAAACGGATTCGTCCGCGCGGCGGGCCGCCGAGGAGGCGGCCGACCGCGAGCGCAGGATGGATACGCTCGGCTTGATGGCCGCAGGTCTGGCACATGAGGTCAACAACCTGATGACCGTCGTCATGGGAAACGTCGAGTTGCTGCGCAAGATCGGCTCCGTGGAGAAGCAGGCGGAGCGGCTCGGCCATGTCGAGCGGGCGGCGACCGCGGCCGGCAAGCTGACCCAGCAGATGCTGTCGTTTGCCGGGCGGCAAGGCCTGCGGGCGGAGGTCGTCGACCTGAACGATGTCCTGCGCGGACTCAGCCACCTGCTGGAAGAGGTTTCGCCGTCCGCCCCCGTCATTGAGCTGTCGCTCCAACCCGGGCCGTTGCTGGCCGAGGTCGATGTCGGCCAGCTCGAGCTCGCATTGCTGAACCTGGTCCGGAACGCGGCCGACGCCTCTCCTCTTCCCGGCGCCAGGATTTCCGTCGTTGCCGTCGCGACGCTTGAGGGCGGTACCCCGTTTGCGGAGATCTCGGTCACCGATCGCGGCTCCGGCATGGTTCCGGAGGTGGCGGCCAGGGCCATGGACCCTTTCTTCACGACCAAAGGGCACGGCAAAGGCACCGGCCTGGGCCTCTCGATGGTGGCGGGCTTCTGCCGGGAGTCCGGCGCGCGCATGAGCATCCGGACCGAGGCAGGCAGGGGCACGACAGTCCTGCTGTCGTTTCCTATGCTGGAGACTTGAGCGCGAGCACGGCAGACACGCCGATTCGCCTTGCGATGAGGTGGTGGCGCCCTGACGGCACTAACCTGGTCTGCACGACACGGCAGGCTTGGGTGCCTGGGCTGGTCGCAGACGTCGGCGATTGTCTCGCAAATTGTGTCGTAACTGTCGCCGAATGCACGTAGCTGACACGCAAGGCGCATCAGGGCCCGCGCCGCGCGTGTGTGGCTTAAGTCAAGCGCAGCGCCCCGAGCGACGACAAGCCATACTTGTTTCAAAGATCATCGCGTCGTTCGTCGCGGTCTCGATAGCCCGCGTGGCCTTCTCCGGGTAGTGCGTAACGCGCGCTTGGAAGTGCATTCGTGCACAACGCAGCCTACGCTCCGGCTGGGCCGGAGCGTAGGCTGCCGACGCGCAGGACCGACACGGGCCGAGCACGCCAGCCCTTCCTCCAAGGGGAGCGCAGCCGCGCGGCGAGAGGGGGAAAGCGGACAGCCTCTCTCCAGAGCTGCAAGATGCGTTGACCGCCTTGGCTGGAGGTAATAAGTTACAGTAGCCTAACAAACCGTCAGGACGTTTAACCCGTGAGACCATCGACTTTCCCGGCCGTCTGCATCCTTTTTGCAACAGTCGCCCACGCTCAGACCGCACCAACGAGTTATTCCGTGGGCTACGACAACGGAGCGTACACGCCTACACAGTCGAACGGGACCAATTGCACACATGGCGGCGGCGAGGGGTCTCTTTACTTATCGGCAGCGCCGGACACCGTCTTGCTTACGACGTTTGGATACGCTCAATTTACTTATCCGGTCGCAAACAACATATACCCACAGGTTAATTACTACGGTGTGCCAAGATTTATATTTGCCAGTGACACGGCGACTTCAGGTAGAATCTTATTTGATACGGTTGTGGCAACCAATGGGTTCGGAACTCCCCCCGCAGCTGCGGCCATTACCTTCGGCGGTTATAAGGCAGTAACCAATATGACCGCACAAACAGTGACTGTCACGGCAACCATTCATTTCGTCGGCTCCGGCGATTTAACATGCCAAGTTCCGATGAAGGCGGTTTTTCGCCTAACAAAATAGGGGCGGAGGGTGGAGGAAAGTCCACCTGATCAAAGCCCTCCTGCTCTGGCAGCCTACGCCGCCGCTGCTGTCCGTGTTCTTGCTGCCAGGGGGCCGTCTCTGTCAGCAAATGTAAGCCTATTATTTTATTCGTTTTTCACCCTCGGCCTGGCGATCGTCCATTTCTGCCGCGCCAGCGGCAAACTCCGACCTGTCGCCCTGTCCTCCAAGGCCACCGGCTTGCGCGCAGGTTCGCCGTAGGCCGTCAGCAGGGGGCGACGGGTCACCTCACCAGTCTCCTGGTCGACATGCTCCTCATCAATCGCGTACGCGAGGCGCACGCCCGGGCCGCGTGGACCGACCGCCTCGAGCGCTTCCAGGGCGTCAGCCCACGGAACGTCGTGCAGGGCATACCAAGGTATGCCAGCGCGTCCAGGTCCAATACCCGGGCGGCGGCTTCCGTGCGTGCCGTCGGTCCTGCGTCCGCCTCCGCACCGGCTTCGGCCGAGACCAGCCCGGGGAGGGCCGCGCGGGTATCCCGCGCCGTGTCCAGCGTGGCGTGCAGGGGCACAGTCGCCAGGGTCGACTGGCTCGGGTCGAGCGACCGCAGGCGGCCTTGCGTAACGTGCGCAAGCTCGCTCAGCAGGTCCTCGACCAGCCCGCGCACCCGGTCCGTTGCCTCTGTCATCGTTGCCGCCTCGCCTCCGTCCATGCAGCCATCACAGCCGAGTGTGCCTGTGCCGCCCGCTCCGTGCCATGCGTGGGCAAGCGGTATCCAGGCTCCGCGTGACCTCGCGGCAACCTACCGGCCCGATCAGGTCCAAGGGCACCCGTGCCCGCCAGTAGTATCGACCATCCTGCCGTTGCACATGCTCCACCGCGCCCGTTCCCACTACTACATAGACGTTGTGGACGAAGACCATAAGCAATTGAATTTCAGGGACAAAAACTGGCTGGCTGTGGACGCAGTCAGCGGCGAACCCGTCTCTGTGCTCTGGCGCAAGTGCTAGGTCCTGAGCCCCCGACGTCGGCCATTCCCTGTTTTCAGTCTGTGAGAACGCGGTTCCGAGTGCCCGAGTCGGCTTTTGTGGTCGCGCGGCCATTTTGAATCAGACACTTACGCTTAGTGACCTCTGCGTTGTCGAAAATCATAACAGGGAAATCCTGGTCGCCAAAACAGGGTTTTGTCTGCGCCTTATCCAGACCGCCGGACGAAAGCGATGGGATTCGCGTGGGATTCCGGCTGAAACTATATGGGGCTGCGGACGAAATGGTTGTGCCGTCCAGCCGGCGTCTGCGGTTAAAGCCAGCAGGTCCCAGAAGGAACTTGAGCATCCAGGCACTTCACTACGCCTCGACCGAAAATCGCCGGAATGCCTTCATGCGAACCAAACAAACGGGCGCAGGCGCAGATATCGCTGTTATCGATGTATTTGACGGCCCACTTTGATCCGTTAGCCGTCTGCAGCGCGGCAGATGATCCCACGGAAGGTTATCAGGCTGACCTGTCGCACACTGGTCAACCGCCGCTTTCCATCCCATCCCTCTTGCTGTTTGACTCTCCGGGGATGATGGAAGGCTCCAGGGGCATGGCCACCCTCTCCCTTTCGCTCTCCCCTCCGGCACGTCCTGCCCGTTGCTGCCTGAGCAGCGATGTACCTCCGATCCGGGCAGAACGGCTTGCCCGGGGTATGCCAGTAAGTACTGCGCGGACCTGTCGGGCTCTCGGCAGTCCGGGCGTTGACGGCTGCACGCCTGCGGGCCAGCGACGGGCGAGCTGGAAGCCCGGTCGCGAGCTAGCCTGGCGAGCTCTACCAGTGTCAGGGCCAGCCGCTCGCCGAATGGGTTCGGCCTTCGCAGCTCTCCTGCAGAGCACCGCTTTCGGAGGTGGCTGACTACTCGAAGGATCGGCCAAAAAACCGCTGCATGCCGCTCGCCGCGGCTGGCCTCGATGCTCTACAGGCGTTCAGCATTCTGTGGAGCGGTCTCGGTTAACTTGACAAGGCGGTTTCCAGCCACGAAGGCGGTCGCCGGCCGGCTTACCCGAGCAAAGGGGAGAGGTTTGGGCCCTGTGGGTCAGATGTAACTCTCTGCTTTCATTGGCAAAAAAAATAACTTCGGGATTGCTCGTCGTCGTGATGGCCCCGTAGGCTGATGTTGTTCATCCGGTTACCCATCTCGCCCCTCGGCCTACGCCACCCCTTGCTGCCTGGCAGCCAGGGTGTCTCCAGCCTTGCCGCAACGGCTCCCCCGAAGAAGGCCGCCGGCCTTCATTGGGCACGACGAAGTCAAAGCCCTTTCGAACGGCTTACTTGCGGCAGCAAGACCTCCTGCCCGGCGGCGCGCTGCCGGGGGTGGCGGTCATGAGCCAGTTCGGAGATCAGGGGTCGCCGACCGCTCATACCGACTCGGCCGGGAAGGTCGGATACGGCAAGCCGCCCGAGGAGCATCGTTTTAAGAAAGGCGTGTCCGGCAATCCGAGGGGACGCCCGAAGAAGAATTTTGCCGACATGGGCGACCTCTTGACCGATTACCACAGTCTGGTGCTGCAGGAGGCGAACAGGCCTATCAAGGTCAACGAGTGCGGGCGTACGCGGAAGATTTCCGTCGTGCGAGGCGTGCTACGGGTGCTCGAAGCTAAGGCACTCAAGGGAGATATCCGCGCTGCTGAAATCTTTGTCAAAGAGGTCAGGAGTGCCGAGCAGGGTAGGCTTAGAGAACGTCGCAGGCAGTTCGAACGCCAGTTCGACTACAAGCAGCGCTGGCTCAAAGAGATGCACCGGTGCGATAAGATGGGAGACGAGCCTCCTGAACCTGTTCCGCACCCCGCCGATATGGTGGTCGACAGCCTCAAGGAAGTTGTCATCATCAACGGCCCTGCGGATGACGTTCAGAAGGCGCAGTGGGACGAACGCGAGGCGGAGAAGCAAGCCGTCATACAATCGATCCAACGCTTCGAGGCAGTGCTTGCGGGCCCGACGGAGGGGCTGGCGCCGTATGGTGGTTCTCGGGAACTCGTCTTGAATTTGATAGCTGATGCCAAGCGGCGCCTGGCAGGTCTCAGCTCTGCCTTTCCGTCTGAAGAGCAGCGCCGGCAGGCGGCTTACGTCACAGCGCGATATTGCAGCCAGGACGAAGTGCAGCGGGCGCCTTCTGTTATCCATCCCGCCACTGGCACCACAGGAGCTGCGCGCATTGATCGCAGGATGACCGTTCGGAAAATGTCGAGCTGCTTGAATCGGGCCGAGGCAGCGGTGAAGGAGCTGATAAAGCAATCTGACTACGCCGATGAAAGCGTTGTCACGCAATCCTCGCGCAAGATCAAGCAATCGGGGTGCAAAAAAACAGATGCTAAGCGGCAGGCGTTGCGCAAGCGCATCGCCTACCTGGAGGAGCAACTAACCTGTTCGGAAGAGGAGTTAGACCCTCGCTTTGCGTCTCACCACGACGCCGCATTCTTGCTCGAGGAAATCAAGATGAAGCTTTTTGAGCTTGACGATCCGTAGCATCTCCAATGCCGTCACGGTCGTTCGGCATGCCTGAGATGATTGGGCAGGCAAAGAGTCACGACTCTGCAATGCTGCGGGCACTTGAGTATCTTGCGGGGTGTGTCGTCATTGAAGCGCAAGCACGACAAATCTCGCCGGCGGAAGCCGGCCTGGCGCGCGCGTGGATAAGGCAAGCTGCCGTTCTCGACCGGCACGCGGTTCGCGGTCGTGATGACATCCTTCGTTGGTGCCGTGCAGTCCAGCGCGGCTCCAGAGAAAGAGATGTGTCATGCACCAGACCGACTATCGCATCGAGTGCCTGCCGGTCGCCACGCTGCGGCCCTACAAGCGTAACGCCCGCCGTCACTCGAAGGCGCAGGTGGGCCAAATAGCCGAAAGCATACGCCGCTTCGGCTTCACCAACCCCGTCCTGATAGGTGACAACCGAGAGATCGTGGCCGGCCACGGTCGGGTAGAGGCCGCGCGGCGTCTCGGCATGGAGACAGTGCCGACTATGCGGCTATCGCATCTGAGCGAAACCGAGCGTCGGGCCTACGTGCTGGCCGACAACAAGCGGTCGCCCGCTTACGCCGCCGAGCAGATGCCATAGCTGGTCAATGTCGCGATCTTGCTCTTGCCCACGCCTGGGATGCGCAGGCACCCTAAATCGAAGCCCTCCAGGTGGTGATCAAGCTGGCTCTGGCGACGGTTCCCCATCATCGCCGCAAGGCGGCTCTTGCGTTCGTCCGGCAGGACGTCATGGGCCAGCTTGAGCCGGCTCAGCTGCTGTCGGGTTGCGATAAACTCTTCAGGGCCAGGGTAGGCCTTCCATTCCGCCTCCAGCTCGCGCCAGCCATCGCGCGCCTCGCGGAGGCGATCCTCGGCGTCCGCAGCCTCGACGGCCTTGGGCCGGCTCACTCTTCATGAATAGGCACACCAAGGCGACGAAGCGTTCCGATCGGGTGAGGAACACCTGGAACTAGGCGAATAAATAACAGCATCAGTTCAGGAGACCCGACAAGCCAGGCTTCTGGCCTACCATGACTTGCGGCCAAATGCCCAAGGCACAGAGTTGTTTGGGCTTAGACTTCGACCAAAGCTAAAGCCCCCTCTTAAGCTGTCGATGTGCATTGCCGTAAGAGCAGCTTCCGCCACTGGTGACCGCGCCCAGCATCGGCTAACAGGAAATCGAAGAGGTTGGGGGCGCATCTTGAGAGGGACTTACCTGAGGCGTGTGGCTGTGGCGTTTGAACATAGAAGCCCAATAAACCACGACACTTGGCTATCGTTCACAAATCTGACGGGAGCTGTGTGACCATGTCACTCGTGGCAAAGTGCCTAACCCGTTCGTTGTTTCGCCGACAAACCATGGTGTTACTCGGCGGAACTTGCATCGCTCTCTCCATCTTAGTTACTCTGCATACATGCTATTTCACGTGGAAGTATTTCAGCTCGACACCCTTCTGGGACTTTTGGAACTGGCTCGCAGACTACCGCACGTTCCTAGATGGAAATTACACTTTCAAAGACTTGGTAAAGCCGCATAATGAGCACCGAATCTTCACTGCGCGCGTGCTGCTATTCATCGATGCACGCCTGTTCCACATGACTGGCCATTTTGTTGCCGTAGTCAATCTACTCATTCTCGCGTTCATAGGCTTCGTTCTTGGATGCCTGGGTGCCTCAACTGAGATGTCAAGGCGGCGACGTTGCGTTATGACGCTCACATTCGTCGCGTTGATGTTATCTGTGTGTCAATGGCAGAACCTGCTTCTCCCATTCGACGTGCAGATAGCCTTGATGGGATTTTGGCTAACGCTTTCGGCTGCTCTTCTTGTCAAGGCGACTGCACCGGCAGCAAGCAGGCGGGCAATTTCGTGGAGCATTATTGCGGGCCTTTGCTATTGCCTTGCTGCTTTCTCAATGGCTGGCGGGCTGCTCGAGTTGCCGTGGCTTATACTATTGCTGTTGTTACGCAAAGCCGCCACTAAGCCCGCGATCATTTTCAGTGCGACAGCGGGGCTGGGGGCGGCTCTATTCCTCATGGACTATCACCCTGTGAGTGCCGCTCCAATTGTGCTTAGCGCCAGCTTGCCGACGGTGCTTCGGCTTGTCATCTTTGCCTCGAACTTCCTCGGATGTGCTTTTTACGCTTTCGACGATTTGCCCTTGGTATTCGGATTGTTTGGTACAATCTGCTTCGTTGCGGTACTAATGTCAGCGCTGCACAGTCGCTTTTGGTTGCGAGCTTCTGTTTCCGCTGGAGCCGCCGCACTTCTTACTATTGCAGGAAGTATTCTCCTGATTGCTTGCGCCGCTGCGGCGACACGATCGTCGCTTGGCATATCTGGGGCGATCGAACCGCGGTATACGACCCCGAGCCTTATTTTCTGCTGCTCAGTCTTGTTACTCGTCTTTGACGCTCTTGCACAGCGGCTCTCGACGCGAGCCCGCCTTGCTGCGCTGCACGTTGCAAAACAATTGATTGCGACGCTTTGCCTAGTGACCCTCAACTTTGCGCCTCGCTATACCGAGGATGCTAGCGCTTTCAGTAGCAATCTTGTCTCCGAGGGTGTGTCAATCCGAAACAATGTCTATGTGCCAAGTCTCCTTCGGCAGGTGTATTATGGAAAGAGGGAGGAGATAGTCGAGAGCGCGGCTGAGCTCGAAGCTCGGCACCTTGCCGTGTTTGCTGACAAAGTGACAAACACGTTTCTTCCTCCGCCGGATGTTGCATCGGCTCACTTAGCGCCGATCGCAGTATGTCGGGGCTATATCGATCTTTTATATCGCCTCGATGATACGAGGGCGGTGTTACGAGGTTGGATGACGTCCGACATAGGACGTACGGCAGACTGGATTAGACTCGAAACCCCCGATGGCCAAACGTATGCGACAGTCCCCGCAACGGAGTACCGAAGCGACGTTGCACGAGCACTGGGAAGGCGGGAGGCAAAAGGAGTTTACAGCGGTTTCGAAGGTCCATACCAAGCTCAAGTGCGAGAGATGGATTTACATGCCTATGGTCTGTTCAGCGCGAAGCCGGATCTGAACTGTCGATTGCCTGGCACTATACATATGAGTTCCATAACTGTTCAGCTCCTTTCGGATGTAACGCAAGCCCGTCCCGTGCCGTTAATGCTTGGATCAGCTTTCCGACAAGTATTCGAGGCCGACGACATCTCGAGTTCCCCCTTCCGACGTTCATCGAGTTCAGTGGATGGAGCGTTATCATCTGCCAGGTCGGGGGACGGCTTTAAGGTCTCGTTCTCGATCAAGTCTCGAGCGCTATCCGGTAACGATGTACTCGTTCCATATTGCGCGCCGGCAGAGACGGCGGGTCTCGCCGTGGAACTGCTGCTCGGAAACGACAAGCTTGCCAAAATGAGCCTGCCTGCAGAAACCGACGGTAGGTCATGGTATGCTATCAGAATACCGGGAGCTTTGCTTTTCGGCAGTCCTAGCGTGGCTGTGTCAATCATCATTAATGACATAGGCGGGCGCTCGGGGACCGGTATTACTGTCGCAAGACCGATATTGGCTCGCCCGCTACCAGAAGCTGGTAGGCTACTCAAATGAATCACAGGCGCAAGCGCGCGCTTCAGTCTCCTATCGCAGCTTGGGAGTTACATCCCGCCTTGGCATCTCGCTTCTGGTCCCGGGCAGTAAGTCAGTTGGGCAGCCGGGTAGGATCTAGCAGGCTGCTGAAAAACTCCGTGCCATGAGATTGCCGATGTGATTCGCTTCTGCCGCGAGATCCGGGGGACGGCGATGCGTGGTTCGGACGACCAGCCCGGGATGATGTTCAGCTACGTTAGCTGCGAGGCGCGCGTCCCTGCGGACCACCCATTACGTTTGATCCGCGCCGTCGTAGATGAAGCGCTGGACGTGCTCTCCCCAGAGTTCGAGGGGCTTTACGCACGTGTTGGCCGCCCTGGCATTGCGCCTGAAAAGCTGCTGCGGGCGTTGCTGCTGCAGGCGTTCTACGCGGTCCGGTCTGAGCGGCAGCTGATGGAACAACTTAACTACAATCTGCTGTTTCGCTGGTTTGTCGGTCTCTCGATGGACGCGCCAGTGTGGGATGCCAGCACTTTCAGCAAAAACCGCGACCGCCTGCTGGATGGAGATGTAGCGCAGAAGCTGCTGGCGGCCGTGGTGGCTCAGCCGCGCGTAGCGGCGTTGATGTCAAACGAGCACTTCTCGGTAGACGGCACGCTGATCCAGGCCTGGGCATCTCATAAGTCGTTCCAGCCAAAGACTGGTGCTGAGGATGGCCCGCCAGGTGATGCCGGTGCGCCTCCAGGCCGCAATGCCGAGCGAGACTGGCGTGGTCAGAAACGCAGCAACGAGACGCATGCCAGCACGACCGATCCCGATGCCAGGCTGGCCCGCAAATCCGATGGGCAGGCGAGCATCCTAGCCTATGCCGGGCATGTGCTGATGGAGAACCGCAGCGGCTTGGTGGCCCAGAGTTGCCTGACCTATGCAACCGGGACGGCCGAGCGGGAAGCAGCACTGGTGCTTGTCGACCGGGTGGCACCTCGACAGCGGATCACCTTGGGAGCCGACAAAGGCTACGACGTCGCAGCCTTCATTGCAGCGCTACGCGCACGCCGGGTGACGCCACATGTGGCGGTCGATGGCAGGGTGTCCAAGCTTGGCGTCCAGCGTAATTCGGCGGTTGATCAGCGCACGATGCGGCACGCCGGGTATGCCGCCAGCCAACGCGTGCGCAAGCGGATTGAAGAGGTATTCGGCTGGATCAAAAGTTCAGCCGGACTGCGCCAAACCAAGCACCGCGGTCATGAACGGGTCGGCTGGCGCTTTGACCTGGCAGTAACGGCCTACAACCTCGTCCGGCTGCCAAAGCTACTGGAGCGATCAAATGCCTGAAACGAGCGATGTGCACACCGTTGCAGACCACATCGCCCTTTGGGGCGAGCCAGAAGGCGGGAGCATTCACATCAAGACAACCGAGCCCCATGGCGATCCCGTCGAACTCAACGCAAGCGAAGCCTCCGAATTAATCACCCTGCTCAAGCGGCTCTTGGAGAAAATCAGCTGACCAGGCGACTTCTTCAGCAGCCTGCTAGGGGACAATATTGTGACTCGCCGACATCAGCTTGGCCGTGGCGCCTACGGAGTTGTCATCATTGACGGCGCGGGATGGCATGAGCCGGGCGGGCGCCTGACCCGGCCCAACAACGTCAGCATCCTGACCCTGCCTGCCTACGCACCCGAGCTGGACCCCCAACCAGCCAGTTATCGGCCGCGCGCGAAAACTACGCAACAAGGGACCGGACTCGCGTGCGGCGGTGATCCGCTTCTCGCCCGGCTATCAAGGTGTGAACCCGCAACACCTTGCCGCTTATGCTGCATTGACTACATACCAATGCCTACGGGGTTTGACGGGCGGTCCCCGTGCTAGCGGGTAAGCCAGATTCGGCTGCAGAGGCGGAAGGCATCAAAGTGTTCTGGGTATTGCTGCTTTGGTCCAACGGGTGGCGCCGCCGGCTGACTTGGGAGGCCGACCTCGTGAGGTGCGCGTCTGTGACGCGAGATGGTCTAGAAGTTCGCGTCTGAGTGAAGGAGCCGTTCTGGCTCAGCCGACCTAAACGTGCATTGGGGTTACGCAATCCACCCCTCGAGGTAGTCCCCAGCCTGCTGTTACCGTCCGGCAAGACATAGTTTAGCGTTAGGGGGCGGAGGGGAGCGTGATGGACGTCGTGGTCCAACTCCGCGGTAAGCAGGGCAACAGTGTTCCTTCGGGCGAGCCGCGACCAGCAGCAGCGCGGGCATAATTAGTTTATGTCGCGGCCGGGGGAGATTTCGGCCCGCGCCATGGCAGCGCAGCAGAAAACCGGCGGCAATGCCCGTCTATGCGCACGAGAAGACCGCCAATTAACGCTAGGTTGACGCCCGAAAGTGCTGCTGTTGGCACGGCACGGCGCCGACATCCAGAAGCTCACCTACGCCATCGATGTCGTGAACCTCCAGTGCTGCATTTGCAGTCCAATTACTTCTAGCCTCCGACAGAATGACGCGTCGGACTGCCCGCGCGTATGTTTCACTTGACGCTTAGGCTGAATTGAGCTCGTATCGCTGGCAGCCACCGTAATGGTCGGGAGCGCAGAAGTGTTAAAGAAGAGCCGCTTGAAACAAAACGCACCTAGTTTGACTTGGAAGGTTCTTCGAGCAACTAGTCTGGTAGGTATTGCCTGGGCAGGTCCAGCCAGCGCAAGCGCCTCTTGGACAACCATCGCCACTCGTGCATTTCCGCTGCAGCAATCTGACGTTACGCGCTTCATAAGCGAAAGCAAGCCGGTACACGTTGTCGTTGTCTTACATACAAGGCAAACTGAAGCACTCAGTCTCGAGGTCCAGCGAAGGGTTAGGACCGGTGGTCAACAACATTCGCCTTCACAGAGTATAAGCCCCTTTCTACCAACCGTCGAACAGGTGAAGGTCGTTTCGGATTATCTTGTACAGTCGGGGTTTACGGACGTTAAGATTGCCGATGACCGTCTTCTGGTAAGTGCGACTGGCTCGAGCTCCGCAGTTAGGCAAGCCTTTAAGACAGAACTCGTGGATGTAAATCGGAATGGGACACTTGGAATAGCCAATGTCTCAGACGTTCAACTTCCATCGAACGTTGCAACGCTAGTGCTCTCGGTGCTTGGTCTGCAGACGTTGGTGCACCCTCACCCGTTGTTCGTTCCGTCGGTCTCACCGCAAGCGACCGCGGGCAGTTTTAATCCGACTGCGTTTCCTGCTATCTACGGGGCTTCAGCCCTGCCGCCAGCAACTGGAACTACGGTAGGTATCGTAGCGGATGGCGTTCTAACAGGCTGCTGAAAAACTCCGTGCCATGAGATTGCCGATGTGATTCGCTTCTGCCGCGAGATCCGGGGGACGGCGATGCGTGGTTCGGACGACCAGCCCGGGATGATGTTCAGCTACGTTAGCTGCGAGGCGCGCGTCCCTGCGGACCACCCATTACGTTTGATCCGCGCCGTCGTAGATGAAGCGCTGGACGTGCTCTCCCCAGAGTTCGAGGGGCTTTACGCACGTGTTGGCCGCCCTGGCATTGCGCCTGAAAAGCTGCTGCGGGCGTTGCTGCTGCAGGCGTTCTACGCGGTCCGGTCTGAGCGGCAGCTGATGGAACAACTTAACTACAATCTGCTGTTTCGCTGGTTTGTCGGTCTCTCGATGGACGCGCCAGTGTGGGATGCCAGCACTTTCAGCAAAAACCGCGACCGCCTGCTGGATGGAGATGTAGCGCAGAAGCTGCTGGCGGCCGTGGTGGCTCAGCCGCGCGTAGCGGCGTTGATGTCAAACGAGCACTTCTCGGTAGACGGCACGCTGATCCAGGCCTGGGCATCTCATAAGTCGTTCCAGCCAAAGACTGGTGCTGAGGATGGCCCGCCAGGTGATGCCGGTGCGCCTCCAGGCCGCAATGCCGAGCGAGACTGGCGTGGTCAGAAACGCAGCAACGAGACGCATGCCAGCACGACCGATCCCGATGCCAGGCTGGCCCGCAAATCCGATGGGCAGGCGAGCATCCTAGCCTATGCCGGGCATGTGCTGATGGAGAACCGCAGCGGCTTGGTGGCCCAGAGTTGCCTGACCTATGCAACCGGGACGGCCGAGCGGGAAGCAGCACTGGTGCTTGTCGACCGGGTGGCACCTCGACAGCGGATCACCTTGGGAGCCGACAAAGGCTACGACGTCGCAGCCTTCATTGCAGCGCTACGCGCACGCCGGGTGACGCCACATGTGGCGGTCGATGGCAGGGTGTCCAAGCTTGGCGTCCAGCGTAATTCGGCGGTTGATCAGCGCACGATGCGGCACGCCGGGTATGCCGCCAGCCAACGCGTGCGCAAGCGGATTGAAGAGGTATTCGGCTGGATCAAAAGTTCAGCCGGACTGCGCCAAACCAAGCACCGCGGTCATGAACGGGTCGGCTGGCGCTTTGACCTGGCAGTAACGGCCTACAACCTCGTCCGGCTGCCAAAGCTACTGGAGCGATCAAATGCCTGAAACGAGCGATGTGCACACCGTTGCAGACCACATCGCCCTTTGGGGCGAGCCAGAAGGCGGGAGCATTCACATCAAGACAACCGAGCCCCATGGCGATCCCGTCGAACTCAACGCAAGCGAAGCCTCCGAATTAATCACCCTGCTCAAGCGGCTCTTGGAGAAAATCAGCTGACCAGGCGACTTCTTCAGCAGCCTGCTAACGCAAGTGCTGGCAGATCTGAAAACCTATGAAAACCAGAACTCACTCTCGGTAGTTAATCCAACGGTTGTGCTCGCTGGCTCACAAGGCCCGGCTGACCCGAGCAGCATGCCGGAATACGATCTGGATAGTCAGACTGTCCGGGGAACGGTTGGCGCTTCTGTTCAAGGGATCGTCTTTTATGTCGCAAGCGACCTGACCGACCCATCGTTGATGATGGCCTACAACGCTGCGGTGCAAGCCAATGTAGCCAAGAACATAAGTGTTTCGTTGGGAGGGTGCGAAACCGCTATACAGCAAACCGGCGACGGTTCCATTGCAGCAGACGACATGATATTCCAACTAGCCGTTTATCAAGGTCAGACTTTCTCGGTCGCTACTGGTGATGCCGGAGCCGCAGAGTGCTACCCTTACAATAAATCGTTCGCTTCGGTTCAAGATTACCCGGCGACATCTCCTTACGTTGTAGCAGTAGGAGGTACGTCACTGCTTGCCTCGGATGGACAGTATCAGTCTGAGACTCCGTGGTCCGGCAGCACAGGAGCCGGCGGCGGTGGTCCGAGTTTGGTCGAGCCACAACCATCGTGGCAGAACGGCATCGTTCCAGGCACGACCCGTGGAGTCCCCGACGTATCGTTCGACGCGGATCCTAGCACTGGTGCACAAATTATAGTAAACGGAAAAGCTACGGTCGTCGGTGGAACTAGCCTTTCAGCGCCGCTTTTCGCTGGTCTTTATGCCAGGCTTCAAACCGCCTCCGCGAACCAATTGCCGTTCCCAGGGCAGCATTTTTATCATTTCCCCCCCGGGTATAGGGCTAGGGCTTTCCACGATGTCACGTCTGGCAGCAACGCCTACTCCGTAGCAGGAAGCGGATCTAACCCTGGCTATAATGCTGCGCCTGGATGGGATTATGCCACCGGATACGGAAGTTTAAACATGGCCGAAGTTCGCGCTGGCATCATGGCTTCCTCTGTGCTGGTGATATTTAGCTATCTCACAATTCTACTCTAAGTCTCTAATCGTCGGGTTGCAAATGCGCTACTCGGCAGAAAGCCGTTCAACAGTGTCAATGTAAGCAGGAGAAGTCTGATGAATAGAGCTGCGCGTGGTCTCATTGCTGCGGGTGTCTGCCTAAATGTAATCATTGTAACAGCATCCGCGACCGCTGGCACGGTAACCAATGCTACGATAATCCAGTTGGGGGCCGTAACCGGTTATGGTCCGGCCGCTGGCCCGTACCCGTACTTCGTTTACCTTAACCAGAACGACTCGAACATCAGCTGTAACAGCGGGAACTTGAATGCGTTTGCGTTGGATTCATCAACGGCTCCTGGGCGGGCAATGATTGCAACCGTGTTGTCGGCTCAAGCCACCGGCCAGCTTGTAACGATTGTCGGTACTGGGAACTGTAACGTTTTCGGCACAGTCGAATCCGCAAGCCAGGTTTACCTTCCTTAGTCAAAGATTACCGCGCGCGAGCATTGAACCTGGGTGTTCAAGTTGACTATCTTGGGTTCAAGTCTTTCCCTGGGCTGGCGAGGTGCCGGGGCAGCTCACCGGTCTGGGCCGCGAATGCACTCCGCACGCGATGCCGGAGCGCCTCGCCAGGGCGGACCCGGTCTGCGCCCTGCGCCGGCGGCAAGCATTGCGGGCGATGCCCGGGCTGGCCGACAGTATGCTGCGGCTGTCGGCAGCTGCCAACGGGAGCGGGCCGTCGCATCCCCAGGCGGTCGCCACACGCTTCGTCCCAGAAGCGCAAGCTGCCCGCTTCCAGCCGCGGAGCGGCGGAATGCGACCGCCAAGGGGTGTGCCAAGTCGACCGCGTGTTGGTCGTTCCATAGAATAACGCTCGGGCGCGCTGCGTCGACCTGATTGAGGCGCAATGCCAGCACCTCTGCCAGTGGCACCCCGTGCACGACGCTGATGGCGGCCGCCAGCAATGCCCTGCCCTCGCGCTAGCTCGGAGGAGCCTTCGGCTTCGCGAGCAGGCCTACGGCTTCCCACCATGTTTCCTTCTCGCGCTTGCGCGGGCTGATCCGACGGGCTTCGCCGACATCGAAGCCGCGCCAGACAACGCAGAGACCCGTTATAGGAACCACCATGAAATTTGTCCGGCGTCCGCGGTAGCGGTGCAGGTACCGGGGCACGTGCGCCTGCGTGAGATCCGGTGCCCCATCCACGTTCGACGTCCGGAGTCGCGCGGCCGCCGACGCCAGGTACGTCCAGGTCGTCGCTGGCGCGATCTTCCGCCCCAACGGCAAGGTGCCGTTTATAGGCGGCGAGCTCACCGGACCACGCGTGCCCACTCAAGAAGGGATCCTTGCGAGGCTCGTCGCGGGGCAGCGCCGACACTCCGTCGCTGGCGTACTCGCTTCCGCGAGGTTCACACCGCGAGGCGACTCACCGGATGAACGGGATTGGTCGCCGATCTTTGCTGGCGTCGACGTCACGAGTGCGAGTGGCATGTCGGCCGCCTGGCGCAGGCTGATGTTGGGATCGGTTACGCTGACCTGCCTCTTCAACTCATTCTCCACGACCGATATGGCCGCGCTATCGATGGCCTGTGTCGGGGGCAGGACTCCAGCGCAGCCTGTAAGAAGAACGGCGGCCGAGAGAGCGGGCGCGCTGCTTGCGTGGTAAGCGCCCGGTCTGCGCCGTGTAGCGGCGCGGGCGACATGCGGCGATCCTGCTGATCTCAGGAGTCTCTCTCTGGACTCCATAAGGAGGCAATTTTGGCTGACGTAGATATCCTGGGACCGTCGGAACGGCGACGAACTTGGGGGCGCAGGAGAAGGCCGCGCTTTTGGCGGAGATTGATGCCGAAGGCGGCAAGGTACGCCTTGTGGCACGGCGGCAAGGGATATCGGAGAGCCTGCTCTACAATTGGCGGTCGGCGCGCAAAGCGGCAGCCATCGCGGCTGGGGCGGCGGGCGATGTCGAGTTTGTGCCGGTCGGCCTACTCGGGGTAAGCCGCGGCGCGGACCCGCGTTGCTGGCGGCGCCCGAACCAACCCCTGCGCCGGAACCTCCGCCAGCGGAGGGCAAGGGCGGGTCAATTGAGATCACTCTCCCGAACGGCGCCCGTGTCAGTGTGGATGCTTTCGTCAATGGGAAAGCGCTGTCGCGGGTGCTCCGTGCCGAAGCCGGCCCAGTCGGCGGCCCTCACGAGCAGCTCCGGCCCATCGTTCCGGACGCTGTTTACCACCCTGGAGCCGGGCCACAGCCGCCGCGTGCCAAGTGGGGCAGGGCGCAACAGCTCCGCAGGCTCACCAGCTTCCTCGCTTAGCCACACAGGCCAGTCATCAGGCTCGAGGATCACCGGCATGCGGTCATGCAAAAGGGCGCCATGTCATCGTTCGCGGCCGTGGTCGCTATGGTGAACGTCCGCATCACCTCGCCGGCCGGATCACACCAGCCCTCCCAAAGTCCTGCGAAGGTGAGGGGCGCGCCGTCGGTCCGGGCTATCGCGTAAGGCTGTTTACCGTCCACCAGGGCCTTCCACTCGTAGAAGGCGTCCGCCGGCATCAGGCAGCGCGGGGCGGCCAGTGCGCCCCAAAACATGCCCGAGCCGATCGTCTCCGAACGGGCGTTGATCGGCCGCTTGCAGGCCTTCAGATCCTCAGATCCTTCGTGAAATGCGGCACCATGCCCCAGCGCAGCGCATCGAGGCGCCGTTCTCCGGTCTCGGGATGCCGGCGCACCACAAGCGTGGCCTGGGTAGGTTTTACGTTCCACGATGGTGGCGTGCTGGGGATGTCGCCCAGTGCGGCGAAGGTACGGCGTAGCAGCTCGGCGGGAGTTGAGAGGCGAAGCGGCCGCACATGGGAGCGACGGTGACAGGCATCTAAACCGCGGTCTACTAATGGTCCGGCTCGTGGACGAGGCGCTGCGCCACCCCGCCCGCTTTGGCATCGTCGAAGGGGCTCGCTTTTCCGACGAGACGATCGCTGATCCGGCGGTCGGCACGGGCACCTACCTCCTCGGCGTACTGTGCCGCATGGCGGAGACCACACGCGCGAACCAGGGCCCCGGCGTGGTGCCCGGCGTCATCCGTGCCGCCCTGAAGCGCGTGATCGGGTTCGAGCTGCAGTTCGGCCCTTTGCCGTCGCTCAGCTGCGCTGATGGCCGAGGTAGCCGATCTGCTTCGCGTCAAGGGAACGGTGCCGGAAAACGTGCACTTGCGGCTCTACGTCACCAACACGCTCGGCACCCTTATGCCGAGGAGGAGCACATACCGCAGATGCTCAAGCCGCTCGCGGAATCACGGCGGCAGGCGAACGCGGTAAGCGCCAGGAGCCGATCACCGTCGTGGTCGGCCATCCACCCTACAAGGAGAAGGCGCTCGGCCGCGGCGTCTGGATCGAGGCTGGCAGCGCCAACGTCACAGCCCCGCTAGCGCGCTGGCAGCCGCCGGCCGATTGGGGTGTGGGCGCACGCACCAAGCGCCTGCGCAACCTCTACGTCCACTTCTGGCGCTAGGCGACGTGAAGGTGTTTGGCGATGCAGCCGGTGCTCCTCAGGCTGGAGACCAACGCAGCGTCGTCTGCTTCATCACCGTCGCGAGCTTCCTTAACGGGTCGGGGTTCCAGGCGATGCGTGACGACCTCCGCCGCAGCACGGACGAGATCTTCGTCATCGACTGCTCCCCCGAGGGGTATCAGCCAGCGGTGGCAGTCCGTGTGTTTCAGGGTGTGCAGCAGCCGGTCTGCATCGTGCTGGCCGTGCGCAGTGGAGCACCCGATCCCGCGTAGCCGGCACGGGTCCGCTACCGCGCGCTGCCCGTGGCCCGGCGCGAGGAGAAGTTCGCGGCGCTGGCCCTGCTGTCGCTGGAAGGCGCGGGCTGGACAGACTGTCCGGCCGGTGGTTGCGCCGCGTTCCTGCCGTCGGCGACGGTGGGCTGGGCGACCCATCCCACGCTGGACACTCTGTTCACCTACAACGGATCGGGCGTCATGCCTGGCCGCACCTGGGTCATCGCGCCGGACCAGCAGTCGTTTGCGGATTGGTGGAAGCGGCCGGTTGCATAGACCGACGAGGCAAAAACCTTTTCCCGCTATATTTTTTTACGCCGGACCATCTGTCGCGAGTGGTAATTGCACCAGCATTATAGTTGCAAAATTCACTAAGCCG
Source organism: Acetobacteraceae bacterium (assembly GCA_965198915.1). GTDB lineage: Bacteria > Pseudomonadota > Alphaproteobacteria > Acetobacterales > Acetobacteraceae > BOG-908. Next base: position 556,788 of record CBDAQC010000004.1, on the reverse strand, counting down.
CTGCTACTGTAGAGTCCTTGTCGCTCACTTCTGCTGCAAGGTGAACCGGCCTCGCTAAAAGATTAAGGTCGCAAGAATAAGTCGTCAATCTGAAAAGCTTAGTTAATCAAGGAGGAAAAAAGAATGAAAAGTATCGATCGTACGCCACAAAGATTCTTTGTCCATGTTTGCCTTGCTACCTTACTCGGAATATGTTGCTCTTTCGTCGCAAGAGCAGCCACGTTAGGTAACACATATACGGTATTTACGGGACCGAATGTCTATGCACCCAATGTGATTTACGATGCTCAGGCTAAACTCTATAAGATGTGGTATGGAGGCTGGCAGGCATCTGGGCAAGGGAATGACTTTATATATTACAGAACATCAAGCGATGGCATACATTGGCCAAGCTCCTATACGACAGTTTACACTCCTACGGAATTACAAAATCAGTACGGAAATGGCATAAGCATACGCCACGTTAACAACCCGTCGGTAACAAAGATATATAACTCTGGCATAAGTGCCTATCAATACTATATGTTTTTTACAGCGTGCGTTCAGCCATGCTCTACTTCCACAGATAATGCCATTTGGTCTGTAGTTTCAAGTGACGGGGTCAACTGGTCGACGCCCATACAAGCAAATATCACATTTTCTGACGGGTCGACTGTTGCAACCACTGCGGGAACAATCTTCGATACGAACGGCCCTTCTGGAACCATTTGGCATCTTTACGTTTCGGTTGCGACTGGTTCTCCTCAAAACCTATACCTTGCTTATGTAAGTGGGTACAATCGACAAGCCATACAGCCGGCAACACCAGTCATATCACTTGCTGGCCACGTCATCGGAAATGCCAGCTTAGCATTAGTCGGAAGCACGTGGTATGCGACATTTAATGACAACAATTCCTATGGTGGACAAGACGTATATTATGCCACATCGTCCAATGACCTAACCTGGTCGGCATCGCAGGCACTAATACTGAACGACAATCAGTCCTTCTGCTCCAGCACCACTCCGGGAATTCTTGCGACAGGTGCATCTACTTTCAATTTGTATTTCTCTTTGGTAGCTAACGGTAACCCATGCAATCTTGCTGCAAATCAGTACATGCAATTGTGGCAATGGTCTGTTCCCTGACGCATCAGTAAGGCGTAGGCTCAGCTATCATCTAAAATGAAAGCTAAGGCTCTTGCAATGATTGTAGCGCCATGAGACCGAAAGACCGTTTTGGCGGGTCACCTGTATGGCCTGTAGCTGTTCAACTCGCGGTGTTCAGCCTGCTCGTGTGTATGCGAATGCCGATGATTATATCATCAGGGCGGTTCTGGGCCGAAGAAGGGCGGCATTTCTTTGAGAACGCATGGGTCATGGCGCCGTTACCTGCGTTGTTCGCTTCGTTTGCTGGCTATTTGAATTTGGTGGCCAATGCAGCCGCTTTAGCCGCCCGCTGGCTTGTCCCGCTTCAGTTTGCGCCCTTTTTGACGATTGGCACTGGTTTAGCATTCCAGCTGCTTCCGCCGCTACTTTTGCTAACGGCGCGAGATCCTTGGTTGCGGCCTTCTCACGCCCGTCTTGTGGCAGTGGCTCTTTTGTTATTCGTTCCTGCATCTGAAGAGGTTTGGCTTCAAACATTAACCAGCCAGTTTGAGCTGTTATTGTGCTGTTCCATCATCCTAGCTCTGGATGTTGAAGTAGGATGGCGCGCTTGGATGCGCCTTGCGATGCTTGGGTTAGCACCGCTATGCGGCCCAGTCGCGATTGTGCTAATCCCGTTATTTCTCCTTCGCTCGGCATTGGATAGATCACCGCCCCGCCTTATTCAGGCGGTGACACTGACGGCTACGGGACTCCTGCAAACACTTTTTTTCTTACATGGCGATCCGGGTCGTCAATATGCCCTTCATCCGGTGCTCCTGCTGTGTGCTTTCACCGTCCGCCATCTGGCGTTACCTCTTTTGGGTGTCGACATAGCAAATAGAGTGGCAGCCTTGATCCGGGCTAGCCTCCAGGAGAGCCAAATTCCCCTGTTTGCCGTCTTGTTGGCGCTGCTGGTGTTCACTCCCCTATTTGCCGCGGCCTTTTGGCGGCGGAGTGTTAGTCCAGCCATTTGGTTTGCTACGACGGGCGCTCTGATTGCTGTTGCCTCATACGTTGGTTCTCTGGGCGGTGTAGCTTCGTTGCTGGGTGATGTGCGTGGCCAAGGACGCTATGTGGTGGTACCGCAAACCCTGTTTTACTTAGCGGTCCTCGCATTCACCGTAACAGCTGAAGGTAGAATGAAGCGTCTTGGATGGGTCGTAGTGCTTTGGTTATCTGTAGTTGGATTCTACTCCTATTGTCATCCTTTTATGGCCAGAGGTCCGTCGTGGAGAGATGAGATTACACTTTGGCAGGCCGATCCATCCCATGTGATTCAACTATGGCCGGCGGGGTGGACCATGACCTTAGATCGGCTGCATCGCGCGCCAGGTAGTTATTAGGGCTTATCGTCATTTAGTGGTTCGGGCAAAGCACGTTCTTTGATGCCTTGGCGCGCAGTCAGTCTGCTCCACGATCAAGTGGACACGTAGTTCGCATTTGTCGCTTCGCATAACGGCCACGTGGGGCACCGCCGCGCCGTAGCGCACCAGACGCTACGCTTCGTCCATCAGTTCGGTTCAGCCACTATATCAAGTAACATAACCGGCGGTTGGTCACTAATGGCGTTTTAGTCCTAATCCTTCCGACGCAGCAAGGAAGTTGCGATGCGTGTGTCCCTGAAGGCACGAACGGATGGATCGGCGCGGTTAACGACCGGGCCTGTTTAGGAAGGCGGAGTCGCGAAACCTGTTCTCGATTGCTCTTTCCCAGATGGCGCTGGATCCACGAAGGAACGGGACGCTCGATCTTAACGGGAAACACGATTTCCGACACCCCGGGCGGAGCCGTGGCCCCGACCTCGCCCTACAGGCGTTTTCGCGCGACAAACCCTGTCGGAACGCTTCACACCGATAAGGTCTGTCGCGCGCGACGACCGGCCCGGACTGAAGGCGTGGCTCGAATACCTGGAGGCCGGCGACACGCTGGTGGTCTGGATACTCGGCCGGCTCGGCCGCTCGCTGCCGCACCTGCTTCGGCATCGTCACCGACCTGGAGGCGCGCGGCGTCGCGTTCCGCTCGCTCCCCGAGCGCATGGACACGACCACGCCGCACGGCGGGCTGCTGTTCTCCATCTTCGGCGCACTCGCGCAATATGAGCTTGCGTTGACTCGCGAGCGCGGGGTCGCCGGGCTGCGGCAGCCAAGCGCCGCGGCAGGCGAGGCGGACGACCACCCGCCATTGATCCCGAGCAGGCCGAGCAGATCACGGCCGCGCTCGATGGCGGTGCCAGCAAGGCGTCGGTCTGCCGCTCGTTCAAGGTGGCGCGCTCGACGCTGCTCGACACGCTCGACCGGGTGGGCTGGACCGCCCAGGGCAAGGCTTGATCAGTTGCCTCGTCGTGCTGTTTGTGGAACAGCGTGGAAAATTGACCCTTTTGGTGGGGTAACCGGCGTTCAAAACTGACCCCCTTCGTGTGTTTCGGCATGGAAAAAGGACCCCTCTGGAGGGGTGATCGGCGTCCAAAAGGGACCCCTCTGGTGATGGGGTTCACGATGGCTCTCGTGTTTGGCGGGGGCCTGGGTTGGGATGCTGGTAGTGGAAACGGTCGCGAAAATACGGCGGGCCTATTTTGTTCAGGGCAAGGCGATCAAGGCGATCTGCCGGGAGCTTGGGGTTTCCCGGAAGGTGGTTCGCAAGGTTCTGCGGTCGGAGGCGACCGAGTTCCATTATGAGCGGGATGAGCAGCCCCTGCCGCGGATCGGGCCATGGCAAGAGGCGCTGGACGGGCTGCTGGCGGCCAATGAGGGCAAAGCGGCGCGTGAACGGCTGACGCTGATCCGGATTTTCGAGGAACTGCGCGGCCTTGGCTACGAAGGCGGCTACGATGCGGTTCGGCGCTATGCCCGCGGCTGGCAGCGCGACCGTGCTTCGACATCGGTTGACGCGCACGTCCCGCTGAGCTTTGCGCCCGGCGAGGCCTACCAGTTCGACTGGAGCCACGAGATCGTGGTGATCAACGGCACGACGGTCACCGTCAAAGTGGCGCATCTTCGCCTTTGCCACAGCCGGATGCTGTTTGTTCGCGCCTATCCGCGCGAGACGCAGGAGATGGTGTTCGACGCGCATGATCGGGGCTTTGCTTTTTTCAAGGGTGCCTGCACGCGCGGCATCTACGACAACATGAAGACAGCGGTAGACACGATTTTTGTCGGCCGAGAGCGCGCCTATAACCGGCGCTTTGCGCAAATGTGCAGCCATTACTTGATAGATCCCGTGGCGTGCACTCCCGCATCGGGCTGGGAGAAGGGACAGGTTGAGAATCAAGTTGGCCTGGTGCGCGAGCGGTTCTTCACGCCGCGGCTGCGGGTAAAGAGCTTTGAGGAACTGAACACCTGGCTGGTGGAGCAGTGCATCAAATACGCCCGCGCGCACCGCCATCCTGAGATTCGCGACCGCACCATCTGGGAGCAGTTCGAGGCCGAGCGGCCAAGCCTCGTTCCCTATGCTGGCAAGTTCGACGGCTTCCACGCCGTGCCCGCGTCGGTATCGAAAACCTGCCTCGTTCGGTTCGACAACAACCGCTACTCGGTATCGGCGCATGCGATCGGACGGCCGGTGGAAATCCGCGCCTATGCTGATCGGATCGAACTGCGCCAGAACGGGCGGCTGGTGGGTGAACACGCTCGCTGCTTTGGGCGCGACCAAACCGTATTTGATCCCTGGCACTACGTTCCCGTGCTGGCGCGCAAGCCCGGCGCGTTGCGTAATGGCGCGCCGTTCAAGGATTGGGTTTTGCCGCCTGGGCTCGAGCGGATTCGCCGCAAGCTCGCCGGATCGGCCGACGGCGACCGGCAGATGGTGAGCATTCTGACCACGGTGCTGAGCGACGGATTGCCCGCGGTGGAAGCGGCCTGCCAGGAGGCGCTGCGCGAAGGCGTGCACTCGGCCGACGTCGTCATCAACATTTTGGCACGCCAGCGCGAGCCCGCACCGGCGGCCAGCATCACCACGCCGGAATCGCTGCGATTGCAGCACGCGCCGGTGGCCGACTGCACCCGCTACGACAGCCTCAGGAGAGCCGTGTGATGGAACGTTCCGAGATTCTGACTGCAATGAGCGATTTGAAATTGTATGGCATGAAGGCCGCTTTTGACGAAATCATCACCACGGCCGTCAAGCGCCAGCACGAGCCGCAACGCATTGTGGGCGATTTGCTGACCGCGGAAATCAGCGAAAAGCAGGCGCGTTCAATCCGCTATCAAATTACCATATCCAAGCTGCCTTTGGCCAAGGACATTGCCGAGTTCCAGTTTGCCGACACGCCGATCAACGAGACCCTTGTGCATGATTTGGCCAGCGGCAATTTTTTGGCGCATCAGCGCAATGTGGTGCTGGTCGGCGGCACCGGCACCGGCAAGACGCATCTGGCGATTGCCATGGCGCGCGCGCTGATCCGCGACGGTAAGCGCGGCCGCTTCTTCAACGTTGTTGAATTGGTCAACAAGCTTGAAGCCGAAGGACGCTCCGGACGGCAGGGGCGGATGGCCGAGTATCTTTGCCGAATGGATTTTGTCCTGCTCGACGAACTCGGCTATCTGCCGTTTGCCCATTCCGGCGGCCAGTTGCTGTTCCACCTGATCAGCCGTCTTTACGAGCAGACCTCGATCATCGTGACGACCAACCTTGCGTTTGGCGACTGGCCCAGCGTATTCGGCGATGCCAAGATGACCGCGGCCCTACTCGACCGCCTGACCCACCACTGCGACATCGTCGAGACCGGCAACGAGAGTTGGCGGTTCAAGCACCGCGCCTGAACGCGACACCTCAACACGACGACCTCACGCCGCCGCTGTGGATAAGTGGCCCGCCTGCGCCAGACTCGCCCAACGGTCGCTCCGGCGGGCCACTTACCCACAGCTCCATCCGCTCCGCTGCACCACCAGCGCCCACCCACCACCCCCGGCAAAGGCCCCCCAAAAGGGGGTCCTTTTTGGACGCCGATAGGGGGTCCCTTTTGCGTGCCGATTGACACACTGCCAGCCGCTTGTCGTGCGGGTCGAGCGACGGCCCCTTGGCAACGGCCCAGGAGTTGAACACGCCGTCAAGCTCCAGTCGCAGGTCACAGTGGAGCCTGGAGGCGTCGTGCCGCTGCACCACGAAGCGCAGGCGGTCGGAAGCTCGCGGCGTCGCGCCGCCCCTTGGCTCCTGCGTCTGGGTGGAGTCGCGCTTCGACTGGTAGGTCGACAGCTTCGTGGCCACGGTTCACCTCGCCTGAGGAGGCCATAACGTTCACCGACCGGCTTGGACGCACGTCTTCCGGCAGCCGGGAAGGCAAGCGCTGCCTGCGCACGCAGAGATGGAAGTAACATTTTAGAGGGGCATGCCTTCGGACGCCGCGTTGAGGCGTAGGTCAGCCTGAATCAATGAAGCAGGCTGCGCCGACGTGGACTGGGATGACCTCCGCTACTTCCTCTCGATCGCCCGCCATCGAACGTTGGCCGGCGCCGCCAAGGATTTGCGCGTGACCCAATCGACGGTAGGCCGCCGGCTGGCCGCGTTCGAGAAGACGATGGGCGCCAGGCTGCTGCATCGCAACGTCGATGGCTATGTCCTCACCCTCGCCGGAGGTGCGATCCTCGTCCATGCGATGAAGGTCGAGGGCGAGGCACTCTCCCTGCAACGCACAATCCGGCGTCACGAGGCGCATGTTTCCGGCTCGGTGCGGGTCATGAGCTCGCAGATGATCGCTACGCACTTGCTGGCCTCCTGTTTCGCGGAACTTCATGCGCGCACAGCCGACGTCACTGTCGAGTTGCTGCCGATGGCCGCGGAGGGCACGGCAGCAGTCAAGAACGTGGACGTGATCGTGCAAATGCGGTCCTTCGAGCAAGAGGACCTCGTGGTTAGAAAGCTGACTTCCATCGCGTTCGGATTTTATGGAAGCGAGACCTATCTTGCGCGACGCGGTCTGCCGGATGTTGATGATGGATGCGCCGGTCACCTCCTCATCACGTCCCTAGACGACAATGAATTAACAGCCCAGACCGAGTGGCTGTCCGACATTGGTCAGCGCGCTACCGTGGCGCTGCGCAGCGATTGCCGTGAGACACAGCATCGCGCGGCGGTGTGTGGCGGCGGCTTGGCTGTGCTCCCGTGTTTTATTGCCGACTTCGCGCCCGCGTTGCGCCGGATCGAGACAAGGACCCCAGTCTGTGAGGCGGAGGTCTGGCTAGGCGTGCATCAGGCTCACCGGAACGCGCCCCGCATACGCCTCGTAGTCGACTGCATCGCGGCTGCCATTCGCAGCCGGGCTGCGGCCTTAGGCTCCTCATCCGCCCCAGACCGATCGTCCCTGGCTTCCGCAACCCCGACGTTGCTGACGTTAACGGCCTGATGCGGATTTCGCACCCATCACGATCGATCCTTGACCAGTCGCACGGCGGCTGTCGCTTAAACTTGGCGCATGCCGGACTACCAACAAGCCAAAGGAAATCAGCAAAAGGGCCAATCCAACAGCGTAAGTGACTTGCCGCACCTCGAAACTCCGCATGACGTGAAGGACAGCATGGAGGTGAAGTAAGGTAACGCAAATCACCTGTTCGCCAGAGCGCGCTGCGGATTATAGCGAGATCGCGTGTCGTGAGAATGCAATCGCTAATGGTCGTTTCCATCAAGCATGAGTTCCCGCGCAAGTTTGCACGTGCGCGCGCAAAAATGGTGCTCGCTCCTGTGCCTCCGGCGTGACCAGTTTGCAAAATGCAGTTGTTCCCTCCCGTCTCGAAGCCTTGTGACAAAGACCGACGCCAAGGCACGAGGCATTCGCCTTCCGGTCACGGGTTGCGTTGATGACATCTACTCAGGGTGACATGACAATCGGCGCAAGCCAGGCTGCACCGCCGGTCGACCGCATCCTGCGGTGCCGGCTGGTGACCGTCGGGTCATCTCGCCCGCAGACTCACCTTGGGAACCTGCCGCCTGTAGACGTGCATGGGGCGCTCGGCATTGCCGAGCCCGCGGGAGGCCCGAAAACCTCCACTCTTCTGCTTGCAACCCTTGGGTCCTGTCTGCTGGAGCGCATTCGCGCCAACGCGACGATCGGAAGCATCGAAGTCACCAGCCTCGTGCTGGAAATCGAAGCGGAGCTCGCTGTGAGTCCTCTCTGGGGCGATGCCGGACAGCAACCCAACCCCGTCGGCTTCGAGGCCATCCAGGTCCGGGTCCACATGGACGCGAACGCACCCGAGCCAGCACTGCAGGCGCTGATCCAGCACGCCATGATCTGGTCGCCGGTGGCGAACACGCTGCACGCGCCGATCCACCTCGACGTGTCGCTCGTCCCGAAAGTCGCGTCGTGACCGACGCGCCCGAGCGCCCGCCTGAAGTGCCGGGCAGCGAGGCCGGCGTGGTTGCCGTGCTCGAGTTGCTGGAGGAGCAGGCCGTCGTGTCCCGGCGCGTGATGGCGGGGGCGACGGTCCGAATCACTACCACGACGTCCGTGCGAGAGCAGCAGATCGACGAGGCGTTGTCCCGCGAGACGGTAGAGATCGAGCGCGTGCCGGTCGGCCGCGTCGTCGAAGCCACGCCCGACATACGCCAGGCAGGCGATGTCACCATCGTTCCCGTCATGGAAGAGGTGCTCGTGGTCGAGCGACGCCTCGTCCTGAAGGAGGAGGTCCGGATCAGGCGCGTCCGGACCGCGGAGGCGCACCGAGAGATGGTGCAGCTCCGCTTCCAGGAGGCGACCGTCACCCGCTCGGATGCGGGTTGCACGACAGTCGCCGCCAAGCCGCCGAACCTTGAAGCATCAACAACTGAGAAAGATCAGCCATGACAGACCAGACCATCGTTGCCGTCTACGACACGCCCGCTCACGCCGAACTCGCCGTGCAAGACCTGATCCAAGCCAAGGTGCCGGAGTCGGCAATCCACCGTCATGCCCAGGAAGGCAGCTATGCCGGCAGCTCCACCACGGCGACCACACGCACCGAGGAGCCAGGCTTCTGGGCCAGCCTGTTCGGCGGCGAGCCGGACCACGACACGACTGTCTATGACCGCAGCGTCAGCGGCGGCTCGAACGCCGTCTCGGTCAAGGTGCCCGACGACCACGTGACGGCCGTGATGGATATACTCGAGCGGCACAACCCGATCGACATCGACGAGCGGGCCGGCAGCTACGGCTTGACGCAAACCACGACGGCGCGCGCGCCGCTGGCCGCGGCTGCCCCCATGGCGGGTGCCAAGGCCGCCACGGACGGCGGCACGATCCAGCTCTCCGAGGAGACGCTCGCCGTCGGCAAGCGCGTGGTCAACCGCGGCACCACCCGCATACGCCGCTTCGTCGTCGAGACTCCGGTCGAGGAGCAGGTTCGCCTTCACGACGAGAAGGTCACGATCGAACGTCACGCCGTCACGGACAGCCGGCCAGCGACGGATTCCTTCAGCGACAAGGTCATCGAGGTCACAGAATCCGCTGAGGAGGCAGTCGTCTCGAAGACCGCGCGAGTCAAGGAGGAAATCGGCATCAAGAAGGAAGCGACCGATCGCACTGAGACCATCCGCGACACGGTGCGCCGCGAGGACGTGGAGATCGTCAAGGAGCCGGGCGACAAGACCGGTTCCACCTACGACAAGGCAACCCGCAAGACGGGCGTCTGACCACTACGGCTAAGGCGACCCGGGTGCTCATGGCACCCGGGCTTTCGGCGTAGGAGAGACACATGTCAGCAACCAACTACAACGATCCGCTTGCCCGCGGCCCTGGCGTTTTGGAGACGACGACGACCATGGTCGGCGGCGGCCCGCATACCCATCGCCGCATCTCTTGGGCGGCGATCTTCGGCGGGGTGGTCCTCGTCGTGGCCGTCCAACTGCTGCTCAGCATGCTTGGCGCCGGAATCGGACTGGGCACGGTCAAGACAAATGCCGGGTCGACACCGGACGCCAGCAGCCTCGGCATCGGCGCGGGTGTCTGGTGGGTGGTCAGCAGCATCATCGCACTGGGCTTCGGCGGCTACGTCGCGGCCTGGCTGGCAGGCATCGAGCTGCGCTGGGATGGGCTTCTGCACGGCCTCGTCACCTGGGGTATCGCGACGCTGCTGACGATCTACCTGCTGTCCAGTGCGGTCGGCAGCATCATCGGCGGTGGCTTCTTGGCGCTGGGTAGCGTGACGTCCGCGGCAGGCAGCGGCGTGAAGGATGCGGCGAAACCGCTGGCGCAGGCCGCCGGTGTGTCACCCGACATGCTGCAGCAGCAGGCGCAGGCCTACCTGAAGCCCGCCAGCCCCGACCCGGCGACGATGACGCCGCAGGACGCGCAGAAGGAAGTGGTGACCAACCTGGCGACCTACGCCAAGGGTGGCCCGGATGCGCCGGCGGCCAAGCAGCGCGTGATCGCCATCATGGCAGCGCAGCAGCACATCAGCACGGACGACGCGGCCCGCCAGTTCGACACGAATGAGGCGAAGCTAAAGCAGGCGCGCGACCAGGCCGGGCAGACCGCCAAGAACGCTGCCAACGAGAGTGCCGCGGCGGCATCCAAGACGGCGTTCGCCGGCTTCGGCGACCTTCTGCTCGGCGCCATCGCGGCGGCCATCGGCGGGTCTCTCGCCGTGCAGCGCCGCCTGCAGGTCTCGCAACGGGTCGTCCGCTAGCCCAGCAACCGGAGCGCCGCGGACACTCGAAGTCCGCGGCGCTAATTCGAACCAGGAGAAACACATGTCCATCATCAGTTGGCTCATACTCGGCCTGATCGCCGGCTTCATCGGCAGCAAGATCGTCAACAAGAGCGGCGAGGGCCTGCTGCTCGACATCGTCCTGGGCATCGTAGGCGCCATGGTCGGCGGCTACCTGTTCACCCTGGTGGGTGCAACGCCCGTCACCGGATTGAACATCTACAGCATGTTCGTGGCCGTCGTCGGCGCTGTCATCGTGCTGGTCATCTACCACGCCGTCATGGGCCGACGGACGGTCCGCTAGACGCAACGAGAACAAGGAGAACTAAATCATGGGACTACTTGACCAGGTTATCGGCGGCTTGATGGGCGGCGGCGGCGGCTCGCCGATGAGCGGAGTGCTGTCCAGCCTGCTCGGCGGCGGCGGGCAGCAGCAATCGCCGATGGGCGGTGGCGGCATGGGCGGTCAGGCCGGCATGGCTGGCATGGGCGGCGGCGTCGGCGGCCTGGTCTCGATGTTCGAGCAGGCCGGGCTGGGCCACATCGCGCAATCCTGGGTCGGCAACGGCCCGAACCAGCCGGTCTCGCCGGACCAACTACAGAGCGTGTTCGGCCAGGACCGGGTGCAGAGCATGGCCAGCCAATCCGGCATGGAGCCGCAGGACTTCCTCAGCCAGCTCAGCCAGCACCTGCCCAACGCCGTGTCCGGCATGACCCCGAACGGTCAGGTGCCCAACGAGGGCACCGTGTCGGTATAGCCCGATGCGCGAACGCATCGTCGCCGCGGCCCCGATGCGTTCGCGCATCTTCGCCGCCGCCGTCTCGGCCTGCCTGGCGCTGCCCTGGACGGCGGCGCCGGCCAGGGCGGACAACCCGATGGGCTACCGCTTGGTCAGCCAGGAGGACGCGGCGTCGCTGCCGCATAACGGCGGCGCCCTCGGCATGGACATCGAGCGCGCCCAGCACATCACCGACGATGGGCTGGCGTTCGACATCATACGGGTCAAGCAGGTGCGCCGGGGCTCTCCCGGCGCGCAGGCCGGCTTCAAGCCGGGCGACCAGATCATCGCCGTGGACGGCAGGGTGTTCGCCAGCCTGGTCGCGTTCGGCGGCTATGTCGGCTCGCTGCCGCCTGGGACCCAGATCAAGGTGGACCTGATCCCCGACGGCGGCGGCCCGAAGCAGGCGCAGCGGCTGGTGGCCACCGTGGGCGCGGTCGGTCACGCGGCGCCGGCCGGCCTGTCCACCGGCACGAAGGTGGCAATCGGCATCGGGGCGGCGGCGCTGTTCGGCTGCTACGAGCTCGGCTGCTTCTCGCACCGGACCGGCCAGGGGGCGCCGAATGCCGGCCAACGGCAGGCTGTGCCGCCCTCTGGCGGGTATCAGCAGCGGCAGGTAGCGCCCCTCGGCGGATACCAGCAGCAGCAGACGCCGCAACCTGGCGGATATCCGCAGCAGCAATCCCCGCAATAACCTCCGGCAGCCAAGGGAGACCATGATGAGCGACAGCAGGAACACCGACGCGATAGGCAACAACGCCGCCGACCTCAAGGCGATGGGGGATGCCGCCAGGCAGGTCGGCGACCGCGCCGCCCAGGCCGGCACCGAGGCCGTGCAGCAGGCCCGCGCAGTGGCGGGCGAGGCCCAGGCGCGCGCCACGTCGCTGCTGGACGACGTGACGGAAAAGGCCGGCTCGCTCGCCGAGTCCCAGAAGCAGAACGTCGCCGGCTACCTGGACGACGTGGCGAAGGCGGTGCACCGCTCCGGCGAGCAGCTCGAGGGCCACCAGGACTGGGTGGCGCACATGGTGGAACGCGGCGCGGCCGAGCTGTCGGTGCTGGCCAACACGTTGCGCACCAATGACCTGCAGAGCCTGATGGGCGATCTGGGCAGCCTTGCCCGCCGGCAGCCTGCGCTGTTCGTCGGCGCCTCGATGGCGGCGGGCTTCGCGCTGGCGCGCGTCGGCCGCCTGGCCGCGACCGGGGCCGTCGCTCCGGCCGCACAGCCGCCCGCAAGCGGGCCGATGGAGCAGCCGGCCGCGTTCGGCGAGCCGGCGCTGCCTTCCGCCAGGCTCTATCCCGGCGACAGGCCGTGAGCGGCGCGCGCGCCAATAGCGGCCACGGCCTGGCCGACATCGTCGGCAGCCTGGCCACCGATCTGGGCGACCTGGTGCGCGGCGAGGTACGCCTGGCGCGCGCCGAGCTCGACCAGAAGCTGGACCGCATGATCCTGGCCGCGATCTGGCTGGTGGGCGGGGCGCTGGTCGCCTTTGCCGGGCTGGTCGTGCTGCTGCAGGCGGCCGCCCTCGGGCTGGCTTACGTCATCCCGGCCTGGGCCGCCTTTCTCATCGTCGGGCTGCTGATTGTGGTCGTCGGCGGCCTGCTCGCGCGGTCCGGCCTGGCGATGCTGTCGCTCAAAGGCCTCACCCCGAACCGCAGCCTCGCCAGTCTGCAGAAGGACGCGACCCTCGTGAAGGAGCACACATGATGTCCGACACTACGAAGACGGGCCAGAAGACGGTCGGGACCGAGACCGGCCGCATCGAGCAGGACCTAGACCGCACGCGCGCCCGCCTGGGCAGCCATCTCAGCGAGCTGCAGGACCGGCTCTCGCCCGGCCAGGTGCTGGACGATCTGATGGGCTATTTCCGCGGCAGCGAGGGCGCCGCCTTTGGCCGCAGCCTGCTGGATAGTGTGCGCGGCAACCCGATGCCGGCCGCCATCACCACCATCGGCCTGGCCTGGCTAATGGCTTCCAACCCCCGCGGCGCCGCGGGGACCGCCGGCCCGGCCGCCGCGCGACTGCCGACCTACGGCCATGACGACCACGCCGCCACCCTGGCGCGCCTGGACACCGCCAGCCAGGCCACGGCGCGCGACGCCGGCGAGCCGGAGCACGCCTATTCCGCCCGCCTGGACATGGCCCGCGGCGAAGCCCTTGGGCTGGCGCGCCACACCCAGGAGACCACCGAATCCTTCGGCGAGCGCATACGCCATGCCGTGACTGCGATTGAAAACGCGGTGACCAGCTGCGCGCATGATCTGCGCGACCAGGCGGGCGGTGCGATCGGCAGCGCAAGCGGGGCTATCGGCTCGTTCGGCACCTCGGCCCAAGGCGCACTCCAGGATGCGGCTTCCTATGCCGGCGGCGCGCTATCTTCCGGCGGCAAGTCGGCCGGACAGGCCGGCGGCAACCTCATCGCGGCGATCTCCGAAAGCCCCGTCCTGCTCGGCGCGCTCGGACTGGCTGCGGGCGCGCTGCTGGGCGCGCTGCTGCCGCACTCGGACCAGGAAGAGGCCGCACTCGGCGGCATCGCCGGCCAGGCGAGGGACGCGGCGCGCACCCTGGCCAGCGAGAGCATCGAACGCGGCGGCCGCGTGATGCAGGCCGTCACCGCCAGCGCCCGCGACGGCGTGCACGGCCAGGGCCTGGCAGGCGAGAAGACGCCCGGCCAGCTCGTCGATGCGGCGCTCAGCGGTGACCTCGCCGGCAACGTGAAGAGCGTGGCCGCCGACGTGCTGCGCGCCGGCGACGAGGCGATACGCAAGGAAGGGCTGAGCTAGGCAGACGGTCGGGAGCGCCGCATCGTCTCGGCGATGCGGCGTGCCATGCGCATGACTGCCGCTTCTTCCCCTATGAATGGAAGATTGCCGACAAAAACCAACTGCCGAGAATGGCCGCTGAACGAACCCGCTCCGCGGGAGGGTGCTGGGGTGAGAGCCGCGCTCGACGCCCGGTGAAGCGCTTGGATTGAGCGGGCTGGCGGCCTGCTTTGAAGATGATGGCTCCCTTCAACCAAGAGGAGCCTCGCATGAACAAGCCGATCTCGCCTGTTGTCGTCATCGGACTGCGCCAACGTTTCATCGAAGACATGACGGTGCGCGGGTTTACCGAGAAGACCCGCCGTTCTTACATACGTATCGTTGCCGGCTTTGCAGCCTTCCTCGGCCGATCGCCGGACACCGCCACGGCTGAGGACCTTCGCCGCTTCCAGGTTCATCAGTCCGAACTCGGCATGCACGCGCCGGGGATGAACGGCACCGTTGCCGCCCTGCGCTTCTTCTTTACCCAGACACTCGACCGGCCGGATCTGTCCCGCAAGCTGATTCGCTTGCGCTATCCACGCAAATTGCCATCAGTGCTGAGTGCCGAAGAAGTCGCACGCCTGCTTTCTGCCACCAAATGCCTCAAGCATCGTGCGGCCCTGTCGGTCGCTTACGGCGCAGGCCTGCGGGTTGCCGAGGTGGCGTCGCTCAAGGTCGGCGACATCGATAGCGCGCGCATGCTGATCCGCGTCGAACGCGGCAAGGGGGGACGGTATCGCCACGCCATGCTGTCGGCCGACCTGCTGAGCGTATTGCGTGCCTGGTGGCAGGAAGGTCGGCGCCGCGGCGTGATGCTGCCCGGCGGCTGGTTGTTTCCCGGCCAGGACCCGAGCAAGCCGATCACCACCCGGCAACTTTCGCGCGTCGTGGAAGACGCAGCACAGACCGCCGGGATTACCAAACACGTCAGCCCGCATACGCTGCGGCACAGCTTCGCCACGCACTTGCTGGAAGATGGCGTGGATATCAGGGTGATCCAGGTTCTGCTCGGGCACGCCAAGCTGGATAACACCGCACTCTACACGCGGGTGGCGACCCGGACGGTGCACACTGTCACCAGTCCGCTCGACAAGATCGTTGCCCTGATCGGGGAGCAGCCAAACGCTGGCGACTGAGCCGGCGATGCGACCCGACTTGGAGATTGCCGACATCCTGCGCCGCCACGGGCCGGCCTGGCGCGCGGCGCGGGTTGGTCATGTCGGTCTCGACCAGCTCCGCGTGATGTCGGCCATCGAAACATGCCGCACGGCGGCACTGGGTGGTCATGTCGAAGGCTGCGAGGACTGCGGCCATCGGCGCATCGCATATAACAGCTGCCGCAACCGGCATTGCCCCAAATGCCAGGCTGCCAAGGTGCGCGAATGGCTGGCCGCGCGCGAGGCCGATCTGCTGCCGGTCGGGTATTTCCACGTCGTCTTCAGCATTCCCGCCGAACTCGCTGACATTGCCTTGCAGAACAAGGCGCAGATTTACGACCTGCTGTTCCGCACGGCGTCGGAGACGATGCTCACCATCGCCGCCGACCCGCGCCATCTTGGCGCGCGCATTGGCATCACCGCCGTGCTTCACACCTGGGGCTCGGCGCTCACGCACCATCCGCACATCCATATGATCGTGCCGGGTGGCGGCATCTCGCTGGACGGCACGCGCTGGATATCGTCGCGGGCAAGCTTTCTGCTGCCGGTCCGTGTTCTGTCCAAACTGTTTCGCCGCCTGTTCCTGACCCGGCTGGTTGAGCTTTATACCACAGGCGAGCTCAACTTCTTTGGCAGGCAAGCCGGGTTGCGCGATAGACGGGCTTTCCTGCGCCTCATCGCAAAGATGCGGCAAAAGAACTGGGTGGTCTATGCCAAGCCACCTTTTGCCGGGCCTGCAGCGGTGCTCGCCTACCTGTCGCGCTACACGCACCGCGTCGCCATTTCAAATCGCCGGCTGATCTCGCTCGACGATAGCGGCGTCACCTTCCGCTACAAGGATTATCGGCGCGATGGGGCAGCGCGCTACGGCACCATGACGCTCGGCACAGATGAGTTCATCCGGCGCTTCCTGTTGCACGTCCTGCCCAAAGGTTTTCACCGCATCCGGCATTACGGCCTGCTCGCGACCGGCTTGCGTCAGGCCAATCTCGCGCGCGCCAGAGCGCTGCTCGCGGCCGCACCCCCGGCAGCGCCAGTCGAGCCGCCTGAACCGGCGGACCTGCGGCCGCCCTGTCCCTGCTGCGGCGGGCGCATGATCATCATCGAGACATTGCAACGCTGGATGGCGCCCCGCGGACCGCCGGCACCGGCCCCACCAACCCGGACGGTGACGCCATGACCCGGCATGGCCCGCACCCACCCCAGGCCCCCGCATGGTTGCGGCGGCCATTGAAACCCCATGCGCCACGTGGTCCAATGGAGCCGTTCAGCACGATCTACATGGCTTTCTGCGCCGATTTAGCAGAGCACTTGCGGCCGAATTGCGCCCTTCTCCCCCGCCAAATCCCCCTGGATGCCGCGTTTGGTCGACGTCGAAACCGTCACCGCCCTCAAGCCACGCACGGCTAATTTCCGCAATCCCCATAAACATCCGACTGTTAACCGCGGGTTCGTTCTTCGGAGACTTTCGAACGCCAAGCGGCGTCCGAAACTCTTCACGTAAGCGGAAACGCGGCTTTTGGGTGCCACGGGTTGAAGAGCGGACATTGGGCCGAACAAGCGCGATGGCTGCTACCGACCCAACCCGGTCAACAGATCGGCGATCAAGCGATCTCAAAAGCCGCCATTCGAGCCCCGGCGTCTACGCAAGCGCTCCCGATGCTAAGCGCATCGCTCAACGCTGGGGTACCACGGTCCTGCGAAGGTCTTCAGCAATCCTCCAGCCCCGATTGATATAACCTTTGCTCTCTCGAGCTGTCCGATGAACTGTGGTCACCGGGGCGGCAAAGCCGATCCTGATGGTGCCCTGACCTGCATCTTGAATTGGAGCGCCCCGTTCACGAGCCGCAAACCGAGCTAATAAGCTGTCCTCTGTAATCAGGTCATCTTTGGAGGCAATCGCAGCTGCAAGGATCAGCATGTCGTTGGCTGAGTTTCGGAAAGCACCTTTGACGTTGTGGTGCTGGACGAAACGCCACAGAAGCTCGATGCCGAGCTCAGCAGTCTGCGCCGTAAGTGGCACGCATTCGGCAATATGCTTGCAGACGAAGGCAAAGCGCGGCCGGAGCTTCTTCTGCGAAGCTTTGTCAAGTGACGCAAGAATTTGGCCATACGCGGGCACGTTCCTGTCGTTGATGATTGCCGCGGTGGCTCTGCTGTTGAACTCGATGAGCTGCGGATAATCTGTGCCGAAATCGAGCACAATCCGCTCGATCATTCCACCCTTCCACTGTGCCGGAGAGGGGGGCACGGCGCCAAAGTGCCGCCCACTCAGATATTTGACGTAGTAGCGGAAGCGCGTTGGCCATGCCGGATGGTAGACATCGAGGAACTCATGGGCGACAATAGAAGAGATGCGAGCGCCAGTCGTCGGAACTGATCGACCCTTATAGGCGTAAGACAAAATCTGCGTGTCGATCATCATCAGGACCATCGTGCCTTACGCGCAGGGTAATCGCCGTGACAATACGTTCTGCGTTTCGCTCTGTCGCCCGGAACCCGGAGGTCGACGGTTGGCCGGAGCCCGGCCCGGACAAATGTCCAAGGAAAACCCATTGCGTCACGGAAGCGGACGGACCGCTCCCCACCCATCGCGGCCATCACGATGCCCGAAACTGATGTCCGCTTCCAGGCGCCCGCGTGGCGAACCTGAGTGACTGAGATGGGGCGCAAAGCGGACAGCATCGCGTTTCTCGCGTCGGCGGTGCCGTTGTCCGAAGCAAGCCCGCCCACGCGCGCGACCACTCGCCATATCAGCACAAAACCACTCGACTTCTGTCTTCAAGCACGCATTGCTGTCCGTGTGGACCGGCGGCACGCGCGCCCGGCCTACATGCCTCGCCGAGCAAGCGGGGCTTGTCTCGGTGCAAGCAGCCGCAGGGTGCGGCTGCTGCCCGGAGCCCAAACCATGTCTCGCAAAGCCAACAGCGCCGCTACCCTGACCCAAGACACCATTCTCGCCGCGGCCGCTCTGCGCCGCTACGGCCACGTGCTGCCGCTGCCGGACGACGTCGATGCAGCCTCGGCAAAGGCGTCAAAACTTCTCAAGGCCATGTTGGCCGGAGGCTTGGTGGAGGAACACCCGACATCCAGCGCCAAGGCCGCTTGGCGGCCTGGCGAACAGGGCGGACACGTCCTGCTGCGGATCACGCAAGCAGGGCGGCAGTCGATCAGCCCAGCGCCGGCCGCTGAGCCGGGCCCGGCAAGCCCAAGCATTCCGGACGTCGCCGGTCAGGCATCGGCTGAAGGTCCGCGCACGCCAGGCGGCAAGCTGGGCCGGGTGTTGGCCGCGGTCCGGAGCGGCCACGGCGCTTCGCTGAACGACCTCATCGCATTGACGGGCTGGCAGCCGCACACCATTCGGGCCAGCCTGACGCGCCTGCGCCAAGGCGGCGTGCCGATCCAGCTGACACAGCAGGGCGGAGAAAAGCGCTACTCTGCCGAGGCTGCCCAGGCAGGTTAGGGCAGGTGACCCAGGCCTTGCCTGGACCACTCGAAAGCATCGCTGCGGAGGCGCTCCGCCAACGCATCGCTGCCTTGGAGCTGATGGACCTGGCAGCGCTCAGGCGCACATGGATCGGGGTGGTCAAGACCACTCCGAACCTGCGGCTCAGTGCCGACCTGCTGCGGCGTGGCATTGCGCATCGTCTCCAGGAGACAGCCTTGGGGAGCTGCCCTTCATCCACCCTACGCCGGCTCACTGCAGCCTCCCGCAGCCTGCCGACGGACAAGCAAACAAAGGTGGTGAAGGCCGGCACTACCCTGGTTCGCGACTGGCACGGCCGCACGCATACCATCAAGGTGCTGGAGGACGGGTTCGAGTACAATGGGCTGCCCTACGCCTCGCTGACGCGGATTGCACGGGAGATCACCGGCGTCGCATGGTCAGGCCCGCGCTTCTTCGGTTTGGTCAAGACAGGGCCCGCAAGACGGATATCCGGAGAGGCTGACCGTGCGTAGCCGGGCAGGTGCCGCGGCCGCCTCCCACTCCAAGGAGGTGCGATGCGCCATCTACACGCGAAAGTCTTCCGAGGAAGGGCTGGAGCAGGAGTTCAACTCCCTGCATGCACAGCGCGAGGCGTGTCAGGCCTACATCCTCAGCCAGCGGCACGAGGGCTGGCGCGCCTTGCCGGCCCTCTACGACGATGGCGGCATCTCTGGCGGCACGATGCTGCGTCCCGCCCTGCAACGCCTGCTCGAGGACATCCGTGCCAGGCGCATCGACCTGATCGTGATCTACAAGGTCGACCGGCTGACACGCTCGCTCGCCGACTTCGCCAAGCTGGTCGACGTGTTCAACGCCCACGACGTCTCCTTCGTCTCGGTCACCCAGCAGTTCAACACGGCCACCTCGATGGGCCGGCTGACACTCAACATGCTGCTCTCGTTTGCCCAGTTCGAGCGTGAGGTCACCGGAGAGCGCATCCGCGACAAGATAGCGGCTTCCAAACGCAAGGGTATGTGGATGGGCGGCTACCCGCCTTTGGGCTACGACGTCCAGGACCGCAAGCTGGTCGTCAACACCGCGGAAGCTGCTCAGGTCGGAAGGATCTTCCGCCTCTACGCCGAGCTTGGATCGGTGCGGCTGCTGCAGGACCGGCTTTCAGTCGAGGGTATCACCTCCAAGCAGCGGCACAGCGGCACAGGCCGCATCAGCGGCGGCCTGTCCCTGCAGCGCGGAAACCTCTACGGCATGCTGCAAAACCGGCTCTATCGGGGTGAGGTGGCCCACAGGGGCCAGGTCTATCCCGGCGAGCACGAGGCCATCGTCGACGAAGCGCTCTGGGACCGGGTGCAGGACGGGCTGCTCAGCCGCCGCACCGACCGGCCGAGCGGCAGCAGCGGCGACCAACCAGCTTTGCTGACCGGGCTGGTATTCGACGGTGATGGCGAGCGGCTGACACCCTCACATGCCAAGAAGGGAGCCAAGCGCTATCGCTACTACGTGTCAGCCCGGCTGGTCACGCGAGCCAGGGGTAGTGCCGTCGATGGTCTTCGGCTGCCTGCCGGCGGGCTGGATGGCCTGGTCACCCAGGCGTTGCTCGACCTGATAGCCGCGCCGGCCGCCCTGCTCGACGCAGTCGGCGCGACAGCCTGTAGCGCGTCACAGCAGCAGGTCCTTCTTGTCGCGGCTGGCGAGCTCGCAGGAGCCTGGGCGCAGCTGGAACACGCAAGGCTGCGCGACATGGTCCGCGCGGTGGTCGCCCGTGTCTCCGTGCAGGCAGATGCGGTGCGAGTCGACGTGGACGTGCAGCAGCTGCGCGCGCAGCTGCTGGGCGACGCTGCGCCGCTCACCTCTGCCGATCGTGCTCAGGCAGCGTCTTGCTGCCACACCATCACCGTCCCAGCCGCGCTGCGGAGAGCCGGGAAGGAGATGCGGCTGGTGATCGCTGGACCAAGGCCGGCGTCCAGCCCCGATGCGATCCTGGCCAAGCTGGTTTGTCAGGCGGTGGCATTCCGCGATCGGCTACTGGCGGCCAACGGGCTCGGCATCGCTGAGTTGGCAGCCGACGCGGGCGTGTCCGGATCGCACTACACACGCGTGCTGCGCCTGGGCTTCTTGTCGCCCGAGATCCTGACGGCGATCGCCAATGGGCAGCAGCCAGTTGGCCTTACCGCCACAAAACTGCTGGCCGACACGCGCTTGGCTCTACTCTGGAGCGAGCAGAAGGTGGTCCTCCGCTTCTGACATCGTCAGCTGCCGAGCCAAGCTGCGGCTTCCAGCGATCGCCCCCCGGAAAAGATTTCTGACCGACGTTGCTCGACAGCCGGTCAACAACCGCATCACGGAGTGCCGAAAGTGCCACTCCAGACGCCAGGCCGAAGTTCGAGCAGTTTAGGCACTAGGAAGCGTCTCTCGTGACGCGTTGCAAAGCAAACGGCGACTAACCTGCTGAGATCGCTAGGCCATTCTGCATGACGCGCCACATTCGAGCCTGGTGCTCACAACCGTGGGTCGACTGGCTGGGGCGGGAGGATTCGAACCTCCGCATGGCGGAATCAAAATCCGCTGCCTTACCGCTTGGCGACGCCCCATCCGCGCCCCGCTATAAGGTGACGCTGCCACCATCGTAAAGTGGCCCGCCCCAACACCACCGCTCCGGCCGCGCCAGCGCGCAGGCCGCACTTGCCGCCTCGGCAGAGGTGGCGAACAGGGCGAAACACGTGGCGCCAGACCCGCTCATACGCGACAGCAGGGCGCCGGGGCAGGCCGCTAGCTCCGCCAGCAACCCGCCGATCGCGGGGCACAAGGCAAGCGCCGCCGGCTGCAGGTCATTGCCCCCCTCCCCCAGGCTGGCCGCCAGCGAGGCCGCGTCAGCCCACCCCGCCGGCAGGGCAGGTGCCGCGGAAAACGGACCCGTGCGGGCGCGGAAGACGGCCTGGGTGGCAAGCGCCACGCCCGGATTGGCGAGCAGTATCCCGCAGGGCGGCAACGCCGGCACAGGCGCCAGCACGTCGCCGATGCCGGACATCCGGCACGGAACGCTGGCCACGCATACCGGCACATCGGCGCCCAGGCCCGCGGCGATCGCGTGCATCTTCTCCGGCGGTAGCGCCAGGTGCCACAGGCCGGACAACGCGCGCAGCGTGGCCGCCGCATCCGCCGAGCCGCCGCCTATGCCGGAGGCGACCGGCAGCCGCTTCTCCAGCACCAGCGCGGCACGCGGAGCAACGCCGGCCGCCTCGGCCAGGGCGCGCGCGGCCCGTAGCACCAGATTGTCCGCGTCCTCCGCCAGCGCCGCCGCAAACGGTCCGGTGACGCGCAGCGAGAGCCCCTCGGCCGGCGTGGCGGTCACCACGTCATGCGCGCCGGCAAAGGCCACCAGGCTGTCCAGCAGGTGGTAGCCGTCCGGACGACGGCCGGTGACGTGCAGGGTGAGGTTGATCTTGGCGGGCGCGCGCATGCCGGCGTGAATAGCGGGGCTGGCGGCGGAGTGCGAACGGGGAGGGGGGCAGGCAAGAAAGGAAGGCCCTCTTTTTTGCAAAAAAGAAGCAAAAAACTCTCGTTCCCCGCATCCGCAGCGCAGCGGCTCCGCGCGAAATCAGCCGGTTGTTTCAGATGCGGGAAGCAAAAGTTTTTTTCTTCTTCTTTTTAAAAAAGAAGACTTTCTTCCTTCGAGAGTTCCACCATGCCCGAACCCCTGGACTCCCAGACGTGCCTGCAAGCCGTGCGCCTGCGCGACGCAAACTACGACGGCCGCTTCTACTACTCGGTCGCCACCACCGGCGTGTATTGCTATCCGTCCTGCAAAGCCCGGCCGGCGCTGCCGGCGAACATGGCGTTTCACGCCAGCCGCGAGGCCGCCGAGCGCGCCGGGTTCCGCCCCTGCAAGCGCTGCCGGCCCGATCTGGCCCCACGCGCCGAGCGGGAGGCGGCCCTGGTAGCGGCCGCCTGCCGTGCCATCGAGGCCGCCGACGAGATGCCTAGCCTGGCCGCCCTGGGAGGGCAGGCGGGGCTGAGCGCGCAGCACTTCCACCGGCTGTTCCGCCGCGTGACCGGGGTGACGCCGGCCGCCTACGCGCGCGCGCACCGGGCAGCGCTGGTGCGGAAGCACCTGGCCGGCGGCGCCCGCGTGACGCAGGCCCTGTACGATGGCGGGTTCAACTCCTCCGGCCGGTTCTACGAGGCAGCGCCCGCCATGCTCGGCATGACCCCGGGCAGCTTCCGGGCCGGCGGCCGTGGCGAGGCGATCGGCTACGCGTTCGGACAATCGGCGCTCGGGCTGGTCCTGGTGGCGGGCTCCGGCCGCGGCATCTGCGCCATCCTGCTGGGCGACGATGCGGCCACCCTTCTGGCGGATTTGCGCTCGCGTTTTCCGGCCGCCTGCGTGGCGGCGGCGGAGCCTGGTTTCGCCGATACGGTGCGGCGCGTGGTGGCCGCCGTGGACCGGCCAGGCGAGGCGCATGGCTTGCCGCTGGACATACGCGGCACGGCCTTCCAGCAGCGTGTGTGGCAGGCGCTGCGGGCCATCCCGGCGGGCGAGACGATGAGCTACGCGCAAGTGGCAGCGCGGCTGGGGTGCCCCGAATCCGTACGTGCGGTGGCCGGGGCGTGTGCCGCGAACAAGCTGGCCGTGGTAGTGCCGTGTCACCGCGTAGTGGCGTCGGACGGGGCACTGACCGGGTATCGGTGGGGCCTGGCGCGCAAGCGGGCGCTTCTGGCGCGGGAGAAAGACTGACCGCGCACGGATGTGGATGTCGGTGCAAGCAGGCGCCGTCCCGTCGACGAAACGACGACGCGCCGCTCGGCGGCTTCGGCGCCGGCTGTTGCGGAGAAGTAAAATTCCGGTTACGTTTCGTTATCAACGAAGGTAGCTGCACATGCGCTGTTCCGGCGTCACCACGATTTTTCTCATGGCTGTTTTCCTGGCCGGCTGCAGTGCCGAAGGCCAGATCATGGTGCATGCATCAGCACCGGCCACCAACTTGCCGGCCAACCCGTCCCTCCGGCTGGTCGTGAACGCGGTGGCGCCCGACAGCACAGACCAGCTTCTGGACATACGCGCGGCTATCCTCAGCCAGCTCAGTGCCACGGGGCAGTATTCCAAGGTGGTGCTGGACAACGAGCCGACCGATCTGGTGGTGACGATCGACATCACGAAATACGCGAAGGTTTCGGTTGGCGAACGGCTGCTCGTCGGTGCGCTCGCCGGGCGCAACCGGGTGGGTGGCGAAGTCACCGTTACCCAGACCGCCACGAACGCGGTCATCAAGACGTTCGAGGCCGATGGCGCCTCCGCCGCACACCCGCTCTCCTCCGAATCGGGCCTGTCGGATGCGGTGCGTGAGATGGCCAAGCAGGTTGTCTCCGTCCCCGTCGTCTGACCGGCGCGGCGTGCGGGCACTTCCCTGCCTGGCCGCGCTGCTGGCGCTGCCTGGATGTGCCTCGCTGCTCAGCGACCGCGAGCAGCCGATCGCCGTCGAGACCACGCCGCCTGGCGCACACTGCCTGGTGCTGCGCTCCGGCGCGAAGATAGGCGAGATCGCCCGGACGCCGGCTACGATCGTGCTGCGCAAGAGCCCGCTGGATCTCGTGTTCCTGTGCGACAAGCCCGGCTACCAGCTTGCTTCCTCGGTGAACGGGTCCGGTGTGTCGTCCGGCACCGTGGCCAGCGCCGTCCTTTGGGGCGGCACCGGCTGGGCGGTGGACTCGGTGACAGGCACGGCGAACAGCTATCAGTCGCGTGTCAGCCTCTCGCTCACCGCCCTGCAACCTGCCCAGGTATCGAAGCCGCAATAGGCCAAGCCGTTTGCGTCAAGCGTCGGCACAGGCCGGGACCGTCCTGTTCAGGACGCGCGGCGGGCAGGCCAGCGGACCTGCTTCAGGTCGGTCTTGCTGGACAGCAGGCCGCCCACCGCCGCGTCCACCGCCGTCACGCCGGCCAGCGAGACCAGCGCCAGGATAGCGTTGCCGCGGCGTGGCCCGCGCAGGCCGATGGCGACGGTCGCGATATCCAGCACATCCCCGCCGACGCGGCCCCAGATCCAGCCGGTCGGGTCCTGCGAGCGCAGTATGCCGATGCCGGTGCCGATCTCCCGCATGCCGTAGCTGCGCACCAGGTTCTCCTGGCCGCGCAGGCCCAGCAGCCGGGTCAGCGCGCCCGGCGTCAGCAGCTCCACGGCGCCCAGGCCGATGGAAAACCAGCCGAGGCCGCGGGCGAGCTGTAGCGACTGCGCCGGAGCAGCCGCGGGACGCTTGAAATCGACGATTGTGCCGGGCATGCGCATATCTCCTGCTGAAACCGCCACGAACGGCGGCACTGCCTGTCGGGTTTTTTCAAGTTTGGGCGTGTGCCCGGCGGCTCGCCTACCCATCTAGCGAAAATGCTGCAGACGCTGCCTCCCCGCCCGCCGATACCCACCCGTCTGCGCACGCAGCTGGAAGCCTTTCTCGTCCTGCGCCGCAACCCGCTCGAACTATGGGGTGAGCTGGCCTACGAGGAGGACATCCTGCCCGGCCGCTTCCTGGGCCGCGAGCAGATCATGCTCAACGCGCCGGAAGCGATACGCCACGTCCTGGTGAGCAACGCGGACAATTACCGGCGCAACCAGGCGACCAGGCGCGTTCTGCAGCCGGTGCTGGGGCAGGGCCTGTTCCTGGCGGAAGGCGAGGCGTGGCGCCACCAGCGCCGCACCATCGCGCCGGCACTGGCGCCGCGCACCATGCCCATCCTGGCGCATCACGTGGTGGCCGCCAGCGCCGCCAAGGAGGCCGAGCTGGCGGCACTGACGCACCGGCCGGTGGAGCTGCTGGGCCACCTGCAGCATCTGGCGCTGGCGATTGCCGGGCAGTCGATGTTCTCGCTGGAGATGAGCGGGTTCGCCGGCGAGCTGCGCCGGTTGTTGATGAGCTACGGCACGCGTCACGCCCAGCCCGGCATACTCGATCTCATGCTGCGGGAGGACGTGCCGTCTTTCGCGGATCGCGGCCGGGCGGCGTTCCGCACCGAGTGGCTGGCCTTCCTGGACCGGCTTATCGCGGTGCGCAGCGGCTTCGCGCCGGCGGACGACCGGCCGCGTGACCTGTTCGACCTGCTGTCTACCGCGCGTGACCCCGAGACAGGCGCAGGCTTCGATCACGCGCAACTGCGCGACGAGGTCTCGACCATGATCCTGGCCGGCCACGAGACGACGGCGGTAACGCTGTTCTGGTCCGTGTACTTGGCCGCGCTGTACCCCGAACAGCAGGATGTGCTGGCGGCCGAAGTGGCCGGCGTGGACCTGGACGCGGCACACGCGGCTTCCGCCCTCGCGCACCTGCCGCAGATACGCGCGCATGTGGACGAGGCGCTGCGCCTGTATCCGCCGGCGTTCCTGATCGTTCGCCAGGCGCAGGCGGCCGACGAGATCATGGGGCACAAGGTAGCGGCAGGGACGACGGTGACGATCTCGCCCTGGGTGCTGCACCGGCATCGCGCGCGCTGGCACGCGCCGGACGCCTTCGATCCGGGGCGGTTCCTGCCGGGCGCCACGCCGCCGGAGCGCTACGCCTACATGCCGTTCGGCGCCGGACCGCGAATCTGCGTGGGCGCGCAGTTTGCGCTGACGGAGGCGACGCTTGTACTGGCGCGGTTGATGAAGCGGTTCCGGATTTCGTTGTCAGGAATTGGAAAGGTTGTGCCGCGGGGGATCGTGACCACGCAGCCGGATCGGCCGGTGCGGTTTGTGCTTGAGGAGCGCGGGTAACTTTTACAGCGAAGCAGGAGATTGCAGCGAGAGTTCTGGATTGTGTCTAGGGCACGTCGAATGGCCTTGTGCAAGTTTCACGTTTTTCAGGACAGAACCTATCGGTTAGATATGCCGGTTACGCTGCTTTTCCGTGGTGCCTGTTGAAAAGGTTGAACAGAAAGTGACCACCGGACTGTGGGCGGGACTCGAGCAAGGTAGGCACAGTCGAAGCAAATCGGAGCCCCAAACATGCGGAAGCCTCTATTTGCTCTAACTTTTTGCCTGACTCTGGGAAGCGCGTTGTCTGCACGAGCTAGCGCGCCTTCGGGTAGCGTGCCGCCGGCACCGCCGCCACTCGTCAGCTTGCCTGTAGACACCGTGTTAATGCTCAAATCGGAGCAGCTTCCACCAGACTTTCATCAGCCGGGCTCGCAATGGAGCGACTGGGAGTCGTGTGGCTTTATTCAGGTATTGCAAAGCGATGAGAAACGTGGGCCGAAAACGGAACGCGAATACTTGTGCATACACAAGGTGAGATAGTTCATCTAAGCGACAGATTGAAGGGCTCGTTCAGTTAAGCAGCGCTGCCAACTCACGTAACCTAAAGGCTCGCCCAGGCTGGGCCTCAAATAGCTTCAACAGTCTACCATATCGTTAAAAAACTCCCTGCCGGCAAACTCGCCGACAGGGAGCAAAAGTCTTTTGCTTCTTTTCTACAGAAAAGAAGGCCTTGCTCACTTACCGAGACGACTACCCAAACTGGTTCATCGTGTTATGCGCCCCGCCCGCCTTCAGCGCGGCCTCGCCGGCGAAATACTCCTTGTGGTCGTCACCCATGTCCGAGCCGGCCATGTTCTGGTGCTTCACGCAGGCGATGCCCTGCCGCAGTTCCTGGCGCTGCACGCCCAACACGTAGCCCAGCATGCCCATGTCGCCGAAATACGTCTTGGACAAATTGTCCGTGGACAGCGCCGCCGTGTGATACGTGGGCAGCGTGATCAGATGGTGGAAGATGCCCGCCCGCTTTGCGGCATCCGCCTGGAACGTGCGGATGCGCTCGTCGGCCTGGCGGCCCAACTCGGTCTGGTCATATTCCACGCTCATCAGCTTGGCGCGGTCGTACACGCTCACGTCCTGGCCGTCGGACACCATCGCGTCGTACACCTGCTGGCGGAAGTTCAGGGTCCAGTTGAACGAAGGCGAGTTGTTGTAGGCCAGCTTCGCGTTGGGGATCACCGCGCGTATGCGGTCCATCATGCCGGCGATCTGTGACACGTGCGGCTTCTCCGTCTCGATCCACAGCAGGTCCGCGCCGTTCTGCAGCGAGGTGATGCTGTCCAGCACGCAGCGGTCCTCGCCGGTGCCGGCGCGGAACTGATACAAATTGCTGGGCAGGCGCTTCGGGCGCAGAAGCTTGCCGCCGCGGTTGATGATGACGTCGCCGTTATGCGCGGCGTCCGGGGTGACTTCCTCGCAATCGAGGAAGCTGTTGTACTGGTCGCCAAGATCGCCGGGCGTGTGGCTGACGGCGATCTGCTTGGTCAGGCCGGCGCCGAGAGAGTCCGTGCGGGTCACGATGATGCCATCATCCACGCCCAGCTCCAGGAAAGCGTAGCGGCAGGCGCGTATCTTCGCGATGAAGTCCTCGTGCGGCACGGTGACCTTGCCATCCTGGTGGCCGCATTGCTTCTCATCGGACACCTGGTTTTCGATCTGCAGCGCGCAGGCGCCGGCCTCGATCATCTTCTTGGCCAGCAGATACGTGGCCTCCGCGTTTCCGAAGCCCGCGTCGATGTCGGCGATGATCGGCACCACGTGGGTCTCGTGGTTTTTGATCTTGGCCGATATCTCGGCCTGCTTCGCCGTGTCGCCGCTCTTGCGGGCGGCGTCCAGCTCACGGAACAGGCCGCCCAGCTCGCGCGCGTCCGCCTGGCGCAGGAAGGTGTAGATCTCCTCGATCAGCTTCGGCACGGACGTCTTCTCGTGCATCGACTGGTCGGGCAGCGGTCCGAACTCGCTGCGCAACGCGGCTACCATCCAGCCGGAGAGGTAGATGTAGCGGCGCTTGGTGGTGCCGAAATGCTTCTTCACCGCGATCATCTGCTGCTGCGCGATGAAGCCGTGCCAGGCGCCCAGCGACTGCGTGTACAGCGAACTGTCGTTGTCATAGGCGGCCATGTCCGCGCGCATGATGCCGGCGGTGTATTTGGCGATTTCCAGCCCCGTGCGGAAGCGGTTCTGCAGCCGCATGCGGGCCACGCTTTCCGCATCGATTCCGTTCCACGTGCCCTGCTTTTCCAGCAGCCCGGTGACGGTAGCCACCTGTTCCTGGTAGGCGGACTTGGCCGACAGGCCGGTCAGGCTGCCGGCGCTGCCCTCGGGGGAATAGACGGGACGGGTCATCATGCTACATCCTTGAACTGCAACGGTGAGGCGGGATATCGGCCTCTATGGCGTGCCAGGATAGCTCGCACGTGCAGCATTGGCCATTATCTTGTCGCCGCAGTGACAAATGGCGCTGTAAAGTTGTAAAAGCTGTAAAGACCGGGGATCACGCCGGGTCCTGCGGGCCCGGGCCCTGTTTCGGGGGCGCATGGCAAGACCACTCATCGGGCGTACAGTCAGGCGGCTCAGAACCGAACAGGGGCTGTCGCAGCAAGCGCTGGCCGCCAAACTCGGCATATCGCCCAGCTACCTGAACCTCATCGAACACGATCAGCGCAACGTCACCGCCAGCCTGGTGATCAAGCTGGCCGAAATGCTGCGCGTGGACCTGGCCGCCCTGTCCGGCGCCCAGGAGCGCGAGCTGGAGTTTGGCCTGCGCGAAGTGTTCTCGGACCCGCTGCTGGGCGCCGAACCGATCCCGGATGCGGAACTGGAAGGCGTGGCCAGCAACCCGAATGCCGCGCGCGGCGTGCTGGCGCTGTACCGCGCCTGGCGGGTGGCGCGGGAGGACGCATCCGGCCTGGCGCTGCCCTCCGGCCGGCGCATCCTGCTGCCCAACGAGGAAGCGCGCGACGTCTTCCACGAGCGCGGCAACTACTTCGCCGAATTGGAGTCGGCCGCCGAGGGCATCGCCGCGCACCTGAACGCCACGCCGGCGGAGACCAACCACGCGATCGCCGAACGCCTGCGCCGCGTGCACGGCGTCAGCGTGCGCGTCAGCCCGATGGAAGACGCGCTGCGCCGCTACGAGCCTGAAACCCGCACGCTCACTTTATCCGAACAATTGCCGCGGGAGAGCCGCGGTTTCCACATGGCGTTCCAGATCATCCTACTGGAAGCGCGCGACATGGTGGAAGCGCTGCTGACGCGCATCGCGCCCAGCACGCCGGAAGCCGCCTCGCTGATACGCATCGGCCTGCTGAACTACGCGGCCGCCGCCCTGCTGATGCCGTACACGGCGTTTCTGGAGAGCGCGCGGCTGCTGCGCCATGACGTGGACGCGCTCGCCGCCCGCTTCTGCGTCAGCTTCGAACAGGCCTGCCACCGGCTGAGCACGCTGCAGAAGGCGGGCGCCCGCGGCATCCCGTTCTTCTTCTTGCGGCTGGACCCGGCCGGCAACGTCAGCAAGCGCTTCTCCGCCGGCGGCTTCCCGTTCGCCCGTTACGGCGGATCCTGCCCGCGCTGGGTGGTGCACGCGGCCTTTGCCACGCCCGGCACGCTGCGCGTCCAGGTGGCGCAGCTCACGGACGGCGCCACCTTCCTGTGCTTCGCCCGCTGCATCGAGGGCCCGGCCGCCGCCTGGGGCGAGCCGCCACCGACCCACGTGATCGCCATGGGCTGCGACGTGGCCCATGCCGGCGAGGTGGTCTATGCCGACGGGCTGAAGCTGGACCAGGCCGCGGTGGGCATCGGCCTGTCCTGCCGGCTGTGCGACAGGCAGCATTGCCGCAGCCGGGCGTTCCCGCCGCTGGAGCACCGCCTGGCGCTCGACCCCAATCTGGAGAGCGACAGCCCGTATCGGTTCGAGCCGTTGGGAAGGAAGTAAGGCCTTCTTTTCTGAAGAAAAGAAGCAAAAGACTTTTGCTACACGCCTGCACCGCCGCGCGCGTGCGTGCCGCGCGGCGCGCTCCGGCATCACGGCGCGACAGCCGGACAAAAGTCTTTTGCTTCTTTTCTTCAGAAAAGAAGGCCGTTCTTACTTCACTTCGTCACCGCCCCGGCCCCAGCCTTTACCGTCCCGTCCCGCTGCGGCACCGCCACCGGCGCTACTTCCACGGGCGCCACCCCGTCCTTCTGCGTGATGCCGATCTGGCGCGCGGTGGCGCGGGACACGTCAACCGTGCGGCCGTCCACGAACGGCCCGCGATCCTTCACCGTCACCAGTGCGGTCTGCCCGGTCTGCAGGTTGGTGACGCGGGCCTGTGTGCCGATCGGCAGCGTGCGGCTTGCGGCGTCGGAGCCGGTGTGGCGGAACCGCTCGCCGTTGGCCATCTCGCGCCCCTGGAACCGGCGAGCATACACGGACGCCTTGCCGACCTGCAGCCGGCCGCTCGGGTCCTCCGCCACATGGTGGCCATGCGGCGGTGTGACGGGCGGTAGCTGGGTCAATGCGCGCGCCTGCGCCTGGACGGCAGGATCGCGCGTGTTGACGGCCGCGCTGGGCGGCGCATCCGCGGCGGAAGCGCTGCCCAGCATCATCGCGGCAGCGATCGTCCGTTCGAACCAAGGATAGCGGCGCATCGCTTCATCCCGTCAGGTCACCCAGGCGATGACGCGACGGACCGCCGCCGGTTCGGCGTGGCCGCGCGTTTTTCAGGCGCGCATGCGGGATATGTCGAGCAGCACGCCGGCCTCCAGCTCCTTCTCGCCGAGGCGCTGCATCACCAGGTCGCCGATGCTGACGATGCCGGCGATCGCGTCGTTGTGCAGGACAGGGAGGTGGCGGACGCGCTTCATCGTCATCCGTGCCAGCACCTCGTCGATGCGTTCCTCCGGCGTGCAGGTCAGCACGTGGCGGGTCATCAGCTCGCGCACCGGCAGCGCCATGATGTCCGTGCCGCGCTGTGCCAGCGCGTTGACCAGGTCGCGCTCCGAAAAGATGCCGGCCAGCTTCTGCCAGCGGTCATAGACCGGCACCGCGCCCACCCGCTTTTCGGCAAGCAGATGTATCACCTGCCCGATCGTGTCGTCCTCCTGCACGGAGGTAACCGCGGTTCCCTTGCGGGCGAGGATGTCGGAAATCTGCATGAACGCGCTCCGTGCTGGCTGTCGTGCACTATACGGTGAGATCGGCAGGCTGGTTGCCCGCGAGCAGGGATGCCAGCCATGCCTGTCCGGAGCGCGCCGGCGGCCGGAGCCGGGCCGTGCCACCCGGGCAGGTTCAGCGCGCCATGCTTGCCTGGCCCGCGCCGGTGCGCGAGATGTCAGTCATGAGACGGTATGCCTGGCTTTCATCGTTCATTGCCCTCGGGGCCGGCACGCAGCCCTCGCAGGCCGATGTTGCCCGTCCGGTCCGCCCGGGCGTGATGTGCCTCTCGGCACAGGCGCTGGCCATACTGACGCTGCCGAACGGTGACAGCCGCACGCACCAGCCCAGCCAGCGCGAACGCGACGCGCAGGTGGCAAGCCAGGGCGGCTGCGTCGACCTCGCCCCGGCGATGCACCTGCTCGTCCACCGGCGATACCACAACACGTCGCTGGTCTACGTGACCGGACAGGATGGCGCAGCAGCCGGCGCGCTCTACCGTGTGCCGAACATAGACCTGGAGATCACCGCCGCACCGCCCGCTTTGCGTGACCAGGCGGCGGTGCCGCCACCTGGTCCCGCCACTGCCGTCGCGCCGGGGCCGGTCCAGGTTCAGCCGCAAAGCGCCGATCTGGGCGACTACGTCGTCAAGCAGCGTTTCAAGGTCGGCCCGGGCGGCACCACCATCGAGTTGCTGCAGGACCGACGCATATCGCCGCAGGTGTTCGCCGCTGTCTGGCGCGCCGGCCGGAACGGCCTGCACGAGGCGCGCGCCTCTGGGCTGCTCTCCGGCGGTCCGCTGCTGGCGGCGCGGCTGCGCCTGACCTCCGGCAGCGGCCAGCCGGTGCAGACGCGTGACATCGGCTACCCGCTGGCCACGCTGAGCCCGCTCGACGACAGAGGCGACACGTTCAGCCTGCACGTGGACGCAAGCAACAGGCGGGAGGACCGGATCACGGAAGAAAAGCTGGTCCCGGCCGCGCACGGCCTGACACCGCCGGACTACCCGCCGCACGCCGTCGACTAAGACCCCGCGCCGCGCCGCGCCAGCGGCCAAAGGCTTTTAGCTTCTTTTTCTCGCAAAAGGAGGCCTTGCCTCTCCGCCTTGACTTCCCGCGCCCACCGGGCGCAAACACCCACCCATCCCGGCCGCCAAGGCAGCCAGGTCCCTGCCATACGCGGGGGATACGCCGCTCCGCGAGTGTTCGCGCAGCGGCGGTTTCTGTTTTGGAGGGTCGCCATCCGATGTTCGACGCGCTGTCGGACAAGTTCACCGGCATCTTCGACGGCCTCCGCAAGCGCGGGGCGCTGAGCGAGGGAGATGTGACCGAGGCCCTGCGCGAGGTGCGCCTGGCCATGCTGGACGCCGACGTGGCGCTGCCGGTGGTGAAGGATTTCGTGGCCGCCGTGCGCGCGCGCGCCATCGGCGCCGAGGTGCTGGAGGCCGTCTCGCCCGGCCAGGTGGTCGCCAAGATCGTCAACGACGCGCTGGTGGAGGCGCTGGGCGGCGCCGGCGCGGTGCCGCTGAACCTGGCCGCCGCCGCCCCGGTGCCGATCCTGATGGTGGGCCTGCAGGGCTCGGGCAAGACAACCACCAGCGGCAAGCTGGCGCTGCGGCTGACCCAGCGCGAGCGCCGCCGCGTGCTGCTGGCCAGCCTGGACACCCAGCGTCCGGCGGCACAGTTGCAGCTCGCCCAGTTGGCGGAGCGCGCGGGCGTGGCAAGCCTGCCGATCGTGGCCGGGCAGACCCCGGTGCAGATCGCGCGGCGCGCCATGGAGACCGGGCGCCTCCAGGGCTTCGACGTGGTGATCCTGGACACCGCCGGGCGCCTGTCGATCGACCAGGCGCTGATGGACGAGGTCCGCGAGATACGCGGCGTCATCAACCCGGCGGAGACGCTGCTGGTGGTGGACGCGATGACCGGCCAGGACGCGGTGCAGACCGCGCGCGCGTTCAACGAGACGGTGGGTGTAACCGGCATCGTGCTGACCCGCATGGACGGCGACGCGCGCGGCGGTGCCGCCTTGTCCATGCGCCAGGTGACCGGCGCGCCGATCAAGTTCAGCGGCTCCGGCGAGAAGATCGACGCGCTGGAGGAGTTCCACCCCGAGCGCGTGGCCGGCCGCATCCTCGGCCTGGGCGACATCGCGGGTCTGGTGGAGCGCGCGAGCGAGACGATCGACCAGGACGAGGCGGAGAAGCTGGCCAAGCGCATGATGCGCGGCGCCTTCACCCTTGAGGATTACGCGGCGCAGTTGCGCCAGATCAGCAAGATGGGCTCGATCAGCTCGATCCTGGGCATGCTGCCCGGCATGGGCCAGATGAAGCAGCAGATCGAGAACGCGAACATCGACACGAGCGTGTTCAAGCGCCAGCAGGCCATCATTGGCAGCATGACGGTGAAGGAGCGGCGCACGCCGGAGATCATCAAGGCGAGCCGCAAGAAGCGCATCGCCGCCGGCAGCGGCACCACCGTGCAGGAGATCAACAAGCTGCTGAAGCAGTTCGACGATATGTCCACGATGATGAAGCGCATGGGGAAGCTGGGGCAGAAAGGCCTCATGCGCCAAGGCATTGGGGCGCTCATGCCGAAAGGCATGGGCCAACAACGCCCTCGCGGCTATTAGCCCGCCGACAATCAATCAACTAGCAACTGGAAAAACTGAATGTCCCTTAAAATTCGCCTTGCCCGTGCCGGCGCCAAGAAGCGCCCCTACTACCACATCGTGGTGGCCGACAGCCGCAGCCCGCGCGATGGCCGCTTCATCGAGAAGGTGGGCAGCTACAACCCGATGCTGCCGGCCGAGCATGACGAGCGCATCCGCCTCTACGGCGAGCGCATCAAGCACTGGCTGGACCACGGCGCCATCGCGACCGACCGCGTGGCCAAGTTCCTCAGCAACGCCGGGATGACGCCGAAGCGCGTGTATGCCGAGCAGCCGATCCAGTCCGCGCCGAAGAAGAAGGCGCAGGAGCGGGCGAAGGCTGCCGCGGCCGCCGCGGCCGCCTGAAGCGAGAGGCATGCCCGCCACCCGCATCCTGATGGGCGTGATCGGCCGGCCGCACGGCGTACGCGGGCTCGTGCACGTGCACAGCTACACCGCCGAACCGGCCGACCTCTCGCGCTACAACCCGCTGCTGGACGAGGCCGGGCGCGCCTGGACGCTCGCCTGGCGTGGTGAGGGCGTGGCCGAGCTGCGGGACGGCGCCGGCCGCGCGATCGCGGACCGCACGGAAGCCGAGCGGCTGGTGAACACGAAGTTCTTCGTGGAGCGCCACCGCCTGCCGAAAGCGGATGCCGAGGAGTTCTATTTGGCTGACCTGGTGGGCATGGCGGCACACACCGAGGCCGGCGCCCTGCTGGGCCAGGTGACCGCCGTGCACGATTACGGCGCCGGCACCAGCCTGGAGATCGCGTGCGGCGCCACCAACCCGCTGGTGGTGCCGTTCACCCGCGCCGCCGTGCCGCATATCGACGTAGCCGCTGGGCGGCTGACCGTGGTGCCGCCGGCCGAGGTGGAGATGCGCGAGGTGGCGGCATGACGTGGCATGCCAGCGTGCTGACGCTGTTCCCGGAGATGTTCCCCGGGCCGCTAGGCCAATCCCTGGCCGGCCGCGCGCTGCAGGCCGGGCTGTGGCGGCTGGACGCACATGACATACGCGCCAGCGCCACGGACCGGCATCGCACCGTGGACGACACGCCGTTCGGCGGCGGGCCCGGCATGGTGATGCGGCCGGACGTGGTCTCCGCCGCCCTGGCCCGCGTGGCTGACGGCCGGCCGGTGGTGTACCTGACCCCGCGCGGGCGACGCCTGACCCAGGCGGACGTGCAGGGTTTCGCGGCCGGGCCGGGCGTGGTGCTGCTGTGCGGCCGCTACGAGGGGGTCGACCAGCGTGCGATCGAGGCCGCCGGCGCGCAGGAGATCAGCGTGGGCGACTACGTGCTGTCCGGCGGCGAGCTGCCGGCGATGGTGCTGCTGGACGCGGCCGTGCGCCTGCTGCCGGGCGTGATGGGGGCCGCGGATTCCGCCACCGAAGAGAGTTTCGCCAACGGGTTGCTGGAATACCCGCACTACACCAGGCCGGCCGAATGGTGCGGACGCGCCGTGCCGCCGGTTCTGCTCTCCGGCAACCACGCCGCCATCGCCGCCTGGCGGCAGGCCGAGGCCGAGGCCGTTACCCGCCAGCGCAGGCCCGACCTGTGGGCGCTGCACACGAAGCTTGTTGCGCCAGCCTTGGCTGCGCCGTAATCACCTTGCAAGACAAAGGACTGCCATCATGAACCTGCTACAGACGTTCGAGGCCGAGGAGGTCGCTCGCCTGACCACCGCGCGCGCGGTGCCCACCTTCGCGCCCGGCGACACGCTGAAAGTGTCCGTGCGCGTGGTGGAAGGCGAGCGCACCCGCGTGCAGGCCTATGAGGGCGTGTGCATCGCGCGCAGCAACCGCGGCCTGAACAGCAGCTTCACCGTGCGCAAGATCAGCTACGGCGAGGGCGTGGAGCGCGTGTTCCCGCTGTATTCGCCGCAGATCGCGGAGATCGAGGTGGTGCGCCGCGGCGACGTGCGGCGGGCGAAGCTGTATTATCTGCGTGGGCGCCGGGGCAAGTCGGCGCGTATTGCTGAGAAGGCGCGTGAGGTGCCCAAGGACGTGGCTGCGGCTGAGTGAGTAAGGCCAGGGGCTCTGCCCCTGGACCCCGCTAAGGACAGTCGTCCTTAGAACCTAATCCTTGAGGGGCGAAGCCCGGGGTCTGGGGCCGACTGGCCCCAGCAGGGTCCAGGGGCAGCGCCCCTGGCCTCCGGAGGAGCCTTTCATGCCCAGCACCCTATTCGACAAAGTCTGGCACGCCCACATCGTAGAGCGCCTCCCAGACGGCACCTGCGTCCTCTACATCGACCGCCATTTGGTCCACGAAGTAACCTCCCCCCAGGCGTTCGAAGGCCTGCGCCTGGCTGGCCGGCAAGTCCGCCGCCCAGACGCCACGCTGGCGGTCACCGACCACAACGTGCCCACCAGCGACCGCCGCGCCGGCATCGCCGAGCCGGAAAGCCGGCTGCAGGTGGACACGCTGGAGCGCAACGTCGCTGAATTCGGCGTGCCTTATTTCCCGCTTCTGGATGCGCGCCAGGGCATCGTGCATATCGTGGGGCCGGAGCAGGGGATCTCGCTGCCCGGCATGACCATCGTCTGCGGTGATTCCCACACCTCCACGCACGGCGCGCTCGGCGCGCTCGCTTTCGGCATCGGCACCTCCGAAGTGGAACACGTGCTGGCCACGCAGACTTTGCTGCAGCGCCCTGCCAAGAACATGCTTGTACGTGTGGACGGCACGCTGCCCGTCGGTGTGACGGCGAAAGACCTCGTGCTGGCGATAATCGGCCGGATCGGCACCGCCGGCGGCACCGGCCACGTGATCGAATACGCCGGCAGCGCGATACGCGGGCTGGACATGGCCGGCCGGCTGACCGTGTGCAACATGTCCATCGAGGCAGGCGCGCGCGCCGGGATGATAGCCCCGGATGACGTGACGTTCGACTACGTGCGCGGCCGTCCGTACGCACCGCAAGGCGAGGCGTTCGACCACGCGGTGGCGTATTGGCGCACGCTCGCCTCGGACGAAGGTGCTGCCTACGACACGACCGTGGTGATGGATGCGGCGGAGATGGCGCCAATGGTGAGCTGGGGCACCAGCCCGGAGGCGGTGGCGCCGATCACCGGACGCGTGCCCGATCCGGCGGATGTGGCAGACGCGGCGAAGCGCGCGGACATGGCGCGCATGCTGGACTACATGGCGCTGCAGCCGGGCCAGGCGCTGGCGGGCACGAAGGTGGACGTGGTGTTCATCGGCAGCTGCACCAACGGCCGCATCGAGGACATACGTGAAGCTGCCAGGATTGCCGCGGGTCGGCGGGTGGCCGACGGCGTGCGTGCCTTGGTCGTGCCGGGTTCCGGCCTGGTGCGGCTGGCCGCCGAAGCCGAAGGGCTCGACCGCGTGCTGATCGAAGCGGGCTTCGAATGGCGCGAGCCGGGCTGCTCGATGTGCCTGGGGATGAATCCGGACAAGCTCACCGCCGGCCAGCGCTGCGCCAGCACGTCCAACCGCAATTTCGAGGGCAGGCAGGGACCGGGTGGGCGCACGCACCTGCTCTCGCCGGCAATGGCCGCCGCCGCGGCGGTCACCGGCTGCCTGACCGACGTGAGGGAGTTCGGCTGATGCGTCAGTTCACAATCCTTACGAGCATAGCGGCACCTTTGCCAACCGCCAACATCGATACGGACAAGATCATTCCGGCGCGTTTTCTCAAGACGATAAAGCGAAGCGGGCTTGGCGTGCACCTCTTCGATACGTTGCGCTACGATCCGGATGGGAAGGAACGGCCGGATTTCGTCCTAAACCAGCCGGCGTTCCGGTCCGCGGAAATACTCATAACGCATGAGAATTTCGGCTGCGGGTCTTCACGCGAACACGCACCCTGGGCGTTGCTGGATTTCGGCATACGCTGCGTGATCGCGCCGGATTTTGCCGACATCTTTCACGGCAACTGCTTCAAGAATGGCATCCTGCCGATCGCACTGCCGCGGGAGATATGCGATCTGCTTATCGAGGATGCACGATTGGGCACGAATGCGCGCATCACGGTGGATTTGCAACGTCAGGTGGTGGTCCGGCCGAATGGCGAGGAGATCGCGTTCACCGTCGATCCGCTGCGGCGGCAGATGCTGCTGGAGGGCCTCGATGAGATAGGCCAAACGATGCAGCGCGGCGCTGCAATCGATGCGTTCGAGGCTGCGCGCATGCGCGCACAGCCTTGGCTGCCCGGCACAGCAGGCGTGTAAGAACAGGCTTACATTCTCGCAACTGGGGTGGCCGCGCCTGCGTCTGCCGGTTGCGAAGTTTTCTGCCTCACTCGCCGATATCGGGAAGTCCAGTTCCGGTCCGTGGCACGCGGGTTTCGTTGCCCCCGCTCGCGGAAAAATACTGCTTGCTTCCGCCGAAATCCGTCCCGAGAAGGAGGCGGAATGCGGTTGGGGGAGCTTGACGATGGCCACGCAGAAGAAGCTGCTGCTACTGCCCGGCGACGGCATCGGCCCGGAAGTGATGGGCGAAGTCAGGCGGGTCATCGACTGGCTGGTGCGCCGTCGCGGCGTGGCGTTCGAGATAGAGGAAGACCTGGTCGGCGGCGCGTCGATAAATGCGCGCGGCACGCCGCTCGCATCGAGCACGCTGGCACTGGCAAAGGAGGCGGACGCTGTCTTGTTCGGCGCGGTGGGCGGTCCGGCCTGGGCGCATCTGGGTTTCGATGCGCGGCCGGAGATCGCGATACTCGGGCTGCGGCAGGAGCTTGGCCTGTTCGCAAACCTGCGCCCCGCCGTCGTGTACGACTCGCTTGTCAGCGCCAGCACGCTGAAGCCGGAGATCGTGCGCGGGCTGGACATGATGATCGTGCGCGAGAGCACAGGCGGCATCTATTTCGGTGAGCCGCGCGGCGTAGAGACGCTGCCCGACGGCAGCAAGCGCGGCGTCAACACGGAGGTATACACCACGCGCGAGATCGAGCGCGTGGGACGCGTGGCGTTCGACCTGGCGCGCCAGCGCACCAGGCGCGTGGCCAGCGTGGAGAAATCCAACGTCATGGAGAGCGGCCTGCTGTGGCGCGAGACGATGACCGCGCTGCAGGCGGCCGAATACAAGGATGTGGCGCTGACCCACGTGCTGGCGGATAATTGCGCAATGCAGATGATACGCCAGCCTTTGCAATTCGACGTGATCGTGACGACGAACCTGTTCGGCGATCTGCTGTCCGACCTCGCCGCCATGCTGACCGGCAGCCTGGGCATGCTGCCGTCGGCCACACTCGGTGCCGTGCAGCCGGACGACAAGCGCCACGCGCTGTATGAGCCCATACACGGCAGCGCCCCGGACATCGCCGGCCGCGGCATCGCAAATCCGCTGGCGCAGATACTCAGTTTCGCCATGCTGCTGCGTATCTCGTTCGGCATGGACGATCTGGCGGCCGAGTTGCAGCGCGCGATCATACGGGTGCTCGGCAACGGCCTGCGCACGGCCGACATCATGGCGCCCGGCGCCGCCCGCGTGGGCACCGGGGTGATGGGTGAGGCGGTGTTGCGCGAGCTCGACAAGTCCCAGGGCTGAAGCTTCGCGGCGTGCATGGCTGTGGACGCCCGGCTTATCCTGGTCAGTGCGCCGGGATGCCACCTTGCAGCGGCAGGGGGGTTGCCTGGCGGCGGGCCGTGGGCTACATCGCGCCCTCCCCGCTGCACCCGTAGCTCAATTGGATAGAGCACCAGACTACGAATCTGGGGGTTGGAGGTTCGAGTCCTTCCGGGTGCGCCAACGTTTTCAAAGACTTAGCCTCATACCCAGGCCCTCTATTATTTTGTGGGGTAACACTGGGGTAACAAGATGCCGTCCGCTCCTGCTGAGAGGCGGTCACCCACATGAGTGGCGTGGACCGTCCAGTCCGGACCGCGTCGGCTGATCGCGTTCATCGCTGCGATGGCGCTATCCGGGGATGGCAGGCCGCACCACGCTCCAGGGCAGCGCCGTCCATCGGCTGCGGGCAACCGCAGGAGCGGAACGCGATCATGACGCGGAATGCAGAGCGAGGCGGACCGAGGCGCATCAGATCGGGCGGGGCACACCGAGGGTCGGTCGCCGATGTCCACGCTGCACGAGCAAGACCGGAAGCGCGGCGTTTGAGAAGGACCACGGCGATCGGGTGGTTGCGGCACCTAGACCCTAACGGCTTTACGTCCGGGATTGTGGCCGGCGGAATTGACGTCATCGCTCGTCGGGGCAAATACGTTGCGCGCTTCCCGCCATGCGCGCGGTCGGAAACGACGCTGCGATGGCTCCCTTACTCAGCGTCGTTAATGAACCTGCTTGACGGCGTCGCCGACTGCGCGCACCGCGGCAGTTCGGGCAGCTGCTGTCCCAGCGATCGAACTCGGACTCGGGCTTCCCACCCCCGAGGCGACGATCCGGCAAGGGGCCTATGGCCAGGAGGTGAATGCTGAACGCGGCCGTGCCGGCACCAAATAGACGTTTCACGGGCGTGCACCTGCAGTGGCGGCTTGATAGGTCGTCGCGATCGTTCAAAGTCCGCGTGGTCGAGCCGCGCGAATACGCGCCGGAACGCCACGGCGAGCTTTTCGGCGCGGTCATCACCGCGCTGCTAAATCCCGAGCCCCCGCCGATCGACCCCTTCGCCAACTCGAACGTCGACCTTGGACCTGAACGATCTGACTTGGTGACCTTCCCGGAGGCGTTCGTGCCGGCGGAGAACCTCGTCGAAGTCGTCAGGAGCCTTGATGGCCTGGGGCCCTTCGGCTGCTTCCACGTTGGCCTGCGCCCCTCCGCCGAAGAAAAAAACCACTTGTTCACCGTCGACGAACTCACCCTGCTGGTCGATCGGCTCGGGTCCATCGCCGAGAGCATCAAAGCCGATCTCGCCACCTTTCAAGAATGGCTGAGCCGTCAGAGGCCCGGTCACATGTTCAACATCGGATGCCTATTCGCAGTCGACGCCGGCGGTCTCATGCGCCTGTGCCTACATCCCAAAGTCGTCCCCTCGCGTTTCGAAATTGACCCGTTGCGCGAGCGGAACATGAAGGGAGGCAACCTCCTCACTCTGGTCACCCTGCTCCCCGTTGATCCGCAACTCCTATCCGTGACGCTCCAGCCGCTCATCTGCTCCGACGTCCTGAACCTCGCCACGGACATTCCCGGCGGCGTACCAATGGAAGCCATCACCCGCCATGCGCATTGCTTCGACCAGCAGCCTCCCGATCACGTCGACGTCGTGTCCGTCGCCACGTGCACGCCCCAGTCGCAAGCATGCTCACGAGATGGCCGGACCTTCCGGGAATGGCACGAGCAGTTCCGGCAAGCATTCAGGGATGCGGCGATGAACCCGAACTTCGTTCGACACCATTCCTGCGCCATCGTCCTCTCCAACTTCCTGAGCCTGCGAGGTGGGGCGCCTGGCGGGCTGTCGGGCGTGTTCCTGCCCGTCCCGCCCAAGTATGCTCGCTTCCATGCCGATGTGGTCGTGTCCACCTGGGGAAGGCCGAAGAACCAGAATCAGGCAAGCAATGGTTGGTCGAGGCCAGACGATGCCGCGCTCACTGCCTGGGACAACCGTGGGTTCATCGTCGGCTTGGACCCATCCGCTGCTTCGTCCGGTGCGTCGGTGAGGATCTTCGCCTTCGACATCCACCGTCTCCCACGGGAGCACTCGTTCTGGGCGCCTACCGAGAGCCTGACGCGCTGCGAGGTCTTGGTCGGACGGATGAACGACTTCGGATTGCTCGTATTCGGCGCGGGAGGGGACAGCAGTGTCCGTTGAAGGAGCGGCTCGACGCCACGCGCACTTCGCCCGGAATTACCTGGCCTGGATCATAGTCCGCCATTTCCTGTCGGCCGACCTTCTCGAGGAACTCGGCCACGCTATAGTCGAGGCCGCGAGCATGGGACGGATCAAGTTCGCGGCGATCTTCGACACCGCGCGATCAGGCGGCCCTTCGGCCTTGGCGTCATGGGCTGTGCGGCCGCGCCCGACCGGATCGGCGTTTGAGGCCTACCTCCAGCGCCTCATCATGCGGCTCGTCTGGCAAGGCGACCAGACCGCGGGCCGGTCCGATCAAGTCGTTGATCCCGATGAAGTCGCGGCGATGGAGGCGCTCGAGGTCGCATTGGCCGTCAGCCCCGTCGACTTCGAGTCCGTCGCATCCTTGTCGACGCTGGTCGATACCACGACGGGCGCGCTCTCGGTGCTGGTGTCGGCGATAACCGGCCTCAGCCGCTTACCGCCGGGTGCGGGAGGCATGGATCTGGAACCTGTCCTGGCTGGCGGCGTCCTGGATTTCGAAGAGCCGCTTGATGCCCTGTCGGTGAAGTTCCTCGGAGACCTGTGCGCCGATGCGGACCGTTGGAAGGCAGCCGCCTCGTTCTACGGGCGCGCGGCTCATCTCGTCAGTGACTCGACCGATCCTGATTGGGCGAACTTGGCGCAAGCACTGCGAACCATGCTGGCACAGTCACAGGCAGTCGCGCTCGGCATCACGGAAGGGCCGCGCGCTGCGGAAGGGATATTGGGCGGGTTGGTTGGGCAGGGTACGCTCGGAAGCAATCTCCTTGGCTTGGTCAACGCCGCACCTGACGAAATGACCGCGAGATCTGGCTCGGAGAGCATCCTCTTCGTAGAGGATACCCGAGCCGCGGTGATCCTCGCACCCCAGTTGCTGGATGCGCACGACCTCGCACTCGCTTATGCCAGCTGGTTCGAAGGGAATTACGATGAGGCCCATCGCCTGTTCTGGGCGACGTTGCGTCGACAGACCGCCCTCGGCTCGGCGGTTTACAGCCGGCATGCCAAGGCCGCGTATGGACGATCGCTTGTGGATTCGGCAAGGGCCAAGCTCGGCCAGGAACGGGAGCCGAGGAGATTCGAACTAGGCGTTCGGATGTTGTTGGAAAGCGGGCGGGCCAGCTCGGTCGACAAGACGACCTGGAGTGATCAATTGATCCAGGAATACGTCGACGCCGAATGCGTGGCCTCTACGCTCGCCCATGCCCGTCGCGCCGCGGGAGCAACGCGCGAACGCATCATGGTCACATTGGCGCTGTTCAAGCACTGGGTCCAGGGATTGCCCCCTGGCACTGGGGACGTTGCTAGGAGCATGATCCTGGTGCTTGCCGACGCTGCCCGGGAAGCCGAGTGGTCCATGGTGTCAGATCGCAACCTGGCTGGGGCCGCCTTCGAGGGCTTGGCGAAGATAGCCGAAACCAGGCCCGAGTTCCGGTCCTTGGAGGCCGGTGCGGTCGCCGACGCTATGGTCGCCAGGATCGAGGGAGGCGAATTCCTGCCTGTCTCCTCGGCATTGGAACTCGCCTCGAGCTTCCTTGGAGCGCTTGATGACGGCGCGCTCACACGCCTTGTGTCGGCGATCTTGGGACTGTTGGCCCGGTTCGAGCCCTCGAACGCGCCGTGGCCGGTCGCTAGACCTGCCATCGCCTTCCTGGCTTCCGAGCAAATACTGTCCTTGTGCAGGCGGGATGACCATCTCGGCGCCAGGGTGCCGGCCGTCCTGGTCGAGTTCGCGCTCGAGAGCCAGACGGAGCAGGCGAGTCTCATGTACCTCTTGAGGGATCTTGACCCAAACTGGATCGGGCAGGTCGACGCGTCGCGCCTGCGGGAGGTGGTGATGGAGCTCCGTCGCCGGGCGGGTGAGATCAATAGCAGTAGGGCCGCCGACGACATCCTGGCTCTCCTGGTCGCGCCCGCCTTCTCCGGAGCGGAAGGAGTGCGTGACGCCCTTGCCGCCCTGCACGCCGTGTTGTCGTCCGCCGCCGCGGGAAAGCCGAGCATCTCCTTCGCCCGGGCTTATCGCCCGCTGATGGAAGTCGTCGGCCGACGCGAGTTCGTAACCGCATCGACGTCCTTGTCCGCTGATGAGGTCACGACGATCCTCAATGGCCTACTCACGACGTTGCTGGGCGTTTGGGCGCGGGCCGCCGAGGCACCATCCATCTTCGCCGGCTTCGCGATCCCGCGGCGCACGAAGCCGAATGCGACAC
This sequence comes from Acetobacteraceae bacterium, assembly GCA_965198915.1. GTDB lineage: Bacteria > Pseudomonadota > Alphaproteobacteria > Acetobacterales > Acetobacteraceae > BOG-908. The sequence goes on along the minus strand of CBDAQC010000004.1, from coordinate 512,343 downwards.
TGGTCCACAACTGGACCTTCGCGTCGATCGCGCTCGCACGCGCGCTCGATCGGGAGAGGGCTATGACCGACGCGCTGGACACCGCGACGCGCCAACCCCCATTGGAAGGCCCGATTTCCGTCGCACGGGCGTTGCGGATAACGGCCGGTGATCCCGAGACCTTCGACCCTGAAATCATACGAGGCGAAAGCCGGGAGGCATTCTACGCAGCTCTGGGACAGCGATTGGTGCTGCTCGGTAACCTGCTGAACAAAGCGCAAAGGGGAGCGGCCGAGCTTCTGCTCGAACAATGTTTCCGCCTCGGACCACGTGGGCTGGACGCTGGCGTCTTCGCCATCGCCTCCAATCTCGACCCTCTCCCGCCGATAAGTTCGGCCGAAGCCGAAACCTACCGTAGACGACTGGACAACCATCCTGACCTTCGGCTGAGCCTCGCGCCCATGTTTGACGACCTGAAGCGCCGGGCCTCGGGGCATTCCCGGTGAGGCCTTGTCTTGCGGATACTGAAGGCATCTCCGGCCCACCGCCTGGCGATCTCTGCCCGGTGCTCGGTAGGGGAAGATCCGGTCCGGCTGACCTGGAGGCTCATATCCACCCGAGATGGTCGGGTGCAGCGCGTGACGCCCTGCCGCGGCAACTCGGCCGTCGACTAACTGGCCGGACGGCGAACCGCGTCGGTATTCAGCAAAGTATTGAACCGGGGACGGGACGGGCATCGCGCAGCGGGATCGGCGGCAAGCCCCACGAATTGCGCGGCCTAAGCTGATTCGTAGATTAGTGACCGCTAATTCGATGTAACCGCATCTCTGCATTATGGAGACCGTTGACGAGGACGACCGCATCTCAACCTGAACCGCGAATTCTCGGTGCGAGCCAACCGAGCGCGGATCAAGGTAATCTGAGTTCAGACGGCGCCCTCAAGGATCAGCGCGCCGATGCAGCGCGAGATACGATCGGATGCGATCGGCGACATCGTCGGTCGCGGGATTGTACACGACCATGCCTAACTCCGGCCTACCGTCCAAGGCGAAGGCGGAGAATTCCAGTTCGAGAAGTCCTAGTTCCGCGTGATGGAGGCGCTTCAATCCTTCGCCGCGCGCCGCCACCTCGTTGTCGCGCCATAAGGCTTCGAACTCGGGGCTTATCCGGGAGAGCTCCTCGACGATCTGGGCGATCTCGGCATTGGCGCCGGCCCGGGCGGCGTCCGCACGGAATGCGCCCACCACGTATCGCGCGACGCTTCGCCAATCCTCCTGCCGAGCGCGTGCGCCGGGAGCCGCGAACATGAGCCGCATGATGTTGCGCCCTTCGCGTGGGAGCTTCGCGTAGTCGGTCAGCAGCATGGCGGCGGCGTGGTTCCAGGCGACCACGTCCCACGTCGCGGTCTTGATGATCGCCGGACCCACGACGAGCGCGTCGAGCACGCGCTGGAGCCGCGGGGTCACGCCGTACGTGGGCTTGTAGCGGACTTCGGGCGGCCGCCCGAGGCCGAGCACGAAGAGGTGCTCGCGTTCCGGGTCCGTCAGCATGAGGCCCGTGGCGATGCGGTCGAGGACGTCGGCCGAGGGCGCGCCCCCGCGTCCCTGCTCGAGCCACGTGTACCAGGTCGGGCTGATGTTGGCGCGCTGCGCCACCTCCTCGCGGCGCAGGCCGGGCGTGCGTCGACGACCACCGAAACCCAACGCGGTTGGATCGAGCCGCGTGCGCCGATCGCGCATGTAGGTGCCCAACCTGTTTCCGGAGTCAGCTTCCATGGCGATCCTGTTGGTTATTATACCGGGATAAGGTCACTACTTTAACATGAACCCTGCCGGGTTGATATGCCGCAGCCACAACATCGGGGACCGAGCATGCGAGTATTTCTGACCGGCGCCACCGGTTTCATAGGCTCCAGGATCGTGTCGGAGCTGCTCGGCGCCGGGCATCAGGTGCTCGGGCTCACGCGCTCGGATGAAGGCGCGCGCCGGCTCGAACACGCCGGAGTCAAGGTGCATCGCGGCACGCTGGAAGACCCGGATAGCGTGGCGCACGGTGCGGCGTTGGCCGACGCGGTGATCCACACCGCCTTCGACCACGATTTCTCCCGCTTCGTCGGGAATTGCGAGAAGGACCAGCGGGTGATCCTGGCGATCGGCGGCGCGCTCGCGGGCTCGGATCGGCCGCTGATCATCACGTCCGGGACCGGCATGGGCAGTCCGGGACCGGGCGAACGCGCGGTGGAGGACGTGATCGACCGCGAGCATTTCAATCCGCGCCGGCTGTCCGAGCTGGCCGGCGAGGATGTAGCCAAACAGGGCGTGTCCGTCGCGGTCGTGCGCCTGCCGCAGGTCCACGATACCGAGAAGCAGGGGCTGATCTCGCCGGCCATCGAGATCGCCCGGGAGAAGGGACTTTCGGCCTATGTCGGCGATGGGGCGAACCGCTGGCCGGCGGCCCATGTCACCGACGTCGCCCGGCTCTACAGACTGGCGCTGGATCATCACGTTGCGGGCGCGCGCTGGCATGCGGTCGCCGAGGAAGGCGTGCCGGTGCGCGAGATCGCCGAGGCGATCGGCGCCGGCCTAGGCGTGCCGGTGGAGTCCCTGTCGCTCGACGAAGCCTTGGCGCATTTCGGCTGGCTTGGCCCGTTCGCCGGGATAGACATGCCCGCCTCGAGCGCGTGGACGCGCGAGCGGCTAGGCTGGGCGCCAGGCGGGCCTAGCCTCGTCGCCGACCTGGGAAACATGGACTACGGTTCGGGTGCGGCCCTGAGACGTGCCTGACCGTGCCTTGGCCGGGCCGGGACACCAAGGCACCGGCCATCAATCCAGGAAGGGAGTTCATCCATGACCAGGCAAGCGCTTTCCACCCTCCCACGCGAAGCCAAGGGGCCACTCGCCCCGCCCCCCGCGCTGGAAGGGAAGTTGCGGATGGTGGCCGATGCAGTCGCCGGTTGGCCCGAAGTCGAGGCCAGCACCCATTGGCATCTGCATGACCGCGATCGCGTGGACGGTATCGACTTCTATGTCGGTTCGGACGAGCTCGGCCACATCCACCTCGACGGCTCCATCCATCTCGCCACGGCGCCCGAACTCGGGGCTCAGCTGGTGGCGGAGGGGCTCGGCCGGCCGTTCCCCTGGGCCCGAGGATGGACGATGGCCAATGTAAGCGGACTGGGCGTCGATGCCGCCGTGGCCCTATTCCGGCGGAACTACGATCAGCTGCGGCCGGCTGGGGGTTGATGGCGCCACTCGGCTAGGCGTGGGACGGCCGTCGCCGCGTCATGTTGCGAGCATACGCTCGCTCATCGCCCAGAGGCGCTCGGCCGATTCCGGCTCCAGCGAGTGGGACGCGACCTCCGCCGGAATGCAGTCGGGCGGTGAGCTGCCTCGGCTCATCGTCGATCGGCGAGATGTCGTTGTCCTTGAGGTAGACGCCTCCGATGCCAGCCAGCAAAGGACTGGCGGCCGCGAACACGATCGTGCTGGCCCCCTGGCGCGGCGTCTTCTTGCCGACCGCAGGATCGATGATCGGTTCGCCCGCCTCGTCGATGAGCCCCATCCGCCTGGGCGCCGCCTCGCCGGCCGAACCGTTCAGCTTGGTGCCGACGACGACACCAGGGTGAACAGCGTAGCCGCGGATGCCGTCCGCCGCCCAGCGCCGGTCAAGCTCGACGGCGAACAGAACGTTCGCGATCTTCGATTGTGCATAGGCGGAACGAGAATCGTAGCCTTCGGTGAAGTTGGGATCGTCCAAGCGTATGCGGCCGAACCGCTGGGCCCCTGACGACACGTGCACCGCCCCCGCCGCGCAAGGAGCGCAGCAGTGCAAGCGTCAGCTGGAAATGGCCGAGGTGATTGGTGGCGAACTGCGTCTCGAACCCGCGCGCATCCCGCTTCGGACCGCCGGACGCGCGGGCACAGTTCACCAGGATGTGCAGCGGACGACCGCCTTTCAGCCAATTTGCCGCGAATGCCTCGATCGATCTTGGATCGACCAAATCGAGCCGGCCGATCTCGACCCTCTTCATCCCACCGAACACTGATGCGGCACGGTCCGGGTCGCGTGCGCCGATCGTGACGGACGCGCCCGCCTTGGCGAGCGCGCGTGTGACCTCCAGGCCGATGCCCGCATGGCCGGCGGTGACGATGACGTTCCTGCCCGCCAGATCGATGCCAGCCAGCACCTCGTCGGCCATCCAGGCCGGCGTGAACGGGGTCCCGAGCGGATATTGCTTGTGCGTCATGGGCCGCTCCTCCCGCTAGGAATGTCCGCCGGCGGCCGCCACGGCGTCGGCGCCAGCAGGCAGCAGCATCGGGCACCCAGGATCGGTCGCCGCCCGCCAGACCGCTTCGGTCACGTCCGTGGAATGCGTGACGGGAGAGGATGCCTGCCCACGGTGCCCGTCCGCGGGATACCTGCAGGTGCATCGATCCGACGCTGCGCTTGCTGGCTCGCCGGTGCCCTTGGGCCGACGACGCTAGGTTGCGTCCGACGGCGGGAGCAGCTGGTGACGCGTTCCGTGTCGACGTCTGCGCGAGACCGCGCGGCTCACCGGCAAGGGCCCCTGCGCGTCCTGCGCCCCGCGTTGAATGGCCAAGGCGCGGAACCAGTCACGTACCGAGTTCCCGTTATGGCTCTTGCCGAACTGGCGGACTAAAACACCGCTTAGGCGCACTTCAACGGCAAGCCCTGGACGTCCAGCGTCATTGGGTCGTGGACGCTTTCCAGGTCACGGTGGCGCAGAGGCGGGGCGGACCACCTGCCGATCAATTGCGTATGCGAGGTCGCGAAGCGATTTAGTCATCCGGGCGACATCTTGCTTGCTCAATGTCACGCTGTGCCCAACCGTATAGACCGAATCGGCAGCGGCCAGCCGCCGGTCGACCCGCCCGCCCCCGTGCAGTAAGCAATTTCTGACCAAGGCCACGATCTGGACCTGCGCATCGTATAAGGACGTTAAAGCCTGCATGTCGGGAAAGTCCCGTATATGGGCCAGGACACTAGCGACAGAATTGTAAGTAAGGCGACGAACCTCTCGGTCGATGACCTGGTCGACCGCCGCATCGATCGGATTCGACGGATTCCCGAGCGCCTTCATCTCACGCTGCGCCTTCGGCCCAAGATGCTTGAGTTGACGCCGGAAGTAATCGCGCAGAGCGTCCGACAGAAAGGCTTCAAACAAGCCGTAGAGCGTGACGAGCTCCATCTCGAGAAGGAAGCCCGGTGCGCCCAAGGATAACCGGGACAACGCCGGCCGGAAGGCTTCGAAATACCAGAATTCATCCTCAGGCAATTCCATGACTTTCACGACGTCGCTCACCCGGCCGTCAGAGTCGATGGCTGGCTCGATACGTGACGAACCATCGGCGCTGATTTGAACAATCAAGGCTGGCTCACCAGACTCAAGGTTGCAAAGCGGATAATTTTCGCCCGGGAACTCGGCGGGCTCTGCCAACTGCGCACGTCCATAGAACGAAGTGGTGGCCTGGATCTCACCGAATCGCCTCAGTAGCGCCTTTAAACTCTCAGAGATAGCCATCTGCTCTTCTACGCCTAAAAGATTCATTTCAGATTACGCCAAGTCGATGAAGCCCTGACCCATCTAGCCTTACTGGCGATCGAGGGCGAAACCGCGTGGGGCATATGCTGGCCGCTCCCCTACGGTCACACCGACGGCGAACGCCACCCAGCGAGTGCCGCAGCGCGGCCACCGCTGGTGGTGGGTGGCTCTTCCAGGAGAATGTGAAAGACGAAACCAAACCTCAGGAGCCCACAGTGGCCGAACTTCGCAGCGATTATCCGCGCACGCTCAAAACCCGTCTGAGATCCCACTCATAACAAGACTGCCTCGCTTTCGATCATGCTCCGTTCAAGGTTCGCCAATCGAGCGGCTCAGCTGCAGGTATCGACAATACGCATTGGCGAGTTGCATCTGACGCGGAGTGCGACATTCGGCCTCCATAAGCTCCCCGCCTGACGATCGCCTGCAGGCCGAGATTGAATATGCCTTCAGCCGCGGCAAACGCGTCATTGGCGTCGGGCCGCCCGGAGGCGCTCGTCCGCCTTGCGCACGGCCGGCCTGGGAGACGAGGCCTGATAGAGGCGGCCGGCTTCGGAGAACGGGAGGGCGCCAGCGACGTAGGCGTTCATTAATGGTTCCCGTTCAGGGTCGATGACTTGATACCACGCTGCCGCCGGGTGGCGGGTCACGCAAGGCGCATGAAATCAGTTGAGGCGGTCTGAGGGCTCGGCGCGTTTGCAGCCGGGATGGCGCACCTGATCGCCTCCGCCAAGCGACGGCGCCCCTTCTCGAAGGTCAACGCGCCACCAGGGTTGCCAGACACCGGTGGATGCTCGCGCCATTCCCCGCGACCAGACGCTCAGCTTGCGGGTAGGTCGGCTGGAGCTCGCAGCATGGATCCCTGGGGTGTCGTCCCACAAGCCGAGGTTGAGCTTGCCCCCCCTCACGGGCGAAGCCGATCTCCTTCATGGTCCTGAGATTTGGTTACTCGCTCGACAGGATGGCGACCACGACGTCGGCACGAGCGATGCCCACCAGGGCGTCCTCGTCAACCCTCGGGCTGACGTCCGTTCATCTGGACGCCTTCGCCTCCTGCCCAGGGCGGCAGCGCGCTGGTGAGCGGGCCTAACTCGGATCGAAGGCGACGAGGAGAAGCTCGCACGCAGCAGATGCACCCAGCGTGGGCAGCAGCCTGGAGGTGCTGACGGCCGTGCTCGAAGAGCATGCGCTGGCTGGCGACGCAGACGATCATGCTGAGCCCGTGCTCTGACGATCATGCTGCGATCCCGTTCAGGCTGTTCGCAGCATTTCTACATCCCGCTGCTGACATGCCATGCAGGCTGGAGCATGGGCCCGCGCCGCCATCTCCGCGGCTGTGCGGCTCATGTCGGTTCCCGAGGCGGTTGGCTGAAAGACGGACCGTCGCAGTCGCTGTCATCCGGAACTGGTTAGCTCCCTCATCAATCACGGTAGGCGCAAATGGCGTTGCTGACGCAGAGCCGTGCCCCCGAGCGGCTCGTCCGACCGCCGCGGCGAAACCTTGACCGTCAAAGGTCAAACGATAGTCTGCCGGGATGGAACGAGGTCAGCCAGCAGGCACATCGCAAAACAGAGCTGGCGATCGAGTGAATCTCGGTTCCATTGCCGACCTGATGCAAGAGGCCGCTCAACGCGCTCTTTCTTATGTGCAGACGGTACGGGATCGGCCAGTTACAGTGTCAGCGGCAGCGCTGCGGCGTCTTGACGAGTTTAAACACGCGTTGCCCCGCGAAGGTCTGGATCCGTGCGAGGTCGTGCGGCGCCTTGACGAGATCGGATCCCCGGCGACCATCGCCACCACGGGCGGCCGGTACTTCGGCCTTGTCATCGGTGGGGCATTGCCGGTCACCGTTGCTGCAAATTGGATTGCTGTCGCATGGGATCAGAACGCCTGCTTCAGATGGACATCCCCGATCGCCGCGACGCTGGAGGACGTGTCCCTGCAGTGGCTGGCTGAGTTGTTTGGTCTTCCGAAAGACGTCGGAGGAGCCTTCGTTACCGGCGCCTCAATGGCAAACGCGGCAGCGCTGGCATCCGCCCGACACGCGCTCTTGCATCGACAAGGCTGGGACGTCGGGGCCAAAGGCCTTTATGGCGCTCCGGAACTCCGAGTGATTGTCAGCGAGGAGATTCACGTCACCATTTCCAAGGCGCTCTCGCTACTTGGTCTCGGGCGCGATCGGGTTGTTAGGGTCCCAACGGATAACCAGGGTCGATTGCAGATCGACGATCTGCCGGTGCTCGACGAACATACGATCATCTGCATCCAGGCAGGGAACGTGAACACTGGCGATTTCGATCCTGCGGCTGAGGTTTGTCGGCGGGCGAAGGCTGCCGGAGCATGGGTTCACGTGGACGGCGCCTTCGGCCTCTGGGCTTTAGCAAGTCCAGAATTTTCTGCGTTGGCTGACGGCTTCACTGAAGCCGATTCCTGGGCGACGGACGGGCATAAATGGCTTAACGTTCCTTATGACAACGGCATCGTGCTTGTTCGCGATGCATCAGCTCTTCGCGAAGCCATGTCTGCTAACGCTGCATATTTGGATGAGGGGATCGCGGGCGATCGAGAACCCTCGCACTATACTCCCGAATCCTCGCGGCGTGCGCGTGGTGTCGAGATATGGGCTGCCCTTCTCACACTCGGCCAGGACGGCATCGCGGATCTCATAGAGCGCACATGCCGCCATGCTCGGACGTTCGCCGAGGGCCTCAAGTCTCACGGGTTTGCCATTCTCAATGATGTCGTGCTGAACCAAGTTCTGGTCTCATTTGGACCGCCTGAGGTGACACGGGCCGTGATCAGCCATCTCCAGAGCGGCGGTGTCTGCTGGTGTGGTGGTACCGCATGGCGCGGCCATACGGCAATGCGCATTAGTGTCTCTAACTGGGCAACCACTGAGGCTGACGTCCAGCTCAGCATCCAGGCGGTCGTTCGGGCAGCTGAGCAAGTACGCTTGGGCTAGGGCGTGAGACGAACGTCGGTCGATGAGCGTCACGGTATGCGTAATCGCGCGATGCTTGATGCCGTTGAGCTTGCCGTTTTCGAGCGGTGTCGCGACAATCGCCCACCGCTTTGCATCGCCTCGAAGCCTGTCTTTGCGCCCGACGAACTCCCTCGGAGATTCATTCCCGGCCGAGAAGTCCAGTAATAGCTGCTACAACACCCGCATGCTCTCAAATGGCCATCCACCGTTTCCCGGCAAGGTCGTAGCTTCGGCACTGGACTTGATCGGCCGCACACCTCTGGTCGCCATGGACCGGATACATACCGGTCCGGGACGTATTCTGGCGAAGGCTGAATTCATGCAACCCGGCGGCAGCGTCAAGGATCGGGCCGCCCGCGCGATCCTACTCGCTGCACGGACAGACGGACGACTTCCACCCGGAGCCCCCGTGGTCGAAATGACCAGCGGCAACATGGGCGCGGGGCTTGCCGTCGCCTGCGCCGCACTGGACCACCCGCTCGTCGTCACCATGTCCGCCGGAAACAGCCATCAACGGGTGCGGATGCTAGAAGCCCTGGGTGCGGAGGTCGTGCTGGTGCCCCAGGTCGATGGCGCACCGGGGCGCGTCACGGGCTCGGACGTGAAAGTAGCGGCCGAAGCGGCCCGACGCATCGCGGTGGAGCGCGGCGGCTTCTACGTCGATCAGTTTCATGCGCCGGAGTGCGAACAGGCGCACCGGGAGAGCACTGGCCCGGAGATCTGGGCGCAGTCTGGCGGGCGGGTGGACGCCTGGGTCGCAACGGTCGGCACCGGCGCGACCTTCCTCGGTGTCGCCGCCTTCCTGCGGCAGCGCAACCCTTCCGTCCTGTGCGCCGCGGTGGAACCGGAGGGCTGCCAGCCGCTCGCCGGCTTTCCCGTGACCAAGCCTCGCCACCTCATCCAAGGTACCGGCTACGGCAACGTGCCGCCGCACTGGAACGCCAGCCTGATGGATGTCTCGCTCGCCGTCACGGACGGCGACGTCGAGCGGTGGCGACGGCTACTTGCGCTTCGAGAGGGGCTACACGTTGGATACTCGGCGGCGGCCAACGTAGGGGCCTGCGCAGCCCTGCTCGCATCCGGGCTACTTGCGGCAGAGGCAGTCGTCGTGACCGTCCTTTGCGATACAGGCCTAAAGTATTGAGCGGGGAAGCGCCCTTTCCATATGCGGCCAGGAATCCCCGCAAACCGCCAACTACCACTCGGGGCTCGGTAGCAGCGGATGCGCCGACAAACGACACCCGGTCCGCCCTGTGCCGTCATCGACCGCTTACGGAATGCCTCCGCCTCCGAGACACTCACCGGCCACTACGAAACTAGCGCGACCTTCTTCGGGCGAACACGATGCTAAGTCGCAGTCACCGAGTAGCCTCCGTTCGAAGGCCGGCACCGTCGAGGTCGGTTCGCACCAGCCGCTGCGCTCAACGACAGCTAGCGTGCGCCGTGGCTGATTGAGAAACGCCGGGTGCCGTGCGCAGGTTCTTGGAGGACGGGGAACGGCCGGCGAGACGAATGCAAATTCCGGGGATCTTACAAGGTTGTGAGACGGGCGAGGTATGGGTTTGGACACTCGACGCTCAACTCTTCGTTGAAGCCTTGAGATGATGCGACTTGAGACTACGGGCGAGAAGGCTGTCGAGCGTCCGGTCTGAGAGGAACCTGGCGAGGCGGACGATGATCGCCGCATCGCGGCCGACTGTGTAGCGGGTGCGAGGCCGCTTGCTGATGACCGCGTCCGCGATCACTCGAGCTGCTTCCTCGGCAGGAACTCCCTTGGGGACCGCCGCCTGAGCCTGGGAGATGATCGAGTGCATGAGCGTGGCATAACGACCACGCTGCCCGCTGGTCATTCCGCTCAGCACTCGCTCGCCCATGGCGGCGACGCTTCCGAGCATTTCGGTGGTGACGGCGCCCGGTTCGATCACGACGACCTTCACTCCAAGCGGCTCGACCTCTCTACGCAATGCGTCGCTGACCGCTTCGAGGGCGAACTTCGAGGCGGCGTAAGGGCCGTAGGTCGCCATCGCCAGTTTGCCGCCAACGGAGGAGATGTTGACGACGGTGCCGCTGCTCTCGACAAGCGCGGGCAACAACGCCTGCGACATCGCGACGTGGCCGAAGAGGTTGATGTCGAATAGGCGACGCCACTCGGGGAGCGGCAGCACTTCCACGGGTGCGTTCACCCCTACGCCAGCATTGTTGATTAGGGCGCGCAACGGGCGACGTTCCGGATCGTTGTTGACGCGCTTCGCGAGGGCCGCGATTTCGGTCTCGTTGGTGATGTCTAGCATCACCGGCTCCAGGTTCGTGGCCCGGAGCGCGTCCGCGTCCGTGCCTCTGCGCACGCCGGCAAGGACGTGGAAGCCGCGCTTGGCAAGCTCGCGCGCAGTGGCGGCTCCGATGCCAGTCGAAGCGCCGGTCACCACGAGGATCTCACGTCGAAGAGACTCTGTTCCAGTTGACATTGTTCATCTGTAAACTCGTGTAGAGGAGCCTGATACCTCTCGCCGCGCGATAAGCGGCGATTTCCGCGCTGGATGGCCTCGGCCTTGGAATGCGTAGCCCATCGAGCCATTGGAGGCAGTCGGGACGTGCTGGAGACCATCAAGCCCCACAAGAAGCGGGGGCCGCACCCGCGCAGCGGCAGCAGCGGTCGTGACCCGTCGGACACGCGGCTTTTCGTTGCGAAGGCGACGCTCCGGGTCCTGCGGGCGGGCAAGCGCCCGATGACCGTGCACAGGATCATGGGCCGTCTCGCCCCCGACTTACTCGGACTTCGGCGACAAGATGCTCAAACAGAACGTCCGCATGGCGTTGTTGAACTGCAAGCGCAACGGAATTCTCGCGGCCGTCGCCAACGATGACGGGCTTGTCTCGCCGGGGCTCGGTTTCCTGAGGCTCCGGGTCGGACACGGCAGCCTCGATATCCGCGCTGAACTCGTCCAGGGTCGGAATCGGTTCGGGTGCGGGCGCAGGCGCAGGCGCAGGCTCGCTGCGCCGTCCCAGGACGCGCGTGGGCGCGTTCTTCTTTGGCATTCTTGGTGTCCTGATTCGGGTGAGGGTATCCGCCTTTGCGGACGGCTCTCCCGGGTGCGGCGTCGACCGCCAGGGTTCAGGCCCCGGTTATCGGTCCCGGGCCGCCAGGTGCGGGGAGAACCGACGGGCGTGGGGGTAGTCGCTTACTACCTGAACCACGTCAGGACCCTCTCGAAGGCCTGCCGGACAAGGGCTGACCTGCTGCCGGTCATAGTGATGGTGACGACATCACCTTCGTGCTCGCTGATCGACATGATGGCCCCTTGCCTTACGGCATGCCGCATGCCGTCGTCGTCTTTGAAAACCACGAAGGGACCCACTCGAACGCCCGACAGGATGTCAGACACCAGCTGCCTCCCGTTGCCTGCCCAGGCGAACCAGCTCTTGCATGACCATCTGGCACCCGTCCTCGCCGTCGGCCGCCAAAGCGTCCGGCTCCAGGCCGCCAAGTTCGGCCAGCGGCGTGCCCATCCAGGCGGTGACCGCAGGCTCGTCGGCCAGGACCTTCACGGCGAGCTGCCGCACCCGTGCGAGCCTGGCAGGTCCCTGTTCTTCGTGCGGCAGGCGCACCGGACGGCCGTCCACCAGCCCGAATTCCATCGGCTGCAGGGCCTCCCAGGTCGTGAACTCGGCCTCCGTCATGGTCGCCAACTGCTTCGCCTCCGCTCCCAAGGCAGATCACCCTGGCGGGGCGGAGCAGTACATCGACGTCGATGAAGACGTCCAGCAAAAAGTTCGCTTTTTGTTCTAAGGCTGCGGCGGTGTCGGGTGCCCCGTTCGAAGGCGGGGCACCCGAGCTCAGCCTAGCGGTGCCCTGCGAAGAAGCGCCTCACCCGTTCCCAACGGCTTGGCTTCGCCGCGCCGTCCCCGGTCGTGGCGTCGAACGGCTCGGTTGCCTCATCGAAGAGCGACACGGACGCCGTGCCATAGTGGCGCGCTTTCGCATTGCGATCACGCTTCCTCTCTGCTGCCACCTGGTCGTCCGACCATGGGCCCGCCTCTATGACCCTGCCCTTCTTGATCACATAATGCGAGCGGCAAGCCAAATTCCAGTTGCCCACGGATGGGCCAAGCGAAATCGTCTCGCCGTCGTAGGTCAGCTTCCAGTCCGTTGGGGTCAGCGGTGTAGTCACCTCCTCCCCGCACCCGCAGCAGCAGCTATGGGCGACCATTCCATATTCCATCGAGACGAACAGAACGCCCGGCTCCAAGCGCTCCGGGATGTGCGTCACAAACCGATGCGTCAGTTTCTTGTGGCGCATCACGGCCGGTCCTCGTTCTCGAGCTGGTTGCCGTCGGTGGTGTACGTGCTGTGCAGCTCCTGCTCCAGGTCCCGGTAGAAGCCGCGGATCTTCTTCCACTTGATGACCGCCATCGCCGCATTGAGCGCGTTGAGGTCCGCCACCTGGATGTTGGTCGCGTAAAGTTCCTCGGCGCCGCCGCCGGTGAACGGCACGCGACCGGCATGCACGTGTTCGCGCCTGTCAGGCAAGCTGGCCGTCACCCGCAATATGCCGCCCAACGAGCCATCGTCCAGCTGAAGGCCCATGCCGACGTCCACGAACGGAACGCCCATGGCCTCGAGCTTGGCGACGACCTGCCGTTTCGGCTCGCCGCCGTCCATGCTGATGAACGCGAACGTCACTCCGTCCAGGAGATGGACGTTGGTGCCGTTCATGGCCAGGGCGTGGACGACGACGTTGCGATGCATCCGGCCGTAGATGCGGGCGAAGTAGTCCACCTTCTTCGACGCCTCGCGGAGTTCCTCGATGGTGGGAGCACCCGGCGCCCGAAAGGCGTTGTGCGTGAGGAAGTCGTCGTCGTCGAACAGCCGGATCTCGCGGACCGGCGCCTTCGCGACAAGATCCAGCACATAGGAGCCGGTGCCCCCGACGCCGATGATCGCTACCCTCTCGAAGGCCAGCAACGCGGTGAGCGCGCCGATCCCGGCCCTCGCCGCGGCGGTGTCGAGGTAGTTGAAGATGGAGTCCTCGTCTGGTTCCGGTGACCTGTAGACCCTGGCGGTGACGCCGGGGCTCACAACCGCGGCCGGGCCGGAAATGATGTTCGCGTAGGTCGTCATCTTGTGGTGGTAGTCGTCGTAGTAGCCGCACTCTGGCTTGTTGGACATGTAGTGCCGGTAGCCTAAGCCCGGCGCCAGCGTCACCGGCATGGACTGGTTCACCAAGTGGGGAATTGGGCACCCATCGGCCCCATGCGGCAAATCGCCGTCGAAGTAGGCGACATGTTTGCCCAGCTCCCGAGGGCTCCGCGTGACATCACCGGCAAGCTCGATCGGGGAAATCAGCGTTCCGGTCCGCACGCGGCGATCGGCGTCTAGGTAGGGCACCTCGCGCATGACCAGGAAGCCCGCCACGACGTGCACGAAATAGCCCTCCTCGCGGAGGGCCTTCAGGTCGGGATTAAGACTGAACAGTGCGGGTGACATTGAACACACTCCCGTTCTTGACGTCGACGAAGCCACCGACCGCAAGCGGACCGTGGTGCGGTTCAGAGGCCACATGGCGGAAGGTCATCGAGAACACCACGTTGGACGGCTGGGCCTCTGGAAAGGCGAGCTGGACCACCTGCTCGAAGGTGACCTTGCGGTGGCTGACCGTGCGCTGACGCGCGTTCACGACGATCGCGTAGGCGCGCGGTGCCGTGACGAAGTGCTCAACGCCGGGCGGCGCAAGGTCGACCGTCTCCTCGCGCTCGATCAGGCGGCGTCCCTCCGGCGTCTCAAGGAAAGCGGCGTGGCCTTCCCCAATGTCCGCGAGGCGGTAGAGAACGGAGCCTTGGAGCAGCGGATTGCCCCACTGGACGAGGCGCCCGTTCAACGTGAGCTTGAAGAGGCGGTCGGTGCGGAAGGCAACAAAACGCTCGGCGCCGCGGTGGTGGAGGTCGAAGGTCTGATGCAGGAGAACCTCCTCGAACTCGCCGCTGGCCACGATGGCGAGAAGGCTGATGTCGTCGGTCTCCTGCAGGCCCGCCGCGTGCAGGATTTGCGCGCCAGACGGGCAGGCTTCCGGTACGCGCACGTGCTTGAAGTCGAGGCCGCCGACACCGACCGAGATGCGGTAGGCAAGGGCGTGGCGGAGAGGGCGTCCTTCGCGAAGGGCCTCCCCCACGTCGTCGAAATCGGGAATGATTTGGTTCACGGTATTTGGTCCTTTTCGATGCCGGGGATTTCCGGCTCTGAAGGACCAATCGGCGGCTGATCCGCCGTCCGGTAACTCGTCCTAAAACTTTTTCTTCAAGACGCCGGGAGGCGTGGACCCGCAAACGAAAAACGCTGGGCAACCCGGACACGTCCGCTCTGACGGGTTGGTCGGGAACTCCCCGCGCCGGATCTGGACTAGGGTATCGGCCAGGGTCTGCCGCCCGGACGCGAGCTTCCTGTCACTCAAATCGAGCACGGCCGAACCGGAGGCCTCGTCGGCGAGATAAACAATGTCAACGACGGCGCCGGGGTAGGCCTGTGCTGCTGCCATGGCGAACGCCCTTGCGGCCGTGTCATCCAGATCAGCCTTCCGCCCGTGTCCCGTCCGCACACGCCTGAGGATGTACCGTCCGTCCGGGCGAACCAAGATGTCATCCGGCGTCACCACGACCTGCTCGCCTCCGACGGTCAAGGAAATCGCCTGTGGGAGCTCGCAGCGATGCCCCGCCCTAGTGGCAAGGAAATACCGGACCATGGCCACGGCCAAAGACCTATAGTCCTCTACGTGCCCATGCGGAGCCAGCCCGGTCGTGGCGAAAGCTGCGCCAAACCGGGCCTCGAGGTCGGGAGGCGACCCTTCGGCGCCCTCAGAAATGATGTCCTGCACCACGATACGTGCGGCATCGTGCATCTGCATGAAGGCGGTCATGACGCGCCGACCGCCAAGCTCAAGCACGTGGGTGTATAAAAAGCGCCGCGGACACGTCTCATAGAGGGTCAGCTTGGTCGCGTCGAAACTGAGAGGACCCTCGACCTCCAGGGCGATCGCGCCGTCCTCCAGGGCCGAGACGGGTTGCCGGGTCGTCACCACGGAATGCCTGCGAAGGCCTGGTCCCATGCTGTCAAGAAACGGTGAGAGCGGGCGGTTACCTTTCGTCGTCCTAGTCGCTGCGTAGAGAAGGAGGCGGTCTCGGGCACGGGAGAGCGCCACGTAGAACAGGCACTCCTGCTCTTCGACATGCCCGGCTCGAAGAACGGCCTCGCCGTCTCCGGCGCCGCCCTTGATCATGCCGGTAGGGGGCGGGCACTCAGGCGTGCGGAACGCCAGCGGCATCGTATCCTTGTTCATGCCCGGAAAGTGAACGACCGGGAACTCGAGCCCCTTCGCGCCATGCACGGTCATGAGCCGCACGGCGTCAATGCCCTGAGCGGCGGCCGGAAGTTGTCTCAGATCACGATCGTCGCCGAGCCGAATCAGACGGCGCACTCTGTTGAGGAGCCGCGTCACTGGCAGCCCGGGCCCCCGCGGTTGAACGCGCAGGAAATTCATGAACTGCCATATCGCGATGCCGCGCGCGCGGTCGGCGACCTGATTGGACCCCGCGATCTCCGCGGCCCAGCGGGTCCTGTCCAGCAAGAGGGTCGCAATCATGGTCCACGGCGGCGAAGTCTGGTCGAAGCCGTCCAGGGCTCGTCGCAACCCGGCTAGTCCGGCGGCTCCTGCGTCGGAGAGGTCCGCGATGGTGTCGGCCTCGTCCATCCAGGTAACGGGCTCGCAATCCGTCGCACGCAGATGCCTGACGACGGAGTGAACGTCGCTGAGGGACATCCCAAAGTCACCTCGGCAAGCCGTGCGGACGAGACCCATCGCCCGTCGGTCCACGAGGATCGAGAGGATGGAGAGGAGCTCCTTCACCTCGGGCCGTTCAAAAAGGCTTCCCAGAAAGAGGACGGGCACGCCGAGGCGCTCGAGGCCCCGCCCGATGTCCGCAAGACGTGCGTTGCCGGTACATAAGACGGCTTGGTCACGGTAAGCATGGCCGTCCCGCCTCATCTCGTCGATCGCGTCAGCCAAGATGGCTGTCAGGGTGTCGGCGCTTTCGAACGTTCGAAGCTCAGGAAACCGACCGCTGGCACCCCTTTCGGCACCGAGGACGGCGCCGGTGCCCGGCGCCTGCATCGTTGTTGCGAAGGTGGAAAAGGCATCGACCACCTCCGACACAGATCGATAGTTCGTGGTGAGGTAGCCTCTGGCTCCGTCCAGGAAATCCTCCTCGGTGAACAGGCCCATGTTGAAAGAGGAGGCGCCGCGGAACCGGTAGATGGATTGCCTGGCGTCGCCAACTGCCCACAGGTTTCTTCCGTCGCCGCACAGCGCCTTGAGAAGCCGCACGCTCGCACGGTTAACGTCCTGGTATTCGTCGACCAGCACATGCTCGTAGAGCCCCTCGAAGTGCCGCCGGACCGCTTGGTTCGTCTCCAGCAGGCGGACCGGTAGGGAGACCAGGTCGCCGAAATCGATGCACCTCTCGCGCCGCTTCAGGGCCTCATAGGCCGCATAGGCCCTGGCGACCTCTCCGGCTCGCTGCGCGATCCGCCGTTCTTCGTCGGATCCGGCGGCCCGCTCCATGTTCGCGGCGAGCTCCGCATACTCGACATGGTCCACCACCTCATCCTTGGCTCGGGAGAACGCGGCCAGGAACTTATCGATGATGGAAGTCGGATCGTAGATGTTCCGGTAGTGACGCAGGCCCAGCCGCGGGAACTCGTCTTCGAGGAGTTCCGCCGCCTCGGTGCGGTCCATCATCCTGGAGTCGGCCGGTAGCCCGAGCTGGTCGTGGAACCGGCGGACTACGTCGAGCCCAAAGGCGTGGAAGGTACCGATCCACATGGCGGCAGCCGCAGCGCCGCGTTTGCGGGTGATCCTATCCGCCATCTCCCCGGCGGCTTTGTTCGAAAACGTCAGAACCAGGATGCGGCGGGGATCCACTCCATCGTCCAAGAGCCCTTCCAGCCGGGCGACAAGCGTTTGCGTCTTTCCTGTGCCGGGCCCCGCGGACAGGAGGTAGGCTTCACCCCGGTGTTCGGCGCCGACACGCTGCGCCTCGTTCAGCGCCTTTCCAGGCCCAAGTGGGGCCGCTTCCGCCGTGACGGGAGGAAGGAGAAGCGCGTCGAACAGCTGCTGGGCGACGACGTCAAACGGGGCGGCGAAGCGGGTCGCGATATCCGACGCCGTCAACCCTTCATCCAGGTGGAG
Organism: Acetobacteraceae bacterium; assembly: GCA_965198915.1. Classification (GTDB taxonomy): domain Bacteria; phylum Pseudomonadota; class Alphaproteobacteria; order Acetobacterales; family Acetobacteraceae; genus BOG-908. Next base: position 494,581 of record CBDAQC010000004.1, on the reverse strand, counting down.
CCGCCTCACCAGATCCCGCGGCATCAGGAACTCGCGGGCGAAAAGGTCCATCTGGACTTCGCGGCGCTGACGCCGGCCGTAATCTACGACCCTATCGGCTCCCGTCGGGCATGACTCCGCCGGGCGCGCTGGGTCGCTGTCGAGCACTGGTTCGGCAACCGCGTCGCCGAGCAGGAAATGGCCGATCTCGTGCGCGACCAGGAATGCCTGATCGAAAGCAGACCCGCCACTTTGGTGCAAGATGAGCATGTCGGCTGGGACGAGCGTTGCCTTCCCGCCACGCAGATTGGCCGCTCCGAGCGCGGCCTTCTCGACATCCAAGCCGCAGGCTTTTGCCCCTTCGACGGCGAATTCGTATTGGCTCTCGGGCAGGCGTCCCAGTCGCACTACGGCAGCATGAAGCTCCGCGGCCTGCTGTCGGGCAACCTCGATCGTATCCATGTCATTCGCGGTCCGACAGTAACTCGGCGCGTTTTTCCGGAGGCACCTCGGCGTCGGCGAGGATGCGTTCCAACGTGACCTGGGGCGCCTCGCTTGGCTTCCCGTCCGCTTTGTAGCTTCGTGCGGGCTCCGGCATCCCGCCGAATTCGAGCCAGTCGCGGATAGCCTCGACACGCTGATCTACCGTCTCGGCGAGACGCGCCAGGAATCGCTCCGGCACGCTGGCGGAAAGAACCAGACGTTCTCGGAAGGCAGTCAGTACTTGCCGAGGCACGCCGAGCGTGGCCGCCGCCGACCGCAGTTGCGGGACCGTCAACGCGGCGAGCGGATTCGGGACGTAACGCGGAGCCGCTGCCTCGTGTTTGCGCCAAGCGGCATCGATGAGGCTCCGCTCTGCCTCCGTCAGATCGCCCGCGAAGGGCAAGTGTTGGCGTGAAAGCTCGCCTGCCAGGTCGACTAGATCCTCCGCGTATTCGGGGTAGGCCAGAAGGTAGCGCTCGAGCGTCTCCCGACCCGGCTCGGCCTCCATGGCGAACTCGTCGAGGACATCTTCGAGGAGTGGCCTTTCCGGACCCTCGGTCATTTGCCGTCTCCCTCTAGGAGCTTCTCGCGAAGAACCGCGTACGCCTTGTCGCGCTGGTTCCTGATGGTCTTCTCAGACTTGCCCAGAGCCTTTGCGATGGTGAGCTGCCCCGCCTCCTGGGAGTCGATGGGGATGCCGGTTCGAATCATGGTGACGATCCTGCCTTGTGGGGGTGGTAGGGCTTCAATCGCCGCGTCAAACCGCAACCGGAACTCCGGGTCGTCGATTTGGGACTCGCATGCATGATGGAACTCGACGGCCGCCTTCTCGACCTCCGCCGAGGGCTCGCCCGTCTCGTCATCCCTGTCGAGGGGAGCGGTCCTGTTCTCGTGGCGCCACGCCTTCTTTCGGGCGGTCAACCTAAGCCGGGTGAGGGCTTGCTCGAACCGAACCTCAAAGAAATCCAAGGCTTCGCAGTAGGTCACCCGGTCCGACGCCAGCAGCTCGGTAAACCGGCCGAAGACGTCATCCCGAATGGCCTCGGGAGTCATGCCGACCGTCGCCCCCGCACGGTGCTCCGCCCGCGGCAAACGACGCAGAACCCGCCCGGCCAGAATCTTGTAGAGGACCTCGAAATTCCGCTCCGAGTTGCCGGAGCGGCAGGCGCGAATGAAGTGTAGCAGACATTCGTCCGTCACGTATTCGGGGTGATTGCTGTCTGGAATTCCTGCCCGCCGGACGAGCTCGGCTCGTTCGAGGCTGGCAAGCTCGAAAAGCAATGCCTCCGTCTGCGCGGTGCGTACGTAACGGCCGCCCGACGTCGTCTTTCGAAGCGGCTCGATCAAAGAAAGGTTCCCTTTTTCCCGCGGCAGCGGCGGCCACGAGTCTTCCCCCGGGGCCTGTATGCTACGGCACGCCGGGCGAACCGGAAAGTTATCCTGGGATGCGCCGTTCGGCGAGCAACGCGGAGGTTGCGCGACCAGCAACCCCGCCGACGTTAAGGTCAATCGGCCGCCAGCTTCTCGATAGAGGCCTCCGGCGCCCCGCGTCCCGAGGCGTGCCAGGCGTCCGGGGAGGCGGCGACCAACGCTGCCCGATGTTCCGCCCCGGCGAACCAGACGACGGGCGCCGACGGGAACGGCGCCGGGACCGTCCGATCCCCGAACGCGAGCCGCCCCACGCAGCAGCCAGACGTGGGCCTTGCCTGCGACATGGTCGTGCAATCATCGCGTGTCGCGTACGAGCAGGGACCAAAGCGATCACGAGACCGGCACGCCCGGCCTCCGTCTCCATCCTGGCTTTGGTCATCCACAGACCGAGCTGTCTGCCATAAGGATTATTTATGAGACCGGAGGGGGCTCGCCACGGCGCCCCAGGCCGTCGTCCTTGGACGTGAAACGCAACTGGGCCCGCACTGGCGCAGTTGCCCGTGCATCTCCGGGCTGCACCAGACCTGACCCTCCGACCATTGCGACAGGGCACGTAGCTCCTGCACTTTGGGATGCTCTGGCGCCACGCTACCGGCGACGGGCAGCTCGCGCGGATCGAAGATGCGTGTTTCGCATCCCATAAGGAGGAGCAGCCGGTCGGCTTCTTCGATGAGCAGGCGGCTTGATGAGCGGTCCCGCAACGAGCCGTAGAGCAGCAGGATGCGCAGCGGGTGGGTGGCGCGTTCGGCCGACTCCCAGCGAGCTCAGATCGGGCAGGCGCAGCCTTCCCAGGTCGAGCGCAGGCATGTCCGTGCCAGGGACCCGGGCGCCTTTAACTTTCACGTCCATTGGTTCAGGAACCTCGGCCCGCGTGCAGGGCGGCGCCCGTCTCGTACCAGCGGCGGCACCGGCGCGTCAGGTGCACCACGGTCAGCATGACCGGCACCTCGACCAGGACGCCCACGACGGTGGCCAACGCACCGCCCGACTGAAAGCCATACAGCGCGATGGCGGTCGCCGCCGCCAGTTCGAAGAAGTTCGAGGCGCCGATGAGCGCGGACGGGGCGACCACGCCCCGCTCGACGCCCAGACCCCGGTTCAGCCAGTAGGCAAGCCCCGCGTTGAAGTAGACCTGGATCAGGATCGGCACCGCCAGCAGCAGGATGACGAGCGGCTGCACGACGATCTGCTGCCCCAGGAGGCCGAACAGCAGCAGTCGATGGCTATCTAATGAGGGCGTCCGGGGTGAGTGGCAATTGGGCCATTCCACCTCCGATCCTCGAAGGCGAGTTGCCGCTGTGCGGCTGCGAACAGCGAAGCGATGCCTCCAGTCAGCCCGTGTTGCCGCCGGTTTCGAGACTAAGCGCGTGCTGGACGAAGGCGCTCCAAAGACGCGCCCGCGGATCGCCGACACAGTGTGCGATCGTGAGGGGAAAGAGAGATCTTCGACGCCATACCGAAGATCGTTGCCCACCCGGGACGCCATTGCCGGTTCCGATCCCAGGATCAATCGGCGTGATGGATTAAGGTCGAGCTAAAAAGCGCCTGCGATGAGCTTGACGCCCGGCCATTCCTTTGCCGCCACACGTGTCCGAATCGCCTGATACACGAGGGCCTCGAACGCGATCGTGGCGGCGGTGGATGGGCGCGTACGAAGCGTGCTCATCGTCCAGGTGACTGACATGTCGGCAATTGGCACCGCCTCCAGGTCGTAGCGCCGCGAGTCCATGGCGCATCCCGGCATCGCCACAAATCCGACTCCAAGTTCCGCCAATCCCAGCATCATGGATGCGCTCGTTTTTAAGGCCTCGTTCTGTGACAGTCCGATGCGCGAAAGCCGCTGATTGAGTCGCTTGGCGACTACGGTCGCGTTGTGCTGACGAATTATCGGCCGCTTGGCGAAATCAGCAAGCGATATCTCATCGAGTTCCGCAAGTCCTGAACCCTTAGCACCAAGCAAATAAAGGCGATCGTTTGCAATCGGCCTGGATTCGATTTCGGGATCGTCCTCGACCATCGTAAGCACGGAGAGGTCGATGTACCGTGCCTTGAGCATGCTCTTCAACGCCTCGCTGGACTCGGCGATGATGGTGAGGCAGACGTCCGGATAGCGAACCCTGAACTGCTTAGTGACGGGAGCGGTAATGCCCTCCGACCAGGAGAAAGGCATGCCGACCGAAAGCTCCCCTTGAGGCTCGATCTGACGGGCCAGAAGCTTGTTCGACAGGTCGTCGATATCGGCGAGGATCGCTTGGGCGCGAGCATTGAGCAGGTGACCCGGTTCGGTCAGACGCACGCCGCGACCATGACGCATCAGGAGCTTCACGCGCAACGCATCTTCGAGATGGGTGACGTGACGCGTGAGCGCTGGCTGGGTGATGTGCAGCTCGGAAGCGGCACGCGTGATGTTACCGTGTTCGGCAATCTTCAGAAAATACTTCAAACTCAGTATGTTCATGCTTGCCCCTGCCGATTGTTTAACCAAGTTGCGATCGCCTGTCAAAGGTGAGCCATAACGCTGAGGTCATGCCGGCGGTCCGATGGTCGGGCAATTCGCGCGCAGCCGCATCCAACCATGCTCTTGAGGTTATGACTGGGATGCCGCGGCTTGCGGTGGTGTGGGACCCGCCACCCTGTATAACGCCTCTCCCTGTCGTATGCGGGCTGGAAGGGTTTCCCGTGCTGGCTTGCCGGAGCTGCACATGCCGTTGATCCCAATGGGTGACGTTCCCAGGCTGCATGCCGATCGTTTCGGGGACGACCGACTTTGCGTGGTCCACGAGGATCGAAGGTTGTCCTGGCGCGACATGGCGCGGCGAGCAGACCGGCGCGCCTCCGGGCTGAGGCGCCTCGGCGTGAAGAAGGACGACATCGTTGCGTTGGTCCTACCGAACGAGAACGCAGTTTTCGAACTCGCCTTCGCCATTTGGAAGCTCGGCGCCACTCCCGCGGTGATATCGCCGCGCCTACCGGCGGACGAGCTCAGGGGGATCCTCGAGGTCGCCCGTCCGAGCGCGGTATTCGCATCCGATCCGGAGATCCGGCGGGCGACGGGGGCGCTGCCTGCGGATTACGGGCTGCGTGAGGGAAGCGACGAGATCCTGAACTCGATCGTGGGGAATCATTGGAAGGCGATGACGTCTGGCGGTTCCTCGGGCCGTCCGAAGGTGATCGTCGATCTGGCCCCGAGCAGCGTCGACCCGGATGAGTCCCGGCTCAACATGCCGCAGGATGGCGTCGTTCTGAACGCAGGTCCGCTCTGCCACAACGCGCCGTTCACGTTCATGTCGATCGCGCTCCATCACGGGAACAGCGTCGTCAGCATGTCCCGTTTCGACGCTGCGGAGACGTTGCGGCTGATCGAGGAATACGGCGTCGCCTGGGTCAATCTGGTGCCTACCATGATGAGCCGAATATGGAGCCTGCCCGCGGAGGTTCGATCGCGTTCAAACCTGTCGTCTCTTCAGGCGGTCTGGCATACCGCGGCGCCGATGCCGGCGTGGCTCAAGGAGGCGTGGATAGATTGGATCGGCGCAGGCAAGGTCTGGGAGATTTACGGCGGGACCGAGAGGCAGGGCAACACCGTTATCGACGGTAACGAATGGCTTGCGCATCGTGGGTCCGTCGGGCGTCCGATCAACTGCAGCATCCGCATACTGGGTGAAGCGGGCCAGTCGCTTCCGACGGGCGAGGTCGGTGAAATCCACCTCCTGCCGTTCACCGGGGCGGGCTCGACTTATCGCTATCTTGGCGCCGAGCCACAGCGATCCAGTGATGGCTACGAGACGATCGGCGATTTCGGTTGGCTGGACGAGGAAGGTTACCTCTACATCGCCGACCGCCGCGCCGACCTGATCATCCGCGGCGGGATGAACGTCTACCCGGCCGAAGTCGAAAATGCCTTGTCGGAGCACCCCGGAGTGGAAGTCGCCGTGGCGATCGGGTTGCCTGACGGAGACCTGGGCTCGGTGGTCCACGCCATCGTCAAGCGCTCCCGAGACGGTGCGCCGGCCGCTACGGCGGAAGCATTGGCGGCATTCTTGGAAACGAAGCTGGCGAGATACAAGCGACCTGCCAGCTACGAATTTACTGAGCAGTCGCTGCGTGACGAAGCCGGGAAGGTGCGGCGTGGCCAGTTGCGGGCGGAGCGGATCGCCCCGCAGGCGACTGCAAGCCAGCCGGATACGACCCAACCGGGTGCGAAGGTAGTGCCGGCCGGTGCTTGAGCCCGGCCGCGGCGCGCCCTCTCCGATCCCGACCAATGGGCCGCAGACCGGCCAGACCCAGGAGTTTCGCCATGACCGTGCTTGAGTCGGCCCTGTTCGACGGGAGCAATGTTCCCGAGGACACGCGAACGGCGTCGGAGGGAGTCAAGGCGCGGCTCGCGAAGCTTCCCCGTGTGTGGACGCCCGCGCTTGCGAAACCCATACGTGAAGCCCGTGCCGCCGGTCTCGGTGACTTCCCGCCCATCGTGCGGTCGCCACGCGCGGAAACGATCCATATCCCCGGCCCCGCCGGTGATATCGCCCTGAGGGTGCTCGCGTCGGCGGCGCCCAAGGGGGTGTATCTTCACCTTCACGGCGGCGGCTGGTTCATGGGCGCCGCCGACCTCCAAGACAGCAAGCTGGAAGCACTCGCCGACGATGCCGACTTGGTATGCATTAGCGTCGATTATCGGCTCGCACCCGAGCACCGTCATCCTGCGGCGTTGGAGGACTGTCTGGCCGCGGCGACCTGGGTTGCCGAGAATGCGCCGCGCCTGTGGGGCGTCGACCGGATCGTCGTCGGCGGCGACTCTTCCGGTGCGCACTTGGCTGCGCTCACGCTCGTGCAGGCACGGAATAAGCCTCAGATGCGCTTCGTCGGGGCGCATTTCATCTTCGGCTTCTTCGATCTGGCCTTGACGCCCGGCGCCCGGAGTTTCGGACAAGAACGCAGCTCGCCGCGCACCGAGGACTTGTGCGGTTTCGTAAGCGCATTCCTCGGTCCCGATCACGACCGCCGCTCACCGGGAGTCTCACCGCTTTACGCGGACCTGTCCGGCCTTTGCCCGGCGCTGTTCATCGTCGGCACCGAAGACCCGTTGCTCGAGGATACGCTGTTCATGCACATGCGCTGGTTGGCGGCGGGAAATCCCAGTGAGTTGCACGTCTATCCAGGCGCTCCGCACAACTTCGTCGTGATGCCAATCCGCGCCGCCGCGGATGCGCACGGGAGGGCGATCGCCTTCATCCGCCGCTGCCTTGCATGATCGGCGCCGGCCCCTGGGGCGGGCCCGACCCGGCATGGCTGCGATAATCAGGAGGTATTGGTCGCCGTCGCGCGTGCCCGGCTAAGGTCCTCCCTAAGAAAAGCGCGGCGAGAGAGGCTCCAAGGCATGACAAAGACTTACGCGCCGTGCGAATTCCTGGAACTCGACCGGCCCGGCGACGCCATGCTGAGGATAACGCTAAACCGACCGGAAAAGCGCAACGCCTTGAGCGGCGAGCTGCGGCGGGAATTGTTCACCGTCCTCGAGCAGGCGGACAGCGACGACGAGATTCGCGTGATCATCCTGCGCGGCGCTGGAAAGTGCTTCTCCTCGGGGTACGACCTCTCGCAGGGTTCCGTGACGGGCTATGGCGAAAGACCCACGCCCTTCTATACCGCGCGGGGCATCGGCTATTGGGCGCGTCATGTCGTCGAGGGTTGCTTCCGGATGTGGGATCTCTCGAAACCGCTGATCGCCCAGGTGCACGGCTATTGCCTGGCCGGCGGGAGCGAGCTCGCCGCGGCGTGCGATCTCGTCTACGTCGCCGACGACGCCGAAATCGGCTACCCGCCGATACGGCTGATGAGCCCCCCCGACAACCAAGTCTTTCCATGGCTGATGGGAATGCGCCAGGCGATGGAGATGATGCTCACGGGGGACTCGATCTCCGGCAAGCAGGCGGCAGAGTGGGGCTTCGCGAACCGCTCTTTCCCACTCGACGCCTTGGAGGGAGCGGTCCTGGATATTGCGGGGCGCGTGGCGAAGGTGCCCGCACCGCTCCAGCAGATGAACAAGCGTGCCGTCCATCGCCAGATGGAGGCGATGGGAATACGCAACGGTGTCCGCGCAGGCACCGAAGTGCAGGCGCAGGCGTGGTTCACACCGGAGGTCATCGCCTATGTCGGCGAGTTGCGCAAAGGCATAACCAGCGCGCTCGATAAACGCGACGGCAAGTTCGGCGACTATCGCACTACCGGCAGGTCCTAAGGATCCATCTTCATCCCGAAAGGACAAGATATGGTCGCCGCCGTGATAACCGACAGCCGACTGCCGCTGGTCGACATCGACGCGATGGAAGGACCGGTCGGCGACAGCCTTCGCGCTGCCCCCTTCAGGCTGAACATCATCGCGATGATGGCGCACGCCGAGACATGCGTGCTTCCACAACTGGGTGTCGGGCGTGCCGTGATGGCAGAACAGTCGCTCCGCCCCTTGGCGCGCGAGTTGCTGATCCTGCTCGCCGCCCGCCTCGACGGTTGTCAGTACGTGTGGTCGCAACACGGCACGCTCGCCCAGAAACTCGGCGCGACCCCAGACATGTTGGATGCATTGGATCGACTGGAGCTATCTTCTGGGGTCTTCGATGACATGGATAAAGCCCTGCTAGCCTTTGGCGCACAGGTGATCCGCGGCGGCGAAGTCGAGGATGGCGTGTTCGAGCGCATCTCCCGCCATTTGACGGCGCAGGAGATCATAGAGGCGATACTTGCGATCGGCTACTATATGACGATGAACCGCGTCGTGTTGGCGACCCGAACGCCGCTCGAGCCGGGAACGTCAACGCCGCTAATGCGGACCGGACTTCCGTCGTCAGCGCGTAAGAGCTGAGGAGCCGACTCGCACCCAAGGGTGTCGGTGCGCTCTGCCTTCCTTCCACACGCGAAACGCGGATTATTGGCCCGCGCATGCGACCGCGCGAAGAAATTCCCATCGCGAGCTCGCCGTCGCCAGGATCGTTGCGGAAGCTTCTCCGCGCGAGTAATCGGGGGACGGTGCCGTCGCTGGGTTCCTTGCGAAGGCGTCTGCAATCGTGCAACGAAGCTTCTCGTCGACTGTGCTGGTCTTCTTGGCGTTGACGCACCCGGCAAGTCGAAGATGATCTCTACTCAGATCCGAGTTCGCTGCCGGCACCGTCAATCGATTCCCCTGGGCGCGAACTCGCGGGCGGGGGGAACATCAGCCACCTTGATGAAGGCATCGCTGGACGGGAGCGGATCCGCGCGGCGGCGAAGGCCAAACATGGCTACGGCGAACAGGGCCAGGGCAACAAGACCGCTAATCACTCCAGCCAGCGCCATGGCCCGCGTATAGCCGCCGGATTTGGCAGGCATGTAGGCTGCCAGCCACGGTACGATCACTGGACCGATCCCCACTCCGAGGAGCGCGAGCACGAGATAGTATGCGGCGATCGAGGATCCGCGCATTCGGTTTGGCAAGAGCAGCCCGATGGCTATCGGCGCAATGGATGTCATGCCGATCGAAAAGAAAATGGCGACCCCGAGAAGGATGAGCATGGTGGTCGCATCGCTGGCCAACGGGAGCAAGGCAAACATGATTGTTGAAATCGCTGTGGAGACCGCGCCGACTATCGCGAAAGCGAGGCCCCGTTGCGATCGCCGAAAGCCCAGGTTCGCCAAGGCCCCGATTAGTATCTGCCCCGTGGGCGCCGTCATAAGCTGGGTAATCCCGAGGCTCAGCCCTGCTCCGGCGATGCCAAAGCCGTAGTCCCGGTGCAGGATCGCGGGCACCCAAGCAGCGATTGCCGAAGGAGCGAGTTCCGCGAACGCCACGGCCAGGAAGAAAATGCCGAGCCCCCACCATCGGCCGGCCACCAGGGAGAGGAGTTCTCCGCGCTCGATGCGTCCGCCGGCGACCCCGACTTCCATCCGCGGAGGTTCGCGCACGAGGAACGATACGAGGATCGCCAGCACCAGGCCCGGCAAACCCACCGCGACGAACGTCAGTCGCCAGGGCTGTGCCCACCCGGGGGTCAGGCCGGATCCGACCAATGCGGTCATCATGGCGACGACCGCTGCGCCTATTATGAACGAACCACCAGCACCGATCATGCCCGAAGCGAAGAAGACCGTAATCGGAAACGTCCGGCGCTTCGGCGGGAACAGGTCGGAGATCATCGACGTGGCGGCGGGCGACAAAGTCGCCTCCCCGACCGCGACGCCGACCCTGCACAGAAACAACAACGGCAAGGCAGCCGCGAAACCCGCCGCGATGGTCAGGAAGCTCCATAGCGTGAGTCCGCAAATCACGAGCCATTTGCGGTTTCCCCTGTCGACGGCGACGCCCAGGGGCAGACCGACGAAGGCGTATACGACGCCGAATGTGACGCCGAAGAGAAGCCCTATCTGGATGTCGGACGCATGAAATGCGGCCTTGATCGGATCGACGAGCAGACCGACGATCAAACGGTCGACGTAGGACATGAAGAAACTGATCGACAAGATCGCCGTGACGCCCCAAGGGCCCCAGTACGGCTTGCCTTGCGTCATTCCATCAAGACCGATCAATGGATGCGCCCACAATCCGAGACACGCTTGAAATGGATGGCATCGTCGATGACGCTGTCGAGGTGTGTGCGCGGACACTCGAGGAGCTCGTCATCCATCCAGTCCCACGCGATTACCAGGTAGGCGCCGACGCATGCGGATTTCTGCCATCGCTGACTTCATTAAGCTCGACATTGCAAGGTATCGGAAGGTCGCGAGGGCAAATGTTTGAATGAGCCGGTATTTGCGAATTGATCAAAGCCGATAGACTTGCCGCAAATCCCGGGGTGAGACCCACCACTTGGACTTTCTTATCCATCTTGCTCCTCGTCGCCCAATGACCTGCCACCAAACACCGGGTATCGAGAGCAGCATCACTTCGACTGCGATTGATCGATCCGCCAAGCTTCGACGTTACGATGCTCAGAGGGTCAGCCTTTTCCGGGCTGCCTCGTATTCGCGTGTCCACTGCATGACGCGCTCTGCGGCAGGCACGATGGCGGAGACGCTACCGACACCTTGGCCGGCGCCCCAAATGTCGCGCCAAGCCTTGGCGGCGCCGCTGCCGAAATCCATCGCCGAAGGGTCCGACTGCGGCAAGTCGTTGGGATCAAGTCCCGCGGCCTCGATGGAGGTCCTCAAGTAGTTGCCGTGCACGCCGGTGAAGAGATTGCTGTAGACGACGTCCTCCGCGCCCGATTCCACGACCGCCTGCTTGTATCCGGGGACGGCATTGGCTTCCTCGGTCGCGATGAAGGGCGAGCCGATATAAGCCACGTCCGCCCCCGCCGCCTGTGCGGCGAGGATGCCCCCGCCGGTGGCGATGGCGCCCGATAGCGCAATCGGACCACCGAACCATTGCCTCAGCTCGGCAATCATCGCGAAGGGCGAGAGCGTCCCGGCATGGCCGCCGGCGCCCGCCGCTACCGCGATCAGTCCGTCGGCGCCCTTCTCGATCGCCTTGTGGGCGAAGGTCTTGTTGATGATGTCGTGCAGGACGAGCCCGCCGTAGGAACGCACGGCGTCGAACACGTCCGGCCGCGCGCCGAGCGAGGTGATCACGATCGGCACCTTGTATTTGACGCAGAGCGCCACGTCGTGATCCAGCCGCGCGTTGGATCGGTGCACGATCTGGTTGACGGCGAACGGCGCCGATGGCGCGTCCGGATGCGCTTCGTCATAGGCAGCAAGTTCTGACGTGATGCGCTGTAGCCACTCCTCGAGCACGGGGCCAGGGCGAGCGTTCAGCGACGGGAAGGAGCCGACGATGCCGGCCTTGCATTGGGCAAGCACGAGATCGGGATTGGATATGATGAAGAGCGGCGCGGCTATCACCGGCAGTCTCATCCTGGCGACGATTGCTGGTGGCAGGCTCATGTGACGGGCATCGTTCCGCGGGAGGGCTGCCCCGTCGGCGCCTGCGCCAACAGAGAGGCGCCCGGATGCGGCCTCATTCCTATGGGCAGCGTCCGTCGACCTCGGTTGGAAGTGACGTCCCGCGTCGACTTCCCCGCCTGCCCCGACAAATCACCGTACTCGGAGTTCGCATTTGACATACACATGATACCTTCCGCGAAGCGCCGCGAGGCGCTATCTCAGCCAGCCGTCATTCCGCCATCGATGGCGATTTCCGCACCGGTTATGTGCCGAGAAGCATCCGAAGCGAGGAAGTAAACCGTCTCGGCAACCTCGGCTGCAGTACATGCAACACCGATCGGCACCACCTTCTTCGCAACCTCGTGGGGATCGAGGACCAACGCTCCCTCCGAGCCGTGGCGAGATCCGAGAACTTCATCGGGACCGTGCTTGTGCCAAGCAGGCGTATCGACGACACCGGGATGGACTGAATTGACACGGACATTGTTGCGGAGCCCCGCGCATTCCAACGCAACGGCTTTCGTCATCATACGGATCGCTCCCTTTGAGCCGCAGTAGGCGGCCATGCGAGGAAGGCCCTTCAGGCCCGCCAGGGACGATATGTTGATCACGGAACCACCGCCTGATTTCGCTATTCGCGGAATGGCATGTTTCATGCCGAGGAACGTTCCCTCCACGTTGATCGCCATGATCATCCTCAGGTCGTCCAACGGCATCGAGAAAGTGTCGGCGATCATGGACTTGCCTGCGCAGTTCACCAAGACGGTAAGGGCGTCCCCGCGCGTGTCGGAGAGGTCCAACGCCGTTTGCCACTCGGCTTCGTGCCGGACATCGAGCCTCACCGCCTCTGCCCGGCCACCTGCCTGCACGATCATCTCCACGGTCACGTCTCCGCCTACCTTGTCGTAATCTGCGACCCATACGAAGGCGCCCTTCGCCGACAATTCGATGCTGATCGCTCTTCCGATACCGCTCGCGGCGCCGGTCACGAATGCCGCTTTACCTGCGAACTCCGACATGTGCTTTCCTCATCCGTTTCTTGAAGTGGATTGATAATAGATGGTTACGCAGTCGTGCTCCTGCGTGACCGGCTGGGCACTAATCGCCCCTGCAATCGCCGATAAGCCCAGGCTCGCTGCGACGATGCTCCATCCTTCAGGTGTCCACGAAGGGTTGCCGAAGTTCCATTTGCTCGAGCAACGGTAGAACATCCCGGTTGAACCGCCTGATGCCATCGTCATAGTCGATCCAGGTCAGGAGCACGCCGTCCAGCCCCGCGTCGGACAACATGCGCAGCCTCTCCGCAATGCGCTCGGCCGTTCCAATCAATGGGAAGCCGCCCGCACCGGATGCAAGCCGGTGGCGAATGGCCTCGAACGTCGCGTCGCGAGGCATATCGTGGACCTCCTTCGCCGACGCCCTTATCAGGGCATCGACGCTTTCGCGATCCTGGTTCGTGACGGCGTAGCATTCGAGGTAATCTTCCGCTTCCTTTTGGCTCTCACGTTGCACGACGACCGTGTGGGTCCACACCTTCACATCGCGGCCGAACCGCTCGCGCGCGGTGCGCTTGTATTTGTCGACCTCCTCCCGGACGCCTTCCAAGGTTTCAGAACGCACGGCGATGAAGCATAAGTCTGCGTGCTCGCAGGCAAACATCCTGCCGCGCTCGGAAAGTCCCGCGTTCATGACGGGAGGCCCGGGTCGCTGGACCGGCTTGGGGATGGATATGCCACGCACGACGTCGAAGAATTCACCATGATGGTCGAACTCTTCGGATGAGCTCCAGAGTCTCTTGATGACAGTCAGCCATTCGCCGAGATGGTCATAGCGTTGGTCGTGCTCCCGCATGGCTGCACCGAACATCTCCAACTCAGGACGGTTCCATCCGCCGACGACGTTCAGGACGAGTCTGCCGTTGGAGATGATGTCGATAGTGGCCGTTTGCTTGGCAGCCAGGATCGGATGCATGGTGGGCGCGTGGGAGGTAACGAAGATGCCGATATGCTTCGTGGCTTGGGCGAGCGCTGCAGCCCAGGTGAATGAGTCGAGCGCATATCCCGAAACATGATTGGGCTTGTCGTTGATATAACCCTTCCACCGCGCGAAGGGCACAACCGCTTCATAGCCGGCACGATCGACCGCCTGGGCGGTTCGTAGGGACAACGGCCAATCCTGCTTGTTGGCTTCCGGCACGAGCGTGTGGGCAGTACCACGTCCGTTCGTACAGAATATCCCCAGCTTGAGTTTGTTGGTGCTGTAGATCGGGTGTCCGGCCACTCCTTCCGTCCTTATTGCTTCACGGGACTACAGACCTTCCAAACGTCGCCGTCGGGTTCAAGATAAATACCCGTTGGCCCAGCGAAATGCGATCCGAGCATCAATGCCCCGAGGCGGGAAGCGCGATCCAGCACGCTGTGGCGCGAGACGGTCGCCAATGCGCCATCCGAGCAGAAATTACTGTTGATGTGAGGCATCGCGACCTGAACAGGGTGGTGCAGGACGTCGCCGGTGATGATCGCTTCCTGTCCCTCCGACGAAATGCTCACCGAGCAATGCCCGGGCGTGTGTCCGGGCGTCGGCTCTAGCCGGATCCCCTCGACGATGACGTGGCCCGGCTCCACCAATTCCGCGAGACCGGCGTCCACGATCGGCCTGACCGAGTCGTTGAGAACAGCAGGCGCATCGCCTTGTCCATCGGCCTGCAGGTGTTCGAATTCCGCCCTCGCGAAGAAGTATCTAGCATTGGGGAAGGTGGGGACCCACTTCCCATCAACGAGCATGGTGTTCCATCCGCAGTGATCGATATGCAAGTGGGTGCACAGGACATAGTCGATGCTTTCTCGTGGATAACCCGCTTTTGAGAGCTGTTCCAGGAACGGGCTATTAAGCATGTTCATCACCGGAAGGCTGCGCGGCTTGTCATTGCCGATACACGGATCCACCATGATCCGCTTGTTCCCGGCCTCGATGATGAAGGCCTGGAAGTGGATCTTGATGTTTCCATCCTCGTCCGCGAAGTCCGGGCACAACCAGTCGCGGCGCGCTAGGATTTCCTGCTTGTTCGTTTGAAGGAAGATCGCCGGATCCGCAGCCACTGGCGGCAGTTCGAGCACGCGTGTGACCGTGACCGTGCCGATCGACCAGCGCATGAAGGAGCCTACGTCCACCAATATCGAATCCATAGCTCCGCTCCCGTTTTATGATTAGCGACGACGGGAGATCCGAAGCGTTCGATACTCGCCGGAGAACGATGGCGACTCCGAAAACTCCCATACGCGCTTCGAACGAATTCACTATCAAGGCCAAGGCGCGTGCCAAAACGACACACAAACCGTATTGATGTCGAACGTGCTTAGGACAAGGTTGGACCTCGAGATACCGCGATAATCTTTATGACAGCCATAGCCGATCCACTATAGATTCATGGAAATCAACGGAGGAGCATGCACTGACTCTCGGAAGGAAGGTGGTTTGTCTGACCTGCGAGGACTAAAGGCGCTGATCACGGGCGCGTCGAGCGGTCTTGGTCGGCACTTCGCCCTCACGCTCGCGCGCCATGGCGCGGAGACCGTTCTGGCTGCCAGGCGTACCGATAGGCTCATGGAGGTCGGGAACGAGATCGCTGCCGGGGGCGGGCGAAGCGAGGTCGTGCCGCTCGACTTGTCCGACCGGGCAAGCATCTCCGCCGTCGAACCCGTGCTGAGAGGGATCGACATCCTCATTAACAATGCGGGCGTGACCCGCGAGGCACCCTTCCTCGACCAGTCGGAGGATGACTGGGATGTCGTAATCGGCACGAATGCCAAGGGGATGTTCCTCCTGAGCCAGCTGGCCGGTCGGGTCATGCGCGACCGCGGCCAGGGCGGATCAATCATCAACATCGCCTCGATACTCGGAGTGCGTCAGGCGGGCGGCGTAGCATCCTACGCGGTTTCGAAGGCAGCCGTAATCCAGCTCACGAAGATCGCGGCGCTTGAGCTCGCCCGGTATGGGATTCGCGTGAACGCACTCGCTCCGGGCTACTTTGTGACCGATCTCAATCGCGATTTTTCGGAGAGCGACGTAGGGAAGGCAATGATAAAACGTATTCCCCAACGTCGGCTTGGGCGACTGACTGACCTGGACGGACCGCTTCTCCTGCTCGCTTCCTCGGCCTCCAGCTATATGACGGGCACGGTGATCGAGGTCGACGGCGGTCATCTGATCGCCACGCTATGACGGCAGGCAGGCGGTCGCTCCATGATCCGGCGGTGGGGCGATTGGCGCCGCCAATTATTTCAGAGTTGTGCGTGCGGCGCCCCGCATGCCCTGGGACCAGGGTCCGCATCGAAGGATCACGCCCGTGGCCAGGGCGGAACCTGGTTGGCGAGCCGGGTGTCGCGGCGCGCATGAACGGCATGCTCACAGCCCAAACCACTAAACACGCGTCGCCGCGCCGATCATGAGCGCCGAGCCGACCAGCAAGGCCACTTTCGCAAAGGACCCCGATTCACCGTACACGCTGATCCCGACGGCAACGGTGAACAATTGGAGTGCTACAGTCATGAGCGGCACTAGAATGCTCATCTCCATGCCGTTGTAGATCATCCGGGCAGATATCGCGATGCCGCACATGAAAGCCAAGATGCAGCCGATTGTCGGCAACGGTGCGGTGAAGCCCCGCGTGGCAGGCAGGAGTGCCAAGCCCGCGAACTGACTGAACATTGACGCCAAGAAACTCGCAAGGACCGGAAGCGGGATTGCGGGCATATGAATTTCCTTCCTATTGCGTCCCGGGGCTGATCGGGACTTCCCGCCCAAGGCTGATGATGACCCATTGAGTGGCCGACGACGCTCAACCAGTCGCAACGAGCGCCTCCCCGATGATTGTCTGGCGGCCGTCCTGGGCCGTCACGGACACTTCGATCCTCGCCAACCGCTCCCCCCCTTGCTCCCAACGTTCGATGACCGTGCCACGGCAGGTGATCAGATCATGGACATGCGTGATTGAAACGAAGCGGGCTCCGAGGGCGCGCAGCCGTTCCATTCCGTAGTATTGGGTGACCATCCGCGACAGCACGCCGAACGTGAGCATGCCATGGGCGAACACATCCGGCAGCCCGGCTTCCTTGGCGAAGTCGATATCTATGTGCACTGGGTCGTGATCACCCGATGCACCGGCATAAAGCGCCAGCATGGCGCGGGAGATGGGTCCGAAACTCAGTTCCGGCACGGCATCGCCGGGTCGTACTTCGGCCGGGGTTCCCCTATCCTTCATCGCCCTCATCCCAGACGATGCAGAAGCGTCCGCTTGGCACGGACCATCAGGCCTCGATCAGCGTGAAGGATGGTCGATTCCAAGACGATGAATTCAAGCAAGCCGTCTCGCTTGTCATAGAAATCCAGAACCTTGGTCGAAACCGAGACCTCATCACCCGCAAACATCAGACCGCCGAAGGCGTAGTGCTGCTCGCCGTGCAAGAGGTAACGGAAGTCGCAGCCGACCACATCAGCGAGGCTTGGTGCGCCTCGTCGGCGTCGCTCCTCGTTAGCCAACGCCTCGACCACCATTGGAAAGGAAGGTGGAGCCACGATGTCCGGATGGCCCTTCGCACGTGCAGCCGCGACATCATTGAAGATGGGGTCGATGTCACCAAGCGTGCGGGCGAAGAAACGGATACGGCCGCGCTCGAGCTGGACCGTTACCGACTCTGTCTCCAGGCCTTTCGTCTCGCGCTTGAACAAACCTCGAGGTTTGGCCGTCACGGTGGCGCCGCTCATCCCCTTCCGTCCCCTCAGCCTTGATCGGCTTGTCCTATCGATGCGCCGCAAGGAAGCCGCATGGCCACCGTCGATTGAATCGTCAGCGGCGCTGGATCCTGCGTTCGTTCGCGAACACCCTTTCGCCTTATGGCGCTTTTGGCAGGTGCTTGGCTGCCAGATACGGTCATCAATGCATCGCGGTTTCAATACTCATCCGAGTTATAGTTCCGATGCTCTAATGCGGCCTAGTCAGTGACCGATCCCGCGCCGAGATTCATCAAAAGGCCAAGATGACGGAGAGAAAAACCATGGATCAGGCAGTCGCCGACCAGGCCGCGGACCTACTGATCTCGCTTTTCCGAGGTACGGCGTCCGAACCGGTGAAGCGCTTTCCCGAAAGCTGCCGTCCGACCTCCTTCTTCGACGTGCAGAAGATCCTCGACGGCCTGACGAGCCGGCTTGGGCAGCCCGTGAAAGGGTGGAAGCTTTATTTCCCTTTCAAGGCGGGCCAGCCCAATCTCGTCGCGCCGATCTTCAACCTGCTCCCCTCGGGCGCCCACATCACGACTGAGATGTCGCGCCTCCGAATATGGGAGCCGGAGATCGTCTTCCGCGCAAAAACCGACCTGCCGCCGCGCGAGCGCCCCTACACCTATGAGGAAGTCGCGCAGGCGGTGGATGCGGCTCCCGCGATCGAGTTCCTCGCCTGCCGCTTCGATGCCGAGCTTGAGGACCTGCGTGAAAACATGTTCGAGATCTACTCCGACAACACCATCAGCGGCGGCTTCGTGGTCGGCGAACCCTACAATGACTGGCGTTCGCTCGACTTCAGCAAGATGCGGATCGTCTCGAAGGAAGGAGAGGCAACGGTTGCTGACCATATCGGCGGGCACCCCGTGGTCGACCCCTTCATCCTGGTGTTCGTCGGTGCCAACACGGCGCGCGAGCGGGAGGGCATTCGCGAAGGTCAGATCCTCGCCACGCTGTCCCCGGCCGGGCTGCTGTTCGCCAAACCAAAATCGGCGATCAGCGGGCACTTCGAGGGCTTCGGCGACGTCTCCGCCGTATTCGATTACTAAGCAGCGCGGGGAAGCATCCGTGGACCTGACCGGCAAGACGGCCATCGTGACGGGTGGCGGGACCGGAATCGGGCGCGCCACTTCGCTCAAGCTGGCATCCCGAGGGGCGAATGTCGTAGTCAATTACCGGGCCAGCCGCGATGATGCCGAGGACACGGCGAATGCTTGCCGGGCGCTTGGTGTCCAATCGGTGGCGATCGTCGCGGATGTGGGTCGCGATGAAGACTGCCGCCTGTTGGTGTCCAGAGCGCTAGCTGAGGTCGGCAGCGGCGTCGGTATCCTCGTCAACAACGCGGCGGCGACGAAGTTCGTGCCGCACGCGCAGCTTGACGGACTGTCGGATGAGGACTTCGCGGGCATCTATCGCACGAACGTCATCGGCGCTTACCAGATGATCCGCGCGGTGGCGCCAGGCATGAGGGCGGCAGGCAATGGTGCGGTCGTCAACGTGGCATCGATCGCAGGGCTGTTCGGCGGCGGCAGCTGCGCCGCTTATGGCGCTTCGAAGGCCGCCCTCATCAATCTCACTAAGACCTTGGCACGTGCGCTGGCGCCGACAATCCGGGTGAACGTGGTATGCCCTGGTTTCGTGGGAACCCGATGGTACGAGGACCGCATGTCGCCACAAGACTACGCCACCACGTTGCAGCAGGTAGCCGATATCATGCCGCTGGAGCGTACTGCCTCGCCCGAGGATATCGCCGACGGCATATCGTTCTTTTGCTCGCCCGACTCCTCGATCGTCACCGGCGAGACGTTGATCATGGACGCCGGCGCGCATCTCGACCTCGCGATGTCACGCCGCATGGTCGGGAAAGACGCGGCCAGACCGACGCCGCCCTGATAAACCCGGTCGGGAGCTCGAGCTGGCCGGCTATCAACACCACCGTCCGTGCCGGCCTACTTCGAGCGCTAGCTCATCATCCAGGTGAGTCACGTTGCCCCGGGCGGCGACGCACGAAATCAAACCGGCTAAAGCCTAGGGAACATCTCGCATGTCGCCTGTCATCGGCGCAACGAGCTGCCGCATGGTGTCATCCAGCCTGCGGGCGAGTTGCAACGCGAGGGATAGTCGGCTGTCGACGAACGGCAAATGGACACTGGGCTGAACGGATTGGGGCACCTGATCCATACCATATTCCCTATCGCTCACATAAATCGAATGCGCTACCTCGACGTGATCCGGCCAGTTAACCTCCTCTCCAAACAACATGCCGTCGGGTTTCGTACTCAGGCAGAAAAAATACCATCGGGAGAGAGACATGGTCAGGCATCCATACGGACGCTCATTGCGGCGGCATGTGGTGTTGAAGTCCAAGCCGGCGTGCTGGATGCTTGTGTGCACGGCTTTGACACCCGTCGCGGCGTCAGCCCAGGCGCCGAGCCCGACCATCACCACTCCGGATGGAAATACGAAGAAGCTCGAGGAGATCGTCGTGACGGCACAACGTCGCTCACAAAGGTTGCAGAACGTCCCCATCGCGGTGAGCGCCTTCAGCGCGAGATCACTGAGGGCCAGCGGCGTGACGACCGTCAAGGATCTCGCCCAAGTCGTGCCATCCCTGCAGGTCTCCAACACCGCCGGCGTCTACCTGCCCTTCATCCGGGGCGTTGGGAACGGCGCAGCGGGAACAGTAGGCAACGAGTCCAGTGTCGCGACATACATCGACGATGTGTATTACACGCGCCTCTCCTCAGCTTATCTCACGCTTGGCAGCATCGACCGCGTAGAGGTGCTGAACGGGCCGCAGGGCACGCTCTTCGGGCGCAACTCGTCCGGTGGTGCGATCCAGATGTTCACCAAGGATCCGGGCCAGAAACCCGAGTTCGGCGCCACATTCGGCTTCGCGAACTACGCAACGTCAAGTGGGCAGCTCTATGGGTCCATTCCGCTCACCGACAAGCTGCTTTGGAACGTTTCGCTCGGGGGAATCGACCAGCGCCAGGGATGGGGCAAGAGCCTCGCGACAGGTTCGCCCGCCGACCTGGGCTCGTCCGGGACGGTCCGTTCCAAACTAGTCTGGCAGCCGTCCGAAGAGACCCGCATCAAGGTCATCGGCTTCTATGCCCACTCGAGCACGGACATCGGTTCCGATCAGGGTTTCTATTCCGGAACGTATGGTGCGACGCCCAACTTGCCGGTGCCGGGATATCCATTTCCGCCGAGGGTCGAACCCGGTTTCGATTACAACTCGCGGAATTTCTACGACAACCGACTACATGGTCGTAATACGACCTATGAGATCGGCTATGGCGGGTCCATACGCATCGACCAGGACGTGGGATTTGCCGACTTTGTATCCATATCTGCGGCTCGTTACTCTAGGGGCGGCTACCACCTCGACCTGAACTACACGCCGCAGAACTTCGTCACGGCAGACCTCAATGACATAGACAACCAAATCACCCAGGAATTCCAGCTCAAATCCAAACACGACAGTCACATAGACTGGATCGTCGGCGCCTATTACCTTCATTCGAGGGCGGGCTACGCCCCACTGGTCGCCTCCGGCGACATCCTCAACTTCGGGGTCGCTCCCGGAACCGTCGAAAACACCTACGGGATTCAGACCGTGAACAGCTATTCGGGCTATGGGCAAGCGACGGCCCACCTTGGCTACAACACGAACCTGACCCTGGGTGCCCGTCTCACTGAGGATAACCTGTCGGCGATGGGCTCACAGACCTTCGTGATACCCGGTCTCGGTTCGCTCGACGCTGCTCCAACCGGTCTCCCGAACCCGTATCAGACGTCAGCGAACTTCGGAGCCTTCACCTACAAGGCCGCGCTCGACCATCATTTTACGAACGACTTGATGGGCTATCTCTCGATCAGCCGAGGTTACAAGTCCGGCGCTTTCAACACGATCCCCGTCGAAACCGCGGCCGCCCAGCCTGAGACGGTCCAGGCTTACGAACTGGGCTTCAAATCAGAGTTCCTTGAACATCGAATCCGACTGAACGGCGCCTTGTTCTGGAACGACATCAAGAACCCGCAGGTGTTGACCACCGTCAGCACGGGCGTCCTCACGGCCGTCAGTCTTACGAATGCGCAAAGCGCACGAAGCCGGGGAGTCGAGTTGGGGCTCGACGTGGTTGCTACCGACGGTCTCAAGCTGCACGGTGGTGTCACCTATTTGGACGCTGTATACACGGGCTTCATCAACGCACCATATTTCACGGGTGGCATGACTGCCGGATCGACGATCGCCGGACCAGTCCTGGGAAACGCCAACGGTAATGAACTCGCGGACGTGCCGAAATGGCGGTTCAATGCGAGTGCCGATTATACGTTGGACACGAACTTCGGCGAGTGGCTGGGTGATGTGAACGTCGCATATACGAGCAGATATGCTTGGACTGCCGACAACCACCTTTGGCAGAGAGCCGTCACGTTGTTGAACGCGTCGGTCAACTTCACACCGTCCTCGATGCGCTGGATGAGCTACAGCGTGTGGGGCAAGAACCTCGCAGACGTTCATTATTATGCGATCGGGCAGGAGTCAGCGGGTGGCTTCGGCACCGGCGGCTACATCGAGGCTCCTGCACCACCACTGACGTTCGGAGCTACGATTTCGGTGAGATACTGAAATCGGGCAGGCGCCTGCGGCTACACCGTGCCCGCGTTTCACCGGCCACCTTGCGGCGGCTTTTCGGGCTGCTAATCTTGCGGGGCGACTAATAGCGACGCGCCAACTCGGGCTTCGGCCATCCCTCGGCCGTGCGGGCCCGGCACCCTGGACCGGCGGAGCTGCAGTCGTGCTCAAGGCAAGGCACGACAACCGCGAGATCGTCGACATGCCGGTCCGTCAGGTCGAACTGTTGTCATGTGGCGGAGCAGGCTGGCTGGCAGGAGCGGGCCACTGATGCGCCGGTCGAGAAGCAGCGCCTCTCCGTGCAACGGTTCAACCGGCAAGCAGTGATAGATGCGCCCGGGTTGTAGCCGGCCCCGCGCCCATCGCGACGGCGTCGAGGTCAGCATGTTCATGTGCGAGTCGTGCGAGCCGATTCCAACAGCTTCAGCCCCGCTTACCGCAGGACGTCGCTCAGC
Organism: Acetobacteraceae bacterium; assembly: GCA_965198915.1. Classification (GTDB taxonomy): domain Bacteria; phylum Pseudomonadota; class Alphaproteobacteria; order Acetobacterales; family Acetobacteraceae; genus BOG-908. The sequence goes on along the minus strand of CBDAQC010000004.1, from coordinate 471,901 downwards.
GGTGCTCCTGCTGCCTGCTCGACAAGAACCGGGGTTAAGCGCGTTTCCATTGAAACGTCCAAGGCTGTTTTCACTGTGTACGCGCTCGACCAGCAGGACAGGCCGGCGATCCGGCGCAATCTCAAGCGTTCTCACGTGCTGGGCTTTTTTGCTGAGCTTGTGCCGACGGAGGTGGTGCTGGAGGCGTGCGACGGCTCGCAACCTCCTGATCGGCCAGCCCAATCAGGAGGTTGCGAGCGAGTTCGCCCGTCGCTTCGGCTTCACCCCGACTCCGTTCGAAGCGGGCGCACCCCGTGCTTCCAGGCAGCTGCCCTCGGCATAGCGCGTCAGTTCCACCGCCAAGTGATCGAACGTGAGTCTGACTCGACGATTGCTGCGCAGATCGGGATGCATCGCGATCCAGACGTCCATGGAGAATACGAGCTCGGCTTGAAGCACGGGCACGAGATTGCTATCCCTCCTCGCGATTCCCAGTTGGCTTGGACCGATGCCGAAGGCCGCGCGCAAGGCCGCGAGTTGTGCCAGGTCGCTATCGGAACGAAATGCAAGCAGGTTGCGGGTGAACGTCGGCGCGATGTTCTCGGCCATGCGCGCATGCGCTTTGTCATGATCATATCCAATCAGGGCATGCTGGCGTAAATCGTCGACCTTCCGTGGCATCGAATGCGTTTCAAAATAATGCCGGTGACCATAAAGTCCGACGTCTATTCGCCCAACCTGCTTCGCGATCAGCGTGCCCTGGGTGGGCCTGACCATCCGGACGGCTATATCCGCATCGCCGCGCAGCAAGTCCTCATTGCGATTCGACAGTGCCAGCTCGACTGAGATCTGAGGGTGACGAGCGCGAAGACCAGTAAGGATCGACGGAAGGACTTCGCTCCCGATGAGTTCGCTCGCGGTGATGCGTACGGTTCCGCGCTCCTCATCGACCTCACCCGATACTGAGCGCTGCGCCGCCTCGGCGGCGGAAGCCATGGCTTCCGCCGGAGCGACCAACCGCAAGCCCGCCTCCGTCGGCAACAGACCGTCGAGGGAGCGAGTGAAGAGCTTCACGCTTAACGAAGCCTCGAGCGCGGCTACTTGTCGGCCTACCGTGGGCTGTGTCGTGCCAAGGACGCGGGCGGCGTTTGAAAGGCTTCCCTCCCGCACGACCGCCAGAAATGCCCGGAATAAATGCCAACTCGGAGCTTGAGTGTCCATGCGTTATTGTATGCACATTATACGTCATCATACAATTTATGTTCAGTAGATTGCGTTCTACGCTGCTCATGGTCAATCACGCTGGGAGAGTCCCCATGGCTTCGAAACTCGCGTCCAGCGCCTTCGTCGGCGGCACCCTGCTCGCCGCCACTGCCCTCAGCCCTTCCTTGCGAGCCGAATCTCCAACAGCGTTGGAGACCCGCTTCCTGGCCGTCGATGGCGGCAAGATCGCGTATGACGACACGGGTGGAACTGGCCCGCTTGTACTTGCGATCCCGGGCATCGGTGACCTGAGGTCAGAGTACAGGCTGCTGCGCCCGAAGTTGCAGGCAGCAGGCTATCGGGTCGTCACTATGGACGTGCGTGGTTTCGGTGAGACGTCGGCGCAGTGGAACGACTACTCCGCACATGCGGTGGGTCGTGATGCGCTCGCCGTGTTGAGCCACCTCAACGCGGGTTCAGCGGTCATCCTCGGCAACTCGTTCGCTGCGGGATCCGCGCTTTGGGCAGCGCACGATGAACCGACGCGCGTGAGCAGCGTGGTATTGCTCGGTCCCATCGTCCGTGATCATCAGGTGCCGTGGAGCAAGAGGCTCGTATTGGACATCGGCTTCGCCGGGCCCTGGCGAGTGTGGTTTTGGACAACTTACTGGGACAGCCTGTTCCCGACGCACAAGCCCGCGGATCACGCTCAGACGAAGGCTGCATTGACACAGAACCTGCACGAGACCGGCCGCATGGCCGCGCTCAAGACAATGGTTGGACTATCCAAGGCAGACACCGCAGCAATGCTACCACAGAGCAGTGTGCCCACTCTCGTCGTGATGGGCACGCTCGACCCCGACTTCCCGGATGCCACCGCGGAAGCTCGCTGGCTCGCCGATGAACTCCACGCGGAGAGCCTGATTGTCGATGGGGCGGGTCACTATCCACATACCGAGATGACTGAGAAGGTTGCACCTGCCTTGTTGGCCTTCATTGCGAAAGCGCACCGGTAAGTCTCGAGCTTGACAGTTCACGAGGGCTTGGCGTCGGCCGTGGTGTGGGCAACGCTGCTACCTGGTCGACGGCCGCTGGCTTCCGACCGCGTTGCGACGGCGCTGAAGCCGTCGCTGCAGGGCTGTCGCCGACCGAGGCAGCCCGCCGACGCGGGCTGGAACGGCTCACGGTGCATCGCGAACTGGTAGCGAGCGGTCGAGCGGTGGTCGAGCACCTGTTCCATAGCGCAGTCGTCCATCATGCGCTCAGCGGGAAGGGGGGCGGAGGCATCTTGCATCGCCGTGAGGAGGACCCTCCAACCGTGGGGGTCTACCAAGACGGTTATCGCTGCTGCGGCTCTTGTTCTAATGCGGGACGGCGCGCTCACCTTGGACCCGCCGGTGAGAGGCAGGCCCTCACCTTGCGCCAACCTCTCCAACATACGGCAGGTGCCAGCGACTACGGCGAGCTTGCCGATTGCCGCGCGGCTGTCGCTCGGGCCGACGATCCTTGGCTCGCCGATTACTCGCTTTGCCGCCGCCGCGCCGGCGAGCTCCGCAATGCACCCCGTACCTGGTGGCGCTACTCCGATACTGGCCACTTGTTACGACGCCAAATGTGGGCGGCCCCTCCATTTGGCTATCACCTAGCCCAAACATTTGGCAGTCGATGCCGCAGGGCCGCTCACACCAACAATGACGAGGATACTCGAAGCGTTACCGAACGGAACATTGAGCAAAATCCACAAGCGTGGGTGGCAGGAATTGTATCGTAAAGCGCTGGATACCCTGCAGTAGTGTGGCGGTGGCACCACCCAGCGATCATGGACTGACAAGGATCATTGAATGACGGAGCAAGCCAGTAAAGGGCCGCTCACTGGCCTCCGCGTCGTTGAGTTCAGCGGCATCGGCCCGGGACCGCATTGCGTGATGCTGCTGGCTGATCTCGGTGCGGAGGTGCTTCGGATCGACCGCCCGGGTGGCAACGGCTGGCCCAATCCCATCGTGGATCGGGGCCGGCACACGCTCGCATTGGACATCCGCAGTGACGAAGGCCGGGCTGTCGTGCTCGAAGCCGTCGAGCGGGCCGACGTTGTTGTTGAAGGGTATCGGCCTGGCGTGATGGAGCGCCTCGGCTACGGCCCGAATGACCTCATGGGCAGAAATCCCCGGCTGGTCTATGCCAGGATGACCGGCTGGGGGCAGAGCGGTCCGTTGGCGAAGTCTGCCGGCCATGACATCAACTACATCGCCATCACCGGAGCGCTGGCCGCCATCACCAATGATGATGGCAGGCCAATTCCACCTCTAAACCTCGTCGGCGACTTTGGAGGCGGTTCCCTGTACCTAGCTTTCGGAATCCTCGCGGCCCTGCACGAGCGGGAGCGATCCGGAGCCGGCCAGGTAGTCGATGCCGCCATCGTTGATGGTGTAGCCTCTCTGATGACCATGTTTGCGGGCTTGATGCCAGCTGGCGCGATCACGCTCGTCCCCGAGCGGAACCTGCTCGGCGGGCGCTCGCCTTTCTACCGCTGTTATGAATGCCAAGACGGAAAATACGTGTCGGTCGGGCCGCTGGAGTCACACTTCTACGCCGAACTGCTCTCGCTAATCGGCGCGCCGGAGGGTCTCCGCGAGCGCCAGAACGACCCCGCCACGTGGGCGGGAAATGCCAAGAAGCTTGAGGAGTTGTTCAGGCGGAAAACGAGAGACCAGTGGTGTGAACTCCTCGAAGGGAGTGATGCCTGCTTCGCGCCCGTACTCACTTACGAAGAGTCCCTCGATCATCCGCAGATGACTGAACGTGGCACCTACGTCGAGGTCGAAGGCCTGACGCAAGCATCTCCAGCGCCGCGTTTCTCCCGGACCCCCGGGCAAATCAGGCGAGGTGGAGACGGCAGAACGCTACTGGAGGCCTGGGCAGCTGCGAGCGGCGCTCCAGCCGAAGCCAGGGGGTCTGGTGAATGGTCGACTCACTAAGCAAAGGCCCGGAAGTGCACTATCAGCGGAAATCGGAAGGATGTTCGAGCGCGCGGATTGGATCGTGGCACTGCATTCGCCACGGATCGGGTGCCGGTGCAACGGCGTAGCCATCAAGCTTGACTGAGGGAGGACGCTTAATGGAAATCGGCGGAATCGGTGCGATCGTCACCGGTGGCGCATCGGGCCTCGGCGGCGCTACGGCGGCTCGTCTGGCAAAGGCAGGTGCGAAGGTCACGATCTTCGATGTGAATGCCGAGCTTGGCGACAGGCATGCAAAGGAGATCGGTGGTCATTTCATAAGAGTTGACGTGACCGATGAGGGTGCCGTCGAAGCGGCGATCCAGGTGGCGGAAGGCCTTCATGGCAAAGCTCGACTGCTCGTAAACTGCGCCGGCATCGGTCCGCCGGCGAAGGTGATCGGCCGCGACGGCAAGGCAATGCCCCTTGCGGACTTCTCCAAAACCATCGCGATTAATCTTTTGGGCAGTTTCAATGTCTTATCGAAAGTCGCGGCTCGAATGCATGACGCCGACACTTTCGGATCGGAGGAGCGTGGTGTCATTGTGAACACAGCTAGCGTAGCCGCCTATGAAGGACAGATTGGCCAGGCCGCGTACTCGGCGTCCAAGGGCGGTCTAGTCGCCATGACCCTGCCGATTGCTCGGGAGTTTGCACGCTACGGGATCCGGGTAATGACGGTCGCGCCGGGTCTCTTTATGACACCGCTGTTAGAGTCGCTCCCGCAGGAAGCCCGGGACTCGCTCGGCGAACAGGTCCCGTTCCCGTGTCGCCTTGGCTTGCCTGACGAGTTCGCCTGCCTTGTCGAAAGCATCATCGGCAACCCGATGCTCAACGGCGAGGTGATCCGCATTGATGGTGCAATCCGAATGACGCCGAAATAAGCAAGTCGGCATGCAGCTCGCAATGAAAAGTAGGTGGCGTGGAATCGTAGCCTTAACAGCCAGCCGGTGCTACGCTCGCTGCGGCTTTCCCTCCGGCACCATCATTCTAGCGATCGATTCGTCCAGCGCCTCGTAGGCTGCGTAATCTATGGTGGCCTAGGATTCGGTTCTGGCCTTCATGGCATCGATTCCGTTTTGTGCGCCGCCGTAATTGGCGATGGCGGCATACTGGAGGGCGGGCTTGGCGCCGACGCTGCGCTGGTGCGCACGCCCCTGGCGCCGCTGACGAGACAGGGCATCATCGTAATTTCGCACGCCAGGACGCGACCTGATCCCCGTGGCCGACTGCGCCCGGGTTCATCGATGAGATAGGATCCCGCTGCCACCGGCTGGTCCGTCGGCGATCACGTGATGACCTTATACTTCCGGAAGACACCACCCGCTCAGAGGCTGTCTGAGAACGCCAGCGTAACTGGGGTCGAATGGCCGGGAGAGACGGTAAGGGCGCTCGCGCGGCGCAAGGTCCGTTTCGGCGCGGAAGACGATCTCCGGCTCCATATGCGGAGGCGCGACATCTCAGTCGTGATGTGGGCCCCCGAGCGGAGCAGGTTGAAGATCGGCGCGACGGGACTGGGCTTGCCCGCCTTGAACGGGAAATAAAGCTTCCATGCTTTCACGGGCTGGCCAACCCGGCTCGTCAGGCCGTCGAGGATCTTCTGCACATCGAAGAAGGAGGTGGGACGGCAGCTTTCGGGAAAGCGCTTCACCGGCTCGGAAGCCGCAACTCGGAAAGCGGGATCAGTAGGTCCGCGGCTTGATCGGCAACTGCCTGACCAATCGTTCCTTCCCTCCGTCATCCGCGCGTTTGGATAACTTGGACGCGGGATCGCTCACGGACTAGGCCGCCTTAGCGCATCGGAACTATAACTCGGATGAGTGTTGAAACCGTGCCGCTTGGATGACCACAAGTGCCAGGTGACTACTCATAATAAGCGCCATAGAGCGCGAGTGTGTGCGCAAGCGCACGCAGGATTTAGCACCGTCGACGCTTCAATCGACGGTGCTCATTGCCTTTCTTGCGCTGCGTCGACCGGACACGCCGATAGAGGCTGAGGGGACGGAAGGGGATGAGCGGCGCGATCGTGACGGCCAAACCTCGAGGTTTGTTCTAGCGCGAGACGAAAGGCCCGTCAGGCGCTTGCACGGGTTGCTAACACATCGCTGAACGGAGCAAACAAATGAAGTCTAAGTCGCTGACCTACTTGGTTTCCACTGGTCTCAACGTGAGTTGCCTTATAACTACACTCAGTCTTTTCTCAACATTGGCCATGGCTAGTCCTGCAACCGGGATTGATACCGTTTCTACGGACACCTTCATCGCGCCGAGTAACGAAGCAAAGCGCATCACGCTCGCACTCTGCCTTCCGTCTCGGGATCCCGCAGGAGCTGCGGCATTCGTGCATGATGTCGGCGAGCCCGGCAATTCGTTGTTCCGCAAATACTTGAAGCCGCGCCAGTATGCCGCCAGGTTCGGTGCCAGCCAATCCGACTACTACGCGGTTGTTGCCTGGGCTGCGGCGAAGGGCTTGACCGTGGGCGAGCCGTATAGCGCGCGAACCGTCCTTTCGGTAAGTGGAACAGTGGCGGCTCTCGGTGCGGCGCTCAATCTGACCTTCGAGGACTTTCGGGATCAAAGCGGCCGGATCTTCTATGCAGCAGATAACGAGCCGAATATTCCGAATGAGCTGGCTGGCAAGATAACCGGGATAGTGGGTCTGTCGAGCAAAGCTCACCACGTGCCATTGTTCAGGATCCGACCTTCTGGCAAAGCGCCACAGCTCCTGGGTCACGGACCTGGTGGCGGCTATTCCGCCGCGGACCTTCGTCACTTGTATGCCGTGCCACCACAGCCATTCGGCCCGGGTCAGGTCGTGGCGGTTTTCGAGCAAGGCGGCTACTATCCTGCAGATATAGCCAAGTATTTGCAGTACAACAAGCTTCCGCCCATACCAAACATCGATCGCAACGTGGATGGCTACGGAGGCGGGGTTAATGATCCCAACATTGCGTTGGAAGCGGCCCTCGACATCGACATGGTGGCTGCAATCAATCCTGCGGTTAAGAAGATCATTGTGTATGAATCGGGCGCGGATTCATTTCCGGTCGCATTGCTGACCGGAATTTCTGCGACTGCCAGCGATGACGAGGCCACCTCCATAGGTATATCCTACGGCCAGGATGAAGCGCTGCAAGGCAAGAACGCCATTGCCGCCGAAAACGCGGTCTTCACACAAATGGCAGCGCAAGGCCAAGCTGTCTTCGTGAGCGCCGGGGATGGTGGCGCCTACGGCAACGGCACCCATCACTTGAACGTCGCGGATCCGGCATCCCAACCGCTGGTTACAAGCGTCGGCGGCACCTCACTGTTCCCGGGCCTCAAGGAGGCCTATGGTGGCGAGTACGTCTGGAACGATCTTGGGAATTACGACGGGGCGACCGGCGGCGGCGTCAGCAGGATATGGCCGATACCTTCCTACCAGCCGCCTTCTGGACCGTACGGCGTCACGTACAATGGTGGTTCGGCAACCATGCGAAACGTCCCCGACGTGGCATCGGTCGGCGATCCGAACACCGGCGTCGCGATTTACTCGGGGTTTTTCGGGGGCTGGTTCACCATCGGTGGAACCAGTGCGGCCGCTCCGATCTGGGCTGGTTTCTACAGCTTGGCCAACGGAACGTCCGAAGGTCTCGAGTTGGGAAGCCTGGGTTTCGCAAATCCGGCAATCTACTATTTCGGGCCTCCCGGAGTCGGCCACCTTTATCCGGACTTCAACGACGTCACCGCAGGCACGAACGGTGATGCCAGCATATACACCTATCCAGGCTATAACGCAGGCACTTTCTACGATAACACGACTGGATGGGGTTCCTTCGTAGGCGAACACTTGCTGACGGATTTGGTGTTGCTGCCGACCAACTCGGAACTCAAACCACCACCGCAGGTCAAGGAGCTCAAGGCGGAGGTCACGGCGACGACGATCGCGCTTTCCTGGACGGGCGCTAAACAGGATACTGGCTTTTTCCTGCAGGCTTTCAAGCAGAACCCGCCGGAAACCGTCGTTACCGAAACGTTCCAAAAATCCACCGTGGCGAAACTGACCGGCCTCCTACCCGACACGATCTACTCAATCAATGTAGTTTCGATCTCACCCGGGGGAAACACTGTGGCAAGCGACTTCGTCACAACAGGCAAAAAGACACCATAAATATGTCGCGCCACCAACTAAACGGGGGCGCGACAATCGCCAACGGCGCTACCACTGCCGTCAACGAAACTGATCGACTTCGAAGCGGTAGCGCTGAGGGCGGCAGTCCAGCGGCCTTGTTCCTGGGCGACCGTGCCTGCGGAACAAGGCCCTGGCCGTGGCGTAGCGCTTCGCCGGCAGGATAGGCTTGCAGCCCGGTAAGCTCGGGTGCGCGGGTGGCGGCAGCTTAAGGCGAGACGCCCTGCAACAGGTGGCGTGGCCCAGCAGCGACGATCAGGCGGAGCGACTGTTTGGCCGCTCCACGTATATCCGCCGTGGGCACGCAACCGCCTTGTAGCCCTGTTGGCACGTTCGACCATTGGCGACGAGCTGGTGGTGAAGAGCTTGGATCGACTTGGGCGCCGTGCGGGCGAATGAAATTGCCCTTCTGAACGAGCAGCATAAACGCGGAGCCCTCGTGCGGATTCTGGAGATGCCGTGGCTCGACTAATCCGTCCCGAACGGCCGCTCATCTCGCAGCCTTTGCGGCGCTGGCCGAGCTGTAGCGTGAGCAGACGCGTGAGTGGCGGCGCGACGGCATTGCTGCGCTAAGCGCCGGTCGTCACCTTGGGCGGCCGCCGAAGCTGACGGGATTTTCGCACCCTTCGCCTTCGATCACGACGATCGCCGTTATGCTGGCCAGCTTTTCGCTGCTCTCCTGGTCCATGTGCGCACTGTCGCCCGGGACGGCCTACATGATCTGGACCGGCATCGCGCGGTCGGCGCATACGCCGCCGGCGTAGTCCTCTTCGGCGAGGCCGCCTCGCTGAAGCGCGTGTTCGCTGCCGCTCTAATCGTTGGTGGGACGGTATTCATGAAGTCCGCAACGTAGCTATGAGCGGCGGCCAACCCAGGACCAGCAGTTCATATTTCCTTGGGAGGAACCCCAATGCATTGGCGTACACGACATCCTGGATTTTCATCGTTATCGAGCCAGGGCTGGTGACCAGGTAGCCTGCGCAGGCGCCGTGCTTGCTGGCATGAGTAACTCGGACGCGAAGCCGTTGGGGGCGTGCATCGCCAGCAGGATCTTGGGCGGTTCCACCCGCGGCATCCGCGCCGCGGCGATGGCCCGGATGCCATCAGGCTGGCCGGCTCGTCCAACGTGTCGAAGGCAAACGGGGACCGCGCCGCGTTGCCATCCGCCGCCGTCTCGATCCACACGCTTGCGTTCCCGGGCAGCCGGGCAGCCGGGCGGCGGTGGCGCGATAGGCGGCGTCCAGGCGCCCGGCCATGCGCGCCACCTTCTCGGGGCCGGACACGGCGTTGAAGGAGACGGCCTGTGCTGGCACGTCGGTCGGCTGCTCCAGAAAGGTGCCGAGGAACCGGACAGTGCCAAGCTGACGTCGAAGCCCAGGTGCATGTGTTCGCCGCGGCGCCCGGCCACAAAGTCGTAGTCGGCGTCGTCGAGGTGGAAGTAGCGGGCAAGTTGCAGGGCAGTGGTCTGGCGGTCGCCGTTCGACGAGACACCCATAACGCCGATCAGCATGTGCGGAAAAACCAATCCAAGGTTCCCGCACAGTGATCCAATCCGAAACCGTTCGTCGCAGAAGAAAACACGGGACTAGCGAGCCCGGCTCGAGCCCAGCACGTCCAAGACGCCAATCACATAACGGCCGTCATAACCAATGTGCTGCCTAACAGCCAGGAGCAGCCAAAGTCCTGAACATCTGGTATCCGCAGCCTCGCTATTTGTCCACTTATGCCCACTTATGGCCAATTTCTCGGTTTTGGCGCGATTGCAGCCTATTCTTTACATGAAGCAATTGCTCAACCGTTAACTTGGAATTGTGTTCGTAGTGCCGCCATTAGCAAGTCGAGTAGTCTACTTGCTTGATCCAGGTCCGGTGATGTTGTGGCGGCCAGCACCATGCCTGCGAGGCCGAGCGCGACGTCATCTGGTCGTACATCGTCTCGCAGGCTTCCGTCTCGCGATCCGGCCTCAATGAATGTCGCGATCGTCTTGTTGATCCTGGTCCGCATTTCCGAGGCCGCCCATGTCCGCGGCGACAAGGCGATACGCAGTGCATCATGCATCGCGTGCTTCGTGGCGACGAACTGGACATAGCGATCCATCCAACGGCGCATCGCCTCGGAAGCTGGATGGCCTTCGAGCAAGTCGATGGCCTCTGCTTCGAGCGCATCAAGCTCCAGCCGATAGACGGCCTCGATCAAGGCCTCCCGTGTCGGGAAATGACGGTAAAGAGTGCCGATCCCGACACCGGCCGCCTTGGCGATTGCCTCCAGCGTCACCGCTTCGTTACCGGCAGAAAACAAAACAAGCGCTTCTCCGACGAGGCGATCGCGATTTTTCGTGGCATCGGCGCGTCGTGGGCCAGTCGTTGACAACCGGAGGATCCTCCTCTTAGGTTGATTTATCCGGAGGACCCTCCGGCCAGAGCCCTTTACCACGGGAGAACCCTGATGTCCCAACAGAAGGCACGAGCGGCCACGCGTGCAGGCACTTACGGACTTGGTGCCAACCAGGTCGCACGGATGGGATACGGGGCAATGCAATTGCGCAGGTTGGTGGCCGAACCGGCTCAGGCGGTCGCTTTGATGGAACACGCCATCGACCTCGGCGTCGATCACATCGACACCGCGCAGTTCTACGGCGATGGGCGCGTCAACGAAATGATCGGACGGGTCGTTCGATCACGCGCCAGCGTCACAGTCGCGAGCAAGGTTGGGGCCGATCCCAATCCCGGCGGAACAATCCCGCTCAAGCCTGCACAGCGGCCCGAGCAACTTCGAGCAAGCGTCGAGGATAATCTCCGAAGCCTTGGCCTCGATCAGATCCCGGTGGTGAACTTGCGTCGCCTGGATGTTGGGCCGGGACTCAAAGCTGAAGGCGAACAGGTGGTCGACCTCGACGATCAGTTGGCAATGATGGTCTCGCTGCGCGATGAGGGGAAGGTCGCGGCCATCGGCTTGAGCGCAATCGACCTGCACGGCCTCAAGCGAGCTCTGCCTGTCGGCATCGCCTGCGTTCAGAACGCCTACAGTCTGGTCAGTCGAGAATTCGAGGACATGCTTACGTTGTGCCGGGAGCATCACATCGCCTGGGTGCCCTTCTTCCCGCTTGGCGGCGCTTACCCGGGCTGGCCGAAGGTGACGGGTCAGTCAGCGGTGATCAGGATTGCGGCGACTTTGGAGATGAGTGCCTCGCAACTCGGACTGGCGTGGCTCCTGGCGCACGCGCCCAACATCCTGCTGATACCGGGCACCGCTGACCGCTCGCACCTCGAGGAGAACATTGCCGCAGCCGCAGTCCAGCTAAGCCAGGATATACTCGCGGAGTTGGACGCTCTCGACCGGCCTGCGCCCTCCGAGATGAAGTGGTGATTGCCCCTTGCGTCAGTAGCAGCCTGCAATGTGCCCCCAAGCGCGCGTTGTCGCGGCAAAGTGTCGCGTTCGCGAGGCAGTTCCGGTATCGATGGCGCGCCAAGCAACGGGTTTGTTCGAGGGTGTCGCATGGTGCCACAAAGCACGGTGCGTTGAATGGTAAGAAAGTCAGCCTGCCGTCCGAGCCGCGTCCATGACCCGGATTTCAGCCAAGCTTTGCGCGACGGTCTGTTCCGCGAACGTGCTCAGAACGGCGTTCTCGGCGCGATCCGCCAGCGATCCGAAAAACGCCTCGATGTTGGCACTGACGACGCAGAGGCTCGGCACGCGCGGCCGCGCCGTGAACAGTCGCTTGTCGTCGATTACCGCACGATACACGTCGCGCAACGTGATTTCCTCAGGGTCGCGGCCTAGCCGCACACCGCCGTTCTTTCCAGAAGTGGTCACGACGATGCCGTCCCTCGCCAGCGGCATCAGCAGCGTGCGCACCAGTGCAGGATGAGCCCCAAGGCCACTCGCCAGTTCCGCACTCGTGCACCGCGCCCCGATCTCGTCGGCCACGGCCAGCGAGAGGACCATCTGGAGGGCGGTTGGGAACCGCAGATCAAGCATTTCGAGCAGCTCCCTTCGGCCATTAGAATGTAATGATGACTATTGCACTTAGCCGAGGCAGGATGTATGGATCACTCTTACATTAAAGGCTCGGTTGTCGCCGGGCAAGGATACAGACATGAAGCGTTGGCTGCTGAAGGCGGATCGAACGAACCTCGACGGTCTGGTTGTCGAAGACGTGCCTATACCAGAACCCGGACCGGACGAAGTGCGCGTGCGCGTTCACGCGGTGTCCCTCAACCAGCGCGACCTGATCACGCTAGTGTCTCCGTTCTTCCGTACGCCGGGGCGCGACCTGATCCCAGTGGCGGACGGTGCTGGCGTGATCGATGCCGCGGGACCGAACGTCACCGGCTGGGCTGTTGGCGACCGCGTGATGAGCATCTACTTTCGTGATCGTCCCAATGGGCCGCCGACGCCAACCATGGGGACTGGCCCGGGTTCGGGTGCCGAAGACGGCATGCTGGCGGAGCACGTGGTCCTGAGGGCCGACCGCATAGTGAAAGCGCCCGACAGCCTGACGTTGGAGGAGGCGGCAACGATTCCCTGCGCGGGGGTGACGGCCTGGAGTGCGTTGCAAGTGGCACATCCAGTCGGCCCGGGTGCCTCCGTTCTCACGCTCGGCACGGGGGGCGTCTCGCTGTTCGCTGTCGTCTTGGCGCGGACGCTAGGGGCTCAGGTGTTCGCCACGACGAGCCGCGATGACAAAAAGGCTGCGCTGGCAGCACTCGGCGTGACGGGCGTGGTGAATTATGTCGACACGCCTCTCTGGGGTCAGGCGGTGTTCGATCTGAGCGGCGGGGTCGACAAGGTCGTAAACGCGGCCGGGCTCGGTTCGGTCAACCAGTCAATGGTCGCGCTCAAGCCGGCCGGAGAAGTGGCGGTGATGGGTCTTTTCACGCAGGGGGACGCGCTCGACCCGATGCAGATCATGGCCAAGGCAGTCAGTATTCGTGGCGTCGCCGTGGGCAGCACGGCGGACCAGCGGGACCTCTCCGCGTTCATCGACGCACATGGTATCAAGCCGCCGATCGGCGCGCGCTTCGCTTTCGGAGACGCCAGGAAGGCCTTCGAAGCCCTGAAGTCGGCCGAGGCGTTCGGCAAGATCGTCATCACCCTTGTCTGACCCGCCGCGCACTGAACCCCGGACAATCCAGCCAGTGACCATGATCGAAGCCTATATCGACCCTGATCTGCGTCCTGCGCTCGACACCGTGCCACCGATGGAGTTCACCGCCCAAGCCTTGCCGGGGATCCGGCTCGCCATGGCTGGCATGTTCGCGAAGGCGCAGGAGGCAGCCGCCCCTGCGGTCGTGGAAAGCTTCACCGTCCCAGGGCCGCAGGGAGCGCCGCCGGTCCGCGTCGTCAGCTACCGCCCCGTTCGCGATGACATGTTGACGCCCGCCATACTCCACATTCACGGCGGTGGCTTCGTCCTGGGCTCGCCGGAGATGGCGGATGCCACCAATAGACGGCTGTCGTCGGAGTTCGGCTGTAGGGTCGTTTCGGTCGATTACCGTTTGGCCCCCGAGACCGCGTTTCCCGGTGCGATCGAAGACTGCTACGCGGCGCTGCGCTGGTTGCACGATTCAGCCGATGCGCTCCGGGTCGATCCCCAATGCATCGGTGTGAAAGGCGAGAGCGCTGGCGGAGGGCTCGCCGCAGCACTCGCGCTGCTGGCGCGCGACCTCGGCGGGCCGGCGATCCGGTTCCAGCATCTCACCTACCCGATGCTGGACGACCGCACGGTGAGCGACCCCAATCCCAATCCTTTCACCGGCCAGCACATGTGGACGCGGGAGTACAATCGCTTCGGCTGGTCGTCGCTGCTGGGCCATTCCGGCGGCGGCGAGGGCGTGTCCCCGTACGCTGCCGCTGCCCGTGCCCCGGATTTAGCTGGGCTGCCGCCCGCGTTTATCGCTGTAGGTGGGCTGGACCTGTTCCTTGAGGAGAACCTGGCCTACGCCCGGCGACTGACCCAGGCGGGCGTGCCGGTCGAATTCCATCTTTATCCAGGTGCATTCCATGGATTCGAAATGGTGGCTGACGCTCGCGTCAGCCGCCGAGCGGAGCGGATCAGTGATGAAGCATTGCGGCGCAGCCTAGAAGCATAAGGTTTCTCGCGTCAGTGAAATGCCGGTGCGTCATTGGATGGCGAGACGCCAAACAGCCGCTTGTATTCTCGGCTGAACTGGGCGGTGCTCGCGTATCCGGTCCTGAACGCGGCAGTGGTCACGTTGGTAGCTCCCGAGGCTACCAGGCGACGTGCGTCAAGCAGACGGATATGCCGTTGGTAAGCCAGGGGGCTGTGCGCCGTGACGGCCTTGAAGTGCCGATGAAACGAAGTGACGCTCATGCCTGCGTTTGCGGCAAGCTCGGGCACTCGCATTGAGTTGTGCGCATTACAACGAAGCCACTCCACAGCCGTCCTAATTTGCTGGAGACACGAACTCTGCTGAACTATCTGACGTAGCGTTCCACCCAAAGGACCCTGTAACAGCCGATAGTACAGCTCTCGCTCGAACTGAGGAGCGAGTATGGAGAGATCAGCAGGCACGGCCAGTAGACGGACGAGGCGGTCAAGCGGATCAGTGACATTCGAGTCGGCTTGTGCAGTGGCAAAGGAGGCAGAGTCCGTCCCGCAAGAAGGTGGCATCTCGAGCAGCAGGCTCGCGATCATCCCTGGATCTGGCCTGAGTTCCAGCCCGACATACGGTGCGGCTGGAGAAGCTTTGACAACCTGACTGGTGAACGGGAGGGCGACGCACGAAACGGCGCAGGTGCCTGCCTGGAAGTCATAGGCCTCACCGCCGATCGTCAGGCGTTTTGCCCCTTGAAGAAGGATGTAAAACTTGGCCTCGAACATCGCCGGCGTCGGGTTGGTCGGCTTCGGACTCCACCAAATCGTAGAACGCGGTATCGCCGTGGGCGCTGGCGATCCTAATGCGTGTTCGACGACCGTCCTCATCAAACGCGCGGCCACCTGTTCCGAAAGCATTCGGTCCTCACAATCCAGCACCCAGAAGGTATACTGGTGGTTTTGGTAGGATCAGGCAAGCCTGCGGGAGGATCAGAGGTGAAAGATCGCCGTTGTAGGCCATATGACGGATGTGCTCCTGCCGATCGTCTTTGTCGCCAAGAAAATGGTAGCGACAGCCTCTCAAGGTGATCATTAGCACGTCTGTATGCCGCCAGCTGATGAGTCCTTGATGGCCATCTTTCGAATGGCGCTCGAACCCGCTTTGGCCATTGTAGCGGGCTAGTCACTGATACACGAACCCACCCGAAAAACACGAGGAACAACATGCCCGACCAACAAGCTCGACTAGATCAATTCATGGACGAGGCTTCGATACGCAACGTCGTTGCGCGCTTTGCCGACAGCGCAACACGCGGGGATTTTGACGCCTTCCGCACTACATGGGCTGACGACGCGGAATTTGTCATCGGTAAAGCTCCCCATATGCAGAGTGCGACTGGCATCGACAATGTTGTCGCAATGCTTCGGCGGCTCAGGTCGGGACGGGACTTTTTCATCCAATTTGCGCTGCCAGGCATAATCGAAATCAAGGGTGGCGAGGCGACGACGCGCACCTTCTGCCACGAGTCTGCTCGTGGGCCCGGCGAGAAGTTCTATAGGAACCACTGTGTCAGCTTTGATCGTCTGCGCCGGTCAGGCGATGACTGGGTGTTCATCAGCCGATCTTTCCAATATCTTTGGTTGGATACGTCGCCGTTCGCCGGGACCGGGTTCCCGCTCTTCCCCGACAAGATCGCGGCCGAAACGCTCGCAGCGTAGCAGTGCCGGCGTGGGAGTCGTTCAAGGCAACAATCCAAGGGCGATCCCACGCCGTCTGGCGGTGCCGCCAATTTCACGGGCCGTATCTCACAGAAGGCGACCATCCTATGACCGCGAAAAATGCTGGCACCGTGCTATGGCGGCGTGCCGAGGTGACGAGCCCACACGTTGGCCACCCTGTTGCCGTCGTCGTGGCTCGAGACATTTCGTACTTTCCGGACGGCGACCGGTTCCAAACCCTAAACCTTTATCTGCCCGAAACACAGCAAACGTTGGCGCTGGTCGGGACCACGGCCGGTGCGCTGCCAGAGCCGAGCATGTCGTCGGCTGGCCCCGGCTACCTGGTGCATGTCCACGGCGGTGCCTGGCGGGACCCTGAACTCACCTCGGCGTCGATCGAACCGACGGTCGCCCACGCCTTCGCGGACATGGAAGCGTCCTCGCCGATCGTGGCGATCGCGTCGGTCAACTACCGTCTCTCGCAGTTTCCGACCAGTCCCAAGCTCCCCTACGATGCCGACAAGGATGGCCATTCGGACCCGTCCAGGGAGGCGGTCCACCCGCAGCACCTCAGCGATGTCCTTCGCGCCCTCGCGTTCCTACGTTCTCTTGGGCTCACCGATCAGTCCTATATCCTCTCGGGTCACAGCTGCGGCGCCTGCCTGGCGCTCCAGGCTGTCCTGCGGTCGCCGCCATATTACGGGCTGGCGGATATGCCGGATGTTCCCTGCCCGGCCGCCATGCTGGGGCTTAACGGCCTCTACGACCTTCCGGCGCTTGTTCACGAGCTCGACGCATCGCACGAGCACTTGCGCGGCGAATATGCGATGCTGCTGTCGAACGCGTTCGGCGGCGAAGAGGCGTGGCCTTCTGCAAGCCCGGCGCGGTTCGATCCGTCCGCAATCGCCCAGCGCGTCGGCGAAGGCAGAGCGCCGCGGCTCGTCGTCCTGGATCAGAGCGCCGAGGACCAGATGGTCCCGAAGAACCAGAAGGACAGGCTGCAGGCGACCCTGAGCAAGGTCGACGGCTTGCGCGTGGTCTCTGGACACCGGTGCACCGGAAAGCACGCCGCGCCGTGGGAACAGGGCATCATGATCTGGAAGAGTATTGAGGACACCCTCGCCCTGCTCAGCAGCCGCATCGACGATCGCGGTCGAGTGCCGGCCATCCGCGAGCCGCTTCCGGTAGCCTGACAATCAATCGCTCAATCGAAAGGCCGATCAGATGTTCTTCATGGCAGGAATCACCGGCAAGGTCGGCGGCGCTGCGGCGCGTCGGCTCTTGGCCGACGGACACGAGGTTCGCTCCCTGGTCCGCGACCGGGCGAAGGCCGCCGAATGGTCGGCGAGGGGCGTCGAGTTGCGCGAGGGCAGCCTGGTCGACGGAGATGCGCTGGCCGAGGCGCTTGGGGGTGTCGAGGGCGCGTTCCTGATGCAACCCACGCCGTTCGCCGTCTCCCCCGACTTTCCGGAAGCCGAGGGGCTCAATGCCGGCATTGTCGAGGCGCTGCGTCGATCACCCCCGCCCAGGCTGGTCGTTCTCTCCTCGGTTGGGTCCGAGCAGGCGTCGGGGCTTGGCAACATCACCCAGACGCACATGCTGGAAGAAGCGCTGGCCGACTTTACCTTCCCGATCGCCATCGTTCGGGCTGGCGCGCTGCTGGAGAATTTCCTCGGATCGCTTGGACAGGTCGGCGAGACGGGTGTTTTCGACAGCTTCCTTCAGCCCGTCGACCGGGCGTTTCCGATGGTCGCCACCCAGGACGTCGGCGCCGAAGTCGCGTGCCTTCTGACAGGGGAAGCATGGGACGGTCACCGCGTGATCGAGGTGGGATCTCGCATGACACCAGACGAGATAGCAGCTGGCATGGCAAACGCGTTGGGCCGTGACGTCGTGGCGAAGCCGCTTCCACGTGAACGTTGGGACGCCACCATCAGCGCGATGGGCGTACCGCCGGAGAAGATGGGAAACTGGGTCGAGATGGAAGCAGGCTTCAACTCGGGCTGGATCGACTTCGGTCGAGCCGGCACCGAGGCCGTTGCTGCGTCTACAACGCCTGCCATTCTTTTTGCGCGTCCGGGCTAGTGAAGGCCGACGTTCGCTTCGTCGTCGCGGGTTGAGCGGGTCGCGCCAATCAAGCAGCCCTTGTGAGAATATGCGGAGAGCACGAAATGAAGACCACCGGAAACACCATCCTCATCACTGGCGGTGGCTCAGGCATCGGCCGCGGTCTCGCCACAGCGTTCGCTGCCGATGGCAATTACGTCATTATCGCGGGCCGACGGCGGAGCGCATTAGACGCTGTGGTCGCGGCGACCCGAGGCATCACAGCGACCGAACTCGACGTCGCTGACCCGGCGTCGATCGCAGCGGTGGTGCCGGCGCTCCTGCGCGACTATCCCGAACTCAACGTCGTTGTTCATTGCGCTGGAATCATGCGCCCTGAAGATCTGAAAGACGGAAACATCGCCGATGCCGAGGCGACCGTTGCGACTAACCTCCTTGGGCCGATCCGCCTGACGGCGGCCTTGATTCACCATCTGCTGGCGCAGCCGGCGGCGACGATCGTCACCATATCGGCTGGACTGGCGTTCGTGCCGATGGCGCCGACGCCGACCTACAACGCAACCAAGGCGGCGATCCACTCCTACAGCGAAACATTACGCGAGCAACTCAAGGCAACCTCAGTCGAGGTGCTGGAGATCATTCCGCCTTATGTGCAAAGCGCGCTTTTAGGCAGCGATGGGTTGACGGATGAACACGCCATGCCGGTGGCCGACTTCATCGCGCAAACAATGGATATCATTCGTGGTGGAGCAGCGCACGAGATAAGTGTCGAACAGGTCAAGCCCCTCCGAAATGCTGAAGCTAACGGCACTTACCAAGTCATGTTCGAAAAGAACAATGCGATATTCGCGTAAGTACAGTCCGCGTTAGTGTCCATTCCCCGCAACTCGCCATCTTTGAACCAGTTCAAACGGCGATGTCCGCGGGGCAAGGCTAGACGCACATCTTTCGACAAGGAACAATGACGTGTCACAAGACAATCGGTCATCCGCCAAGATCGCTATAGTGACTGGCGGCAGTCGCGGCCTTGGCCGCAGCACAGTCCTCAGTCTCGCCAAGCGTGGCGTCGACGTGATCTTCACCTACCACTCCAACCAGGCAGAAGCCGAGAAGGTATGCGGCCTTGTAGATGATGCCGGACAGAAGGCGGTAGCGCTGCAGCTTGACACGGGCAATGTCGCGACCTTCGACGCTTTCGTCGAAAGTGTCAGCGCGACGCTGGCACAACTCGGCCGTGAGCGGTTCGACTACTTGGTCAATAATGCCGGGACGTCCCACGGGAAAAGCTTCGAACAAACAACTGAGTCCGAGTTAGACGAACTGTACCATGTGCACCTCAAAGGGGTATTTTTCCTTACCCAAAAACTGCTTCCTCTGATTAGCGACGGGGGACGGATCGTCAATTTGTCAAGCGGCTTGACCCGAATCATCATGGCCAATCGCGCCGCTTACGGGTCAATAAAGGCGGCGGTTGAGGTGCTGACAAAGTATATGGCCAAGGAACTCGGGCCGCGTGGTATTGCCGTCAACGTCGTAGCACCCGGCGCTATAGCAACAGACTTCAGCGGTGGCGTGGTCCGCGACAATCCCGAGGTGAGTAAGGCCGTTTCTGGAATGACCGCTCTTGGACGGGTTGGCCTGCCGGATGACATTGGACCGATGATCGCATCGCTATTGTCTGAGGACAATCGCTGGGTGAATGCTCAACGGATCGAGGTCTCGGGCGGGATGTCTATTTGATCACCGGTCCGGGTGCTTAGATGTGTTCCGACGGACGCTGGGCGTACCGGTTTTCATCAAGGGTCACGAGCCCTTCTGATGTGGGCTGCTCCCCCGGCGGTAAGCGGGCGTCACTTTACGAATCAAGGTTCAGCAGCGCCGCCACTCCTCATCAGAGGACGTCATGACCAATCGCAAGCTCGACATCGCCTTCTGGAATTACGACCGAACACGGCTGCTCGCCGACGGCACCGTCAAGATTGAAGGAGTCGATCCCGCTTTCCACACTGCCCGGATCGTTCCCCAGATTTTCGAGGCGATGATCCGCCAGCGCGCGTACGACGTTTCAGAACTGGGAATGACGTATTTCCTGCGGACGTTCGAGGACGGCCCATCGCCGTTTCTGGCGATCCCGGTCTTTCCAAACCGATCGTTCCGCCACGGCGCCATCTACATCAACAAGGCGAGTGGGATAACGCGTCCCGAAGACCTTGTCGGAAAGCGGATCGGCGAGTTGGCGATCTACGGCCATGATGCGGGCGTGATGGCCAAGGGCATCCTCTCCGACGACTTCGGCGTCAGACCCGAACAAAGCCGCTGGCTCGTGGGTGGCATCGATTTTTCGATGGACCCAGTCGACTTCGTGCCGCTGCCGGTGCCAGACGGCGTCGACGTCGACTACTTCGGAAAAGGGGTCGATCTCGGGGATCTACTCGATGGTGGCGGGATCGACGCGCTCATTTCGGCTGACATACCAAAATGCGTGATTGAAAGATCACCCAGGGTCGGTCGGCTGTTCGACGACTATGAGGCAAGAGAGCGAGACTATTATCGCCGCACTGGCGTATTCCCCATAATGCACACGGTCGTCGTCAAGCGCGAACTGGCGGTCGAGCAGCCGGAACTCGTCCGGTCGGTGTTCCGGGGTTTTACCGCCGCCAAGGACCAGATGGCCGCGCATTACGTCCAAGGCATGACCTTCAACAACATGGACACGATGCTTCCTTGGCTGACGAAGCTGATCGGGGATGATCGCGGACTGCTGGGCGACGATTGGTGGCCTTACGGCATTGGCGCCAACCGCGCCGCGCTCGATGCGGTGCTGCGCTACCACCACGAGCAGGGGCTCACCAAGCGGCGCCTCACGATCGAGGAGGTATTCGTCCCTAGCTTGCTGGATACCTGAACGGGCGGCCGGTAGCGGTGCGCGCAATCCGGCTCTGCGGAAGGTTCATGAAGGGAATCTCGCAAGTGCATCGGCCGCAACGGCATCACCGCCGGATGACGGGTTCTCGTACGACGCTCGCGAGACCGGCGTTCGACAGGTCTGTTGACCGGTTCAGGACCTCGATCCCCAATCGGCGTCTGACGTTGGCCTCGTCGTCTCGAGCGCTGGATGCGACGCGTTCCGGCGAGCGAGGCTAGATGCTGGCCGAGCTTGCATGCCGTGGCGTCGCGTGCAGGTTGGAGACGGCCCCAACCTGCCGTGGCCAACTGTGGGTGGCGGCAAAGGGCCAACTTGCGTTGGCGTCTTGCTGTAGCCGCCGGGATCGGCAGCAGCGGGTGATGACGTCGCCCGGCGGCCCGCTTGCAGGGCACTCGCTCGCGCCTCGCCCTGCAGCGATGACTGCTTGCCTGAGCTGACTGGGGATTTCGCGCTGAGACTGCTGCTGGCGTCCCACCGGGCAGGCGCTCCGCGCGCTTGTCGTCAAGCGCATCGTCGGAGCCAAGCGCTTGGGCACCTGCTCGACCGTGGCTCGCCCGCGGCTTGATCGTGCTGGTCGTCCTCGCCTCGATCGGCCACTCCACTGCCGACGGACCATCACGGAAGGGATCAGCATGAACCGCGAGTTCGACCTAGTCCTCTACGGCGCGACCGGGTTCACCGGCCGGCAGGCGGCCGCCTACCTCGCCCGGAATGCGCCTTCCGACCTGCGATGGGCGATCGCGGGCCGTGACAGGGCGAGGCTGGAAGCACTCGCGGTCGGCGTTCCAGTCGTGACGGCGTCCACGGAGAATGCCGAGGAGCTCGACAGCCTGGTGGGGCGCGCCAGGACGGTCCTCAACATGGCGGGTCCGTTCAAGCACTTTGGCGACCCGATCGTCGCCGCCTGCGTCCGCAGCGGCACCGACTATCTGGACATCAGCGGGGAGACCGCCCGCATCCGCGGGCTGATCGAGCGGCATCATCCGCAGGCCGAGGCGGCCCGCGTTCGAATCGTGAACTTCTGCGGTGTCAGCTCCGTCCCGGCGGATATCGCCATCCATCTGCTCGACGGAAAGTTCGGGGGTACTCTTGTGCGGGCCAAGGCGGGCGTGGAGATTGTCGGCGGTAGCTTCAACGGAGGCACGATTGCCAGCATCTCGGACGCCATCGAGTCCGGCGACGCCGCGCTCGAAACGGACCCGTTCCTGCTCGGTCCGGTCGGCCGTGCTCCCACCGATGTCGAGCGCGATCCGACCGGGCTGCGCTACGACGTGGATCTAGGTGCCTGGACGGCACCGTCGCCGATGGGAGTCTCCGACACGCGCGCGGTCCGCCGCAGCGCCCTGCTGCTCGGGCGCGACATCGTCTTCCAGGAATACAGCGCATTTGAGGGCAAGGGAGCATGGCGGCGCGCCGCCGGCACGTTTGCGCTGCTGGCGACGGTGGGCGGGGCGTTCAGGTGGCGGCCCACCCGTAACCTTCTGAGGCGGATCACGGCGCCCGGACACGGCCCGTCGCAAGCCAAGATGGACGCTGCTTCCTATGCGCTCAAGGCGTGGGGCCAAGCCGCAGACGGGCGGGTGGCGCGCGTGACGATCGCCGGCGCGGGCGATCCCGGTAACCGCATCACCGTCTGCTGCGCGTGCGAGAGCGCGCTTGCGCTCGCCGTCGAACCGGACACCCTCCCCGAGCGCTTCGGGGTGCTGACCCCCGCCGTCGCCATCGGCGACGCGCTCGCCCGACGGCTGTCGGCAGCGGGGCTGAGGATCGAGGTGAGCTGACGGAGGAGGTCAGCATCGGCGCGCGCTTCGTGTCCATGCTGGTTCGGTAAGGTTGCCGCCTTCGCGGGCGAGCTTGGGCTAGTTCGGCTGCGCGACTTCGAAGGCCGCCGAGGGCCGCGCTATATGGCAAAAGGAGACATACGCCTTCTCCCTGGTGATTCCGCGTTTGCCCGCTGAGCGCCCTCTTCACCGCATTGAACAGGCCGTCGATAGACAGGCGATACGGTCATCGGCGATGAACAGCAGCAGGTCCAACTCGGCGTCACGTATGCAGATTTTGCGTTCGCAACTTCGGTACTCCCTCCGATTCTCCTGAAGGAACCGCACCCGAACATTGAAACGTCTTCAGGCTGCGTCCGTATCGCGTCGATGCAGTAAGTTATCGTAGAAGAACGATGTATCTTTGGTCGGCGGCAACCCGAACATCCGGGCGTATTCTCGACTGAACTGCGAAGCGCTTTCATAGCCTACCTGGAATGCGGCTCGCGCCACGCTGACGCTACCCATCAACATCAGCCGCCTCGCTTCCGTTAATCTGAGCTGCTTTAGAAACTGAAGGGGGCTGACCGACGTCACGGCCTTGAAGTGCTGATGGAAGGATGACGAACTCATGCTTGCCCTTTCGGCAAGCTGTTCGACCATGATCGGCTCCGTGAAGCTTTGACGGAGATAAATCACGACCTCGGCTATGCGCTGCGCCGCGCCGGTAACGCTCAACTGCCTCGAGATCCTGTCGCCATTCGGCCCCGTCAGCAGCCAATAATATACCTCCCGCATGATCGAGGCATGGAGGATTGATAGTGCATCGGGATGACGGGCCGCCCCGATGAGCCTTACAACGCAGTCTTCGATAGGCTTGCTCGTCTCCTCAACGAACAGCTCGAAGGCGTCGTCCTGCGCTCGAGGCGATCTCGTGAGCTTCACGACTACCTCGCGCATTTCGTCAGGGTCGAGTTCCAGACCCAAGCCGACAAAGGGCCGTTCGGGCGTTGCTTGCGTGATGTGAATGAGGGTCGGCATGTCCTGTGTAACGACCACGGCCTGCCCCTCGCGGCACGTGACGCCGATCTCGCCGACCGACATCTCCTTTGCGCCTTGCACGATCAGGCAGAGTGCAGGGCGATACAGGATGCACTGTGGCCGCGTCGGCTCGCTAGCTCGCATTACGATCAAGCCCGGAACTTTCGTCGGAAAAAGGCCGTCGCTCCCCTCCAACGCTGCCATTAGGGCTTCGGCGGCCTCTCTTAGTGCAATCGACACGCGCTCGTCCGCCCCATTCGTATTGCCAGTGCCACTCAAATATAAAGATCGCGATCGTTCCTGCATAGCGCAGCCGGAGGATCAGGCATGAGATTCGGGCGTTCCGGTATTCAGTCGCCCCGAGGCGGCACTTAGGCTGCGATCACGCGCTTCGCTTAAGGCGAGAGCGGATCCGATATTGGAAATGGAGAATCCACAATGGCCAAGAATGTCCTCATCACGGGCGCCAACAAGGGCATCGGCTTCGAAACCGCGCGCCGGCTAGCCGGGCTGGGCTATCGGGTTTGGCTCGGCGCTCGGGATATCGGACGGGGCGAGACTGCAGCCAAATCGCTCCGCGATCTCGGGCACGATGTCCGCTTTGTCCAGATCGTCGTGAACGACGTTGCGAGCGTTCGCGACGCGGCCGAACGCGTGACCGAAGCGGACGGCAAGCTCGACCTGCTCATCAACAATGCCGGGATTCCCGGCAACTACATCGATCCCGTCAACCAGGGTGTCGACAACATCCGCCGCATCTACGAAACCAACGTTTTCGGTCCGATCAACGTAATTCAAGCGTTCCTCCCGCTGCTCAAGGCCGCCGGTAACGCCCATATCGTCAATCTCAGCAGCGGCCTTGGATCCCTCGGCTGGATGTCAGATCCTCAGAACCCTTTCTATGGGGCCAATCTGCTTGGCTACAACAGCTCGAAGACAGCCTTGAACGCCGTCACGATCTCGTTCGCCAAGGCGCTCGCTGACTCTCACATCCGCATCAACAGCGTGAACCCGGGGTATGTGAGGACAGATTTCACCAACGGCCAAGGATACAGGACCGCCGAGGAAGCATCGGAAACGATTGTCAAAGTCGCGACGAATGATGATGAACGGTTCACCGGCAGCTTCGTCGGCGATGACGGAACCCTGCCTTGGTAGCGGTTTTTATGCAACGCCACCTCACCGACGTAGCTGTCGGAATAGCCGCCCCGGGTGCGGCTGCCGTCCACTCGGTCGACCCCGTCGAAGGTCGGCGTGGGATATGCAAGGTAGTAGGTCTCCATCTCGCGCCGGCAGGGCTCGCACTCGCGGCAGGAGTCCACGGTCACGCTGATCGCCACGATGTCACCGGGCGAGAAGCGGCCGGCCTCCGCGCCGACCTCGCTCACCCGGCCGACTATCTCGTGGCCCGGCAGGAGCGGGAAAACTCCTGGCACCAGCGCCTGACCGCGTGCAGGTCGCTGTGGCAGACGCCGCAATAAAGGATGTCCAGCGCGACATCGTGCGGCCGCAGGGACCGACGCTAGAAGGTCCAGGGCAGGAGGGAACCGTGCCGCTCCATCGCCGCATAGCCAGCCGCCGGCTTAGGTTTCGCGGTCGTAAGAGTGCCGGCCATCGCGCGCTCCAAAAGATCCAAACGAAACTTAGTCTCGCCGACTTGTGGGCATAAGCCGCATTGTCCCCATCAGGCTGATGAACTAGGACCATCAATCATGCGGGCTACCGACTTCGCCGACCTTCGTGCAGATCGCCCAGGCGAGGAGCTTCCGCCGCGCCGCGGCCCAGCTGAACCTCACTCCCTCCACCCTCAGTCATTCGCTTAGGGCGTTGGAGGCGCGGCTCGGCGTGCAATTTATCGCTCGCACCACGCGCACGCTGGCCGTCACCCCGGCTGGTGCCGCGCTGCTGGAGGCGCTGACCCCCGCCCTGCAGGGCCTCGATGCTGCGGTCGAGGGTGTGAACGCCTTCCGGCCGAGGCCGCACGGCATGGTGCGCCTGGCCCTGCACCGCTCGGCCGCCACGATGATCCTAGCGCCGCGCCTGGGCCGTCGGCTTTGTGTCGAACGTGAGAACTGGACGCGGGAACCGAACCGGTGGGCCGTGCCGCCGTTCCCCGCCAAGGCAGGTTAGAGCCGGCCTTCGGCGAGCAGTCCGCGGGTCCGCTTGAGCGTCGAAAGCAGGGCGGCCCGATAACCCTTGTCGCTGTCGAACTGGGTCTGCTCCGCTTGCTCCTCGGGCCCGTCGGGTTCTTTGCCGCGCAGGCCGAGGTAGCAATAGAAACGCAGCTGCAGCGCGCCGCCCTCGTCCTCGAACAGTTCGTTGAAGATAGCGCCCTCCCGCGGCCCAGTGGCCTGGAAGAAGGTCACCTTGCTTTGGCCCTCGAGGGTGATGATCTCACGCAGGTCTGAACCCGCAATGGTCGCTTCGCGCACGAGATGAGTCGTGCGTTCCTCGACAATGTCGCAGCGGGTGCACAGCCCCGGGGGCAAAAATTCCCGGGCATCCCGGGCCTTGAGCTCCAGGCCCTTCCAGGCCTGCTCACGGGTGAGAGGATTTTCGCCTTGGGGGTTCACCGGGACGGTGGCGGTCGAGTAGATCATGGGAGGTCTCCGTCTTTGAGAGCTTGAGGGCGCGGTCCGTCAGACCACGACAGGGGCGAGCTGCGTGGCGTAGTCGCGATAGGTGTGGAGCGGTCGGCCCAGGATCTTGGTCAGGCGCTCGACATCGCCCGGCTCCGGGATCATGCCATCGCTGACGAAGCGCTCGGCCATCAGGCGCATCTCAAAGGCCATCCACTTGGGCATGGATGTCGCGAGGTTCCGTTCGAAGGCCGAGGCGTCGTCCCCGCCGTAGGCGACAGGCCGGCCGAGCGCCTCGGACCAGATCGCCGCGACGTCAGTGCCGGTCAGGGTGTCGGGACCGACGAGGTTGATGGTCTCGATCGGCAGCTTGCCGACCGCGTCATGGCGGCGGATCAACTCGATGGCGGCGACCTCGGCGATGTCGCGGGCGTCGACCATGGCCAGGCCCTTGCCGCCGATCGGCATCGGGTAGACGCCGTGGTTGAAGATTGCGTCCTTGATCATCAGCTCGTTGTCGATGAAGTAGGCCGGACGCAGGATGGTGGCGCTGAAGTCCAGCTGCTTGATCATCCGCTCTGCGGCGAGCTTTACTGCGAAGTGAGGCACGTTCACGAACCGGTCGGCGTGGATCACCGATAGATAGACACTGCGCTCGACCCCGGCCTCGCGAGCGACGTTCAGCGCGATGAGCGCCTGGGTGAATTCGTCAGGTGCAACCGCGTTCAGCAGGAACAGGGTCGAGACGCCCTTAAAGGCGCTGCGCAGGGCGTCGAGGTCGAGCATCTCGCCCTGGGCGACGTCAACGCTCGCAGGGAAGTCGGCCTTGGCGGGGTCGCGGACGAGAACGCGGACGTCTGCGCCGCGCTTGACGAGTTGATCGACGACTTGGCGGCCGATGCGGCCGGTGGCGCCGGTGACGAGGATGGTCATGAGGGATACCTGGGTTGGCCGTGATTGGCGTGACCCCAATCTGGCGATCCACTGACGCGCTAGTAGTCCGTCAACATGGACATACCGTCTCATTGATGGAACGGTGCGCGTAGCTAGCGTCGTTAGGCGCGCCAAACATCGTCATCGCTTTCAGCGATCGTCACCAACCGTATCCCAGGCGGAACCCATGGATTTACTCACCCTGGCCGACTTCAATCTCGTGGCCCGCCATGGCGGGTTCGGCCGCGCTTCCCGCGCCGCCGGCCGGCCAAAGGCGACTTTGTCGCGGCGAGTATCGGAGCTGGAGACGAGCCTTTCACTGCGCCTGTTCGAACGCGGCGGGCGCAGCTTGAAGCTGACCGAGGAAGGGCGAGCGCTGTTCGAGCGAACCGGCGCCCTGCTGGCCGAACTTGACGAGACCGCCGCCTCGATCGCCTCCGGCGGCCACAAACCGCGGGGCCGGCTGCGGATCAGCGCGCCCCTACTGTTCTCGCAAACCGCGATGGGCAGGATCGCCGCTGAATTCTTGCTGCGGCATCCGGATGTCCGCCTTGAGGTGACGACCGAAGACCGAGCTGTCGATATGGTCGAGGAAAGGTTCGACCTGGTGATCAGGGTCAATCCGGCGCCCGACGCGAATCTGGTCGGCCGCGTGTTCTTGCGTGATCGACTGATGGTGGTGGCGAGCCCCAGCTGCAAGCGGCCGCCGGACGGCTCCGCAGCGCCGGCTGTCGTCCGTGGGACCGGCGACCAGCCTGCCGTCTGGGAGGTGACGACCCCGGAGGGCAAGGCCAGCATCGCTATCGCCCCGGTCCTGAGTCTCTCGTCGATGATCATGGTCCGCGACGCTGTCCGCGCGGGAGCTGGGATAGCGCAATTGCCGATCTCGCTCGTGAGTGGGGATCTCGCAGCCGGCCGGCTAGTGCGTTGGGGCGACGTGCCGGGCCCAGAGATCGCCCTGTGGATGCTATACCCATCACGGCGCCTCTTGAGCGCCCGCGTGTCGGCGTTCCTCGACTATTTGAAATCTGCGTTCCCTACTGGAGCGCCAGACGAGCTGGCGGTCTACCTTGAGGGTTGAGCCCACCGCTTGACAGCGGCGATCAGGTGAACGCGTGCGCCCATCGTCGCCTCATCGACCTCCTTCTTCGGCTAACGAGCGCCACGCCGACAAGATCCAGCTCGTCGGTCGGTTGGGCTTGAATACCTCGGGTTGGCCACGTCGTTACCGGTCGAAAACATCGCGCGGGACATAGACTCTCGCTTTGCGGAAGACTCGCCAAGGATGTCGGCTCGCTGCAGGCCTATTGCGGCGGCATGTGGACGTCAGCGTTGGCCCCAGTCATTATGCGAGTCTCCACGCTGAGTGCGTGGAGAAACCGACTCATTCATCTTCCCACCTTGGCGCTTTCATTAGGGCCCCTGTAAGAGGCTGCGGCAACGTCGGCTCCGGGGCCATATTTACCTTGCCTGTGCTCGACTGAAGCCATGCCGAACTCTGGCGTGAACTCCGGGTGGAACAAAGCATGTTCCGACCAATCTGGCGTGCCCCCTGGCAATTTGCAGGAACCGGACCAGCTTCGGAATCAGGGTAGATCCGCGTATACCCCGCCGGCGAGCCCGTGAGCACGTAGGCGTCGCAAGCGGTGACGCTGGCTGGAAGCGCGCCCGCCGTCACGTCGTAGGCTGCCACGTCCCGACCCGCGCCAGGCAGCTTCTGTATCATCGCGCCGTAGCGGCCTTATCGGCTCCCAACGCCCCAGGCGGCTCAACGCATTCAAGGGTGCCGACCTTCATACGACTTCTCTTGCGAAGGTCAGCTTGCTCTTCTGCCTGCCTTGGGCGTCGAAGTTCTCCGGCTGCAGCCATGCCGTGTAGCCGGCCTGCACGTGCGATTGCCAGTCCCCGTCTGTCATGGCGAACCAAGCCGTGTCGCGGTTTCTGCCCTTCTGCACCATGTGCTGGCGGAAGACGCCTTCCGGGGTGAAGCCGAAACGTTGGGCCGCGTGCTTGGAAGGCTCGTTCAGGCTGTTGCACTTCCACTCGAACCGTCGGTAGCCCAGCGTGTCGAACACGTACGCGGCAAATAGATACAGTGCTTCCGTCGCAACGCGGGTGCGCGCGATGGCCGGCCCCCACAGGACGTGACCGATTTCGATGACGCCATGGGCCGGATCAACCCGCATAAAGGACTGGCGACCCTCGGCCCGGTCCGTGTCCCGATCGATCACCGCAAAGAACAGCGGATCGGCCGAAGCGGCAGCTTGGTCCAGCCACGGCTTGAACGCCGCAGCATCCGGCGGTGGCTCCTCGAACAGGTAGCGGAACCGGTCGTCCGCGCCGGGCTGCTGCGCGGAGGCAAGCAGGTCCGCGCCGTGCCGCGCGGAGTCCAGCGGCTCCAGCCGCGCATAGCGGCCGTCCAGGGCGGTGCGCTCCGGGCGCGGCACGCCCTTCCAATTGGACAGGTCCATGGCTTACGCGCCGACCCGCGGTCCTGGACCATCAACGGCGACCACGCTCTTCCCCTCGCCGAGGCGGATGAACACGTAGTCGCACCGCCCGTCATCCAAGATCTGCACACGATGGATCACGCCCTTGCCGAAGAAACCGGAATCGCCCGCCTTCATCTCGGTCGAGCTCTTGCCATCCGCCCCGCCATCGATACGGCAGCGGCCGGAGATCAAATACATGATGCTGTCGTAGTCGGCATGGTGGTGCCACTCGCCAGGTTCGTCGCGCGCCGTAATGTCGCAATAGCCGACCCAGATGCCACTGGCTGCATAGGCCTCCTCACGGACCCGGCCACGCGTGACGGGACCTGGCTCCCGATGGTCCGGGCGCACGAAAACGAGGTGGTCGGGGAACAGTGAAGTGGTCATGGGAGCCTCATGGTGTTTGGTCCTGCGTGCCGCTTCCGCTGCGGCACGGCCACGCTGTAGCCTGGATACATGACGACAGACGGACATACTTTATCGCCAAACGGACAGCCGCCCATTGCAGCGTTCGAAACTGCTAAGCGGCCACTTGTCGGCCTCAGCCGCGACTACCCCGCAGGGTTTGCGGCGGAGCTGCACCAGCACCCGCGGGCGCAACTGCTCTACGCCGTGTCAGGCGTAATGCGCATAGAAACCCCAAATGCGGCCTTCGTGGTGCCGCCAAGCATGGCGCTTTTCCTGCCCGCTCATGCGCCGCACGCGATCCGGATGGATGGCCCTGTGGCCTTGCGCGCGCTTTCCCTGCGCGAGGTTGCGGCAGGCCGGGCACGGGCGGGGACGGATGTAATTGCCGTTTCCCCGTCGCTGCGCGAGCTAGTTTTGGAGAAAAGGTCTGGCGGCTGAGCCTTAATCCTACAGCCTCGCGGTGCTCAGCGGATGGATACCAGGATGGTCGTCGATTGGGCGAATTCGCGGTCGTGGGACGAGACCGCCGCGACGCTCGACACGTTCGGCGTCAGCGCCGGGCAGGGTTTGATGGAAACACTTGACGCGTTCCGGAAGGGCGCTGGGTTCATGGATTGACGAAGAGCGGGTCCGCGTCCATTCATCCTGGTTGGCGCGGTGATCCTCGGTGGCCGCGAGGCGGCGATGGAGCTTCAGAAATCGCTTAGGGGGCTGCCTTGCGCTTGGCCTGCTTGCGCCTCGTCGTCGTTCGGGCGAGAAGCTTGCCCCCGATCGTCTGGAAGTGCGCATCGACGAAGACCCTTGCCATGCCGCTGTATTCAGCTTCCGGCCCAAGGGAAACGTCTATCACGCGGCGCGCCAGCTGCAGGATGCGGTCGCTGTCCAGCGAACGCCCCACCTGATATTGCAACATGATCCTCCAAGTCCTCTGCAATCGCGTGAGACACTCGCGCCGCCGCTCGTGCTTGCTTTCGTCCAGCCCGACGATCTCGACTGTCCGGCATCCCCTGTCCGTCTTGCCTACAGCGACCTCCTCTTCGAAACCAATGTGATCGGTCGGATCGTCCGGCCCGTCGGGCTTCAAGAGAAGCGGCGTTTCGATGCTCAGGTCCCTTTGGGTTGGGTCAGCCCTGAGACTGGGATCGGCCAGTGGAAAGAAGACGCCTTTCGACAAGTTGCAAGGCCTGCAGGCTAGGAACAGGTTGTCCCAATCGTAAGCCAGCCAGTAATATCCTGGTCTGATTTCGGGTGTAGCCTCGTCTTGGCGGACGCTCGCCTTCGGTCTCCAGTGCTCCACGTGGACGCTCGCATAGGGTTTCGGGACAACCACTTCGCAATAGCAGCATTTTCCGTGCTGCGCGGCCTGTAGGGCCGCACGGACGGACGCGTGTCCGTAAACGCCCGCAGAGAAATCAATCTTGGCGGGCCGCTTCTTCTTGAAGGCGCTCGGGTCCGCATCGTGCTCGGCGCAATGGGCGCTCGCGCGCGCCCTCCCCGCCCGGACAAGCGTGTCCGGCGGCCTACCCTTGTTTATCAAGATCATTTCCGGCCAGCGTGCTTGCGAGCCACTCCCGATACCGCTTCCATGAGCTCGTCATAGGCGACTTGCTGATGGGTCCCTCCAATGGGCAGGCAATCGGCGAAGGCGTTCAGTTCCTTAAGCCTAGTCTGCTCCTTGCTCGAGCGATTGCCCTTCCTCAAGAGTGAACGCCTCTCCTCGAGAAGCTCCTCAGCGCGCGGCCCGCGCGACGTTCCGAAGCCGAAGAGCTCGCTCGTCAATATTTGGTCGAATCGCCATTCAGACGGGGGCAGGGGCTGGTTGGATATGAGGCCGTGGCCATCGCGGGAATGCACGAGCGCGATGTTGCCGCCCGCGGCCAGGGTCTCCTGCGCCATCACCGGACTATGCGTCGTTCCGATGAACTGGATACCTGGAAAATGTCGCAGTAGATGCTGTCTGAGGTTCCGCTGCCAGCTGGGATGAAGGTGGAGGTCGATCTCATCGATCAGAACGATCGCGCTTTCCGCAAGCGGATGCCTGCTGTCGGGATATGCGGCTATCATGCGCCATGCCAAGTCGATCGCAAGCGCGAAGACAGTCTGATAGCCCATGCTCGCGTCCCGCAGCGGAATCGTGCCGCTCGATGTTTTCAGATGCACCCCGCTCTTGCTCTGAGGCCTGTTTGGGAGGGTGGGCCCTCGTATCTCGATGCCCTCTACGGGAAGATCTTCCAGCAGTGACGCCGCAGCGGCCTTCATTGCGCCCAGGTTCCGCGCGTCCGGTCCTTGGCGCTGCTGCCCAGCTGCATAATCGAGCCCTTCCAGTAACACCTCCGCGTCGTAGAGGTCGTTCGACTCGTTGAACAACGAAGCGAACGTGCTGCGCTCGCTCACTGCGGCCACGTTACGGGCGCCGACGTGCCGGGCCGCGCCATAGCCGATCAACAGCGGCCCGGTCGAATCCAGGGAATGTGCGGTCTCGCCTGCATCGAAGCTCTTCAGTTTCTCCCCCTCGGCTTCAAACGTGACGTGCGTCTCGAATTCGACCCGCTCCTTGTCCACGAACGTTGCAACGACGCTGCTGGGCTTCGAAACGCCAATACGAATCATCCTATACAGTTCGTCGTTGTCTTCCTGATCCGAAATTGCGGCCTTCGTGACGCTTGGTTCGTCAGCTTCAGCTTTCTTCGCGGTCTTTCCTTTTGGAGCCGCTAGTCCCTTTGCCGGGAGAGGAACCGCTGGCACAGGTCGCATATGGGCAAGCATCTGTAGTATGGTCGTCTTACCAACGCCGTTCCTGCCGACCATGAGGACCCATTTGGCTGGCCCTCCTTTCCCGTCGGAGAGATCGAGCTCCGCCCTATCTCCGAAGCCCTTTACGTTTTCCAAGCTCAATTTCAGGAACTGGACTCTGTCGGGAGCCTTGGCCTTGCTCATCAAGGAATTTCCGGTTCGGCGGTGGGCGTCTCGGGCTGGGTGTAGCGCTTATCCATCTCGTGCGTCTGCCGTGAATTTAGCTCGCCTGGACGTGTCGCGGGCAGTGCCCGACACGCGACATCGCAGCACGCTCTGCGCCAACGAAGTCTACAGGCTGAAATCAGGATCCTCATGTCGGCTTGATCTCCAAAGCGTATCTATGGCGGCAGCTGTCGAAAATGACATGCGGACATCTGAGGCGATTACGTCCCACTGACGCCCAAGTAGCATGTCAGATGGTGGGAAGAGTCCGTTATTTTCGACCTACCGCAATGGCTTGCGGTCCCCGCGCCCGGTATCCACCGGGTTGAACGGTGCTGCAAGACGGATCCGCCATGCCGGTCCCCGCCGCCAAACCTTGCCGACAAGCTGGTCATGCCAAGAGCACGAATGGTGCAGGTGCGATCCGGCTGGCGGAAGTCTCGCGGCGGTGCGACTGCATCCCGTCCAATGGAGCTGCACAAGGCGTCATCGCGCCCGTCCGCTCCTGAACGACGTGAAGGAAGTCCCCACTTGAGAATTGTCTCGATGCCTTCGTCAAAATCACCGCGATGCGGTTGACCTATTGCGCTCGATCCACATCGAGGCGTCGCTCCAAGCCGCGATGCGATGGGACAAGAGACGAAGGTTCAGGCCCAACGATCTCTACGATTTCCACCATGCGTCCGCCGCGCTCGCGTACTACGACGCCTTCCTCACGGAGGAGCCAATTCGGGAGATGATCCAAAGGCTGCGGTTGGACCTTGAGGCAGTGAACGGCTATCGAGTGGCCTCCACGGTCGAGGATGCCGTTGAGGTCGGTCGGAGGTGCGGCCCCCCTCGAGCATCCATGGGCTGAGGTTGCCCCGTGGGGTCGGACCGGGAGCACGCAGGTTCTCGGCGCTGTGATTACCAAATCGAGCGACGCGACGCGCATACTTGCCCAAACCATGCCCGTCGCGGCTCGATCGTCGTCCCGGGTCGCATGCACCTCTGCACCATTCCGACTGCCGGCGGCCGACCGGTTCGAACTCCCGCAGACGCAATGGCAAAAGGATCGGGACCGGGGTCGTCTGAGATGCGTCTTCGATGCCACGTCGGCGCGTTACGATCAGCCGGTGACTTCCCTTAACGAGCTGCACCCTTCATCGTCGTTCCGGGCACCCGCCGGGGGCTGGCCCATAATGGATCACCCGACCGGCCCTGTCCGTGGGCCCGAATGGTGGCTCAGATGAAGGATACCGACTTCTCCGTCCGGCCTTCCGGGTCACGGACCCATCGGTCGACCAGATTCGATAAACAACCTCGGCCAGTAGTCAGCACGGTCCTCGTGCTGTTTGAGAGCTAGCCGACCTTGCAGTGGTGTTCGTGATCCCGAACGCGAGAACTCCGGCTGTCGCCCTCACGATGCGGCCCAGCAATTGCATCTCGATCGAAGTCATGGACGGGGCGGCCGGTGTTTTGCTTTCCTCGCTATCTTCTCGGTTGCCCGCCTCAATTCGATGTGTGCCTTGAGATCGTCCAAGTGGTCCTTGTAGCCGATCACATACGCACCCCATGGATGGGTCATAGATGTTCCGCGGCTGATCCAGTCCTCGAAATTCCATCCTGCCTCCACGAATTCGGAAGCAGAGAATACGAATTCCAAACTGTCGGAGAGAAAAGGCGTTTGATCACGGAAGGACTTCGCGAGACCCGCATGGGAAGCGCCGCCGTGGACGAAGTGGTTTCGGCAGTTCACCGCCTCGTCCATGACCAAGTGGAGATCAGGGAAACGCGTCGGCGCCGTGGCCAATAGGATGTCCGCCCGGTAGCGCACCTTACGCTTGAGCGATACCTGTCCCAAGAGGCTGAGTGCCCCCAGGATACCTTCACGCTCGAGGGAATGGGGCAAGGCGCTGAAGGCTTCACGCGCCATTTGACGCGCATCCGCCAGATCGTCAGGAAGTTTGATCGTCGTTGGCACTGAACAATCCGGCAGGATGTCGAACATGTTCGCGCCGCCAACCATGCGATCCTCGTTGTAGGAGTTGACCCTCGCGAAAGCCGTTGCAAAGCGCTGGCGCGCATCGCGTCGGGCCTCGTCCTTGGCGAGCCATTCACAGAGGACCTTTCCGAACAACCGCGGATCGATTCCACCGTTGATCGGGATATCGCCCGGTGATGGGCTAAGGCCGTCCGGCGACCGGGCGACGGGCGCCTGGCACCAATACACTTCCATCGGCTGGGGACCGGGCGGCTCCTCGAGGCTGAGCTGGAATTCGATGATGTTCTGACGCCGCCCGGCCACAATCATCAGGAAGCGGAGCAGGGGCATCGTGCAATCGATCGCTTCCACGAAACTAGGCGATGTCGGTGGCTCGATCTCTATCAATATGCGGTTGTCTATGCGTATGCCCGAAGGTCCGCCGGTGGAATAGCTGGGACAGTGGTGGGCGCGTATTCGCCCAAATACGGTGGCCGTATCGAGAATCTCGCTCTTGCCGCTGAAGTAGGCCAGTATTGGCTGGTCACCTCCTTGGATCTCTCGTTTGATCGCCTGACCCTGTTTCGCCAACACGGCTTCGATGTGTTCGTCAGGCGACAAGACAATCGAGAATGCATCGAAGTCGTAGAAGATGGTCGGGGCATCGTCCACGCCCAGGCCTACTCGTGAGAACCTGGTACTCTCGTCGATGTGGCGTCTGCCCACGGTCACGAAATGGGGAAGGAACCGTAACGCATGGCGTGCGCCGTCGCCCGGGGGACGGGTGGTGCGTTCGGCAAGCACGCTCTGGACGAAGGTGACCTTCGTTCCGTCCGGAAGAAGGACGGGTAACCAAGCCTGGCGATTGCGCTGTTGCTCGAAAGGCGTGTTCGAGTGCACACGCACGAAGCTGTCGTGGCCGCGAAGGACGAACTCCGCTGGTGCGGATTGTCCGTCCGGCAGCTGTGCCGTTCCGAAGTGCTTACCGTCCAATAACTCGCTCAGCCTCACCTCAACCGCCTTTCTCGGGCCATGGATATCATTCCGGGTGTTTCATGAAGAGATAGCCCGGCGGACGACGGTTCAGGTCCACTCGGAGGAAGCGATCTTCTTCAAGGAGGGAACGGCCTTCGATCATAGAGGATCATCGGCGTCGCGTGCGCCGGAAGTTCGAAGGGCGGTAGAGCCATGGACCGCATGATCCAGAACATACCGGGTGCGCCGCCACGGCTGATCCCGGCGTGCCATGGTCCGCGGACGAGCCGAATCGACCTCCAGGCAGTCTCCGATGACCACGCTCAGGGCGCGCGCAGCCAAATGACGCCTGGGGAGGGTTGGAAGCCTTCGGGAAAGGCATACGGACAGTGCAGCAATCTCAAGGCACCACCTCCAACCTCTGTGTCGTCGGGATGTCTCCGGCGACGCGCGTGTCGTTGAGCAGTTCCGTCAACAATGCCATCACGGTCAGGCTGTGGTCCACGACCACATCGCCATGGCCCTGGCCAGACACGCCGTATGCCTTGCCTCGGTAGGTCGTGGTCACGCGCACGGAACGCGGATCGTCGGACAGGTCGAACAGCACCTCCCTCCCTCCCGATCCGGTCCACGTCCAGGGATCGCCATTCCCGCCGCCTAGCGTCCGCCCTTGCTCGGCGACAATGGCGCCGAGATAGCGGAAGACGCTGGCGATCGATCTCCAGTGTATGACTATGGAGCGCTCGCTTTCCCGGGAATCCTCGGCCTGCGGCTCCACGTAATCGAGGGTCAACGGGTTCTCGCGGCAGTAGCGCTGGTCGACCAACGAGCTGAGGCGGCCGGATTGCACCCCGCTCTGCTGCTGCGGGGGGGCGGACTTCGCCGCCCCGCCGCCCGAGGGCGCGGCCGTGGGTGTCGCCGGCATCATCCCCGAAACGGTCTCGGCTTTGAAGGCTGGTCCGATGATCCGGGATTGCTCCCGCACGAAATCGGCGGGGCCGCCCGGTCCCTCATTGCCGCCGCCCATCCCAGCGACGGGCGGCGGCGCGCGGAGGGGGATCGTGCGGGTGCCGGAACCGGTCGCCCGAGGCGCCGCTCCGGCTCGGGTAGCCGAAGGCCTTTCGTCCGGACCCTTGAACGACGATGGCAGCGGCATGTTGAACATCGGCGCCGCAGCCGAGTTGAAGGCCGCCACGTCGAGGCATCCCAGCACGAGGGACGACGTCGTCCTGTACACCTGGAGCCTGCCGGACGAATCCTTGTTGCCGACGTGCAGCCCGCCGGGTTCGGCGGCCGAGGCAGCGTCTATGATGCCCTTGATCTTCGATGCGTCGGCATCCGGCCTCCCGAGCGGTTGCAGGACGGTGAAGATGCGCAAGTCGAGATCGGCGGCGATCGCCCGATCGATCAACTGCGCGAACGTCGTGACGTCCGTGCGCTCGCCGCCGCATCCCCGCGCCTTGACTTGCGCGACGAGGGCGCCCCCGAGCGGATCGTTGTTCAAACGGAACTTCCGGCCGCATTTCCCGAACTCGATCGACTCCACGAAGAGTCGGAGCAGCACCTCCTTCGAAACGCCCGACTGCCAGGCCGCCACCACGAACGTCGGCGAGATCGGCTGCAGCAGGTTGAGCGAGAAGCCGCTGGTGTTCAGGGGGCTCGTATCGAAGGTCGGGGAGGAGGTGAATTGCAGGCCCGCAGTGAGGCTGTTGCGCCCGTTCGCCGCGTGGAAGGCCCCGAATGGGACGCTGAGCCCCAGGGTGGACTGCATGCTCAGCGAGCCGTGCAGGATGGGAAGGTCGGCGAAGCTCAACGGCGCGTGGTCGCTCGCCCGGAGTATGTTCCGCAGGACGCCCTGGTTGTTGAATTCCTCGAACACGGTCGCGTAGTCCAGCGACGTCGCCTGGACCGCCGGGCGAAGGGACACCCCGGAGCAACCTGAAAGGACAGCCGCGGACACGAGCAAGGCGAGGAAGCGCGGCAGGACCATCGGAACGCTCCACTGGCGGAACAAACAATGCGGGTGAAACAATCCTACGCTACGCCGATGGAGGCAATCGAATACTTGGTATCCCGATGAAGGGAGGCGACGGGTAGGCAGCCCGAAGGAAGCGCATCGTCACAGGAGCCCACCGTGCTCGCAGGCGGTCGGTGCCTCCTTGCTCGCCCGAACGTTTACCCATCGTGCCCAAGTAGCCGGACCCGCTGCGTGATCGACTGCGTGACAGCGCGACCGATTCATCGGCCGAGGCGTATTGCAGCAATCCGTACAGCACCACTGCAGGAACAGCGACTTCGCGCTCCAGGTCGTCACGCGCGTGCCCGGGCTGTGGGTCCGCTCGCCGCAACGTCGGCAAACCGTAAGGAGATCGGAAGGCAGCATGCATTGCAGCTTGCGCCAAACCTCGATCAACGTGATCCACGGCCGCCCTGGCCGCAAGGTCTCGGGGGATCGCACAGCGGGTCTCTTCGCAAGTCGACACCAGGACCTCCGGCGGCGCCGGCTGCCGGTTTGCGTTCCCGGGATGCTGGCCAAGGAGGGGAGCGGGGCCCAGCACCCGCTCGCGTGCCGACATGAACCGAACAGCCCGCATCCCAAAGCCGGGTTTGTCACGACGTCCGCCCTGGCGACGGAGTGGATCGGCGGCTTCACGCCGTCGCCGTCGTGGATGTCCCGCTCGCGAGGACGAGCACCCGCATGACCTTGTGGTCCCAGCGCGGCATCGCCACTGGCCGCAACCCCACACCCCCAAGATCCCCAGTGCGGTCAACGCGGCGTATGAACTGAACGGCGAATACGACTGCCGATCCGGCCGACGGAAGCATGCATCCGGCCGGATGCGTCGCGGAGCCGTCCAAGGGCTCGTTCCCAGGAACATACGGGCGAACACATTGCTGGGCCGCCGGAGGAGGAACCCTGGAAATAGGGTCAATCCAATCAGGAAAATCCCAATTCGGGTTTCCCGCCCGCGTCCTGGGAATAGTCCGGTCGCAACAACGCGGCCGCAGTCATGGCGAAGTCCTGGACGTCCCCCCGATACCTG
This sequence comes from Acetobacteraceae bacterium, assembly GCA_965198915.1. Lineage (GTDB taxonomy): Bacteria > Pseudomonadota > Alphaproteobacteria > Acetobacterales > Acetobacteraceae > BOG-908. The sequence goes on along the minus strand of CBDAQC010000004.1, from coordinate 432,632 downwards.
AGGCTCCGCGCCCTCCTCACCGAGGCGCGGAAGCGGAAGGGATTGTCCCAGGTCCAGCTCGCGGAACTGCTGTCGAAGCCCCAGTCCTTCGTAAGCAAGTTCGAGACGGGCGAACGAAGGCTCGACATCATCGAACTGATCGACGTCGCCTCGAAGCTCGAGTGTGACGTCGTCGCCCTGGTGCAGGCGCTACTGGCGATCAAGGCGTAGCGCTGAGCGGAAGGAAACGGCCGTGCCCGCGACGGTGGGCAATCAAGGCTTCGGTCGTGTTCTACCTGGCTGACCGTGCGACGGAGGGGTCTTGCGCTCCACTAGAACACCGCGTCATCGCGCGCGCTGGCGGCCGCGGACGCGCCTGCCGCCTCGATGCAGGGGTCGGGCCTTCAGGTGCGCGCGAGAACCCGGCGTCGATCAGCTTCGGCAACGTGTAGCAGGGGATGGGCGGCACGAGCGGAAGTGATCCGGCTTCGGCGAGGGTGACGGGCTTTCGGCCTGCGCCTTCCGACCACGAACTAAATTGCCCTATGAGCTGCAGCTTCTTGACCCAATGCGGCATGTTGCTGAGGCCGTTGGCGTGGGACGGGCTGTCGGCGATCGCTACGTCGAGCGTCCCGCCCAGAGGCCCGTCCGTCACGTCGGCGCCTTAGCGGCCGACGACATTCAGGGCCACGCCGGGATGCTCCCTGTTAATGTCTCAGTTTAATTTCCAAAGATCGAGACATCCTAGCACCCCGGACAGCTCCTGCCTATGATGCGCTTAGGGGTAAGCAAGGGCGGCAGATGAACAAGATTGATGCACTTGCTGTGCCACGGCAGGCGTGGAGGAACCTCGGCACGTTCTGGGGGCTATCAAGGTTATTCACTCGCGCAGACATAGATAGTTACTATCGGGGTCTCCTACAGTTAGCGCTCGTGTACCGACTTACGAATCCAACACTATGCCGCATCGCGGAGGAAATGGCAGACGAATTCAACGTAGCCGCACTCGAAGCCCGCGCCCAGCGTGATCAACATGACAGGGAGGCCGGTGATGCCTAAAGGCCCCGAGGCGAGTCCCGCCCCGCCGCCGTGGTCGGCGCCGCCGTGAAGGTCATGCGCATAGCCACGGGTGAGGAGACCGAGGAGCGGGCGTCCCTCAGCCCAGGGGCGGCATTGGGCAAGCCGGGGATGAGGCGCGGAACCTGACGGCTGAGCATCGGGCGGAGCAGGCTAAGATGGCGGCGGCGAAACGGTGGAATAAAAATACCGGCTAGCAGGCTGCTGAAGAAGTCGACTGGTCAGCTGATTTCCTCCAAGAGCCGCTTGAGCAGGGGGATTAATTCCGAGGCTTCGCTTGCGTAGGGTTCACTGGATCGCCGTGGGGCTCGGTTGTCTTTATGTGAATGATCCTGCCTTCTGGCGCGATCCAAAGGGCGATGTGCTCTGAAACGGTGTGCACATCGCTCGTTTCAGGCATTTGATCGCTCCAGTAGCTTTGGCAGCCGGACGAGCTTGTAGGCCCTTACTGCCAGGTCAAAGCGCCAGCCGACCCGTGCATGACCGCGGTGCTTGGTTTGCCGCAGTCCGGCTGAACTTCCGATCCAGCCGAATACCCCTTCAATCCGCTTGCGCACGCGCTGGCTGGCCGCATACCCGGCGTGCCGCATCGTGCGCTGATCAACCGCGGAATTACGCTGGACGCCAAGCTTGGACACCCTGCCATCGACCGCCACATGTGGCGTCACCCGGCGTGCGCGTAGCGCTGCAATGAAGCCTGCGACGTCGTTGCCTTTGTCGGCTCCCAAGGTGATCCGCTGTGTAAGCGGCGCGGCGGCGGCACATGGCGGCGCGCATCGGGATCGTGATGCAAGTTTGCAAGTTGGCGATGAACGACATTCTGCGTATCCATCCGGTGAGCACCGCGGTGCTCACCGGATGGATACGCAGAGGATGGGCGTGCATTAGTTGAGTAGGCCACGCGCGATCGGCACGGTGCCCATGACAGGCCGCGTCATGCTCATTGAAGGGTATTGACCGGCCGACAACGGTATGACGACGTCGTGGCGCGCGATGCCGCGCGGGGCGGCCCCAGATGCCGTAATCGACACTGCGGAGCGCAAGCGGACCAAGATGACGACTGTCCAACAGCGCGAAGCACGTTGGAGCCAGCTTCCATCATCGCACCATGAGCCGGACGGCGGCGATCATCCGGCTCAGGGCGTTGGTCAGTGCCAGCCGTTGCTGAATTGGCTCACGACAGCGAAGTGGGTGCCCGAAGCCGCAAAGCTTTGGAGCTGACTTGTCGTCACGCCAGCGAAATCAATGCCTCCGCCACCCGTTCCGAGGGCTATGAACGATCCGCCATCTCCATCGCTTACTGCCGCGTTCAGGAACGCAGAAACGCTGGAGTAGCCCTCACTGGAGAGGATGCTGAGTAGCCCGCTGTTGTCGGAGGTAAATCCATTGATTGTCACGCTAGCTTCGGCTGCTATGTTGATTGCGGTTCCTTGCGCCGCGTCGGTGAGTGCCGCACTCCCGCCGGAGACGAAGGCTATGTCTCCGGAGCCATTTGCCGTCAGCGACGAGCCCAGCGCGCCTGTGAGCGTGAAGGTGGTGGCTGACGAGGTCGACGTGTCTGCAAGCACGTCACTGTAGGAGGGCTGGACGACGAAGGAGTTGTTCAGGCCGGATACCGTCGCGTGGGTGGTGCCGTTCTGGGTGGCGTCCGTCACGCCCGAGACGCCCAAATTCACCAAGTTGCTGTTCCCTGTTAGGGATACGGTTCCACCGCTGGCGATTGTCAAAGTGTTGTTGGAGGACACGGACGACGCTGTTCCCAGAGTGATGGAGCTGTTGCCGGATCCGACGCTAATCGTGTTAGAGGAGCCCGAGCCTGTAATCTTGCTGTTACCTGCACCGAGCGATATCTTATCGCTATTCGCGACACCCGTGATTGTGACGTTTCCGGCAACGCTTTCAGTCACCGTGTTGCCCATTCCTCCTAGTTTGATGGATGCGTCGTGCGTCACGACTCCTGATGCAGCTAGCAGGGAGATGGTGGCTTGCCCATGCGTCGCCGTAATGGTGTCGAACAGTCCGGCGGAGTTGATGGTGGTGTTGCTTCCAGTCGCTGTGATGTTGTTGTAACCAGCCCCTCCAGTGAGGGTGCCGGTGCCGGACTGTGTGAGTGTGCCAGAGGCGACCGCGACGACCTCGCTTCGCGTCCAGGTCACGCCGTTGGAGAAAGTGATCGACGACACTCCCTGTGTCGCATCACTGTCCTCGTTCGTCAGCGTGATGCTGTCCCCGGTCACGCCGTCGGTCAGGACGACCGAGGCAGAATTAATGATTCCGAGGGTTGCCGCCGTGGACGCAATGCCGGTGAGCACGAGCTTGTCGGCAAGCTTCGGATTGGGCTCCTGTTCGTTGATGACCACCGTTCCCGAGCCCGACGAGTAGTTGAAGACGTCTCCGCCACCTTGCCCCGTCACGGTCTCGCCGGCTTGCAGCGTGAAGGTGTCCGCCCCGGAAGTCCCGTATACCGCCGCCCCTTTTTCCTCCAAGGCGATGAGCTGCGCCCTGGTTAAGGTGGTGCTGCCCGAAACGACCTCCGCAACGCCATAGCTGGAGTTGTCGAGTTCGTTGGACAACGTGACCACGTCAGTGGCGGAGAAGCTCAGTATGAGGTCATTTGACGCGTCGCCCGTGACGACCAGCGACGACAGGTTCTCCCCGGAGACAGAAAGGGTCGCGGTCGTTGCAGCCGCATTGGGTGCAGTCTCCTGGATGTCGAGTGTACCGTAGCCCGCATTGTAGATGAAGTCGTCCGCTCCGCCGCTTCCCGTGATGGTGTCGCCTCCGCCGAGCCCATCGATGGCCTGCGGCGCGGAGAGATAGAGGTTGTCAGCTCCGGACGTCGGTGTCGCCCCATATTGCAGCAGCTGTGCGTGGGTCCAGGTAGTGCCGTTCGAAAACGCGACCTCCTGGACGCCGTAGCTGTTGTTCAGTAGTTCGCCGTTGAGGGTCACGACATCACCTGTCGCTGTTCCGCTCGAAGAGAGGGTGAGGATGAGATCTCCTCCGGCGTCGGCCGTGGCGACGACGTTCGCGGGCAGAATTCCGGTGCCGAACTGGAGCACGTTGGTCGGGGTGGACGAGGAGTCTCGTTCGATGACATCCAGAGTTCCGTAGCCGGCATTGAAATCGAAGGCGTCTCCACCCCCTCCGCCGACGATGGTGTCATTTCCGCCCAAGCCATTGAACGTTTGCGAGGCCGATGTCCCATAGAGGGTGTCGGAGCTCGTCGTCGGAGTTGCGGCAAGCTGCAGCAACTGTGCCCTCGTCCATGTCGTGCCATCGCTAAATGCCACTGTCGCGACACCAAACTGCGCGCTAACGGCTTCGCGGTCCAGATCGACCACGTCACCGGCAGTCCCGATCGTCAGGATTATGTCGCCTGCAGCGTCGGCTGTGACTTTGACGGTGCTTTCGCTGATGCCGGACCCGAGTTCGAGTTTGGCCGAACTGGTCAGCGACGGGTCATCCTCGCTGACGAAGAGAGAGCCATAACCGCTGTTGAAGATGAACGCGTCTGCGCCGCCTCCACCAACTTCGACGTCTCCTCCACCTTTGCCGTCGAAGATGTCCGCCCCCGTAGTTCCTATGAGGATGTCGCCACCCGTCGTGCCGGTGATCGTGCCATTCGTTGCGGGGCTTGAGGTCGTCGACGCGAAGCTGGCGCTGGTCAGGTCGCCCAGGGACGTCGTCTGGTCGATCTCAGCCAAGCTTGTCGTCGCTTGCAGGACAGCCTGCTGAATGGAACCTTCGGCGGTGTAGAGACCGTTTATTGCGGCCTGGTTGTACGGGTTGCTCGCCAAGATCGCGGCGTCAGCTTCGGCGACGTGATCTGCCGACATCACAGAGTTGAGGAGGTTCGTCAGGACGGTGTTGTTCGCGACGTAGTCCTGCACGAGGGACCTGTCCACGTAGTAGACCTGTATCGCGGCGGCTTCCTCGGCAATCCCTAGAGGACTACCGGCCCCGCCATCACCTCTGGCAAGACCCTGGAGAACGTTCGACGTGTTTTCGAAGGAATTGAACTCCGTCAAGACGGTCGATTTATAGCTGTATTGAAGGCTCTTTATGGCGTTTTCAATCGTTTCCAAGGCGCCGTTTTTGACAGCGTTGGCGGGGCTTGCGAGCGCGTGCTCTGCCGATTTCATCAAGTCGCCGATTTGGGTGGCGACTTGTTGGCCAAAGAGGAACTGGTTTGCGAAGTAATTGTCAGCCGCTTGCCCGTAGTGTGCCTCAATGTATTGATAACTGGTCTTTACCACGGCAGCCACGAAATAACCGGCGAGCGCAACCCCTGCGTAGCCTACTAGTCCGAAAGTGCTGACTACAGCCAACTCTCCGAGCGCGTAAGCCGTTGTTGCGCCGGCGGAACTCGCTGCGAACTGTACTAGCCCCTTTACAAGCGTTCCCTCGTTGCCGCTTCCGGCCGCGCCCGCGCTGAAGAGATTGAAGACCGTGTCGTTCGCCAGGCCGGTCAGTCCGATGACGTTCGCGCCGCCAGAGGCGGCTGCGAAAGTCTTTCCGACCGTTTGCTCCGTGCCTTTGACCAAGGAGAAATCGGCGACGATTGCCAAAGGGATATCGAACGCGAGTGCCGGGATCCAGTCCAAGATGGCGCTCGTCGTATCGAACTTACCCGTCGCGGGATCTTGCTCCGCAAGGTTCTCTAGGAGTATTTGAGACCAGCTTTGGTTGGCCAGAGGGTTTCCGCCTTCGGCCTGAGGCGTTGGCCACACGATCTGAGGCTGCGGCTCCGCAACCATCGACGCGCTTGTATCAGCTAGTTCTTGATTTGCGTCAGTTCCGCCAGCCACTGGATCCGACCAGTCTACCAAGCTTCGCGTTCCTGCAACCGCCGTCCTGGAGTAACCCCATAAAGGGCCGCGTCGGTGAGCGTCGAAATACGCTTGCGTCGCCTTTAGAGAGCACGTGTTTTCAAGCATGTGTATACTCCGTTCAGCTTGCATAAGGTAGTTTGGTTACGGCGTCTGCTTCTCCATCCATGCCGACAAGTCGCGCGCGAGTTCGTCGCGCTTAAGTGCTGGCACGTTGAAGAGCGGGAACGCGAGAGTTCTCACTCTTCCGCTCGTCTTTACTCTGATCAAGAGTGCATACCGGCGCCAAAACAGGAGTTGGTTCCCGCCCCAACCACCCGCATTCCAGGGTCCACCCCACTCGATCCAGACCCGTTCCAGACAAGAAGCTTCGGTTTCGAAATCGTCTTTTCGGGCCACAATTCGAAGGCGGTTTCCACGCGTCTGAATCTTGATGCTGCCGCCGATCATCCACTTCAGTGACGGCACTAGGGTCAACGCTAGGCCTGGCCAACTTGTCGTAATTACTGTAAAGATTACCGCGAAGATCCGAAGCGGATAACCAGATTCTACCATCCGTCGAATGGTTTCTGGAAACTCTAATATAATTACTGTAATTATGAATGGGTGTATTGACAACCCAAGTAGAATTATGACTATTGAAGAAAAGGCTGTCTCGGTGCTGTAGTCGACTTCTTTTGGCAAGAACTCTCCTTCAGTCGGTTACGGCCGAACTTGCACCCACCAGCGCCAACTCTTCAGCTCGCTGTTCATGCGGTTGAACGCCCACATCGTTACCAGCGCACGATCACAGACGTCAAGCGTTGCTTAGCCGGCACGGTCAATTTGAAGGAAATTTTCTGGGTCGAACCCGCCGACAGAGCTGCGCCAGAACGACGTTGATTGAGCGGGCCAGCGTGCCATATCGCCGCAGCCTCGTCGGATCCGATTCGTAACCATGCTGGCCCGCCTTGGTCAGCGCCGCCACCGCATAAGCCTTGGACTGTTCCGCCATGCGAGCGTGTCTACGGGACTGACGTTGGGCACGAACTACCCTCGGATGGCGGGTTTCGGCGTAGCACCGCTCTACCGCAACGATCACGCCAGTAGCAACCGCGAGGAACTCGATTAGAAGCCGTTGCCACGTGCGGCATTGCACGCGCTGGCGCCAACGCGACCGAGATCGATTTTGCTGCTGGCCGATCCGGTGCTGCCTACATCGCGGGTGCGGGCTGGTTGCAGGCATCCAGGCGTTTTTGCCTAGGATGGAGGCGCTTCCCCCGTCGGGCTCCAAGCTCATCGTCCATGCGTCATTGCGACTATCTTGGGTCCGGCTTTGCCCAATCATGCGGAACGGCGCCTCCACCCCACTTCGCCGACAGTATTTCCACAAGACTACACTGTGCCTGATGGAACATCCACAGAACATCATGTAGTTGGCTCTCTTATTCTTGCCGCTAAAAGCCTCTATGCGCGGCCTCACTGTTCTGCCTATGTTCTTTTACACTTCGGAGCTCCCCCATGGCACGCATGCTGTAAGCGGGTTCATGCGAACGTCGCGGCTCGACGATCGTGTTTCACGATGAGGACGGCATCCGGCACGCCGTGCGGGTGTCGGCCATCATCGCGGCCAGCGACGCGGACGCCATGGGCAACGCCACCATCGTGCAGCTTCCTGGTGGCCGCTTCGTCGTAGTCCGCACGTGCCTGGAGGAGGTGATCCAATGGATGGCCGGGCCGTCTCCCGCGCCTGTCCATGCCCCTCCCGCCGTGCCCGACCGTGACATGCTGCGCGCCCGCCTGCTGGTTTCGAACCTGCGCGCGGTGTGGCAGCGCACGATGGCTGCCCTCATGGAGGAAGGCGTGCTGCCGTCGCGCGTGTTCCGCGACATGCGGGAGAGCTGCGTGGATTGTCTGACAGCGTGCTGCCGCTGTTCGCCACCGCCGACGGGAGCGGGCCGCCGCAGCCCGAGGTGGTCGAGCCGCACGTGCCGTTGGTGCCGATGAAGGAAGGGCGCGCGGTGGTCGAGGACTACCGCAGCGTCGGCCTTACCCCCTTGGGCGGCACCCGGTCGCGTTCCTGCGAAAAACGTTGCAGGCGCGAGGAATGGTGACGTGCGCCGACCTGCTGCACGCGCGCGACGGCCGCAAGGTAGTGGTGCCCGGGATAGTACTGGTGCGGCAGAAGCCTGGCTCGGCCAAGGGCGTCATGTTCATCAGGATTGAGGACGAGACAGGCGTGGCCAATCTGGTCCTGTGGGCGGACCACTTTGAGAGTAAGCGTCCCGGCAGCCACAGCCTAGACGTGACTGCATTGAGTTTAGGGCACCATGTGCCGTGGCGAACAGTGGTGAACCCTTGACCCTTGACCCTTGGCAATCAGGTTCGTGCGGGTCGGGGTTGGGCGTTCTTATTGGGCGCGATGAGGTGCGAGTTTTCAGTGTCCTATCCAAGATCTACCTGATCTTTGACGCTTTCGAGGTGACCGGTGAGAGTTGCCAGAAGTTCTATTAGCTGTCGTCGGGGCTTCACGTCGATGCCACTGAAGAGGCCAGTCTTGCCCCGTCTCAATAGCGCTTCAATCAACAATTTTTGCCTCTCGGCCGAGAGCCTGTAAAGCGTGTCGTCAATGGCTCCGATGTCGACTCCGATCTGCCAGGCAAGATGGATCGGCACCAAAAGCACTTTCAAACACGAGCTTCCTTTAATCTCCTGTAAGGAAGGAAGCATACGTGTCTTGTCCTCTCCACGTAGAATGCGCTGCGCGATCGCCTCCCGCCATGCTCCGTCTTCATAAAAGGCTGTCTGTCCGGCAACTCGCTCTCGGGCGAATTCTTCTATCGCGAGACGTCCATTCTTCAGGATCATCGGAGAGTGTTGTGAAGTATCGCATTCAAAGGCTTCTAGGCTAGTGAACTTATCAAAAGCGGGCTCCAGCTCTAGGTCTGAAAGTTGATAGTGAACCGGCACTGTTCTGCATGTGTGAGGTCGTCGGTCGTATATTCCACATTGTTTGTTCACGAGTTTGGAACAGCGGCCAGATTCCAAGTCTAGTGTCAGCGCCGATATTCGCACATACTTTCGGACTCGTTCGGCCTCGGTCCCACTACTGGATCGGCCGGTAAATTGGATTGAAGATTGTGCATCTAGCAATCGCCGCTTGGCGATGAATGCCGCCAAGTCGCGTTGATCGGCATCGAGCCTTCCCCGACTTTGTATCCAATCCTTTATCGACAATGGGAGCTCGGACATACTGAAGCAAAGCCAAAAGACGAAGTCACCCGATAAATTGATTGTTTCTGTGAGTTCAACCTCGGGGGATCTATTGCAGCACTTACCACACATTGTACATGAAAAGTGTCTGTCTCTCTGCACGCTAACTCATCTCCGATGCATCGCAACAGTTTTGTACGTAGTGTAGCTTGTCGTTTTCTCTACCATAAGGTTTGCTGCGGCATCGTTGGTAATCATGCAGCAATTGCCAGTGAATCTACGGGCATATCAAGAGTAGTGGCGGGCCGCCAATTCCAAGGCAGCAGCGTTGCCAGCTTGTGGGATTTAGTATGCCCCGAGACGATGCGCTTGAGAACGTCGGCCAACCATGCCATTGGCTCTACGCCGTTCAGCTTTGCTGTCTGGATCAGCGTCATCGCGATCGCCCAATGACGGGCTCCGCCGTCCGAGCCAGCGAACAGGGCATTCTTGCGTGCCAGGGTGATTGGACGGATCGCGCGTTCGACAACGTTCGTGTCCATCTCAATTCGGCCATCGTCGAGGAAGGCAACCAGGCCCGGCCAATGCCGTATTGCGTAGCGCATAGCCTTTGCGAGATCGGACGCGCCAGAGATGCGCGGCAGCTGATCGTGCAGCCAATCATGCAATGCTTCGACGATCGGCCGACTTCGTGCGCACCGCACCAGCCGCCGGTGTTCGGCGGGATGGCCGCGTATCTCAGCCTCGATCGCATATAGGCTGGCCACGCGGGCCAGCAGTTCGGCCGCGATCGGCGACCCGGTAGAGGCATGGAACTGGTAGAAGGCACGCCGCATGTGCACCCAGCAGAAGGCCAGTCGCACGGATCTGTCGGGGCGATCGCCCGCCAGGCGCTTGAACCCAGCATATCCGTCGACCTGCAGCACGCCTTGGAAGCTCGCCAAGTGTCCCGCTGGACGTATGCCCTTACGGTCCTCGGAATAGACGTAGGCGGCCGCCGGGTGAGATGGTCCGCACCATGGGCGATCATCAACGGCGTAACACCAAAGCCGCCCTGTCTTCGTCCGGCCGCGTCCAGGATCAAGCACAGGCAGTGTGGTGTCGTCGGCGAATACCTTGCCTGACGACAGCACCGTGCTGACCACCAGGTCATAGAGCGGTGTCAGCCACCAGCAGGCCGTGCCGACCCAGTTGCTCAGCGTCGAACGGTCCAGCGCGATGCCCTGGCGCGCCAGCATCTGGGACTGCCGATACAGCGGCAAGGAATCGCAGAACTTGCTGATGAGAATATGGGTGATCAGAGCCTCGGTCGGCATCCCGCCATCGATCGGCCGCGCCGGTGCTTCCGCCACGACGACCGCCTCCTCGCATTTCCGGCAGGCATAACGCGGGCGGCGGGTGACGCGAACCCGCAGTTGCGCAGGCACGATGTCGAGCTGTTCGGTGCGCAGCTCACCAATGCTGTGCATCGTGCCGCCGCAGCAGGGACACGCCTCCGGTGCGGCATCAATCACCACCTCATAGCGCGGCAAGTGGGCGGGCAGTGCCCCATGGTTGCGCGTAGCGCGTGCGGTGCGGGGCTTTGTTGGCGGCGCGACAGCTGCGTCCGGCCCGGCGTGGTTCTCCGCGATGGTCTGCTCCAAATCCTCCAGCCCGAATTGCAACTGCTCGTCGGTCAACTGCTCCGACCGGCGGCCAAACTGGTGACGGGTCAGGCGCTGGATGAGCAGGCGGAGCTTGTCATTCTCGGCATGCAGTTCGGATTGCTGAAGCAGCATCGTCCGCAGCATCTGCTGCAACAGGTCGGGGTCATCTGGTAGGGTGTCAGGGTCGATCTGCACCTAGCGATGGTGCACGAGGCAGCCGCGTCGAAGCCAGCTTTTTAGGCCGCGTAAACCACGGATTACCCGGCGAGTTCCGGCCTGCGGGGCCGCGCGGGAGCCCGCCACTCGCAACCGTCGAGGAGCGCCGCCAGCTGCGCCGAGGAGAGTGTGATCCGCCCAGTCGTGTCTGCAGATGGCCACACGAACTGGCCCTGCTCCAGCCTTTTGGTCAGCATGCAGAGGCCCACGCCATCGTGCCATATCAGCTTGATCAGCCCCGCGCGTCGGCCGCGGAAGGCGAACACGGCACCGCCGAACGGATCCTCGGCCAGGGTCTGCTGCACCAGCATGGCCAGGCCTGTCATACCCTTCCGCATGTCGGTCATGCCGCAAGCCAGGTAGACGCGCAGGCCGGACGCGAGCGCGATCATCGCTCTTCCAGGACACCGAGGACGCGGCGGAGCGCCCGTCCATCGACATGGGCATCCAAGCGTACGACCACCCCGCTGGGCATGACCAGTTCGATCAGCCCATCAAGACGTGGCGGCGCTGCTGACGTGCACAACGGATGCGCCGCGGCCGGAGCAGGTTGGGCAGTCATGTGCTGTGGCGGCGCGGGCTCTGTCTCCACCTCTGCAAACCTTGGTGTCGCGCGCGTGATGATCGAGGTTTGCACGCTGAGAAGCTCGCGCCGCCACGTATACAGCTGCCCGGAACTGATCGCGTATTTGCGGGCGACCTCAGTCGGCGTCAGGCCGGGACCAAGGCTCTCGGCGACAATTTCTCGCTTCTGCTCTAGGCTCCATCGCCGACGCTCGCTGCGGGTGATGATCTCGACGCGGTCGCTCCGAGCACTACTACGACTACTCGTACGAGCGCTCTCATCAATGTCGGCTGCTGGCAGGATGTCGTCCATCGCCAACTTGCATCACGGCGACACGGCGTGCCGCCATGTGCCGCCGCCGCGCCGCTTACTCCGCTGTCGAGGTGCCACCCGGTCCACAAGCACCATCGCTGCGTCCCACACGGTCGTCCCGGTCGCATAGGTCGGGCAACTCTGGGCCACCAAGCCGCTGTGGTTCTCCATGAGGACATGCCCGGCATAGGCTCGCATGCTCGCCCGCCCATCGGCATGACCAGCCCACTGCGGAGGCGTCGTACTGGGTTAGCTTGGTGAGAACCAGCCAGTCCTGAGCCGTCCGCTGCGTCCAGGTGCCGACTTTCGAGACGAAGGCACCTCCCACTCAGACGCTGTAGTCGAAACCCCGCAAGGATCGGAAGACGCCCACTCGGCGAATCGTCATCGACGCTCCGGCGCCTCGCCGCCTTCGAAGCGCCGAACAGCTATGCCCACCCGACCGGGCAGAGCCCCGACGAGATCCGCCACGCCTATGAAGTCAACGTGTTCGGGACGATCCGATTTCCACACGTTCCCAGACTTGGGGATTCGATCCTTCCGGCAAGCGATCAGATGGCGCTAGTATGCGGGGCAAACGTATGGATAGCGCAGCATATGCCGCCCACCGACCAGATACCTTTCGGCCTGACTGACTTCGCCGAGAATCCCGAGCCGCGCTGCCCGTGTCTGCTCCTGCTTGACACATCGACATCCATGCGCGGCCGGCCAATGGCCGAACTCAACGATGGTCTGCAGTCATTCCGATCAAGCCTCATGTCCGACGACATGGCGATGCAGCGGGTTGAACTGGGCATAGTCACGTTCGGACCAGTTCGAGTGCAGGCCGAATTCCAGTCGGCCGATATGTTCTCGCCTCCGCTGCTCGAGGCGAACGGGGACACGCCCCTCGGCGCGGCCATCGAACGGGGGCTGGATATGCTCGAAGCCCGCAAGCGGGCCTACAAGGAAGCGGGCGTCGCCTACTATCGGCCTTGGGTGTTCTTGATCACCGATGGCGGCCCGACGGATGCGTGGCGCACGGCTGCCGAACGGGTGAGGCGCGGTGACAGCGACACCAGCAAGGCCTTCAGCTTCTTCGCCGTAGGCGTGCAGGGCGCGGACATGGATACCCTAGCAAGGATCTGCAGCGAATCACGACCGTCACTGCCCTTGAAGGGCCTCAACTTCCGCGAACTGTTCTCCTGGCTCTCCAGCTCCTTGGCGGGCGTCGCCAAATCCCAACCCGGCCAGCTAGTCCCGTTGGCCCCACCGTCAGGCTGGGCCGCCGTGGGATGAGCCTCCGCGCCTGGAGGACTGCATACAGCTCGGTGGTCGGAACCTCGCATGCGGCATCGGGCACCTCCTGCCAGGATGATGGGCGATGCGTAGTGTTCCGGGACGCGTCGGGCACCGAAGTACTCGTCTCGGCCGTCGCGGACGGCGCCGGATCAGCCTCGCGGTCGGAGCGAGGCGCAAGCCTGATCGTCGGTTCGTTCATCGATGCGATGGGCATCGCGATCGTGGGTGACGATGGCGGGCTCGCATTCATGGACCGAGCATTCGTCATCCGGTGGCTCGATGATGCACGGAGCGCATTGACCGAACTGGCGCTGGCGGAGGATCACCCGATCCGCGAATATGCTTGCACCTTCATCGGCGCCGTGATCGGGGATCGATGCGCCTGTTATCTCCAAATCGGGGATGGAGCCATCGTCGTCGTGGACGAAGAGGGCGGCGACCCCGCCTACGTCTTCTGGCCGCAGCATGGCGAATTCGCCAATTCGACGTTCTTCGTCACCCACGATGGCGCAGGCGACATCCTCCAGTTCGAACGCCGGGAATTCGGAACGGGACACGCGCACATAAGGGAGATCGCGTTGTTCACCGACGGGCTGGAGCGCTTGGTCCTGGACTTCGCCGCACGGGCGGTGCATCCGCCGGCCCTCAGGCCGATTTTCTCCTGGTTGTCCCGCACGGACCCCGACGATGCGGACGGCTGCAACCGAGCCATCGAGTCCTATCTCGCCTCCGCCCACGTCAATCGCCGGACGGATGACGACAAGACCCTGGTGATGGCGACCAGGGCGACGCCGCCGGCCGAGGTGATCCAGGTTCCCGGTCAATGAGACTGCGGAATAACAAGGGCGGGCCGGTGGCCTTGGGCATGGAGTTGGGAAGGGGGGGCGAGGGCGCCGTCCACGAATTGGCTGACGATCCAGCATCGGTCGCGAAGATCTACCTCAAGCCCCCGGACCGGCGCCAAGCCGAGAAGCTCGGTGTGATGGTCGGCCTGGCGAACGAGAGCATTCTCAAGCTCGCGGCATGGCCGCTGTCGACCCTGTACGACGAGCGTGGATCAGTCGTCGGCTTCACGATGCCGCGCATCTCGGGGCTGAGGCCGGTCTTCAACGTGTACGGACCGAAATTGCGACTGAGGCATTATCCCAAGGCCGACTGGCGCTTCCTCGTGAGGGCGGCGGCCAACTCGGCGCGCGCGTTCGACGCGGTTCATGCCGCAGGCCACATTATTGGCGACGTAAACCACGGCAACCTATACGTCGCCTCCGACGCGACGGTTCGGCTCATCGACACTGACAGCTTCCAGGTGACATGCGCCGGAAAGACTTGGCCGTGCGAAGTCGGTGTGGGTACGCACCAACCGCCCGAGATGCAGGGGTTGGCCAGCTACAAGGACATCGTGCGGACGCCGAACCATGACGCCTTCGGGCTGGCGGTGATCATCTTCCAGCTCCTCTGCATGGGCCGACACCCGTTCATGGGCAGGTATCACGGCGCGGGCGAGGCTCCCGACATCCCCACCGCCATTGCGTCGTCACGATATGCGCATGGCCGGGATCGGCAACGAACGCAGATGTCGCCGGGGATCGGCTCCCTCCCGATCTCATCCTTACCTGACGAAATACAGGCCATGTTCGAGGCAGCGTTCGCGCCCGTCGCCATCGGCGGCGGACGACCCAGCGCCGCGACATGGAGCAGCGCGCTCCATCGCCTCGGGGAGAATCTGGTGAAGTGCCCGACCCAACCCGGTCATTGGTTCCCCCGGGTAGCGGGCAAGTGCCCATGGTGCGGCGTGGAAGACACGACGGGCGCGCCACTGTTCCCGATCGTCTTCGTCGCCGGAAGCGGCGGCGGCATAGCACTGCTCTGGCAGGAGGTGCTCTCCATGAGGCAACCCCCGACATTGCGCCCGCTCACGCTGCCGGACACGACCGGTGTCACGCCATCGGCCGCGATCACGATCGAACGCCGTGATCGGAGGCAGAGGCGAATACTCGCCTCTGCCGGAGCCTCGTTGGCCGCGGCTGGCATCCTGTTACTGATGCCCGAGCAGGGCAGGATCATGCCGCTCTTGGCAGTGGGAGCCGCTTCCGCGTGGTTCTGGCACCGCCCCAAGCCGACGGCGTCGATCGACGCGGCCGAGCGCCTTCGAGAAGCCCGGGACGAGTGGCGCGAGTTGGAAACGGAATGGGGGACATACTCGGGGCCCCAAGCGTTCATGCGCGTCCGTCAGGAATTGGACCGTCTGAAGAACAGCCACGATGCCTTGCCAGACGAGCGGAAGAGACGCCTGGCGGAGCTGATGTCCAATCGTAGATTGAGCCAGCTGGAGCAACACCTCGAAGGCTTCAATTTGTCCGAGATGCGCATCCCAGGCATCGGAAAGGGCAAGGTGGCAACCCTCATAAGCTACGGCATCTGCTCGGCCGCCGACATCCGGGCAGAGCGCATCATTCCAATTCCAGGGTTCGGACCGAAGACAATCGCGAACATGGTCGCTGCCAGGGAGGCGTGCGGTCGCACGTTCCTATTCGACCCCGGGCGGGCCATCGCGCCGGCGGAGGTCGCGACGCTCGACCAGGACATCGCGCGCCGAAGGCTCGGCATCGAAAGGGAGGTGTCGTCCGGACTGCTGAAGTTGAAGGCCGTCGTTGCAGACGCGACGAGGCGCAGCGCCGAGTTGGAGGCACGTGCGGCCAACAGTAAGAGAGAACTTGCCCAGGCGCTGGCGGACGCCCTCGCCGCGGGATACGCGTGACGCCGCCGCGCCGGTTCAGGGATAGGGACTGACGGTCCCGCTCCGCGTGAAGCTGTACGCCGCCGAGGACGCGGAAACCTTCACGACCTCCGATCTAACGAATTCGACGCGGCGATCCATCCCAGGCAAGTCAAGTTTCTGGAACTCGGGAGTGACCAGGACGGTGGCCACCTGGTCCTCGCCCAGGTCGATAAGCAGTGCCATGCCATTCCCGCGGAGCTGCCGAAGGCTCCATCTCGTGCCCTCGCTGGTCCTATGCTTCCAGCGGAGCGCAGCAGCGCTAGTCCAGGCGGGCAAGCGCACCGGCGCGGCGTCCTGCTGCGTGACGGCCGGGCGGGGAACCACGGCCGCCTCGGCGCTGGCCATAAGGGGCGACGAGGGCTGCGTCGCGGCTTGCGGGGAGGCAGTGGAACGGACGTCGGCCGGCGCCGGGTACGAGGCCGGTTCGGTATGGTTCATCACCACGTCCGGCCGGCGGGCTGAACCGTTGGTCCCGGAGTTGGCATACATGACGAACCCAACGAGGAGGATCGCACCCACGCCCATCACCTTGTTCTTCAGACGCGCGTCGGCATCGACCCGTCCCGCGCAACCGGAGCAAAGGGTTCGCAGGCCGCTGCGCCGGGTCGAGGACGTCGAGACCCGCCGACCGACGCTGACCCTATTGCTGCGTCCCGTTCCAACGCTACGCCGGAACGCAGTGCCCGATATCGCCTCGTCACACAGGTAACAATGCCGCATGGTCATCCGGTCTTCGAGGTCGTCGCTGATGCGACCCAAGGAGGAACGTTGCAATATCATAGGAGCAGGGCGCCTGGAAGGATCACGGGCTCCGGTCGCTTGAAGACTACGTTCGGCTCTTCATGAAAGGGGATGCCACCGCGGCCGCCCAGGCGCGACCCGGCCGCAAGGGGGCTTGAGGACCCACCGTGCAGTTGGATCGCACGTCCGAGCTGCGCATCCGATTATCCTGTGGCGCGTCATCGTCCCGACAACGTGCGCCGCTCCATCGCTCGCCTGGATGGCGGCAGGGCCGCCCCATTCCTCCGGCTGCTTTCTTCCATGTTCAGCTTCACCTCGTTGGCCCTGGCGCTACTGGCGTTACGCCGGAAGTGGCCCTCCAAGGGCGGTAGCCTCGGCGCTTGGGATGAGGTGCTGGCGCTGAATGCCCTGTCGCTCCTCTGTTCTGGGCTCGCCCGGGTGGTAGCGGCGGCAACGGCGCCATGAGCGCCGGCGGCATCACCCGCCGCATCGACTACAAAGCGTCGAGTCGAGCGTGCCGCCTGTGGAAGCGGAAATGCTGACGAAGCAGAGGGGCGGCGACGTGGCGCCGGTCACCATGTCCGCCAGCGCACGCCCACGCGATAGGGTCGGTCGCCAGGGGGCGGATGGTGTAGACGATCGGCGCGCCAGCATGTTGCTGCCCAGACCGCTCTTACCCACCCGCTCCTGTTCGACTCGACGACCGGAGTTCCAACTGGCTTCGCCAGGATGCCTGGAGAGATCATATGGCGATCCGGCCTTCACCTTCCGAGACCAACAAAGCGGTTGCGTAACAGCCGCAGGACGTGGATCCCCCTTGCTTCGGGTCAGCATCCTGCTGCCGTAGCAACCACGCACCTTTTTGCGCGAGACTTCCATTGCTATCGGGGGCTTGTCCAGGGTATATCCATACTACCCTGGGTTGAACCGTCCGATGCCGAGCTTTAAGTGGAAGACCGGGTCGTTAGGCCAATGCGACAAGATCAGTGTGCCTCTGTTGCTCGCTTCCGCAGTCCGCGGCCTCGAGTTGCTCCTGCTCACCTCGTCCGCCCGGCTGAGGAGCAGTTTCCGAGCGGATGGAGGGCCGCTGTCCGTCCGTTGCGTTCCGCTGCCGAGTGTCGATCTCACGAGCGGAAGCAAATCTCGAGGCCTGCCGCTCGGGCTTCTTGGCGGAGCGCCTCATGGTCCAAAGGCTCATGTCCCTGGCTGCAGACCGCGGGGCGGCCGACATCATGATTCGGTTGACATAAACGAGGGACTTTATCGCCTACTGGCGGAGAACGCCAAGGATGTCATCGCCACCTATGGGCCTGACGGGACCTTCACCTACCTGTCCCCATCCATCGAGACGCTCGTTGGAATCAAACCAGCCGAACTGATCGGCTCGACGACTTGGGAGGTTATCCACCCGGACGATCATGTGAGGGTCGCCGAAGAGTTCCGCGCGCTGCTCGTCAACGTCGGCGAGAGCCGCCGGATCGAGTATAGGGCGGTGCGTCGGGATGGGAGCGCAGCGTGGGTCGAATCCTACCCATTGCCCATTCTGGACGATGCGGGCGGGTTGCTCGGCTTCCAGGACGTCGTTCGAGACGTCTCGACCCGGCGCGCAGCACAGGAAGCCGCGGTCGAAGCTTCCGGTCGCCTAGCCGACGCTTTGGCTGCAATGCGCGAAAGCGAGGGTAGATATCGAGAGCTCGCGGAGCAATCTAACGATATAATCGCGACCATGGCACTCGACTCTACCAGTCTGCTCGTCACTCCGGCAGTTCGGCGGATTCTCGGCTACGAGCCGGAAGAGCTCATCGGTCGCAAGATGCTGGAACTCACGCATCCCGAAGACGTCCCCCTCTCCCTGAAGGTCTTCCAGGACCTGCTGGAAGCTGAGCCGGGTCACTCCACGATCACCACATACGAGTTCCGCGGTCGGCACAAGAACGGATCTTGGATATGGCTGGAAGGTCGGCCAAGGCTGAAGCATGACGCGGACGGCAACCCCCTCCACTTCCAAGACGTAGTACGCGACGTGACGGAGCGGAAGCTCGGCGAGGCGGCGCTCCGAACGAGCCAATCATTCCTGGAACGAACGAGCGAAGTCGCCGGCGTCGGCGGGTGGCAGTATGACATCGTGGCCCAGACCCTCCAATGGTCCGATGCGACCTGCCGCTTGCATGACTTACCGCCCGGTTCTAGCCCGACGCTGGCTGAGGCGGTCGCTTACTACGAGCCGGAGGGTCGGCCGGTCATCGCCAAGGCCGTTGAAGACGGCATCGCTCTCGGCAAGGGATGGGATCTCGAACTGCCTGTGAGATCGAGCAAGGGGCGTAAATTCTGGGCGCGTGCCGTGGGCTCGGTCGAAATCCGGGATGGGCGGCCGGTCCGCTTGGTCGGGGCGTTCCAGGACGTGACGGCGCAACGACTCATCGCGCGGGATCTTGCCGAGAGCCGCGACCTCCTCGCGGTGACGCTGCAATCCATATGCGATGCTGTCATAACGGCAGACGCCCATGGCATGGTGACCTGGCTGAATCCCGTCGCCGAAAGGATGACGGAATGGTCGAATGGCGATGCCCGCGGGCTACCCATGCACCAAGTCTATAACATCATCGATGAGGAAACCCGCGAGCCGATCGAGCAAGGCGACAAAGGGAGGAACACCGCCAACGGCCAAGACCGCACGATGTTGATTGCGCGCAGCGGGGCCGCCTACGGCATCGAGGAGTCAGCGTCGCCCCTGCTCGACGGCAATCGTTCACTGCTCGGATCGGTCGTCGTGTTCCGCGACGTGTCGGACCAGCGCCGCGCGCGCCAGGAGATCGCATTCCGCGCGAGCCATGACGCGTTGACCGGACTGATCAATCGGGCGGAATTCGAGACCAGGCTGGATAGCCTGATCGCGCGTCACAAGGAGAATGATGATATCGCCGCGGTCCTCTATTTGGACCTGGATCGCTTCAAGCAGGTGAACGATTCCTGCGGACATGCCCAAGGGGACCGCTTGCTGCAGCAGATCAGCACGCTACTCATCGATTCGGTGAGGAGCCGCAGTAAGGATAGCGTTGGCCGCCTCGGCGGCGACGAGTTCGGCATCATCCTCGAGCAGTGCAGTCTCCGACAGGCCATACAAATCGGACAGGGGATTTGCGATCGGGTGGAGAAATTCTGTTTCGTACACGATGGCAAGCGCTTCTCCATAGGAACCAGCGTTGGTGTCCTGTGCATGGACTTCTCTTGGACCAGCACTGCCGACGTACTCCACGCCGTCGACATGGCATGCTACGCTGCCAAGAACGCGGGCCGTAACCGTTTGCAAGTATGGAACGAAATCGAGTGCGTGCTTCCCGAACGACCTCCGGTGTAGACGCGGTCGCACCTGCTCTTTCTCTGATGTCGGCCTCGGATTGTTCGCCCTGCCGGCGAGTGTGTCCGCGGAAAGCGCCGAGCCACGAACCCTTGCAAGGGCGAAGTCCTTCATGCTCCTCTAGCTTCATTATTCAAGGACGCCAGCCTCCGCAGTCTCGCCGTCGGCTGGTCGTGTTCCTAGATCGGTCTGGGCGCGGTGCAAAGCAGCGTTGTGTTGTTCACCGGGATATCGTTGGTCGGCTTCGCAATCTGAACGGCCTCGCGCTGGCCGACGCCGGCCTGTCACAGAACGACGGTTCCGCATCAGAGGAATACAAATTCGATTCATACGCCGGGAAGGACCAAATGACTGTCAAGGATTAGCCAAAGGGCGAATGAGGTTCAACAAGTTGATATTTATGAACATCGCCCGCTTACAAGGAAAGTGATCCATTGGGCGGAATGAATGAGAGCAGCCAGAGAGGTCTTCCAGTCGGAATAACCCCATCACCTAACGGGAGCCGCAAGCGGTTGTCCGACGGTCACGCGGCTGCAGCACGATCGATAGGGATTCTGACTCCCTTCAAAGCCAGCCAAATCCCGACGCTCAACTCGACAAGAAAGTCAGGAGCAATGAACCACGGGTAAACCAAGCCATCGAGGCCCGGAAACACGATTGCTGCTGAGCATGAAGTCAGGATCACGACGGCCACGGCGATATAGGCTCCCGACAGCAGCCTTGGAATGTAGCTAGATGCCCAGAGCAGGTAAGCGTGTATGGAGGCGCCAAAGCCGAAGAATACGAGGCCAACCGCCATGGCGGTAGCGTGGATGTCCAGAAGCTGTCGCGCCATCATTTGCATCTGCTCCAATGTGAAAGCTGTCCGGTAGTTAAGATCGCTGATGTAGTCGAATGCGACCAGACTGACGACGACCCCTACGCCCTGAATGAGAGCATTGGCAAACCGCCACAACATACCGAGCAGCGCGAGCGGCTCGTTGATGGGTTTCAGCAATACGTAGAGCGCGACGGCGAGTATCACGTCGCCATTCAACATGAGCAGCTCACCAAAGATGCCGACCCGAAATTGCCTCTCATGAGCCAGGATGTTCCGGGCTGTCCTGACGGCATCGCCAGCCACGATAAGATTGTTACTCAGAGCGCCACTTAGGCAGATCAGGAGGAGGGCGATGCCCGCGACCCGGGCGTAACGGGATTGGACGGCCCTCATCATGGTGCTTTCAAATCGATGGGATTACTTGGGGAGCCGGCCATAGCATCGGCGTCATGTCTGGGCGCGACCGTCAATCATGATGGAAGGAGAGTATTTCACCAGGCTGACACTGCAAGATGGCGCATATGGCCTCCAGTGTTGAGAACCGGATCGCCTTTGCTTTCCCAGTCTTGAGTATGGAGAGGTTGGCAAGTGTTATGTCGACTGCTTCCGATAATTGAGTGAGCGTCATGCCTCTTCGGCTGAGGACTTCATCAAGGGTCACCATTATCGGCATGGATCAAACGGTCCCATCCAACTCGCTCCGCATGATTGATCCCTGGGCAAATACTCGGCTGAGTACGAACACCATCAGGACGGCCATCCAGCCGCCCGCGGAGAAGTCACCGAGCGGCGACGCAGATCCCAAGCTTGGGTAGGTTCTGCTCAGGACCATCGCCGGAAAGTCCAGCAATTGGAGTAAGAGAAGTGACCAACCGATCGTCTGTAGCCGACGTGCGTTTGCTCCATTGAAAGGATCGCCGTCGCTGGCACTCGCAACGATACTGCCCAGGTTTACAAGCAGCCTGTCCGTCGCGACAGCCATCAGGATGCCAACCAGCATCTCGAAGCGTAGCCCGGCCGACGCCGACGACGCATCGATGCCCGGATTCGATTGAGTAAGAAACGCCATCAGGTGATTTGCGAAGATCGACGACAGGAGAAGAGCAACAATGACTGCCAGCACAAACAACCTGTTGACGATTGTCGCCAGGCTCACAACGAGGCGCGATATTCGAAGAAGCCGGTCTTGTGTTCGCATGAACATCTCCCTTATCGATGAACGATAAGGCGGGTTTCGCTCAGCCGTCAACTTAAATATCGAAATTCGATAAACATAAAGCTGGACCCGCCTCCCGTCCCATCGCCGGCCCCCTGGAGTTTGGGGCCGACGACGCCCTTGTTCCGGCCTGTGTTGGCTTAACCGCCGCCGAGGTCGATCAAATTGTCGGCGTAATTCGCTTTATTCCCCATCGCCGGCCGCGCGTGATCCGGCGCTCAGGGTGCCACCCGCCGAGCGACTGCCCGGGACGCCCGACGGAGCGGCATCACGTCCGAAGGCCGGAACCGGACCGGATTGATGGCGGAAGCTCGGGCCCATCCCGCCGAGGGACGCGTTCGAACCAGTCGGCCACATCGACGAGCGCGGGCAGGTCGAGGCCGGTCTCCACCCCCACCAAGCTCGAGCATTTGGACAGCGTCCTCCGTGCAGGTGCCGCCCACCAGGGCGACCGGCGCCGAGGGATGCACTGTCGTGAAAATCTTCATCGGATGTCCTGGCGCTCCAGACCTGGAAACAGTTGAAACCCACGCCGATGTTGGCGGCGGCGGTGTTCTCGACGAAGGTGTCCACGCCGATCGGGCTCGTGCCGAGAAGTCGTGGCGCGGCCGACCAGTGGCTTCATGCCGGGATGCCTGCGCGGAGTGGCCCTTCCTCGTGAGCGGCTCGCTACCGATGACGGCCCCGCGAAGTAGGACGCGGTGCTGCCGTAGGTGCGCGTGACGTACGAGGCTCCCCCGAACGTCGCGCTGAGCGGCACCGGCGAGGCATCCTTCTCATTGCCGGGCCGGCAGGAGCCGAGGGGCTCTGGCGGTGAGGACGCACGCCGCCGCTACTCACAATAGCGGTCGATGTGACGCGCAGCGAACTTGATAGCAGCTTCAGCCTGTCCACAGGACAAGCGGGCTGCCCGCCTGATCGAGTCGACCATCCGCCCCGGTATGGCATCCACCAGGGCAGCTTCAGCCTGGCCACAGGACAAGCGGGCTGCCCGCCTGATCGAGTCGACCATCCGCCCCGGTATGGCATCCACCAGGGCCGGTAGGTGTCCAGGGGCGTCGATCCTCGCATGAATGTCCGCATGGCCTGTCGAACGTAGGAACCGCGGAGCCTCTCTTGGTCGCAGGGGCAACCCTCGGGCACGGCTGCCCCAAGGGACGCGTGGCTGGCCGCCGTGCTCGCCGGGCAGGCCCAGCGCGGTCGGACTCGGTCCAAGCTGGGCTTGACTCTGAAGCCTGAACAATTACGTATATGTTCAGTAATCGGGAACTTCGATGACGACTAGCAAGGACGAGACACGCGAGGCGATCGTAGCGGCCGCGAGAAACCTGTTTGTGCGGTATGGTCCGGTCAAGACCAGCATGGCGGACATCGCACGTGAGCTTGGGATGTCACCGCCAAATCTCTACAACTTCTATCCTTCCCGCGACGCCATCTTGGAAGAAATCGGAACGCGTGACCTGATCACGCTGCAACGGGACATAACCGATGCCATCACCAGGACGTCAGGTGATTGGGCGCGAATCACCATGATCTTCATGAGCACGGCGCGACACCTGCACGAGAAGCTGGGCAACGAGAAGGACATCTTGCAGCTCCAAGCTATCGAAAAGAAAAATCGTTGGAAGTTCGTAGACGATTTCCATTCCTTCCTTCGTCGGGCCGTGGAGTCCGTGTTGCGCGATGCGGTCGACGCGGGGCGGCTTGTTCACGACGACCCTAGTGGCGCCATGTCGGCGCTGTTCGATTGCATGATCAGCGCCTGGGACCCTGTCCTGATTTCTAAATTCCCGCTCGACGATCACCTGCGGCGGATAGATGCCCAGTTGTCGTTACTCGAACGATCGTTCGTCCAGCGACCGCCTAACCCCTCGGTACAACGACGTTCCTCCCGCAAATCGTCCCCGCGCTCGGCTCAGCCTGCTTCCCCTTAACATCGATCGGCGATCACAATGGCAAACCCATTACGCTATGCCGCGCCGCCGTTTTTGGTCGCCGCCATGTCCCTGGCCGGATGCGACCGCAAGCCCGCCGCTGCGCCTCTGGCGCCACCGGCGGTCGAAGTCGGCGTCGTCACGCTCAAGGCGCAGCCGCTGACACTGACCACCGAATTGCCCGGCCGCACCACGGCCTTCCTCACCGCCGATATCCGTCCGCAGGTCAACGGGCTCATCTTGAAGCGCATCTTCGTCGAAGGCGCGGACGTGAAAGCCGGCGACCAGCTGTACCAGATCGACCCGGCGACGTACCAGGCGGCCTATGACAGCGCCGTAGCGACGCTCGCCTATGACCAGGCCGCGCTCGTAACCGCGCGGGCGAAGAGCGCCCGCTACAAGCCGCTCGCCGTGGCCCAGGCCGTGAGCCGGCAGGATTTCGATGACGCGGTGGCAACCGCTGGCGAGGCGGTCGCGACCATCGGCATCGCGCAGGCGGCCATCGAGCAAGCCAGGATCAACCTGGTCTACACGAAGGTCAAAGCTTCGATCAGCGGACGCATAGGGCGGTCGGCCGTCACGCCGGGCGCTCTGGTGACCGCCGGTCAGACGACGGTGCTGGCGACGGTGACGCAACTCGACCCGATCTATGTCGACGTCATCCAGCCGGCGACGACGCTGTTGCGGCTGAGGCAGGAGCTTGCGGCGGGGAAAATCCAAAAGGCCGGTCCGAACCAGGCCAAGATCGAATTGATCCTGGAGAACGGATCCAAATACCCGGCCTCAGGCACGCTGCAATTCTCCGAGGTGACGGTCGACCAGGCGACCGGCACCGTGGTCGTGCGGGCCATCTTCCCGAATCCCGATCACCTGCTGCTGCCGGGCCTGTTCGTCCGGGCGGAACTGCAGGAAGGCACCGACGACCACGCCCTCCTGGTGCCGCAAGTCGGGGTGTCCCACAACACCCATGGCGATCCGACGGTGCTGGTGGTCGGCAAGGACAATAGGTCCGCGCTGAGAATCATCCAGACCAGCCGTGCGGTCGGCGACAGCTGGGTCGCGACCGGTGGACTGTCGCCGGGCGACAGGGTCATCGTCGACGGATTGCAGAAGGTGCGGCCGGGCGCGGAAGTCCACGCCACCGAGGTCGAGACTGGCCCGGTGCCCGCGCCGACCCTCGGGCAAGCGAAGTAGGCGCGCCCGGGATGTCCGCCTTCTTCATCGACCGGCCGATCTTCGCCTGGGTCATCGGCCTCATCCTCATGCTCGTCGGCGGGGTGGAAATATTCCAGCTGCCGATCGCGCAATATCCGTCCATCGCGGCACCGCAGATCTCGATCACGGTGACCTATCCGGGCGCGTCCGCGCAGACGGTGGCGGATACAGTGGTTCGCCCCATCCAGCAGCAGCTCAACGGCCTCGACGGCCTGGAATACATCTCCTCCACCACCCAATCGAGCGGGGCGATGGAGATCGATGCGACGTTCAAGCAGGGCACGGACGTCAACATCGCCCAGGTGCAGGTGCAGAATAAGCTATCATTGGCGGAAGCCGTGCTGCCGACGGAAGTCACGCAGCAGGGCATCCGGGTCACCAAAGCCACCAAGAGCTTCATGGTGGTCATCGGGTTCATCTCGGCCGACGGCAGCATGAACGCGCAGGACATCGCCGACTACGTCGCGTCCAACGTGCAGGACTCCCTCAGCCGGATACCCGGCGTCGGCGACTACACGCTGTTCGGCGCCGAATACGCGATGCGGATCTGGCTCGACCCCGCCAAGCTCTACAATTACGCGTTGACCGTGGGCGATGTGACCACCGCGATAAGCGCTGAGAACATCCAGGTCTCATCCGGTGAAATAGGTGGCCTGCCGGCCAGCAAGGGGCAACGCCTGGACGCTACGATCATCGGCCCGACCCGTTACGAGACCCCGGAGCAATTCGAGAACATCCTGCTGAAGGTGAGCCTCACCGGTTCGCAGGTCTTACTGAAGGACGTCGCCCGCGTTGAACTGGGCGCGCAGATCTACTCGCCGACGGCCAAGATCAACCATGCACCGGCCGCGGCGATCGCGCTGAAACTCGCAGCCGGGGCCAACCAACTCGCGACCGAGTCCGCCGTTCGCGCCGAGCTGGCGGCGTTGCAGCCTTACTTCCCGCCGGGCCTCAAAATCGTCTACCCGCTCGATACCGAGCCGTTCATCACCCTGTCCATCACCGAAGTGGTCAAGACGCTGATCGAGGCGATCATCCTCGTGTTCGTCGTGATGTACATCTTCCTGCAGAATTTCCGCGCCACCTTGATCCCGACGATTGCCGTGCCGGTCGTGTTGCTGGGCACGTTCGGGGTGCTGGCGGTCCTGGGCTACACCATCAACACGCTTACCATGCTGGCGATGGTGCTCGCGGTGGGCCTGCTGGTGGACGACGCGATCGTCGTGGTGGAAAACGTCGAGCGCGTCATGGAGGAAGACAAGCTCTCGCCACGGGACGCCACGCGGAAATCCATGACGCAGATCACCGGCGCGCTTGTCGGCATAGCGCTGGTGCTGTCCGCGGTGTTCCTGCCGATGGCGTTCCTTGGTGGCTCGACCGGCGTGATCTACCGCCAGTTCTCGGTGACCATCGTCTCCGCGATGGTGCTCTCGGTGCTGGTGGCGCTGATCCTGACACCGGCCCTGTGCGCCAGCCTCTTGAAGCCGAAGAAGGAGGGGCACAGCCAGCTCCGTGGCCCGTTCGGCTGGTTCAACAAGGGCTTCGGCTGGACCAACAAGCGCTACACCGGCGGCGTCGGCCGCATGATCGGCGGCTCGGCCTGGTCGATGCTGGCGTTCGTCATCATCGCCGGGATGATGGTGTTCTTCTTCGCCAAGCTGCCGACGGGTTTCCTGCCCGACGAGGACCAGGCGCTGGTGTTCGGGCAAACCACCCTACCGCCGGGCAGCACCGCGGAGCAGACCGATGCGGTGAACGAGCGGGTGATCGATTACCTGCTGACATCGGAGAAGGCCAACGTCGCCACGGCACTTTCGGTCGTCGGCTTCAATTTCGCCGGGCAGGGGCAGAATGCCGGCTTCCTGGTGATCAGCCTTAAGCCCTGGGCGGACCGGCCCTTGGCGTCGCAATCCGGTGCGGCGGTCGCGGCCCGGGTGACGCAGCATTTTGCGGACGCGAGGGACGCAATGATCCTAACCTTCCAGCCGCCCGCGGTGCTGGAACTGGGCAACGCATCCGGCTTCGATATGGAATTGATCGACAGGGGCAACGTGGGCCATGACAAGCTGCTTGCCGCGCGCAACCAATTGCTCGGCATGGCCGCGAGCGACCCGAGGGTGATGGCCGTCCGGCCGAACGGGATCGAGGACGCGTCGCAGTACAACCTGGTCATCGATCATGCGAAAGCCAATGCGTTCGGCGTCACCACGGCCGACATCAACACTTTCGTCGAGGGAGCGCTGGGGTCGATCTACGTCAACCAGTTCCTGCGCGCCGGCCGGGTCAAGCAGGTCTATGTCCAGGGCGAGGATTATGCCCGCATGTCGCCGGACGATCTCGGCAAATGGTATCTTCGCAACAGTGCAAACGGGCTGGTGCCGTTCTCTTCCATAGCGACCGGCAAATGGCTGGTCGGCCCGCAGAACGTGCAGAACTATGATGGCTCCACCGCATATGAAATCCTGGGCGTCCCGGGGCCCGGCGGCAGTAACGGCACGGCCATCGCCGCGATGCAGGAGATGGCGTCCAAGCTGCCGGCGGGCATCGGTTATGAATGGACCGGGCTGAGCTTCGAGGAGGTGCAGGCGGGATCGCAGACCACGGCGTTGTTCAGCATCTCCGGCATCGTCATCCTGTTCTGCCTGGCGGCCTTGTACGAAAGCTGGGCAATCCCGATCGCGGTGCTGATGGTGGCGCCACTGGGCGTGGTCGGCGCGGTGATAGCGACCTCGATCCGCGGCTTGGACAACGACGTCTATTTCCAGGTGGGCCTGCTGACGACCGTGGGGCTGGCGGTGAAGAACGCCATCCTGATCGTGGAATTCGCCAAGGAGTTCCACGAGGAAGGCGCCACCCTGCGCGACGCGGCACTTCAGGCCGCAAGGGAAAGGCTGAGGCCAATCCTCATGACATCCCTGGCCTTCGTCTGCGGCGTATTCCCGCTGGCGATCGCGAGCGGTGCGGGCGCCGCGGCGCGAACCGCGATCGGCACCGCAGTGGTAGGCGGGATGCTCACGGCGACTATCCTCGCGATCTTCTTCGTTCCCGTGTTCTTCGTCACCGTGCTCAGGTTGTTCAAGGTCAAGCCAAGAGTGAAGCACGACGATGTGCCGGTTCCGGTCGCGGCAACGGCTTAGATCATGCGCAAACTCATCCTGGCTTCGACCATGCTGGCCGCGCTGACGGGCTGCAGCCTGATTCCTGATTACCTGCGCCCCGGCTTGCCCGTCCCAAATCGGTATCCCGTTGGTCCGGCCTTCACCGGTGCGGGCGCAGCGTCCGGCAGCGTGGCGGCCAGTGACCTGGGCTGGCGCGACTTCTTCATCGATCCGGTGATGCAGGACCTGATTGCCCTGGCCTTGGACAACAACCGTGATCTGCGTGTCGCCGCGCAGAACGTTGCTGGCTCCTATGCCCAATACGAGGTCCAGCACGCCGCATTGTTCCCGACGATCAATGCTGTCGGCAGTGCCAATTTCGCGCGCGAGGCGCCAGGCCAGGAGGGAACGCCCGAGGCGCTGCATCTCAATGCCTACAGCCTGGGTCTGAGCGCCGCTTCGTACGAGCTGGACTTGTTCGGTCGGATCCGCAGCCTGAGCAAACAGGCGCAAGAGCAGTATTTCAGCTTAGCCGAGACGCGAAAGAGCACGCGGATCAGTCTGGTGGCGTCTGTAGCGTCGGAATATCTGGCATGGCTTGCCGATCGTGACTCCTTGCGGATTTCGCAGTTGACGGCGAAGGCACAGGAGCAATCGTATGAGCTCTACAAACTCCAGCTGGCCCAAGGTACGGGAACACTGCTCACCGTGTCGCAGGCTGAGTCGACCTTGCGGACCGCCGAGGCGAGCGTCGAGCAATATACCAGGCAGGTGGCTCAAGACCTCGATGAATTGGTGCTTCTGGTGGGGACCACGCTGCCGGACTCGCTGCAGACTCGCATGATGGCCCAGAGCGGATTGGTGGCGGAACCAGCGTTCCCGACGCTGCCGGCCGGGTTGCCATCGGACCTGTTGCAGCGCCGCCCGGATATTCTCGCGGCGGAGCACACCTTGCTGGCCGCCAACGCCAACATCGGCGCCGCAAGGGCGGCGTTCTTCCCGTCCGTCACGCTGACCGGGAGCGGTGGCACCGCGAGCGGCGGCCTGACGAAGTTGTTCGGTGCGGGGACAACGTCCTGGCTGTTCGAACCGCAAATCAGCGTCCCGATTTTTGATGCCGGAACGAACTTCGCCAATCTCGATTACGCCAAGGTTCAAAAAGAGATCGAGATCGCCAACTACGAGAAGTCCATTCAGTCGGCCTTCCACGACGTATCGGACGCATTAGCCGGACGGGCGACCTACACGCGCCAGGTAGAGGCAGAAACGAAGCTCGTCGGCGCCGATCAGACCTACTACGACATATCAAAGATGCGGTCCGTCGCGGGAGCAGACACTTATCTGAACGTCCTCATAGCGCAAAACGCATTGTTCTCCGCGCAACTTACACTCGTCTCCCTGAACCTTTCTCGGCAGCAAAACTTTGTGACGCTGTTCAAGGCGCTCGGCGGCGGCTGGACCGATCGTGTCCAAGCACCTTCCTAGGCCTCATCCGGTGGATGCGCCAGCAGCAATGCGACGGAAGCGTAAGAGATTTCGGCCGAGCTTGTCTCATGACGAGAGGCCGCGAAAGATTCACGGGAGAGCCAAGATGTCCGGGACTATAAGAGCCGACAGCCGCCTTGACGCGACACGGGAACAGAACCGGCCCTACGACGCAATCGCAAAAACGTTTCACTGGCTCGTGGCCGTGCTTATCGTCGCGCAGTTCGCGACCGAGCTGATCCCGGAAGACTGGGCGTCCAAGGGCGCGCTCAAGTCATGGCACGTATCTATCGGGCCGAGCATCCTCGCGCTCATGCTTCTGCGCCTCGCCTGGCGCCTCACCCATCGGCCGCCGCTGGCGCCGGAGGACCTCTCACCCGGCCTGCGCCTGCTCTCGCGGACGACGCACTGGTCGTTCTACGTCCTGCTGATCGTCTTACCGCTGCTTGGCTGGGTTGCGGCCTCGGGCTTCGGCGCGACGCCGTATCTTTTCGGCCTCATCCCGCTTCCGGCGCTGATCGCCAAAGACAAGCCGACGGCCGAGGCGGTCGGCGGCGTGCACGGCCTGCTGGCCTGGGCGCTGCTCGCGTTGGTCTTCCTACACGTTGCCGGGGCGCTGTACCACGCGGTGGTCAAGCGCGACGGAGTAGTCGGCCGCATGCTGCCGGGCGGCTCCAGGAGCGGCTGAATGCAGCTCTTGGCTGGCGAACCTTTTAGATCAGGATGGCGATGGACCGCTGTCGCATAATTCCCGTTCGCTTTTGCGGTGTACGCTTACGGCTTCGTGGTCGGGCGCCTTTTCGCCTGAACCGTCGTTTGGCGAAGAACGTCGAAGCCGCCATTCCCTTGGCGAGCCTTCCTCTACGCTGAATCAGCTACCCTGATACTCCGAAGGCTTGCGTGTCGATCAATCTGTCCGAGACAGGCGCTGAGCCTGTCGTTGAATAATTATCCAATCAAGCCCAATGTCAGTTGAGTATGTTGGTGACATTGCCAACATTGGCCTCTCTGTCTTTTCGCAAGTAGCATGCGTGACGCGTCCGCAACTGTCACGGGGCAGCGCAGCCGAGCTATTTGCCAGCGACGTCGGTGTCGCGCGACATGTTGTGAGGACGCCGAACCAAAGGCAGCTATTCCCTCGTGTTCCGCCCACCCTCTGTTTCCAGCGCCAATCTATCGCTCATAAGGCGCGGCAATCGTCAACGGCCGGTCGCCAGGTGCGGCAATCGACCCCAAATTTGCTCGGAAGGGTGTAGAGCGCACGCTTGGCTAGGCGCAAGTGGCGGGGTCAGGCTTCGCCTAGCCGAGCTGTTGAAAGCGCGCCTGCAACAAGCGGAGAGCGAGGGGCTTGACGCCGAGGATTAGTCCATGGCGCTGGCAAGACTTGCTCGCAAATGATTCTACCTGGTCCCGATGGCCGCCGTTCGAAGCTGCGGACATTAAAATCCTAAGCCACCGAAATAGGTCGGCGCCGCAACGCTTCCATTTCGAGTTGGCAAGACACTTTCGAGTTTGACCGATCCGCGCTTGCGAGCAACGCATCCGGTGAGCGAAGAGGTGCCTGTAATGATCGGTAGGGGCACCGTCTCGACCGGCGACTGGCAGCGGCGTCATGCGCGTATTGCTGGCGTCGCTCTTCTGGTTATCTGTCTGAGCGGAATTCTCCGCAACTCCCCTATCGTATACTTGCAGCTGTCCGTGGATTGTTCTAGCTGTCTGCCGTCGCGAAAAACGGCTTCTTGTGATTGGAGTTCATGCTCCGCAGGTCGCCGCTTACACGTTGTCCATGCCCAAGCGTGGTCAGCCAGCGTCTCCGAAACACCCACCAGCATCAGAAGTGCTGATGCGACGTTTGGAGCGCGAACATGCAACCAGCCATCAGCATCGTCGGCGCGGGCCTGGGCGGCTTGACACTTGCCCGCGTCCTGCACCGGAACGGGATCGAAGCGACGATCTACGAGGCTGAGAGTTCACCGACAGCGAGAAAGCAGGGGCACTCACTCGACATACACGAACAGAACGGCCAGCACGCGCTTAAGGAAGCCGGCTTGTACGAAGCTTTCCTAAAGCTCGTGCGGTTCGGCGAGGACGCCAAGCGCGTCGTGAACAAGGACGGGGTGATCCTGCTCGACAAGACGGGCGACCGCTCCTCCACGCGACCGGAGGTCGATCGGGGCGAACTTCGGGCCTTGCTGATCGACTCACTTCCGGATCACGCGATCCATTGGAACCACAAAGTGACTGGCCTGACGGCGACCGGGAACGGCCGGCATGAGGTGGTATTCGCCAGCGGCGCTCGGACCACAGTTGACTTGCTCGTCGGCGCTGACGGCGCTTGGTCGAAGGTTCGGCCGCTTCTCTCCCATACCACGCCGGACTATTCCGGCACCTGCCTCATAGAAATCGCGCTTGCTGCCGGCGACCCGCGCCAGGCGGCTTGCGTGGCGGCGATCGGCACGGGCACTCTCATGGCGGCGGCACCGGGTAGGGGCATCATCGCGCATCGCAGCGCCGATGGCAGTGTCGCGGGGTATGTGGCGCTGAACCAGCCCGAGGAGTGGGTCAGGTCTATCGATTTCAGCGATGCCCGCGCCGCATTGGCCTACATCGTGGAGCAATTCTCAGACTGGGCGCCGCACCTCATAAGCTTCATCACGGGCAGCATGGCCGACCCGATCCCCCGTCCGATCTACGCGCTACCGGTCGGGCATGAGTGGGCTCGGCAGGCCGGCCTGACTTTGGTCGGCGATGCGGCGCACCTCATGTCCCCGTTCGCGGGTGAAGGAGCCAACTTGGCAATGTATGACGGTGCGGACCTCGGCCGAGCGATCATCGCCAACCCCGGCGATCCGGAGGCTGCCTTGGCCGCGTATGAGTATGCCCTGTTTCCCCGCAGCCAGGACGTCGCGCGCAGGTCCGCGCAGAACTTGAAGCTGTTCTTTGGTGACAACGCACCCGGCAGCGTGGTCGATCTGTTCAGTCAGTTTGGCGCAGCTGACGCATGAGCACCATTCACCTGGTCGATCCGGCCGCGCGTGACGCGGTCGCTACCGTTGAAGCCCTCGATCCTGCGCGCGACGGAGTCAGCAGGCTGCGTGCTGCGATGGCCGATCGATTTGTCGGCAACGCGCGCTCTGGGAAGGAAACCCTGATCGCCGGACTGGCCGATGCACCGGACGTCCGCGTTCTTATCTATCGACCGCAGCCCTCGGACGAGCTGTCACCCGCCGTTCTATCGCTGCACGGCGGCGGATTCATCGCCGGCACACCCGACAGCATGGACGCTGCCCACGCCAAGCTGGCGAACGACATCGGCGCCATCGTCGTCGCGGTCGACTACCGGCTAGCGCCGGAAACTCCGTTCCCGGGTCCGGTGGAGGATTGCTACATGGCTCTAGCCTGGCTGGTTGCCCAGGCCGAGGCGCTCGGCGTTGACCCTAGCCGGATCTCCATCCTAGGTCGAAGCGCCGGCGGCGGCCTCGGCGCGGCGCTGGCGCTTCTCGTTCGTGATCGGAGGGAATTCAGCCTGAAGGCGCAGTTCTTGATTTACCCGATGCTCGATTCCCGTACAGGTGGCGAAGATGCACCAATCGACAATCCGACCACCGGAGAGTTCGTATGGACCCGCGCCGCCAACCGTTTCAGCTGGAACGCCCTTCGTGGCTCAAGCTCGATACCGGCGGAACGCCTTGGACACTTCGCGCCGGCGCTTGCAAAGGACGTCGCGGGGCTGCCCGCAACGTTTATCGCCGTGGGCTCACTAGACTTGTTCCTCGAAGAGGACATGGCCTTCGCCCTGTGCCTCGCACGTGTCGGTGTCCCCGTCGAGGCGCATGTATACGCGGGTGGTGTCCATGGTTTCGACGCATTCCCAGGAGCCCTGACCGACAAGTTCAATGCTGATCTATACGCCGCCATGATGCGGTTTCTGCGCTGTTGATCGCTCTACGCTCATGAACGCAGGTAGGACACCATCTCCTCGCCCTTCGATTTATAAAAAGGACCGCTGGTTCTGTTCAACAATGGTGACGTCGTACTTGTCGTCCCCAAGCAGCTGGCTCCGGTTGAACGGATCATATTCTTTGTATGTGCATGTTTTCATGGGCACGATCATGTTCTGAATGCCTGCGCCGGGAAACACCGCGACGCCGATCCGCAGCACGTCCAGCACGCGGTCGTTGTGATTGAAGGAGGCGGCCTTCGCGTGGCGGGTCAGAGCGGGCATGACGCCACCTTGCGCAACCGTGCGGCATCGGCCCACTTGGCGGCGATCAGCTCGCCGCCCAACGCCGTCCAACGTGCAGCAACATCATGGCGGGATGCTTGCCATGCACGCGAACGAGCGCGGCCCAGAGCGCCAAATGGTCGTTGCCGTCGATCCGGAGCAGAATCGTAGAAGCGTATCTTCCTAGTCGCGGCCGTAAGGATCTCCGGGACTGCGTGTCGCTGCGCGTCCAAGCATCGCACTCGAAACATTCACCTAAAATTGCCTTCGTGCACTAGCTCGGCGAGAGGCAGACGTCCGCTGGGAACCTCGCGCCCTTGTAGGGCCTTGGGCAACGCGGCTGAATCCCCGATGCGCCCGACTGCATAAGCCGCCTCAACATGATGATGGGGCGGGGCGCGCAACACTTCGGCGGAACGGACATGGTCAAACCCATACATGCCGTGTGCGTGCCATCCCATTAGCCGCGCCTGAAGTGCGAAGTAGCCCGAGGCTGTGCCGGTGTCGTAGCTGTGCGTCGGCGACGGAATGAGATCCGCCGAATTCCGTGACTGCATCAATCCATGCGAGACGAAGAACACCAAGGCCGAGGAATGTTGCGCCCAATCGCGATTGTTTCGCACGAGAAGATCAAGGAGCGGCAGCCACGCTCGCGTTTCTCGCCGCGCGTAAACGAATCGCCATGGCTGCATGTTCGAGGAGGAAGCGGCCCAGCGTGCCGCCTCCAGCATCGTCATCAGATCGGCTTCCGTGATCGGCTGTGGTCGAAATGCGCGGGGAGACCAGCGATCAAGGAAGAAAGGCTCGATAGGATGATCGGCGGTGCGGCCGTTCGCAGATGCCGCAATCATGCCGCACCGGAGGCGCAGGCAATGATAACGGCAGCGGATAGCAAAGCGCATAGAACGTACGTCACCAACTGCTGTGGATTGAGGCCCAACGGCTGGGGAACGAGCTCGCGGAAATCCGGGTCAATCCAAGCGGTGCCAGGGAAGAGCGGCGCTAACGCCATCGCCAGGAAATAGACGCCTGCTACCGCAGCAGCGATGAGGAACATTGGCAGTGTGAGCGGCCCCACGGCGAAGAGAATGACAAGGGCCAGCGTGCCGAGGAATAAACCGAGCAACATTGTTTGGGCATTATGAAACTTTGCATGGGGCGGCCAAGCGGGATTGTAGAGATGCATTCGGGCGGTACGCGGCAGGACCGCATCGTATAGAAAGCCACCGTAGTTGTACACGGCAACTATAGCGACCATCCACTTGGCGATTTCCATGACGTGGCTCCTCTGGATCTCGGCAATGGCACTTCCCGGAAGGAGTAAGGTATCGATAAATTGCTGTTCGTTAGCTCAGTCGGCCATCGACGCTGATCGAAGCTGACCGGGCGTCACCCCGAGCGTCCGGCGGAACCCGTCTACGAAGTGCGCGGCGGACGAATAGCCTGCGAAGATGGCGGTGTCCGTGACGGGTGTTTGGCCGTCGAGTAAAAGAGCCACCGCTTTCTCCAGCCTGCGAGCGACGATCCAGACGTGCGGCGTCACGCCTTCGCTCACCTTGAAAGCGCGAATGAAGTGAAACAAGCTCAGTCCCGCTTCATCCGCGAGATGGTGCACGGAAGTGATCCTGTCCGGTTGGTGTTCCAGCTGCCTCTCCACAAGGGACCTGATCCTTTGCAGGGTCGAAGGCGCCAATCCACCCCGCGCCTGACCAGGCGGCGTACTTCGTTGCTGGATCATCAAAGGCGCCGCTGCTTCGACGATCGCGCGCATGTCGAAGGCGCTGCTGACCGGCAGCGCTACCAGCGCTTGTGCGCAGAGTGCCAGGCGCCGCTGGGCGCTTGCCGCCTCCGTCCATGGCTCGCCTCCGGCGCCAACCGATCGCTCGAGCCACACCGGGTCGATCAGAATTTGCAGCGTATCGCCGCGACCATGGATTTCGAGCGTGGCGTCGATTCCGTGCCCGGCGACCGACACCGATCCGCAGCGGGCAACCGCACTGGCGACGTCCTTCCCGCTTCGCCACTGCAATAACTGCCCACCATTCAGACTGAAAATCAAACGCGTCGCCCCGACATCGGCCAGTCCGATGCGCCGACCCTCGTGACGCCATCGACCTATGGCCGCGATGACCCGCCCTCGCTGCCGCAGGCGACAAAGGCCAAGAGGCGGCCCAAGGCTTGCCCGGAAATGCTCGAGCGTCAGATCGGTTGGCAGGAGGTCATGAGCGTCAAGCACGGTTCGTTGCAGCGAACTCACCAGCGCCCATGCGCGGAATTCCGCCCGGCCGCATCAGCGCCTCCGCTAGGTGTCGGAACTTAAAAACGTAGAGAGCCTCGCCTCCGGGACCGCCGCTACGCTCATCGACCACGGCAGACCCAATGAAACCGGTGACGCCGGTGACCAAAACACGCATGGGAAAAGCCTCCGAACCTCGCCGCTGGCCGAATAGCAGGATCAGCCGGCGGGAGGTTAGGGAGTTTATCGGGAAATCGACACCAACAGGATCGAGAATTTGGCACGCCTACCAAGGCGATAAGGCGGCCTTCGCCGTTAGAAAGTGGCTCCGGCCGACTTCAAAGCAGTGCTGCACCAGCCCGGATGCACTTGGCGATTAGGGCTTACGCCAGCTTCGGCATATCCTCGTCGAAGAGGTTGGTCAGGCCGAGGTCTGGTGAATCGGCGCGCTAGCCGCGGCGGTCTGGACCGCTACGACGAAGGCTGCAGGCTGGCCATAGCAGGTCTCGTGCGGGAGGCGCGTGACAAGGCCGTCGCGCTCGACCAGGAAGCTTGGATAACCTTGGAGGCCGTGCCTGTGCATCAGCCGACGCGTGGCCTGGATGTGCGCGTCGACCGGGGCGGCTTGCAGCGCCTGGGTGAAGCGCGCGGGCTCCAGGCCCATGGCATCGGCAATCTCCGCCAGAACAGTCTCCTCGACCACGCGGCGGCCGTCGACGTAGTGAGCGCACTGGATCGCGGCAATCATCGCGAAGCCCCCGCCGGCCTTCAAGTTTTCGGCGGCCAGCACGGCGGCGACGGTGGGGCGCGACCACCAGAGGCTGGTGGGATCGACCAGCAGGCCCTCCAGGTAGGCCTCGCCAAACGCCTGGCCGGTCAGCTGAGCGATGCGCGCGTCCGTCTCGCGCATGGACTGTCGCTTGGCTTCGGGGGCGTGCACGCCAGGGTCCCAGAGCCCGCCGCCGTGGAGCACGACCGGCACGCCGGCGTCGGCGGCGACCTTCACCAGCGGTTCGGCGGCGTAGCACCAACCGCAGAGCGGGTCGTAGACGTAGTGCAGGATGGGGGTTGGCACGGGCGCCTCCCTCACGCCGCCTGAAGCGCCGCGCGGACGCTCTCGGTCCAGAGCGTCGTGGGGCGGCCGATCAGGCGGCCGAGGTCGCCGCCGTCGTCAAAGAGCGCGCCCTTGGCCGCGCCCGCGTCGCTATCGGAGAGCAGCGCCGCCAGGCCGGGCGGCAGGCCGGCGCCGAGCAGCGCGGCCTTGTATTCGGCCTCGGGCAGGTTGCGATAGGCGATTTGCCGGCCTGTCTGGCGCGACACCTCCGCGGCCAGCTCCGCCAGTGTGTAGGCCTGGTCGCCGGCCAGCTCGTAGGTGTGGCCGGCCTTGGCCTCGGCGGAGCATAGCACGGCGGCGGCCGCGGCGGCGTAGTCCGCGCGCGCGGCCGAGGCGATGCGACCCTCTGCCGCCGCTCCCAGCAGCACGCCGTGAGCCAAGGCTGCCGGCAGGCTGGCCATGTAATTCTCGGTGTACCAGTTGTTGCGGAGCAGCACGTAAGGTACGCCGGAGGCGGCCAGCAGGCCCTCGGTCTGACGGTGGTCCTCAGCCAGGGCAAGCGGCGAGCGGTTGGCGTGCAGCACGCTGGTGTAGGCGATCAGAGACACCCCGGCCGCGCAGGCCGCCTCCACCACAGTTCGGTGCTGCGCCACGCGCCCATCCATCGTGCTGGACGAGATGAACAGAAGCCGCTCGATCCCGGCGAACGCGGTCCGGAGCGAGGCCGGGTCGTCGTAATTGCCGGTCCGCGTCTTCACGCCGCGCAACTTGAGCGGATCGGCCTTCGAAGCGGCGCCGTGCTCCCCTACGCGGACGAGACCCGCGATTTCGGCGGCGGGGGTGGTCTTGAGCAACGCATCGATGACTAGGCCGCCGAGTTGGCCAGTGGCGCCGGTGACGAGGAGGCGAGACGATGTGGACATGGGGACTTCCTTGTTGGGTCTCTGCAGAGACGTGGTCTTGATTAAGAACCTTGCCGCTGCGATGTAAGGAGGCATGATTTTCGCTCCTGGTGACTTGGAGGTACCCTCCCTTGCCGAAGAAGCCCGCCCGCTAGCCTCGCTGTTTGAAGCCTGGCAGGACTTGGGTTTCGATGCGGACGCCTGCCCAGTGCGCAACGTGCTTGACCGGGTTGGGGACAAGTGGACGATGCTGGCGCTCGTTGCCCTAGCCGCGCGTCCACGGCGCTTCAGCGAGTTGCACCGCGCAATCCCCGACATCTCCAAACGCATGCTGACCCAGACGCTGCGCGAGCTGGAGCGCGACGGGCTGGCCGAACGTGAAGTGTTCCCCACCAAGCCGCCTCAGGTGCGCTACAGCCTGTCCTCGCTCGGCACGTCCGTGCTATGGCCACTCGCCGCCTTGGTTGGCTGGGCGGACGAAAGCTATCCCGCCATACGCGAGGCCCGTCAGCGCTTCGACGGCGCCTTGAAGGAGCTGTAGATGCACAAGCGGCAGGACATCGATTTCGCCACCAGAGCGCTCGTTCACCAGGCCGACCTCGCGAAAGTGCAGGAGTAGACTGGGCACGATGACAATCGCCACCACGCGCATCTACGACCATTGGACGCGGCCGGAGGATCGGCGTGCGGTGAATTAGTCCCGATAATGGCCGAGTTCGCGGTTGAGCGGCAGAACATCACGGCGCTCTCGCCGGAAAGTCGGCACGCGACCCCGGCCGTGCGAGCCTTTCTGAGCCACCTCCAGCGTGTCTTCCAGGAGCGGGTGACTCCAGAGGCGACGACATGACCGGACTGAGAAAGCGCAAAGCCTGTCAAGCAGTGTCGAGCGCTGGCCGCCTGCCTCGCCGTATATCGGCCATTCATCGCCAGTATCAGGGGGGAGGTGCTTGCGATGGGTCTTCTGGCGCCCGTGGTCCAGGCTTGATGCCGGTCCAGGATCACATCTGGTGCAGCTTAAGTGCGTCCAGAGATGAATCCTGAGTGGCAGGCATGGAACGTACAGGTTGAGGGAAGCCACCCGGTTCGGGTTTTGGCATTTGGGCATGCACCCGAAGCTGTCGATTTTCAAGACTCGGCCATTCCGCCCGGCTTGGACGACACTTGGATGGCTGAAGGCATCAAGAGGCAGTCGCGACGGATGCAGGTGCGGGGCCGAGACGCTGAAGACCTGCCGATAACATCAGTGGTGAAGCGGCCGCCCAATTTCTTAGCAAGCCGCAAGTATTCGGTTGCGGGCTAACAGACGCACGACCACTAGCCTGGCCGTTTTGGGCGCAACCTTAACTCTGTAGGTCATGGGCATTCGGCCTCATCCTGCATACGCTTGCTAAAGGCTTTACGGCTAACCATTTCAGGACTGAGTTTGAGGTTACGAATGCCCAGAACCGGTCGTCCCCGCGAATTCGATACGAACGACGCCGTGACGCACGCCATGCGACTGTTCTGGCAGCACGGCTATGAGGCAACGTCGCTCGCGCAGCTTAAGGCTGCCATGGGAGACATCTCAGCCGCGAGCTTCTATGCCGCGTTCGATTCAAAAGAGGCGCTGTTCCGCAAAGTCGTTGACGCATACCTGGCGACCCATGGCCGCGTGCTCAAGCCGATATTCGACGAGAAACTACCGCCCCGGCAAGCGCTTGAGACCGCACTGCGCGCATCGGCTCGCATGCAAACGGAGGCCGACCACCCGCGCGGCTGCCTGGTGGTTCTATCCGCGGCGACGTGCGCGCCGGAGAACCTGCACGTGCAAGAGCGGCTCATCGCCGAACGGCGCAAGAACCGGGCTGGGCTGCGCGCCTGCATTGAGCGGGCGATCGCGCAGGGAGAACTCCGCGTGGACACCGATGCAGCGGGTCTAGCCGCGGTATTCGACACGTTCCTAGTCGGCATATCGACGCAGGCCCGAGACGGCGTTCCTCGGGCCTCATTGGACGCGGGCGTCACGGCTTTGCTGAGTGTCTGGGACGTGCATGCCGCCCGACAAATGCCGGAGCCAGCCGACGCCCCGCAAACAAGGAAACCATTGAATCGAGACGCCAAGCGGGCTCTGTCGTCTGCCACCAAGTAGAGGTACGCTCCCGTGAGAAATCCGCCGTTGGACAGTTTGACCCAGCACGCCCCAGCCGGCCGCGACAGATGAGCCTTCCTTATGCATTTCAGGATACGGCACGGGCTCGGCCACCCTATCAAGATCGGGACGGGGCTCTCGACGGCGCATACCGAGGCAAACGCGTCGTAATTCGCACCTTCCGCGCGGTGTTGGCGGCCACAATCCCGCTCGCCTCCGGCGCGGCTTCCGCCGGGACATCTTGCCAGGCGATCCGAGTTCGCAATCACGAGGAGGGTAGCGGCCATCGCAGGGTGCGCCTCATCAGGGGCACGACAGCCGTGCTTCGATCACTGCCACTCGCGGCTGCCCGGAAGTCGGCGCCGCCCTCGTCGCGCGGCTGGCCACCGAAAGGGAAGCCCGCCCAAGGCGCGGTACTGGGCGACGTCGTAGAGATACTGAAAGTCCAGTTGCGGGGGTGGCAGGCGCTCGGCGCAAGCCCTGGTGTTTGCGGGGCGAGGTTGCTCGGTCAACGTAAAGCCGCGGTTCGCGGTCCATCCGTAGTTTGCGCTCATGTGTTCCGAACGAAAGCTTCGATAGCGGAAGCTTCGCGTGGATCATAGCGCCTTCATCGCCACGGGGCAGGACGTAAGGCATTTTTCAACGTCTCCAGAAACCGGCCAGTCCGCGCCGCCCGCGCTTGGTGCCCAGATCCCAGAAGCGCGATTACGGGAGCATCGGGCAAACCATGGTTCCGAAGAATCCTGATCAACCGCCCAGTTCGCAGATCGTCGGCGACGTCCCACTCGGAGCGCACGATGATGCCGCGTCCGGCAAGCGCCCAGTTTCTCACGACATCACCATCATTGCTTGCCAGGTAGGGCCGAATCCGGACCCTGATGTCCGGGCCGCCCTCCAGCACCCGAAATTTCCATAGCATGACGTCCTCATCATTCTCACGCAGAGCGATGCAGGAGTGAACTTGCAAATCGTCCGGCGAGGATGGTGTCCCAAACGATTCTAGATAGGACGGCGCAGCGCAAACCCAGCGAGCATTGTCCGCAAGATGGCGCATAATGAGGCTTGAGGTGACGTTTCGCAATTCGTCTACCTGGACCGCAATATCCCAGCTGCTCGACGGAACGCCGGTGAGGCGGTCCGTCAGTGTCAAATCAATTTTGACGAGCGGATGCTCCTGCTGGAACGAAGCAGCGACGGGTGCGACATAACGGCGCCCGAAGCCGAGCGGCGCTATGATACGGAGGTGCCCAATCACCTGTCCGCGACGTTCGGCAAGTGCCTCATCGAGACTGCTTAGTGCGGTCAGGACATCGCGGCCCCGTTCA
Source organism: Acetobacteraceae bacterium (assembly GCA_965198915.1). GTDB lineage: Bacteria > Pseudomonadota > Alphaproteobacteria > Acetobacterales > Acetobacteraceae > BOG-908. The sequence continues at coordinate 391,016 of CBDAQC010000004.1, read as the reverse complement.
ACAAGCAATTCACCCTCATCGGTCAGTGTTGGCCGAAAGCCTTTACGGTCGATCAAATGGGCGCCCAGCCGCTCCTCAAGCGCACGCAACCGTTGGGTCACGGCGGGTGCTGAGACGTTGAGAACGCGAGCCGCGGCCGCCAGGGACGGGGCGTTAGCAATGGTGACGAAAAACTCGAGATCATCCGAGGAGATCATTAACCGCAGCTTAATGCACTCCTTAGTATCCGTTAATAGCGAAACTGGACCGGTGGGGCCTTATTGCAGAGACGAGGGAAGGGGTTGCCGTGAATTGCGCTGTTTTAAATGCGGGAGAGCAGATGGCGCCCGTCGGACTGGACTCGGACGATGTCGAGACACCCTGCCTGCTTCTCGACGAAGGTAAGCTCCGCGCCAATGTTGGGACGATGAGGTCTCGCCTGAAGCATCTTGGCGTCGCTTTTCGGCCGCATCTCAAGACTTCGAAATCAGTTGACGTGGCCCGTATCGCAATGGAAACGCCGGAGGGGCCCGCCATGGTCTCGACGCTCCACGAGGCGGAATACTTCGCGGATGGCGGTGTGCACGACATCATCTACGGTGTCGGCATTGCACCGGCCAAGCTGAAACACGTGTCGGCCATTCGCTCCCGTGGTGTCGAACTTGCCATTATCCTCGACAGCATTGAGCAGGCCGACTCCGTTGCCGCGCACGTGAAGGGGTCGGGCGATTTGCTTCCGGTGTTCATCGAAGTCGACGCCGACGGCCACCGCTCCGGTGTGCGTTTGGAGGATAAGGCAACTCTCCTTGCTATCGGCGACCGCCTGCTCGCTGGAGGCGCGGCGTTGCGCGGGGTGCTCGTCCACGCTGGCGGGAGCTATGCCCTTGATGATCGCGAGGATATCGCCACCGCAGCAGAGGGCGAGCGTTTCGCGGCCACGACGGCCGCTGAGATGCTCAAGGCGGCCGGGTTGCCCTGTCCTATCGTCAGCGTTGGCTCGACCCCGACGGCGCGCTTCGCGCGAGATCTGACCGGCGTGACCGAAGTCCGGGCAGGCGTTTTCATGTTCGGAGATCTATTTCAAGCCGGTATCGGCGCGGTGGCGATCCACGACATCGCAGTGTCGGTGCTCGCAACCGTCATCGGTCATCAAAGATCGAAAGGATGGATCATCATCGACGCCGGCTGGATGGCGATGTCACGTGATCGCAGCACTGCGACGCAGAAAATCGATCAAGGTTACGGCGTCGTTTGCGACCTTGCCGGACGGCCCTACGCCGACCTTATACTCATCGACGCTAACCAAGAACACGGCATTGTCGCAGTGCGGCCAGGGACGGAGGCTGGCTTACCGGCGCTCACGACGGGCGCTCGCGTTCGGATCTTGCCAAATCACGCCTGCGCCACCGGGGCCCAGCACGACCGGTATCACTTGCTCGACCATGACGGTCAGATCAACAAAATCTGGCCGCGCATCGATGGATGGTGAGATCCGATGATGAACGGAAACATCGAACGTATCACCACGCAGAATGCACCTTCTCCCGCCGGGCATTATGCCCAGGCAACGGCGTGGCGTGATATCGCCTCCGTTTCTGGTCAACTTCCACTACGGCCGGACGGGACATATATGGCGGACCAGCCGTTCGAAGATCAGGCCAGGCAGGTCTTGGCAAACCTTTTCGCTGTTTTGAAGGCGTCCGACAGTGGACCGGAGCGCGTGTTGCGGGTCACAGCTTACATCGTAGGTATCCGGAATTGGTCCAGGTTCAACGAGATCTGTGCGGCCGCTTTCCGGGACGTCAGGCCTACCCGAACGGTAGTGCCGGTTCCGGAACTCCATCACGGTTGCCTTATCGAAGTCGAGGCGATCGCGTCTGCGCAACAAAAGCTGCCTGAGACACATTGGTGAGGCCGTCGATCTACGGTCATCGGAGGTGAGGAGTCCTCAATGAAAACGCCTAAAGCTGTCGTTTTCGACTTGCTGACCGCGTTGCTCGACAGCTGGTCGGTCTGGAATGATGCCGCGGGAACCGAAGAAGAGGGACGGCGCTGGCGTGCCCGTTACCTTGAGTTGACTTACGGCTGCGGCGCTTACCGGCCATACGAAACTCTGGTCGCAGAGGCTGCACGGAACGCCGGAATGTCGCCGCTCGCTCCGGCGGCGTTGCGCGCACGGTGGGCGACACTGCAGCCCTGGCCTGAAGCGCCTGATAGTCTCCGCAAGCTAAAAGCAAATGGTATCTTGCTCGGCACGGTCACGAACTGCTCCATTGAGCTTGGCCGCAAGGCTGCGGCACGCTTAGACGTTCCCTTTGATGCAATCATCACAGCGGAGGAGGCAGGCTACTACAAGCCTCGTCCGGAACCATATCTTGCCGCGCTGGCCGCACTCGGCGTGAAGGCTGAGGACGCCATCTTCGTTGCAGGAAGCAGCTCAGACGTGCCTGGCGCCGCGGCCGTCGGCATGCGGGTAGTATGGCATAATCGGGTAGGGCTTTCGGCCCGCCCCGGCCCGCTGCCGCTCCGGGAGTCGCGTAGCCTGGATGGTGTGCTTGAGGGTATTATAGGATGATAAGGCCCCTAGATGTTCCGTCCCGGCGTCTGGTGGAGCGGTTGAGTGCGTATCGTTTTGGTTCGCTTTGCCAGTTTGCGGATGAATTCGTATGGTGGGAGACCCTTCAGCGTCTAAAGGCTACGCGCATAATCGCAGGCGGTGACAATTGGCTGAAATGCCCTCTCAGATGGTCGTGGGCATCGTACTGATATCGTTTGCCGGTTGCGTCTTCGAGGGTCCGGTTCATGCGTTCGACCCGGCCGTTGGTCCAATGATGTCTCGGCTTGGTGAGCCTGTGGTCGCTTTCGGCCTTTGCGCACGCGTATTCAAAAGCGTGCGCGCGGGACACGTTACCATTTGAATAGCCAGGCTGATGTCTGCTGCGGCCGAGCAGATGTTTCCGGGCGTTGTGAAGCGGGTGCCATTATCTGACAGCACGGTGTGCACGCGATTCGAAGCGGCGTTGATGAGGGCGTGGAGGAAGTCGGCGGCGGTGCGCCTGCTGACGCGCTCGTGCAGTTCGACGAAGGCGAACTTTGATGCCTGGTCGATGCCGACGAGCAAGTAGAGCTTGCCCTGCTCGGTGCGGGTTCGCCGGTGTCAATGTGGAAGTAGCCGATCGGACAGGATTTGAACCGCTTCTTGGCGGTTTGCGCACTGTATGGCTCGGGCAGCCGGGAGATACCGTGTCGTTGCAGGCATCAATGCAACGAGGAGCGCGTGGGGTGCAGCAGGCTCGGCTGAAGGGCATACAGGCAGTCATCCAGCGCGAGCAACGTCTGTCGCCGGAACGCGACCATAACTGACTATTCCTCGGCTGGCAGGCTGGTTGAATGGGGCTGTTTGGGCCTGGTCGGCTGGTCGGCAACGGAGCTACGCTGCTTCCACTTGGCGATATTCTTCTGGTTGACGGCGTAGCGTTCGGCCAGATCCCTCAGGCTCTCTCGACTATGCTGTATCGCTCGACGGATAGCCGCTGTCGTTGTGGCGCTGCCGTGGAGAAGCTGGCCCATAGGGGCGTCCTTCATTCCGCTGAATACAATGCACCATCAAACCCTGGACCAAACATCCAGCATCAGTATGACGACGTCGCGCGCATCTTCCAGGATCGTCATCAGGTCGGCATACTCCATTTGCTCGCGGGTGAGGGCGCAGCACGACCTACGATTGAGAAAGATCGTGTCTGTCGACAGGGCGGACCAGCTATTCTTGCTAGTCGGCATCTCCCAAATCCCCCTGCGCTGCTATTACGACGACGTCTCTTCAGGAGCGCAGGCAGGCGCTTGCATCTCCGCTCTTGATTGTGGACCGGTCAATCCATAAGTCTCCCTTGCGATACAAGCCGGGAGCTTCGAGTGCGGACCTACGCAGCGGTCATTGACAAGAAGGGCGGTCGGTTCAGGTTCCAGTATCTGCAACTTGAGGACCCGCGCCCGACCGAGGTGCTCGTCCGCATGGTCTCGTGCGGCATCTGCCAGACCGACCTCCACGTCCGAGACCAGGACTATCCCGTGCCGCTTCCCCTCGTGCTTGGTCACGAAGGCGCTGGCGTTGTGGAAGCCGTCGGCTCGGGCGTCGGCTCCGTAAAGTCCGGCGACCACGTGGTGATGTCGTACCCGTCCTGTGAGGACTGCCGCTTTTGCCGGAGCGGTCGAAACGCATATTGCGAACACAGTTACGAGCTCTGCTTTGGCGCGGCTAGATTGGACGGGAGCCAGGGTGTGCGCGGCTCCGATGACGCCAGGCCCGTGCGCGGGCACTTCTTCGCTCAATCGTCGTTCTCGACCTACGCGCTGGCCGACGTGAGCAACGTCGTGAAGGTTCCGGACGACCTGTTGCTGGAGAGCCTTGCGCCGCTCGGCTGCGGATTCCAGACCGGCGCCGGCGCGGTCCTCAAGGCGTTGAAGGTCGAAGCCGGAAGCAGTCTCGCCATCATCGGCACAGGCTCGGTCGGGTTGGCGGCGGTGATGGCCGCTCGGATCGCAGCGGCGGGTGTGATCGCTGCGGTGGACGTCACTGCAGGCCGGCTGGCCCTGGCCCAGGACCTAGGTGCTACCCATACGATCAACGCCCGTGAAGAGGATCTGGAGGAGCGGCTGCGCGAAGTCGCGCCTCGGGGCTTCGATTACGTCCTGGAGGTCACTGCCAAGCCCGAGATGCTCGCCCTGGCGGTTCGTGTATTGGCGCCCCTCGGAGTCGCCGCCCTGGTCGGCGGCGCGCCCAAGGGCGTCGCCGCGCCGATCGAACTCGACACCCTGCTGAACGGCGGCCGGTCCGTCCGCGGCATCGTGCAGGGCGATGCGGTTCCGCAGCTCTTCATCCCCGAGCTGATCGAACACCATCGAGCTGGCCGCTTCCCCTTCGATCGGCTGCTCAGCTTCTACGACTTCCAGGACATCGAAACCGCCATCGCGGACATGCAGGCGGGCGAAGTGGTCAAACCTGTACTCAGGATCGGAGCGGAACGATGACAGACATGATAGCGCGTCACTGGATCGACGGGTCCTGGATCGAAGGCGGCATGTCGGGTGACAGCGCCGATCCCGCTACCGGCGAGACGATCGGCCGATATTGGGAGGCGGACGTCGCGACGGCTCGGCGCGCCGTCGAGGCAGCGAGCACCGCTTTCCATCGGCGGGGCTGGGCCGCGGACCGGGTCCTGCGCGCCCGCGTTCTCAACGCCATGGCCGACCGTTTCGAGGCGCGGAGCGAGGAGCTCGTGCGCCTGCTCGGCCGCGAGAACGGTAAGGTTCACGCCCATGGCCGCTTCGAGACGGGCATCGTGCCACAGACGCTGCGCTTCAACGCCGCCCTGGCACTCACTGATCACGGACGCGCCGCCGAAATCGCACTAGGCGGCCTATCGCTGGTTATCCGGCAGCCGGTCGGCGTGGCCGGGATCATCGCGCCGTGGAACTCGCCGGTGGCGCTGGTGATCCGCTCCTTGGCACCGGCGCTGGCCTCCGGCTGCACCGCGGCGGTGATGCTGCCGCACCAGACGGCACAGGTGAACACGCTGATTGCGGAGATCATATCGCAGACGCCCGACCTGCCGCAGGGCGTGGTGAACGTCTTCACCGGCGGCCAAGAGGCTGGCGATGCGCTGGTGACCTCGCCGGACGTGCCGGTGATAAGCTTCACGGGCAGCAGCCAGACCGGCCGCACCATCTCCGCCAATGCCGCGCCCCACATCAAGAGGCTGGGCTTAGAGCTCGGCGGCAAGACGCCGATCCTGGTCTTCGACGACGCAGACGTGGAGGCGGCCGCGCCCAAGATCGTGCAGGCGCTCACGGTGTTCTCCGGCCAGTTCTGCATGACCGGAAGCCGCCTCCTGGCTCAGGCCGGCGTCGCCGACCGGCTCCGCATTGCGGTGGCTGCGGGTCTGGAGGCGGTGCGGGTCGGGCCGGCGTCTGATCCAGAGGCCGAGATGGGCCCCTTGATCGACCGCCCCAATGTCGAGCGCGTCGACAAGATGGTGAAGGCGGCCATTGCGGAAGGCGCGGAGCCGGTGGTCCGCGGCGGACCGCTGACGGACGGTCCGCTGGCGCGCGGCGCCTTCTACCGTCCGACGCTGCTGGAGGTCTCCCGCTCCGAAATGGACATCGTCCAACAGGAGGTGTTCGGCCCGGTGCTGACCCTGCAGCGGTTCGAGACGGAAGCGCAGGCGATCGAACTCGCCAACGCCACCCAATACGGCCTCAGCGCCAGCATCTGGTCGCGTGACGTCGACCGGCCGTTGCGCGTGGCGCGCGAGATTGAGGCCGGCTCGATCTGGATCAACGATTGGGCGGTGCTGCACGACCAGTTCGAGGAGGGCGGCTTCAAGCAGAGCGGCCAGGGCCGTATGCGGGGCCTCGCCGTATTGGACGACTTCTTGGAATACAAACACATCGCCTTGAGCCCGGGCCTTGTCGAAGCCCGCTCCGCACGAGTTTGAGCAATCCCTTCTCCAATCATCAGCTGCCGAGGAACAGAACCGCCATGCCACGGTCCAACGTCGATATCGTCAAGGCCATCCTGGACAATCCTACCGACCTTGACTCAGTCAAGGCGCTGGTCGCGCCCGACGCCACCTATGTCTCGCTCAACTACGACAATCCCGAACTGCAGCGGCTGATGCCCTGGGCGGGCACGCAGATCGGGCCCGAGGCGATCGTCAGCACCTACGAGCGCGTCGGCCGCTACTGGAAGAACGAGGGGTTCGAAATCGGCGACATCTTTGAGTCCGCCGAGAACGTCGCGGTCTTCGGCCGCTTCACCTACCGCTCCACCACGGTCGGCCGCTCGGTCACCTCGCCCTTCGCCATCCTGGCCAAGGTCCGGGACGGCAAGGTCGCCTACATGCAGTTCATGGAGGACACCTTCGCCACCGCCTCCACGTTCCGCGTTGGCGGGACCGCCAGCTACCGCGCCGACCCCGAGGGCGGCGAGGTCGAAGCGTAAGGGAGGACCGGACATGAGCAACGAACAGTTCGTGCTGCTGGTCACCGTGCCGATCAAGGCGGGTTGCGAGGACGAGTACCTGGCACTCGTCAACGCGGTGAACGACGAGATGCGCCAAGAACCCACCTTCGTGAACACGGTGCTCCACCGGAGCGCCGAAGACCCTGGGCTTTTCATGCTGCACGAAACCTGGCGCGACCGGGAGGACTTCTTCTCCGTCCAGATGAAGAAGCCCTACCGCGCCCGCTACGAGGCGCGGCTGCCGGACCTCTTGCGCGCGCCTCGGGAACTGAAGATCTTCGAGCCGCTGCGGGCCGACTATGTCGCGCCGACGGTGGGGAGCGGCGCCGCGGTGCCTGACGAGACGTCAAAGCCCAGCCCCGTCGCGGTGCTGAAGCGCTTCTACGAGGCCGAGGGCGCCTACATGAACGCCGGCGGCGCGGGTGGCGGGGCGAGCTTCGCCCCACTGGCTGCCACCCTCGACCCCGAGGTCGTGCTCCACCAGTCGCCCGACCTGCCCTGGGGCGGCGACTTCCAGGGCCATGCGGGTTATGAGAACTGGGCGCGTCAGATGAGCGAAGCGTTCGACCGGCTCGAAGTCAAGGACCGACAGCTCATCTCCGAGGGCGACATCGTGGTCGCCACTTGCCGTCTGGTCACTCGCTCACGCAGTAGCGGCGCGGTCGTCGACGCGCCCATGACGCAGGTGGTGACGGTCCGAGGCGAGCGGATCGTTGAGTTCAGGCCGTTCTACTGGAATGTCCCGGACTACCGCGCCGCCATTGTAGAGGGCTGACGCCATGTCCAACCGCGACGTGCTGCAGCGTTTCTACGAGGCGGAAGCGCACTTCATGGCGGCCGCCGAGCAGCCTGACTTCGGGCCGGTCGCCGCCACCCTGCATCCTGACTGCCTGCTCTACGAGCCGGAGTCGCTGCCCTATGGCGGCGAGTGGCGGGGCCGGGACGGCGTGGAGCGCTGGATGCGGTTGTTCAAGGCGACTTGGTCGTCGCTAGAGGTGCGCGACTCCCAGGTGTTCGGCGACGGCGATACGCTTTTCAGCCGGTCGCACGTCTATGCAACGTCGCGGCAGACCAACAAACAAACCGACTGGTTGCTGCTTCAGCAGTTAACATTGCAACAAGGCGGTATCCTGGACCTGAGGCCTTTCCACTGGGACACCGCCGCCATACTGCCTGCGCTTCGCTAAAGTGTATTTCGTGACAACGGCTCATTCCTGGTCGAGCGCGGCTAAATCGCATCTAACCAGGTGGGATAACGTACGAAGGCTCAAGGTGGCTGAACCTTAGGCGGGATCAGCCTTAATTTCATGGCTTGATGTTTAATAAGAATGTCGGATTTGGAGAGTCGTCATGGACGGTAAAGTCGCTCTGGAAGAGCATGCGACCACAAAAGCGAACAACGCCCTGTGGGACGCGGCGGGCGAGGACGATCGGAACGGCCACGCCTACGCCCAGAGCGTCGCCGCCCGTCTTATCGACCTTGACGGCCACTTGCGTGAGATGGACCGGAGCGGGGTGGAGTTCTCGATCCTGTCTCTCACCGCGCCAGGCGTGCAGTCCGTGGCCGACGCGGGTCGGGCCATCGACCTCGCGCGGTCGACCAACGACGAATTGGCCATCCACGTCCGTCGCCACGCCGACCGCCTGTCGGCCTTCGCGGCGGTGCCGATGCAGGCGCCTGAAGCGGCCGCCGTCGAGCTGGACCGCGCGGTTGGCGAACATGGGTTTAGGGGCGCCTTGATCAACGGCTACAGCACCGTCGGCGGTGAAGAGGATGTGAAGTATCTCGACGAGGGCGCGGATGTGTTCTGGGCCAAGGCGGCCGAGCTGGACGTACCCGTTTACCTCCACCCTCGAGAGCCGCTCCCCAGCCAGCGTCGGGCGATGCAGGGTTACCCCGAGCTCGTCGGATCAGCATGGGGATTTGGCTACGAGACGGCCACACATGCCGTCCGCCTGATGCTGTCGGGCCTGTTCGACCGCCATCCGACTCTACAGATCATCGTCGGGCACCTTGGCGAGGGGCTGCCGTTCCTGTTGCCGCGCTTGCAACACAGACTTGACGCTCAACGGGAAGGTACGCGTGGCGCCAAGGCCCTGCATCGCCCCAGCTACTACTTCGGCAGAAACTTCTGGTTGACTACCAGCGGCCACTTCCATGCGCGCCAGTTGACGTCCGTCATTGAGGAAATCGGCTGGGAGCGGGTGCTATTCTCGACGGACTACCCTTTCGAGGAGATGACACAGGGCGCTCGCTGGTTCGACGACTTGGCGATGGATACGGGCCAAAAGTACGCCATCGGCCGCGGCAACGCCGTGGAACTATTCAAGCTCGGCATCGGTCGAGAAGCCGAAAGGTTGGCGCGCGGCTTCGCGTCCTGAAAATGGTTATGGCTCAGGCCGAGCTGAGGCCGGCATGAAGGTCTGACGCCTTTGCAGGCGGACGCTTCATATGGACCTCGAGGAGCGTGCCAGCAGGCAAGGGACAGACGTTGAGCTCCGACACATAGGCGAAGCCCCACCACAGAGCGGGACGGGGCCACGGGAGCGCCGATGATCGCGTGCTTGACGGCCACAGTGATCGTCGCGTGAGGAATACCGGCATGTTTATGGAGGATTCGTACACGATGGCCACGGCACTCGCTTCCGCAACACTCCGATGCTAGTAGCACATACAAACAAAGCGACCCGTTTTTGCATCTCTACCCAGGCGTCGCAGAACGCCCCGTCCAACCCGCCGCGTGCAAACAGCCGGTCAGCAGCTGCGCCTACCCGCGCGCAGCGAAATCGACAGCTTCTCCGAGTGTCACAATGGGATCGTTTAAGCTGGCCAGCGCTTGGCGATTAGTTCGCACTATCGTAGCACCAGCGTGGCGAAACCCCTTCCTTGAACCTGAAGGCCGCTTAGACATTGCCGGAAGAGATCCCGCATATGGCGGCTTATTGACTGTGAGAGCGAGGTAGCTTCGTATCCATGCTCCCACAAGAGGCACGGCGGCGTAGGGGCAGCGGCCCGATCGAAATCGCGGGGACAGCCGGGTCGCGCGATGTCATCGGCTGCTGTTGAGCCCACTCTATTCGATCTTGGCTGCAGTCTCGCAAACGGGCAACAACCGACGCTCATTGCCGCAGTGTGTCGGTAATGTGGGCTTGATGCTTCACTCTCTCAGACGACGCTAACCGTCTCCCTCTCTTTTTATGGGTTTACCGACATGCTGCTTTACCAGTTTCGAATGGGTACGAACCCTCGCCGTGTCATCATCTATCTCGCGGAAAAGGGGCTCGATGTTCCCCGTTATGAACTCGACTACAAAGGGGGTGAGCACAGATCCCCCGAGTACCTTCGCATCAACTCGGCCGGACGCGCGCCCGCGCTTGTCACCGACGATGGCGTAGCGCTCACGGAGGCGGGCGCTATCATGGAGTACTTCGAGGAGCTGTACCCGCAGCGGCCGATGATCGGTGTAGCCCCTATATCACGCGCGAAAGTCCGCGCACTTGAGCGGGTGGGCAATGACCTTTGCGTCCGTTCCCAGGCATGGCTCTGGAACCTAACGGACGCCTTTCCTGCAAAAGAGCCGCGACCTTCCAAGATTGTGGCCGAACAGGTGTATCGCTATGTCGCAGAACTCCTCGACATATTGGACGCACATATCGGCGAAGCTGAATTCCTGGCGGGCGACGAACCGACGATCGCTGACTTCAGCGCGTTCGCGATTTTCCAAACCGCACGGGAGCGATTTGACCAGGCGCTAGGGAATGATCACCCCCGGCTGGACAGGTGGTACAAGAACTTCCGTAAACGGCCTAGCGCCGAGTATTGAACGACGCCCTGTTTTCCCTGATCTCTCGTGAACGTCCTATTTTGTAGCTGAAACTTCCAATCCGAAAACGCTGCCAGCCTTGGACCACCCTGATCCGGGACACCCCATCGCTCGGCGGAGCGCGGCAGCATGAACAGGCCTCTGTTGAGACGGTCATCCCGCCACCAGGTCCAGCCGCGGCGACGAAGCCGAACTCAGTTTCGCGCGAACTAAGTTGAGGTGTAAGCGGCGACGCAGCGGCACGTGGCGGCGCACATCGGGATCATGATGCAAGTTGACGATGGACGACATTCTGGTAAGCGAAAGCCCATCCCCACCTTCCACGGCTTCGTTGTAGGCGCCGACATTGCTGCCGGATTGTTGGGTCAGCGGTGCGGGCATGGACGAGTGCTCATACGAGGCGCCTAAGAGCGCTCCAAAGGTACGGGTTGAGGTGACGATGCGCGCGGAGCGCCGTCGCCGGTGGAGTAGCGAAGAGAAGTTGCGGATCGTGCGTGAGACGCTGCGGCCCGATGCGGTCGCCAGTGTCGTTGCCGATCAGCATGGTATTGGGCCGGGCTGCTCTACACGTGGCGCAAGCAAATGCTGACTGCGGCGATGGCCATGCTGGTGCAGCAGACCTTGGCCGAGGATCCGTTCGGAGGCACCGTGTTCGCCTTCCGCGGCCGACGCGCCGGAATGATCAAGCTGATCTGGCACTGTGGCGTGGGCCTTTGCATGCTGACCAAGAGGCTGGAGCAGGCCAGTTCGTGTGGCCTTCTTCAGACACGATGGGGCGCATCAGCCTCACCTCGGCGCAGTTGGCGGCGCTGCTCGACGGTTGCGAGTGGCGTGCTCCGGCCCGTGCCCGCAGGCCCGAACTGGCTGGATAACTCCGTGGCCCGCGCCGCCATTGATGCTGGCTCCGACGCGATTGCCTCGTTCATTGTCGGCCTGTGCAGATCGACCCTGACACCCTCCCGAAGGTCATCGTCGAGTTCTCCTCGATGAACACGCTTCATGAGTTCTGGACCTCGTCCCGCTTTGCGGACGTGATGAAGCTTCGGGAGGGCTTGGCGGACCTTGATGTCTTGGCGACGCCGGTTTCCAGCTCGCAGGCTCTCAAACGAACTGCCGTTCTTGCCGAAGGATGGTTTGACGTAGCAGATCGAAGTCCGCCGCCGAGACGTTCCGACCCATCGCCCCCGCCGCAGCGTCCAGCTGCGTTGTTATGTCTGTCCGTGCGCAAGATAGCTGAGCGCTCCCAGGTCGCCGTGATCAACCCGGTCGATACCACAGCTGCGGTTCGCTACCGATACTGTCAGTTTCAACCTTTATTTAGCCTAGTCAATTTTGACACGATCGGGCATTTCGCATGCAATTCCCTACAAGGCCGATGCAAAACCGTCGAGCGCCAGCCACCGCGCGAATAGATCGGGCCATTGCGCGACGAACCTGCCTGGCGCTCCCATTCCCCAGCCATGGCCCCCGCTCGGGAAGATCTGCATCTCGACCGGTATCTTCGCCTTAAGCGCGGCACTGAACATCAGTAGGCTGTTCTGCACGGGCGAAATCGCATCGTCCTCGGCCTGCGCTATGAACAGCGGCGGCGTGTCGTGATCGATCAGAGTCTCCGGCGACAAGGCTCGCAACTGTGCTGCCGTGGCACCCGGCTCTAGCAACGCGCGAAACGCGCGCGTCTTATTGTACGGCGGCAGCATGGTGATGACTGGATAGATCAGCCCGGCGAAATCCGGCCGCGCGCCCGTCGCGTCAATGGCATCAACCGGTGCGTACCGCGGCGCCGACGGCGCGACGGCCGTCATTGCCGCCAGATGACCACCCGCTGAAAAACCAAGCACGCCGATCCGCTTCGGGTCGATGGCCATCAGAGCCGCCTGCGCTCGAATCATACGCATCGCGCGCTGGGCATCCTGGAACGGGGCGGCAGCACTCCAATTCTCCCTCGGTAGGCGGTAGATCAGTTCCAGCGCCGTCACACCCCGCGCGGCAAGCCACGCGGCGGCGGGCTCGCTCTCCATCCCGCGTTCGATCTGGAAATAGCCGCCGCCCCCTGCCACAAGAACTGCCGAGCCATTCGGCCGCGCGGGCCGATGCACGATCACCCGCGGCTTACTAATGCGGCTGATTGCCCCCTTGGCGCTCACCCGTTCCGGCTCGGCCGGGCCCATCCCGTCCGGCGGTTGTCCCGGCCACAGATCAATGAACGGCAACTCCTGAGCGGATGCATGCGCCAGCACTGGCAGCACCGCCAAGCTCGCCAGCATGCCCCTCCGCGTGAAGCTCATTGAGCAGCCTCACAGCCTGCGACGGAGGAATCGGCTGACTTGCTTAAGATCATCGCGCGCCCTCTGCTCGGCTAAACTCTGGTCCGACAGCCTCACCAACTCGGTCTCTGGCCGCCGCTGCAATGCATTTTTGGCTGATGGTGCTGGCTCAAACAAGAGTGCGTGCACCTGGAGAACAGGGTTGCAACAGTATCCGTCAAACTCCCGATATGCGGACACGCGGCGGGTTCGGGCCACACTGTTCTTCAATGACTGTCCACAGCTGGACGTCGCATTCGCTGAACTCGACCAGCATGAGACCACCACCGGTGAATTGTTGGCCCAACATCTGCGGGCACGCGGATCGTCGAGGCACCCAAAGCCGTCTTTGCGAGTGACTTCGCCATGCCATCCCAATCACCGGCGACGACGCGGCAGCGGAGGCTCGTGTGGCGGAGCGGCATGACGAGTCCGGCTGCGACGCGATGGATTTCGGATCCGCTTGGCGAGTGCTGACGCTTCGAGTGCGCTTAGCTCGCTTATTGCCTGGCACTCGGCCTTATAGGGATGCGCTCGCGTCCGCCAGACTAGACGGCGAACTGCCGGACGGTTCCCTGGCGCACCACGCGCGACGTTCAGAACAGCCGGAGCGCAATCGGGTCGCTCAACGTCACCGAAGCCTAAGCCCGACCCACTCGTAGTCCTGTTCGTTACGCCGAGGTGGGTGAAGGTGCTCCAATCCTGCGGGAAGGCGAGACGGCACGCGGCTCGCAATCTTTCAAGCGGCTGAAATCGCTCCTGCCTCGAAACCGGCAGCAGCTCACTACGAGGCTCAGCCCCTTGCGATCACGGTAACAGCCAAAAGGATCGGTGCCATACACCACTCACGCGACCCTCGCTATGAGCGAGGCTTGGCTCGACCTAGCTTCTAGGTATGGCCAGGGCCGACGCGCACAAGCACGGATCGGCTGACACGCCGCTGTCGTCCCGGCGAGCCGAGCTCAAGGTCGACCAATGGCCTCGACCGCGGCTTCGATGAACCGGCGAAGCTTAGGCGTCTGAAGGCGGTCGCGGGGGTAAAGGAGGCGAACGGGCCGCGACGGTGGCGTATATCCGTCGAGCACAGGAACCAGCCTGCCATCCGCAACCGCGCCCCGCAGGACATCCTCGGCGCACAGCACCACCCCGAAGCCGTCCAGGGCAGCCTTCAGCAGGGCTTGACCGTCGTCGATCTGCAGACGGCTTCGCACCGCAACCTCGTGAACGATGCCGTCGCGGTGGAACCGCCACGTCCCCTCCGCGGGCCGCGGCCAGTAGGCATAGCCAAGGCATTCATGTGCGGTCAGGTCGGCGGGCCTCTCAGGCGCGCCCCAACGCTGGAGGTAGGCGGGCGAAGCACAGGCGGCCAGGCGGTAGGGCCTCAATCCCCGCGACATGAGGCTGGAGTCGTCAAGGTGGCCGACCCGGAACGCCAGGTCGTAGCCTTCTTCCACCAGATCGACGAACCGGTCAGTTAGGGCCAGGTCGATTTCCAGGTCGGGGTGCTCGCGCAGGAAAGCCGTCACCACTGGAGTGAGCGTGTGGCCGCCGAAGGTCGACGGCGCGCTGATCCGCAGCCGACCACGGAGCGGCGCGTCGTCGCCGTCAACCAGTCCATCCGCCGCCTCCGCCTGTTCAAGTATGACGCGACAGCGCTCGGCATAGGCGCGGCCAATCTCAGTCAGCCCTTGGCGACGGGTCGTGCGGTGCAGCAGCCGCGCACCCAGCCGCGCTTCTAGGGCACCCACGTGCTTGGCGACCATCTGCGGCGACAAGGCGAGTTTGCGCGCGGCTGCAGCGAAGGACCCCGCATCCACGGCCTTGACGAACACATCCATACTCGTCAACCGGTCCATTCCACACTCCTGGTTGGCAGATTACCGCTTCAAGCCTGCTTTATAACTGCATGGTTTTGAATACCTAGTTGCTAACCGCTGGAACACCACGCGTTCTCCTCCTGAGGACCGCTCCGGCCTGAGGTTGGAGATTGATGGTCATGCGACCGAGCACTGCGGACATCCGGATGAGCCCGGGCTACACCCTCGATGTCCTGATCGAGGGATCTGGCCTTCACTCGGCCAACGGCGTGACCTTCGGACCGGACGGCCGGCTGTATGTGGCCAGCGCCTTCGGCGAGAGCGTTTTCGCCGTGGACGTGACCACCGGCGAGGTGGAGACCGTCGT
This sequence comes from Acetobacteraceae bacterium, assembly GCA_965198915.1. Classification (GTDB taxonomy): domain Bacteria; phylum Pseudomonadota; class Alphaproteobacteria; order Acetobacterales; family Acetobacteraceae; genus BOG-908. The sequence goes on along the minus strand of CBDAQC010000004.1, from coordinate 375,702 downwards.
AGGGCCGTTCTCGGGCGAGTCGGACGATCTCGTCTTCACCCCGCGCGGTGACATGATCTGGACGGCGGTGCTTGAAGGCGCGGTGCGCCAGCGCACGGTTGAGGGCGAGGTCAGCGATTTAGCCACCGGGATCGCGGGCGCCAATTCGATCGCCCTGACGCGCGACGGCCGTCGGCTGTTCGTTGGCCAGGTGTTCCTGGGCGAAGGTCTGTGGGAGATCGACGTGCAGGGTAGCGCCGCGCCGCGCCTGGTGGCGGAAGGCACAGGCGGCCTCAACGCTTTCCAATTCGGCGCCGACGGCCTGATCTACGCACCGTCTTGGGAACGGGGCCAAGTGGTGCGCGTACACCCGGAGACGGGGGCGACCGAGGTGCTGGCCGAGGGCTTCGGCAAGCCTGGCGCAGTCAAGTTCGGCGCAGACGAGCAGCTTTACGTATTGGACGATGCCACCGGTGAACTGTTCGCCCTGGACCGAGCCGGTGCTCGATGGGAGCGCCGCCGCATCGCCGAGCTGGCGACTGCCACGGACAACATGGCGATAGGGTCGGACGGCCTGATCTACGTGAGCAACATGGCCGACAGCGCGGTGCACGCCGTGGACCCCCGCACGGGCGACATACGTCCCATAGTGGCGCCAGGCCTCGGCTTTCCGCGCGGGATCGCCGTATCCGCCGGGCCCGAAGGCGACCTGATCCATTTGGCGGACGTCTGCGCCTACCGCACCCTCGACCCTAGAACCGCATCGGTGACGGACATTGCGCGGGCCGTCGCGACGCCCCTGAAGTTCCCAGCCGCAGTGAGCGTGGACGCGGAGCACGTACTACTGCTCAGCGAGGTATTCGGCCTCGTGCAGGTGCTTGACCGAGAAGGCCGCTTCCTGCGGGAGGTGGGCGGTTTCCAGCAGCCCGGCGCGGTGGCGACTTGCGCAGATGGCGGCATGCTCGTCAGCGAGCCGGCAGCGGGCCGGATCCTGCGCGTGGCCGTCGACGGCGCGAGGGAGGTGGCGGCTGACGGCCTGCAACTGCCGATCGGACTTGCCCTCGCGCCGGACGGCGGGACTTACGTGGCGGAGAGCGGGACCGGTCGCGTGCTTTACCTGCCGTCCGGCGGCGGCGAACCAGCGTGCGTGGCTGAGGACCTCGGCGGAGTGCGCGACCTTGCGGTCGCTCCTGACGGCCGCATCCTGGCCCTGGACGCCCGGGACGGTCGGCTGCTCACCATTGATCCGGCCGGCGGACGAGCGACGCTCCTGGCGCAGAACCTTCCCGTGGGCCGTCTCAGCGCGCCCTACCTGAGGTCGGGCGGCGTGGCCGCGGGGGCTGACGGGGCGATCTACGTGGCGGCGGACGCGGCGAATGCGGTCTTGCTCATCCGACCCGGTTGAGGCGGGCGAGTTCTCCTCGCCGAGATGGAGCTACGATCGGCCAGCATTCGCGCCTCAGCGCAGGTGGCCGGTGTGGCTAAAAACGGATCCCGCCCATGCAAGCTCGCGAGTCCGGGGTATTCACCCGACGGTGACGGCTGGCCGACCTTTCCCGGGGCGAAGCCATCGCATGATCAGGCCTTGGCTACGTTCTCGCTTTGATGCTGTTGCAGACGCTCAGATCCGCGACCACTTCTATCATCGTCGAAAAAGGTGGACCGGCGTGGTGAGCCCCGGTCAGCCGCCCTCGCGGGCGGCCAGTTTCCAGCCCCTCACGGGCCGCGGACCACGACGAAGGCGGACGCGTGCCGTTCATCGTCGGGAGGTCTGGGATGAGCGTCGACGCTTATCTTTCCATGACGACCCTGGCCCTGCACTCGTTGGGCTGCGACCGAACGCGTCCTTTCGCCGTGCCCGCGGCATGAACCAAAGGACGACACCTCATGCACACCGGACCGCGCCGTCCCGTCCAAGTCATCATCATCGGCGGAAGCCTGGTAGGGCTCTCCGCCGCGCTGTTCCTCGCTTGGCGTGGAATACGCACCGTCGTCGTCGAGCGGCATCGGGGTAGTTCGCTCCACCCTCGGGCGATTGGCTTCACAGAGCTGACGTTGGAACATTACCGCGCCGCGGGCATCGAGGACCGCGTCCCGCAGGTGGCGCCCGGCGTCCGCCTGCGCCGGGTCAGAGCCACCAGCCTCGCCGCGGAATGGGAAGCGGAAACGCTTTGGACGCCGGGAGAGGACGACCGCGACAAGGGCATGGCGTCACCCTGCACCGGCGCCGCCATCGCCCAGGACCTGCTGGAACCGATCCTGCGGATGGCCGCGATGGAGCGTGGCGCGGACCTTTGGTTGGGCGTCGAGATGCTGTCCTTCACGCAAGACACGGCCGGCGTGGCCGCACGAATGCGCGATCGTGACAGCGGCGAGGAGCATGTCTTGCACGCCGACTATCTGATCGCCGCGGACGGAGCGGATAGCGGCATCCGTAAGGCGCTTGGCATCGCACGAGCAGGCATTGGGCATATCCAAGCACTCCGCAGCGTCCTGTTCCGCTGCGACGAGGCCGAGCACTATCTCACGGCCGGAGTTCAGCAGTTCTCGATCGAACAGCCGGGCTTCAAGGCGTTCCTCACCCACTATCCTGATGGCCGCTGGGTGTTGATGTTCGGCGACGACGTCAAGCGTGCCGACGCCGAACTGCAGGACGCCATCCGGCGCGCGCTCGGCAGCGACTTGGCGGTGGAGATCATCACCACCGGCCGATGGGAGATGGCCGGGCGGATCGCCGAGCGATACAGCGAGGGCCGCGTGTTCCTGGCCGGTGACGCCGCTCACCAACTTCCGCCGACACGCGCCGGCTTCGGCGCGAACACCGGTATCGACGACGTCTACAATCTTGCCTGGAAGCTCGGGATGGTGTTGGCGGGCGAGGCAGGACCGGCCTTGCTCGAAACCTACAGCGCCGAGCGCCAGCCAATCGGCTGGCTGCGTCACCAGCAGACGTTCGCCCGGCCCGACTATCGCCGATGGATCGGCGATCGGCTCGCCGGCGAGCCTTTATACGGCGACGAGGCGATGGAACTGGGGCAGCGGGTCGCTTCGGCCGCGGTCATCGCACCCAATGACAATCTGCCCCCTGCCGCGGCTCCGAACCTATGGCGCGGGCAGCCGGGCACGCGCGTGCCGCACGTCTGGATCATGCAGGGGGGCCGACGCATCTCCACCGTCGACCTATTCACCCATAGCCTGGCGCTGATCTCACAGGACGTTCGCTGGATCCGCGCCGCCGAGGCGGTCGAGAGTGCCACGGCGGTGCCGATCAGGACGGTGCAGGTCGGGAAAGATGTCCTGTTCCCCGCCGCCGTCGCGTTTGAAGCGATCTTCAACGTGTTGCCGGATGGCGCCTGCCTGGTTCGACCCGATGCGATCGTCGCGTGGCGTTCCACAGGACTGAGCGCCGACCCGGACGGCGCATTGAGTGAGGTTGTTGCGAGGATTGCAGCGGCCATCTGACCCGGCAGCACGTCGGTTGGCCCACGTTTGGTGGATGCCTGCACCGCAGCCGCTGCAAAGCTGCGCCCACTGCTCAGGCTGGGCTGGCAGTCTTGCCGTCGCGCGCCTTGATTGCGGCTGCCGCGGAAAACCACAGAGTGGTGGGATTGCCGTGGTGCGGGTAGAGCTCAGTCATCAGCCTTACGATCTCGGGCGCGGAGGACGCAGTCTTGGTTGCCTTGGCGAAGCTCTCGATGTAGGCCCGCGTAGCATGGAGGATGCGTTTCGGCTCATCGTCACGTGCGCCCGGCATCTTGTGTCCGGCGACGACGATGTTCGGATCAAGACGCTCAATAGACTCGACGCTCTCGATCCATCGGCTCCATTCCGCCGGTCCGCTCAGCCCCAACATCTGATGAATGCCATTGTATGCGACGTCGCCCGCCACCACGATGCCCGATGAGGGTGCGTGGATGATAGTGCTTGGGGCGATGTCTCCCTGCCCGACTTCAATGACGTGCAGCGGCTCCTCCTCCAGCCAGATCACCTCGCCGTCCAGGCATGAGGGCGATCGTTTCGGAAGAACCAGCCCATCTGAGAACATCATGCTGAAAGTTCTCGTTTCAGCCGCCATATGAGTCGAGATGTAGTCCACGACGCCTGCTGCCGCGACGACCGCGGCGCCCGCGAAGCGCTGCGCGAGGCGCTCCGCGCCGAAGTAGTGATCCGCATGGCCGTGTGTGATGACGATGTGGGTCAGGCGACGGCCGGACGCCTCGACCATGTCGCCCAGAGCGTCGACCTCCTCCTCCATGAATTGCGCGTCAACAAGAACGGCATCTTCCCGCCCGAGCAGGAGAGAGGAGGTTACCGGGGAGAACGTCCGTTCTCCGCCGATCAAGCGCGAGGCGCTGGTGTAAACTTGCAGGGCCAGCTTCGACGTGGAGGACTCGGCTGCCGCCGTCATTGAGCCGCCTCCGGCTGATTCGCCAATCCGACGAGTGCGATGGCGTCGTCACGCTTCTTCTGTTCGAACCGCGCGCGCGCGACAGGACCCCAGCCCGGGGCCACGAAATTCACGGTCCCTTCGATTGGGACGGGCCGGTCGCCCGCGCCCCATCTCCCGTCCAACACCTCGTGGATGTGGGTCCAGACTCGCCGACCGAGGTCAGGCCGCGCACCGCCCTCCGCCTCCTTCAACGCGGCGTAGATGTCGCGGTTGATTGCGGGCGCAAAGCGGTCGTCGATCATGCCCTCTGGGATGGTGATGACGAACTTGTAGTGCGGAAGCTCCACCGGCTTCCCGGCCACGTATGTTTCCGTCCTGTGCACGAACATCCAGGCGATGGCGTTGGCCCGCTCCGTGCTCGTCTCCACCGCGGCCGGGTCGTTCATCAGGTCGCTCATCCGCCGCATTTCGTGCTCCACGAGCAAGTCCGAAACCCGGGCGACGAGCTTCCTTTCCGCCTCCGGCTCAAGCGCTCCCATCGGTATGAAAATGTCGCACATCGGCATGTCGGTCTCCATTCAAGTCTCGGGTTTGAGATGCTCGCAGAACCACTGCAGGGCCGCGTCGCTCGTTTCGGCGAAATGATCCCTGTAGGTGTCGAAATGCCCGCCGGGGTGGACCACCAAGCGCTTCGGCTCACCCGCAGCGGCAAAGGCGGCGAGTTGAGGTTCGGGAAAGGTGCAAGTGTCCTTCTCTGCCACGATCATCAGCAGGGGCGTGGGCGCGACATGGGCGACCCAGCCTGCGGGCTCGAAGGTGAGCATTGCCTCCACGGACCGTACAGTGACCTCGTTCACCCAGGCGGGCGCCGCCTGCTCGGCGGCGCGGATGTAGTTGGCGCTGACCCGCATCGGCAGGGCGCAGACCGCACCCTCTTCCGAGGTCATGACCGGCATCCGCAACGGCACCTGTCCCGCCGACCGCCCTTTGCGATCGGCATCGAACAACTCCTTAAGGCGCGCACGTTCCAAGCTGTTGAACATCGCATGGCCGTTGGCCCTGCCACCGACGTTGGGTATTTGGGCGACGACACAGCGGACCCGGCGATCATCGGCGGCGAGAACCATCGCCAGGCCGCCGGCGAAGCTTGATCCCCAGATGCCGACCCCGCGGGCGGGATCGAATTCGGGCAAGTTGAGGGCGAAGGTGATGGCGTCGCGCCAGTCAGCGAGTTGGCGTGCTGGGTCGACCTCCAGGCGGGGTACGCCGTCCGACCCGCCAAAGCTGCGGTGATCGTAGAGGAGGACGGAGAAGCCCGCCTCGGCGAAGCGTGCTGCGTAGTGCTCGACCTGCTCCTTCACCCCGGAGAAGCCGTGGGTCATCACGACGCCCTGAGCGCCCCTGCCTTCACGGGCGTGCAAGACGCCACGCAGCAACGTGCCATCCTCGGCCCGAAACTCGATCTGTTTCCTCATCGAGGGCACGCTAGGCGCACTGGTCTTATGATGCAACCAGATTCGGTCTCTTCATACAACTAAATGCCTGGTCGCTGGGGAGCTTGCCTTGTCCGATCGTGCAATCGCCCCCATCGTCTGACGGGATGTTGAGGAGCGACTACGAGGGCCAGAACTGTTCGGTGGCACGCGCGCTGGAGGCGGTGGGCGAGCGCTGGACCTTGCTGATCGTGCGGGAACTGCTCGTGCGACCGCTCAGGTTCTCCCAGCTCGAACGCCGCCTGCCCATCGCCAAGAACACGCTCGCTGCTCGGCTTGAGAAACTCACCCAGCTCGGCATCGTGGAGAAGCCAACCGGCCCGTTCGGCAAGGATGGCCAAAGCTACGCTTTGACCACGAAGGGTGCTGATCTATATCCGGTAGTCGGCGCTTTGATGGCTTGGGGCAACGTGCATGCCTCGCCCGAGGGCGCGCCCGTCGTGGCTCGGCACGTGTGCGGCGGGGCGGCGGGTCATAAGTTGGTATGCGAAACCTGTGGAGTCGTAATCGACCACTCGCACCTCACCTTCACAAGTGGCCCTGGATGGCGAGCCTGACGCCGGAGGTGGGTGCTCAGTTAGCCGTGCCGCGTCCTGCTAACGATGCTGATGTGCACGGATCAGTTCGCCTCAGCCAGCTCCTTCAGCGATTGAACCCAGTCTTCATGCAATGAGAGCAACTCGGCGCGAATACGCGGTCCCAGCAACAACAAAAGCAAACCCTTCTGCGCCTCCTCGGTGATTACCTGGCATCCGGCCGCCGTTGGCTCGACATACCAAGCATGCGAGCCGCTTGTTCCTGCCGGACCCTTCGCCGACCAAACGAGCATACGGCAGGGCTCAAAGGTGACCACCTCTGGTTCGAAATAGCGTCCCAGGGTCTTGAAGCGGAATCTGGCTCCCGCCTGCAAAGCGGTTCCGCCATTCAGGACAGTTACGTCCGAACAATGCTCATACCATCGCGGCCACGCAACGCAGTCGATTAAAAGCGACCATACTTGCTGTGGCGACGCTTCGATGTCGACGCTGTTGTGCGTGAACACGAGTGCAGATGCCGGGGATTGCCCCGCAGGCCAGATGATCCGGCTATCAGACTTCTGCGCAGCGTTCTGCATAGCTCGACACCATGGCGGCTACCTAGTGACCTGACAGTCTGTATGCACGAAGTCAAGTTGTCAGGCGGTGGGCCAACGAATTGCCCGTCTTCCAGACGCTAGGAATGGACAATGACCCCGTCGACCGATGCCATGATCCGAGTCCAAGAACCGGCAAGCCTGGCTGGCCTTTCGGAAGTTTTCAGCCCACCGGTTGTAATTCCGGGCAGACTCGCCACGCCACACATCTCGCATGGCAACGCCAAAGGACTGTCCGTTCATCACGTCGTATAAGTTGCATGCCATTTCTACCTTGAGCGACACGGCCATCATCGTTCAGGACCTCTTCCCTGTTCGGCATGCTGAGCGTTTCAACGCCTTCAAAGGATGGAGAGCCGTCTATCTGCCGTTGGATCAAACGGCGCTAACCTGAACATGTGCCCTAGGTCGTAGTTCGGCCAAGGGGGAAGCCCTCGTCACAGTAACTGGCAACCGTCGCGGACGTTTCGATAGAAGTCGGTCCGCCACGTGCAGAACCTTCCTCACCAAACACGCAAACGGGCCTTAGAGGCGCATACCACCCGACGCTTCGATCCGTTGCCCGTTCATCCAGCGGTTCTCTGCCGCAACGAGGGCGGCAACGATCGGGCCGATATCGGACGTGCGGCCGGCACGGCCGAGTGCCGTATTCTGTGAAACCATGCGGTTGACGTCGGGATTGTCGCGTACCATGCCGCCGCTAAAGTCCGTCTCGATCGCTCCGGGCGCCAGCGTGTTGGCGGTGATGCCGCGCGCCCCAAGTTCGGCGGCCAGATAGCGGGTGAACACCTCGATCCCGCCCTTCATCATGGCGTACGCGGAAGAGCCCGGGAACGAGAAGCGTGCAAGTCCGCTCGAGATGTTCAGGATGCGCCCGCCGTCGGCCAGCAGCGGCAGCAGGCTTTGCGTAAGGAAGAACGGGCCCTTGAGGTGCACGTTCACCACTTCGTCGAACTCCGCCACGGTGGTTCCGGCAATTGAGTTGTGCAGGCTGGTGCCGGCATTGTTCACCAGCACGTCGAAGGTCGAGCGGCCCCACTCGCGTTCGAGGGTGTCACCGAGGCGCTCGGCGAACTCGGGAAAGGTGACGACCGCTCCGACGTCGAGCTGAAGCGCTGCGGCACGGCGGCCGGCCGCCTCAACCGTGCGGATGACAGCCTCCGCCTCGTCCCGGCGCGACCGCCAGGTGATCACGACATCCGTGGCCGAACGCGCGAGATGCTCGGCCATGCTGCGCCCGAGGCCACGGCTCCCGCCGGTGATCAGGGCGATGGTTGGTTGCGTTTTGCTCATGGGGAGGTTCTCCGTCTTGACGAACGAGCACTTGGCTAGCCCTTCATCTCTGGACAATCACTTCGCACTTGCCATCACCATTCCACGCAGGCGAACAATCAACCATGGATCGACTGTCTGCGATGCGTTTGTTCGTGCGAGTGGTGGAGCGCCGCAGTTTTCGCGCTGCCGCCTCCGACCTTGGCCTTCCCCGGTCGAGCGCCACCGCTGGGATCAAGGCGCTGGAGGCAGCCCTTGGCACCACTCTGCTGCGCCGCTCGACTCGTCATGTCGGGCCGACCGACGAGGGCGAGGGCTATTACCGCCACTGCACCGCTGTGCTGGGCGAGATGGAGGCGGTCGAGACGGCGTTGCGAGGCCGGGTCGCCACCGGCACGTTGCGGGTCGACACCAGCGCACAGTTCGCCCGCACCTGGCTGCTGCCCGCACTCCCCGACTTTCTCTCCAGGCACCCCGGGCTGAGGTTCCATCTCAGCGAAAGTGACCGTCTGGTGAATCTCGTCGGCGAAGGGGTCGACTGCGCGATCCGTGGCGGAGAGACGACGGAGGGCGACCTCATGATACGCCGTCTCGGCGCGTTGCCGGAGATCACCTGCGCGAGCCGCGCCTATCTCGCGCTGCATGGCGAGCCGCGCTCGCCCGACGATCTGGAGGGACACGAGATGGTCGGCTTCGCGTCGTCGCGAACCGGCACGGTGCTGCCCCTCGAGTTCACCATCGACGGTCGGACCCGCGAATACGCCTTGCCTGTGCGGGTGATCGCCACTGGCGCGGACAGTTGTGCCACCCTGGCGCAACTGGGCTTCGGGCTGGCGCAGCTGCCGCTGGTCCGCTTCGCCGATGATTTGAGGTCGGGAACGATGATCGAAGTGCTGCGCTCCTACAGGCCGCCACCGCTGCCGGTATCGCTGCTCTATCCGCGCACCCGCATCGTGCCGGCGCGTGTTCGCGTGTTCATCGACTGGCTCGAAGAAGTGCTCGTTCCGGCGATAATCTGATAGTGACTGCTTCTTGGCTGCAAGGCGGAGGGCCCCCGTCCGCTTTGGGGGCAAGTCCCATTACCTCTGGTATCAAGAGCAGCCGTGTCGGCCAGGCGAAGTCGACGGAGCGATAGCCGTTGCCGCGGCTATCAACTGCTCGCCGGCGTTGCTGGCAAGGGTGACGATGCGAGTGGCACGCATGCGGCAATCTGCGGCTCGGGTATGGTCCGGTTGGCTCGGAGCAGCGGTGCGATGTCATCGGGTAAGGCCGGGGCAGAGCCATCCAGCTCATAAAAGCGGATCGCCTACTTTAACTCTGCCTGTGTCCCGATCAGAAAAGATTTCTGGGCGCGGCGACAGAAAAGCCGAAGCACCCGCGCCCTTTCCCTGCCACGCGTGCAAGACGTGGACGTGGCGAATTAGTCCACACTATGTCGATGCTGTAAGCCCGAGACCCGCAGGAAAGATCGCGTTCGTCGCGTTGATGCGGCCACTGTCGAACAGGGTCCGCCACGTGAAACCAGGCGTTCGCAGCGCGTCCATGTGGGACTAACCCACATGATTCTGAGCCGATGCGTGGATCGCGTCCGACGGGACGCGGCGGAAAACTCCTGTTGATCAGAGACGCAGAGAAGCTTTTGGATTTCCGGTGCGCGAACTTTTCCTTGTCCTCTCGGCTGATGGGAAGCTGGTCGAGGAACTCGCGAGCACCCGTGTTGGTGAGTTAGGGAGGTTCACCGCTTACAGCATGCGATCTATGCCCGGTACCTCATGGATTAACTTGGAGTGCGGCAGGTTCAACATGTCGCTGGGCGTGACGAAGACGTGCGACCTATAACGTTCGGTGACGGTCCGCGACAGTCTGGTGAGGCTCCTCGGCGGCATCATCCATGCGCTGGAGATAGGCGGGAAATATAAGGCACCATCTCGCCCCAGTGACCGCTGACCAGCCGCAGATAGGCGAACTTGTCGAACGTTCCGTATAGAGTCATGCGGATGACCTGAATTCCGGGCTTGGTATGTCAAAGCCAGCCAAACAAACACAGGCGCGCTGTCACCGTCTTGTCCAAGCCTCCGTGATGGGGAAGCTGCACCGGGGGCAGGGAAGGGGCCGGGATGGACGTAAGGGGCACCTTCAGCTCGACCAGCTCCGCCAATTCGGGTTCATAGCGCGGATCGTCCAGGGACGTCTGGCCGGCCCATCGGACCGGTGCAGCTGGACCGCCTGGAGGATGCAGGCCGCTCCCGCGTCAGGCATGGATGCGAGTCCCGATTGGGGTAGGGTTCACCCTCGCCATCTCGGCGGAGGCTCGTTCCGACATTGGAGCCTCCAACGACACCTTGGGCGCCGTTTGGCGGGCCTTCGCCGCTGGCTTCCAGTGGCACCACGATCGCGGCATTCCAAAACAGCCCCGAGGTCCCCGCGCGTGTGCGAGCTCAGCCTTGTGGCCAGCCTTGCAAGGCGACCTCCACGATGGCCAGCAAGGAGGTGCGCGTTGTTCCGTCGCGCGCCAGCGCCGACATGCCTTGTGTCACCGTCATGACGAGGCCGGCCAAAGCGGCGGAATCCGTGTTCCGCGGCAGGAGGCCTGCCTCTATATCTCGATCGATCCGGGCGCGCAGTCGTCCGTCGACAAACCTGCGAAAGTCGGCGATGGCACCCCGGACGTCAGCTGACGCGGCTGAGCCGCTGGCCGTCGCGCTCGCGAGCAGGCAACCCTTGGGCGTCGTCTCGCCGGTATAGGCGGTCGCAGCGGCGGCCAGCATCGCGCGAGCAGCGCCGTACGCGGTCGGCGCGCCATCGATCGCCTGCGCCATCGCTTCCTGATCGCCGGCATAGCGGCGCGCGGCTTCCAGGAACAACCGCTTCTTGTCCCCGAACGCGGTGTAGAGGCTGGGAGCCGTCACACCCATCGCGGTCGTCAGATCGACGATCGACGTCGTCTCGTATCCATGGCGCCAGAACGTCAGCATCGCTTGTTCGAGCGCTGCATCGCGGTCGAATGATAGCGGCCTGCCGGTCTTGCGTCGCGGCGGGGGGCGGTGTTCAGGTTGATCCATAGTGATCGCTCTGAAAGGTATTGACAGTCGGCGATCGGCATAGCATGCGTTCCATATCGAACGCTATGGAAGAATCCTACCATGTCCCTCACCGACTTCCGCACGCTCGGCCGCTCCGGCCTCGTAGTCAGCCCCATCGCGCTCGGGACCATGACCTTCGGTCCGGGTGCATGGGGTGCCGACGATGCAACCTCGCGCGCGATCTTCGAAGCCTACCGGGCAGCAGGCGGCAACTTCGTCGATACGGCTGATATCTACTCCGGGGGGCAGAGCGAGATCCTGGTCGGTCAATTCATCAAGGAGACCGGATCGCGAGACGAAATCGTGCTGGCGACCAAATTCGCGTTCAACGGATCGGCCAGCCCCTTGACTGCGAACCAAGCCGGGGGCGGGAACCCCAATGCGGGTGGCGCCGGCGCCAAGAACATTCACCGGGCACTGGACGCTTCCCTCAAACGGCTCGGAACGGACTACATCGACCTGTACTGGATGCACATCTGGGACGGCGTGACGCCGGTCGAGGAGATCGTGCAGACATTGGGTGACCTGGTTAGGGCTGGGAAGATCCGTTACTATGCGCTGTCCGACATGCCAGCTTGGGTGGCGACCAAAGCAGCAGTCATCGCGGCGGAACGGCGCATTCCTGGCCCGATCGCGATACAGGTCGAGTATTCGCTCGTCGCCCGTGATGTCGAGAGCGAGCACGTCCCTTCCGCACGGGAGTCAGGCATGGGCGTGATGCCTTGGAGCCCACTGGCGGGGGGCTTCCTGACCGGGAAATATCGTCGCGAGAACACAGGCGGCTCCGGTCGGCTGAGCGGCCCGAACCCATTCGGCAACAGCAAGTTCGCGGACAAGAACTGGGACGTGCTGGAAGTGTTGGAATCCGTTGCTGCCGAAATCGACATCCCGGCGGCGCAGGTGGCGCTGGCTTGGGTCATGGCGCAACCGGGCGTCAGCGCTACCATCATAGGGGCGAGCAAGCCGGCGCAGCTCGCCAGCAACATCGCCGCGGCCGAGATCGCGTTGGCCGATGAGCAGATGACCCGTCTCAACGAAGTCAGCGCGCCCGCGCTCGGCTTCAGCGCGGGATTGCAGTCGCCGATGATCCGTCGGATGGTCTTCGGCGGGAACGACGTGACGGGTTGGGGCGAATAGGGCCGGCCTCCAGCTCCCTGTCGGCGGTTCGGGAACGCATCGGGATGTCCGGTTAACCACTGAGGTGCGCCGCCTGGGTATCGGCGCCGTCCCACAGTGTGAAGATCCGTCACCCTGCCCGACTATTTACCTCGTATTCGTCTTGCCCTCGTCTGCCCATATCCGCGGGCGGGCGATCGCAAGGGTGGCCAAAGCGTCGCCCCTAAGCCGCCCACCTTCCACGCGAGCAAGCTTCCCCGGCTCTAATGGCGTTTGAGAAGTGCGTCGAAGCGTGGTCGCTGCCTGGCGCCGGACCCTTTCCCTTCATCACGGTCGCTTGAATGACGCCCGTCGCCTCCAGCGCGTCGAACTGGAACGCGAGGTGTGGTCCTAGCGGCTGATCCGCGCGAGGCCCCGCAAGACGGCAGCAGACGCCCGTCTTTGCGGCGTGCATGCGGAACAAATAAGCCCCTGACTGCGAATTGTTCAGGGTCTCGTGCCTCGACCGAGCGACTGCGGAACAAGCCTGCGATTTGTCCGGTCCGCCACACGCGTGCGCATTCCCTTCCCGAGCGAGTTCGTCATGCCACGGCCCCGGACCCGAAGCATGCCTCGCCGTTAGCCCGTCACGCCCATGATGCGGGCTTGCCGATGAAGTCGACGAAGGCGCGCAACGGCGCGGGAAGGTGACGGCGGCCCGGATAGTAGAGGAACGGCCCGGAGAACCGTATCCACCAAGATTTCAGCACCGGTTCCAGGGCACCGCTGTCGAGATGCGGTCGCAGCCAGTCCTCGAAGAGTTGGATCACGCCGGTGCCGGCGACCGCCGCGTCAACGGCAAGGTCGGTCGCCGCACCGACGCGCACGAGCAGCGGGCCAGCTGGCTCCACCTTCACCACCTCGCCATCGCGCTCGAACTCGTAGATCACCATGGCGCCGCTCGCGAACTGGCCGCGTAGGCAGGTGTGGTGGAGCAGGTCGCGCGGGTGGTCTGGTCGCCCATGCCGGTCGAGATAGGCCGGCGACGCCGCGGTCGCATACCGCTGTTCGCGCGGACCGATCGGCACTGCGATCATGTCCTGCTCCAGCCGCTCGTCGTAGCGGATCCCCGCGTCGCACCCGGCCGCGAGCACGTCCACGAAGCTATCCTCCGCCTTGATCTCAAGCCGGATGTCGGGATAGGCGGCAAGGAACGGTGGCACGATCCGCGGCAACACCAGTCGCGCCACACTGACCGGCACGTTCAACCGCAACGTCCCGGCGGCCCGGCCGCGGAACCCGTTAACCGCGTCCAGTGCCGCTTCCACCTCGCCCAGCGCCGGTACGAGCCGGTCGAGCAAGCGCGCACCTGCTTCAGTCGTGGCGACGCTGCGCGTCGTGCGGTTTAGCAGCCGGACGCCGAGCCGCGCCTCCAGCCGGGTGACGGCTTCGCTGAAGCTCGATGCGCTGCCGCCGCCGGCCCGCGCCGCCTCGCGGAACCCGCTTGCACGCGCGACCGCTACGAACGCCGTCAAATCACCGAGGTCAGCCGCCATTGTCCGCGCCCCCGAACAGCCCGTTTGGATTGCACCTTGTTAACGCACGGGTCGCCGCTGTCCACATGCACGGTCATCCAAGGGAGACAGGACATGACCGACATCAGCAAGGCAGGAACCTTCGCGCTCGGCGACCGCACGGTTAACCGCCACGGCTACGGCGCCATGCAGCTCGCGGGGCCCCACGCCTTCGGGCCGCCGAAGGACCGCGACGGCGCCATCGCCGTGCTTCGCGAGGCCGTGGCGGCCGGCGTCACCCACATCGACACCAGCGACTTCTACGGCCCGCACGTCACTAACCAGATCATCTGTGAGGCCTTGCATCCCTATCGCGACGACTTGGTCATCGTCACCAAGGTCGGCGCCCGCCGCGGCCAAGCCGGCTCGTGGGACGCGGCCTTCTCCGCCAAGGACTTGACGGACGCGGTAGACGACAACCTACGCAATCTCAGCCTCGACGCGCTCGACGTCGTCAACCTGCGCGCTATGTTCGACCCGGTGGGGCCTGCCGAGGGGTCGATCGAGGCGCCGCTGACGGCGCTTGCCGAGCTGCGGCGGCGCGGGCTCGTCCGCCACATCGGCCTGAGCAACGTGACGCCCGCGCAGGTCGCCCAAGGGCGCACCATCACAGAAATCGCCTGTGTGCAGAACAGATACAACCTTGCGCATCGGAACGACGACACGCTGATCGACGAACTCGCCGCTGCGGGCATCGCCTACGTGCCGTTCTTCCCACTCGGCGGCTTTACGCCCTTGCAATCGACCACCCTCTCCGATGTCGCGGCGCAGCTCGGCGCCACGCAGATGCAGGTCGCCCTGGCCTGGCTGCTCCGCCGCGCACCCAACATCTTGCTCATTCCCGGCACGTCGTCGATCAACCACCTGCGCGAGAACCTGGCGGCCGCCGACCTCGACCTGCCGGACGACGCGATCACGGTGCTTGATCGCATAGCGGCCGAGGGGGTGGCAGCCTGACACACGGCCGGCGCACTTGCCGCCCGCGCTAGCCGATCGCCAGGAGCACGACGCCGATCAGCAAGCCCACCGGTGTCGCGAAGCCCGCCCAGGCCAGGCGGCGAAGCATCGGGCTCGGATGGTTCCATAGCCCAAAGGCGCCTAGCGCGCCACAGGCGCCCAGCCAGGGACTCCAGAAGCCGGCGAGGCCCACCAGGCCCGCCAGCCCGAGCAGGCGGATGGGTCCACCGCGACGGTGCACCGGCACCGGCCTCAGGATCGCGCATAGACCGAGCAGCCCGAGCAAGCCGAATAGCCCGATTACCTTGACCGAGTGCATGCGTCAGTGGCTCGCACTTTCTAGAGGCCCACAGGAGCACGCCGGCACGGTCAGGACAGCACGGATTTCACGAGCGCCGCAGCCTTCTCGTAGGGCGGATAGAAGGCGTCGATCATGTCGCCTTCGCCGCGCACGAAGATGCCGCGGGGATTGGAGAACTCGCGGAAGCCGTCGATGCCGTGGTGGCGCCCCATGCCGCTCATGCCGACCCCGCCGAAGCCCATCGAGGGCAGCGCGCCCTGCATGGCGCAGGTGTTCACCGCAGCACCGCCGGAGCTCGTCCGCGCCAGCACGTGATCCGTCACGGCCTCGTCGTCGCCGAACACGTACAGGCCCAGCGGACGCTCCCCGGCGTTGATGGAAGCGATCGCCGCGTCCAGGTCGTCGTAGGGCACGATCGGAAGGATCGGCCCGAAGATCTCCTCCCGCATGATCCGCAAATCCGGCGCGGGATCGACGACGAGCGAGATCGGCATGCGTCGTTCAACGCGATCGATGCTGCCGTCGCGTTCGAGCGGCACGACGCGGCATTGCCGGTCGCGCGCTTCCTGCAGCAAGCCTTCCAGGCGGTCGAGGTGCCGAGGCGAAATGATGCCGGTGCAATCCGGCCCGCGCGTATAATCGGGCGCGGACCGCGCCATGAAGTCGCTCGCATGGTCGACGAAGGCCTGAAGGTCCGCACGCGGCACCATGCAGTAGTCGACCGAGATGCACATCTGGCCGCCCTTGATCATCTTCGTGCCGATCACCGATCCCACGTTTACCGACGTGACGGCGCCGGGCGTCAGCAGGGCCGGGCACTTGCCGCCGAGCTCGAGGGTCACCGGGGTGAGGTTGCGCGCGGCCTCCGCCATGACCAGGCGGCCGACGTCGGGGCTGCCGGTATAGAGCAGGTGGTCCCAAGGGAACGTCGAGAAGGCGCGGGACAGCTCAAGGCCGCCTGTGACGACATGGACCACGTCCACCGCGAAGGTCTGGGCGACCATTTCGGCTAAGAGGGCGGCACAGGCCGGCGTGTATTCGCTCGGCTTGACGATGACGCGGTTGCCTGCCGCGAGCATCTCGATCATCGGCCCGACCGACAGGTCAAAGGGAAAGTTCCACGGCACGATGTTGCCGATCACGCCCTTCGGCTGGTTCTGCACGTAAGCGCGCGCCGTTCCGTGCAGCGCCGGCTGCGTGTCGCGGGGCATCGGGCGCATCCACTCCTCCAGATGCTCCAGCACGTAGGTGGCGCGGCCGATCACGCCCAGCACCTCGATGAGGTCGGAGGCGGGCACGGGATGCGCGCCGAAATCGCTGGCGAGCGCCGCCGCGATCCGCGTGCGGTTGGCCGCCATCATGCCGATCAGCGCCTCCAGCCGACGCCTGCGCTCTGCCAAGCTGGGGTCTCGGTCGGCGGCGAAGGCCGCACGCTGCGCGCCGAAGGCCGCCTGGAGACCGGCTATCTCCGGGTCGTCTTGCCCCGCGGGGCGTTCGTTCGCGGCCAGGATGGGCATGTGCCTGCGTCCCTTCTTTATTGGTGTGCGGCGGCCATGGCGGCCGCGAGGGCGGTGCGCTCCTCGCGAACCGCCTCGGGCTCCGCGACCACCCGGCGATGGAAGTCTCGCAGTTGTTCGGGAACGTACCAATGCAGCTTGTCGGTTTGGTAGGCCGACCAGACCACCTCCGCCACCTCCGCGACCGGCACGAGGCGCCACATGCCGTCCGTCGGCGCCATGGCGCGCATCGGCGCGGACAGGATGGGCGTATCGACCAGGCCAGGCAGCAGGTCGGCCGCGCGCACGCCGTAGCGCTTCAGCTCGATGGACAGCGCCTCGACGAGGCCGCGCACCGCGTGCTTGGTGGCCGAATACACGCCTATGCCTGCGGTGCCGAAGATCGCCGACGACGACGAGTTCACCAGGCAGAGGGAGCCCGCTGTCGCACGCAGCAGCGGGATGGCGGCGCGTATGCCGATCATCACACCCAGGAAGTTGACGCCCACGACTTTCATCACATCGTCCCATGACTGCTCGTCGAACATCCCAGGGATCGCGATCCCGGCGTTGCTGAACATTAGGTCCAGCGTGCCGCCGGTCGCCTCGCCGAAGCCCGTCATCGCAGCCGCAAAGCCCGCCTGGTCGGTCACGTCCAGCCGGTTGAAGACGCCGTTTCCGGCGCCGATCTCCGCCTGCAGCGACTTCAGCCCGGCCTCGTCCAGGTCGTAGGCCCCTACGAACCAGCCCTCGCGCGCGAACAACAGCGCGGTCGCCCGTCCCATGCCCGAGGCGGCACCGGTGATGAAGATCGATTGCCGGCGCGTTGTCTGCGTCATCATTCAGGATCCCTGAGCTTCGGTCAGTAGCGCACCATCGGCTGCACGCACCGCCGCGCCGTCGAGTTCGAGGCCGGCGAAGTCGCCGGTCGCTCGCCATTGCCGCAGCAATTCGATGAAGGCGACTGGACCGGCGCCGTAGGGTAAGCTCAGGGCGGTCGCGTCGTTCATCCGCCCCTCGTTGTTGTAGTAGCCCGGCGTGCAGGATTCCAGGAACGCGCGCCGGCCCGCTCCACCCTCGCGGATCGTCCGCACCCACGCGTGCTCGTCCGCTTCGGACGCTTCCACGGTGCGGACGCCGTGCGCCAGGCAATGCCCCACGATGTGGGCGACGTGTCGCGCCTGCTCGCTGAGCATGTGCGGGAAGTTCGGCGACATGCCCGATTGCGCTTGGCTGATCATGAAGCAGTTCGGGAACCCGCGGCTGTGCATGCCATGGAGCGTGGAGAGCCCACCGGCCCATTTCTGCGTCAGCGTGACTCCGCCGACCCCGTGCGCCTCGAACCCGGAGCGCCTCGTGTAGTCGGTGCTAACCTCGAAGCCGGTCGCGAACACAAGGCAATCGAGCGCGTACTCCCTGCCCGCCACTACCACCCCCGCCGGGGTGATGCGCTCCACGCCGCGTCCGGCGGTGTCGACCAATGTCGCGTTCGGCCGGTTGAACACCGCGAGGTAATCGTCGTGGAAGCAGGGGCGCTTGCAGAACAGGCTGAACCAAGGCTTCAGAGCCTCCGCAGTGGCGTGATCACGTACAATGGCATCCACGCGGGCGCGCACCTGCACCATCTTGACGGCATCGGCCTCCCCTAGCAGGGCCATGAAGTCAGTGGGCGACGCGCCGTTGGCCAGCCGATCGCGGACCGCCCGCGCCAACACGGTCCAGCCGTCTCGGACCATGTCATCGTCCTGCAGGTGGCCCGCCATCTGCGCTGTGAAATTCTCCATGCGCGCCTGCTGCCACCCGGGTTGCAGGGTGGCCGCCCACGCCGGATCGGTGGGAGCGTTGTCGCGGGCATCGACGGAGGATGGCGTGCGCTGGAAGACGTAAAGGTGACCGGCCGCGGCCGCCAGCGGCGGCACGCATTGGATCGCCGTGGCGCCCGTGCCGATGATCCCGACCCGCTTGCCGGACAACCCCGACATCGGTTCCGTGGCGCTGCCACCGGTGTAGCCGTAGTCCCAACGGCTGGTGTGGAAGGCGTGGCCGGCGAAGGTCTCCACGCCTGGGATGGCCGCCAGCTTGGGCCGGTTCAGCGGTCCGGTGGCGAGCACCACGAACCGCGCACGGATGCGGTCGCCGCGATCGGTGGCCACACGCCATGCGGCGGCGGATGCGTCCCAGTCCAGGCTGGTGACCTGGGTGGAGAACAGCGCGTCCTGGTAAAGCCCGAAGTGGTCCGCGATGCGGCGGCAATGCGCGCGTATCTCCGGCGCCTTCGCATAACGCTCGGTCGGCATGTAGCCGGTCTCCTCGAGCAGCGGGAAGTAGATGTAGGATTCAATGTCGCAGGCGGCACCTGGGTAGCGGTTCCAATACCAAGTTCCGCCGACATCCCCACCCGCCTCGACGATGCGTATGCGGTCCGCACCGGCCTCCCGCAGGCGCGCGGCCGCGAGCAAGCCGCCGAATCCGCCGCCGACCACGAGCACGTCCACCGCGTCTTCGACCGGCGCGCGCGGGACGGGAGCAGCATTGGGGTCGGCGAGGAGGTGCGGGAAATCCGCCGCAATGTCGCGATACTGCCGCTCGGCCGCCGCGGGCGTGCGCCGTTCCCGCTCGGTCCGGACCCGGTCGCGCACGCTCATCACATCGTTGGCAGAGGGAGGCGTCGAGCTATTCGGTGTGGTCATGCAGACAACTGACACGAAGCCATGTCAGTTGTAAATGGCGCGTCTGCGGTATCTGCTGCTGCCTGACCGGCGACGCCGCGCGAGGAGGTGGCCATGGCCCAGGAAGCACAAGCGGAGCGGCGGTGGGGCGCCAAGACAGGGGAGGAGCGGCGTGGCGCTCGCCGCGCCGCGCTGATGCGCGCGGCGATCTCCCAATATGGTCGGAGCGGCTATCACGCCACGAGCGTCAAGGCGGTTTGCGAGGCCGCGGGCCTGACGGAGCGGTATTTCTACGAATCCTTCGCCAACGGCGAAGACCTGCTGCAAGCGTGCTTCCTACAAGTGACGCAGCACTTGTTGGCCCGCATGCGGCAGGCGGCGCAAGCGGATGGGGGGACGCCGATGGCGCGGGTCAGCGCCGGCTTGTCGGTATACTTCACCGAGTTGCGGAGCAATCCCGCGGCGGCGCGGGTGTTCCTGATCGAAATGGGAAGCGTGAGCGCAGCCACGGAGGCTGCGGCCTCCGCGAGCCTCGATCGGTTCGGCGAGCTGCTGATGGAGGTGCTCCACTCGGATGGAGAGCGACTTCCCCGTCCGTCCCTGTTGCTGCGGGGCGTCGTGGGTGGCGGACTCCACGTCGCCAGGGCTTGGATAGAGAGCGGATACCGGGAGCCTATCGAGGACGTAACCGCAGCCGCCCTCCAAATCTACGCCGTCATGGGGGAGCAAGGGCTCGGCGACAGCGGATAGCGCGAAAGGGCCGGAGGTCGAGCAGGCAGCCCTCGCTCACCTGCAGGGTGCGGCATCGGTCGATGTCGTCGCCTGTATCCTGATCGTCTCCGTATTACCGTCGGCAACTCCGGCTGCAGTTCTGGAAAAAGCCTGTGTTCAAGCAGGCTTTCGCTCTCATGAGCCGGGTTCAGCAGCCGACCCAAAGCCGCAACGAAGAGCCCGCTCCCGAAATCCCCTCTCGTAATCAATGCTATAGCAATCGATGCTGCTATGGCGATGGGGCGGCGCCGCATCTAACACTCAGGCCTGCGGCACAACAGCCGAATACGTCAACGTGGGACTGGAACAGGATGACCGATGTCGCTCAAGCACCTCTCCCTTCTGGCCTCTGCGCTCGCGCTCACCTTTCAGGGGGCAGCCATGGCTGAGCAACCAGGTCATGTCACCGGCGTGGGCGGTGTCTTCGTCAAGAGCAAGGATCCCAAAGCTCTGGCGCAATGGTATCGCGAGGTCCTCGGCCTTGAGGTCAAGCCGTGGGGTGGAGCGGCGTTGCCCTTCGATATGCCAGGCCATCCGCCCAAGGTGGCCTGGACGGCGTTTGCGGAGTCCAGCGATTACATGATCCCCTCGACGCGGGAGTTCATGATCAACTTCGCCGTGGATGACATGGACGCGATCATCGCGCGCCTCAGCGCGAAGGGCGTCCCTATCCTGAAGCGCGACGACAACGATGACTTTGGCCGGTTCGCCTGGATCCAGGACCCCGATGGTACGAAGATCGAGCTTTGGCAGCCGAAAAAGGGCTAGGCCGAGGTCTCAGGGCCTGCAGAGATGCGCCGACGCCAGGGAGTCAAAGGTTCGTAGCGGGAAACTTCCGTCGCACCGCGCCTGGTTACGCGCAGTAGGTTCCTGTCAACCAGATGAAGGACGGCGTCCTGCACGCTGCGCCTGGAGAGGCCGGTCCGTTCCGCAATCTGGGCGTGGCTGAGACGCGGCGCGCCCTCCTGGCTTGCCGCGGCCAGGACCAGATAGACCAGGAAGGCCGATGCGCGGTGGTCGTGACCGACCAGATCTCTCATGAGCGAGTCCAAGACGTACGCGTCCACGGTGTACCGCTTGTCGCTCATTGCTATAGCTCTAAATGCGCAAGCGCGGCGCGGCAAATGGTGGTCCGAAGCAGGTGTGGAGGGGCGTGGTGCTCAGAAGAATCAACTACGTGGGCATCCCGACGCGTGACCAGGACCGGTCGCTGAGCTTCTGGACAGAAACGATGGGCTGCATCATCGCCACGGATCGTCTCATCGGGGCGAAACGCTGGATCGAACTCACCATTCCCGGCGCTCAAACCGGTTTGCTGCTGCTGACGCCGGAGGGACATGAGGACCGGATTGGGACGTTCTTCAACGGCTCCTTCGGATGTGACGATGTACGATACACGTATGAAAAGCTTCTTGCGCGAGGCGTGGAGTTCCTGGGGCCGCCCGAAGAGAAGCCGTTCCCACACGTGTATTTCAAAGATCCCGACGGCAACACGTTCTTCTTATCGAGCCGCTAGGCAAAAGTTTGCTGTGGGTCACAGGCCGCGATGGCTCGATGTCGGAGATTGGCAATAAGCCGTGGGTCAGGACGTGGTGGGTGATGGCCGAGAGCGGCCGGAAGGAGACTGTCCGCTTCTGGGTGTTCGATAGCGGTAAGCAGACGGGTGGGTCTTAGTCGAGAGCCGGGGAACGCTGCATCTTCAAGCGCCCCTCATGGATTGTGGACCAGTGTAGGCGTGACCGGCGACGATCGGCACTACGCCGAATGGCGCAAAGCCACAACAAATGGCGCCAGAGCCCACAATCGACCTCAGCTCCACCCCTAACGCAAAAACACCTTGTCTTATCAGACTGTTAATCATGGCACCGGCCTTGCTAGGACACTTCAAACAGCAAACGCCGCGCTCTCGTCGCGCATAGCCACAAGGCAATCGTATGGGCCAGTCAGTACCTGCCAATGCGCGATCATTAATCCCTAAAGCCGATGCCGCCCTGAAGCTGGGGGCCAAATCCTGGGTTCTGGTTGCCGCAATCGGTCAGCTTGTTTTCGCGCTTGCGACCGCGATCCTTTACTTCCGCGCCACGGCGCACGGCGACATGCTGCGCTGGAATCGTTTCATGACGCATGCCTATGTTCCGGGAAATGGCGCCAATAATGCCGCCGCGATGGTCCATGTCGGCATGGCGGTGCTCATGATGGTGGCGGGATTCACTCAGCTGGTGCCAGGCCTACGTGCGCGGGCACCAGCTTTGCACCGCTGGACCGGCCGCGCCTATATTGGCGCGGCCTTTGCAATCAGCCTTGCCGGCCTGTGGATGGTGTGGGTGCGCGGCACGCCGGGCGACTTGGCCGAACATGTCGGCGTCAGCCTGAACGCGGCGTTGATCATGTTTTGCGCCGCCGCAGTCTTGCGCCACGCGATCGCGCGCAACATCGCGACGCACCGACGCTGGGCGCTGCGCCTGTTCATTGTCGCTGGCGGCGTCTGGTTTTTCCGCCTTGGCATCGTCCTTTGGGGTGCCGCGCTCGGCACCACCGGCTTCAACCCGCGCACTTTCGAAGGGCCGCTCATTACGGGTATGACGTTTGCCTCCTACCTCGTGCCACTGGCCGTGCTGGAAATTTATCTCTGTGTGCAGGCGAGCCCAAGCCCGGCCGCACGCATGGCCATGGCGGCGACGCTTGGCATGGCTACGCTTATCACCACTGCCGGCATCACACTGGCAACCTTCGGCCTATGGATGCCAAACATCGTGGCACCATTCGCAGCCCACACGTCGATTGCCGAAACCCTATCCTTCACGATCGCGCATGAGGGTATTTTGGCTGCTGCGAAACAATATCAATGGCTTAAGGTTGTAGCGCAAGACCATTACAGTTTCCGCGAAAGCGAATTGGACGATCTTGGCTATCAGCTCATCCGTTCGGGCCGCATCGCTGACGCGATTTTGATGTTCCAATTGAATGTCGACGCCTATCCAAAATCGGGCAATGTATATGATAGTCTTGGCGAGGCTTATATGGACAGTGGCGACAAGGCGCGGGCGATCGCCAACTATACGCGGTCGCTGCAGCTCAATCCCGCCAATGCAAACGCTGCTGACGCGCTGCACGAGCTTGCGCGCATGCCATGATGCCGGTCTGCACGATTTGAAATCAGTGGCCCAACAATGGGGCTGTGTCGAATGTCCGCTATCAGACGGCCGTTTGGAGAAGAGCTACCCGTATCCGCCGGTGATCCCTGGAACCTTTAAGGTACTTAAATTCTAGCCGTGAATAGCAGGTTAAGATCGCGTCTCCAAACAAACTTAGATTCAATCCTGAAAGTGAGCAGTGTTGACCGAAAAGATTTCTTAAAGCAGGAGAAGCTACCTGGTGGAGAAGGCAGCTCGCAGACCGTCTGATACGTTGAACCTCGTGATCCTCGACGAACTCGATTATTCGACGTTAGCTCGTCGGGTGGAGCTTTGATCTTCCGTTTGCTCAGCACGCCTTGCAAACGGTCCAGTTTCGCGATCTTGTCGAGGAAGTTCTTCGGCAAGTGAGATGCCAAGATGACGATGGCAATGCTCAATCGTCTACCGCATCACCGCCACATCGAGAGGATACTCCCTGCGTTGCCTTCGCACCTTGGGACCTCTCAGGCAATAGGCAATAAACGCGCGCGCCGTTCAGCATCGATGGCGACGAATGTGAATGTTGCACGCGTCACCCTGTTCGTCTCGTCACCGGCGCGGGCGCGCCGCCAAGCTTCGACAGCAATGCGCATCGAAGAACGCCCCGTGTCGAGAAGCTTCGCGTACAGGCTGACTTCATCACCGACGTAGACCGGGCTATGGAACGTCATACCCTCGACAGCCACGGTCGCACACCGGCCTCTTGCCCGTCTTGCAGCGATACTGCCGGCGGCAAGATCCATTTGTCCCATTAGCCATCCGCCGAAAATGTCGCCTGCGGGATTTGTGTCCGCTGGCATGGCAATCGTTCGAATGACCGGCGGCTCACCGGAGGCCGGCAAATCGCTATCCGAATCGACAATCTTTCCGGCCATTTCGCGTTCCTGACAAACTTCATGTCTCTGAGATGATGCAGTGGATGTGCTTCGACGTGCTTGCTAGAAGTTGCCGCCTTTGCAGATACAAACTTCGGCGTCGGGCCGGAAGTTCTTGTCAAGAGAACCCGCCCTCTCGGCCCGGGAACTGTGAGCTCGCCTCGTCGAACTCACTAGGCTTCCCGCCACGGAAATCGGGCTCAGTTGCCTGTGGCGTTTCGAGACCTAGTTGCTGACTATCAGACCAGGTGTCCACTGCCGCAGCTATCCCCGCAGCAAGCGAGAAAAGGGACAACAACTGCATGTCAGCGGAACCGCGGCGACCTTTTTGCCAAGAAGGCCTCAACGCCTTCTTTGAAGTCGGCTGCCTGCGTGGCTTCGACGAACAAGGCGAGGCTCTCGTCCGTCTCTTCCGGCGTAGGCGCTCCACCCAGTCGGCGCAGCATGGCCTTGGTTTGCCGCAACGTGAACTGAGATCCACACAGCATGGTGTCGATCAGTCGCGAAAGCTCTGCTTCAAAAGTTTCAACGGAGAGCACTTCATCAATCAACCCAATTTGCTGGGCTCGGGTAGCGCTTATGGGCTTGGCCGAATATATTAATAGCTTACTTTGGCCTGCGCCGACGGTCGCGGCCAGGCGATGTAAATCGCTTCTGAGGTAAATTACGCCTAACTTGGCAGGCGTTACGGCAAATGTTGCGTTGGTCGCGGCAATACGTAGGTCCCCGGCAAGTGCCAAAGCGACCGAGGCACCATAACAAACGCCCTCGATTGCCACTAGGACCGGTTTAGACGCAGCCTCGACAGCCTGCATAGCCTCAGCCATAGCGGTGCCGAAGGCCTTCGCCGCAGCGGGATCTCCATGGACGGCCCCGAATTCTGCGATATCGTTACCGCTTCCAAAATTCCCATTAGCGCCCCGAAGAAGGACCAGTCGGACATCCGAGTGCTGTTCCGCCACGGCGATAAGTCTGGGTAGCTTAAGCCAGGTCTTCAGCCTTAAGGCATTGTGCTTGCCGACCTGGTCGAGGATGATCGTCGCGATCGGACCGCTAACGCGAACGTAAGCGCCTTCGCTTCCAGGATCAGACAATGGTCATTTACTTTCGCAAATCTGTCGACGGGAATTCGGGGTTGGTTCCGCATCGAAATTTCTAATAAGAACTGGCGTTATGGAGTTTTCAGAGCATTAGTCCTCTTCGAAACAAGAGCATCGAAGGACACCCGCCCCGCTCGCCCGCGTCATTAATCCGAGCGCCTTCAGGTGATCTGACGCGATCCTGATAGCGTGAAGTACTAATGTAACGAACCTTTTCGAAGGAGGAGACTTGCTTTCTCTCGACGGTCCTTCGCCAAGTCGGGTGGCATAAGCGCTGGACGAGCAGCGACCTCATATGAATAGTGCGAGTGAGGTCACGACCGAACTCGACTGGGATGCCCCCACATGTCAGCGGCAGGTTGACGTCATCTCGCCCGCTCCAGCACGTTAGCTGACGTGACAGTGAGATCGATGCCGCAGAGCTGCCGACCGTAATTTTCCATACAGGTCTGGATATTATGGGCTGCATGCATGCTGCCGGCACGGCAGTTTCGCGCAACAAGCTGAAGCGGCTGCTTCTTGGCGATGGCAGAAGCGCCGGATGCCTTAAACAAAGTCTCAATCGCTGTTGCACAAGTGTCCCAAACGAATGCAGCGTCGGCGTGGTAGCGAATTGTCTCGGTCTGTGTCACTTCGCGGCCTTCGTCGTTCAGGCTATCAAGGTCGTCGAGCGCGGCCTCGGCGATACGCCGAGCCGCCTTGATCTGCATTTTCACATAGCCGACGTTGAGATGGGTGACCGGGGCCTCTTGTTGCCGGCTGTATGGCGAGTAGGCGATTGCCTTCTTGCCGATGCCTTCCAGGAAAAGCTCCAACGCGTGTTCGGCCATGCCGACGGCATTGCCGGTGCCAACCATGATGGAGCGTCCAAGTCCCCCGGGCCGCAGACCGAAACCGTTCTTCTTGAGCTCGGCAAGCCGCTCCGCCAATATCTGCGGCGAACTGAAACGCTCGTCAGGAACAAACAGCTCCTTGTCGATCGCAATCGTCGCGCTGCCGGTGCCGGCCATCCCCATGGCATCCCAGTCATCCCGCAGAACGTAAGAGTCCTTGGGCAGCAAGACCATGCCGACCTTTGTGTCGTCGACCTCGTCGTAATAAACGGCCAGGTAAGCATGCGAGGCATGCGCGCCACCGGTTGCGAAAGGCCACGCACCACGTACGACCCAGCCACCCTCCTCCCGACGCGCTGTGCCGGCAAGCCGGCGAGTGCTGCCGCCAACCGCGCAGGTGCGATTTCCAACCCACGGCGCTTCATAGACAGGCTTGACCACGTCCTCCGCGAAGGCGGCGCTCCACATGTTGCCGCCCGTCGACGTCCAAAGCGTCCAAGCGGTGGCGCCGCACCCGCCACCCAATGCCTCGTAGATGCTGAAGAGGTCCCGCGCAGAATAATCCGCCCCTCCGAACCGCGGAGGGACCGCGAGGCTATATGCACCGGTTTCGCTGAGGCGCTCGACCGTCTCCTGTGGGACACGGCGCTGCCGCTCGGCCTCGCTCTGCATGCCGCGTAACCACGGGCGCAAGGCGAGAAGCCGCTCGATAATGGCCTGCGCCGGTGGCTGGGCCGCCTGACTGGCTGCCGACACCGCATTTGCCGTCAGGTCCTTGCTGTAGAACTTCGTCATCTGCCATCTCCTATGTCGTCCTGGGAGAGAACCCGCCCCCGGACCTTATCTGCCGGCTTTGGCCGAGCGCTCGAGAAACCGTCATTCGGACTGCTGCTTGCGATGATATTGCACGAGCAGGTGCAGTTGTGAAGGGGTGACCAAGAGACCTGATGACTTTGGGCGCAGACGCCCGATTAGGTGTAAAGATCAGGACCTCATACGTGCACGGCATGAACACTGCACAAGCAGGCAAGCCTCCTTCTTGGGACAGGGAAGAAGCAGAAGCGATCATACCGAAGCTTCTCAGATTCGGCTTGCCCAGCAGTTTCAAAGTTTTTGTCCTCCCTCAAAGAGGACTGCTTACTTCCCGCGTGTCAGCTTCAAGACTGGGAGGTTTGATCCGCCGGCTCCGCCATCTCCGCAGGTGGCTGGTTGTGGCCGAGCAGGCGCAGGATATCGGCCGCCGCCTCGACAATGTTCGAGCCAGGCCCGAAAATGGCACCGACACCCTTGCTGCGCAGGAAAGCGTAATCCTGCGGCGGGATCACCCCGCCGGCGATGACGCGGATGTCCGCGCGGCCAGCATCGGCCAGCGCGGTGATCAAATCCGGCACGAGCGTCCTGTGCCCGGCGGCAAGGCTGGAAGCGCCGACGACGTCCACATCGTGGCTGATCGCCAGGCCAGCGGCCTCTTCCGGCTTCTGGAACAGTGGGCCCATGATCACGTCGAACCCAAAGTCGGCCAATGCGCTGGCGACGACCTTGGCACCTCGGTCATGACCGTCCTGGCCCAGCTTGACGATCAATATCCTGGGTTTGCGGCCGGTGCGCCGCTCGATTGATCCCAAACCGTCGCGCACGCGTTGCGCGCCGGCATCCTCCTTGAACGCGGCCCCGTAAACGCCGGAAATGACGCGCACCACCGCGACGTGGCGACCGAACACGTCCTCCAGCGCGTGGGAGATTTCGCCCAGCGTGCAGCGGGCGCGGGCGCATTCGACCGAGAGAGCCAACAAGTTGCCATCCTTGCGCGCGCCATTGCGTAGGGCGTCCAGCGCCGCCTCAGCCCTGGCCGCACAGCGTGCGGCTCTCACGCTTTGTATGCGTGCGATCTGGGCCAGGCGCACGACGGCGTTGTCCACGTCCAGGATGTCGATGGTCTCTTCGCTCGACAGCTGGTATTTGTTGACGCCGACAACGACGTCGTCGCCACGGTCGACGCGAGCCTGGCGGGAAGCGGCAGCCTCTTCGATCCGCTGCTTGGGCAAGCCCAGCTCCACCGCCTTGGTCATACCGCCCAACGCTTCGACTTCCCCAATCAGCGCCCAGGCGGCCTCCTCAAGTTCCTTGGTCAGCGCCTCGACGTAGTAGGAGCCGCCCAGCGGATCGATCACCTTGGTGATGCCGGTCTCCTCCTGCAGCACCAGCTGGGTGTTGCGGGCGATACGAGCGGAGAAGTCGGTGGGCAGGGCGATCGCCTCGTCCAGAGCGTTGGTGTGGAGCGACTGGGTCCCGCCGAAGACCGCCGCCATCGCCTCCACCGTCGTGCGTATCACGTTGTTGTAGGCATCTTTCTCGGTGAGGCTGACGCCGGAGGTCTGGCAGTGGGTGCGCAGCATCATCGACCGCGCATCGGTAGCGCCAAAATCCCTCATGATACGAGCCCACAGGGTGCGGGCGGCACGCAGCTTGGCGACTTCCATGAAGAAGTTCATGCCGATGGCGAAGAAGAAGGACAGCCGGCCGGCGAAGGCGTCAACCGAGAGGCCCCTGGCCAGCGCCGCGCGCACGTACTCCATGCCGTCGGCCATGGTGAAGGCAAGTTCCTGCACCTGTGTCGCCCCGGCCTCCTGCATGTGGTAGCCGGAGATCGATATGGAATTGAATTTCGGCATCTTCTCGGCGGTGAAGGCGATGATGTCGGCGATGATCCGCATCGATGGCCCGGGAGGATAAATGTATGTATTGCGGACCATGAACTCCTTCAGGATGTCGTTCTGGATTGTGCCTTCCAGCCTGTCGGAGCTGACGCCCTGCTCCTCTGCCGCGACGATGTAGAAAGCGAGGCATGGCAGGACCGCACCGTTCATGGTCATGGACACGCTCATTTCGTCCAACGGAATCCCGTCGAACAGAATCTTCATGTCCTCGACGGTGTCGATGGCGACGCCGGCCTTGCCAACATCGCCATCGACACGCGGGTGGTCGGAATCGTAGCCACGGTGCGTGGCCAGATCGAAGGCCACGGATAACCCCTTTTGTCCGGCTGCCAGATTGCGACGATAGAAGGCGTTCGACTCCTCGGCCGTAGAAAAGCCGGCATACTGGCGAACAGTCCAAGCCCTGCCGGCATACATGCTTGCTTTGACGCCGCGGGTAAAAGGATAAAACCCTGGCAGGCCGGGGTCGGTCCCAGCCGTGTCGGCAGCCGTATAGAGCGGTTTGACGTCAATGCCTTCCGGCGTACGCCAGATCAGGTCGGCGCCTTTCACTTCCTTGGCAGCCAGGTCGCTCCATTGAAGAAGTGTCGGTCGGGAAGCTCGAGGATCATCCGCCATCAGATGAGTATCACCAAATCAGTAGGCCTCGCTCATAACGGAGGGGGTGGCGTGATCACGAAGATCGCTGCCGGCGCGCCGCTGTCGTTCACGACCGCCCGAGCTTCGCCAGCAGGGACAAAGATGCTGTCCCGTTCCTGCAGGACGTGGCGCACGCCATCCGCCTGATCGATCGAAATAACTCCCTTGGCCACAACATAGATCCTGCCGACAGGTGCTACTTCCATGGCCACGATCGCGCCAGCAGGAAATTCAGAGTGGCCAACGAGGACGAAATCGGCGGTGGTCGCTTCGCCGCCCTGAAGCCGCCTTGCGGTGACCTCGTCATGGTTCGGCAATGCGTACCTGGGAGCGTCTGCGAACCTCACCAATTCCATCTTGTTTCTCCTGATTGGTTCGAGCGCTCAACTTTGCGGACGGCTTGCCTCCACTCGTCCGCGCGCCTCACCGCCTCCAAAGCATCTCGATATCTTCGAACATCATTGCCAGGCCGGCCATTCCAAAGGCAACGGCTGGCTCATCAGTGAGGCGTCCCGCGGCGATCTTCCCGCCAACGTTGCCGATGACGATCTCGGGCGTGCTCACCGGTCGGGCGAGTGCCGATACCAGCGTCTCTCTGATTTGGTATTGGGCGCGGACACCTCCGGTGAAAGCCGGCGACGAGGTGATGATGAGCACCGGTTTGTTGCGGAGCGGCGACCCATTATGCGGGCGTGAAGCCCAGTCGAATGCGTTCTTCAGCACGCCGGGCATGCCGTGATTATATTCCGGCGAGGAGATCACCAGGCCGTCTGCAGCTTCTATCTGGTTACGGAAGCTGACTACTACTTCCGGTAGGGGATCGACGTAGAGATCCTGGTTGAAATGTGGGATTTGTCCTATGTCGACGTAATCGAATCTAGTGTTCGATGCGGCAGTCTCGGCAAGTGTTGCGAGGATCGCCTTTGAGTGGGCGTTGGTCCGGATGCTCCCGGAAATGCCCAGCAAGCGATATGTCACGGGCATCCGATGATGTTCCCCCGCATGCCGAGGCCGCGAGACGTTCGCTGAATACTCACCGGTAACCTGCTCGCCGCGCCACCGTATTAACCAAGGTTCCGATAGACTCGATCTCTATCTCGGTACGATCACCGGGGCGCATGAACACGGGGGGTTTTCTTGCATACCCGACGCCCGATGGCGTTCCAGTGGCAATCACGTCGCCGGGCTCGAGTGTCATCGCTTCGGACAAGGTTACGATCAGCGAGGCGACGTCGAAGATCATGTCGGCCGTGTTGCCATCCTGCATGATTTCGCCATTGAGCCGGGAGACGATGCGCAGGCCGGACGCTCCTGCAGGAAGTTCGTCCGACGTAACCAACTCGGGGCCGAAGCCGCCGGTCGCGTCGAAGTTCTTTCCCATAGTCCATTGACTTGACTTGCGCTGGTAGTCCCGGACCGAACCGTCGTTAAAGCAGGAGTAGCCGGCGACGTGATCCAGCGCGCCTGCGCCGACGTTCGCCGCGGTCTTGCCAATGATGACGGCCAACTCGGCCTCATAGTCGAATTTGTCTGAACATTCCGGGTAAATCATTTCCGCGTCCGGACCGGTGAGCGACGTGGCTCCGCGCATGAATACCGCCGGATAATCGGGAATGGGATTGCCGCCTTCCGCGGCGTGCGCACGGTAATTGAGCCCTATGCAAATGGTTTTGCCAGGCCGCGGCACAGGTGGAAGCAAGATGACATCAAAGCGCGCGATGTCTTCACCGGCTTTGTGGCCGTTCGGATTGATCGCGAGTTCGACCGCGGACATTGCCGTTGGATACACCAAAATCCGGTCCCCGACCCGCGCTCCATGCTGGACGCGGCCTTTTCGCTCGAAGGTTACGATGCGCATAGAAAGCTCCTCTTGTTATCGGCCCGGCGCGACGAACGGCATGGTGTCATTCCACCAACGGTCGGGCGGAACGGACCAGCCGCCTATCTTGAACGCGGGTACCTCCCATTCGACGGGTTCGTCCTCGATGTCCACGGTATGATAGTGACTGGGAAAGAGCTCCACCCGATGGCCGTCAGGATCGCGTAGGTAGAGGAAGCGGGCCAATCCGGGACTGAAGTGCCGTGCCGGGCCGAACTCCACCTGCGCCTCGTGGTCCTTGAGGACGAGGAGGTCACACACATCCATCAGATGATGGGTTTCCGGCACCTGGAACGCGCAATGATGCAGGCGCGGTCCTTCTCGATTTGCGAAAACGATGTCATGCGGGTTGCCCTTGCGCTGCAGGAAGATCAGCTCGAGATCACCGTCCTTGACGACGTATTCCGACAGACGAAATCCCATCTCCACGTAGAAATCGAGACTTTCCCGCATGCGGTCGGTCACGATCTGAAAATGATCGAGACGCAGGACGCAGGCGCCATGGTAGCGGTCGATACAGGAGAACAAGCGTTCGCGCGTCTGCATCGTCGCACAGAACTCGAGTGGTGTTCCGGCCGGGTCGGTGGTGTGCAGCGTTCGACCCTGATAGGCGACTTCCACCCAGTCGGTCGGAAAGCCCGCAGCCGCGAAATGCGCCTGCAACAAGTCGAGGTCTTCCTCGGTCAACACGCGCATGCCCACGCGCTCGACGGCCGGCTCGCCAAGCTTGAGCACGAGACTGTGATGGCAGGCTTCCTCCAACCCTCGCAGCCACAGCGTGGCGGTGTCTGCGTCGCTCACGACCATACCGAGAAGATCACAATAGAACGCGCGGCTCGCCTCCAGGTCGCGCACGCGCACCACGGCATGGCTGGCGCGCGTTATCAAAAAGGGGGGTTTGTAGACTGGTTTGGGTAGCTCCATCAGCGCAACTCCAACATGATTGCTAGGCAGCAGCGCACCTGCTCAGGTGATCGCGAAAACATCCTTGTGCAGCTCGCGCAACATGGCCTTCTGCACCTTGCCCATGGCGTTGCGCGGCAGGTCGTCGGCCATGATGATCTTCTTCGGGCGCTTGAACGCCGCCAGCTCGGTGGCAAGCGCCTCGGCGATTTGGTTCGCCTCGATGAGGGAGCCTGGCAGGCGGGTCACCACCGCAGCCACGCCTTCGCCGAAATCAGGGTGGGGCAACCCGATCACCGCGCTCTCGGCCACACCATCCAGGGCGTCGATCGCCATCTCGACTTCCTTCGGATAAACGTTGTAGCCGCCAGAAATAATGAGGTCCTTCGCGCGCCCGACGATGCGGATGTGGTTAGCCTCATCCTCGGTCGCGATGTCGCCGGTGATGAAATAGCCGTCCGCCGTGTGGTCCTGCGCGGTCTTCTCCGGATTGCGCCAGTAGCCGGCGAAAAGATTTGGCCCTTTGATCTCCAACATGCCGGGCGTACCCGTTGCTGCTGGTTGGCCGTTCTCGGCCACGATGCGGACCGAGACACCCGGCAGCGCAGGTCCGACGCTGCCGACAACCCGCGGTCCGTCATATGGGTTTGACGTGACCATCAGTGCTTCCGTCATGCCATAGCGTTCGAGGATCGCGTGCCCGGTGCGGACCTTGAACTCCTCGAACGTTGCTGCGAGGAGCGGCGCGGAGCCGCTGATGAAAAGCCGCATGTGCTTGCAGAGCGGTTCGTTGAACCTCGGATCGGCAAGCAGACGCGTGTAGAATGTGGGCACTCCCATGAAGACGCTCGCGGCAGGCAGGTCGCGAATGATGGCGTCCACTTCGAAGCGCTCGTGAAAGAGGATCGGCGAGGCATGCAGCAAGGCGCAGTGCAGTGCCACGAACAGGCCGTGCGCGTGGAACATCGGCAGGGCGTGAAGCAGCACGTCATCATCCCGCCAACGCCAAGACTGGCCAAGAACGATGGCGTTGGACGACAGGTTGCCGTGGGTCAGCACCGCGCCCTTGGACCGGCCCGTTGTTCCGGACGTGTAAAGGATGGCCGCGGCTTCTGCGGGGCCTGACGGCGCAACTGGCTCTTGCTCGGTGATTCCAGCCCACGGCGCGGTCGCCAGATCACCGGCAAGGCGCACGCGCAAGCCGGTGAACGGCACGGTCTCGCCTGCCAGCCCCGGGCTCGCCACCAGCAAAGCGGGCTCGGAGTCGGCCAGGAAGTAGGCAACCTCGCTAGCCTGGTAGGCAGTGTTCAGCGGGATGAACACGGCGCCGGCACGCAGGCAGGCAAGATAGAGGATCATAGCGGCGGGAGATTTATGCGCCTGGAGTACGACACGGTCGGAGTGCCGCACGCCGGCCGACCGCAGCCAAGCGGCGGCCCGGCCTGTTTCCGCCAGCATCGCGCCGTATGTCAAAAGCGGCCGTCCGTCGATCAGCAGACACGGGCGCCCGGCATGCGCAACGGCCGTGGCATCGAACAATGCGAAGACGTTTTCGTTCGCCGCCATCCGCCCGGGCGCCCGATCAGGGTCGGTCATGCTCGACATCTGTCGCGCTACAACTGGATCGTCAGGCGGCTCGCCTGTATCGGGGTCACGAAATCACGAACGAAGGCCTTGTGCGCCGGATGTGCCTGATAGACACCCCAACCCGCTTTGTCGTTGAACGTTGCGATGATGGCGTAGTCGCCATTGCCCGCGCGAAAGCGCAGGTCCGGACCGTGCTGTATCTCGGTGACGTCACGCAACTCGGACGACAATGTGTCGAGTGCCTGTCTGAACCGATCGACTTGCTCGCTGGTCACCCCGGCGATCCAACTGAAGATAACGATGTGGGTGACCATTCCGAAGCTACCTCCCGCGCCCGCTTGCAGCAGCGCCTCACGTCACGTCTTGTTCGTTTCAACGGCGCTCCCGTACGCAAGGAGTCCTTTTGTGAAATGGGTCGGCAGCCTGCTTTTCCGCATGCACCGGCCGTCCGGGTGCCTCCGGAACAGCAGGAAGATGCACTGAGAGCGCTGTTGCTTCTTCTCGAAGGCGCCGCCCGGCATCTCCTCGACAATCGTTCGCAGGCCATGCTTATGGCGCCTCAGCAAACAACGCATCACGCAGCAGGGCTGCGAGACTGCCGGCCTGCGACTTAGCAATGACAGCCGCCACATGGCCATCGGGGCGCACCAAGACCGACTCACCATCGGCCAGATTGACGAAGCGCCGCAGCGCGCCACCGGGATCTTCGAAGTCCAGACCCTCAGTCACCAGCTTGACGTGCGTCTCCGCTATGTTGGAGTCGACCAACGCGGCTGCGTGACCCCTGCCAACGAGCAAGGTGAAGCGCCTGTCATCCAGGAGGTCCAGAAGCGGGAGGATCTTTCCGTCGCGTTCGAGCCACGCATGCGGCAGCCGGCCGCCGGCGAGGAGGGCTGGCTTGAAGTCGGATACGTCCCTGAACTCGTAGCCATCGAGGCCATAGCGGAAGCCGAGCTGCAAGGCGAGGCTATCGAAATGCTCGCGCTGGTTTTCAATCTGCTGTTGGATGTCTGCCTGCGCCAAGGGGTCGTGTAGCCGCCGAAGCAGCGCGCCGGCATCGTCCGCGTCACCGGATTTGAGTGCGATCTGCAGCTTGAGGATGCGTTGCGCGTTCTTGTAGCTTTGCGCGGAGTTGATTGTCGCCACCGCGTGGCGCTCGCTGTGGTAGGTATCGAGCAGCCTGTCGGTGGCATGTCCCTGTTCGACGGCGGCAATTTTCCAGGTGAGATTGTGCGCGTCCTGCAGTCCCGTGTTCAGACC
The DNA here is from genome assembly GCA_965198915.1 of Acetobacteraceae bacterium. GTDB lineage: Bacteria > Pseudomonadota > Alphaproteobacteria > Acetobacterales > Acetobacteraceae > BOG-908. Next base: position 340,521 of record CBDAQC010000004.1, on the reverse strand, counting down.
GAGGCCGCCGGTTGGAGGGAACCGATGCGCCGCATCACCCACCAGGAACACCCGCCCCGACCGGTAGCGTTCGGCAACTTCCGACATCAATGCCCAGGGAAGCACGTGCTTGATCTTGATTGCAACGTCGCTGTCGCCGATCGCGTGACGCAGGATCCGCTCGCACACCTCCGGCGTGAAACTCTCCCGCGGCGACAGCGCCGGATCGTGCGGGTAGAGCATGCACCAGTTCCTGTCGATATCGTAGGCGATCAGGACGCCGGCGTGCGGCGGCTGCATGATCCAATAGAGTATACCGGGCCGATCGCCCACAACGCCGCGCAGGTTCGCTTCGAAGTGGATGGTGATGAAGGCCTGAGACGCGGCGTCGCCGACCATGCTGATGCCGAGTTCGTGCCGCACGGCGCTTCCCGCACCGTCAGCCGCTATCACGTAGCCAGTGGTCAGTCTCGTCGGCTCCCGCGTGTCCGTATCCTCCAACATCGACGTGACCGCGTCGGCGGTCTGCTCGCAGCCGCGCCACAGAACTCCGCGCCGCAGCTCGATCAAGGGAGAACGCGCCACTTCCTCAAGCAGGAAGTCCTCGAAAAGAGGTTGGGCGAGGTTAATCAGGGGTTCCGGGGTCATGTCCCGCACCTGATCGTCTTGGCGCTCGTAGGGAAGCACGCCGATTTCTTCACCGGCAAGGGTCGTTACGAACCTTACCCACCCGCCATCTGCTTTGGGCGTGGCGCGCCGCTTCATGGCCTCGGTATCAAGGCCGACGGCGCGGCAAATCTCCATCGACCGCGGGTTAAGCGCGTGCGCTTTTGGCGCCCCATGCCGAGTCCTGAAGCGTTCGACGATGATCGATCGCAATCCTTGTCTAGCGAGGAGTATCGCAACCATCAAGCCAACTGGGCCCGCACCGACTACGAGGGTGGTTGACCGAGTAAGGGTATGCTCTCGCATGTTTCCTATCCGCAGCGCTGACGCGTTCTCAAGCCGATGGTATTTCGGCCCGAGAGGCCCGCCAACTCGGGCCGCTACGGCGTCGTCGTCAAAAAGCTGGTCTGCTCCACTCATTGTTCTCAAAAGTTGTAAGTACCTTCGAAAAAGAACATGCGGGGTAAACCAGGTTGCACGCTGTTAAACCCCAGGGCCGGACCGGACGCGATACCACCCGCATAATAAGGGTGATCGAAAGCGTTACGAAGATATCCGGCAATTGAGAAGTTGCTTTGCTTGATGTTCTCCAAGGCGACGCGGAAATTAACAAGTCCGTATCCGGGGATGGCTGTTCCTGGTGAGAGAGTGTTGTTGAGGTTGCTGAAATAGAATTTGGACTGCGCAAAGACGTCGGTGCGGAACGACGCGCGGCCATAGTCTCTTGGCAGGTCTTGCGAGAGTTCCACATAGGCCGAGCCGGACCACTTCGGCGTATCGGCGTAGGGGCCAAACTGCGTCGGCTGACCGAAGACGTTGGTCAGGCCATTCGTGTAGCGCGCGTCGGTGAACGTCACGCTCAGACCCAGATCCAGCCACTCCTGCGGTCGAACTTCACCGTCCACCTCAAAACCCGAAATCTCCGCTTGCGGGACATTCACCGTCAGGCCAGCGATCGACATCGTCGTCGGATTCAAGACGTAGTCGATACGCTGCGCATTGCTGACCCACTGATTGAAAGCGTCCGCGTTCATCCGGATTGGAACCGAACCAAGATGGCCCTCATACTTGGCACCAACCTCGACGTCAGTGGTCGTTTCGGGATAAAACGCAGCGCCTCCCGTGCTGGCCGTGCCAGACAAAGGCGGCACCGTCGGGTTGAAGCCCCCGCTCCTGAAACTATGCCGCGACACTACATAGAGCAGAAGGTTGGGGTTCAGCTGCTCCTGCGCGCCGAACTGCCAGCTCAGCTTGGTCTCCGACTGCGACAGATTATTAGACAGTCCGGGCAATCCATACACCACAGAACCGGGGAGCTGCTGTTCGGAATAGTCCTCTCCGGTGTAACGCAATCCGGCAGTGAAGCCCAAACCGCGGATTCCAGTGAGCGAGCTGAGGTCGTAAGTGCCCTGTGCATATCCGGCATAGGATTGCGTGGGAAGTTTGTAGTAGTAAAAAGCGTTTGTCGCCGGAATGAGCGGTGGTAAACCTAGGATGCTCAGCCCCACTCCGCCGTAGTTCTGCGAGTTCAGGTAGTAGAAGCCCGCGACGTAATTGAGCTTATCTCCCAGTGTCTTGCCGAGTACCTGCAGTTCCTCGGAGTAATCCGTGGTGTCGTTGTTAAGGCCTTCGTAACGCGCTAGCTCGAGAGCGTAAGGCGCTCCTCCCGCGTCCGTGTAATCAACCGCATCAGCCCGATCGAAGCCGAATATGTTCTTTAGCGTAACACCGTCGCCAAGATCCATTGTGGTGACATTCGACACGATGGTGTTGTCCGAGCGATGCAAGAAGGTGCCGGGGGAATTGACCCAGTTTGGACCATGAAGGGCCTGCTGCTGCACCGAATTAGCGATCCCTAGCGGATCTGCTTTTGGATTGGCGGAAAGATAAAGTCCATATGCGCCAGGAAAGCCGAGCAGCTTATCAAGGAAAGGACTGTAGAACTCTGCGGCAGTGGCATTGAGCGGGACACCGTTGTGTGTGCTACCTGGCTCATACACATTGTAGATTTCAGAGGGCGTGTTTGTTCCACCAGAATGGATGTAGTCGATCACTGTGGTGTTTTGCAGCCAATCGTTCGGTCTGATTTCGAGGCTGATCCGCCCGGCTTCGTGCAAGACGGTGCCTGGCGTTGTGTTTGAATACACGTCATTCACGTAGCCGGATCGGTGCTCGTAGTCACCCGAGACCCGCAGCAGGACTTTGTCTGGGATGATGGGAACATTCAAAGCGCCGAGGGTCTCGGTGTATCCGTAATCACCCGCGCGGGTCGTAATGAAGCCCCCGAAGTCATTTGCCGGTTTGACGCTAGTGATCAGAACGGCGCCGCCAGTGTCGTTTCGCCCGAACAAGGTACCCTGGGGACCCTTGAGGACCTGGATCGATTGGAGATCATAGAAGGCCGATGCCGAATGGGTGTCATCCTGCACTTCATCAAAGTAAGGCAAGACGCCTGGCTGTGAGTTGCTGAACACGTCGATCGATTGGCCTCGGACTGCAAAGTTCAGCTGGTTGGAACTAGTCCCTTGCCTCACCAGTAATCCTGACGTCGCGGTCTGGAGGTCAGACTCCGTGGTGATAGCGCGCTTTCTCAGCGCTGCTGTGGTGAGCGCCGTTACCGTGACCGGCGTCTTCTCGAGTTTTTCGCTGCGACGCTGAGCAGTAACGACAATCTGCTCGAGTTGGTTTGAGGCCGCCTTTGCCGGCGGTGCCTGGCTCACAGCACCAGCGGCGGCATGCGTCTCCTGAGCGGTGGGAGTTTGCGCGCGGGCTAGCGCCGTTGGCAAACCGGCCAAGATCGTAGTACTGACCACGTAGCCAACCATCCTGGACGGCGCGACTTTGGCCCGATCAGGCCGGCCAGCTGGCTGGCAAATCCTTGTCATAAGACGAATCCCCCTTATTTTAGTCCTCGGCTGTTCCGAGTTTTTGTTTGCTGGACGTCAAAACGTTTACGGCGCTTTCAGGACGGCGCTGGGCGTTGACAGTCTAGCCTGAGGCCAGTCGGCGAAAGACCCATTCTTCAAGGTTGACGGCTCGCCGCAATCGGTGCGGCTCAGGCGCGCCGCCAATCCACATCATCCCTTCCATGTCTCGTTTTACGCCAAAAAGTCGATAGGTCACCAAGTGTCTTTTGTCAATGGCCCGTTGGAGGCACGGGCGCGGCCATGTGCCCAGTCGCCCAAGCTTCTCGTATAGCTGGCCCAATTATTGCCCACGGGTGAGCCCTTCGATCTGGATCAACCTCCAGGTGATCCTGTTTCAGGCACGGTTGTGCCCGCGGGTTCATCTCGTGGGGTGCGCAAGTTGCTTCTTGCGCCGGGACGTAATGCGCTGCTGCCTCGTCCCCTTCAGCCAGGCTCGACACAGAGGCTTGCCAGCGGTAAGGCAGAGAGCGCGCTCTCTGCCGAAATCATCACTGGGCCAAACGGGACAGTCTCTATCAACACTCGATCGCGAAGTTCAAGTTTGACAGGGAGTTTGGGTGCAGCTGCAGGAGTCAAATCGACAATGTAGGTGGCTTATTTTTCCTTGATGTTGGCGTTGCGGTCGGCTGATACCTCAGCACATCCGTTGCACGCGAAAGCGGTTTGCAAAGCGTGTTGTCATTTACGATCAGGTTCGCCGGTGACGCACGTCGTGTCCATCCCGGCCGCGCCCGACGCGATCAAGGTCGCGACTGCTGATAGCGCCTGAGGACGCGAGCCACGTCGGCATACGTAAGCGCCTAGGCTGACCGCACCGCCGGTCTCGTATGGAGCTGAAGATAGGACGCATGGGCGCCCCCGGTATGGATGATGTGCCGGCCGTGATTGCTCGACGGAACATTATCCGCTCCGGGCATTACGCCCCCCAGGAGATGGGTTCCGCTGACGACGAGCCGTAGTTGCTCGCCCGGGTGCAACGCCAATCCGATCGGGAACAGGTCGATGTCAATGACGACGATCTCCCCTTGTGCAAGCTTCTCGACGCGGTCGAAGCTGTGCACGGGTATGGTGTCCGTCGAGCTTGCTGGGTCGAGATGGCGCAAGGAAACACGCAGGCGACCATTGGAACCTTTGTATTTCAGTATGGCGGCGCCTCGCCGCGTCAGCGCCTGCATTGCGGGGCCGTGATTCGGAACGTTGAACTGCTCGAGCTGCTCGCCGGCGGCATTGAGCTTCTGCAGGAACACGAAAAGGTCCATGTCGTCGGAACCGTCCGCCTCCACCCACATGTGCAGCTTCGGGTAACCCACGAACTCAGTGGGCTGCTCTATTCGAATGACGAAGGACGCAACGCCCTCCTCGGACAAGGAATCGTAACTCGCGGTGGCGGCAGCGGGCGTCTCGGCGGTCAGCCCGAGGGACGCGGCGTCCAGGTAGTACTTGACTTCTGACACGTCCTCGGGCGGGAAGGTCCCCGCCGGAAGGTTGATGCGGTCATGGCCATCGAGATCGAGGATCGCGTAGCGCACGGGTGGCGTCTGCTGCCAGCCATTGTCGACGCCCTTGAGGAAGTGATCAAAGAAGCGCAGGTGATCGGCGAGGTTCTCGTCCTCGTAATAGTCCGGCCACTCCATCGTGTTGTGGATGCGCAGCCACTTCTCCTCGGAGGCGATCCTGCGCCAGCCGCGGAAGGTGCCAGGAGTGTGGATGCTGTTCGAATAGCTCGCCACGACGTACGCGGGCACCGTAATCTTCCCGAAATCTGGAACCTTCGTCCGCCAAAAGTCGTCGAACAGCGGGTGGCGCTCGGCCTCGGCAATAAGATCCTCACGGCGGTTCTTGCCTACGAAGCTCTGCGAGAGCATGCGCGGAAAAGGAAAATCAGGAATCCCGCCGCGCATGACGAGATCCCGGTAGATGTCGCTCATGCCTTCCCACGGGGCAATGGCCGCGAGGTGCGGTGGTTGCTCCGCCGCAGCGAACCACTGAGAGATAGCCAGATATGAGTTCCCGCTCGTGCCGACCTTGCCGTTGCACCACTCTTGAACGCCGAGCCACTCGATCAGGTCATGGTAGTCCTCGCCCTCCTGATGGCTCCAAACGCGGATATCTCCCTCTGAGTCGAAAGAGCCACGCGGGTCGGGGTTGCAGATAGCGTAGCCGTTCGCGCACCAGAAAGCCGGATCCGGGCCTTCGAACTTCATCAGTCCGGAAACCGTGGCGGGATCCATGCCGAGCAACGCGAACAGGTCCATGTATCGCGGCGCGTTTCCCCGGCTCTTGCCATAGGGGCTCCACGCTACGATCACCGGCACCTTGTCGGTTCCGGCCGGCCGCAGGACGTCCACGTAGATCTTCACGCCGTCGCGCAGCGTGACAGCGACGTCCTTCTCCAGCACGATGTCCACTGGCAGCTTCAGAAAGCGTGGCTCAACTTGGAAGCCGGCAGGAAGGATGCGTGTGCCCGGTTCAAAACGGCTGAACACACCCTCCTCGCTTGCCGGGTCATATGGAGCGGCGGGAACGAAGACCGGCTCATCAGCTAGCATGTTGTTGCTCCAAGATCGGGTGCGCGTCGGGCGGTCGATTGATAGGCCGCCAGATCGGTGCCATTGGTGATCGTCGGGAGGGGCATGGCAGAGCGGCCCCGGCCTCGCTGCGCTCTTGACTACAAAGACTTGGTCACCTAGTCAATTCCCAACGATCAGGCTCGCCTCAGACCGAAGGCGGGGACAGAGGCGGTCGACTCGCCAGCGGGGCCTCCGGGTGCCGCGGATATGAATTCAGCTCAGGAATTTGTTTCAACCCGTTTCGACAGCAGGTGTATGGGCGACGTTATCCCTCGAGCGGCTGGCGAGTGCAGCGGACGGGTTGCCATTCTTCAAGATCAAGCCTCAACGAACAACATTCTTCGTCTTCCGCAGCGCCGCAAGTCACGGAAAGGTAGCCTTGGCTCGTCGGTTCAGGGGGAGAAGATCAAGAGGGAACCCGGATGCTACTGACAGGTGTTTTCGCGGGGCCGATCGAGGGCCTGCAATACCGGACGCCAAGTTGCCGCGGACTGACGAACGAGCGGGGCGAGTTCAATTACAGGGCGGGCGAACGAGTTGCTTTCCTGGTTGGCGGCGTCGCCTTCGGTCACGCGGTTGGCTCGCCAAGGATCAACCTGGCGCAAACGGTGAGCCGAGTGGACGGGAACATCCAAAAGCTGCTCGACCCTGGACTCACCAACATCGCACGCTTCCTTTGTAGTCTGGACAGCGACGGCGACCTGGATGGCGGGATCAGGATCGCGCCTGTAGTGCACGACGTCATTCGCGGCCGTTCCATTGACTTCCGGAGGGATGTTTCATTCGCCGGGCCGCAGGCGGACCACGTCAGCGACTTTCAGAATGATCCAGCCATTGCCGCGCTGCTCGACGAGCTCAGCCGCGAAGGCGCGTTCACCGACCGCATCCCTCGTCCCCTCTGTTCGGCCGCCGCTGCTCGGAATGAGGTTCGACGCCACATCCTCGGCATCCTGCGGTTCCGGAACGTCAAGATCACCTTGCAGAACGGCTCCCACGTCTACGCGGATGTCTTCCGGCCCGATAAGGACGGGCAGTTTCCAGTGGTCATGAATTGCGGAGTGTACGGCCGGGCGTTCCATCATCATACCATCTGTAGTGAAAGCGATTTCGAAGCGCACGAGGAGGAGGAGGAGCGGTACTTCCAAGGGAATGCCGACGGCCTCATATTTGAGAACCACGAGACGGTGAACACCGCCGACTGGGTCCCTCACGATTACGCCGTCGTCCGGGTCGACGGGCCGGGCACAGGCAGAAGTCCTGGCAGGCTTGCACCTTGGGGCTTCAGCACGGCTGAGGCCTTCCGCGACTCGATCGATTGGGCGGGCGTGCAGCCGTGGTCAAACGGCAACGTAGGCCTATGGGGAATGTCCTACTACGCGATGACCCAGCATGCGGTGGCCAGTCTTCATCCGTCGCATCTCAAGGCGATGATCGCGATCGGCACTGACGTCGATCTGTATGAGGAAGTGGCCTACACGGGCGGTATCCTCAACGACGAGTTCTTCGGCTTCTGGTTCAGGGGAGGCGTCCTCCCAGCTGTTTGCGGCGAACCGGACTTCGTTGATTTCATGGCATTAGCGCGAGCGGCGCCGTTCAAGGATTCCAACCTGACGGCGATCTTCGGACCGAAGTCCGAGGTTCTGATGAGCCCCGACATGAGCGGCGTGACTGTTCCGTTGTGGGCAGTGGCCTGCACCACCCACCCGGCCCATTTCCATCACGTTGGCGCCAGTGAAGCCTATCTAAACACAAGGACGGCTGCGAAGAAGATCGACTTTTGGGAAGATTGGTTCACCAGGTCCTACTCACAGGCCGCCGTAGCCGACCATAGGGCCTTCTTCGATCACTGGTTGAAGGGTGTCGAGAACGGCATAATGCAGAAGGCGCCCGTTAGGCTCGACATCCGTGGTGGCGATGGTTGCTCCTATCTCTTGGAAGCGAACGCGTGGCCGATCGCGGAGACCACCTATGTGAAATGGTTCCTAGACGCAGCACCATCGGACTGGGCGGGAGACGGACGGCGCAGCGACTTTTTGCGCCTGTCGTCGATGGAAGCAGACCAGGCAAACTGCGCCGGATATTCAGCCGAAATACCGGTTGAAAGTCGCACCGGCCCCCCGACTGCGGCTACGGCGATGCTCGCCTGGCAGACGGGGGTGTCCTTCATCGGTGAGCCCCTCCGCGAAGACATGGTCTTTGCAGGATACAGCAAGGCCAAGCTATGGGTATCATCCACTAGCAAGGACATGGACATTTTCATCGCTTTGCGCATCTATGACGAGCAAGGCCGGGAGGTGAATTATGTCGGAGCTTCGACGATGGGCATGCCCACAGCGCACTTTCCACTTGCAAAGGGTTGGCTGAAAGTCTCGCATAGGAAGATCGATGCGTCGCGTTCGAACGGTTACACGGTCAAGCACACGCACCTGCAGGCCGACTACGCGCCACTCGAGGACGGGGAGATCGTTCCGGTCGAGATTGAGATCATTCCCAATACGGCTCTGCTACGGAAAGGGCACCGCATTCGTGTCGACATTCAGCCGTTCGATGGATTCCATCATGGAACGCGGCATGCTTACGACGCGTCCTATCACGACCAAGCACGAAACGTGATATACACCGGACCCGACCACCAAAGCTACGTCCAGTTGCCGATAATACCGGCACCGTAGCGTTTGCCCAGACGGGGCAATCCGTCAGACCCTCAAGCGAGTCGACCACTGCTGCCCTTGCAGAATTTTGAACGATTGATCAGGTGATATGAGGACCCGAGTAGCCGCGAATGCCTTGACACACGTCGAGCCGACCAAGCCACGCCGGCGCGTGAAAATCGTCGATGAGATCATCGAGACACTTCGCCAGGACATCGTCACTCGCCGGCTGCCGAACGGCGAACGTCTGCCCAACGAAAAGGAGCTGTCGGACCGCTTCGGTGTGAGCCAGCCGACAGTGCGGGAGGCCATGCGCGCGCTCGAGACGCTCGGGCTCGTGGAGATCTTGCACGGCAGCGGATCATACGTACGAAGTCAGGGTGATTATGCTCTCGCGTCGGCTCTCCAGACGCTCCTGCAACTTCAGAACGTCGGCATTATGGAAGTGCTCGAGGTAAGGCAGGTCTTGGGTCGCTACTCCATCGAGGCCGCAGCCTTGAACGCGACTGAAGAGGACATCGATTCAGTTGCCGCGTCACTCGTTCCGTTCGAGCGCCCCGCGGAGCTGAAGGACATAGATAACGTCATCGAATGCATTCTTGGATTTCAACGGGCGGTTTCCGCCGCGTCACATAGACCGCTACTTCACTCCCTGGAGTCGTTTCTCCTTGCCCTACTCAATGAGGTGCAGGTCAACTCCCTAACGAGTCGCACCATCCGGTTTTGGCGGGCTAGAGCATTGGAGTTCCAGCCGCACCGAATTGCCATACTGGCTGGCATACGTTCCGGAAACCCAGTGACGGCGCGCAAGGCGATGGACTGTTACTTCGAGGCACAACGCGCCCTCTTCGAACATGATAAGTCCCTGAGGTCAGTTGACCTTTCCAGCCAACGGTTGGTGACAATCGTGTCAGACATGGTTCGTCAGTCGAAGGAATAAGCCCCCTCTGTTTACCCCTTTGTTGCGCATCAGTTCAGGGAGACGATGCGTGTCAAAGAAAGGCGCTTCACCGGCAAGCTGATCGCTTAGGCACGTGTGGTGCCACGCGAATTACTCGGCCGCCTGTCTCCCAGCGAAGCCCGCAACACGGCGTTGACTTGGGTCCGTACCGTCGCGCCGTGCCGCCGCATCGGGATGATCATCGAACCAGCCCTCGAGTGGGTATTTGTACATCCAATCAACGAGCAACTCCCGGCGGGCGATCAACCAGACGCCGTCCCGCTGCTCGAACCGGTCGAGATACCGTGCCCAAAGCTTCACGAAGCTGCCGGTCCAATGATGCTTGTCAGATCCTTGGTGATCGGCATGCAGGTAAGTCTCGACGTAAGCTACATCCGGCCCGTCGAACTCTATCAGGCTGTTCCCGAGAAAATGCTGGGTTCGCACAAAGCGCGGCATCTCGTTGGTCAGGAATTCGAAAAATCCGTCAGCTGTCCCAACGTGCAGGCTCTTAGGGAATTGGATCCATGCGTCTTTATGGAAAGCGCCGCGCACCAGATCCATATCGACGCGATCGAGGCCGCGACAATAGCGCAGCAGCACGTCGTGGATTTGCGTCCGGGCGCTCAGTTCCTCGAGAGTCATGCTTCCCTCACGTTCTGTCTTGCTTTGCCGTCAATTGATAAGGTCGCCCAACGGCATCGTCAATCACCCAGTGACATGGTGTCTTTCGCCAAGAAATCCGACAGGCCTCTCTGGCGACACATTCACACTACGCAAGGCACGGCCATCGAGCGGCAAGCCCATTTTTCAGCATAACAGCACCTAAGGAGAGCGGGTTGCGCTCTGGTAAACGTGTCAGCAGGTGTTACCCCTAGAGGGAGGTCGGAAATGGCACGGCACCAAGCAAAACCAGACGTTGACAGACTCGCCAGGTGACTTAGTGTCCTGCGCTTGTAGAGGGAGACGAGCTCGGTGGTCTACCTCAATAGCGGCGAATTCCGCCGGGTGCTGGGACACTATCCCACAGGCGTTTGCGCCATAACCGCCATGAGTGGAGGAAATCCGGTGGGTATGATCGTCGGCTCCTTCACATCCGTCTCGCTCGACCCGCCACTCGTCGCTTTCATGCCCGATCAGAAATCCACGACGTGGCCGGCAATTGCAGCAGCCGGAGAATTCTGCGTGAACGTCCTGTCAGATCGGCAATTGGGTGTCTGCCGGGCTCTGTCCGCAAAAGCGACGGATAAATTCCAGACCCTGTCCTATCGAATGTCCGACTCCGACCTGCCGATCCTGAACGATATAGTTGCCTGGATCGATTGCGCGCTGCATGCGGTCCACGAGGCAGGCGACCATGTCATAGCGATCGGGGAGGTTCGCGCCCTTGACGTCGAACGTTCGCAGCCGCCCCTCCTTTTTTGCAGGGGTGCGTACGGCAGCTTCGCTCCCTTGGATGTCGAGAACTGACATCGACAGCAACTGCCCTGGCGTAAGCTCCGAAGGATGTGATCAGTGATTCTGGTGACTGCAGCCAACGGCAATCAGGGCAAGCTATTGATACCCAGGCTTCTAGCTGCGGGAGCCGACCTTCGCGCCTGCGTCCGCTCAAACTCGTCAGCACAGGCTCTCCGCGAGGCTGGCGTAACTGACATCGTCGTGGGCGACATCACCGATCCAGAGGTGTTGGGACGCGCAATGACGGGGGTCGAGAAGGTCTATCACGTAGGACCCACCCTCAATCCGAAGGAAAGGGAAATGGGTCTTGCCGCCATTGATGCGGCATGTAAGGCCGGCGTGCAGCATTTCGTCCTAAGTTCGGTGCTTCACGCGATCATCACCGACCTCGCGCAACACGAGGTCAAACGCGATATCGAGGAGTATCTAATTAGTTCCGGACTGGAGTTCACCATTCTGCAGCCAGCCAATTTCATGCTTCCCATGCGGCTGAGGCCCGCCTTCGAGAGCGGCGTTTTTCGTCTTTCCTGGGCGCTGGATCGCTATCAGTCGTTGGTCGATCTAGGTGATGTGACGGAGGTGGCCGCGGCCGTGCTGATCGACAGCGCCCGTCATGCCGGCGCCACTTACGAACTTGTGGGGCCAGGCCGCTACACCGCACACGACCTTGCTAAAATCATCTCTGAGGTGCTCGGCCGTAGAATCATGACTGAGCGGATCGACCCCGACATCTTTGTCAAACAGTATCTAGGTGTCAAAGATATAAGCGAAATCCCATACGAAGTGGGAGTGGCGCGCATGATAAGCGCCCGTTACAGTCGTTGCGATTTTATCGGTAACTCGAACGTTCTCACTTGGCTGCTTGGCCGGCGGCCAACGACGTTTGCCGAGTTCGTGGAAAGGGAATTCTCGTGGTTGCAATGAGGGCACCAGGCACTCCTTGCAGACTTGCAGATGTTCTCCTCGCCAGTGAATCGAGGCGGGTTGCGAGAACGCATCCACTGTCCTGCCGAGCCTCGCTGCTGAGCTGCTGATCAACGAGCCTACATGCCGACGAGGGCGCGCCTGCATCTAGTTTGGATGACGGAAGACCCAAGGGCCACGCCATCGATACGCGCCTCGCTCGCCGAAAGATGGAAGGCTTGGTCGAAAGCTTGCGGCAGCCAATAGACCCTCAGGCCAGTCGTCATAGCCTTATCGGGAGGAGCGTCCCGTGCGGGTTCATGGGGAGCGTGGGTGCTTGGAGGCTTGCGGCTCCCGAGCGGAGGATAGAGAGGGCGTCATCATCCGCGACGTGCGTGCAGGTGCGTGCACGCTAACTCGATCGCACTCCGCGCGGACTCGTGCATGGCCCCGAGGACCGACCACGCCCGCTTTAGTCATAAGGACGGCTGGCTTCTCGACCGTGCCATCGTCCAAATAGAGAATGGCCGGTGTGCCATTGAACGGTTCCGCCTCGTCCGGCGCGCGTCTGGCTCGCACGCGCAGTCCATGCGGTTGCGGCGCGCCGGCGGCGGGGCTGCCATTTCCCGGCAGCCTGATGAAAAACATCATAAGGCCGCGAATCCGATGAGCGTGCGGGAGGCTCTATCAAGCAAGCCAACCTACGGAGTGGACGAGTATGCCGAAGAATTTGCCCAGTTGGGAACGGGCGCTACGGATTTGCTGTGGCGCCGCGCTCGTCGCGATCGGGCTCCTCATGTTCCCAACTAGCTGGACTGGGTATGGCCTCGCTTGCGTGGGCGTCGTTCTGCTCGCAACGGGCGCTGTGGCATTCTGCCCCATGTGCGCGATCTCGGGCAGGCGACGCCTCGATGCGCGATGACCACGCGGCCCACGGGACCGGTTTCGGCCGTGCTGCTGACCGCGGCGCAGTCGGGCGATCCGCAGGCACTCACCCGTCTCCTACAGGTGGCACAGCCGGACATCCGCCGCTATGCACGGCGCAACTGCCGCAACGCGAGCGACATCGACGACGCGCTGCAGGAAACCCTCATCCTGCTTTACCGCAGGATCGGGTCACTGCGAGCGGTTGAGTCCTTTTCATACTGGCTGTTCAGGGTCGTCGACAGGGTCTGCCTCCGGCTCGGGCGCCGGCTGCTCGGAGTGCGGACCGCCATCGATGAACTCGAAGACCATGTCCTTGCCGTCACAGACGACGCGTCGATGCGGATGGACCTGGTGTCCGCCATCGAGTCACTGCCGCAGCATTACCGTGACGTGATCGTCCTGCGCGACGTCAACGAGCTCACAGTCGATGAGATAGCGCAGCAACTGTCCGTCACCCGGCCCACGGTGAAGGCGCGGCTGCACCGGGCCCGGCAGCTCGTCCGAGAGTACATCCTCAAATGACCAAGGAGACCTCCATGTTCGCCAGCCGTACGCTTGTGGAACACCTCGTGCGGGGCCTTGCTGCCGTGCTGGCGATTACGACAGCCGCAGCTTTACCCGCGATTGCACCCGCCTGGATTTCGATGCCTGCCATCGTTCTTCTGGGAGGCTCGGCGCTGGTGCTCCTTCGTGGTTGCCCGATGTGCTGGACGATCGGTCTCGTGGAGACGCTCAGCGGGGGTCGCCCGTCTTGCGAAACGTGCGCACCAGCCGCCGGGAAGCCGGATCGCGGAGACCGTGGACCCCGAGCATGACAACGTTCGTAATGGTGGCTGGCGCGTTCCATGGCGCTTGGGCATGGGAAAGGGTTCAACGCGTGCTTGAGGCCGAGGGACATGCTGTCCATGCTGTCGATCTGACTGGGCAAGGCGCGAAGACCGAGCTCGCAACGCCCCAAACCAACCTGTCAACGCATATCGGCGACGTCGTTAAGGTGATCGAGGGCGAGAACTTGCATGACGTGGTGCTGGTCGGGCACAGCTACTCAGGCATGGTGGTCACCGGCGCTGCTGACAAGCTGAGCGGCCGCGTCGCCCACATCGTCTATACCGACGCCACGGTGCCGGCGGACGGCATGTCGGCTGCGGACTACGCGGGCCCGGCTCTGACGCAAGCGAGCCTGGCGGCGGCGAATGGCGATTGGCAGGTCGGCAATTTCTTCCCGATGTCTAAGTTCGGGCCGTTCGCGGACGCCGACGCGCAAGAACGCTTCAGCGCGAAGCTGGTGAAGCACCCGATGGCGAGTTTTTTCGAAAAAATTCGCCTTCAAAACCCGCCCGTGGCGCGCCGCACGTTCGTTCGCTCGACGCTCGATCCGATGGCTCTGTTCGACAGCTTCGCCGCTAACGCGAAGGCATCGCCAGACTGGGACTACTACGAGATCAGAACAGGCCACGACGCGATGCTGACCGCGCCCGATGAACTCGCTGCCATTCTCCGCTCGGTGAGGCCGCCGGATTGAACGGCCATCCCTGGCGAGGACGACAATGTGCACCTCGCCACGGTCGGTTCCGTTCTGCGACGACGGGCTCGCGTCCCGGTCCTGGGCCACCTCCCCGGCTGCCACGAACCTGATGACTACTGTGATCCTATGTCTCGTTGCGTGGACTGTTCACGAGGTCGAAGACCAGGGCGGCCAGCATGCGGTCCTCCGAAAAGCTTCGGTCGTCGGACCTCCCCATCAGGTCGCCGTCGTCCCACGCTAGGAAGGCCGCGGCGCGCGCCCGATGTCCCGCCAGGCTGGTCGCGGGCGTTTCCACGATCCGTCTCAAGACTGCCCTGGTCGAACGAAACGCAGCGTTCGATTGCCGGTCGACCTCGCCCTCGTTGAGGCCGGGTCCGATCTTCCGAGCCAGCTCCGCCCTGCGCTGTTCAAGCTGCACGTATCGGCGACATGCCGCTACGAGTGCACCGTCCGGGTCGTCCGGAACGGTGAACGACCCTGTCAGTACGCTCCCCAACGCGGCGACGGCCGCCGCCGTCGGATCACGCACGATGAACCGACGGCGTGACCTGGGCACGTGCTCCCCCGGATCGGTCATTGGAAAACCCCATCAGCAAGCCTGGTGCCAGCCCCGATCGGCCGCCTGTCGGGTCACGAAGCGACGCGTTCTGGACGCGACATGATTTTACCTATATAGTTGGTAAGCCTCGGCGCTGTAAAGCCCGATGATGGGGTATGACGCCCGGAGCATTGGTAGGCCTGAATCTCGCGCGAATCCGACGCGAGAAGGGTCTCACCCAGGAGCGGCTGGAGGAGCTCTCCGAAGTGAGCCAGCAATATCTCAGCGGATTGGAAGCCGGGACGGTCAATCCGACCGTTGTGATCGTGCTGCGCTTGGCGAGGGCCATGGGTGTCCGAAGCGCGGATTTAATGGCGGGACTGGACGAGCTCACCGTCCTCCCGATGAAGAAGCCCAGGAAACCTCGCGGGACGGCGCCAAGGCGGGTCTCCTGAGACGATGGCCCAAGCGGTTCGGCCTGCGATGCGCCGACGCATCGACAAACGATGCAGTCTGCAGCGTCGCGAATTTAACGCCGACCATGTTATGCAGCGAGGCGGGCCGCTGCGATTCGGGCCCGCAAACAGGAGCAGTCCGATGCCGAAGCTCGCGGTCGACCGATCAATGCCTGTCCGCTTCGTAGCTCCTTGGGGCGCGATTGGACTATGCCACGTCACGCACCGGCGCGAGGGTGACCGCATCCTGTTCGCGCTCGGTCACGTCAATCCGGGCCGCGGATTGTCGCACACGAACTGCATCGAGTCCGTCGCGCCCGCCATGTGGCAGCGCTACTACCCGTTGGATCCGTTCGAAAGCATTGCGTGGCTGGATGCGGCCTGGGTTCCCGACCACGGCGGGTGCCTGGAGGTGATCCGCGTGGCGTTCCCGGATGAGGACCACGTCGAATTCAGCGGCTCCGTGGACGACATACCCGAGGACTTCATCGAGGCCATGAAAGCCGATATCGTTGGACCGGCTAGGGCAAGCAGCACGCCGTTGAGGCGGTCGCACGTGCCGATCCCCGAAGATGGGGCCGACCAACTCGCTTTCGGCGCGAAGATCGATGCAGTCCTCAGAACGAAGGGCATCGAGCCACGGAGGATGCACAAGGCGACATTCGTCATTGATGGTCGAAGGCACACGAAGCCGTTCGCGGTCATTGACCGCAGTCAAGCTACTTGATGAGACCCATCGCCCCGCAAGCGTTAATTCGGGCACTCGTCGTGCGGTGCACTCCAGCGGAGTCGGCGACTGCTCTTGCGGGCCGCGACGATTGGAGGAGGGTGGCGTCAATGAGCTCAGGGGCAAAGTGGGCAGCTTCCAATCCGGAGGTGCCTGAGCTCGGCCGTGGCACCGTTGAAGGATTGGTTGCGCACGCATCTCGCCGTCCTTACTCGTCACGAGCGGATGCTGGTGGACCCGGCCGTGCGCCGCCTGATGATCTCGGCGGGCCTGACCACCGCCTGACCGGGTCACGCCCGCCTTCCGCAGTAAGATCCGTTCGGGAGACCGGATCGTGCTGCGAACCGGGCGCCCAAACACCAGACTTCCAGCCGCGCAAAGCGCCCAATCGCGTCCTTGGGACATTGACCCGAGAAGCGGCGGGTCCGCCGTTCCCAACCGGATCAGGGCGCGCGGACTTGAAGGACATCACGCCGCGCAGTGGGAAGCGCGTCGGGTAATCGAAGTTCGGGTCCTGCACCGCGGTCTCGTAGATCGCCTTGGGGATGACCGTTGCCTCGTGTCGATATGCGGGAAGCCGGGCGCGGGAGACATGCCGGGCGCAGTTTGATCACCGGAGACTTCATCACGTGGGGACCTGTCAACGCGCTCCTCTCGATGACCGGCTTGCCGAGCGTGGCGCCGACCGATGGTGTTGCCGTGCCGCCGCTCGCGCACTGGCTGTTCTGCAGTGACGAACCGCCGATGCAGGCGCTTGGCGCGGATGCTTGCGACTCTAGCCG
Organism: Acetobacteraceae bacterium; assembly: GCA_965198915.1. Classification (GTDB taxonomy): domain Bacteria; phylum Pseudomonadota; class Alphaproteobacteria; order Acetobacterales; family Acetobacteraceae; genus BOG-908. The sequence continues at coordinate 323,473 of CBDAQC010000004.1, read as the reverse complement.
ATCACCGCAACCTTGATCGAATTGTCTTGGAGCTGGCGAAGAACGTTCAACCGCAGAACAAAGTGTTTCGGGCGACGCGATCCTGGTCAGCCTAAACTCGCCAAAGCAGACACCCTCTCCAAAGGCACCTGCACCGCAATGCGTTCAGAGGCGAGCAGCATGTACACGGCAGGCAATACGAACAGCGTGAACAGGGTGCCGATCGACAGGCCAGCGGCGATCACGAGCCCCATGACGAAGCGCGACGCCGCACCGGCACCCGTCGCCAGGACGAGCGGCAGCACGCCCAGCACCATCGCCGCCGTCGTCATCAGGATTGGCCGAAGGCGCAGGCTGCAGGCGCGCAGGATCGCGTCCAGCTTGGGCAGGCCCGAAGCCTGGCCCTCCTTGGCCACCTGCACGATCAGGATGCCGTGTTTGCTGATGAGGCCCATCAGCGTGACCAGCCCCACCTCGGTAAACAGGTTGAGGCTGGCGCCGCCCACGCCGAGCCAGACGAACAGCAGTGCGCCGGCCAGCGACAGCGGCACGGAGACCAGGATGATCAGCGGGTCGCGGAAGCTCTCGAACAACGCGGCCAGAGCGAGGTAGGTGACGACGGCGGCCAGGGCGAAGGTCTCCGCGAACCCGCCTGTCTCGCGAACGAATTGACGCAGCGAGCCCACCGTGTCGGTGCCGTAGCCCGCCGGCAGCATCTGCGCGGCGAGGTCGTGCAGGTAGTCGTAGGCCTGGCCTTGCGTTACGCCCGGCGCGGGCAGCGCGCTGATCGTGGTGGCGCTGAGCTGCTGGAAATGCGCGATCGATTCAGGCACCACGCTGTCGGCCACGTGGGCCACTGAGCGCAACGTGACCACGACGCCGCCGATGGACTTGATCGGATAATCCAGCACTTGGTCCGTGTTGAGCCGGAACCGGCGCATCGCCAGCGGCTCCAGCTTGTAGGACCGCTGGTCGGTGGAGAAGTAGCCGGTGTAGCTGCCGCCGAGCATGGCGTTCAACGACGTGCCGACGTCGCTCAGCGTGAGCCCGGTCAGCGACAGCTTGGCGCGGTCGATAACGATGGTGGATTGCGGCTGGTCGATCTTGAGGTCTTTCTCCGCGTAGACGAACAGCCCGCTCGCCCGTACCCGGGCCAGGAACGCATCGGACACGGCGCCGAGCTGCTGGAAGCTGCCTGCGCTTTGCAGGACGAAACCGATCGGCAGGCCGTCCGCGCCGGGCAGGTAGGGCGGTACGTAGGCGGCCATGTCCAATCCTGCAACGCGCGAGAGCTTGTCTTCAACCTCGTCGCCGATGGTGAACACGCTGCGCGACCGCTTGCCCCAATCAACCAGGTCGAGGCCGCCTTCGACGTTCGGCGCCTCATCGACGTGGTAGTAGTGCCTGGCTTCCGGAACGGCGTCGTAGATCGCGCTGATCGCGGGTTCGTAGCGCGCCAGCGCGTCGGCGGTGCTGTTCGGGGCGCCGCTGCCCGAAATCTCCAAAGATCCCGTGTCCTCCTTCGGAGAGAGTTCGTGGCGCGCGTGCGTGGTGAAGAACCACGTGCTGCCGAGCATCACCAGTGCGGCGGCGAGCACCGTTCCCTGCAGGCGCAACGTGCGCCGCAGGCCCGCGAGATAGGCGCGCTGCGTCCATTCGACCAGCCGTTCGCTCAGCCTCTCCACCCGGTCGAAAAACCCGCCCGCCTGGCCGGCCAGGCGGGCGTGCAGCAGGCGTGAACTCATCATCGGCGAGAGGGTGAGCGCCAGCAGGGCGGAGATCATCACCGCACCCGCCAGCGTAAAGGCAAACTGGACGAACAGGGCGCCGGTCAGGCCACCTTGCAGGCCCAGCGGCGCGAATGCGGCTATCAGCACGACCGTCATGGCAAGGATCGGCTGGGCGAGCTCGTACGCGGCAAGCGAGGCCGCCTGCAGCGGCCCGTACCCGCCTGCAAGGTGCCGGTTGACGTTCTCCACGACGATGATCGCGTCGTCCACGACCAGGCCGATCGCCAACACCAGGGCAAGCAGCGTCAGCAGGTTGATCGAGAACCCCAGGGCCGCCATCGCCGCGAGCGTGCCGATCAGCGAGAGCGGGATGGTGACGAGCGGTATCAACACCGAACGCGGCGAGCCGAGAAAGGCGAAGACGACGCCGGCCACGATGGCCAGCGACTCCGCCAAGGTCACGAGCACCTCGCGGATCGAAGCGCGGATGAAGTCGGCGGCATTATCGACGATGACGACGTGGAACGTCGCCGGCAGCTGGCGGCGCAGGTCGGTCACCTGCTGTTCAAGCGCGTGGGCCACGGCGAGCGTGTCGGCCGCCGGGTTCGGCCGGACGCTGAGGTGGATGCTTGTGTGTCCGTTGTTGATGTCGTGCTCGTCATCCGGGTCCGACCCGAAGGCCACGCGCGCCACGTCGCCCAGGCGGACGATGCGTGCGCCAGCCTGCCGGACGACCAGCGACTCGAACTCTGCCACCGTGTGCAGGCTGGAGTTGACGTCCAGGTTGACCATGGTGGACGCGCCCAGCGTATTGCCGACCGCGGTGATCAGGTTGTTGTTCGACAGCGCGGCCCACACGTCGCCTGGCGTCAGGCCGAAGGTCGCCAGCCGGTCCGGGTCCGTCCACACGCGCATGACCATGTTGAAGCGCGGCGAGAAGCGCACCGTCTGCACGCCGGGCACGGCCTGCAATCTGGGGACCACGATGCGCTGCACGTAATCGCCCACCTGTGGCGCGCTCACCGCATCGCTGTAGAGCGTCAGCGACAGGATGGGCTCGCCGGCAGCCTGAAGGGTGATGGAGGGAAGCTGCACGCCGGGCGGGAACTGTGCGGACGCAGCCGTGACGTAGGATTGTATCTCGGCGAGCGCTCGCGGAGGATCGTAGTTCAGCTTGAGGTGCACGGTGATGTCGGACAACCCGCTGGTCGAACTCGACGTCACGTAGTCGATGCCCTCCGCCTGGCTGATCTTGCCTTCCAGCGGCGTGGTGACGAAGCCGGCGACGGTGGCCGGGTCCGCGCCGTAATACGCGGTTTCGATCTCAACCTCGCCGCTGATCGTGTGAGGGAACTGCTCGACCGGCAGGAACCGCCCGGCACGCAGGCCGAACACCAGCACCAGGATGGACACGACGCAGGACAGCACGGGACGTTGAATGAAGATGTCAGTCAGGCGCATGGTGTGTGCTCGCGATCAGGGTCGGCCCTCGGGTCTCGAAGGCAAGCAGTCCTTCTTTGAACGAAGGACCAGAAAACTTCTGTCTCCGCCGGGTGCGCGTTGCCGGGGACGTGCCGGTTCAGCGTCCGCAACCACCCAAGCGGAAGCGTGTGGTCTCGTTGCGGACGAAGGCGTTCCTTCACACCTTGCGATCACTCATCGACCGGATCGGGCGAGAGGCTGTTTTCCGGCTGCACGCTGTTGTCGATGCGCACCGCCGCTCCGTCGTGCAGCTTCAACTGCCCTGCCGTCACCACGCGCTCGCCAGGCCGGAGGCCGGCCACCACCACCACGCGGTCGCCCCGCTTCTCGCCAAGCTCCACCACGCGCGACGTGGCGGTCAGCGCGCCCGATCCTGCCTGCTGCTGCACGACGAAGACGAAGTTGCCGTAAGGGTTGAAGCTGATGGCCGCCTGCGGCACGCTCAGCATCTGGCGCGCGCCGCCCACCTCTAGCGAGACGACCGCAAACATGCCGGGCAGCAGCGCGTGGGTTTTGTTGTCCAGGCTCGCGCGCACCGACGCCATGCGGCTCTGCGCCTCCACACGGTTGTCGATGGCCGCCACACGGCCCTGGAAGATGCGGCCGGGCCAGGCATCCACGCTGATGCTGACGAGTTGCCCGGGCACGATGCGGCCGAGCTGCTGCTGCGCCACGTTGAAATCGACATAGACCGGATCGAGCGCCTGCAGGTTCACCACGGGCGTGCCGGCACCGATGTACTGGCCCAGATCGACCTGCCGCAGCCCCAGCCTGCCGTCGAATGGCGCGCGCACGATCTTCTCGTCGATCGCCTGCATTTGGGCGGAGACCTGCGCCTGGAAGCTGCGCAGGTTGGCGGTGTCCAGGTCCAGCGTGGCACGGCTGATGGCCTGCGCGCCGAACTGTTTCTGGTCGCGCGCCAGCGTGGCGGCATACAGGCCGACTTCTGCCTGCAGCTGGGCCAGCTTGGCGGGATCGTCGTAGGGGCGCAGCCGCAGCAGCACGGTCCCGGCGCGCACGGTGTCGCCGGACTGGAAGCCGATCTCCTCGACGATGCCGGACACCTGTGAGGACAGGTCGGCACCTTGCACGGCGCGGACCTGCCCGTAGGCCTTCAGCCGCGTGTGCCAGGGCTCCTGCGCCACCGCCAGGTCGGAGACCGTCTGCGCCTTTTCGGCGGCCGGCGCCTGGGCCTTGGCCAGCGACGTCCCGGAGCGCAGCACCAGCAGGGCGGCCGCAGCGGCAAGGCCGCCCGCGCATGTCAGGAGGAGCAGGCCGCGTGTCCGGGTCATGGTGGGGTCCTCAATGATCGTGGTCATGGCAGTGCCGCGCTCCGCAGGCCCGACGGCGGGCGCGGCAGGTCGCGGCGGTTCCACCAGCCGCCGCCGAGCGCCTGGAACAGCAGGGCGGTGTCGCTGAGGCGCGCGGCGCGGGCGTGGATCAACGTGAGGATGGCGCCTTGCGCGACCTGCTCGGCGTTGAGCACGGTCAGATAGGAGACGCCGCCGAGACTGAATTGCAGGCTGGCCAGCGAGAGGCCTTGCCGCGCCGCCTGCTCGGCCTGCTGCGCGTAACGCAGGTCCATTGCGTCGTTCCGGAGGGCGGCGAGGATGTCTGCCACGTTCTGGAACGCGTGCACGGTGGTGTCGCGCCACAGCGCGGCGGCCTGCCGCACGGCTTCGGCTTGCGCGCGCTGCCTGTGCAGCAGCTGGCCAGCGTCGAAGATCGGTTGCACCGCCTGCGTCACCAGCGACCACAGCCCCGTCGTCGGGCTGAACAGTTGGTGCAGGTCTCCGGCCGACGTGCCGACGGCGGCGCTCAGCGTCACGTTCGGCAGGCGCTGGGCGATGGCGACGCCCAACGCGGCGGTCTGGAGGTGCAGCGTCGCTTCCGCCGCGCGAATGTCGGGCCGCTGCACGAGCAGGGCGGCGGGCAGGCTCAGCGGCACGTCCGGTGGCAGCGTGAGCATGGAAAGGCCGAAGCGCGGGATGGCGACATCGCCCGGCGCGCGCCCGAGCAGGGCGGCTATTTGATCGTGCGCCTGGTTGAGCTGCGTCGTCAGCGGCAGCAGCACTGTATGCGCCTGGGCCACCTGTGCCGTCTGGGTAGCCAGGTCGGTGCCGTTGGCGGCGCCCAGCGCGAACTGGCGGCGCACCGTTTCGAGCTGCTTTTCCTCAAACCCGATCAGCCGCGTCTGCGCTTCGATCTGGTCCTGCAGGGACGCCGCTTGGATGACGCCCAGCACCATGCCGGCGCTGAGGCTGAGGTTATTGGCCTCGAGCTGGAAGCGCTGGTAGTCCGCCGCTGCGCCCTGCTGCTCGACGGCGCGGCGGAGGCCACCCCAGACGTCGAGCGTGTAGGACAGGTTGAGCTGGGCATTGTACTGGCTGAACAGTTCGGCCGGCAGCCCGGCCTGCTGGTAGGATTGCGGCAGTTCCTCGCGCGCGCGCCCGGCTGCGCCGCTCAGCGTGGGAAACAGCGTGCCGGCCTGCGCCAGGGCCAGCTCGCGCGCCTGGCCGAGCGCATGGGCGGCTGCCTCCGTCGTCGGGTTGCTGCGCAGCGCCTGGTTAACCAGCGCCGTCAGTTCGGGCGAGCCGAACGCCTCCCACCAGGCGCCGGGCACGTCGCCGCCGGAGTGCAGGTGTTGCGCGCCTTCGCCCGCACCGCCGCCCGCCCCGTATCCGGCCGCCCCGTCTGCGGCCGGCAGAGCGGTTGTGGAGCGATGGAAGTCAGGCCCCAGCGCACAACAATCGAGGCACAGGAGAGCGGCCAATATCAGGCGCCCCGGGCGCCCTGGCCGCCACGACCGGGCAACCAGCGGTGCGCGGCGTTTCACAGCAGCAACACGGCGATGGGGATGATCACGCCCGCCGCAAGCAGGCCGGCGGAGAGCCGTCTGCGGCGGGAGTGCGACAGGCCGATCCAGAGGCCGAGGAGGGTTGAGAGCGCCAGCCCCACCGCCACCGTGGCGAAGAACCACTTGAGCACGAGCGTGCGCCAGCCCGGCGCGTCGTCCTGGTCTGCCGCCGGCGTCGCTGCCGCCCGAGGCTGTTCCGGCGCCGCCGCGGCCTCGCGGTCGCTCAGCGCGAAGACCTGATCCTTGTGCAGCCTACCGAGCTTCTCGACGACGGCAAAGGGTTTGTAGGCGCCGTGCGCCTCGTGCAGGCCGAAGATCTGCAACGCGCCGGTTAGCGCGAAGAAGAGAACGCTCGGCGCGATCAGGAAACCGAGGTAGCTGTGCCACTGGCGGAGGCGGGCCATGATGTTCATCCGTGCGGTCTGGTGGGCAGGAGCGGGGTCGCGGGCGGTTCAGGATGCCTGCTGCCGGGGCGCCAGAGGATGAGCAGCGTGACGAACACCCCGCCGGTGAGCGCGGTGCTGAGCGGCAGGCCGAGGGCTACGCCGTGGCGGAACGCCAGGAAGTCGCCGCCCGTCGTCCCCGCCGCGCGCACGGTGACGATCGCCCACCAGTAGCTGGGCTTAGTGGACCAGCCCGAGCGCGTGCCCGCCGCCAGCACGATGAGGAGCGCGGTCGTCAGCGCCAGCGTGCCGTATCCGGTGCCCAGCCTGAACGCATCGGCAGTGCAGTCACCCAGCGCGGTGCCGAGCGCGCCCGCCGTCAGCATCGACAGCCAGTACCAGGAGCCGGTGGCAGGCTGGACGGCACCTGGCATCGCCGGCCCACGCGGATGAATCGGCAGCACGGTCAGGATCAGCACCGATTCCAGCCCTGTCAGCACCCATGGGTAGGCAAGGGCGAAGTCCTGCGTCAGGAGGTCCGCAATGTTGGTCGCCGCCGTGCGCAGCAGGATGATGGCGGTCCAGTACCAGGCCTCACTTGTGCGCGCGACGCGGCGCTCGGCTATCAGCAGACCGGCGAACAGGCAGCCGAGTGGCACCAGGCCGCGCCAGTCGCCCAGGCCGAGCCGGTTGGCGACGAAGTCGCCGCAATTGCAGCCGAAAACGCTGGCCAGCGAAATCGCCACCCAGTAGCGCATGCCCAGCGCCGGGACGTTGGCGGCGCGCACCTACAGGCCGCCCCGCAACGGCGCGGTCCGGTCGCGCGAGGGTCCCACCTCGCGCGCGTCAACCACCCGCCCGAGCAGGCTGGTCCGGCCGATGCCGCGCGCGAATAGCTTCTGCCCCGGCGCGAGCTGGGCCGCCAGGCGCGCTGCGGCGCGTGGCGGCAAGTGCACGACCGTGCGGTCGGCGAGCAGCACGCCATCGAGGTTGCCGCCCGCATCGTGAAGCTGCGACGTGATCGTGCCTTGCGCGTCCGCCTGGATTTTGCCGGCACTTCCGTCGTCACCGTCCCAGGCGGCATCGGAATCGATGCCGGCATCGACGACGGCAGCGGCACTCGCGTCGTTCGACACGGACATCGCTTGCACGAGGTCGATCACGCGTGCCCTGATGCCGTAGATCGTCACGGCGTCGCCCGGCTTGACGACAGCCACGAGCTGGGCCGCGAGGTGCGACGCCGTGTGCACTTCGGTTCCGCCTTCGAGTATCAGGCCATCGACACGGCCGCTCCGGTCCAGGTCATATTGCGCAACTTTGCCGTGGAAGACGGGCAGTTGCCGTAGATCGTACGGCGAGGCGGCCTGCGCGGGCGCCGCCTGCTCGGACGCGACGGACAGCACGGCGCCGATCACCGCCGAGTGCCAAATGCGGCTGGGCATCGCGACCTCCTTCCTGGTTGTCGGCGCAGCCGGCACCGACTTGCCGAGGGGTGACTCATCGGTAGTGCCGTCCGTGGCGGGGCGTAGCGAACACCGTCATCCGGTCCGCCGACGGCCCGATGGCGTCCGCCCGGATCATCTTGCCCGTGGCGCCGGCCTGCGCGTCGCCGCGGACGAATAGCATCTGGCCAGGCGCCAGTGCCGCGGCCGACTTCTCCGCGTCGGCGGTTGCGAGGTGGACGACCGTGTGGTCTTCCAGCACCACGCCGTCGAGGTTTCCCGCCGTGTCGTGCAGCTGCAATCCGATCAGGCCGTGCAACACCGCCTGCGTGGACTGGTCATCACCGTCGTCGCGCCCCCGCCCGCGCCCGTCATGACGGTGTCCGTGTTCGTCATCATCGTCGGTATCGGCGACGGTGGCCGCGCTTGCATCGTTGGTGATCGACATCGCCTGGATCAGCTTCAGCTCGCGCGCTTTCAGGCCGTGGATCGTGACGGCGTCGCCAGGCTTGACGGCGGCCACGAGCTCGTCGTCGAGGTGGCGCGGCGTGTGCACCTCGGTGCCGTCATCAAGGATGATGCCGTCCACCCCGCCGCGCGAGGACAGGTCGTACTGCGCGACCCGTCCGTGAAAGGCCGGCAGTTGCGCGGGGTCGTAGGTGGAAGCGCTCTGCGCCGCCGCCACGCCGCCGCCGAGCAGCGTCAGGCTCAGGAGTGTTTGGAGAAATCGCGATGTCTGCATTTTGTCCTCGATTGAAAGGCCTGGGATCACCTGTGCTTTTTACGGCATACATGGCCGCCGGCGTGGGAAGACGTGTCCGCTTGCGCCGTGCGGAGCCGTCGCGGAAACGCTCCTCTTTTAGGAATGGAAAGCCTTGCTCCCTGCGCTGCTCAAACTATTTTCGCGCATCCGTTGCATGGATGCAGGCGCAGAAAGCGACGTTTTTGTCGTTCCAGAATGAGGATTGCTCACTCTCTTCGGCCAGTTCGGGTTCGGATCGATACGCACCACCCTAGCCTGTCCCCTGTCGTCCGGATTGGTGAGACGGATGATCTCCGAGCCCTGGGCGCTGACGAGCAGGGCGTTGCGGCTGGAGTGCACGACGTCCGCAAGGAAGGAGAAGATGCCCATGGCACGGGGTTTCTTGGCTCGGGAGGATGCTGCGTTCAGGCGAAGACGAACAGCCAGGCCAACGCGCCGGCGGGAGCGGCGGCCAGCACAAGGCGGCCGACCACGCCGAACACAGCGCTGAGATGCGGGGCCTGCTCCTGGCAGGCCTGCAGCACGGCGAGGCGGGCGGCGAAGCACTGGCGCGGCGAACGTTTGGCGGCGAACGTGTTTGCGCCGCGGGCGGCGTCGAAGCTCATGGTCGTCATGGTGCGTCTCCTGTCGGCGTCGCGGCCTTTCGCGACCCGCAGGATTAGTTTGCAGGCGGCGTGCCAGGGACTTAAGACTCTGCTTATGCTACATTTTGGCTTGCCTGCGGTGAGCCGCGGCGTCCGGATTGCCGACACCGCGTCCGGCTTCAAGACGGACACACGTCTCTTGCCCCGCCGGCGGCCGGCGGCGATATAGGCCGTCATGCGATCGCTGCGGTCCCGGCTATGGATCCTATGGGCCGTCACCGCCGCGGCTTCGATCGGTGTCGGGACGATCCTGTTCGGGTTGTACAGGCAATCCGCCGCCGCGCAGGTGCAGAGGGCGCAGGTCGAGGTCGCCAGCGCGTGCGCGGCGATACGCGGGCGCTATGCGTTCTACACGCGCGGCTGGGACGGCAGCGACGCCGGGCTCGACGACCCGGCGTTGCGCCGCAGCCTCGCCGCCATCGTCGGTTTGGCGTTGTCGCCGTCGCCGCAAGTGCAGGGCGGCATTTGGTCGGCCCAAAGCGGTCTGCTGGCCTACGCCGGTGCCGGGGCGTGGCAGGCGCTGCCCGGCGCCGATCAGGCCGCGATCGCCGCTGCCAGCCATGACGCGGAGGAGGACGAGCGCGACGTGGCACGCCGGCTGCGAACGCCCGGCGGCCCGGCGGTGCTGGCGGCCTGCCCGCTGGAGGCGCCGCTGCCCGGCCTGACCGCGTGGGTAAGGGAGGCGGTGCCGATCAGCCTAGGGCTGGACCGGCTCCGCCTCGGCCTGGCGTTGCTGCTGTTCGTGGTGCTGGGCACGTCCGGCTGGCTGAGCTGGCTGCTGCTGCTCTGGTCGCGCCATGTCGGCCGCATCGAGGCGGCGCTGTCGCTGGGCGGGCCGACCATGCCGGCGCTGGCGCGCACCGGCGAGCGTGAACTGGACCAGATCGTGGACGCGCTGAACGAGGCCGGGCACCGGCTGGCCGAAGGCCAGCGCCAGAGCGAGGCGCTGGCGCGCCGGGTTGCCGCCGCCGAGCGCCTGGCCGCGCTGGGCCGCGTGGCGGCGGGCGTGGCGCACGAGATCAGGAACCCGATCGCGTCGATGCAACTGAAGGCGGAGAACGCGCTTGCCGGCGACGATGCGCGGCGACGGCAGGCGCTGCACGGCATGCTGGGCCAGATTGCGCGGCTTGACGGGCTGGTGGCGGACCTGCTGGCGTTCACGCAACCGCGCCAGACGATGCCGAGCGACGTGGCCGTGGCCGCGTTCCTGGCCGGGCTCGCCGGCGAACACCGCGACGCCGCCAACCGGGCAGGGATCACGCTCACCACGCGCACCGACGTGGCCGAGGCGCGGTTCGACCGGGTGCTGGTGGCGCGCGTGCTCGGCAACCTGATCGGTAACGCCATACAATGCGCCGGCGCCGGCGCCGAGGTGACGCTCTGTGCAGGCCGCAGCGGCGGCGCGCTTCGCATGGTCGTGCGCGACAACGGACCGGGTGTCGCGGCCGAGCTGCGTGAGACCCTGTTCGAGCCGTTCGTCACCGGCCGGCCGGAGGGCACGGGGCTGGGCCTTGCGATCGCGCGCGAATGCGCCGAGGTGCATGGCGGCCGCCTGACGCTGGGCAGCTTGTCGGGCGGGCCCGGCGCCGCGTTCGTGTTGGAGCTGCCATGGCCGTCATTCTGATCGTCGATGACGATGCCGCGCTTCGCGCGGACATTTGCGACACGCTCGGCGACCTCGGCCACGCGCCGGTGGCGGCCGCGGACGGCACCGCAGCGCTGGCCTTGCTCGACGAGGTGGACGTGGCCGCTGTGTTGCTGGATCTGCGCATGCCAGGGCTGGGCGGCATGGACGTGCTACGGCGCATCCGGGCCCGCCCGGCATCGCCGCCGGTCGCCATCCTGACGGCGGTACCCACGGCGGAGAACACGATCGAGGCGATGCGGCTGGGCGCGGTGGATCACATCGCCAAACCGGTCGGACGGGCCGAACTGGCTGGGCTTCTCGGCCGCTTGCTGCCGGCCGCGGCCGGCGCGAACACGGCATACGCCGCCGCCGGGCAGGAGGGTGCGATGGTGGGCGACAGCGCTGCACTGCGCGAGGTGCAGAAGGCGATCGGCAAGCTCGCCGATTCCGACGTTACCGTGCTGATCACCGGCGAGACCGGGACGGGCAAGGAGGTGGTCGCCCGCGCGCTGCACCACTACGGCAGGCGGGCGAAGAAGCCGTTCGTCGCCATAAACTGTGCGGCGATTCCAACCGAGCTGCTGGAGAGCGAACTATTCGGCCACGTGCGCGGCGCCTTCACCGGCGCGATGGGGGACCGTTCGGGATCTTTTCGGGACGCCCAGGGCGGCACGGTGTTCCTCGACGAGATCGGCGACATGGACCTCGGAATGCAGGCTAAGATGCTGCGCGTGATCCAGGAGCGCGAGGTGGTGCCGGTGGGCGGCAGGGCAGTGCCGATCGACGTGCGCATCGTGGCCGCCACGCACCGCGACCTCGCCGCCGCCGTGCGGGAGGGCCGATTCCGAGAGGACCTGTTCTACCGGTTGGGCGTGGTGCCGCTGCGCCTGCCGCCGCTGCGTGAACGGCTCGCCGACACGGTACCGCTAGCCGAGCACTTCCTCGCACTCGCTGCCGCGGGCGGGCCGCCGAGGCGGCTCTCTGCACCGGCTGCGGCGCGCCTGGTGGCGCATGGCTGGCCGGGCAATGTCAGGGAGCTGCGCAACGTGATGCAACGCGCGGCCGCGATGAGCGCCCATGCCGTGCTGCATGCCAGCGACTTCGACTTCCTCGGCCAAGCGGGTGCGGAACCACCCTCCGACGGCCAGGATGGCTCGTTGCCTGGAGCGCTGCGCCGGCTAGAGGAGGAGATGATCAAGCGGGCCTTAATCGCGACGGGCGGCAACCGCGCGGAAGCGGCCCGGAAACTCGGAATACACCGGCAACTTCTGCATACTAAGATGCAACTATATGGTATTTAGAGGCGCGGATTAAACAAGGGTTGCTGTTGCGGCCTCGCACTATAGGCGCACCGAAGTACCCGGCTACTTAACTTTGGACGCGATCTCTTGCTGAAACCAATTTGATGGCGTGTCGCAGAAGTCCATGCACGTCAGCGCTTGGACCAGCAGCTCAGCGTCGACACATTCTGCTCCTGTTTGATTACTGATAGTCTCACACTCAAACCTCGACGCCGCTGCGGGTTCAGCCGAGGCCGTTGTCTACGTCCGGTTCGGAGCGCGCCGTCAACGACGCCTGACGTCCGAGATTGGCGCACAGCAGTCATGAACTGTCGCAGGAAGCAGGCGTGTTTAGGCCGCCTAGGGAAACGCAAGTGCGTTAACCGGCGTAGCAGTCATCTGCTCGAATGCCGCGCCCTCGCTCAGGTCAACTCGACCAAACGGGCCAGCGAGACACTGGCGGTGTTCGAGCAAGGCGGCTACTTCCCCTTGGACGTCGCGACCTACCTCACCAAGAACAAGTTGCCGAACGTCCCCGTGGCGCCGCGGCTCGTCAATGGCTACGGAGGCGGCGTCAATGACCCAGGTGTCGAGTTCGAGGCAGTCCTCGACATCGACATGGAGATCGCGATGAACCCCGCCGCCAAGCAGGTGCTCGTCTATGAGGACGGGGACGACAGCTTCGGCGTGGCGCTGCTCGATGCACTCACGGCCATGGCCAACGACGACACGGCGCAAACGATCAGCATCTCCTACGGCACCGACGAGGCGATCCAGGGCAGCGCACAGATCGCGGCGGAAGGCCCGCTCTTCCTACAGCTGGCGGCGCAAGGACAACAGGTTTTCGCTAGCACAGGTGACGACGGCGCCTATGGACGCGCCGGCGTCGGCTACAACGTCTCGGATCCGTCGACCCAACCCTACCTGACCGCCGTCGGTGGAACGACATTGTTCACGAACAACGCCGCGCTATACGAGAGCGAGGAGACGTGGAACCTGCTGAACTCCTATCACGGCGCTACCGGCGGCGGGATCAGCACGTACTGGCCGATACCAACCTACCAGCAGTTCGTCGGACGTCCGAACGGGGCTTCCAAGACGTACCGCAACGTCCCGGATGTCGCCGCGGTCGCGAACCCGGAAACCGGTGTGGCAGTCTACTCCGCGATGAACGGCGGCTGGAGGACCTTGGGCGGAACCAGCGTCTCCTCTCCCATATGGGAGGGCTTCTACAGCGTGCTCGACGCGGCGAAGAAGGGCGCGGGACTGGGGCCGGTCGGTTTCTTGAACCCCCAGCTCTACAAGTTCTCCAAGGGTGGGAATGTCCCTTACTTCGATGAGAACGACGTCAAGGATGGTACCAACGGCAGCAAGCCGATCTTCCACCTGCCAGGTTTCAGCGCAGGCCCGGGCTACGACGACACGACCGGGTGGGGTTCCTTCATAGGCTACTACTTCGTGAGGGACTTCATCTTTGGGCCACTCGTAAACGGTAAAAACCCGCCAGCACCGCCAACTGGTCTGATCGGAAGCACAACCGCGACGAGCGCCTCGATCACCTGGAACAAGGCGGAGGGCGCGCTGGGATACGCGGTGCTTGGGGCGGGTCCCACCTACATCACACCGACCGCGTTCACCACGGGCAACTCCGCAACCGTCTCCGGGCTTGAGCCTAATACTTCATACTCCTTCTTCGTCTACTCGCTGAAGAAGTCCGGAGTGGCCTACAACAACATCTACCTCAATACCTTGCCAACCAACTGAGCCGGTGACTCCTTGCAGTAGAGCGCCAATCAGCGCACGTCGTTGTCCATTGGACGATGACTGCAAGGAGCCCCGGCAAGGCTGGAGCAGTCGTAGGCCGTCTGCCCCCGACGGGATCCAATAACCGGTGTCACGAAGCATCGTGAGCAATGGAAGCCCGCCGCAGCTTTGCGAACGACTGCCGCGATCGCACCGGTGCATTCAGTTGCGGACGAAGGCGACAACCCCTGACGCCTGACCTCGGACCCACATTCGAGAGTTGCGCGTTGGTAGCAACCGTCCATCGCGCTTCGCTCCCCGACTGCCTCCAGCGCGAGAAATCATCGGTCAACAGAAGCAAGGCATGGGGCGCCTGCCCAGCCAGGCAGCGTGGCCGCAGGACGACAACGCACCGTCGACAAATGCCGCGTGGCGCCGCCGCGACGCTTACCCTGTTCCGCGAGATTGCCGCGTGTGATGAACGGGCTGGACGAGTCAGCGCCGGGATTGCCATTCTTGCCGAGCGCCAAACCGGCGCAAGCCGACGATTTAACCCCCACCTGGCACTGAACTCCATGTAGTTGCGTCGCCGTAACGAAAGAATTGCTGGCGGCCCGCGCGGGCGTCTTCCACCTCCCAGGGCCGGGCGATTCCGGGACTAGGATATCAGCGCACGTCGAAGATCATACGTCGACGCGTCGACGTATCGGTTGAGGATTTACTGACGGTGGACGCCGCCCATGACGTCGGAGGGTAAGGCATCGCGCGCGTCGCCAGTCGACCTTCACTCGCATCGGACGCGATGCACGTCCTGCCACACGTTCAGCATACGTGCGGTCGCCTAGCCGATCGCTGTGAGTGCGAAGCCGATCAGCAGGCCCACCGGTGTCGCGAAACCCGCCCAGGCCAGGTGGCGAAGCATCGGGCTCGGATGGTTCCACAGCCCGAAGGCTCCCAGCGCGCCGCAGGCGCCCAACCAGGGATTCCAGAAGCCGGCGAGGCCCGCCAAGCCCGCAAGGCCGAGCAGGCGGACGGATCCCCCGTTGCGATGCGCGGGCACCGGCCTCATGATGGCACACAGGCCCAGGAGGCCCAGCAAGCCGAATAGGCCGATGGCCTTGACGTCGTGCATTGCTTTACCAGACCAAGCTGGACTGCGGCTCGGACCTGCTCAAGGATCCTATCAAGACATCACGGACTTCACGAGCGCAGCCGCCTTGCCGTAGGGCGGGTAAAACGCATCGATCATGTCGCCGTCACCGCGCACGAAGATGCCGCGCGGGTTGGAGAACTCGCGGAAGCCGTCCACGCCGTGATGGCGGCCCATTCCGCTCATTCCGACCCCG
The DNA here is from genome assembly GCA_965198915.1 of Acetobacteraceae bacterium. Classification (GTDB taxonomy): domain Bacteria; phylum Pseudomonadota; class Alphaproteobacteria; order Acetobacterales; family Acetobacteraceae; genus BOG-908. Next base: position 308,197 of record CBDAQC010000004.1, on the reverse strand, counting down.
CCGAAGCCCATCGACGGCAAGGCGCTCTGCATCGCGCACGTGTTGACCGAAGCACCGCCGGAGGTCGTCCGGGCGAGCGCGTGATCGGTCACGGCTTCGTCGTCACCGAACACGTAGAGGCCGAGCGGGCGCTCGCCGGCGTTGATGGATGCGATCGCCTGCTCGAGATCGTCGTAAGGAACGACCGGCAGGATCGGGCCGAAGATCTCTTCCTGCATGATCTGCAGGTCCGGCGAGGGGTCGACGACCAGCGAGATCGGCATGCGCCTGCCCTCGCGGTCCGAGACGCCCCCCTGCCCGAGGGTGACTACCCGGCACTGCCGGTCGCGCATCTCCTGCAACAAGCCATCCAGGCGGTCGAAGTGCCTGGGCGAGATGATGCCGGTGCAATCCGGCCCGCTCGCATAGTCGGGCGCCGCCTGGGCCATGAAGTCGCTGGCCTGGGCGACGAATGCCTGGAGATCGCCGCGCGGCACCATGCAGTAATCGACCGAGACGCACATCTGGCCGCCCTTGATCATCTTCGTGCCGATGACCGATCCCACGTTCCGGGGCGTCACGGAGCCGGGGGTCAGCAGGGCAGGGCACTTGCCGCCGAGTTCCAGCGTGACCGGCGTGAGGTTGCGAGCGGCCCCCGCCATCACCAAGCGGCCAACCTCGGGGCTGCCGGTATAAAGCAGGTGGTCCCAAGGGAGGGCCGGGAAGGTGCGCGACAATTCCAAGCCCCCGGTCACCACATGAACCAGGCCGGGGTCGAATGCGCCTGCCACCATTTCGGCCAGCAGGGCGGCGCAAGCCGGGGTGTATTCGCTCGGCTTGACGATGACGCGGTTGCCCGCTGCCAGCATCTCGGTCATTGGGCCGACGGATAGGTCGAACGGGAAATTCCAAGGCACGATGTTGCCGATCACGCCCTTCGGCTGGTTTTGCACGAAGGCGCGCGCGGTGCCGTGCAGGCCCGGGTCGGTGTCGCGCGGCATCGGGCGCATCCACTCCTCCAGGTGCTCCAGCACGTAGCCGGCGCGACCGATCACGCCCAGCACCTCGATCAGGTCCGAAGCGGGCACCGGATGCGCACCGAAATCGCTGCGCAGGGCGTCGGCGATGCGCACCCGGTTGGCCGCCATCATGCCGATCAGCGCCTCCAGCCGACGCCGGCGCTCTGCCAGGCCGGGGTCGCGGTCGGCTGCGAAGGCGGCACGCTGTGCGGCGAACGCCGCACGCAGGCCTGCAATCGCGCGATCGTCGTCCGGTGCGGCTGCCGCTTCCAGAATCGCCATGTTCCTGCGTCCCCTCGCCTATTGATGCGCCTCTGCCATGGCGACAGCCAGCGCGGTCCGTTCTTCGCGCACGACCTCCGGCTCCGCCACCACCTGGCGATGGAAGTCGCGCAGCTCCTCCGGCACGTACCAGTGCAGCTTGTCGGTGTGGTAGGCCGACCAGACCACGCGCGCCACCTCGTCGGGCGGCACCAGGCGCCACATGCCGTCCGGCGGCGCCATGGCGCGCATCGGCGCGCCCAGGATGGGCGTATCGACCAGGCCGGGCAACAGGTCGGCCGCGCGCACGCCGTAGCGCTTGAGCTCTATCGAAAGCGCCTCCACCAGGCCACGAACCGCATGCTTGGTGGCGGAATACACGCCGATGCCCGCCGTGCCGAAGATCGCCGATGAGGACGAATTCACCAGGCAGAGCGAGCCTGGCGTTGCGCGCAGCAGCGGGACGGCGGCGCGTATGCCGATCATCACGCCCAGGAAATTGACGCCCACGACCTTCATCACATCGTCCCAGGACTGCTCGTCGAACATCCCGGGCACCGCGATGCCGGCGTTGCTGAACATCACATCCAGCGTGCCGCCCGTGGCGGCCGAGAAGCCGTGCATGGCAGCCGTGAAGCCGGCCTGGTCGGTCACGTCCAGCCGGGCGAACACGCCGTTTCCATCGCCGATCTCCGCCTTGAGCGAGTCCAGCCCTTCGACGTCCAGATCGTAGGCGCCAACGAACCAGCCGTGCTGCGCGAACAACAGGGCGGTCGCACGCCCCATGCCGGACGCGGCGCCGGTTATGAAGATCGATTTCTCTCGCTTGTCTGCAGTCATGATCTGCGATCCTTCAATTTGCTCGCGCGCCGTCGACCGCCCATATCGGGGCGCCGTCGAGTTCGAGGCCCGCGAAATCACCCGCCTCGCGCCATTGTCTCAGTAGCGCGATGAACGAAACTGGGCCGGCGCCGTAGGGGAAGCTGGCAGCCGTCCTGTCGTCCATGCGGCCCTCGTTGTTGTAATAGCCGGGCGTGCACGCCTCCAGGAATGCGCGGCGGCCCGCGCCGCCCTCCAGGATCGTTCGCACCCAATCACGTTCGGCCGCCTCCGCGGTGTCCACGGTGCGCACGCCGTGCTCCAGGCAGTGCCCGACGATATGGGCCACATGGCGCGCCTGCTCGCTCAGCATGTGCGGGAAGTTCGGCGACATGCCCGATTGCGCCTGGCTCAGCACGAAGCAGTTGGGGAAGCCGCGGCTGTGCATGCCGTGCAGCGTGGAGAGGCCACCGGCCCATTTCTTCGTCAGCGTTACGCCGTCGACCCCGTGCGCCTCGAAGCCGGAGCGCCTCGTGTAGTCGGTGCTCACCTCGAAGCCGGTGGCGAACACAAGGCAATCGAGCGCGTATTGCCGGCCCGCCACCACCACGCCGGCCGGGGTGATGCGCTCGACGCCGCGTCCGGCGGTGTCGACCAGCGTCGCGTTCGGCCGGTTGAACACCGCGAGGTAGTCGTCATGGAAGCAGGGGCGCTTGCAGAACAGGCTGAACCAGGGCTTCAGCGCCTCCGCGGTGGCGGGATCACGCACGATGCCGTCCACGCGGGCGCGCACCTGCTCCATCTTGGCGGCATCGGCCTCCCCCAGAAGGGCCATGAAGTCCGCCGGCGACGCACCGTTCGCCAGGCGCTCGCGGACCGCCCGCGCCAACACGGTCCAGCCGTCGCGGACCATGTCGTCGTCCTGCAGGTGGCCCGCCATCTGTGCCGTGAAATTCTCCATCCGTGCCTGCTGCCACCCGGGTTGCAGGGCAGCCGCCCAGGCCGGGTCGGTGGGGGCATTGTCGCGGGCATCGACGGAGGATGGCGTGCGCTGGAAGACGAAAAGGTGACCGGAAGCGGCCGCCAGCGGCGGCACGCATTGGATGGCCGTGGCGCCCGTGCCGATGATCCCGACCCTCTTGCCGGCCAGCCCGGTCATCGGCTCCGTGGCGCTGCCGCCGGTGTATCCGTAGTCCCAACGGCTGGTGTGGAAAGCGCGGCCGGCGAAGGTCTCGACCCCCGGGATCGCGGCCAGCTTCGGGCGGTTCAGCGGTCCGGTCGCCAGCACCACGAAGCGAGCGCGGGTGCGGTCTCCACGATCGGTGGCCACACGCCATGCGGCGGAGGATGCGTCCCAGTCCAGGCTGGTGACCTGGGTGGAGAACAGCGCGTCCTGGTAAAGCCCGAAGTGGTCCGCGATGCGGCGGCAGTGCGCGCGTATCTCGGGCGCCTTCGCATACCGCTCGGTCGGCATGTAGCCGGTCTCCTCGAGCAGCGGGAAGTAGATGTAGGACTCGATGTCGCAGGCAGCACCCGGGTAGCGGTTCCAATACCAGGTGCCCCCGACGTCGCCCCCCGCCTCGACGATGCGTATGCGGTCCGCGCCTGCCTCGCGCAGGCGCGCGGCCGCGAGCAAGCCCCCAAACCCGCCCCCGACCACGAGCACGTCCACCGCGTCGTCGACCGGCGCGCGCGGGACGGGAGCGGCATTGGGGTCGGCGAGGAGGTGCGGGAAATCCGCCGCCATGTCGCGATACTGCCGCTCGGACGCCGCGGTCGTGCGCCGTTCCCGCTCGGTCCGGACCCGGTCGCGCAGGTTCATGGCATTGTTGGCCGCGGGAGGCGTCGAGCTGTCCGGTCTGGTCATGCAGACAAACTGACACGAAGTCATGTCAGTTGTAAATGGAGGGTCCGTGGTTCGGGTGTTGCCTGTCCGGCCGCGTCGCGCGAGGAGGTGGCCATGGCACAGGAAGCACAAGCGGCGCGGCGATGGGGCGCCAAGACGTCCGAGGAGCGTCGGGACGCACGTCGCGTCGCGCTCATGCGCGCCGCGATCTCCCAGTACGGTAGAAGCGGCTATCACGCCACGAGCGTGAAGGCGGTGTGCGAGGCGGCCGGCCTGACGGAGCGCTACTTCTACGAGTCCTTCGCCAACGGCGAGGACCTGTTGCAAGCGTGCTTCCTGCAGGTGACGCAGCACCTGCTGGAACGCATGCGGCAGGCGGCGCATGCGGAGGGAGGGACCCCGATGGCGCGGGTCAACGCCGGCTTGTCCGTGTATTTCACCGAACTGCGGAGCAATCCCGCGGCGGCGCGGGTGTTCCTGATCGAAATGGGCAGCGTGAGCGCGGCCACGGAGGCTGCGGCCTCCGCGAGCCTCGACCGGTTCGGCGAGCTGCTGATGGAGGTGCTCCACCCGGATGGGGAGCGACGGCCCCGTCCGTCCCTGTTGCTGCGGGGCGTCGTGGGTGGCGGACTTCACGTCGCCAGGGCTTGGATAGAGAGCGGATACCGGGAGCCGATCGAGGACGTCACCGCTGCCGCCCTCCAACTCTATACCCTGATGCGAGAGCAACGGCTCCGAAACCCGGGATAGCACCAGTGGGGAGGTCGAGCAGGCATACCCGATGGGGCTTGGTCAGTGCACCTCTGGACGGTGTCCGCGCTGGAAGCGGAATGGCCGCAATGGAGCGCACGGGTTGGGAAAGCGGACGTCGGCCATTTGAGGCCGCGGCCATCCGCGGTGGAATGTCCGCTTCCTCACCGTTGGCGCAGCATGTGCCAATGGCCCAGTGGCGCACGACGCCTCCGAACAGTATCCGCCATCAGCGGCCCTGATCGCTGTTCAGCGTCTTCTCGCCGCTGAACAGGTCCAAGGTGGCATCAGCCGTCATTTGCAAAAAGCTTGGCGAACGACCTGCGCGGGCATCCCGGCCATGCGGATCGGCCCCGGCGCGGTGCCGGCCCCTCAACTCAATTCTCGACCGCCCAACTCCACGGTGCGATCCCACCCGGCAGGTGCCGATCGCCTTGGGGCAAGCCGCGTCGGCGGCGGCGTCGGCGATGTCCTTCCGTTTTCGATCCGACCCCCTGCGGCCAGTGCTTGCAGCGTCCGCTCGAAATTGTTACCCACTGAGTTACACCGAGTCGGTGATAGCTTGGACATAACCTTCCGTGACCACGTGGCACGCGACCTTTTCTGCCGCCGAGAGCGTTTAGAACGAGCGTTGGGGCCGGAGCTCGCACGGATTGTTTGTTGCAGGCTGGCGGTGCTCCGGGCCGCGCCGATGCTGGACATGGTTCCGAAAGGTCCGCCCATCGGCTTGAGGCCCGTCCGCGGCTCCCAGGCGGCATTCGCCGTTTCGCTGGGCGCCTCCCACAGGCTCCGCTTCGAGACGGCCAGGCCTCGCGCCGACGGCGGCGAAGTTACTTGCATAACGATCGTCGGGGTAGAGCCCGCACCGGCGCACAGGGAGGGAACGCCATGACAGCGCCGCCTAGCGACCTCGGTTACCGGCCGGACCATGCCAGCCCTCCCGGCGACATCATCCTCGAGTACTTGGAGAGCCTCGGGATATCGGCGCGCGAACTTGCGCGCCGTTGCGGCCGGTCGGGCAAGCTCATGGCGGAGATCGTGTCGGGGAAAGCTCCTGTCGAGCCGGAAACGGCGATCCAGCTACAGCGCGTGCTCGGCATGTCCGCGTCCATTTGGTCGAACCTCGAAGCCGCCTACCGTCTGCACCTCGCGAGTGTCGACGAGCGGACGAACCTCGCTGCCAGCTACGACTGGGCCAAGAGGTTCCCGGTCAAGGAGCTGGCGGAACGGAACCACATCGTTCTTCAGTCCGACCGATCCGCACTCGTCGAAGAACTGCTGATCTTCTTCGGGGTCGGGAGCGTCAGGGCTTGCGAGGACCGGATGGCGGACCTCCTTGCAGCGGATTTCCGGACGTCGCTGTCGTTCGCGAGCAGCCCGGAGGCGCTCGCGGCCTGGCTCAGGCTCGGAGAGAAGACAGCCTTGGACCGGGACACCCCGGACTTCGACCGGGATACGTTCGTGGCCTCCCTCCGCGAGTTGCGCGGGCTCACCTCCGAGAAGCTTGAGGCCGTGCTGCCGAAGCTAGCTGAGAGCTGCGAGCGGGCCGGGATAGTTTTCGTACTGGAGAAGCCGTTCCCGAAGGTGCGGGCCAGTGGAGTGTCCCGCTGGCTGAGCCCTAGGAAGGCCCTCATCCAGCAGAGCATGCGCTACATGTCCGACGACCACTTTTGGTTCACGTTCTTCCACGAGTGCGCGCACCTGCTCCTTCACAGCCGGAAAACCATTTTCATCGACGCGGAGAAAGGCCCTGGGAACGCCACCCCCGTGCAGGAAGCGGAGGCCAACGCCTGGGCGGCAGATTTCCTCGTCCCGGAAGCGCGGCTGAAGGGCTTCCTGCGCGGCTTCGGAGGGGAGGAGGCCAAGCTGCTCCGCTTCGCCTCGGAGGTCGGGGTCGCCCCGGGCATCGTCATAGGGCAGCTACAGCACCGCGGCGTGCTTCGCTTCGACGCGCTCAACCATCACAAGGTCCGTTATAAGTGGGCATGACGGCACCTTCTGCGTGCCACTCCAATATCCAAATGGCGTTACCCGTGAGGTTACAGGAAACTTGACCTGATACCGCCGGGTGGGTATGCTGCTCGGATAGAACTGGTCCTGTCCTAGCGAACTTCCGGCCGAGCGATCGCCATCCGATCGGAACGCTCCCGGCAGGCCGGAAATGCAGCCGGTCATAGGAGTCGATTTGATGGATGAAGAGGAAAGCCGGCCGCGACACGGCGCGAGGGCGCTCGAGATCGACGGCATCGGGCACAACGTCTTCCGGGAGCGCATCCCGGCCGCGGAGTTGTTCGACTTGGCCGACAAGTCGCCGGACGAGTGGGAGATGCGTGTGGAACTCCTGGGCGGCGACGAGATGACGGTCTCGCTTGACGAAGAGATCGAGTTGCACCTGGGCCGCACAGCAGTGTTCCGCACCAGGCGGCGCGGCCACGGGCATCGGCCGGGCGGCTGCGAGCTCACGGTGGTCGTCGCGAGCGACCCGGTGCGGCTCGAGGTCAGCACGTCGACCGTTCTCAAGGATGTCGTGCGCGAGGCCCTTGAGAAAGCGGCCGCAGCCGGGCGAGAGAGGGAGGATTGGCAGCTCAAGACGGAGGCGGGAGTCGTACTGGACGTCGCCGCGACACTCGAGCAAGCCGGGATCGAGTGCGGGTCCGTTCTCTTCCTGTCGCTCAAGGCGGGCGCAGCGGGCGACGCCTCCGTCGAACTGCTGGTGGATCCAGCGGTTTCGGCCTCGAAGTTCGAGGCCGAGGTGTCCGCCTTCCGCGGGCTGGAGCGTATGCACTCGAAGCGCGGCACGTGGCTCGTGCGGGCTGAATTCCCGGTCGTCTTCCTCGTGTTCGCGGCGCCCAATGCAAAGCCCGTCAGGATGCTCGCCTTCGGGGCGGTGATCGATTTCAGCAACTACGATCTTTGGGCGCCCTCGGTCAGGATCGTGGATCCGATCACGGAAATGCCCTACACCGGTGGCGAGATGCCGCCGCAAGCGCAATTGCTGCGCCGCGTGCCCAAAGCGGCGGCCGTCGGGGGCGTCCCTGGCGGCGAATTCGAGATCGGCAAGTTCATGGTGTGGCAAGAGCCGGCCGAAACACCCTTCCTGTGCCATCCGGGCGTGCGCGAGTATCACGGGCATCCCGCGCATTCCGGCGACGACTGGTTGCTCCACCGCGGGCGCGGCGAAGGCACGCTCACCCGCCTGGTCGACTTGCTCTTCCAGTACGGGTCGGCGGGCATGATCGGGGTGAGCGTCATGCCGGCAGTCGGGCTACCCCCGGAGTGAGGTGGCTGCATAGGCTCGTCGGCCGGGACGATGGCGCCGCGGGCAAACCCAGCGCGCACGTGGCGGATGACGGGCGCGCCGCGACCCGCGCATCCGGCTTCGAGGCCATACGGTCGGTCACCGTGCCGCTCGCGCTCGCCGAAGCAACCCAGCGGAGCCTGCGGGCAGCCGGGCGCGAAGGCAACGAAGGGCTGGCCTTGTGGTCCGGGATCCAAGACGGCACGACCTTCGCCGTACGGACCTTGACCACTCCAGAGCAGCGGGCTCTCAGGAGCGCCGAAGGCGTCTGCGTCGTCGTCGATGGGAACGCGTTGCACGAGGTGAACGTCGCCGTTTTCAAGCGCGGGGAGCGGCTGCTCGCCCAGGTACACTCGCACCCTGGCCGCGCCTATCACTCGGCGATGGACGACCGATACGCCGTGATCACCTCGCCAGGCGCCTTGTCGCTCGTCGTACCCGATTTCGCGGTCCGGCCGTTCGACGTCGGAGGCTGTGCTATCTACAGGTTGACGCGGTCTGGAACCTGGATCGAGGTTCCACGCCAAGAGGCAAAAAGTCTGATCCGGGTGTCGGACGGCTAGGGTGCGGGTTGCGAACTTCTTCGACCGATCCGCTGCGGCCATGGCGCAGGTCTTGTCGAGGGCGGATCCCGAAGGCCTTCGGGCGAGGCTGTCCACGCTCGCGGTAATCCTCGCCTTCGACCGTGCCGCCGCGGAGTCGACGGAGGGTCCGGTAGCCTTGGAACTGGCGACCGACCTCCTCGCCCGAGTCTATCCTGGACTATCGCCGACGCCGCTGGACGATGCGCCTTGCACGGTCGCGCTGGCAGAGAGGCTCCGGAAGGCAGCCAGGGCCATACATCCTCAAATCGAGATGAAGGTCCGGCCCGGGAAGGCGAACCTCTGCCTGGTCGCAGGCGAGACGAATCCGCGGCTGGGCATCCCAACACTTTTCATGGGCTCGCGCGGCTGGACCGCCATGCGCGGGGATGCAGGGCCGATCGGGAGCTCAAGCAGTGACAACCCTTTCGGCGCCGCGGCGGCTGCTTGCATGGCTGCCGCGGGCGCGTTCCGGACGATCTTCGCCGACAGTCTGCCCGGAGCGCCGCCGGTGGGTCTTGCCGTGCTCGACGTCCTGAACCAGGAGACCCGGGCCTGCCCGGCGGAGGCCGCCTTGCCCTCCGGCATCAACCTGAACGGAATCCATTTGGTCGGCTTGGGCGCCATAGGCCGGTCCGCCGCATGGACGCTCGCCCGCGTCCCCGGTGTACAGGGAAGGTTGGTCGGCGTCGACCCGGAGAAGATCGAAAGGACCAATTTGCAACGCTACGTCGGTTCGACCCAGGCGGACCGGGAGAAGGCCCGAGCGAAAACGAGGTCGGCCGCTAGGATGTTCGAGGGCACCGCCGTTGCGTTCGAGGGGCACGACGTCACGTGGGGTCGCTACCTTCGCCTAAATCCAGGCTTGCGTCCCGGGCTTGTAGCGGTCGCGCTCGACACGGCGGCGGACCGCATCGCGCTGCAAGCTTCGCTGCCGGCGTCCGTCTTGAACGCGTGGACGCAACCCGGCGACCTCGGCGTCTCCCGGCACGGCTTCCTCTCGGGCCCGTGCCTCGCATGCCTCTACCTGCCCGATGGCGAGGTGCCGAGCCTGTCAAAAAGGATCGCGGACGTGCTGAAGTTGCCCGAGGCAGATATCCGGAAGATGCTGCACTCCGGTTCGAAGGTGGACCGCGGCTTCTTGGAACGGGTCTCCATGGCTACGGGCGTGGAAGCCGCTGAGCTCCGGCGTTTCGAGAACGCCTCGCTCTCGGAGTTCTATGCAAAGGGCGTCTGCGGGACAGCCTATTTCGGACGGGCGACACGCGGGGAGCGAGGCGCCACAGCGGTGCCCATGGCCTTCCAGTCAGCACTCGCCGGAGTGCTTCTCGCCGCCGAAATCGTGGCGGAGCAAGCCCGGATTGGGCGTGCCGCCATGCCTCCCGTTACTTCGATCGATCTTATGAGGGAGATGGGAACCTTCCTGAAGAAGCCGGCGGCGAAGCATCCTTCCGGACGATGCTTATGCCAGGATCCCGTCTTCCGCGCCGCCTACCGAGAAAAGCACGGCTCTGGCCTCCCCGCGAGCGCTTGCGCCGCCTGAGCGTATTGCCGCTTTGCTCCAAGCGGCGGCGATCGAGCGGCCAGGCGCCTCATCCGCGCGCGCGGGAGCCAGTGCCGACGACGAGGCGAAGCAGGCAGGGCCTCTCGTCGTGATACTCGTCCTGGGCCCGGAAGCGGTCCGTTCAGAGCCAGCCTCGGCAGCTGCCCTCGCATGGCCAAGCTCTGCCGTGAGCCGTCCTTCGCCCACGCATCCCGCGAACAGCCGCTCCCAGTCGACCCTCTCGACGGCGCGTCAGGCTGATCGCCGTTCGAGCACGAGACCTCGCGGGCAACGGCAACGAAAATGATCGGCCGCTCCCGCACGACCGGTGGCCGAGGGCCGGAACCGCCAGAGGGTGGAAATGTCCTGCACCGCGATCCCACCTTCATTCTCGCCCGCCGGGAGTATCGATCAGGAAGACCCTTTGCTGTTCAAAGCCACGAAGCAGGGTCGCAGCGATCGCGCCGGGGCGACCCTCACGGAACGGCCTTGCGAAACATCCATCAACACTTCATGGATGTGCCAAAAGGGGAGGTCGCATGCAATGAGTTCTCGCCGGGGCTCCGGCCGGGCCGTTACGAATGCGCACGCGAAGTGGGTCGATGAGGCGGAGCTGGCCGCGCTCGTGCGCGACCATTACGGCACGAAGACGTTGATGATCGACCGCGAGGTCGCCGAGCGCCTCCTCGCCATGAACACCGGCAACCGCAGGGTCAACAAGCGCAAGCTGCAGCAACTCGTCGACCAGATGCGGTCCGGCGAGTTCGAGAACACCGGTGAACCGGTGATCGTCTCCGTCGAGGGCGTCGTCAACAACGGCCAGCATCGCCTCATGGCCGTCGTGGAAGCCGATGCAGTGCTCGACATGGACGTCCGCTTCGGCATCCCGCGGAAGGCCTTCAGCAAGACCGACACCGGCGCACCGCGGAACGGCGCTGATGTCCTGTCCATCATGGGCGTCCAGGCGGGGTCACAGGTCGCGTCGACCATCAGGCTGCTGGTCCTATACGAGCGCGGGCTGCCCGAGGCGATCCGCGGCTTCGTCAGCAACGACGAGGTGGCGCGCGCCTTCGAACGGTGGCCCGATGTCGAGCAGGTGGTGGCCGACGTGAACACGCACGCCTTCCCCAAAGCCGTGCGGAGCACCCCGTTCTACGCCACCGCGTTCCTGGCCTCTCGGACGCCGCAGAAGGGCAAGCTGGAGCGCTGGCTCGACGCGGTGGCCACCGGCCTGGACGTGGGCCGCGAGCATCCGGCCTACCAACTGCGGGAAAGGCTGATGCGCGGCGTCGACGCGCCGGTCGGGACGCGCGAGGGCCAGCTGGAGCGCTTCGCGCTGATGATCAAGAGCTGGAACCTCTGGGCGAAGGGTGAGACCGTCACGATGAGGGAGTTCCGCTGGACGGCGACGGGCCGGGCCGCGGAACCGTTCCCCAAGGTGTCGGGCGCGAAGCTCCAGTGACGGATGCGGGATCCTGATCCCGCTCGACGGCATTCCGTCCTCGAAGTGCGGGTGGTAACATGATCGACTGCCCGACCCGGCCAAGCCGTTCAGAGGAAGAGAGTGACGATTGATCACCGGATCATCTCGGCCACCGTCCCAGGAGCACGGTCCGCATCTTCGCCGCTGAGCCGCTCATGGTGATCGGTCAACCCGTCGGCCCCTTGCCCTGGCATCCGGTCTCGATCAGCCCAACCGCAATGGGACCGGCCTCTCGCTCCGCGCCGTCATTGGCCACATCGAGGTTTCGCGCCCATCCTCGCCGGTGTTCCCGCATCGACCCAGGGAGCCGCGAGCCGTCAAGCATCGTGGATCGCACGACGCCGTGCGGACAGACGACATCGATCGTGACAGGCGCGGCGGCCGGCGATGCGTCGGCACCGCCTCGCATAGGTCAGGTTCGGCATCGCCATGTCTGCGGCGGAGCGCGCGGTGCCCCTGACCTTGAGCAGCCCGTCCAGCCGAGAGATCGGCTGCCCGACATGGCCGTGATGCTGATGGATCATCGGTCAGGCTTGCCGCCCGGGATCCACGCATGGGGCGCGAGCTCGATTACCGTCTTCATGACCGTCATCACGACGCCCCGTGCCTTCGCCTTGGCGGCTCCGAGGATGCAACGAAGCGTCTCCCTTCAGTTCGGACAACAGGGCCACGATCGCGCGCATGGCCAGTTCCTCGAAGGGCATGGTAGGAAGTTGCAACCACCCGGCCGGAGCCGACGGTCAACAGTGTTCGGGGATCCGAACCCCTCAGCGATTGGCGCGGCACATGGACACATTGGCTGCGATGAAATCCTTCGTCCGCGCGGTGGAACTAGGCAGCTTCTCGCGCGCGGCGGAGGAGGCGGGGGCCAAGGTCTCCACCGTGTCGCGCCACGTAGGCGCGCTCGAGGCGGACTTGGGAGCGGCGCTGCTCAACCGCTCCACGCACGGGTTGCACCTCACCGAGGTTGGAACCGCATTCTACGAGCAGGCGAAGCGCATCGTCTTTGACGTCCAGGAGGCACGCTCGCTGGCCAACTCGCTCAACGGCGCGCCTCAGGGGGTGCTCCGGATCAACATGCCCGCAGCCTTCGGACGCCTGCACGTCATGCCGCACCTCGCCGCCTTCCTCGCCGCCTACCCGGCGATACGCGTCGATGCCACGCTCGCCGACGCGCGGGTGGACCTGGTCGAAGCCGGGGTGGATGTCGCGATCCGCATCGGCGCCCTACCAGACTCCCGCCTCGTCGCGCGCAGGCTGGCTCCGCACCGTCGCATCGCCTGCACAAGCCCGGATCAAGCCGCCCGGCTTGGTCCCTCCGCGGCCCGCAGGACCTCGCGCGCTGCGAGGCGCTGGTCTTCTCCAGGCAGCCGGGCGCGGCCTGGCACTTCCGCCCCTTGGACGGCGGCGCAGTCTCGGCGATCAACGTTTCCGGGCGCGTGCGAGCCGACGACTCGGAAGCGCTCTTGACGTGCGCGCTGGCTGGCCTCGGCGTCGCCCTGCTGCCGACGTGGATTGCTGCTCCGGCGCTCCTGGCCGGTGCGCTGGTGCCCGTGCTGCCCGAATGGGAGGGCAGCATCGCACCCGCTTTCGACACGGCGATCTGGGCGATCTACCCGCCCAAGAAGATCGTATCGCCGAAGGTACGCGCCTTCATCGATTTCTTCGCCGCGCGCCTTCGCCGACCGGCCGGCTGGACCGAGGGAGCGGGCCTGGAGCACCAACCGACTTGACCCAGCACGCAAAACCGATTTGCCCCGACGGCTCTAACCGAGACCGAAGGATCCGGTGACGGTCAGTCACTGGGAAGTTGCGCGAGAACGCGTGGCAGAAATAACGGGATGCTTATTCATGGACACGAACTCCATCAGCCGGGACCACACGGCGGCTGCGCAATTCTTCGAATACAGCACCGCCTCCAACCCCATCCGCGCGAGCTTGACGCCCCGCATTCCGTTCCACCTCTTTCCCGCAGCCCTCTATGCGGATGGTCCCAGCCGCCTGATCCCACTCGATCTCAGCGTCGCCCTCAAGTGCGAGGGGCCGGCGACCAGCCCGGGCCTGTGCGCCCACTTCGTCCGCCTGCTCGCGGGAGACGCATGGGCATTCGACGTCAACGCGACCTCGCTGGTGTTCTACGCGATCCGGGGCGGCGGCTCAGCCACCATCGGCGACTGCACATTGGTCTGGAAGCAAGGGGATTTCTTCGCGCTGCCCGGCGACAAGCCGACGACGCTGGCCGCGAGCGCGGACGCCGCGCTCTACGCCGTGAACGATGCGCCCCTGCTGACCTACCTCGGCGCCAGGGCCGACAGCGCGCGTTTCAAGCCCACGCTTTATCTCGCCGAGCGCGCAGACGATGAATTGGCACGAGTCGCGAGCGATCCCGCCGCGGCGGACAGGAGTCGCGTCAGCGTCCTGCTCGCGAACGAAAACTTCCCCCTCACCCGCACCGTCACCCATGTCCTTTGGGCCATGTATGGCCTGGTTCCACCCGGCAGCACCCAGAAGCCACATCGGCATCAGTCGGTGGCATTGGATTTCATCGTGGATTGTGATGCAGGCTGCTTCAGCTTGGTCGGGCCGGACCTCGACGACGCGGGACTCATACGCAACCCGACGCGGGTGGACTGGCAGCCGGGATCGGTGTTCGTGACCCCACCAGGCTATTGGCACGCCCATTCGAACGGCTCCGGCCGCATCGCACGACTGATCCCAATCCAGGACGCCGGGCTGCAAACCTACCTTCGCACGCTGGACATACGGTTTTCCTGAGACCGCAATGGCGAACGCGCAACGAGCCCAGCCGACTGAAAAGCCTCCCGCTCCCAAGGCTGCTTCTCCCTCTGGAAAACCGTCGGCGTTGCGGCGGCGACAGCCGGCATCTTGCTTGACGACCCGGCTTTGTCATCTGCGAGGGGGGCCGTTGGCGGAGGCGTTCGACGCAATACGCGGGCTGGGGCGGTGATCTCCGCACCAGTGGCAAGCGCGGGTCGTAGCGGAGAGGGGTCATCGAGACGAAGGCGGCGTTCTCGTGACGATCTCCGCCTCGTTGCCAGGACCGCTCGTCCGACTACTCGCACGTTTGGTCCCATCGACGTCGACATAGAAAAAGAGCAGCACCTCGCATTCAAGCGTCCATTGCCTGATCAATCACATCGTTCGCCCCACCCCGCGACGTCATGGCCGCCAAAGACCATGCGACGAATCGCTGGCTGCGTGAGTCCCGAACTGAACCCCACGGGCGGCACGCTCGCGTCATCGAGGTGTTTCGCTTGAGCGGCAGTCAACCTGATGCTCGTCGCGGCGATGTTGCTTTCCAGTTGCGAGACCTTGCTCGCGCCGATCAATGTCGAGGCGACCCCGGCGCGCCCCAAAGTCCACGCGAGTGCCACCTGCGCCGCCGGCCGATCGAGTTCCGCGGCAACGGTCTTCAACGCGTCGAGGATGTTCCAATTGCGGTCAACGAACTTGCTGTCGCCGAATGGGTTGGCGCCGCTCAGCCGGCCGGTGTCGGCGGTGTTTCCGCGCTCATACTTGCCGGACAGGAAGCCTCCCGCGAGGGGGCTCCACGGCATGACGCCCATGCCGCCCTCTCGCGCCGCCGGGAAATGCTCGGCCTCGACGTCACGAGCGACGAGCGAGTACTCGAGCTGCAGCGCGATCGGGCCGGGCACGCGCCGCTCCGAGGCGATCGTGGCGGCCTTCATCGCAAGCCAAGCAGGCATGTCCGACAAGCCGTAGTAGCGGATCTTGCCCGCCCGCACGAGGTCTCCGAGCGTCTGCACGATTTCCTCGACCGGCGTCACGCCGTCCCAGATGTGCATCCAGTAAAGGTCGATGTAGTCGGTCCCCAGCCGCTTCAGCGATGCCTCCAGCGCCCGGTGGATGTTCTTGGCGCCTGCGCCGCCCGCGTTGGGATTGCCCCCACCCGCCTGCGTCGCAGTCAGCGGGCTAGCCGATCCGTTGAACGCGAATTTGGTGGCGAGGACGATGTCGTCGCGCGCGCCGCTGTCGGCGATGAACCGGCCGACCAGCCGCTCGCTTTCGCCACCCGAATAGATGTCGGCGGTGTCGACGAAATTGCCCCCCGCCGCGCGGTAGGCGTCGAAGATCGCCCGCGACGTCGGCTCGTCCGCGCCCCAACCGCCGGGTCCGAAGGTCATCGTCCCCAGCGCAAGTGGGCTGACGACAAGGCCGGAGCGGCCGAGCGTGCGGAAGTCGGTGAGGGACATGATCGGCTTCTTCCATAGCGTTCGATATGGAACGCATGCTACGCTGATCGAAGACTGTCAATCCCTTTCAGAGCGATCACTATGGATCAACCTGAACACCGCCCCCCGCCGAGCCGCAAGACCGGCAGGCCGCTATCATTCGACCGCGATGCAGCGCTCGAACAAGCGATGCTGACGTTCTGGCGCCATGGATACGAGACGACGTCGATCGTCGATCTGACGACCGCGATGGGGGTGACGGCTCCCAGCCTCTACACCGCGTTCGGGGACAAGAAGCGATTGTTCCTGGAAGCGGCACGCCGCTACGCCGGCGATCCGGAGGCGATGGCGCAGGCGATCGATGCCGCGCCGACCGCGCACGACGCTGCTCGCGCGATGCTGACCGCCGCCGCGACCGCCTATACCGGCGAGACGACGCCCAAGGGATGCCTGCTCGCGAGCGCGGCGGCCAGCGGCTCGGCCGCATCCACTGATGTCCAGGGTGTGATCGCCGACTTCCGCAGGTCGATCGACGGGCGACTTCGCGCCCGGATCGATCGAGACATCGAAGCGGGCCTCCTGCCGCCGGACACGAATCCCGCCGCGTTGGCCGGCCTCGTCATGGCGGTGACGCAAGGCATGTCGGTGCTGGCGCGCGACGGAGCGCCGCGCGCCTCCTTGCTCGCCATTGCGGACGTTGCCTTGCAAGGCTGGCCGGGCTGAGCCCATGCACGTGCCGGGGTCATGGCGCCAACCCATGATGAGGCAATGATGTCGGGAACCTCGGGCGAAGTCGTTGCGACCAGCGGAACCGTTTGCGCTACCGGCAAGGCTACGGCGCTCACGCGTGGCGAGCGGGAAGCCAAACTCGTAGCGTGCGACCGCCGTGCGGATCGGTTTGAGGCCGTCGCCCGGCAGATGTGGTAGCGGATGGCGAGGCGGCCCATGCGACTTACGACGTGAAGCTCCGCGTCGGTCCGTCCAGCCTCGCCGCGCTTGCCCGGATCACATCCGAGCCCATCAGCTCAGTGCCAGCTCTTCGAGTGTGCGGGTGACCTGCCGCGCGGCGTCGCCCGACAGTGGAAGGACAGGCCGGACCGGCCGGGCGTTGGGGACGCCCGCGATCGTCGCCGCGAGATGCACCACGCGGAAGCTGGTATGGGCCGTGAACAGGTCCCAAATCGGCTGTAGCTGGCTAAGGAGGCCGATCGCTTCCTCGGCATCCCCAGCCTGTGCCGCCCGCGTCAGGCGAAGGCAGATCGCCGGATAGATACCAGCAAGGACGCTATACCAGGCGTCCCCTCCCGCGAGCAGTACCGCCGCTGCGTTGGAGTCCACGCTGAAGCCGACGGAGAACGCGGCGGGCACGGCGGCCCGCAGCGTGGCGACGGCCGCCTCGCACTCGGCCTCGACAGGCGCCGGATTCTTGACGGCCACGACCCCAGGTATCGCCGCGAGTCTTGAGACGAGCGCGGTCGAGAAGGTGAAATGCGTCGTCGCCGGGTTGTTGTAGATGCAAAGCGGGAGCCCGGTCGCCGCCACTGCCCGGAAATGCTGGAAGACCTCGTCGTCCCTTAAGGGTGCGTACGACACGGGAGCCAGCAGACCCGCCATGGCGCCTGCCTTCAAGGCGTCCGTCGCAAGCGCCACGGCCTCGTCTGTCCGCAGGGCGCCGACGCCGACCATCAAGGGGACGCGCCCAGCCGAGCACTCCACCGCCGCCTCGATCGCGCGGCGGCGCTCCGCACGGGTGAAGTATGGGTAGGACCCCGTGCTGCCCAGCAGCCCGATGGTATCCACCTCCGCGGCCACGAGGCGGCCGACCAGCATCTGCAGACCTGCCGTGTCGATCCTGCCCACGTCATCCGAAGGCGTGATCGGAAAAGCGGACAGGCCTCTTATCGTCGTTCCCATGGCCATCGATCCCGGTCGGTGTGGCGGATCGCCGCAACCTGGACCGTGTCTAGCCGAAGATTAGCCCGGGTGATGAGCCACCTTGGGCTTTTTTCAGCAGACCATCCTGGCGCCAAGAGAGGGGCTCCAGCGATAAGCAGAATCGTCCGGCGCAGCCGGCGCCGCTACGCGCGAACGGGAAAGCCCCACAAGGGTCCCAGCGCGGCGACGTACGTAAACCGTCAGGCGATTGTCCGCCCAGATTGCGCCTCCGAGGGCGGCGCGCGCCGCCTTGAAGGCGTCACCGACATCCTCGGCACCCGCCGGCGCGACGGTGGTCTACAACTCGCAGGTGTCGGGATTGACGGTCTCGATCATGTCGCCGGAACGTGCGGGACCCATTTGCCGTCGATCAGCGACGATTTCAGTCCAGACCTCGCCTGGGCCAGCGCGCGGGATCGGGAGTGGTCGCCTACTCGGACATGGAGTCCTGTGTGGTTGGTGCGGCCAGTGCCCGCGGACGCCTGAACGGCCGTGGCGTCGCAAGGGCCGCCTCCCGTTGTTCGGACAGGCCGTTCGTTCGAAGCGCCTCGGACAAGGCCGGTCAGCCATGGCACTTCTTATACTTTAGCCCGGACCCGCAGGGGCACGCCGCGTTCCGCCCCACCTTCCGCGTCGGCGCGCTTTGCCTGGCCATCCGCAGCAATCCCTCGAACGTCGTCGGTGTCCCGGGTGGCATCACCCATTGGGGCGGAGGACCCTCGCGCCGAAGGCGTCCGACCAGCCGGCGTTGCATGGCGAGCTCCATGCGGCCTTCGTCCGGCAGGCCCGGCTCGTAGGGAGCCAGCCGGGCCATCTCCGCGTCCGCGGCGTCGAACTCCGAACAGTAAGCCAACACCACGGCGTGCTGCGAACGGACCGGGATGAGGTAGGAGGCCAATTTGAGCTGCCCCAGGAGCGGCAGCAGGTTCGACTCTATGAATTCCCGCGCCCCGGTGAAGTCGTTCCGTCGAACCGATTCGTCGACCACGTCCATGCCGACGCGCAGCATCGAGTCCGGCGCCTGGGCGAGTTCATAGAACTTCATCGCATGTATGCGCGCGAACGGTGCGGACCCACCTCCCGCATCGGCGGCCTTCGCGCAGAGTTCGAGGCAATCGGCCAAATGCTTGCAGTCGTCCGCCAGCGTTTCGCTCGACTTCAGGTGCTGGCGGAGTTCCGGCGCGTTCCGTCCCATGACGTCCTGCGGCCCGATGCCCAAGATGCGGAAATACTCCTCAGCGACCGAGCGCGCCTCGTCGGCGGCGGTGGCCATGTCGCCGGCCTGGTACATCGCCACCGCTGCGTTGTACCGGAAGATGCGCCGATGGATGGGGTTTGCGCCCATCGCGGCGGCAGTATCCCGCATGACCCGCCGCATGTCCTGAGTGCGCCCGGATACGGCCAGCAGCAGCATCTCCTTCATGCCGACCGATTGGCGCTCGCGGACGCCGAGGCCGTGTCGCCTCACCAGCGCCTTCATCGTATCGATGCGGGTCAGGGTGCCGGGGCCCGAGCCCCCCTTGATCTCGTTGAACACCAAGCCGTCGAGCGCCCAAAAGCGGTCCGCCGGGTCGGTCGCCTCAGAGCGGGCGGCCGCATCGAGATACGGCGCGATCACCGGCCAGAGGCCCAGTTCGTGGAACAGCTCCTCCGTGCCGAACTGGACCAGCGTCTTCACGTCGCCGGTCTCGGCCAGCATGCGGAGATAAAGGGCCAGCTTGGCGGGGGCCCAATCCTTGCGGAGCGAGGCGGAAACCACGTCCCGCAACGCCTTGCGGGCGGCGAGCGCGACGTCCCGGTCGAGATCGGCGAGGTGCCCCCGCCCGAGGAGGCGCATAGCGTCGTGCACCTTCAATCGATTGCCGAACACCTCGATGATCCCCGCTGTCCGCATGCGCCGCAAATTGGCGGACGCAGCTCCCGCGCCGCGGCCGAACGTTCGCTCCAGCAGGGAGCGAACCTCCTCGTCGGACAGCGGGACGTCGGACAGGCTCAGGACGCCCAAGTCGTCGCGGGCATCGGGCGGCAGCAAGCCGACGACTCGCGACAGGATCAGCTCCTGGGCGGTTTCGGTGACATGCGTCAGGGCCGAAACGCTCGCGCAGAAGTCCGCGAGCACACCGCCATGCTCCTCGGCCGCGATCAACATGGCGTTCTGGATGTAGAGGGGCAGGCCCGCGGTCAGCTCGAGGAGCGCCTGCACGGTCGCCGCGTCCGCCCTGCAGCCCGAGGCTGCCGCCTCCGCGGCGATCGTGTCGCAGGTCCAACCGCCGAGGCGTTCCTCCGTCACGCCCAAAGAGACGGCGAGCTCGCTCATGCCGCTTCCCGGCTGCCCCACCACCGTGAAGCGGACCTGCGGCGCGGCCCGCACCACGCCGAGCAGGTCCAAGGGCGACAGGCGGTGCGCATCGTCCAAGACGATAGTCAGTTTGCTCCCGGCTTCCGCCAGTCCCCGGCCGATGCCCCGAAGGATGTCCAGGCCGGATGCACCGGGCAGGAGCACGCGGCCCAGCCCTCCGCCGGAGTCGCCGTAACGCGCCGCGAGCTCGCGGGACAGGCTCGAGGCCAGGGCTGACCCCGGAATGTCGCCGACGTCGAAGTAGGCTACATCGCCCGCCGCATGCTGTGCCGCCTGGGCCACCCACGACGTCTTCCCCGCTCCGGAGTGACCCACGATCAACCGGCAACGAGCCTCCCCGGCGATGGCCGGTTCGTCGGATTGCGCGCGGTAGTTCGCGGGAGGCGACGGGAGCTCCTGCAGCCGGATCACGAGTTGCTCGAACAGCGCCGGCAGCTCGTTGACCGGGAAGGAATGATCGCGCCTCGCGCCGCCGCCGCATGCCGCCATGGCCACCTGGCCCGCGAGCTTCCACACGAGCGTCTCAGGCGACAGCACCGCGAACGGCAGTCGCGCGGCAGTCGACCGACAGGCGTCGAACGCCTCCTCGATCGTGCGCGATGGCGGGGTCATCGCATGCCCGCGGGGTAACGAAGCCCCGGGATGATCGACGAACGTGTCCGCGTTCCATTCGGCGCCTTCGATCACGCGCGACAGGGAGGGCGTCGGCGGGGCGTTCGTCGCCACGACGAAGGCCGCCGCGCCGGCCCGCGAACCCTCCGCATGCATGGTCCGGTAGGCATCGAAGCGCACCAGGGCATCGGCGATGTCGGCGACTCCCAATGACGTCGATCGGAACTTCAGCTGCACGTAGGTGCGATGCGACGGGGCTACGATCTCGACGTCCTCGTCGCCCTCGATGACGATGCTGGTCACGTCCGTCGCGGCCGCGGACAGCAGGAGCTGAACTGCGTACAGGTGCTGGAACAGGAAGCCGCGGTGCACCGCCTCGATGCGGATGAGCTGGGCCGCGTCGAGCACCCGTGGTCGCTCGCCGTGGCTCCCCATCGTTCCCTCCGCGCGTGCCATCCCGCAGGTAGAACAACGACGGCATCCGGTTGCAAGCGGATCATCGACGGCGATCGGCTCGTTGGGCAGTGTGGCTCGGTTGGGAGGTCCTCGTGACCTGGGCCGGGCGACGTTGAACCCTCCGCTGAGGGCGATGATTCAGGGTGTCCGGCGATGGGGTGGTGGCTTTGCGATTCCCCTTGGATGTACGCAAAGTCGGCCGATCGGAGTTCCTCCTCCGGTATCAATCCCCGCGACGCCGCGCGACGCCGGTGATCGCCGGGTCCCGAAGTCGAAGGTTAACGCTTGACCAGCCAATGGATCGAGCTTGGATATCTTACCCCCGAGACAGAGCCCCGCCCCTGGAATCGCGGTCCTGCTCGAAAGTCGATTGCTGCAGTCCGCGGCATCCCGTGTGATCCTGATCGAAGGGGGGCCTCGCGCGGGAACGGCGGAGGGAAGGGCGCCGGACATTCCCGTCGGCAGTTTGGCAAGGGTCGACCAGCGCCCAGGCCTACGAGCCCCTCGGGCCCTTGTCCCGGAGCACGCTCGCTGTGGTGGTGCTGACGCGAGGCGTCGGTGAGGGGCTACCCGAGGTGGCAATATCGTCAATCAAGTTCGGTCGATAGGGCGACGAGTTCCTCCGGTGTCGCATACGCGAGCAGCCTGCGCAGGGTCATCGCCGTGAACCATGCCTCGCGCTCGGAGCGGCTGGGCGATGGCTTAGGCACGAAGCTGGCATCGACGTGCTCCCAGCGGACTTCCTGCAGGACAGGGGGCATCACCGGTCGCAGTCGTCGCCAGGCCGGGAGCACCACGATCCAGGGAAGGCCCCTCCGTATCGCGTCGGGCAGCCCCCCGGCCGTGCAGGCATCGGCCGAGACCAGGACGTCGGGAGGGCGGGGATTCCAGACCGCGTTCATGAGCCTCTGCCCGGCGAACGGGCGTCGCGGTTGCTCGTGGCAGCCGTGCCGGGCCGACATGAGCTTGCCGATGCCGCATGTCGAGGCGGGCTGCAGAGTGACGTCAACTCGTGCGACCTCGCGAATGGTGGATGGCGCGCCGTCGAGCACCTCCGATCGGAATGCGAGCACACGCATCGTGCATCCGCGTGCTGGGATCGTGCTCGCCAAAGGTCAACGTGCCCCTCTGATCCTGGGCAGCGCGGGGCCCCGGCCGCTTAGGTCGGGGTCTCCCACCTTCTGGGCCGTGATGCCGTCGGCGGCACGGGCTGACGAGCGTTGGAGCGCGTGGCCTCCGCTTGGTCCCGGGAGGGCACCGTGGAACGTTCCCGTAGTCGGCTGCCCGACCGCCGCTCCGGTCGTTACGGTCGCGCCGGTGCGGCAACCCCGACCCCCAAGTCCGCAGCTGGGGCTCGACACCATGCTGATGAACGGCAGGAGGAAGATCAGCGATGCGGGGAACCATGCGCCCGCGAATGGTCGTGACGGCGTCCGGAAGCGTCCGCGCAGGTAAAGCCAGCCGGGCGGGAGGAGGGACCACAACGGGGAGGGCATGGGACTACCGCCCGGGTTCCACCGTGCGAGCGATCGCCTATCGGCGAGCACCAGGACGGCATGGACCGCGACCAGGAGCGGGACGGCCGCCTCGCGCAGGCCGCCGGGACCGCAGAGGACCACGAGGTTGACGAAAATAGGGCTCGCGACCAGCAGGCACGCGAACTCCTCGCCATCGCGTGTCCCGAAGATCCCGAGCCAGGGATCGTCCGCCGGCCCGTCCGACGGCCGATGGCCGTCGTGGGGGCGGTCGACCGGGAGTATCAAAGTCGTGATCCCGCGGGGGGCCGACCCCAGGCTCGACCGGGGCGCGATCGCATTAGGCCCAAGGTCTACCTGCCCCGCGACTTGCCGTCGGGGCCGCCGGGCGGCGGCGGCGCGTCGGCATCACAGCCGTTGGACCCGGCCACCGCGTAGGATGCGCCGGTCCAGCCGAATTCGAAGACGCAGACTCCGCGGGACCGCGACTCGACGTCGCGGTATCCGGCGTGGCTCGTCCCCAGGATCCCGAGGTAGCCGGACAGCAGCGTCGCCCAGCCCGAGGGGCGCTTGGCTACCAGGTAGTCCAATTCGCCCATCGATCCGAGGCAGTCGCCCCCGTGCGGTTCGGTGAGGCCGACCAGGCGGGCGACGATGCCGGGTGAAACCGGTGCGTCGTGCACGTCGAGCCGCACGGTGTCGCCCGGACAGGCTGCGCGCAGGTCACGGGTCTCACCGGCCACGAAGCGTTCGGCGTCCATCGATTCGGGATCGGAGAGCCCAGGCGTGGTCGACGCCTCGATCGCGCGCTGCCCGCCCACCAAGGCCGCCTCCGGTGTGGGCGGCACCGGAACGCCCCGCAAGGGTATCGCGGGCGCGGGCACCAAGTCGTTCCGGGCGAGGAGGCAGTGACCATACGACTCGTCGTACATCTCCTGCAGCCGGGCGTTGACGGCCTCCATCCGGCCGATGGTGACCGCGCCGGTGTTCATTGCGTCCGCGACGGGCTGGAGCGCCGCGTCCGTTTCGGCCATGCACTCCCTCTTGTCGGCCGCCCACTCCCCGGCCGACTTGCCCCATCCCGGTCCCGCCGTGATCCGGGGCCCAATCGTTGTGGTGCAAGCGCAGGCCAGCATGGCCGGGATGGCGGCCGCGGAAATCATCGTCCGGCCCGTGAGCGCGCGGCCGGACGGTCGCCGCATGGCCAGGGTGAAACCGTGCCTCACTGCTGCAATTCCACGCGGACGATTACTTGCCCTTGCTGGAGTTCGAGGTCGTACTCGATCTGGTACTCCTGCGTGTTCGACGCCTCCACCTTGCCAGTGCAATACTTCTTGACGGGCGCTGGACCGGGACCTTGGCCGATCTCGGTCTGCTCCGTGAGCGTCACCCCGCGGACGCCGGTGGTCCGGATGGCCCCGAGGTCATCGAACACGTTCAGGACGTCCTGGATGATCGCGCGCTCGGCACAGGCGGGCAGGACCGGATCCGCGCCGGTCGGCGCCTCGGTGTATTTCGCGACGAGCGCGGTGCGGCCGATGAACGCGACGACGAAGCAGGCCACCGCGATCCATCCCTGCGTGCGCGGGGCTCCCAGCGCCCGAGCACGCCGGAGGAGATAGCCCGGCGGGAAGAGGAGCCACGCGGTCGACGGCGTCGATGAGGACGGAATCCTCCCGGTCCGGACCAACCGCCGCTTGTCTGTGACGACCAGCGCGGCCGAGCCGACGAGCGTCGCGACCGAAATCGGTCCCAGGCTCACGCCCCACGCGGCGGCCAAGGCGTAGCCCAGCAAGGTCGCGAAGGGCAGGAAAGCGAGCGCCCAGGTCACTCCCTCCGATCCGTCATCCGCGGGCGCGGGTCGGACCGTGGCGTGTGGTGGCTGGCCTTGCCCCGCAGGGCCGTCCCCTTGCGTCGCCGTCACCGGACAATGACCTGCCGAGCGCGGGACGCCACCCGACGTTCGGACCCGAAACGTCGGAACTGAAAGCAGCGTTTTCCCAAGGCAGACCCCTACTTCTATCCCCAAATAGGATAATCCTAGAAAGGGTTATTGTCCATGGGCCAAGAGAAGCTCGATCGCGAAAAAGCGGTCCGCGCCTGTCCCAACTCGCCGAGCCGATGCGTAGCCGGACATGAGCGGGTGGAGGCGGAGGTCGACGCACACGCCTTCTCGAAGCCCGTTCGGAACACCCCGCTCCGCGCAACAGCCCTCTCGCCTCGGGGACGCCCGTCAAGGGCAAGCTGGAGCCATGGCTCGACGCGCTGGACACGGGGCTGGACGCACGAGAGGATCCCGCTCACCCGCTCATGGGAGGTTCATCGCGGGTTCGAAGCGCCGGTCGGAACGCGCGAGGGAGTTGGAGCGGTTCGCGCTCATGATCAAGGCGTGCATCCCCTGGTCGAGGGGCGATACATTGACGAAGCGGGAGTTCCGATGGTCGTCCGTAGGGGGCGACGGTTGGTCTTTCCCGGCGGTGAACAGCGCCCCGTCTGTTACAGGCCCCCTACCGCCGGTGTCTCCATGGCGGACGAGGTGGACCGGACGACGGGAGGAGCGGAAGCACATGGGCACCAGTAGCCTTTTCCTCGATTTTCTAAGGGAGCGGACCTCGATGCCGGACCTCGTCGGCCGGTCGGTCGATCTCGAGGAGTCGGGTCGGGTGTGGAAGGGAAGGTGCCCGTTCCACGAGGGCGGCTCTCCAACCCTCTACGCCTACGACCACGGCTTCCACTGCTTCGGGTGCGGCGCGCACGGCGACGCCATCGAATTCGTCGCGAGGTCGCGGTCCGTCGCGAGCGGGGAGGCGATCGCCATCCTGGCGGTGGCGGCGGGTCTCGAAGTTCCCGGCGCGGACGCGTGAGCCGCCACGAGGATGGGCCGGCGGGCATGCACCCAAGGCGTGCGTCCCGCGCCGATGCATGGGAGTCCAGACAAAGATGCTCCAGCGCTGCCAACAAGGTCACTCGTCTGACGGGACACGAAGGCGGGAACAATCGTCTCCAGACCCAAGGCCGCAGTCGATGCAGACGGCTCCGAGCCATGCTTGTGGGGCGGGATGGCCGAGCCAGTGCGGAACCTCGCTCGGTTGCGGCAGCGGGAACAACGAGTTTAGCGTCGACTCGGAGGATAGGTTCGTGGCGATGACGGGGCCTGATTGCCATATCGGATCGAACTTCGCCCGCAACACCGGCATAAAAACTGGGCGACCTCGCGGCGGCATTGCATGAGGGACGCTGCACCTTCGGATTGGTCGGGGACTCAGGTCCCTACTTCCGGCTCTGCGAACCGTCGCTCAAGGCACATGACGACCTCGGTTATAGATGATGCAAGTCCCCGGGACAGCACCGATGTCGAGCGATCCTGGAGTCGAACATCCCCATCAGGCGTCACCCACGCAGTCTCTCCGAAAAGCCGACCGGAAGGACTGGATTATGCCCATGTCACGTCCGTCCTCGCGACGGCGGCGCGGCAGCGCGTGGAGGCGTTCTTGTCGAGGCACCCGAACTGACGAGGCTTGAAGCCTTGCCAACGCCAGCAGCGACGACGGGAGCATGACAATGTCGGTTGTGGCCTGCAGGTCGGCGCCCGACAAGCCATGGCCGCCGCCACCAGTCGTGCATCGGCATCCAGCAGAGACGGTAAGTTGCAGCGGTCGCGACCAGGAAGGCGCACGATTCTCGTCGTCGGCGACTCATCAGACCGTATGAGAGCAACGACCGGACGGTCGTTGTCTTGAGCCTCCGAGGGCAACTGATGGAACACGCTTGCCTTCAGCTCGGCTCGCCCAGACCGAGCCGCTCCGTGTATGCTCCTGTGCGAAGTCTTCTTCATGGCAGGCTGTCCGTTCATGGTAGCGGCATCAGGCTTGCTGTTGCCTCTTGCCGGGCGGTAGCCTCCACTCCGGAGAACATAAGAAAAACGATTCGCGTTGCTCCAGGGAAGGAAGTTGATGATGCGGTCGGTGTCGAATGACGAATGCCGTAGACGGGCTTGCGAACGAAGCGTCGCTGTGCGTGCAGGAAAAAAGAGTTCACGCTCGTCTCGTGTCCCTCAGAGTGACTTGGATAGGAAGTTTGGTGATGCAAAACCGGATGGCCGGCTCGGCCGAATTCAACGCTTGGCTGGAGACGCTGACTGCGGAAAAGAAGGCGATGGCGATGGGTGTTTGGGTGCATCTGGTCTACGATGGCGCGCCCGAGGCCGAGGCCGAAGCGGTGATCATGTTGGACGAGGGCTCCAAGTATGCACACCTCGCCGCCTACATCGCACTGAGAAAACCGCTGGAAGAAGAATGCAGGTCTTGGACGGCGGCAAGGTTCGAGCTGGACAGGGTCACGCTGCGCGATACGGAAACCTACACCGATGAAGAGCGGGATTATTGGGGCGCGCAGCAGCGTTTGATTGAAGCGGGAGTTTCAGCCGACGACCTCGCGCTGTTCGCTAAAGGTGTCGCGCGCAGGACCGGCAACCTCCTCATCGAGAGCATAGATGCTGGGGAAGCGCTCAGCGGCCCCGGACCAGGTTGGGCGCTGACGGAGGAGATATATGGGGAGCCCACTGGCAGGAAAGCATGCGTTGGGACCCATCACCTCGAACCGATCTCGTGACGCCAACATAATCCGCACAGTTTCTCGGGAATAAAGTGGACTGAAGTATAGCTGGGACAGTGCACGGATTACCTCCAAGTAGTTGCAACGCATAGCTAAAAAGCTGATCAGGACCGATGCGACCGATCGGCGGGATCAGGCTTGCACCGTTCTTGAACGGCGTCCAAGCCAGCATCGTCGCTACGCTCCGAGCGGCGCGGCTTGCCGAGCAGCCCATTCTCAAGGTGGTGCCACGATGATCGCGCACGCCAGCGCGAGTTCATACCCCTCAAGGTGGACCGCCTGGCGACCGTCCACCTCTGGGTTGGGGGCGTATCGCGAGCGTTGGGCGACACGCCGGAGTGTTGAGTTCCACTGAGAACTGACGCGTCAACGGTCAAGTTTCCACTGGGAATTGACCCATTTCTTGAACTCACCCCGACTGTCCAGCGGGGCACTGGTGATCTACCAGGACATTCAGGGATGGAGGCTCATGGGCGTCGGACTCAACGTCAATTAAGCGGCTGGCCCCTGTCACTCTGGGGCATCTATGCGACCTAACCCATCTCTGGCCGCGAGAGCGGGAGCGTCACGCACTCCAATGGAGCGAGCAGCCGCACCATCCGTAGTATCCACGCCCGAACACGCGCGTCGGGCCTCCTTACTGTCGATTGAGGATCGGGCCGACGCGAGACACCGGTCGCCGAAAAACAAGGCGGCATCGCTGATGGTTGAAGGCCTGCCGAACGTGGCTACGGCGCGATCGTCGTGCGAAGCTCTCACTGGCGTCGGGATGGCCATTGTTTCCCCGTTCGCGGAGGACTGTACCCAGGTCCCGACCCGCCGCCAGCAGCTCGACCAACTTGGCCTTCGTCGCCAGCATGGCGTTCGGGCCGACGAGAGGGGCCAGGCGCGACGGGCGGGGGTGCCGGGCCCGATCCCCGCCGATGAAGGTAGCGATAAGCGAATCCTTAGTGGATCTCCATGCAGTGATCCCCAGGAATCCGATGACCTGAGCCGTACAGGCGAGCAATGCCGGCTCGGGTCGCCAAGGATACGACTAAGGGTCCAGCAGTCGTTCCCTGGGCATCCTCCGTCCGTTCCGCCATATCAAGCCAAAGCGGCTTGGCCTGCCCTCCCGTCGGCGAGTTCCCATCACGACGCGCGTCCGTTACGAGGCTGTGATCCCAACACTCCGGCCACCTCGCCGATCGCGGCGGACAGCGGCTCGACGCAGGCGTCCACGCGGGCCAGGATCATGCCGCCTTCCAACACTGCAACGGCGAGGTGGCCCAGCGCTGCCGCTCGATCCTGCTCCCAGCCCTGTCCAACCAGGATTTCGGTGAAGGCCGACCGCCACCGCGCGTAAGCGTCGCGCACCGCCTCGGTCAACCGCCCGTTTTCCGGCACCGCCTCCTGCGCGATGACGGCGACGAGCGAGCCTTCCCGCCACTTCGACGCGGCGAGCCAGGCGCCCATGCCTTCGGCCACCAGCCTGAGAATGCTGCCCGCGTCACGCCCGCGGTCACGATGGTGCAGGATCATCCGGTCCACCTCAGCGCACAGAACGGCCACGGCCTCGGCCGCCAGCGCCGACTTGCCGTCCGGGAAGTGGTGGTAGAAGCAGCCCTTCGGCGCGTTCGCCTCGGCGAGGATCTCGTTGATGCCGACACCGTGGTAGCCGCGCGCCTGGAACAGCCGGGTGGCCGCACCGAGGATGCGGGCGCGGGTGGGCAACTTTTCCCGCGTAACCGCCCTCAACGCGTCACGGCCACGTAGATAGCCGGGTCGATCCAGGCCTCGGGCGCGGAGTCGAAGGCGAACAGCTTGGGGCCGACGATCGACGGATCGAAGCCCTTGCTCGCCCAGGCATGCATGGCGTGCTCGCACCCTGGCCGGCAGTTCGGCCGCCCAATCGAGTAGGTCAGGCCCTTCCAGTACATCTCCGCCATCGGCAGGTCCGGTGGGACGGAGGGCGGTGCAACGCTCGTCAGGATCGCCTCGGGCGCGCAGGCCCGCACGGCGAGCGCTAGTTGGGCCCTGTCGCCCGCCGCGTCCACCACCACGTCGAAGCCGGAGCCGACAGCGTCGAGGCGCTCAGCCGCTTCCGCTCCGTACGCGGCGGCCGCGTCACGCCGGCTCGCATCGGCGTCGACGTAGACGACGCGCCCGGCGCCGAGCGCGCGGGCTAGGCCGGCGGCGTAGATGCCGATCACCGGCACCATTCCGCCCACCACCAGCACGGACCCGCCAGGACGTGCCGCCAGCGGTGGTCCGACTGCGCGCCAGGCGTCCGCGGACATGTCCGCGAGCCCGATCATCGTCTCCGGCCTGCACCCAGACGGTAGCGGCACCATCATGCCTCCGGCGAACGGTACCCGGACCCGTTCGCCGACTGCCCCGCCGTAGCCGCCGGCTCGGCCCATGCCGTAGCTCGCGCCGAACGGCACGCGCTCGCAGCGCCCGGTCAGGCCCGCCAGGCAACATCCGCAGCTGCCGCAGGCGATCTGGGCAGTGACGATGACCGTCTGCCCGATCCGGAAGCGCCGCGCCGCGACCTCGCCCAAATCGACGACTGTGCCGATTATCTCATGCCCGATCGGCTCGCCAGCCGCCAACGGCACGCGACCGGCGAGGTAGAGCGCGTCGAGGTCGCAACGGCCCATGACCGTCGGCGAGACGATCGCCTCATCAGGTCCCTCGATCTCGGATCGGGCGCCTCACGCCACTCGAGCTTCCCCGGTGCCAGAAATACCATGCGTCTCACGGCAACACCCCTCAACTAGACAGACCGGTCTAGTAAGTTCGCATCCAAGTCAAGCGGAGCCGGATCAGCCGCCCCGGGCGCGAGTTCGATGATGACCGCCACGGCGACCTCCAGCACGAAGCCTGCCGTCCCGGCCGAGCGATCGACGATGCCGAGGCGTGAGGCACGGTTACAGTGTTCAAGTGTCGTGACGAGGACCGCGCAACGCTGAAAGTCCTTTGTTCCGAAACTGCCATTCTGGATACCGGCGACTGCTCGGGAAGATCGATTACACCTCCAAGGACGGACGCAAGTTCGGGCGGGTCTGATTCGCATCTTTGCAACGATCCTGCCCGTGTCATCCGATGCCGGTGATTACCGGGTGCGACGACCGAGAAAATCCATGCTTGACGGCTCGGCGGACGGGGCCTGGGATGCCGGAACATACGGGTAACAGATTCGTCGCTTCGGCCGTCGGTCAAGACCGCATCGGATCGAGGAACGCGAATTCCGTCTCGTGGCGCAAGGAGGCCGAATGGAATCCAGACGACTACCCCCTTTAGGCGACAACGCTGCGACGGCGGATCGCAAACTGAGGGATGGAATAGCAATCGACCCGCCCCATCGGCACGGATCGCGGTGATCCGCGCCGGAGCCGTGGAACCAGGAAACAGCTCGGTCGGACCGAGAACTATGGAGAAGATACATGCCTGAGACCAACTGCGATCCAACAGAGGGACTTTCCAACGAGGAGTGGCTCGCGACCCTCCCGGAGGCGGACCGGGAGAGGTTCGACCGCACCGTGCGCGCCGTTGAGGGCTGCATGCCGGATGCTGACGCATTCTGGATGGTCCGGGCCGACAGGGCCCAGCGCCATGCGCCGCTGGCGTTGCACGTGCTCATGGCTTCCGTCCGGTACTCCGGCTCGACGCATTTGTCGGGCAAATCCCCCCAGGACGCCTATCGCGAGGACTGGAAGCACCTCGAAAGCGAATGCGGTGGGGAGACCAAGGCCGCGTTGGATGCGGTCGCCAGGATGGTGGCCGCTGGGGTATCGGCGAGCGACCTCCACGCTTTCGCGATCATGGTGGGGGCGGCCAAGGTCGACCACGTGTTCTGGGAAATCTGCCAGGGCGGCATTGACGGGGACATCCCGGGATGGAGGCTCATGGAAGTCGGATTTGACGGCCGATTGACCTCCCGCCCGCTGTCGCTCTGGGGCGTCTATGCGACCGACCCCATCTCCGGTCTCGAGGGCCGGAATGTCGTTGATCCCCAGTCAGGTTCGCCGCCGCCGGAACCTTCGTAGCCGCGTCCAAACGCGGGCGTCGGGCCTCCTTACTGTCGATTGAGGGTCGGGCCGACTTGAGACACCGGTCGCCGCAAAAACAGTGGCGGCATCGCTGATAGGCGAGGGCTTGCGGGGCGTAGCTTCGGCGCGGTCGTCGAGCGAAGCTTCACCTGGCGTCGGGATGGCCTTTGGTTCCCAGTTCGCGGAGGACCGCACCCAGGTCCCGACCCGCCGCCAGCAGCTCGACCAACTTGGCCTTCGTCGCCAATCCCAACAGCCGCATGAGCGCGGCGTCGACGTAATGGCGCGTCGTCGTGGAGATCGACCCGTGGCCCAGCGCCTCGGCGACCTGCAGCAAGACCCAGTTCTCGACCTTCGAGTCGTATATGAACCCGTTGAGCGGCAGCCGTTCTTGGATCAGCCGCATCGCCATCTCCACTGCGCAGTATGCGCGCAGGCGGTGCCCGCTGCCGCGCAGGTCCAAGGCATAGAACGCGTCGCCCATCATGTCGGCGATCGTGCCCGGAAGCATCCCGCGGCGCGTCTTGGACGACAGGAAGACCGCTGTGGGCGGGTCATATCCCGCGTCCGCTGTCCGCCAAGCATCGACATGGGCCGCGCGCACCGTCCACACGCCGACGTCCAGCAGATCGCGCACCAGCCCGATCGGGAACGGCGCCCCGCGCGTCGCGCCCTTGCAGGTCACCTCGACACGGATTATGCGCCGTCCCTTCGCGACGAGGGCATCCAGCTTGGCCCGGACGGCAGCCCGGTCGTCTGGCCCGAGCGACGCCAGGGCGTCCTCGCTCGCCGAACGCCGCAAGGCCCGCACGCCCGCGCCCGCCTCGGCAACCGCTTCAGCGAGGTCCCGGAGCGACAGCCTCGCCACCTCCTCCGACCTCAAGCCCGCCTCGATCTCGCACCGGGCGATCAGCCAGTTGCGCTCCGCCTCGAGGCGCGACCACGCTTGCGCGCCCTTCGTCGCGCGCCCGGTCGGGTCGGTCGTCGCCCGGCTCCGGAGGTATGCGAGGATTCGCGCGACGTCATGGGAGACGGGCGTGCCCCGCCGCACCCGGCGGCGCACCGCACGGCCGGCCCCCTCCCACACGGTGTGGACCTTGGCGACGCCGAAAATCCAGACCACGACCTCCTTGCCTGTGATCGGGCATCGCGGGCGGGCGGACGCCCGCCCGACGAAGGCCGGGGGAATGCCGGGTCCGGGCACCGGGCACATGGCCTCATGCACCGCCTGGTAGAAGCGGAACACCATGCCGATCTTCGCCTCGATCCGCCGTGGCGAGGGAGGGCGCGCGCCATTCCCCGCACCCGAAGCGTCGACCTTCCGTCCGCCATTGCGCCTGCCCCCGGCCACGGCCACGGCCGCCGCCCTCGCGCGCTGCTCCTCCCGCCACCGGCGGAGGAGGCCGTCGCACCCCCGGTCCCAACCTTCGCCGCATGACCACAGGAATGCGATCCACGCCCTGAGGGCGTATGCCTCGGCGCGCATCGAGCTCGCGACCGCGCGGCCGGTCCGATGGGACCAGGCGAAATACAACAGGACGGGTTCGACGATCGTCCCGTCGGGCCAGTGCAGGACGGGCAATCCCGGACGTGTCTCGCCGTCCCAGACGAAATCCGGCCCGGTGTAGCCGATCCGGAAGTCCGTGACGGCCGCCGTGACGCCCGCACGCCGATCCGCCTCGCCGAAGGCCGGCGCGCCGGCGCCGCCGCTCACGCGGGCCCCGGGCCGGACGCGCCGGCGACGCTGGCGCGCAAGCCGCGGTTCTCTTCCATGAGGTGCATGACCTGTGCCTCCAGCCTCGCGATGCGCACCGCGTCCGCGGCGATCTCGCGGCGCAAGGCGCCGCGCCCGCGCCCGTGCCGCAGGCGGATCCGGTCGATCGCCGCCTCGAAGCGCGCGATGAGGCTCGCGTTGTGGCCCCGAGGATGGTCGAAGGCGGGTGTCGACCACGCCCAGAGGCCACGCGCCGAATCCGTCCAGCGCCTCAGCTTCGCCCGATCGACGGGCAGGCCCGGACGGGCGCCGCCGTCATCCGGGCGGTTCGCCTCGGCCTCGATGAGCGCGACCTTGCGCTCGAGGGAGAGGAGGGCGCGTCGTTGCCGCACGCGGGGCGCCAGCCTCTTGATCTCCACCTTGGCGAGTTCCCGGTCCCAGTCGGGGCATCCCATCCCCCCATGCCCACCGGGCGGAAGAGCCCGGCCGTTGCAGGAGGGATCGCACGCCGGACCAGGCGACGCGACGCGCGGTGGGCGCCTCGGAGCTCGCTTGGGAGCATTCATGACACGGACACGCAGGCGTCGAGGGCGGCGACGTACTCCCGAACGGCAGCGAGCAGCGGCATGCCGCCTGCGGATGGGACCGCCTGGGAGCCGATCCGGATGCCGGTCGGCGCTTCGCGGGTGATGCGCCGTCCCGCGGCGGCGGGGCCCCCGTCTCCCGGCCAGGCGCGCAGCAGGACCTGGACGGCCGCCTCGCAGGTCGCCTCGTCGAACGGGACCCCGCGCGCACGGCGCAGGACCAGCCGGCGCTTGGCCTCCGTGAGCCATCGGCGCTGGGCCTCGCCCATGGATGCCAACGCGATCGCGTGGGCTGCATCGCAAGCGTCCCGGAGGCCGACCAGCCCGCCGGCCTCCACCTCCGTGACGTAGATGGTCGTGGAGCGGAGGTCCGCGTGCCTCAGCTGGCGGCACAGGGCATCGAGCGTTCCGAGCCGGTAGGCGTAGTGGAAGGTCACCGAAAAGCCGCGACGCAACTGGTGCGACGCGAGGTCGTCGGGCAAGGTTCCGGCGTCCAGGCCGCATGCCGCGACGAACGCCCGCATGTCGCCGGACGGATCGAATTCGACGGTGCGGCCGGTCGGCGACGCCATCCGGAACAGCCATCCATCGCCACCGTCGGCCGCCCTTCCCAGGAGGGACATGGCCTCCAGCGTGCGGACGGCCACGACCGCCAGCGACGGCACGGCCACGCGGTCGAGGTCCTGGATCGTTTTCTCGATGTAGAAGTCGATCTCGAAGACGCCCGGCCGGGGCTCGCGGACGCGCCCCGATCGGAGGCCGCGGACCTCGCCCCCCCGGCGCCCGGCGAGGAAGCCGATCAAGATGGCGCACGCCGCCATCATCAGCCTGATCCCCGCATCCAGGGCGTCACCGGCGGGGGCCGGCATCGTGCCCATCTCCGTCACCAACGCGGGGCCGCGCTCCAGCAACCAATGCGTGGCCGCCCGCAGCAACCGGAACGACGTTTCCGGCGACAGCGTGCGCGTGCGGGAGCCGTCCGAGCCGAAGCGCGAGGCGAGGTGCCGGGGTCCCTCCAGCCGGAATGGGTCGAAGGCGAGGGCGTCGGGGAGGATCCCGAGCTCCGACGCCCGCCGCAAGTGGCGCCACGCGTCCAGGTAACCCAATAGCCGCGACGCGGAGGAGCGGGGCGGGGGTTCCGCCGCTGCGACCTCGGCAGCCGCCGCGAGGGCGTCGGCGCATTCCGGGAACCAGGGAGACAAGGCGAGAAGCAGCGCCGCGCGGAATTCGCCCGAGGACGCCACGGCCCGGCGCGTTACGCCGAACTGCATCGCCAGGGCGCCAACGTCGATCTCCGGCAGGGACAGGCCCGCGGTCGCCGGGACCACCAGCGAGCCGGCGGACACCGCGGCCGACCAACAGGCGAGGCGCGCCCGCCAATCGACGAGCGCCATGAGGTCCCCGCCCCGCAGCCGGCCTACGAACGCGTGGAAGTCCCCCTCCGCCAACGCCGCGAAGCCCGGCTCATGGACATCGACCCGCCATCGGAGGATCCAGTCGAACCTGGATGCGAAGGCCGCGCACCCAGGCGCCGCGAGGGGACCGTCGCCGAAACCATCCGATACCGCCCGGGCGACCAGCTTGCGCTTGACCGCGGCGTCCATCCCGCGGGCGGGGTCGGCGAGCGTCATGCCCGGGGCGATGGGCGAATCGAACCGGACCTCGACCGTATGGCCGTTCAGCAGGACGTCCGGGCGCACTGTCCTGAGCAGCCATGAGCCGTCAGTCCAGCGTCGCCGGGCGCCGATGGACCACGCCAGCCCCGGGTCGGACCTCGTCGCGACCACGGCGTGCGGCAGGGCCTCGCGCTCCTCGTTCGTGACCGGCATCTAAGGCGCCAGGTCCGGCAGCTCGGCATCGCCGCGGCGCAGCCGCGCGCGCGCCCGGCGGGCGGCGGCCGTCAAGGCAGGGGCCAGCCCGGCACCGCGCAACGCGGTCGCCACGGCGGACAGCACGTCGAGGGCGCGTCGATCGTTCCCGCTCGCGCGACCGGACGAAACCGCGATTCTCAGCGCCCGATGGAGCAGGCAGAGCTCCTCCAGGCGCTCCGGATTGGGGTCGAAAAGCAGCGATGGGACAGCGGTCGTCGGCGCGGGGATGGCCGTGTCGATACCTACCGCGGCAGGTATCCCGGTCAGCGCCGCGATCCCATAGAACCAGGCCCTCAAGGGCGCGGGCTGCACGCGGTCGGCCATCGCCGGATCGATCTCCCGGAGGAGCAACGCCTGCATGACGTTCTGGAAAAGGCGGATGGACAAATCCAGTTCGCGATCGTTCCGCGATCTCGCCAACGGACTGCTTCCATCACGGCGATCCATGACGGTCCATCGCTCCATGGCATGTTCCCAGCATCTCCACCGTTCGCCGAAGCCTTGGTGACAAACCCCGGGATGGTCGTGGGATCAGCGGCTGTAGGCGTTCGAGACCGGGGAACTCTATGTTGGGCACCAGCTGATACCTGCGCAGGATGGATGCCGGAATATCCTAATTTCGGTTTGCCGGCAAGGTGTTCGGGATACCTGCGGTTTTGCCCATCCGTGAAAAGTGTTGTTTTCACGGATGGATGTTTTCGGAAGAAAAACCGCATCGATAAGCGACCGTCCGGCGTCAGAATGCCAGGCAGCCTGCGAAAACTCCGTTATGGTGAGCGGGAAAGTCTACCCTTACCGGCCAAATGGGATCGGGCTACCGCTGCCCCGGCCGCCCGTAGCAAAAGCCCCGCCCCGCGGCCTCATGGGATGGTGCGTGGCCCGCGCAGGTCCCCCCTCGTGATCGCCACCTCCAGCAATCCGCAAAGCTGCGAATCGTCCGTGCTGGACGCCAATGCCGACACCAGGCCGGCCACCAAGCGGATCCTCGCCGGCGACAGTTGACCGCGATCCCTCGCAATCGCGTCCCAGAGCGGCTGCAGGGCCGCGTCCAGCCCGGGCCGCTTGACCTGGGCGTGCCGCAGGACCGCGAAGTCCAGGTAGTAGCGGATGGTCGTGCTGGAGTGGGAATGGCCCAGCAAGTCCGCCAGCTTCCGGAACGCCATCCCCATCGTGCCGTCCGTGATGATCCCTCCCGTCAGCGCGATGCACTCGGAGAAGATGCGGAAGGCCGACTTCGTGGCGAAGTGCGCCCTCACGCGATGGCCCGAGCCGGCGATGGGCGGTCCCTTGTTGAAGGAGGCGGCCATGATGTCGCTGATCGTCCCGGGCTTGAGCCCGCGCCCCGTCTTCTCCGATAGAAAGAGGAACGGCGAGGCCGGACCCGTTCCCCCGCCGGCGCGCCACGCCTCGAGCCGGTGCCGCCTCACGGAAAAGACGCCCACCTCCAGGATGTCGCGCAGCAGGTCGATCGGGATGCCGATCAGGCGCTCCTTCGAACCCTTGCCGATCACCCTGAGGGAAACGCGTTCGTTGAACGATCCCTCGAACGCATCGACCTGCGCCATCAAGGCGCGGCGTCCAGGCTCAGTGTCCCCCAGGGCGTCGAGCGGGTGCACAGGGCCCGGGATGTGCGCGGGCATTTCGATGCCCGCACGCCCGAGAGTCTCCAGGACGTTGTCCAAGGTCACGCTCGCCGCCTCATCGGCCCTGAGCCCTGCGTCCTCCATGGCACGCCCGACCAGCCAGTCCCGCTCGGCCAGCGACACGCTGGCCGCCTGCGCACCGCTCCCCTTCCGGCGCGTCTGCACCGTCGTGCGCAAGCGCGTCATGATCTCGCCCACCTGCTTCGCGCTCGGGATGGGACGCACCCGGTGGCCAACCTCGATGGTTCCGGACCCCGACCAAGCCGGAACGCCCGAAACAGGGTTGCGCGTCAGCATCCCGGCGACCGGCCCACTATGTCCTGCGGGCGCCACCATGGCCGCCCTGGGTCGGCCTGCGCGGTCGAACGGGCTGGCGCCTGGAAGCTTCATGTAGAAGTCGAACGCGAAGCGCAGCTTCCTCTCCACCGTGTTCCCGGAGGGCGCGGAGCCGGACGGGGCCGCCAGCATGGCGTCGCGCCACTCGGCCAACCAAGCATCCTCGGGGGCATCCCAACGCCGACCCGCGGCATGGCAGAAGCCCATCCATTCGCGGATCGCGTAGGCCATCGAGCGCATGGTGCCGACGCAGGGCCCCTTTCCCCGCTTTCCCGGAGGCAGGTGGCGGAAGTAGGCGAGCACTTCCTCGAACAGGCCGCCGTCCGGCCAGTGCAGCAGCGGCATGCCGGCCGGCAGCCCGGTCATCTCCTGTAGCTCGCCCCGGATCCAGACCAGTTCGAACCCATCCGCCTCCATCTCAGCCGCCCCTCCCTGGAGCAAGGGAAAGCTTGATCCGGCATTCGCGCAGCTGTTCCAGGGCTTCGATCAACTGGGCGCACATCCGGTCACTCTTCCGTCGCTCGCGCGCCAACAGCTCCTGGCAAGGCACCCGACGGCCGGACCTGAGCTCACGAACCGTCTCCACCGCGTCCAGGAAACGCCGGACCAGGGCGTCGTGCGGGCCGCCCAGCGCGTCGACGGCCGAGGAACCCCAAGGCCACAGGCGCCGCCCGGGATCCACCCAGCCGCGCAACGCGGTCCTGGTTAGCGGCGGATCGATCGGTCCGCACCAGTCCGCCCCCCTGGCGAAGCCCTCCATGACGAGCACCTTGCGGCCGAGCGACGCGGCGATACGCAACCGGTGGTCGCGGTAAGACAGGCGCCGCACCTCCTTCGCCGGCAGGTCGGTGTCCCAGCGAGGGGTGCCCGCTTCGGCGTTCATGGTCCGCGCTCCGATACGGGACCGGCGATCGGGATGCACGCCCGGATCTCCTCGAGCAGCGCCTCGGAGGCCGCGCGCGCGTCAGCGGACGGCGCCCGCGCCGCGGCGTCGGCGACCCGCCCGCACATGGCCCGGCCCACGGCGCGATCGTCCGCGAAAGCCGCGCCGTGTTCGCAGCGGGCGCACGGCACCAAGCCCGAATAGGCGTGGTCCGCCATTCCATCGGGCGAGGTCGGCGACAACCCCGGCATCGCGGCCACCGGATCGGCCGCTCGGCGCCGCAGGCACACGGCCGCCGCGAGGTCCTCCTCGTTGTTCGCTCGGCACGTGCAGTGCGTGTGGCCGCCAGGCACGTGCTCCAGCGCGTGGGTAGCCGCACTCCCATGCAGGATCGCCCAGAGCGCCTGCCGCTCGGCGTCGGGATGGTTGCTAGCGCCCAATCGCGCCCGGGCTTGTGCGCCCGCCACCATGTCTCCAGCCTCGCCGACGAGCCTGGCGCCGCCCTTGCCGGCGGGCAAGTCGACGCCGTCCACGATGCGCAGCATGCGCTCGACGAACGCCTCGCACCGCACCTCGTCGAATGCTTGCGCTCGGCGCCGTAGGTCGGCCAGCATCGTCTCGGCCTCGCGGAGCCAGGCCGCGTCAGCTTCGCCCGTCGACGCGCCGTGAACCCTCCTGCGGGCCCGAATCTGGTCCTGCAATTCGGAAATCCTGCCCGGCAACCTACCGTGGACATAGGCGCGCATCCGCGCGGGGTCCCACCCGCCGAAGAACCGCGTGAGCGCGTCCTCCGAGGCCCCAGGCACCACGTAGTGGTAGCTGACGGCGAACCCTTTCCTCATGTCGGATCCCACCAGCCAAGCGGACGTGGAGGGGTCCAGGGCACGCAGGCCGTTGATGGCCAGGAACCGCGGGATGTACTTCGGCTTGGGGAAGCCTAGATACGGCAATGTCTGCGCCGCCTCGTCCGGCCGCCTGACGTAGTCGCGGCGGTAGCGGAAGAGCCAATCCTCCCCTGTCTTCTCGCGGGTGCCGGCCGTCAGCTTCTCGAGCACCTCCACCGCGTGCGCGACGATGGCGGGAACCGGCATGCAATCCAGTTCGCGGAGGCGGCCGTCGACCTGGATGGACAACTCGAACAGGCCGGGAGCCGGCCGCAGGATGCACCCGGCCTTGAGCGCCAGGACCTCCTTGATCGTCCTTGCCGCCAATCCCGCCACGAGCAGCAGGCACGCGGTCATCAGGTGGCTGACGGCGACCATCAGGCTGATGCGCCCGGCGGTTCGGACGTCGCTCGGGTCGACCGGCGGCAGCCACGCCAGCCAGAGGCGGGGCATGTCGACGGGCAACTCGCTGTCGAGGGCCATCGACATCTCGAGCCGCCGACCGCACTGGTTGCCTGAAGGATAATAGCCATGAAGCCGGGAATCGTCACGCATCAAGGCGACGGCCCGGAGCAGCGGCCCCGAGTAATCGAGCACCCAAGTGGCGCACGCGGCGAGGATCGAGAAGAAGTAGGGCGGTGAGATCCCGCCCGTCCTCGTGAACTGCGCGCCGTGCGCGGCGGCGACGACGGCCACCGTGGTCTCCGCGAATGGATCGAACCTCAGAGGGTCGTGGGCGAGGACGCCGCGGACGCTGAGGTCCTGCATGATCCTCCAAGGCTTCAGCAACTGGTCAATGCTCCAGGCACTCCGCGCCAGGGCGTCCCGCCTCGGCCGCATCTCGATCCCTGGCGGCGCGCTCGTCCCTTGATCCGTGCCCGAGCCACCGCCGTGAGCCGCCACCAGCCGATCTAGGACGGCCCCGGCGGAATGCAGCGACTCGGCCGTGACGCCGAGCTGGGCCGCGACCGCATCGAAGTCGAGCGTCTCATGGATGGTGGAGCCCGCCGCGTCGGTTCCTCCCGGCGATTGCCCGGGCCAGGGCTCGCCGGCTTCGATCATGGCCAAAAGCCGCGTCACCCGTTCATCGATGGAGACGAGCCGCACGACGTGGGGAGCCTTCATGGCCACCTTGAAGCGCTCGAAGTCGTCCCGGCGCAGGTCGGTGTTGCAACTGATGCCGCTGTTCAGCCGCCACCGGGTGAACCAGTCCATGGAGAGCGCCACACGACGAACGGCCTCCGCCTCCGTGCTGTTCCCGGCCGTGCCGTTCAGCATCGCCAGGAGCACGAGCTTCTTCGTCAGGACGTCGTGCGTGAGCCCGGGGGACGACAGGAGCACGCCCCCGAAATCCACCGGCGCGTCGAAGCCGACGTAGAAATCGATGTTATGCCTCTGCTTGGCCCCGTCGGCCGTGCGGAGCATCCAGTGGGGGTGCAGCAGGCTGCGCCGGTCGCCCGTGCACCATTCGGCATCGCCGCGCGCTTGCTTCGTGCCAGTGATGGCGGCGGGGATCGGGTAGGCCAGCAGGATCCGGTCGACCTCGGTCGCCGTCGGAATGGCTCGGGAATCGGTCATCTCACGCTCCTTCTATCGGCGGCAGCGAGGCGTTGCCTTCCAGTAGTGCCCGGTGCGCCGAGCGGGCGGCGGCGAAGTAGGTGCGCCGCAGCCCCTTTGCGCACAGCGCGGAACCGATCGCCTTCGCCGCCGCCAACAGCGGCAGGCAACGAGCCCGCCACGTTCCAGGAGGGAGCAGGGTGGCCGCCCTGCGCAACGCCCAATGTGCGAGGAAGAGGTCCCGGAGGTTCGCCGTCGTCGGATGGAAGAGCGGCGCTGCGGGCGGGCCCGGCATGACGCCCGGCAGCACGCCTAGTCCGGCGGCGATCCCCGAGGCTCGGGCCAGGCCCAGGAACCACTCCAGCTGCTCGCTGGGGATGCGCAGAGCGATCCGGCGCTCGGGGTCGCCGGCCAGCAGGAGGGCCTGGCAAACCTGCTGGTATGCGCGGATCGCACGGTCATGTTCCGCCTTCACGTCAGCGGTGTCCAGGTAAGCCCCCAGCAGCTGCGATTCATCGGTGTGGCCGGAATGGGCGGTAGTCGCCGCCACGGAACCTTTCTCCAAGTACTTGATGACCAGGAAGGTCTTGCGTATCGACCGGAAGGTCACGCCGTCACGGCGCAGCACCTCCGCACTCGACAACTCCAGGCCGAAGCGCGACTGGGTCGTCAGGCCATCGACCGTCTTGCATCGGATCAACGGTGGATTGATGAAGAAACGGTCCACGGCGCGGCAGAGGGGATCCAAGTCGCGGGCCGCATCCGCCATCCGGCCGAAGCCGTCGAGCATATCCAGGATCCCGCCGTCCCTGCGCCTGTCGAGGATAATGTTCCCTTCGTCGCCCTCGTCGGGGTCGAGTTCGGTTTCCGCGGCGTGCCAGTCGGCCTCGAGGTCCTCCCGCAGGAGACCGTCCACCTTCCGGCAGTCCTCCAGGCGCGCCAGGACGGGGTGCCGGGCGCGTCGCTTGAAGCAGGCGAGAAACTTGGCGCTGGCCACCCCGATGCCCTCCGGACCTTCGAAGACGATCGGACGACGCGCGAGGTCGAGCGTGGGCTGCTTGTTCCATCCGGTCCGGCACACGAACATCGTGGCGGCGGCGATCACGGCCGCCTCCGTCGAGGCCAGGCCACCGAGCGCGAGCCATCCCACTTCGGAGTTCACGATCGTGCGTTTTCCGGTCCAGACCGCGTCCAGGCAGCATTGCGGCAGCCCGGCCGACAACCAGGTGCGGCGGGAACGCAACGCGACATCGGAACCCGCGGCGAATGCGGCGGGCCGTCTTTTCGCATTCCCGCGTTCCGGCAGGGCCTTCCGCGCGGAGGTGAGCAACTTTTTGACCGCGAGCCAGGCTTCCGGATCCACTTCTGGCGGGGGCTCCGCGGCGGCCAGGACCGCCTGCCCGAATTCGAACAGGCGGAGGTGGACTTCGAAGTCGGCAGCCGCCGCTTTCGCCACGATGTCCAGCGCCTTGCGTTCGCGGGCATGACCCGAAAGCCCGGACAACTCCTGCCACCGGAGGGATCCCAACGATCGGGTGTTCCCTCCCGGCTTCTCGACCTTATGGAACCGCCGGAGATATTTGGGGTAGCGCCCGCTGGGCAGTGCCCCAAGCCACTGCAGGACGAACGCGGTCGCGCGCGCCATGTCGAAGGCATAGGCTTGTGACGCCCGAACGGCGAGTTGCCGCCGATACCATGCTCCGAAGACCAAGCAGACGCGCTGCACGTCCGCCTCGGTCGCCGCCCCCTCAGATGGCTTGGAGTATAGGGCGGCGACGATCGCGGCCTCAGTTCCCTCCTCGGCCGAGGCGAGATCGTCGAATAGGGCGAAGATGCCGCGGCGGCATTGGAGCGCGTTCGCGCCCTTCGCGTGCGCGCCCAAGACGGTGCGCAAATCGTCGGCCAGCTGCGGGCTCGTGCATTCGGCGAACCATTTCCACGCCTGTTCGACGAGTTCGGGCGTGAACAGCCTCGGCGGGAGGACGCTTTGTAGACCCTCCTGGGCTTGCGAAACGACATCCTCGATGGGTGTCGACGTGGCCTCGGGCGGTATCGCCCGTGTGGACTCGCCTCCATGAAGCCCGTCGGCGTCACCAGGCGTCGCTGCCGAGCCACCGGAACCTCTCTCCTCGCGGTTCAGCACGATTGGGCATCCGGCGCCACGACATCGTGCGGCTTGCGGGCGGACCGCGCCGCGACCCAGCCCCGGACCTCGCCTTCAGGCCAATAGTTTCGACCATTGATCTTGATCGGGACCGGGAACTTCCCGTCCCGGATCCAGCGCCACAGGCACATGGCCGATATGCCGCCGATGCGCGCGCGGACCTGCCGGCTGGTGACGAGTGACCCGTCCTGCCGATCCGGATGGTCCTCGAAAGGCGCGCCGTCGAACGGCGGGTCGACGCGCCCGTCGTCCCATGGATCTGGTGGTGCGGGTGGCGTCGCGCCGGGAGGGGCAATGATCGAGGGGCTGCCGTTCCGGCGTGCCCGCCCCTTGCTAGTGACTTGTCCGCCGGCTGCCTCGATGGCGCCTTTTCGCTTATCGGAGGCGCCGACCCCTGGTCGTCCGTTTATCTCGCGCATCTGCCGGCCCCGAGCGGGGGACGGGCGGGCAAGCCATGCTACGCATCGGGAGCGCGGACACGATCATGCACCACCCGACCCGAAGGTTGGAGTGATGCACGTGTGCGAGCTGCCTGACTCACGCGGTGCGAGGCCGTAACGTGCATTGTCGCCGAGACAGAGCGGTTGCGATCGACGAGCCACTATACGCGACCACCATATGCGTGGCTCGTCAGCGATCTTCAATGGGCTACTGAGAGGTTCGTGTTTTTCCTCGCTGCATCCCAGCAACAGCCGGCGGCGAAACATACGACCAGTCTCAATTCGGTGCTTGGGAAGCGCGGATGGGATCCTGCACTCGTGCATCGTCGCGTCAGCACCATGCGCGTGCACGGACGATACGACATTGGGATGCACGTCCGCGATGGCTGGACAGGTCACCGAGGAACAGGCGGTCCGACTTCTTCGTAGGCTGAGCGGTGTCCCATCGTTCGCGACAAGGGCGACGCGATCCATACCTGCGGGGTCAGATCCAACTCGGGACGCCGTCAACGGCCTTGGCGGCGGCACGGGCAAGCGTCCGCGTCCACGGTGCGCGCGCGACGTAGTCGCGGAGCCAAGTGTGCCGGTATGGCAGTAACCACTCGACGGCCTTGCTGCGCCACTCGGGGTGGCCGGACATCGCGTACGCGATGGCTTGCGGCAGCGTCCGGATGCGGCCCTCGGTCCAGGATTCGAGTTGGGAGGTCAGGATCTCGACGAGAAGGGCCGGGTCGCGCCCGATGTCACCGGCTTGCCGGGAAACGTGCAGGAACTCGAGCAATACGTGGTGGCGGGA
Organism: Acetobacteraceae bacterium; assembly: GCA_965198915.1. Taxonomy (GTDB): domain Bacteria; phylum Pseudomonadota; class Alphaproteobacteria; order Acetobacterales; family Acetobacteraceae; genus BOG-908. The sequence goes on along the minus strand of CBDAQC010000004.1, from coordinate 264,047 downwards.
GTACCAGCCCGCGTGCTCCATGCCCCCGACCGGCGGCATCGCGGGCGCGAGCGGCCTGTGCGGCAGCGGAAGGCCGACCACAGGGGGGCGACCGCCGCCATGCTTGCGCGCTATCCGGTATACCGCGCGCCAGCCGAGACTATCCCTGCCCCAAGGCGACGAGCTCCGGGCGGCCTCCATGGCCTCGCAGCAAAGCCGACGTGCCTCCAAATCCCGGATACCCAGGTAGCCGAAGAGGTCGGCGTTCATAGGCGCCGGAATCCCGTCGTGCCACTCCATCTCGATGGGCTCGCCATAGGGCGACCAAATGGTCTGGGGGACCACCTCGCGCTCACCCGGTCCCCTCGGCAGCATCTGCTTCATGGCGTTCGTCTCCTCGACGGGAGCGATTCGTCCCGCATTGCGCATCCTACCATTGCTCCGCGCAATCCTTGCCGTGGACATCGGCGACCTTTCGTGACGTATCCGGAACGGCCGCAGCGGGCGACAGGAAGCCTCGATGCTCCAGGCGATGCGCCCGATCAGCACGGACGGGCCCAGGCGAGCCGGTGTCGGATCCAAATGGGAGTCCGGTTGCGGGGCAGCCCTGTCGAGCACCGCTGGATGGGCATCACCAGTCAATGGTCGGGCGGGACCACGGGTTCGTCCGACGATGAGGGCGCCCACAGATCCCGGCGGGGTATGGCGGGCGGGCACGGCGCCGCATCCTCGTCAGCAAGGTTGCGGTTGCCACCCGCTGAACGCCCCGGCACCCTGGCTGCAAGGAGCACAGGTGGAGACGGGATGCCCGAGGTGCCGAGAAAGTCCGTCGAAGACCTCGCCCGACAATTGAAGCTCTCGAAGAGCCGACATCCCGAGCAGGGACGTGCCGTGTTCCTGGTCGGTGCCGGCTGTTCCGTGAGCGCTGGAACCCCCCCCGGCGCCGAGGTGGCCAAATTGTGCGCCGTCCACCTGGCGCACCACTACTCGGGGAATGCCGACCTCGGGGAGAGGGCCTTCGAGCTTGGTAGTGGCGATGGTGACGGCGCCTTGCGCTGGTTGCTGGACAAGGGATACGTGGCCAAGGAGCCCCTCGGGTCGGGCCCGCCAGACTGGGGACGGCTCTACACTTATTTCTTCGACGAGCATCTGCGATCGATAAACGCCCAGCGCGCCATCATCGCGGAAGCCGTCAGCAGGGGAAAGGGCAGGCTGAATTGGGCGCACGCTTGCCTCGGCGAACTCGTCGCGCGCCGCCACGCGCACACCGTCCTGACGACGAACTTCGACCAGCTGGTCCTGCTCGGGGTCATACGCGCGGGGACGCTCCCCGTGGTCGCGGACGGCTTGGAGTCGCTTGCGAGGGTGATGGCGGAGCCGCGCCATCCCCAGATCGTCCACCTGCACGGGTCCATGCACACGTACAATCCCCGGAGCAGTCGCCGCGCGACGACCGAGACCAGGGACGACCTGATCTTGGGGACGATGCTCGCCTCCGTCCTCCAAATGTGCGATCTGCTGGTCGTCGTGGGATACGGCGGCCGCGAGGAGGGCGTCATGGCGCTCCTGACCGAGGCTTCCCGCCGGCTCCCGCTCACCCAGGTCTTCTGGGTCCTCCGCGACGGCGATCATCTGTCCGCGGGCGCGGAAAGCTTCATGGGCTTTGGCGAGAACAAGTTCCTGGTGATGGCGAGCGACGCCGATACGTTCTTCCGCGACGTCATGAACGAGCTGCGCTTGGGACAGCCGCGCTGGATCGCCGATCCAATGGGATCGTTGTCGGAAGGTCGTGACGAGATCGTCGTTCCCGCTGGCGACGCCGAGCTGGAAGCCGCGATCGCCGATTATCGACGGAAGATCGATTTCGCCAAGGCCAATCCCGCGCCCGAAGCGGGCGAGTTGGCGCGCATGGCGTCCCTCCGCTTGCAGAAGGGGTTCGACGAACTGCTGTCCCACCTCGCGAGCATGGACCTCGAAACGGCCGATGCGGAAGTCCTCAGGATGAGGGGACTCACCAGGTTCAACATCGCACAGGAACGAGGCGATGCCCCTTCCGCGCAGAAGGCGGTCGAGGATTTCGAGGAGCTCGTCAAGCGCACCCACGGCCGTCGGCTGGAACTCGCGTACGTGCAGCTCTTCGAGGCCTTGATGCTCACCTACGAGATGAATGACGATTACGGAATACTGGAGTCGCTGCTCCGGCACGCGGCGAACTCCCACGAGCTGTTCCGGGAAGATGGTGATGTCGCGGACTGGATCAGGTTCCACATGTTCCAGGCGCAGGCACTCGAGACGCTGGGCGAAGCGAAGAAGTCGAAGGAGGAACTGGTCCGGTCAGCCGCGATCTACAGGCAGATCCTGGCGCGGGCGGGGCTCGGCGGGGATGCCGCGCAGGCTGATCCCGCCCGGAGCGGCTTGGCGAACGTCCTGCAGGTATTCGGGGAATACTACGGGGACGCCGGTTGTCTCGGGGAGTCCCTGGATCTGCAGCGACAGCTGACCGCTCCCGGATCGGGTGCGGAGCCGCTGACCCATGCGGGCCGGCTGCAGAACCTCGCCGGCGGTTGCAGGGCCCTGGCCAAGCTGGTGCCCGACAAGTGCCTGCCGCTGATGCAGGAGGCCAGGAGCCGGATGCAGGAAGCCATCGACATCTACGAGAGGGAGGGCGGCGACACCGGGGAAAACCTCGAAGCGGCTCGCGAGGTGCTCCGGCAAATCGACCAGGAGCTCGCGACCTGACCCTGTCCACTGCCGCCCGGGGCGACCGCAGCGGGCTGCGTCGTCGCAGCCCGCGATCCCTGGGAAATGTCCCGCCCCGCGCCAGCATCGCCCTATCGGTCAGGGATGCAGGTTTGACGCCAGGCGCTCAACCTCGGGGGCATCGGCGGCCAACACCGTCCGAATTTCCTCCCAACTCCGGGACATCGCCCATTCGATGACGGCACCCGGCGAATGGGTGCCGAACTCTGCGCTCGGACTTCCATCGAGGTATGAGGGCCGATCTCGAAAGGCGGTTGCGAGGCTCGCCGCCATCCACGCCGGGAGCAGCCTGAACAATCCCACCAAGTGCGACACGCGCCAACGGACCAACTGGACGGCAGCCGCCGAAGTCAGCGGCACGTCGAAACCGCCCAGCACGGATGGGCCGATATAGGCGTCTAGCCATGCGGCGCGCCAGCGGGGGCCTCGCGGGTACCCGGCGGTGGCGAATGCCAGGCCAGGATCCTGGACGACGCGTCGCAGCGACGTCCAGGCGAAGGCCTCGGCGCGGCACCGCCTGCCGCCAAGAAGGCGTCCCCGCATGTAAAGCCGCGTGGTCTCCGCCAATACCTCATCGCCGTCGGGCGCCCACTCCCGTCGGTGTCCGCCCCAGGCCACGTAGTCGGACAACCGGAGGGCCGCGACCTTATCGTCCACGACCACGTCGAACTCGTCGTCGAGCAGCGCGTCCTCGACCGCCGCGTCCACCTTCGCCTCGAGCGCACGGTAGGCGGCGAACCCTTCCGCCGCCGCTCCCACCTCGGAGTACCCTTCGATCAGGGCGCCCGTGCCGGCCGCAGCGCTGCAGTGCGCCATCGCCGCCAGGTATCCCGGCATGTACGCGGTGTCCGCATCGGCCTGGACCAGGAGGACCTCGTCCTCCCGGACGCCGAGATCGTCGGCGATGCTGAGCGCTTCGAGGGCTCCACGATGGCGAGCCGGCACGAACCCCGTCGTCGACTCCCGCACCACGCGGACGGCGCCGGTCGGCGATCCGGCCGCGACCCGACCCATCGCCGGAAGCGTCCCGTCGCGGGAACCATTGTCCACCAGGACCAGGACGGCCTGGACGCCGGGATCCTGCGAGTCGGGCCCGAACCCCAGGGACCTGCAGACCTCCTCCACGAGGCTTTCCTCATCAAGGCACGGAATGGCGACTACGACGAGCATGGCCTTTTTCCAGCAGCAACGATCCACATTCGTTCTGCCGCCCGTCATTGTCAAACCTAAGTATTGACCCACGATCCATCACAGGAATTCATAGATTTCTCGTCTTGATCCCGCTATTACACCGGAATCCAGGAAGAATTCGACTGCTATACTGTCTAAGTCCTTTTCCATCGACGGCGATCGTCGCTTGCCCAGGCTGAACCGCGTGCGCTATCTTGAAAACTGGAATTGGACGAATCGGGGCTGAAGCCATGGATCTGGACACGAGGCCGGACGTAGCGATCATCGGCGGTGCCGCGAGTCGTGAGTGCGAGGAGGGGGGCTCGGCCCAGTTGGACAGCGTGACGCTGGCCCGGCTCATCGAGGAGGTCCGCAACTCTCCCGTCGAACCGACCGCCTACAACCGGACCCACAACCGCCACAACCGCACTTGATGCCCTAGATCCGACCGGAATGGTCCGCGTCGGCACCGTCCTCGTGAAGGTCGCGAGCAGGTGCAACCTAGGTTGCGGCTACTGCTACGTCTACGAAATGGCGGACTCGGGCTGGTCCAAACAGCCGAAGGCGATGTCCGAAGAGACCGTCCGCGCCTTGGTGCGGCAACTCTCGGCCGTCGCGGCGGCGCAGCAGGAGCCATTCGAGGTCGTGCTCCACGGCGGCGAGCCGCTCCTCGTTGGTCCGGCGCGGTTCGCAACCATCTGCCGCCGGTTGCGCGAGGCCCTGCCGGCGAGGGTGGGGTTGGGGATCCAAACGAACGGCGTGCTGCTTTCCGAGCAGGTCGCCGCCACGTGCGTCAGGCATGGTATATCGGTTTCCGTGAGCATCGACGGACCCGCATCGGTGCACGACCGGCACAGGCCCGACAAGCGGGGACGCCCGAGCCACGCGGCCGTGTTGGCGGGCATCGAACGCCTCCGGCGCCATCCCGGAGCGCGGGGCCTCCTGGCGGGCGTGCTGGCCGTCATCGACCTGGAGAGCGATCCCGTCGAGGTCTACGGGTTCCTCAAGGCGCTCGAGCCCGGCGGCATCGACTTCCTGTTCAGGGACGGCAACCACGATGTCCTGCCGCCCGGGAAGGCCAGCGTCGACTCGACGGAATACGGCGCCTGGATGGCCAGGCTGCTCGGCCATTACCTGGCGGATCGCAAGCCGACCCCGGTGCGCGTGCTCGACGAGATGCTCAAACTCCTCATGGCGCCCCCGGGGCGCGCCGGTTCGCCCAGGGAGCCCGAGGACGCCGTGCTGGTCATCGAGACGGACGGTTCCTTGAGCAAGAACGATACGCTGAAGGGCGCATACGAGGGGGCCGACCGTTTCAAGGGCGCGTGGTCGGTCCACGACGGCGAATTAGTCGATGCCCTGGGCTCGTCGGAATTCGAGCGTTACTGCCTGGCCCAGCCGCCCAGCAGCGAGGCTTGCCTCGCCTGCCCCGACTTCGGGCCCTGCGGGGGCGGCACGCCGGCCCATCGCTGGACCGCCGCCCGCGGGTTCGATAATCCGAGCGTCTTCTGCGCCGACCAGCGCCACTTGGTCGCGGCGATGCGCCGTCGTTTGGCCGCCCACGGGATTGCGGCCTGATGGTCCCGCGATTCGAGCGCGCTTCGCTCCGCACCGAGCCGTTCCCGCACGCACCGGTGCCCGGCATACTCCCTACCGCGTTCGCAGATGAGATCCTCGCCTGGCTGAGGGACGAAGCGCGATGGGAGCTGAGGGTCGAGAGCTTCTACGAGCAGCACGAGATCTGCCTCGGACGGGCCGCGCTCCCGCCGCCGATCGCATGCCTCGCCTCCGAAGCGTTCGCATCGGCCGCGGCCGGGGCGCTGGCCCGGCTCTTCGATGAACCGCACGGCCTGGTCCTGGCGAACGCCAGCGCCCATCGGCTGAGCGGCGGACAGACGATCAAGGTCCACAACGACTTCATCGGCGACGAGGAGAGCCATCGCCTGCTCATACAGCTGAACGCCGGCTGGAGCATGGAGCAAGGCGGTCTGCTCATGTTGTTTTCCGGCGCCGACCCCTCGGACCTGCATGGCGTCCATCTCCCTGTCCACGGCAGCGGCTTCGCCTTCGAAATAAGCGAGCGCTCCCACCATGCGGTGTCGTCGACCATCGAGGGCGATCGGTTCACCCTCGTCTACACCTTCCGCCGCGCCTCCCGAGGCGAGCAGGGATGACGTCGCCTCCGCCTGTGAGCGCCCACAAGGCGCCATGGATGCATGTAGCGACCGGCTTGGCGCCGCGCGAATGGATGCGGATCGAGCATGCGTTCGGGCTCAGCCGCGAAACCTACGGAACCGTAAGGCATGCGCGGCGCGATCGATCGGCGCAACGGCGCGTGCTCGGCGCCATCCCCACCCCACCCGAGTTGGGGCGGTCGGGCCCGATCGTGATCGAGGACCTCGATCCGGGGACCGCGGCGCCGTATCGGGCGATGGGATTGGTGTTCGCCACCGCAGAAGACGTCGTTCGAATGAACGCCGTTCCCCGACTGTCCGCCGCGCTCGACGTCGTCGTCGCCCTCCCGGACCTGGCCGCGGCCCTCGGCGAAGTGCTCGCTGCCATCCATATCCTGAAGCCCCAGGGGCCGGACTATGATGTCAGTCACAGCGATCCTGGCGTGCCGTTCTCCGCCTTCGTGGGCGTGCAACCGGAGCCGCGACCGCTGGACAGGCTCCGGCTCGCCGAGGAGCTGGTGCACGAGTGCATGCACCTGCAGCTCACCCTCCACGAAGCGCAGCATCCCCTCGTTCATGGGAATGGAGAACTCCACCAGTCGCCTTGGATGGGCTGCCATCGCCCTACGCAAGGGCTCCTGCACGGGTTCTTCGTATTTTCCGCCCTCGATACATTCCTGGCCCGGCTTTACGAGACGAGACGGCTAGACTCGACGGAAACGGCCCACGTCGAAGCGCGGCGCCGGGAAATCGCGGGAGATCTCGAGGTCGCAGCCGATGCGTTGGCGGGCTCGTGCGAGCTTACCGAGAATGGACGCAACCTCATCTCGGAAGTCGGGCGGGGTCGATCACCGAGAGACGGGCATCCGACCATCCGGCGCCAGTCCCCCGGCGCCATGAACGGAAGCGGGCGATGCGGCGCCGAGACCCTGACAAGGCGCCCATGATCGAGTATGATTCCTGAGTTCGCGGGGCCGTCGCGCTCCGCCTGCCCGCACTCAAGCCGGGACTGAACGACTTTGGCCAAGGATGCCGTCACCGGCGCGAACCGGCTGATCTTCGGGGTGCTGGCGGCCATCGTCGCGTTGTCCGGAGGCTTGGCGTGGGAGCGATCGACCGCCACCAATTCAGCACGCGCATGGGCGGAACACACCCACGACGTCCTCGACAAGCTGAAGGACCTCCAGATCGGTCTCCGCGACGCCGAGACAGGCCAACGGGGTTACCTCCTGTCCGATGACGAATCCTACCTCGCGCCCTACATTGGCGCGCTCCGACGCGTCGCCTTCATCGAGGGCGAATTGCAGCGGCTGACTGCCGATAATCCCATCGAGCAGGATAGGCTGCGGACTTTGTCCCCGATCGTGCAGTCGAAGCTGGAGGAACTGGCGCAGACGATCCAGCTGAGGCGAACCGTCGGCCTCGACCCCGCGCTGGCCCTCCTGCGGACGAACCTCGGCCGGGACCTTCAAGGCCGGATCGACGCGATCCTGACCGCCATGGTCGCTGAAGAGGAGGGACTCCTGTCGCGGCGGCTCGCTGCCGGGGATGAGCGCGGCGCCATGGTGCGGTGGCTGCTTCTCGGCACGGCGGCGGTGGTCCTGGCGGCGCTCTTGCTCGCCGTCCGGATGCTGAATGGCGCCTGGTCGGAGGCGGTCCGGCTGGGGACGGCCCAGCGCGCACTCGCGACCCGTCTCCGCACATCGCTGGACAGCCTGAGCCAGGGTGTCGGTGTCTTCGATGCCGGCCGGCTACTCGTGCACTGGAACGAATGCTTCGGGGTGCTCCTCTCCTTACCCGACACGACGCTTCAGGCTGGCAGCCCCTACGCACGGATCGCGACGCATGCGGAGATCGCCGGCGGTGGCCCGGTTCTCGAGACGGAGGACCAGATCGAGCACGGCCGATCGGAGCCCGGGGTCCCGATCACTTACGAGCGCTCGCGAGCGGGGGGACACCTCCTCGAACTCCGCCGGACGCCGATGCCCAGGGGCGGATTCGTGCTCACCGTGACGGACATGACCAAACGCGCGCAGGCGGAGGGGATTCTGCGGGAGTCCCAGAAGATGCAGGCCATCGGGCACCTGACCGGCGGCATCGCGCACGACTTCAACAATCTCCTGACAGTCATCCTCGGCAACCTCGAATACGTACGCTCCAAGGTCGCGGAGGACGTGCGCCTGGCTTCACGGGTCGAGCGGGTGACCCTCGCAGCCCAGCGCGGGGCGACCCTCACGGCCCAGATGCTGGCCTTCGCGCGCAAGCAGCCGTTGGCTCCCACGGCCGTCATGCTTTCCGACACGCTGCCCGACATGGTCCAGCTGCTGCGCCGGACGTTAGGGGAGGGAATAGACGTGCGTTACGTCGAGACGGCAGGACTCTGGCCCGCGATGGCCGATCCCGCGCAGCTGGAAAGCGCGGTGCTGAACCTCGCACTCAACGCGCGGGACGCAATGCCCAGCGGCGGACGGCTGACGATCGAACTGGCGAACAAGGTCCTGGACGACGATTACGCCCGGTCGCATGCGGAGGTGACCGCCGGCGACTACGCCATGCTGGCGGTTTCCGACACTGGCCACGGCATGTCGCCGGAGGTGGCCGCCAGGGTCTTCGAGCCGTTCTACACCACCAAGGAGGACGGCAAGGGCACCGGCTTGGGACTCGCCATGGTGTTCGGCTTCGTCAAGCAGAGCAATGGGCACGTGAAGATCTACTCCGAGCCCGGGCAAGGCACGACGGTTCGAATCTACTTGCCCCGCGCGCTGAGCGCGCCCGCTGCGGTGTTGCAGCGCGCGACCGAGCCCCTCGACCTCCCGCGCGGATCGGCAACGGTCCTCGTGGTCGAGGACGAGCCGGGTGTCAGGGAGATCGCGGCCTCGATCCTCGCCGATCTCGGCTACCGCGTCCTGGAGGCGAGCGACGGCGAGGAGGCGCTGCGCGTCTTCGCCGCCCAGGCGGCTGACGTCGATCTCCTGCTGACCGACGTTGTACTGCCCGGAGCCCTGCGTGGGCGCGACGTGGCCGAGCGCATCACGGCCATCAGGCCGGAGGTGCGTACACTGTTCATGTCCGGCTACACCGAGAATTCGATCGTCCACAACGGGCGTCTGGACGATGGAATCAGGTTCATAGGCAAGCCGTTCAAGCGCGAACAGCTGGCCCGTAAGGTGGCTGACGCACTCGCGGGCAGCGTGGACGAAGCGGGCTCGGCTAGCGGCTCGAACGTGATCGACTTCAAGGCCAAGCGCGAGGGTTGATCCACCGCCGGAACTTGCGCTGCATGCATCCGGGCCGCCATGAAGGCCGTCGACACCGAGCGGCCGACCATCGGGATATCAGCCGAAAGCCGGAGTAGCAGCCCCTAGGACTCGGCCTTAGAACCCGGCCATTCTTGAACGGCCAGATCGCAGACAGCCGTCGAAGTTATGGCGGCGGCTCCGAGGAAAGTTCGCTGAGCGTGCATCCGAGCAACTATCGGAACGTTCATCGCGCGATGTGCCAATTGGACGGTCGCATCCAACGAGAAGGAGCACAGGATGCCGGAGGCGGACGAAATGCTTGAAGACCGAATACGCGACTGCGCCTACTTCCTCTGGGAGAAGGACGGCCAGCCGGATGGTCGGGCCGAGGAATATTGGGAGCGCGCGAGGGCCGAGATCGAAGGTGGCCGCGTCAGTGACGCCGGGGAGGCGACCGGGCCGAAGGCCGCTGGACGGTCAACGCGGGAACCGGCGGCTGGCGAGCTCGGCTCGTAATCTTGCTTGAGGTGACCCGAGGCCTCCGGCAGTAGTCGGAGGTATTTTAATAATTTGCTGCGTTCAGGCAATGAGCAGCGCGGCGCTCGCAGCCAACATGATTCCAAGCCGTGACGCCGTGGATGCCGAAGGCCGTCGCTCGCTTTGCGCCACTGCGCAGGCGATCACGATATCGCCAACGGGAGATTGCCGCTCCAGAACCACAGAACCTCGGCCGGCCCGCGCCACTCGGCACCGGATTAGGTGTCGCGCACTGATCCGCGTCTCGGCTATTCCTGTTCTCCATACGGACAGCCCGTTTAAATATGGGCGGAGGAAAGCACGAGAGACCGACATGACCGAGAAGGTGCCTACGATCGTCAACATGCACACGGTGGCGGAAATCGCAGCCGACGTGCCCGCCGCCTGGAAGCATTTCCGGCGCGAGTTGACGCCGGCGATGAGGGAGGCTGGGCCGGGGCGTTTTGGGATGGGCCGTCTTGGCCTACACGCCAGGCGCGTGCCTCCGGGCCATAGCGCGTGCCCGGCGCACACTCACCTCATGGCCGACGAGACCTTCTTCGTGCTCGAAGGACGAGGTCTATCTCGCGACGGCGACCGCGTACACGAGATCCGCCCCGGAGACTGCATTTCCTGCCCGGCCGACTCGGGGATCGCCCATCAGATTGCCAACCCCGCGAGCCCGTACGGCGCGGGCGATCTGGTCTATCTCGCGATCGGCGCCGAGCCGCCCGGGGATGTCTGCACCTATCCGGACACCGGTCAGATTGTCATCGATGGCCTTGATCGCCGCGGATTCCTGCGCGAAGCCGGCTACTACGAGGGGCAGCCACAACCCACGCCGCTTCTGACGCACACTCACGAAGCACCCGACTGATCGGGCGCGCGGGGCCGGCCACGACCCGCGGAAGGCACGCATGTGTCGCAGGTTGGCCGGGACGGACCCCTGGGTTACGGGGAACTCGGCTCGCAAGTCGGAGGCGAGGCGTTACATGACCTTTTCGCCCCAGCCGACGCAGGCGTGCCGCTCCAGGATGCCGCGGCCCTTGATTGCGAGCGTGGCGGGGCCCAGCGTCTTGCCAATACGGACTTTCAGGTCCGCGATCCAGGCGGCGTAGCTGGCCACACGTGACGGTGGGCGTCGATCAGGCCCGGCATGACGATCATGCCCGCCGGATCGATGGTCGCCGCATCTTCGACATCGAGAGCGGCGCCGATTGCGACGATCTTGCCGCCTTCGACCAACACCCCGCCTTTCGCGAAGCCACCGATCGCCGGGTCTAACGTAAGCACGATGCCGCCGCGGATGCGCGTCCAGCACCACCACTGCACTGCCGACCTCGATCGCCAGCACATGCAGCAGCCAGTGGCGATGACGTGACCCTCGTCGTGCCGGCCGCGCGATAGAGATCGCGTATAGCGGGACCATCACGAACGGTGCCGCCAGTCTGTCGTTGATGCCGCTCTCGGCGTCGATCCCGTGACGCAGGTAGTCCGGCACCGTTCGGCGCGCGAGCGGGCCGCTGACGATCGGCGCGGACAGCACCGGGTCGGTGGGCGTCAGGAACGCTCCCACCAGAACGCAGACCGGGGAGGACGGGCCAGATTTACGGCTGCGACCTGCACTCCCGGATGTTTACCTGGCGCATGGTGGAGGACCCCGCACAGGCAGCGAAACGGCGGCAGTCACCGCCCTCCTCGCGGAACTACGCGGCAAGGAGGTGCGGCTCCGAGTGCGCTAGGGAGAGGACATGGGGCGGCTGAGCACGCTGCTGACGCGCAGCGCCACGGAGGACGGGGCGATCAAAGCGCGCATGGGCGGACGATGCGCCGCCATGTTTAGCGGCGTGTTCGACCTGCTCGAGGTTCCCTCGCCGTCGCTGGGCCGGCCCGCCAGTCCGTGCTGAGCGAGCTCGCCAAGCCGACGGGCAGTCCGAGATGTCGCGGCGCGCCGAATAGCACCGCCACCTCCGTTGCAATGAGCGGAACGACAGCATGGGCCCACCTGGTAGAGGACGGGGCGGCTTCCCATGCTAGCGAAATCAGCGGCCATTAGAACGATGGCGGTATCAGTCTTGTAGGCTCAGGGAAGATCATGGCTCAGTATTGCATCGTTGCGGCACGCCCGAAGAACGCCATCAACCATCTCAACTCACAATTCGAATTATACAGGTTCGACACGAAAACCGATCAGTGGGAGCATGTTGGCTGGCGAACGACCTTCGAGGTGAGCGATCTTTTACAAGCCGGCCACGCCGTTCGAACGGGCAAGATCGACCACGACAAGATCAGCATCGGTGCAGCCGTGGAAATCGAACTGCGAATCGCGAAGAACGATACGAAATACAAGATCAGTGAGATGCCAGAGTGATAACTGGGACGAAGGTGCTTGACCGGAAAGGTCGCGAGCTGCGACGCCTTCCGACAATCCTACTACACCGGTCAGTCGCCCGAACAGGGAATAATAGAGATAAGGTTCGTTGCGGCTTCCAATTAGCGTCGATGACGCATCTCCCGCGCGAACCCGGCTACGGGCGGTGGATCCGGTCCTACTGCTCTGTCACTTGAGGCGCTTGCGCTTACGCGTTGCCCCCCGTTCGGGCTCCGGAGCCGCTGGCGGCACGGGTGGGCTCACGAGGCGCGCCACGTCATCACCCCAGGCGAAAAGGGCCGCCCGCTTCTCCTCGAGGTACTCCCACTTGTCGTAGACCCGGTCCGTCACGCCCTTGGCGGCGTGGTTAAGCACCCTGCCGATGATGAAGCTGCCGACGCGCAAGCGGCCCAGCCCGGTCCCGCAGGTCCGGCGGAAATCGTGGAGCCGCCACGGCGGGATCGGGTCCAATCCGGATTGCTTCCGGGCATCGGCCACCGACGCGTCGAGGGCCTTCTTCGCCTTGGAAAAGCCGCTGATCGGGTGTGTCCCGTCGGTCGTGAAGACGAACTGGCTGGGCCGCGTCTTGCCGTCGACCACGATCGACTTGCGGGGAAGCCGACGCAATATCTCCATGACCTGCGGCGAGAGCGGCACCACGTGCTCGCGCTTGCTCTTGGTCCGGTTCCCTGGGATCGCCCAGTCGAGCGTCGCCATGTCGATCTCGTCCCAGCTCATCCCGGCCACCTCCGTCCGGCGCTGCCCGGTGAGGAGGAGTACCTGCAGGTAGTTGCCGAACGGATACCCGGCCGCGTCCAGAGCGCGCCATACCGCCACGATCTCCTCGGGAGAAAGCGTCCGCTCGCGCTCCGTCTCCTGTCCGGGCGGCTCGACCAATGCGCAGGGATTCGCCTGGACCAGGTCGCGCCGGATTGCCCAGTTAAAGGTGGCGCGCACGGCGGCCAGCGTGCGGTTCGCGGCGATCGGCCCTCCCTTCCGCCGGCCGATGGTAGCGTCCTGGGGATCGGCGACGGAGGCGACGCGATCGAGCAGGGCGATCACGTCGCGCCGCGTGATGGCATCCAGCGGCCGTTCGCGCCATGCCGGCAGCGCGTGGTTCTCGATGTTGCGGCGGGTCTCCTCCACGTAGCGGACCGCCAGCGGCCGACCCTTCCGCCCTTTCATGCCGCCCGAGAGGTAGGCCTCCGCCACGTCCCCGAAGGTCGGCTTCGCCTGCACCTCGACCACGGCTTCCGGGACGGGTTCCGCGCCCGGGTCGATCCCCCTGGCGACCAGCTCGAATGCCGCCGCGGCCTGCCGGCGCGCGTCGACCAGCGCCAGCTTGGGGTAGGGCTTCGGCAGCGTGAGGCGCTTCTGCACGCCCTCGTGGCGATAGAAGATCACCCACGTCTTGCGCACCTCGGACGTTCGCTTCGTGGGTCCCGCGACCCTCAGTGCGAAGCCGGGCAGCAGGACGTCGAAGTACTCCACGCGTACCCCCGGGCCGGCCTTGTACTTCTGAACCGCCGCGTCGGTGAGCTTGACCTTCGGCACCGGGGGCCACTCCGTGGGGTAACACTGGGGTAACGGATTGCCCTGTTATGGCATGTTATGGTGTGTGACGCACAATCCGTAACATTGCAGTTAGAAGCTTGCATCTCCATCGGAATCGGGGCAATTACGGTTACGATGGTTATGCCGCGTTATGCCCGATCTCACGACTACGAATCTGGGGGTTGGAGGTTCGAGTCCTTCCGGGTGCGCCACTCTCAACGACTCAGCCGCCGTCTCGATCGGTCGACATCCTGCCGGCGTCTCGCAGCGTTCCGCCGCTCGCCGGAAGGCGTGTCGACTTTGATACGGCTGCAACTCGCAGATTGCCGGGATCCATCTGCGGCCGGAAGGGGTGCGCTCGCATCGCGGCTGGGCAGCCTGACGGTCCCTGAAACTGTCCTCCTCGGTCCTGTCCCGTCGAAGCCGGTGCGTTGAACCTGGCGTGTCTGGCCTGCGCAGCGTTCGTGTTTGCGGAGACCCATCCACCGCACGCGCCTCCACCGTCCTGTGGCCTGCTCCCATCATAGTGTCATGCCAGAAGTGCCGAGCACGGCCGGACTGCCCCGCTCCCGGACAATCCAACGCGAAACCCACCTCAAACGGCAGTTCCAGCGGAGTCATCGCGCACGATGCCTAGGCACCTTGAGCCGATCCGGCGAAACGATGCGCCGCTCCGGCAATGCTCGGGCGCAACCACCACGCAGAGAGGAAGTCTTTCCGGCAAAGAAAGGTTGCGAGTAGAAGTCGCTACCCCCTTGCCAAGCTGAACGGCCAATACCGGATGCACGCTCTGCTCGCCCACGCCTACCACCTGGCCCAGCATGGCCTGCACATATTACTGCTGCCGCTGTGGCGTCCGCCGCTGGCAACCCTGGGGGTGGCGGCGCTCGGCCGGGTCTGCGGCCTTACGCGCACGCGGCGCGGGGCGATAGCCACGGCCGGGCTGGCGATCCTGGCAGGCTGGCTGCTCGTCGCCCCTGGCTGGACCGCATGGCCGCTGCCGCCGGTGGCGCGCCTGCCCGGCCTGGCGCTGATCCTGCTCGCCGGAACCTGGACGGCGGCAGGGCGGACTGCCTCGGTCCGTCTGGTCCAGCCGATCATGGCGGCTCTGGCCGCCTGGTGGCTGCGTGGCGCGCCGGCGGGCGTCACCGCCATACTGGCCTGCCTGCCCGTGTTCCTCGGCCTGGCAGCCGCGCTGCCGCTCGCCCGGCGTCTCGCGCGCAGTGACGATGGCCGGGGCAGCGCGGCCGCGGCGCTGGTGCTGGCCGGCGGCGCAATGCTGGCCGGCGCCGCAATCCACTGGGCACGCGCCGCGCTGGTGCCCGCCGTCGCGGCCCTGGTGCTGCTGGGGGTGACGGGGGCGTCGGCGGCCCTGTCCGGCATGATCGTGCTGGTTGCCGCCGCCACCCTGGTCGCCTCCGACAGGGGCCGGGTGCTTCCGGTGGACATCGCCTGCCTGGCGCCTTTGCTTGTCTGGCCGCTGGCGTCGGGCATGCGGGGGCAACGGAAGCCGGTTCTGCCGTAACCGCGCGAAAGCCGTGCGGCCGCAGACACCGGCAGCGGGGCAGGCGGCCGCCTCGCGGGAAGCGGCAGGCATTTCCAGCAAAGAACCGCTTGCCTTCCTTACGCCAACCTCCCATCACATCCCCGATGTCCCTCCTGCAATCGATGCGGCTGGTGCTGGCGCCGCCGCACCGGGCCGGGCAACCTTTCATCGCCGCCGCTGCCGCCGTGGCCGTCGTGGGCCTGTTCACCGGCTACGGCGTGTTCTGGCTCGGCCTGCTGGCCACCCTGTTCTGCCTGTATTTCTTCCGTGATCCGGAGCGCGTGCCGCCGCCGCGGCCGGGGCTGGTGGTGGCTGCCGCGGACGGCCGGGTCGTCTCCGTCCAGCTTGCCACGCCACCTGCCGAGCTGGGGCTGGGCCTGGCGCCGCGCTGGCGGGTAGCCACCTTCCTCTCGGTGCTGAACGTGCACGTGAACCGGGTGCCGGCGGACGGCACCGTCACCCGCATCGCCTACCACGCCGGGCGCTTCCTCAACGCAAGCCTGGACAAGGCCAGTGACGAGAACGAGCGCAACGCGCTGGCGATCGAACTTGCCGACGGGCGTAACCTGGCCGTGGTGCAGATCGCCGGGCTGATCGCCAGGCGCATCCTGTGCGACGCCCGCCCGGGTGACATCCTGCGCGCCGGCGACCGCTTCGGCATCATACGCTTCGGCTCGCGCACGGACATCTATCTGCCGGTGGGTGTCACACCGCTGGTGACGCCGGGCCAGACGATGATCGGGGGCGAGACCGTGGTCGCCAGCCTGGCCTGACGATGGACCAGGTACCCCGCCCCTCCCTGCGGCCGCTCGGCCGCCGCCGGCTGCGCCGCCGTCCGCGCTACAAGGGCCCGTCCTTCAACAGGGTCATGCCCAACCTGCTCACCCTGCTTGGCTTGTGCGCGGGGCTGACCAGCATGCGCTACGCGCTGGACGCGCGCTGGCAGGCGGCCGCCCTGGCCGTGGTGGTGGCCGCGATAATAGACGGGCTGGACGGACGGCTGGCGCGGCTGCTGAAGGCCACCTCCCGCTTCGGCGCCGAGTTCGACAGCCTGTCGGATTTCTGCAGCTTTGGCGTGGCGCCGGCGATGATCCTCTATATTTGGTCGCTGCACGGCACCAGCCGCTTCGCCTTCATGCCCTGCCTGATGTTCGCGGTGTGCATGGCGCTGCGCCTGGCGCGCTTCAACGCGGCGCTGGAGACCAGCCCGAAGCCAGCTTACGCACAGAGCTTCTTCACCGGCGTGCCGGCGCCGGCGGGCGCCGGCGTGGTGCTGCTGCCGCTGTTTCTGTGGCTGGAAGCCGTGGAGCAGGGCTGGGTGCGCATGGCCAACGTGGCGCAATATCCCGGCTTCGTCGCCGCCATGCTGGTCGGCACCTCGCTTCTGCTGGTCTCCAGCTTGCCGGTCTGGAGTTTCAAGAACTTCAAGGTGCCGGCGGAGTATGTGCTGGCGCTGCTGCTGGGCACCGGCTTCTTCGCGGCGCTGCTGGTAGCCGATCCATGGCTGGCGCTTGCGGCGGCCGGGCTTATCTATGTGCTGATGCTGCCGTTCAGCGTGCGGAGCTTCCGGAGGCTGCGGGCGGAGGCGGAGGAGTAAGGAAGGCTTTCTTTTTTGAAAAAAAGAAGCAAAAAACTTTCACTACCTCGCATTTGCACCGGCCGGCTCTATCCTGATGGGCCAAAGCTGTTGAGCAGCGTCAAGGACAGAAGTTTTTCGCTTCTTTTTTTCAAAAAAGAAGGCCTTCCTTTCTTCCCTACTTAGGAGCGCGGGACGATGACCTGGCTGGACGCACTGGACCTGGAAGGCCAACTCAGCGCCGAGGAGATCGCCGTGCGCGACGCGGCGCATGATTACTGCCAGGGCAAGCTGATGCCCGGCATCGTCCAGGCCAACCGGCACGAGACGTTCGACCGCGACATCTTCCGCGAGATGGGCAGCCTCGGCCTGCTGGGCCCCACCATCGAGGGCTATGGCTGCGCCGGCGTCAACCACGTCAGCTACGGCCTGATCGCGCGCGAGGTGGAGCGCGTCGACAGCGCCTACCGCTCGGCAATGTCCGTGCAGTCCAGCCTGGTAATGCACCCGATCCACGCCTTCGGCACCGAGGCGCAGCGCGAGAAATATCTCCCCGGCCTGGCCAGCGGCGAGCTGGTCGGCTGCTTCGGCCTGACCGAGCCGGACCATGGCAGCGACCCCGGCAGCATGATCACTCGCGCGCGCACCGCACCCGGCGGCTACAAGCTGTCCGGCGCCAAGATGTGGATCACCAACGCGCCGCTGGCCGACGTGGCCGTGGTGTGGGCCAAGACCGATGACGGCGTGATACGCGGCTTCATCCTGGAACGCGGTATGGAAGGCTTCGAGACGCCGAAGATAGAGGGCAAGTTCTCGCTGCGCGCATCCGTCACCGGCAGCATCATGATGGACGACGTGTTCGTCCCCGAAGCCAACATCCTGCCCGGCGTGCGCGGCCTGAAAGGGCCGTTCAGTTGCCTGAACAAGGCGCGCTACGGCATCTCCTGGGGGGCCATGGGGGCGGCCGAGTTCTGCTGGGAAGCGGCGCGGCAATACACGCTGGACCGCCGCCAGTTCGGCCGCCCGCTGGCCGCCAACCAGCTGATACAGCTCAAGCTGGCGGACATGCAGACGGAGATCGCTTTGGGCCTGCAAGGCTCGCTGCGCCTGGGCCGGCTGATGGACGAGCACAAATCGGTGCCCGAAATGGTCAGCCTGATGAAGCGCAACAATTGCGGCAAGGCGCTGGCGATCGCGCGTGTGTCACGCGACATGCACGGCGGCAACGGCATCTCCGACGAGTATCACGTCATACGTCACGTGATGAACCTTGAAGCGGTGAATACCTACGAGGGCACGCACGACATCCACGCGCTGATCCTTGGGCGCTGGCAGACGGGCCTGCAGGCGTTCCAGGCGGATGCGGCGGTGGCGCCGGCTTCGATCGAGCAGAAGGCAGCGGCGGAGTAAGGCAAGGAAGGCCTTCTTTTTCGAAAAAAAGAAGCAAAAAACTTTTATCTCTCCGACGCTGCAGCGTTTCGATTGGGTTCAGAGAGAACCGGCTGGTGCAAATGCGGGGAGACAAAAGTTTTTTGGTTCTTTTTTTCAAAAAAGAACCGCTTCCTTCCTTTCCCTAGCCACATCCGGCGCCTCCGCCTCCCCCTGCAACCGCGCCACCGCCGCCTCCAGCCCCAGCACCTCCTGCACGTCGCTCCCAAGCCGGCGCAGCGCCACGCTGCGCTGCTCCGCCTCCCGCCGGCCCACCACCGCCAGCACCGGCACATGCGCCAGGCTGTGCTCGCGCACCTTGGCGTTGATCTTCTCGTTGCGCGTATCCGCCCGCGCCTCCAGCCCCGCCGCGCGCAGGGCGGCGGCCACTTCCTCCGCATACTCGCCGGCGTCCGACACGATGGAGGCCACCACCACCTGCACCGGCGCCAGCCAGAGCGGGAAGCGGCCGGCATATTGCTCGATCAGGATGCCCAGGAAGCGCTCGAAGCTGCCCAGTATCGCGCGGTGCAGCATCACCGGGCGGTGGCGCGCGCTGTCCTCGCCCACGTATTCCGCGTCCAGCCGCTCCGGCAGCACGAAGTCCACCTGCAGCGTGCCGCATTGCCAGTCGCGGCCGATCGCGTCGCGCAGCACGAACTCCAGCTTCGGGCCGTAGAACGCGCCCTCGCCGGGGTTCAGCTCGTATTCGACGCCGGCCATGGCGCACGCTTCGCGAAGTGCCGCCTCCGCGCGGTCCCACACCGCATCCTCACCGGCGCGCGTGTCCGGCCGGTCGGCGAACTTCACCCGGAAGCTTTCATAGCCGAAATCGGCATACACCGAGCGCAGCAGCTCCACGAAGCGCGCCGTCTCGCCGGCGATCTGGTCCTCGGTGCAGAAGATATGCGCGTCATCCTGGGTGAAACCGCGCACGCGCATGATGCCGTGCAGCGCGCCGGAGGGTTCGTAGCGGTGGCAGGCGCCGAACTCCGCCATGCGCAGCGGCAGCTCGCGGTAGCTGCGCAGGCCGTGGCGGAAGATCTGCACGTGGCACGGGCAGTTCATCGGTTTCAGCGCCAGCGTCTTTTCCTCGTCCTCGACGGTGGCGACGAACATGTGCTCGCGGTATTTCTCCCAGTGTCCGCTGCGTTCCCACAAGGAGCGGTCCACCAGTTGCGGCGTGCGCACTTCGTCGTAGCCGGACGCATCCAGCCGGCGGCGCATGTAGTCCTCCACCGTGCGGTACAGCTTCCAGCCTTTCGGGTGCCAGAAGATGCTGCCCACCGCTTCTTCCTGTATGTGGAACAGATCCATCTCGCGGCCGATGCGCCGGTGGTCGCGGCGTTCGGCTTCCTCGAGCTGGTGCAGATGCGCGTCCAGCTCCTTCTGGTCGCGCCAGGCAGTGCCGTAGATGCGCGTCAGCATGGCGTTGCGGTGGTCGCCGCGCCAATACGCGCCGGCCACCTTCATCAGCTTGAACGCGCCGCCCACGTCGCCGGTGTCGCGCATGTGCGGGCCGCGGCACAGATCCAGCCACTCGCCCTGGCGGTAGATGGTGATCGTCTCGCTCTCGGGCAGGTCGCGTATCAGCTCGGCCTTGTAACGCTCGCCGTGCGCCTCGAAGAAGGCGATCGCCTCGTCGCGGTCCCACACCTCGCGTACGAACTTCGCGCGGCGGGCCACGATCTCGCGCATGCGCGCCTCGATGGCGGGGAAATCCTCCGGCCGGAACGGCTCGTTGCGGGCGAAATCGTAATAGAACCCGTTCTCGATGGACGGCCCGATCGTCACCTGGGTGCCGGGGTAGAGCGACTGCACCGCCTCGGCCAGCACGTGGGCGGCGTCGTGGCGTATCATCTCCAGCGCCTCGGGGTCCCGCCGAGTGATGAACACCACGCGCGCGTCCGACTCTATGCTGCGCGAAAGATCGGCCGGACGGCCGTCCACCTTCATGGCCAGGGCAGCCTTGGCCAGGCCGGGGCCGATGGCGGCGGCGATGTCGGTGCCTGTCACCGCGCCCTCGAAGCGGCGGACGGAGCCGTCGGGCAGGGTGATGTCTGGCATGGCGCGCGCTCCGGGGTTGGGGCGCTTTGTATGGCGGGCGGGACGAAAGGAAGGAAGGCCCTCTCTGCGGCGCCGCCGCGAACCTGCCCTGCGAGGCCCGCGCCGGCGAGGCACAGCCGCCTCGCCGGGCCGCCGCATGCGAAACGTTTTGGCAACAAACCCCGCCTACAAACGCGCGCATGCGCCTCAAACTCTATCGGGCGGCCAGCATGGCCGATGCGATGGCCCAGCTCCGGGAGGAGCTGGGGCCGGAAGCCCTGATACTGTCCACCAAGCGCGTGCCGGGCGGTATCGAACTCACCGCCGCCTTGGACCAGCCGGACGAACCCCCGGCGCCGCCGCCATTACCACCGCCGGCCACGTGTTCCGGCGAGCTTGACATACCGTATCACGGCGTGCCCGCTGGGCTGGCCCGCTTGCTGGCCGGACCCGACCTGGCGCGGCGCCTGGCGGAGAGTTTCCGGTTTGCGCCGCTCGGGCTGTCAGGCGGCACCAGGCTCCTGCTCGCCGGCCTGCCAGGTGCCGGCAAGACGCTCTCGGTGGCCCGCCTGGCCACCCGGCTGGTGCTTGCCGGCACCCGGCCGCTGGTGATCACCGCGGACGGCCGGCGCGCCGGCGGCGCGGAGGAGCTGGCCGCCTACACCCGGCTGCTCGGCCTCACCCTGCTCGCGGCCAGCACGCCCGCCACGCTCACCCGCGCGCTGGCGGAGGCGGCGGACGGCGCGCCGGTGCTGATCGACACCGCGGGTATCAACCCGTTCGAGCCGGCGGAGACCCACGCACTCGCGGAACTGATAAGCGCCGCCGGCGCCAGCCCGGTCCTGGTCATGCAGGCCGGCGCGCATCCGGAGGAGGCGGCGGAACAGGCCGAGGTGTTCGCCGGACTGGGCATCGCGCGTCTGCTGCCGACCAGGCTGGACATCGCGCGCCGCCTGGGCAGCGTGCTGGCGGTGGCGGACCCTGCCGGGCCTGGCCTGACGCTGACCGAGGCGGGTATCGGCACTGGTGCCACGGACGGGCTGGCCGCGCTCACGCCCGCTTTGCTGGCCGAGCGGCTGCTGCGCGCCCAGCCAACCCCGAAGCGGCTGCGCCCGCCGGTGTTCCCCACCGCCCGCGCCCATGCCGAAGCCCAAGCCCAAGCCCAAGCACAAGCACAAGCATGGAACATGCAGCCTCATGGATAGCCTCCCCCCCAACATGCCGAACCGGGGCAAGCGGCGGATCGCCATCGCCTCGGGCAAGGGCGGCGTCGGCAAGACCTGGTTCGCCATCACCCTGGCCCACGCGCTGGCCCAGGCGGGCGGAAGCGTGCTGCTGGCGGACGGCGATTTCGGGCTGGCCAACATAGACGTGCAGCTCGGCCTGAATCCGGCCTATGACCTCGCCGCCGTCCTGTCCGGCCGCGTGCCCATGGCGCAGGCCGCCACCAGCGTGGCCGCCTGCGGCTTCCACATCCTGCCCGGCCGCTCGGGGTCCGGTTCGCTGGCGGCCTTGCCGCCGGCCACGCTGGAATGGCTGCTGGAGGGGCTGGCCGCGCAGGATTACGCCACCTTGCTGGTCGATCTCGGCGCCGGGCTGGACGCCGCCAACCGCCGGCTCGCCGCCTGGGCGGACACGCTGCTGGTGGTGGCCACCGACGAGCCCACCTCGCTGACCGACGCCTATGCCGTGCTGAAACTCTACGCGTCTGACTGCGCGGCCGCCGGCCGCCCGGCGGACGCGCGCGTGGTGGTGAACCAGGCCGCGACGGCCGCCAGCGGGGAGCGCACCTACGCCACCCTGGCGCGCGCCTGCACGCAGTTCCTGGGCGCCGCCCCGGCGCTCGCCGGCATCGTCCGGCGGGATGACCGGGTGCGCGACGCGATACGCCGCCAGACCCCGCTGCTGACACGGCACCCCAACTGCCCGGCGGCGCAGGACGTCCGCCGGATCGCCGAACATAGCGCGCAGCCCGCGCGTCCCGTGCCGGCAAGCTAACCGCGCAGGTCCGCGACAGCGCAACCAAAAGTTTTTTGCTTCTTTTTTTCAAAAAAGAAGGCCTTCCTTGCCTTACTTCCCCCTCCTGGCTACCAACCCCAGGTGACCCAACCGAACATCAAGAAAGTCGTCCTCGCCTATTCCGGTGGCCTGGACACCAGCGTCATCCTGAGATGGCTGCAGACCACCTACCGCTGCGAGGTGGTCACCTTCACCGCCGACCTCGGCCAGTCCGTGGAGGATTCCGGCGCCGAGCTGGAGGCCGCCCGCCGCAAGGCGGAGCAGGCCGGCGTGCGCGAGATCTTCGTCGAGGATCTGCGCGAGACCTTCGTGCGCGACTTCGTCTTCCCGATGTTCCGCGCCAATACGCTCTACGAGGGGCAGTACCTGCTGGGCACGTCGATCGCGCGCCCGCTGATCGCGCAACGGCAGATCGAGATTGCCGAGCAGGTCGGCGCCGACGCGGTGGCACACGGCGCCACCGGCAAGGGCAACGACCAGGTGCGCTTCGAGCTGGCCTACTACGCCCTGAAGCCGGACGTGCGCGTGATCGCGCCCTGGCGGGAATGGGAGCTGACCAGCCGCACCCGCCTGCTGGAGTTTGCCGACGCACACCAGATCCCAGTCACGCGCGACAAGCGCGGCGACGCGCCGTTCTCGGTCGACGCGAACCTGCTGCATTCGTCGTCCGAGGGTAAGATCCTGGAGGACCCCGCTCTGCCGCCTGACGAGATGGTGTTCCAGCGCACCATCAGCCCGCAAGCCGCGCCCGACCGCGCTACGCGCGTGGCGATCGACTTCGAGGCCGGCGACCCGGTTGCGATCGATGGCGTGCGCCTGTCGCCCGCCGCTCTGCTGACCCGACTGAACGAGCTGGGCCGCGCGAACGGCATCGGCCGGCTGGACCTGGTGGAGAACCGCTTCGTCGGCATGAAGTCGCGCGGCATCTACGAGACGCCTGGCGGCACCATCCTGCTCGCCGCCCATCGCGGCATCGAATCCATCACGCTGGACCGCGAGGCGGGCCACCTGAAGGACAGTCTGATGCCGCGCTATGCGTCGCTGATCTATAACGGCTTCTGGTTCTCGCCGGAGCGGCGAATGCTGCAGGCGCTGATCGACACCAGCCAGGCCAGCGTATCCGGCCAGGTGCGGCTGGAGCTGTACAAGGGCAATGCGACGGTGGTGGGGCGCGAGAGCCCAAACAGCCTGTATTCCACCCGCGTGGTTACGTTCGAGGACGACCAGGGCGCTTATGACCAGGTGGACGCGCAGGGGTTCATCAAGCTGAACGCGCTGCGGCTGCGATTGGGTGCTAGTGCGGGGCGGGTAGGGGGAAAGCTCTAGGCAAGAAAGGCTTTCTTTTTTGCAAAAAAGCAGCAAAAAACTTTTGTCTCTCCGACGCTGCGACGCAGGGCTGTATCCGGCGGCACCCGGCTGGTGCGAATGCGGGGGAACAAAAGTTTTTTGGTCCTTTTTTTCAAAAAAGGACTGCTTGCTTTCTTCACCTGACTCGAAACGCGCATAACGCATGGCCGATCTCGCTATCCGGCGTGCGTCAGTGCAAGACGCACGCGCCCTCTCCCTGGTTGGCTCGGCCGCCATGCTGGAGACGTATGCCGAGCTGGTGGACGGCCCGGACATCGTGGCGCATTGCGAGCACCGCCACGCCGTCGCGGTGTATCAGGCCTGGCTGGCCGACCCCAACGCCGTCATCTGGGTTGCGGAGACCGTGCGGCGCAACGTGATCGGCTACCTGGTTCTGACGCCGGCGACGCTGCCTGACGACGCGCCGCATCCCGATGATCTGGAAGTGCAGCGCATCTACGTGCTCTCGCGTTACCACGGCACGGGTGTCGGCCACGCGCTGATATCGCGCGCAATCGAGGAGAGCGCGGCCCGCGATGCAAGGCAGGTTGTGCTGGGTGTGCTGAAGCGGAACACGCGCGCGGTTGCGTTCTACCGGCGGCAAGGATTTCGTGAGATCGGCACACGGGTTTTCCAGGTCGGTAGCGCACGGTTCGATGATTTTGTGTTCGGGAGAGAAGTATAAGAAACGCTTTCTTGAAGAGACTTTCGCTCCAGGCGCACTCTGCTACTGCAACGGCGCCTTGGTAAAGAACGGGCAGTCATGCCAATGCCGCGGGAAAGCAAACGTTTTTTGCTTCTTTTTTTCAAAAAAGAAGGTCTTACTTCCTTCGCTGACTCTCCGTCCGCAACTGCCCGCAAGCCGCCAGAATATCCTGCCCCCGCGGCGTACGTATCGGCGAGGCGAACCCAGCGTCCATCACGATCTTCGAGAACCGGTGCAGCGCATTCCCGCTGCTGGCCTCATAGGAACTGCCGGGCCAGGGATTGAACGGTATCAAATTCACCTTCGCCGGGATGCCGGCGATCAGCCGCACCAGCTCGCGCGCCTCCGCCTCGTTGTCGTTGACGCCGCGTAACATGACGTATTCGAAGGTGATGCGCCGCGCGTTGGTGGCGCCCGGGTAGCGGCGGCAGGCGTCCAGCAGCTCGGCAATCGGGTATTTGCGGTTCAGCGGCACCAGCTCGTCGCGCAGGTCGTCACGCACCGCGTGCAGCGAGACGGCCAGGTTCACGCCAAGCTCGGCGCCGGCCCGGTCCATCATCGGCACAACGCCGCTGGTGGACAGCGTGATGCGCCGGCGTGACAGGCCGATGCCTTCGCCGTCCATGACGATGCGCATGGCACGCGCCACGTTCTCGTAATTGTACAGCGGCTCGCCCATGCCCATCAGCACGATGGTGCTGAGCAGCCGCGGCGTCTCGCCTTGCGGGCTGGGCCATTCGCCGTAGCTGTCGCGCGCCGCCATGAACTGGCCCACGATCTCGGCCGCACCCAGGTTGCGCACCAGCGTCTGCGTGCCGGTATGGCAGAAGCGGCAGGACAGGGTGCAGCCCACCTGGCTGCTGATGCAGACGGCGCCGCGGTCCTTGTCCTGGTCGGGGATGTAGACGGTCTCCGCCTCCTGACCGTCACGGAAGCGGAACAGGAATTTGCGCGTCTCGTCCGTGCTGGTCTGCACCGTGGCGGCCACTGGGCGGCCGATGACGAAACGCTCGGCCAGCCTGGCCTGCAGCGGCTTGGCGATCGAGCTCATGGCCGCGAACTCGGTGACGCCCTGGTGGTAGATCCAGTGCCAGAGCTGCTTCACCCGGAAGGCCTTCTCGCCGATGGCGGCGATCTCGGTCGCCAGTTCCTCGCGCGAAAGCCCCACCAAGTCCCGCCTGCCATCGGGCAGCACGTGCGGCGGCGGGTTGAACAGGGCGGATTTGGCCAGGATGCGGGTGCGCTCGGCTTCGGTCAGCCCGGCTTGCGTATCGGTGTTGGCGGCGCGGCGGAAGACCGGGGCCGCGCGGGGCGGGAGCGCGTTCATGCGGGGCAGGCCTTGGACATGGCGGCCAGCGCCTCGCCGAAGCCTTTCAGGCTGAAACGGTCATGGGCGGTGATGCCGCGCGGGCCGGGCAGGTGGGCATACACGCTGGCCTCGTGGGTGAAAGTGGCGATGGCGGCGGCGTTGTCATGCGCGAAGGCGGACCGCCCGGCGATGTAGAACAGCATACGCGTGCTGCCGGCCTGCAGCGGTGCGTCCTCGTGGCCGGCCAGCACGAAGCCGGCGCTGATCGCCACCACGTCATGGCTGCGCGGCCGGCGGGTGACGCTGAGCACCACGTCCCCGCGGCCGGGTATGTGCTGCGGGCTGGCTTCCGGCCGGGTGAAGGCGAAGCAGGTGGTGCCGCCGTTCTCGGCGTGGGTGGCCGCCTGCCACTGGCCAAATTTGCCGATCGCCTGCGGGCGCACGGGCTCGGCCAGGGCTTGCGTGGCGAAGCAGAGCAGCAGGGCGGGCAGGGGGGCGCGCATCTGCGGCAGAGATACGGCTGGGGGGGCGTCAGGGCAAGGCAAGCAAAGGCCAGGGGCTCTGCCCCTGGACCCCGCTCCCGGACAGTCGTCCTTAGAACCTCACGCGCGAGCGTGGTTCGCACGACGGGGTTTGGGGCAGAGCCCCGCCCTGCTTGCCTCACTTCCAGTCCGGCTGCGTCCGCCGGAACACCGGATCCCCATGCCGCACCGATGCCGCCTCCCGCGTTGCCCCGCCGCTGGCCACCGGCCGGTCCGCGAAGCGGCCGTGCTGTATCAGCCGGTCATACAGCACCAGGGCACCGGCCACCGACAAGTTCAGCGCAAACCGCGTGGGAATGCGCACCACGTGGCGGCAGCGCGCCAGCATGGCGGGCGAAAGGCCGGCGCGTTCCGGCCCCAGCACGTAAGCGGCGCGCAGCGGGTGGCGGAAGCTGGGCAGGTCCGCCGCCGTGTCCAGCAGTTCCACGCCCACCAGCGCGCAGCCGCCTGGCAGCGTCATCTCCTCCAGCGACCCGAACCGGTAGAACGGCACGTGCGCCGGCGTGTCCGCGGTATCGGACGTGCGGCCGGCGCGCGCGTCCCAGCCCGCGCCCACGGAAAAGCAGAACGCGGCGCCGAAGGCGTGGGCGGTGCGCAGCAGGGCGCCGATGTTGGCGGATTTGGAGACGCCCTCGGCGCCGATGCCGAAGAAGCCGCGTTGGGGTTGCATCGGCGAAGGTTGGCCTTCCTGCAAGGAACTACGTGACCTGGGTGTGACCTGCTGATCGACGCGCCTGCCAGGCGCCCCAGCCTTTCAGTGCTTGGGTCCCACCAGAACCGTCATCTTGAAATCCCCGCCGCCCGATTTCGTCCCCAGCACGATCAAATACTTGCCCGCGGCCGGCAAAACCCCGGACCACCCGGGCGCATCCTCACCCTCTGCCGCGCCCTGCAACGCCGCCCCCGCAAACCGGTAATCCCCGTCGTCCTTGCTGACCTTCCATCCCGGCGCGTAGGCCTGCATCACCACGTTGTCCCCGGTGCTCTGCAACTTCACCGTCATCACCTGGCCGCGCCCGGCCACCACCGTCCAGCAACTCAAATCACCACGTGCGATCCCGCCCGTCCGCACGGCGGAGGCGGCCTTCGGTTCGAACTGTATCGCCACCGGCGCGTCGCAGGAGGCCGCCTCCGCCGCCGGGCACGGAACCGTGAACCCAACCCAGGACGCCATCGTTGCCAACCCGAACGCGACCAACCTAGTGTCCATGGCAAGCATCCCCGAAAAGGTCCCGTCCAGCAATGAACATCGTGGACGCCGCCTTGCTGCGCAAGATCGCGCCGGCAGTCCGCGGCGGCAAGGGCGCCCAACAGGCCAAGGAGATCGCCGACCTCGGCCCGCTGCTGCAGCCGGCAATGAACCGCTACGGCATAAATACCTTTCTCCGCGCAGCCCACTTCCTCGCGCAGATATGCAAGGAGTCAGATTCGTTCTGCACTTACGAGGAATACGCTTCCGGAGAAGCCTATGAGGGCAGAACGGATCTCGGCAACGTCGTCCCCGGCGACGGCAAGCGCTACAAAGGCCGCGGCATCATCCAACTCACCGGCCGCGCTGGATACAGGACCGTAGGCGCCACGCTAGGACTGCCCCTGGAGGCCCAGCCGGAACTGGCGCTCAAGCCGGAAAACGCCGTGCTCATCGCCTGCGAGTTCTGGAAGTCCAAGTCGATCAACGCCAGGGCCGACAAAGACGACGTCGTTGCCGTCACCCGCAGGGTCAACGGCGGCATAAACGGCCTGGCCGAGCGCAAGGGATTCCTCCTGAAAGCCGAGGCCGCCCTGGGAGGCGCCCAGGCGGACACGGTGGCGCCCGCGCCCGAAGCGCCGGCGGCAGCTCCCCCGGCCCCAGCCCGCCCGGCCACCGCGGCCGGAGACCGGCACAATCCGACCATCCAGCCGCTACCTCCCTTGCGCCTGGGCGCCACTGGCGCGGCCGTCAGCCGCGTGCAGCGCATGCTCACGCACAAGGGTCTGACCGTCACGGCTGACGGCACTTTCGGCCCCAGAACGGCCGAGGCGGTCCGCGCCTTCCAGCGCAAGCAAGGACTGGCCGAAGACGGCATCGTCGGCCGGCAGACCTGGTGGCGCCTGGCCACGGACCCGCCCCCGATCTACTACGCCTGACCCCTGTTCCGCCCACGCCACCCAAGCTGCACGCGGCAGCAGCGCGGATCGGCGGCGATGTGCCCGGCTGGCAAATCGGTTCCTGCCTTCGGTAGGCGGGTCACTGGCCAGGATCCGGGACGGCGCAGCCAAAGATTTTTTTGGCTCTTTTTTCAAAAAAGAACCGCTTGCCTTACTTCCTTCCACATGACCGACACCACAGACGCCCAGCTCGCCGCCCAGTACGAAGCGCTCCCCTATCCCGCGCGCGACCCACGCGACGAAGCGAAGCACCTGAACGTCGGCAGCCCCAGCCACCTGCGCGAGATCGACCACTGGCTGTTCGGCGGCGCCCGACCGCTGCGCGCGCTGTTCGCCGGCGGCGGCACCGGCGACGGCGCCATCATGCTGGCCCAGCAGATGGCGTGGGCGGGCCGCGCCGGCCAGGTGACGTGGCTGGACCGCAGTGCCGCCGCGCGCGGCATCGTGGAAGGCCGGGCCGCCGCCCGCAAGCTCGACAATATCGGCTTCGAGACGCGTTCGCTGCTGGATCTGGCGCAATCCGGCCTGGGCCCGTTCGACTACATCGATTGCTGCGGCGTGCTGCACCACCTGCCCGATCCGGCGTCTGGCCTGCGCGCGCTGCTCTCCGTCCTGGCGCCAGGCGGCGGGCTGGGGCTGATGGTGTACGCCCCGCACGGCCGCACCGGCGTCTACATGGTGCAGGACGCGCTGGCCCGGCTGGCGCCGCCGCACGAGCCCACGCCCGCCCGGCTGGACACCGCGCGCCGCGTGCTGCGCCACCTGCCGCAAACGAACTGGCTGGCCGCCAACCCCAATTTCACGGACATCACCACGGGCGGCGACGCCGGGCTATACGACCTGCTGCTCAACCCGCGCGACCGCGCCTACACGATCGACGCGTTCGCCGGCCTGCTGCACGCGGCCGGCCTGAAGATCGCCTGCCTGGTGGAGCCGTCCGCCTACGACCCCGCGCTGCTGCTGCCGGACCCGCGTCTGCGCGCCCGGGTGGCCGCACTTGACCCGATCGCCCGCGCCGCGGTGGCCGAGGCGCTGGCCGGCAACATGGCAACGCATATCGTATACTGCGTGCGCGCGGACACGAAGCTGCCGGCGCGCGACCACCGTGACCCGGCCTGCGTGCCGGTGGCGCGCGAGACGCCGATGGGCGCCTTCGCCGACCGCATACGCCCGGACGGCACGCTGCCCGCGCAGTTCAACGCGCTGACCGTGATGCTGCCGCTACCGCGCCTGGCCGCGGCGATCCTGCGCCGTGTGGACGGGGTGCGCACGCTGGCGCAGATCGCCGAGCCGTTCGCGGCGGGAGCATTCGATCGGGCTTGGGACGAGACGTATTTGGCGTTGAACGGGCTTAATCGGTTGCTGCTGGCGTAGAAAGCAAGGCAAGGCCTTCTTTTTTGAAAAAAAGAAGCAAAAAACTTTTGCTCCTGACGGCTGCATGTAGGTGCGCGCCGGTCCTGCCAGCGCACGGACGGGCAGAACCAGGCCGCGCCACCATGCAGGCGGAGAAATAAAAGTTTTTTGCTTTTTTTTTGCAAAAAAGAAGGCCTTTCTTGCCCTCCTCCGGAGAACAAACATGCCAGGCACCACGCGGCACAAGACCCTGATCACCGGAGCGACAGGCCAGGTCGGCGGCAGGATCATGCGCCTGCTCCGGTGCTCCGATAATGACGTGGAGGTCGTGGCCGCCGTACGCTCGGCAGAAAAGGCCGCCGCATTCCAGGCGCAAGGCATTGCCACCGCCGTTCTCAACCTCGATGACGACAGCACCCACCTGCCGGCCCTCGCAGGTGTCGAGCGTCTTTTCCTGATGACCGGCTACACGGTCGACATGCTGCGCCAGAGCAAGGTGCTGCTGGACAACGCGCGCAAGGCGGGCGTGGCGCATGTGGTCCATCTCGGCGCCTGCGGAGCGGACGACACGACGGTTGCGCATTGGGCCTGGCACCAGATGGTCGAGCGCTACATCGAATGGCACGGGTTTTCCTACACGCATCTGCGCCCGGAGACGTTCATGCAGAACGTGCTGAGCTACGGCGGCAGAAGGGCCATCACAGACGGAGTCATCCAGGCCTATGTGGAGGATGCGCGCCTGAGCTGGGTAGACGTGGACGACGTGGCGGAAGTGGCAGCACTGGCCTTGGCCGACCCGGACCGGCATGGCGGGCAGACGTACCGGCTCGGCTACGATGCGGTGGGCTTCGAGGAGCTGGCGGCGCTGATGACAAAGATCGTGGGCCAGCCGTTCCGGTACGAAAAGCTGCCTCCGGAGATGTTCCTGCAAAACATGCGGGAGGCTGGTGCCGAGATGGCCTACATGAATTGCGTGTACGATCACTACAAGCGTTATATCGCTGGCACGATCCCGGGTGCCGACGAGACTTTCGACAACTTCCCGGAAATCGCCGACCGTGAACCAACGCGCTGGCCTCAGTTCATCCAGCGCCACAGGAACGAACTAGCATATTGATCAACCGATCCGTCGCCCGGCATCGACGTACCGGCCGCGCACGAACGGCAAGACCCATGTCACCATCGTCAGGAGCAGAAGCTTCATGCTTCTTTTTTTAAAAATGAACGCTTTGTGTAATTTCACTCCCGCCTGAACGTCGCCACCAGCACGTCCCGGTACGCCGGCGCGCCCGCCACCAGCGGCTCGATCGCTGTCACCCCGTGATACACTCGCCCGTCATCCACCAGTGCGGACTCCATCGGCGCCGTCAGCGTGAAACTTCCCAGGAACCGCCGCTGCAGATCGTGTATCGATGTGACACCGCTTGCCACGTTCTCGCGGCGCACCAGCAACACCAGAACCCAATCCACCCCGTCGCGGTGCAGGCCCTCCGGCGTGGGCTGGCCAAGTTCGCCCGGACGCGCCTCGATGCGGAACTGGTGCGTCTCCACATGCCAGGCGGCGGGCCGCTCGCCTGCGGGAGTGGCGGTGTTGAATATGGCGAAGCACGTGCGCAGGATGGCGCGCATCGCCGGGTGGTCGGCCACCGCCGGCTTCACCGGCTCGAACCACCGCGCCAGGCCGCCATTCAGCGCGTTGTAATCGCGGCTCTGGTAGTGCGGCTGGTGCGGCTTTCGCCTGATTGCGCCGGCATCGATGGAAAACGCCGCATGGCGCCGCCGGCGGTAGCGCCCGCCATCGGCCATGTAGGTGTCCATGCCCAGGTCGTTCCAGCTTTCGGCGAATCCGTCCCAGTCGGCCAGGCCGGCTTGCGCCAGGCGGGCCGCGAAGGTCTCGGCGGACACGTGGGCGTAGCCTTGCTGGGCCAGGTCGGATTCTACGGTCTGCATCGTTCGGCATCCCAAAGGTAGGAAGACCTTCTTTTCTGAAGAAAAGGAGGGAAAGACTTTTGACTGCGCTGTCGCGGAGCTTGCCTGAGACGTGTCAGCTCAGCTTGTGTTGCCAAGTGCCGCGGGTGGGGGAGAGACGGCAAGCTGGCCGGAGGGGGGCGCCTGCACGTCCCGCCTCGCTTCCACGGGTGCGGGCTCGTGCGCGATGTGGTTGAACACCGTCGTCACCGGGGTGGCGATACGCAGTCCCAGCTCCTTGAAACGTATCGTCAGGCGGCGGTTGAACTCGCGCTGCACCGCCCAGCGCCCGGCATCGGTGCATACGATCTGCCCCACGATCGTCACTATGCCGGCATCCACCTTGTCCACGCCCCACAACTGGAAGTCGCTGCGCATCATCTCGGCGAAACGCGCCTCGCCCCGCATCTCGCGCGCGATGCCGGACAGAACTTCGCTAACGTGGTCGCTGTCTTCCTCGATCGGCACCGCCACGCTGACCGCCGCGTTGCCGATGCCGCGGTTCACGTTCGTCACGGTGGAGACGGAGCTGAACGGGATGATGTGCACGCTGCCGTCGCCGGCGCGCAGCCGCATCGTGCGTATCGAGAGGTTCTCCACCGAGCCGGAAAGCCCGGCCACCGTCACCCAGTCCCCCACCTGCATCGCGTTCTCCACCAGCAGGAAGATGCCGGTGATGAAATCCTGCACCAGCTTCTGGCTGCCGAAGCCGATCGCCACGCCCAATATGCCGGCGCCGGCCAGCAGCGGCGCGATGTTTACGCCGATTTCGGACAGCGCGGTCAGCCCGAACACCGCCGCCAACACCACCAGCAGCAGCGTGCGCAGGATCGGCAGCAGCGTGCGGAGCCTGGCCGAGCGGGCAAGCTGCGCCTGCTGCTGCAGCCGTGCCACGTGGCTGTCCATGCCGGCGTTCACCGCCTCCCACACCGCCACCGCCAGGGCTGCTTCCACCACGATGGTCAGCGTGGCCGAGGCCAGCTTGCTGCCCAGCGTGCTGCGATGGAACCAGTCCAGCATGTCGATGCCCCAGGCCTGCAGCAGCGCCAGTCCGGTCAGCAATATCAGCACGAAGGACGCCGTACGGCGCAGCAGCGGGTAATAGCGGTCCGCCCGCTTCTCCAGCCCTGGATAGCGCGCGCGGGCATCCGGCGGGATGCGCATCGCACGGTCCAGCGCGCCCAGTGCCACGATGCTCAGCAGCCGCGCCACCACGAGCACGCCGATGGTGACCAGGAACACGTGCCAGATACGCACGTAGCCGTTGCGCACCTCGGCCGCCCAGACCAGCCACAGCGCCGCGATGTAGAAGATCGCCGCGAGGTGCCAGATCGAGGCCAGGCGGTTGCGCACCCGCCCGCCCACACCGGGATCGGGCCTGTGCGAGCGAATGCGGGCCGCCACCGCCTCCCGGCACTGCAGGATCATCACGATCACGCTCAGATGCACGATCAGGAAGACCGCCTTCAGGAAGGCGTCATTGGCCGGGATGGGCAGCCCGAACAGCAAGCCGATCTGGGACGAAGCGTAGCCGAACGCCGCGATGGCGAAGATGCGCCGCACCCACACCACGGCGTAGGCGGCACCCTCGTCGCTGACATGGACAAGCCGCAGGTTCGGCACGCCGGGCGAGAAGAACA
This sequence comes from Acetobacteraceae bacterium, assembly GCA_965198915.1. Lineage (GTDB taxonomy): Bacteria > Pseudomonadota > Alphaproteobacteria > Acetobacterales > Acetobacteraceae > BOG-908. The sequence continues at coordinate 230,656 of CBDAQC010000004.1, read as the reverse complement.
TGCGGGTCAGCGAGGTGGCCAGACGGCAGATCACGTAGGCGCCGATCGCCGCCTGCAGCACCGCCTGCACGCTGGGCGTGGCGAACAGCGTGCCCGCGTAGCCCACGCCGATGAACACGCCGAGCGGCAACAGGTCCAGCAGGAAGCACAGCAGCACGAAAGGCAGCCGGCGCAGCATGGCCAGCGTGCGGGCGAAGCGGCGCCGGCGCAGCACGTGCTCCACCGTCACGTTCTCGCGGTCCTCCGGCGCCACGCCTTCCAGAGACGTGCTCTCCAGCTCCTCCCGCGTGGGTGGCGGTGCGGCCGCTTCCACGCCCGGCGCATCCGCCGCCTGTACGGCCGCGCCCACCCTGGCTTCGGCGGCATTCGCCGGCGGCAGGGCGGGGGTGGCGTGCTCGCCTGGTGGCTGCGCGCCAGGCGCCAGCGCGGCAATCCCCGCGATCGGCCGGCGCAGCAGCCGCCACAGCCCCCACTCGCCCAAGCCAGCCACCGCCAGGACCAGCGCCAGCCGCCAGGCCGCGTCCAGCGCACGCGCCCGCAGCACCGGGTTCTGCGCCGTGCGCAGCGTGAAGGCCCACACGCTGGGCAGGTTGCCCAGCACCCGGCCGAAGCTGACGAACTGGCCGGACAGGCCGGACATCCAGGCCGTGCTCTCTTTCAGCAGCTGCGCGCCCACGCTGTCCGGCGCCAGTTTCACCGGTGCCGCCGCCTTGGGCGGGTTGACCACGGCAGTGGCCTTCTGCAGCGTCTCCAGCGTGGCGGTGAACGCCGCGCGTTTCTGCGGATCGTTCAGCAGGTCGATCATCTGCCTGGTCTCCGCCGGCGTCAGCGCGGGTGCCGCCGGCGGCTTGGCCGCGACCGAAGGTGCGGCCTGCGGCAGGGCCAGTGCGGGCACCTGGGCCAGCGCCAGCCGGGGAACCACGGCCAGCAGCAGCGCCAGCAGCGCAAGCCGCACGCGGGGGTGCACAAGCCGTAGCCAGGCCTTATGTCCGGGCAATGACGTCAATACTTATGATCCTCCTGCTGGTAACCATGCTTGGCGTGGTTGTGGTGCTGGGCCTCGGCATGGCGGGCGTGGTGCGCGGGGGGGACCCGCGGCGCTCCAACGCGCTGATGCGCGCCCGTGTTCTGCTGCAAGGTGTGGCGCTTGGCTTGATGGTGCTTATACTGCTGCTCCGGCATAGCTGAGAAAGGCGCCGCGCGATGCCGCTCGACACCACAGGCGGGCTGCCCGGGCAAAGGCTGAACGTGCTCGGCGGTCGGCTGGAAGCTTGTTCGACGGACCCGCTGACCGGCTTCACCCGCAATGGCTGCTGTGACACCGGGCCCGGTGACGTGGGCAGCCATACCGTATGCGCGGTGATGACGGCGGAGTTCCTGGCATTCAGCCGGCAGCGCGGCAATGACCTGTCCACCCCGCGGCCGGAATACGGCTTCCCCGGCTTGCGCCCTGGCGACCGATGGTGCCTGTGCGCGCCGCGCTGGCAGGAGGCGCTGCAGGCCGGCTGCGCGCCGCGTGTGGTGCTGGCTGCCACCAACATGGCGGCGCTGCTGCATTGCGACCTGGCTGATCTGACCGCGCACGGGACGTAGGAAGAAAAAACTTCCGGCTGTTCGGGTGCGCGTCGCTGAACCGCGCGCGCCTCAACCTCCGGCGACAGCGGCCAGAAGCTTTTTGCTTTTTTGCCTCGAAAAAGGCCTTCCTTCTCGCCTCGTCAGCCCGATCACTTCCCAGGCGTGGGAATAGTGCTCACCGTCCCATTCGGCCCGATCACCGTGCTGGTCCCGTTCCCGTTCGGCACCACGATGCTGCCGTTCCCCGTGGGTCCGTTCAGCGACTTCAGCTCGCCGCCGCCGCCGGTCACCACGCCCGTCCGCCCGTTCGGCAGGTTGACGACGCCGCTCGGGAAGGTCGCGGTGGGTGGCTGCGCATGGGTCTGCTGCTCCGGCACCTCGTAGCCGGGCAGTTGCGGCAGCGGCTGCAGCGGCGCGTAGTTCTGGCCGCCGTTGCCGCCGTTCGAAATCTCCTTGGCCTGCTGGTTTTGCAGGTCCTTCAGCGTAGGTGGCGCCTTGGGCGGTGCAGGCCATACGTCGCCTGCTTCGTACAGCATAGGCTTGGGCTCGTCGTTCGTGCCGCCGCGCACCTTGGCGTAGGTCTCGTTCTGCGTTCCGGTGGACGGGGCGGGCGTGATGTTCGGGTTGTCGTGAAACGGCAGCCGGAAGGTGTCGCCCCAATACGAATACACGCCGGAGCCGGCGCAGCCCGACAGCAGGCCGGCGGCCAGCAGGGCAGCAGCCGGCCCGGCGCCGCGCCAGGAGTGTCGAACCGTATCCGTCATCAGGCTAACCTTCTTGCAAGTGGCCGCAACATGCCTGCGCGCACGCTGCTTCTCAAGCCGCCGCATCCGGCCGCCTCACGAAATCCGTGATCCATCGCGCCACCACCACAGATTCGTTCAGCGGCAGCCAGGCTGGCATGCCGGCCACCGGCGCTTCCGCCGCCACCGCCAGCACGGACGGCGCTCCGGGCCAGAGCGGCGCCTTGCCCAGGCTTGCGCGATGCACCTCCATTTGCGGCAGGCCGGCGGATTTGAAGCCCTCCACCAGCACCAGGTCCACCGGCGCCAGCCGGGCGGCGAGTGCCACCGGGTCCGGCGTCTCCGGCGCCTCGCGCAGCAGCGCCCAGCGCTGGCCGCCCACCACCAGCACCTCTTCGGCCCCTGCTTCGCGGTGGCGGAAGCTGTCTTTGCCGGGACGGTCCAGCTCCATGCCGTGATGGGCGTGCTTGATGGTGGATACGCGCAGGCCGGCGGCGCGCAGCAGCGGCAGCACGGCCACCAGGAGCGTGGTCTTGCCGCTGCCGGACCAGCCCACCAGCCCCAGCAGCTTCAGTGCGGCACCGCGGGCGAGGAGCCCGGCGCCGGCCGTAGCTTCGGCCGCATGTGGTCCAGCCCGGCGCGCAGGTAGTCCCACCCGGTAATCAGGGTCAGCGCGGCCGCCGCCCACAGCATGGCGGTGCCGATCAGACCCACCGGCAGGAACCCCAGATGCAGCACCGTCGCCCCGTCGTCGCCGGCCAGCAGCGTGCCGAGTGCGGCCATCTGCAGGCCGGTCTTCCACTTCGCCAGCCGGGTCACCGGCAGGCCCACCGCCAGGCCGGCCAGGTATTCGCGCAGGCCGCTGACCAGTATCTCCCGGCACAGGATGACGATTGCGGGGAACAGCCCGTGATGGGGCAGGCGGCCGTGGCCTGCCAGCACCATAAGGGTCGCGCCCACCAGAAGCTTGTCGGCGATCGGGTCCAGCATGCGGCCCAGGTCCGACAGCATCTTGCGGTGGCGGGCGATGCGTCCGTCCAGGTAGTCGGTGATGCCGGCCACGGCGAACACCAGCATGGCCGCCACATCTCCGCCCGGGCTGCGCAGCGCCACCAGCCCCACCAGCACCGGTATGGCCGCGATACGCGAGAGGGTGAGCAGGTTCGGCAGGTTCGGGATCATGCAGCCTCACGATAGTCCGAAGTGCCGGCCGGGTCAGCCGCTATATCTGTGTGGGCCGCCGTGCGGAGCGGGCCCGGCGCCCCGAAATGCAACCAGAAGTTTCTTGCGGAACAGCATCGTTTCTGCCAGGTTCGGCGCATGGAAGAAGAACCTGTACTACGCGAAGCCCTCTCCCGTCGTGACGCAGCGCTCGCCGAAGCGCGCCGCCTCGACGAGTTCGTCCGCATGTATAACGAGCTGCGCGGCCGTCCGGCGCTGAGCGTGGTGACGGACAGCAGGCCCGCCCCCGACACGCAGGCCGGCGAGTTCATCCTCGACAAGAGCCGGCCCAACGTAAGGTAGGGCGCGCCAGCCTCCGGCCGGAAGCTGGGCTCGCCTGGCCTGGCCGGACGCTACCTGACGAAGCCGGCGTCGTGCGGCCTGTCGCGTATGTCGGTGCCTTGCTCGCCGTCTTCCGGGTCGGAATCATCCAGCGCATCGGCGGTGAAGTTACGCTCGCCGTGGTCGTGCAGCGCTTCCTGCTCCAGTTTGCCCGCCGTCCTGTCCACCACATAGACACGCCCCAGCTTGCGCCGGTCCGCCTCGGCCTCCGCGGCCTGCACCGCCTGCTCCAGGCTCATCGCGTGGCCGTCTCTGGTTATGGCCGGCAGTGTTCCGCCTTCGGCCCCGTAGAAGACGATCTCGGTGACGACCGCGCCAGGATCGTCCTCCCCCATCCGCCGCAGGACCAGCACGTGATTGCCGTAATCGGGCACCGGATCGTGCGGCGCCAGGCGAATCGTTTCTACCATGAATGTCTCCTTCGGCTCACGAACGGCGGCGCGGGTTCCCCGGTTGCCGAAATGCAGGAAAGCCGGCAGGCATCTCTCCGAATATGCCCGCCCGCGAACAAGCGGTGGTTGCCGCGGGGCGGAGGGAGCAAAAGTTTTTTGCTTCTTTTAAAAAAGAAGGCCTTTCTTCTCCCCGCCATGCAACACCTCCTGACCGGCTACCAGAGATTCCGCGACAAAAGCTGGCCGGAACGCCGCGCCACCTTCGAGGCCCTCTCCGACCACGGCCAGCGCCCCCAGGTGATCGTCATCGCCTGCGTGGACAGCCGCGTGGACCCCGCCGTGATCTTCGACACCGCCCCCGGGGAGCTGCTGACCATACGCAACGTGGCCAACCTGGTGCCGCCTTATGCGCCGGACGCCGCCTATCACGGTACCAGCGCCGCGCTGGAGTTCGGGGTGCGCGTGCTGGAAATCCCCCATCTCGTGGTGCTCGGGCATGGCCAATGCGGCGGCGTTCGCGCGCTGCTGGACGGCGCGCCGGCCAACGCGCGGGATTTCGTGGCGCAATGGATGTCGATTGCCGAACCGGCGCGGCAGGCGGCGCTGCGGTGCCCCGACCCGGACGCCCGCGAGCGATGCTGCGAACATGAGGTGGTGCGAGTTTCGCTGGCCAATCTGCGTAGCTTTCCTTGGATCGCCGAGCGCGAGGCGGCGGGGCGGCTGACTCTGCATGGCGCCTGGTTCGCGATACGGACGGGGGTGCTTAGCCTGCTTCGGGCGGATGGGGTGTTCGAGGATTTCGTGGGGTAGGGAGGAAGGTTGGGGCTCTGCCCCAAACCCCGCTGGGGCCTTGGCCCCAGACCCCGTTTTCGAGGCGTGCGTGGACGCGGGTTTGGCTGGTGAGTCGGCCGGCGGTGTTTCCCATCAGTTTGCCGCCGGGGCGAGTGTTCGAACAGCTACTGAAGACGACTGTCCCTAGCGGAACCGGGGGCATAGCCCCTGGCCTTCTGAGCTTCGCGCCTCGTGCCGGCCACGTTCATCGCAGCCCGCACCTTGGCCGTCTGCAGCGGATCGATGAACGCCTCGATCGTGCCCACCTCCTCCCCCGCCATCGCCACCACCCGTCCCCAGGGGTCGCAGATCAGACTGTGCCCATAGGTGGCGCGCGGCCGGCCGGCGCCGTCATGGTGGATTCCGGTGGTCGCGGCGGCGATCACCCAGCTTTGCGTCTCGATGGCGCGGGCGCGCAACAGCACCTCCCAATGCGCCTGACCGGTCTCCACGGTAAAGGCGGACGGCACCACGATCACATCGGCGCCCGCCTCGCGCAGGCCGATATAAAGCTCCGGGAAGCGCAGATCGTAGCAGATGGACAAACCCAGGGTCAGCCCGGCGCCGGCCGGACCGATGCGGCAGGTGGCCAGCGCGTTCCCGGCGCCGAACAGGCTGCTCTCGCGGTAGCCCTGGCCGCTCGGGGTCGTGGCGTCGAACAGATGCAGCTTGCGGTAACGCGCCAGCTCGGCGCCATCCGGGCCGAACACCAGCGTGGTGTTGTAGAGCGTGTCGCCATCGCGCTCGCCAATGGAGCCGCCATGCAGGGTGACGCCGAACCGGCGTGCGGTATCCTGCAGGAAACGGTAGGCTGGGCCTGGAGTGGCAGGCGGCAGCGCCTCGCTCTGCCCCAGCTTGTGGTCGCGGCTGGCGCCGAGGCAACTCCACATCTCCGGCAGGCTCACCAAAGCGGGTCGCTGATCGCCTACCGCGCCGGCGATGAGCCGCTCCAGCTCCGCGATGTTGGCCTGCTTGTCACCGCCGGGCGCGCACTGGATGGCTATGGCGCGCATCGCCGTGCGGCCTTACTCCCGCAGCAGCGCCAGAAGGTCCGCCGGCACCGGCTCCGAAAGGGCCGCTTCGTAGCGGCGCGCGAGGTCGGCCGCGATCCAAGCGTCAACCGCCTTGTATTGCGGTGCGGTGCGGAGTTCCATGACCTGTCTGCCGTCTTTCCTGTCAGCCATGCCACCTCAATGCGTGCAGGGGCTGCGCAGTTGCACCGAAGCTGGTCTGCGTATCCCGCCGGGCACAGTATCTCGTAACGATGTGATAGGAATGCTAACAGCCGACGCTATGCGTCCTATCTCGCGAGAAAGCCAGGCGCGCTGCAACCAGGGCGGGCAGAGAGCGATGCCAGGGGAAGTGTCAGGGCGGCAGCTCGGATTTCGGCTCCGGCGCCCGGGCGCGCCCCTTGGCACGGCCCTTGTTGGCATACCAGGCCGCAACCGCCCCCACCGCCCAGAGCAGCGCCGCGCCGGAGACGTTCACCGCCACCTGCATGGCCCAGCCGGTATTCGCCTCGCTGGCCAGCCGGCCGAGGAACGCCAGGAAGATGCCGGCGCAGAACACCGGCAGGGAGTGCTGCCCTGCCAGCACGAACGGGTTGGCGGCCCAGGAAGTGAGCCAGCGCGCATTCTTCGGGATCAGCCGCGTGGCCAGCCAGGTGAGCGAGAGTATCGAGATGAGCCGGAACGGGTGCAGGCCGGATTTGTCCACCGCGAACAGCGTGTGCTGGATGGCGGTGGGCAGCCAGGCGACGCTTACCACCTGCGGCCAGATCAGCCATTGCATGACCAGGCCGAAGATGGCGAACAGCAGCGCCGCCCAGTCGAACAGGCGCACGAAGCGGCGCGGTACCTCGCCTGGCGCGAAGGACAGTATGGCGCCCATCATGAACAGGAGCTGCCAGCAGAACGGGTTGAAGAACCAGCCGCCGCCCGTCCAGCTCGGCAGGTTGAACGGTATCAGGCGCGCGGCGACGTATAGCGCCAGCGACAGCCCGGCCAGCAGGCCCGGCCGGAACAGCAGCGGCAGCGCCAGCGCGAACATCAGCAGCAGCACCACGTATAGCGGCAGGATGTTCAGGTAGGCCGGCTGGAAATGCAGCGTCAGCGCCTCGTAAAGCGCGCGATACGGCGCCTCGCCCAGCACGTTCAGGTGGATTTCGTCGAGGAAGTCCGCGCGGTCCAGCTTGGTGGCGGACATGCCCACCTGGGCCGCGAAGATCACGAACAAGAAGATGTGGGCGATGTACAGCGTCCAGGCGCGCCGCACCACGTCCGCCCCGGCGGACATCCAGCCCTGGCTGCGCAAGGTGCCGCCATAGGCGATGCCGCCGGCGTAGCCCGCCAGCAGCACGAACACCTCGGTGGCGTCGGCCAGCGCGAAGTTGCGTATCGACAACACGCCCAGCACGTCCGCCGGCACATGGTCGGTGAAGATCCACCAGAGCGACAGGCCGCGGAAGAAGTCGATACGCAGGTCCCGGTTGGTCCGGATCAGCCCGGGCAGGGCGGCGATCGGCGAAGCGGGGGCGGGTGCGGCTTCTTGTAAGATAGCTGTCATGTTTCCGTCGGCGGGGACACGCGAAAGTAGAGAGGACGCGGCCGCTTTCCGGTCAAGGCTTCTCGCGCGACACAATGTGACGGCCGCGCGCGGTTCGGCCGGCGGGGGGCGCTACTCTCGAGAAAAGAACAGCAAACCCCGGAGCTGTCGCTTTTGTGAGGCCGGCCGGATCAGGCCAGGCGCCCTCGCATCTCACTTTCCCTGGATTTGGCTGTAGATAGCCCAACTCACGCAGCGGTTATCGCTGGCCACGCTGCCAGACATGGCGGAGACATGTCGCACACGCTACGGGACCGTTGGCGTGTAACCGGAGGAATGGCTTTGTATCCGGCGAGATATGCGATCGCGAGTAGATTTGCCGGGGCGACTGCAACCGAAAGTGGAGCGGCGGCCGGGCCGCAACGCCTGACATCGTGCCTGTAAAAGTCGTCGGCATCGGGGCGTCCGCCGGCGGGCTGGGGGCGTTCCGGGCGTTCTTCAGCGCCATGCCGGCCGATACCGGCCTGGCCTTTGTCACCGTCCTGCACCTCCCGGCCAACCGCCGCAGCCTGCTGGCCGAGATACTGCAGCGCTGGACGCCGATGGCGGTGCGCGACGTGGAGGACGGCGACGAGATCCGGCCCAACACGGTCTATATCCCGCCGCCGCACACCACCACCGTCTACCGGGACGGCTACCTGAACGTCATGCGGCCGCCGGAGGAGGCGCCGCGCGAGTTCCGGCCGATCGACGGCTTCTTCGACACGCTGGCGGCCGGGCTGGGCGAGAACGCCGTGGGGATCGTGCTGTCCGGCACCGGCAGCGACGGGGCGCTCGGCCTGAAGGCGATACGCGCCTGCGGCGGCCTGACGATCGCGCAGAGCTTCGATGACGGCCAGTCCGAACACGTGCAGCATTTCGACGCGATGCCCGCCGGCGCCATCGCCACCGGGGCGGTGGACCTGGTGGCCGCGGTGCAGGACATGCCGCGCCACCTGGTCCGGCTGCTGGGCAGCAAGCTGGAGGCGCCGGCCCATGAGGACGGCAGCGAGGCCGCCACCGAGGCGCTGCGCCTGCGCATCTGCGCGGTGCTGCGCCAGCGCATCGGCCACGACTTCGCCAACTACAAGGAGAAGACGTTCCTGCGCCGGGTGCACCGCCGCATGCAGGTGCGCGAGGTGACCACGCTTTCGCAATACGCGACCCTGCTGGACGAGGACCCGCACGAGGCGTTGATGCTGTTCCGCGACCTGCTGATACGGGTCACCAGCTTCTTCCGCGACGGCGAGGCGTTCGAGGTGATCGAGCGCGTGGTGGTGCCGCGGCTGTTCGCCGGCCGCCACGCGGACCAGACGGTGCGCGTGTGGGTGCCGGGCTGCAGCACGGGCGAGGAGGCCTATTCGCTGGCCATATTGCTGCGCGAGCACATGGACACGATGCGCGGCGCCCCGCGCGTGCAGATCTTCGCCACCGACATAGACGAGCCGGCCATCGGCACCGCGCGGCTGGGCCGCTACCCAAGCACGCTGCTGCACGGCATGTCTCTGGAGCGGCGCGAGCGGTTCTTCCGCCAGTCCGATTCCGGCTACGTGGTGGCCAAGGAAATACGCGACATCTGCACCTTCTCGGCCCACAGCCTGGTGCGCGACCCGCCGTTCTCCCGCATGGACCTGGTCTCCTGCCGCAACCTGCTGATCTATCTGGATGCCGAGCTGCAGGCCAAGGTGGTGCCCAGCTTCCACTACTCGCTCTCGCCGGACGGCATACTGATCCTGGGCATCTCGGAGAGCACGGCGCGCCATGACGACCTGTTCGAACCGCTGGACAAGCCCGCGCGCATCTTCCTACGCCGCAACGTGCGCAGCCCGCCGATACAGCTCGGCCAGCGGGAGATGCGGCGGCTGACCCACCCCGAGCGCACCGCCCAGCCGGACGGCCCGCCGGCCGCACGCAACGGCACGACACCTGCCCCGGCAGCGTCCCACACCCTGCCGGACCGGGCGCAGGGCTACCTGTTGCAGGCTGCCCGCCAGGCGGAGGGCACGCTTGCCCGCCTGCTGGGCCGGATGCTCAGCGCCAGCCCGGCCGCTGGCAAATACCAGGCCGTCTCCAACGAGCTGAGCGCCACGCGGAAGGAACTGCAGTCGATCTCGGAGGAGCACGAGACCGCGGTGGAGGAACTGCGCTCGGCCAACGAGGAGCTGCACTCCGTCAACGAGGAGCTGCAATCGACCAACGAGGAGCTGGAGACAAGCAAGGAGGAGATACAGTCGGTCAACGAGGAGCTGCACACCGTCAACACCCAGTTGCACGAGAAGGTGGAGGAGCTGGACCGGGTCAACAACGACCTGAAGAACCTGTTCGACAGCACCCAGATCGCCACCGTGTTCCTGGACCGCAACATGGTGGTGCGCGGCTTCACCCCGGCCATCGCCACGATCTACAGCCTGATCCCCAGCGATGTCGGTCGGCCGCTGACCGACATCGTCAGCCGCCTGCGCTACGACACGCTGGCGCAGGACACCGCCACTGTGCTGGCCACCCTGACCCCGCTGGAGCGGCAGGTGACCAGTGCGGACGGCACCGCGCACTACATCACGCGGCTGCTGCCCTATCGCGACAGCAACAGCGTGGTCAGCGGCACGCTCGTCACCTTCCTGGACGTGACAAGCGTGGTGCGCGCCGAGCAGCACCAGCGCCTGCTGGTGGACGAGCTGAACCACCGGGTGAAAAACATGCTGACCGTGGTGGTCTCGCTGGCCTCGCAGACCCTGCGCCGGGCCGACGACCTGGAGACGTTCGGCGAGGCGTTCCTGGGCCGGGTGCACGCGCTGTCCGGCTCCTACGCGCTGCTCAGCCGGGAGAACTGGATGAGCGTCCCGCTGCGCGACGTGCTGGACGAGGAGATGCGCCCGTTCGGTGGCGCCGATATGGGACGTGTTGTGCTGGAGGGCGAAGAGGTGCAGTTGACGCCCTCGGCCGCGCTGGCGCTGGGCATGGCTGTTCACGAGTTAGCGACCAACGCGGTGAAATACGGCGCGCTGTCGGTGCCGGAAGGCCGGGTGCACGTATCCTGGAAGCTGACCTCCGGCGATGACGGACAGGCCGATACAGCGTTGAAATGGCTGCGGCTGGACTGGGTGGAAGCCCACGGCCCGGAGGTGACGCCGCCGTCCCGCGCGGGGTTCGGGACGCTGCTTATCCAGCGCGGCCTGGCGCACGAACTGGGCGGCAGGGCTACGCTGGATTTCGCGCCCGATGGGCTGCGCGCGCGTTTATGTGCATTGCTGGAACGTGTCGTCAGCCCCCAACCAGGCGTTAGCGCGCAATGACCCAGACCTCCTCCCCGCCGGACACGACGACTCCCCTCAAATCGCGCGCTCTGCAGGGCCGGCGGGTTATGATCGTGGAGGACGAGCTGCTGGTGGCCATGCTGCTGGAAGAGGCGCTGGTGGAGCATGGCTGCGAGATAGTGGGCCCGTTCAGCACGGTGGAGACGGCGCTGGCCGCGGCGCGCGACGTGGTGGCGCATGTGGCGGTGCTGGACGTCAATCTGCGTGGCAAGCGCGTCTATCCGGTGGCGGAGATGCTGGAGGCGCGCGGCATCCCGTTCCTGCTGATGTCCGGCTACGGGCGGGACGGCGTGCCGCCGGAACACGCCCACTGGGTCGCCTGCTCCAAGCCGTTCCTGCCCGGTGACCTGGTGTCCGCGCTGACCGGGCTGCTGCCCGCACCCGCCGCCGGCTAAGCCCGGGGCCGGCCTGCCGCCCGGCTGACAGGGGCGCCAGTGCTTGGTATGTCTGGGCACGTGGCCGACACAGACCCCTTTGCCGACACTGCGTTCGTCGTCCGGCTGCAGAAGCTGCTGCCGATGCTCGCCTCCGAACAGCCGGGCGAGGCCGACGCGGCAAGGCGCAAGCTGCTGGAGCATCTGGGCCACCACCGGCTGTCGCTGACGGATCTGGCGTTGCGCCTGCCGGCAGGGGTGCGCACCGCCTCGTTCACCCAGGGCGCGCGCGAGATGAACCTGGAGCGCCAGCTCAACATCGCCCGGATTTCCCGCCAGGAGGCCGAATCCGACATGCAGCGGGCGATGATGCAGGTGGCCGAGCTGCGCCAGGCACTGCAGCAGGCGGCGTTCGACATGGGCCACGCCATTGCGGGGCAGGCGCGTATCAGGCTGCTTGCGGTGGTGGGCTGGCTGATGGTGGCGGTCGTCGGCTGCCTGGCGGTGGCCGAGCACCTGCACATCGAGGGCATGGCGCAGGGCGAGGCGGTGGCGACCGCGGACCGGCGCATGCTGCGGCCGGACGTGCAGCCGGCCGACGAGTCCAGCCTGCATCTGGCGCCGGGCGAAAGCTTCGGCACCGTCCTGGTGCAGGACCTGGCGATCCGGCTGAGCCCGAACGAGGATGCCGGCGTGCGCGCGTTCCTGAATCGCGGCATGCGGGTGGTGGTGGAGCAGCAGGTGCGCATGGGAATGCAGAACTGGCTGCTGGTGCGCAGCGTCACCGGCTCCGGATGGGTGCGCGGCGGGGACGTGCTGCACTGAGCTTGCCGGGAAGCAAAAAAGCGGTTCTTTTTTGAAAAAAGAACCAAAAAACTTTTGTCTCCGCCGGTTGCGCATCGTCGAAGCGCACGCCTCCACGCCCGGCGACAGCGGAGCAAAAAGCTTTTTGCTTCTTTTTCCCGAAAAAGAAGGCCTTGCGTTCTTCTACGCCTGCAACGGCAACAAGACCGACCGTCGAATTACGAGAGGATGCCGTGCAAGTGGTAGCTTGTAGCGAAATGCGGATTGCCTGAGCCATGATCCGGTTTGCCATCTGCGGCCCCGAGCATAGCGGCACCACGCTCGTCTCCGACCTGTTCCGGCAGGTGCCGGGCGTTGATGCGGGTTTCGAGGTGGGCGTGCTTCTGGCGGCCACGCCGCGCGGTTTTCCGGCGCTGGCCGTGCATGCCGAGATCACGCGCTGGGGGTGGGGCGTGGATCCGGCGGCGCTGGCGCAATGCTGCGACACCGATGATTTCACCGAGTTCTACGACAGGCTGCAGGCCGCCTCGACCGTGCTGCGGCCGGGCACGCAAGCGGTCTTCGACAAGACGCCGCGCTACCTGGCGGCGCTGCAGGGCTGCATGGCCAAGCTGGCGGTGCCGTTCTTCATCGTGTTCAAGGACCCCCGCGCCATAGTGCATTCGGACTGGCGCAAGGCCGGGCGGCCAGCGTTCGATGCGTGGTTCGCGGCGTATGCGCCGGACAAGCTGGGCTACCTGCGCCATCTATATGCGCAATACCGGCTGGTGGCCGGGCCGGCTGACCCGCGTGTCTGCCTGATACGGCTGGAGGAGTTGAGCCTGGACGCGCGGCGGTGCTGCGAGCGCATGTATGCCCATGTCGGCTACGCGTTCGATCCCGCCTACATGGTCCTGCAAGGGGTGCGCTACGAGAACACGAGGCATGGCGCGATTTCCGCCGGCGAGCCGTTCGCGTATCTGGCGAGCTTCAGCGAGACGCAGCGCCGCCACGTGACCACGGCGTTTGCCGGGCTGGACGATTGGTTCTACCGCTAGCACTGCACCAGGCGCCCGGTTGCAGGAGCACCGCCCCGCCGCAAATGCGGGGAAGCACAAGTTTCTTGGTCCTTTTTCGAAAGAGGACTGCTTTCTTCCTTCGCGCCGACAACGCCGCCAAACCACAAGGATATCCCAATGAGAAAGCTCCTCCTCACCGCCGCCGCATGGTCCGCCTGCACGCTGGCCGCACAAGCCGCGCCCACGGTGGAGCGCATACGCGGCACGATCGGGGCAGCCGACACCGCCAGCGTGACCGTGCACACCGAGGAAGGCGAGGACGTGACCGTAAGCCTGGCCGGCGCGCATTTCGCCAGCGTCGTGCCGTCCAAAGCGAGCGCCATCGCACCGGGCAGCTTCATCGGCACCGCCACCAAGGGCAGCGGTTCGCACATGACCGCGCTGGAGGTCGTGGTGTTCCCGCCCGAGCTGCGCGGCCAGGGCGAGGGCCATTACGCCTGGGACAAGCTGCCGGACACGAGCAGCCCGGCCGCTGGGGGCGCGGTTGCCAGCAGCATGACAAACGGCACGGTCGCGGCCGGCCACGCCCCTGCCGTGGGCACCACGATGACGAACGGCACCATCGCCAATGCGGGCCAGGCGGACGGCGCGCTGCATATCGACGTGGACTACAAGGGCGGCCACAAGAGCATCGTGGTGCCTGCCTCCGCCCCGGTCGTGGCGTTCCAGGTGGGCGACAGCTCCGTGCTGAAGGTGGGCGCGCAGGCGTTCATCGTGGCGCAAGTGGATGGCGGCAAGGTCACGGCGAAATTCGTGGCGGTGGGGCGCGACGGCGTGAAGCCACCCATGTGATGTAGCGTTGGCCGTGAGGCCGTATCGGATGGAGGCGAATATGCGTGGCTTGGGTATCGCGGCGCTGTTGGGATTGGCCTGCCTGGCTTGGCCGGCCGCTTCCACCGCGCAAACGCAGGGCGACCCGGCACCGGGGACCACGCAATCACTGGGTGCGCAATCCGTGGCGGTGCCGTCCTTGCGCACCACCCCGCCGGCAGCGCCGCCACCGGGCAGCAACACGGCTGCACCAGTGCCTTCCACCCGTGTGCTGGGTGTGCCGGTGACCGCGGACGCGCCCGTCTCGCCATCCTATGACGGCACCGCCTACAAGACGCTGGGCGGGCAGGCGGAGACGGACCAGGACGCCATCAGCGGCCAGGTCATGCAGCCGCTGGATTCCGCGCGGCCCAAATAGGCGCGCAAGGCAGCAGGCATCTGCCGCCTGTCCGAGGCCCCTGCGCGCAGCCGGGGCCTGCCAGCAGACCCAGGGAGACCATCTGATGCGGAACGCCGGACAGTGACGCAGGTCGAACTGACGTCCTGGGCCACGCTTCATGGCTGGCGCATGGTGGCGGGCTGCCTGAGCCTGGTGAAACCCGGGCGGCCGAAGGAGGCGATCCTTCGCCTGTCGTTCAAGGTGACCGTGGTCAGCCTGGAGGTGCGCAAGGCAACCAGATGGGAGAAGGTCGGCAGCGCAAAATTCGAGGATATCTCGCTGGATGAGGAGGGCGAGCGTCTGCTCGGTCTGGGGTTCGAGAAGGTGCCGAGCCTGATCATGCTGATGCGGGAGAACCGGGACGCCCAGGCGTTCGGCTGACGCCGGCGCGGGAGCCGCAGCGCCCCGCCGCGACCCCCCGGCCCAGGTCAGCTGGTAGCCGCCACCCCCGTCAGCACCGCCAGCACGGAGGTGCCGACCGGCCGGCCGAGCCCCGTCACCGGATCCCACCCCACCGCCGCCTTGTAGGCGCCGTTGCTGCCGGACGTGATGTCCTTCAGCGCGGTGGCGTTTGCGTAGAGCGTGGGGTTGATGAAACCCACCTTGCGGCCGAGGGACTGGTTGACCAGCGCGATCAGCGCGGCCCAGAGCGGGGCCACCGCGCTGGTGCCGCCGACCACGGTTGCGGTGCCGTCCACGCTGACCTGGTAGCCGGTGTCGGGATCGGCGTCGCCGGCCACGTCCGGCACGCCGCGCATCTTGTTTGTCACCGCGCCCGCCTGCCAGGACGGCACGGGGAAATGGGCGGAGTAGCCGCCGCCCGAGGCGCCGCCATCGGTGCCGTCGTTCCACGCGGTCTCGGCGCCGCCGATCTGCAGGCTGGTGCCGCCGCAGCCGAGCGCATTCGGGCTGGAGGCGGGGAAGTCCACGTTGCGCGACTTGTTGGTGGTGGCGCCATCCGACGAGCCGTTGTCGCCGGAAGCCACGCAGATGGTGATGCCCAGCGTGGCCGCCTGCGCCATGGTCTGGTTCATGGCGTCCAGATCCTGCGCGCTGTAGCTGGATTCGGGCCCGCCCCAGCTTATCGAGATGACCGACGGGTTGTGCGTGGTGTCGTTGACCGCCTGGGAGATGGCATCCTGGAAGCCGGCGCCCTGGTTGGGCGCGAAATAGACGGCGATATTGGCCGCCGGCGCGATGCTGCCCGCGACTTCGATGTCGAGCTGGACCTCGCCGTCCGCCCCCGTAGGGTCCGCGGTGCCGCCATTGGTGGCGCCGTCAACGCTCACATCCGTCAGCGTGCCGGTGCGCTTGACGCCCAGGCCGGTGAAGTAGGCGGCGACCTGGGCCGCGTCGTAGCCGCCGCCCAGCTCGATCAGCGCGATGGTCTGGCCGGTGCCGTCCAGGTTCGGGGGAAAGCTGTAGGCGGTGGCGACCTGCAGCGGCGTGTAGGAGGTGCCCGACGCGGCAGCGGCCGGGCGGACGCGGAAATGCGGCTTGGCCACCGGCCGCTGGTCCAGGCCCATAACCGCCACGACGTCGCCGCGTATATCCTCCGGCAGGGTCAGGTGGCCGGAGCGGGCGACGAATTGCTGGCCGGGGGTGCCGTAACGGCCGATCTCCTCGGGCTGGAAGGCGGCGATCGCCTGGGCGTAGGTGCCGCGCAGCTTGACGACGTGGGCCGCGGCATCCGCGTGGGCGACGGTCATGCCGAACTGCTTGGCCACACGGCGGACACGGGCGATGGCTTCGTCCGAAGTCGCGTGCAGGGCGCGGTAGGTCTCCCGGCTGATGCCCGGGGTGCCGGCGTGCGTTGCGGCATCCAGCGGGGTGGCGGGGTGCAGGACGATCGTGAGCTGGACCTGGCCGGAGGGATCGACGTCGCCAAGCCGTGGCTGGTGCGGGGCGTGGCGGTAGCTGGGGACGAACTTGGTCATGGGCGGCGGCCTCCGGTATGCGGCGTCTGGTGAAAGCGTGCGATGCGCGATGCGGTTCGGCGCGCTATGTGGGGGGCATGATTTCGCGCGTGCGCAAGCTGAGCGAGCCTGACCGGGATGCGTGGGCCAGCTACGTGCGCCACGTCCGCGCGCTGGCGGGCCGGACGGCGCCGACGGTGGCCGAGCGCAAGGAAGCGGCGGCCCCGGCGGTGCGTCCGGCGGCGGCGCCCTTGGTGGCACGGCCACGTGGCGCCCCGGCGCCCGCGGTGGTGACCGGCGCGCAGCCGGCGGGGCTGGACAGTTCCACCTGGGGCAAGTTCCGCGGCGGCAAGATGACGCCGGTGCGCACGCTGGACCTGCACGGCAAGACCGCACAGGTGGCGTTCGCCGCGCTGGAGCGCTTCCTGGTGGAGGCCTATGCGGACCAGGTGCGGTGCGTGGAGGTGATCACCGGGCGGGGGGCCGGGGAGACCGGCGGGGTGATACGGCGGGAGCTGCCGATGTGGCTGAACCTGCCCCGGCTGCGGCCGCTGGTGCTGGCGGTGGCGCATCCGCATGCGCGCAATCTGGGGAGCGTGCGGGTTCTGGTGCGGCGCAGGAAGTGAAGAAAGGCCTTCTTTTTTGAAAAAAAGAAGCAAAAAACTTTTGCTTCCCGCTGGCATGTCGGCCTTGTCTGGTCCTGCGAGAACGGGACTTGCAGCACTTGCGCGCGTGCCCGTGCAGGCGGGGGACAAAAGTCTTTTGCTTCTTTTCTTCAGAAAAGATGGCCTTCCTTCCTGATGACAGCCAACCAGCTGGCGACCGACCTGATCGCCGTCGTGGTAGCCGTCACCGGCGCCGACCCACGCATACTCACCATCGCCCGCGGCACGGCGCTGCCGTCCGGATCGTTCGAAAGCGGGCACCGCTCCCTGCAGGCGGGGCTGCGGTCCTGGGTGGAGCGGCAGACCCACCAGCCGTTGGGCTACGTGGAGCAGCTATACACCTTCGCCGACAGCGACCGCGGGGCGGAGAGCGGGCGGGTGATGTCGGTCAGCTATCTGGGGCTGACGCGCGAGGCGGTGGTGCGCGGCCAGGATGCCGGGTGGCAGAGCTGGTACAGGTACTTTCCGTGGGAGGATCACCGGGCGGGCACGCCGGCGATGCTCGACGGGATGCGGGCCGCGTTGCTAGGCTGGGCGGACACGCCGGCGCGGCGCCAGCGCGTGGCGATCACCTTCGGCGGGGACGGACGGGCGTGGAACGAGGAGCTGGTGTTGCAACGCTACGAGCTGCTGTTCGAGGCCGGGCTGGTGACGGAGCGGGTCCGGCGGACGGGGGACGAAGCGGCTGCGGGCGTGCTGGCCGGGGACGCGATGCTGCTGGACCACCGGCGTATCCTGGCCACCGGGATCGCGCGGCTGCGGACCAAAATCAAATACCGGCCGGTGTTCTTCGAGCTGATGGCGGAGAGTTTCACCCTGCTGCAACTGCAGCAGACGGTTGAGGCGCTGGCCGGGCGGCGGCTGCACAAGCAGAACTTCCGCCGGCTTATCGACGCCCAGGATCTGGTGGAGGAGACCGGCGACGTATCCCTGGAGACAGGGGGGCGCCCGGCCAAGCTGTTCCGCTTCCGCGGCGGTGTTCAGGAGGAGCGGGCGATCGCCGGCACGAAGTTGCCGCTGCTTAGAAGTTGACAGGACCGCCGTTTCCGTTTTGTCATCTTGACACCGCTTATGCTCATAACCAGCATAAGTGCTGAGGCCGGAGCCTTCGGGCTTCTCTCTTTTTGACTGAGAAATGCTCGAATTGAGCACAAGGCGGCCGCGCAAAGCGGTGTTTGAGGAGCGTCCATCCATGTCCGCGTCAGCCGCCCTGTATTCCCGCGTGCAGCGGGTGATTCCGCCAATGGAATGGCCGGTATTCGAGCCGGACATCGATGCCATCCTGCGGCTGAAGGCCGAGCGTCGCGCGGTGATCCTGGCGCATAACTACATGACGCCGGAAATCTTCCACTGCGTGTCGGACATCGTGGGCGACAGCCTGCTGCTGGCGCGCGAGGCACAGCATGTGGATGCCGACGTGATCCTGATGGCCGGCGTGCATTTCATGGCCGAGACGGCAAAGCTGATGAACCCGACGAAGACGGTGCTGATATCGGACATGCGGGCCGGGTGCTCGCTGGCGGAATCGATCACGGCGGCGGACGTGCGGCTGCTGCGGCAGCGCTACCCCGGCCTGCCGGTCATCACCTACGTCAACACGTCCGCCGAGGTGAAGGCGGAGAGCGACATCTGCTGCACCAGCGGCAACGCCAAGCGTGTGGTGGAGAGCCTGGGCGTGCCGGAAGTCATCATGATACCGGACCAGTATCTGGCGGCGAACGTGGCGCGCGAGACGGGCGTGCGCATCATTTCCTGGGAAGGCGCCTGCGAAGTTCACGAGCGGTTCACGCCGGCCCAAATACGCGAGCTGCGGGCGGAAAACCCGGGCGTGGTGGTGCTGGCCCATCCGGAATGCCCGCCGGAGGTGGTGGACGAGGCCGATTTTGCAGGCTCCACCGCGGCGATGGCGGATTACGTGACGGACAAGCAGCCGGCGCGCGTGGTGCTGATCACCGAGTGCTCGATGGCGGACAACATCGCCGTGCTGCACCCGAAGGTCGATTTCGTCCGGCCCTGCAACATCTGCCCGCACATGAAGCGTATCACGCTGCCGGGGATACGCCGGGCGCTGGAGACGATGTCCCACGAGGTGGTGATCGATCCCGCGGTTGCGGTGCGGGCGCGGCAGGCTGTCGAGCGGATGCTGGCGGTCTAGGGAAGGCAAGGAAGGCCTTCTTTTTTGAGAAAAAGAAGCAAAAAACTTTTGTCCCTGTCGGCGGCCCACCGGAGAAGTCCGCGACAGCGGAGCAAAAGTTTTTGCTTCTTTTTTTCAAGAAAGAAAGCCTTCCTTTCTTAAGGGACATCAAACAATGCACGACTGCCCGATCATCATAGGCGCCGGCCTCGCCGGCCTGATGGCGGCGCTGCACCTGGCGCCCGAGCCGGTTCTGGTCCTCTCGGCCGCCCCGCTGGGCGAGCAGGCCGCGAGCGGATGGGCGCAAGGCGGCCTGGCGGCCGCGATCGGCGATGACGACTCGACCGAGCTGCATCTGGCGGACACGCTGGCCGCCGGCGCCGGGCTGTGCGACGCGGCGGTGGCCAGGCGGATCGTGGAAGCAGGGCCGGAGCTGGTCGACGAGCTGGCGCGGCTCGGCGCCAGGTTCGACCGCGACGCGCAGGGGCGCATAGGGCTGGGGCTGGAAGCGGGGCACGGAAACCGGCGCATCGTGCACGCGGCGGGCGACGCCAGCGGGCGGGAGATATTGCGCGCGGTGGTCGAAGCGGTGCGGCGGACGCCTTCGGTCACGGTGTGGGAGGGCGTGCGGGCGACGCGGCTGATCGTGCGGGACGGCGCGGTGGCCGGCGTGCTGGCAACGCCAGCGGAGGGCGGCAGCGCGCGGGTGCTGCGCAGCAGCCGGGTGGTGGTGGCGACAGGCGGGCTCGGCGGGTTGTATCAGCATTCCACCAATCCGGCCGGCGCGCTGGGCGGCGGGTTGATGCTGGCGGCCCGCGCCGGGGCGGCGCTGGCGGATCTTGAGTTCGTGCAGTTCCATCCCACCGCCCTGGATGCGGGCGCCGCCGGGGCACGGCAGGACGGGGTTCCGATGCCGCTGGTCAGCGAGGCGGTGCGGGGCGAGGGCGCGGTGCTCATCGACGAAACGGGTGAGCGGTTCATGGCGGGCGATGCCCGGTGGCCGCGCGCGGAACTGGAGCCGCGCGACATCGTCAGCCGGGCGGTCTGGGCGCGTATGGAGGCAGGACACCGTGTGTTCCTCGATGCGCGCGCGGCGCTCGGAGTCCGGTTCGGCGCCCGATTTCCGGGGATCAACGCGGCTTGCCTTGCGGCCGGCGTCGATCCGGCGACCGCACCCATTCCGATACGGCCGGCGGCGCACTACCACATGGGCGGGATTGCGGTGGATGCGGATTGCCGCAGCACGCTGCCAGGGCTCTGGGCGGCCGGCGAGGCGGCGTGCACCGGGCTGCACGGGGCTAACAGGCTGGCCAGCAATTCGCTGCTGGAGGCCGCGGTGACGGGACGGATTGCGGCGGAGAGCGTGGCCGGCGTGCCGGCCGGGCGCGCGGCGCCGCTGGCGCCGGTGGGTGGCGCCGCGGAGGGAGATGCGGCGCCGGTGCGCGCGATACTCTCGCGCCATGCCGGGGTGTTGCGCGATGCTGAGGGGCTGGCCGCCGCGGTGGCCGCCCTGGCCGCATTGCCGGCGCAGTCCGATCCGGCGGCGCTGGGGCTGATGATGGCGGTTGCCATGCAGCGGCGGGAGGAGAGCCGGGGCGGGCACACGCGCACCGATTTCCCGGATACGTCGCCGGCGCTGGCGCGGCGGATGACGCTGACCCTGGATGAGGCGCGGGGGTTTGCGCGCACGGCAACCGCGGTGTTGCTGGCGCGGCCGGCGCCGTGATGGCGCTGCCCGAACTGCTGGTGGAGCCGCTGGTACGGGCGGCGCTGGTGGAGGACCTCGGGCGCGCGGGGGACATCACGACGGACGCGCTGGTGCCCGAGAGCCTGCACGCGCGCGGAGTGTTCGTGGCGCGGCAGGCGGGCACGCTGGCCGGGCTGGGACTGGCGACGCTGGCGTTCCGTCTGGTGGACCCGGCGGTGGTGCTGACGGCGGAGCGCCGGGACGGCGACCGGCTGCAGCCCGGTGACGTGATCGCGCGCGTGGCCGGGCCGGCGCGTGGGATACTGACCGGCGAGCGGGTGGCGCTGAATTTCGTGGGGCATCTGAGCGGGATTGCTACGGCTACTTCGGCGATTGTGGATGCGATTGCGCATACGCAAGCGCGGATTACTTGCACGCGCAAGACTACGCCTTTGCTGCGCTCGGTTGAGAAGTATGCGGTGCGGTGCGGTGGGGGGGCCAATCATCGGTTCGGGCTGGATGATGCGATACTGATCAAGGACAATCATATCGCGATCGCGGGTGGGGTCGGGCCGGCTTTGGCGCGGGCTCGGGCGGCGGCGGGGCACCTGGTGAAGATCGAGATCGAGGTGGATACGCTGGCGCAACTGGAAGAGGTGCTGGCGATCGGGGCGGCGGATGCGGTGCTGCTGGATAACATGGGGTTGGCGGCGTTGCGTGAGGCGGTGGGCATGGTTGGCGGTCGGGCGGTTGTGGAGGCTTCCGGGGGGATCGATCTGGGGAGTGCGGCTGGGGTGGCGGAGACCGGGGTGGATTTGTTGTCGGCGGGGTGGCTTACGCATAGCGCGCGGGTGTTGGATATCGGGCTTGATGTCTAGTTCATAGGCTCGCACGAATGTTGGATTTACCCTGCGGCCGTAGCGGGTAGCGCTGCTCCCGGTATGTCGTGTTCGGGTGCGTAAATAACCGACGCCACGGAAAGCCAAGGGCTTTTTCTGAGGTGGACCTCCTTCGAGACGTTTGTTGCTGTGCTGCTGAAGACCATCGGGAGCTTGGCCTGGTGTCCTCGATCGCATTCCCGGGAGATTGAACATGCTGCAAGGCTGGCTCCGCCGCGAGAGATGAAGGTGTCATGCGAGCCGTTTGCAGACCTTGATTTCACTTACTCTGTCTCTCCTCTCGCTTTTTGTGATGGTCACCTAACCAGTCTGGCTCTTGGGGCTGCTACGGGGTTCAGCGAGGTCATTGCCTAAGCAGGGTATGCCGTTATGGGGCACGTGGCTGTGCTGTCTCCTCCCACCTTTTTGATAGTTCTGCTATGTCTTGGGTATTGAACCGTAATTCGAAGGTCCAGCCTGATACCGCAAGGTGGAAGTTAACCAGAGTTTTCGAAGATGGAAGGGAGCTGAAGTGCTAAATGCTGCCCAACATGCAACCCTTGCATTTGCGTTCCTGTTAAGTCCACTGCGCGCAAGCGCCGCGTCCGTCACCGACATTCCGAAGCCGACTTTCGCTTCACCTTCGTCGGGTATTCCCGGTGGTCCCTACAATTCCTGGACTGAGGACCAACGCCGACTGATACCCACTCAAGTCATGATTGCGTGTGCCAGATCTGTGACTCCGACAATTCTGAGTATGCCGGATGTTATGCGGGTGCGCATCGAAATCGGTTGGGCCTTGGGAGATGCTTGTTCAGCTGTCGCCATGCCGCCGGATTGGCCCGGCCAAATGCGAATGCGCAATGCGGCCGAACGTCATGCTGAAACCGCCCGCAATCTTGGCAGCAGCTTCATCCTGCCATTAATTCCGACAGGAACCGTTAGGTAAAGCGCTTTTCAGTGTTTGCGGATGCAAAATAACTTTTTGAACCGCTTCCGCCCTGACAAATCCGTGCTGCAGGCGGAGCACGGCTGCCGCCTTGCCTGCTTCCTTACCGCGCGTCCAAAACCCGCAACGCATACCGGCGGCGCTCGATGACTGCACCCAGCCGCGTGCCCATCGCCGGATCGCGCCACAGCATCACTACCGTGACCAGCAGGCCGGCGTGGAGGAACAGGGCGCCGAGTTTTACGTGGGCCATGCTCCAGATGAGGCCGGGGCCGGCGGCCATGGCGGCGCAGGCGAGCGCGTAGGCGGCGAGGCGGGAAGCGGAGGCGGGTAGGGCCAGGCGCCAGAGGACGGTCCAGCAGAGGGCGGCGGCGGCGAGCGTCTTCATCGCGGCCATGGCGCGCAGCAGGCGGGTGAGGTCGGCGCCGGCATCGGTGATCGCGTGGGTTGCGGCAGGCGCGCTGGTGGCGAGCGCGCCGGCGGCGGCGGCGGCAAGCGTGATGCCGACCAGCAGGGTGCGGCGGCGAGCGGCCGAGCCTGGCCGTGCGGGTGCGCGGGCGGTCTGGAGGCCGGCGTGGCTGGTAAGGCTGAGATCGCTCATGTCCGCTTCGATCGCTATTGCTGATGCGATAGCTTTGGCCGGCGCACCCAGGCGGCAATGGCCGAGCGGAAAACTTTAGCCCTCGCCGCAGGCAACGCACCCGTGGCAGAACGCCACGCCCAGCCGCCCACCAGGAGCAAGAGGTTTGCTTCTTTTTTCCAGAAAAGAAGGCCGTTCTTCCTTGCGCCGTCAAAGCTTGGCGGCCCTCACGCTGATCCTCCTGGTCACCGGCGTGTTATGGCAAGGACAGCCTGTCCGCTCCCTCAACGAGTTCGACCAGCCGTTCTATCTGGGCATCGCCTACGACCTGGTGCATCACCGGCGCTTCACCGACGGCTTCATGTTCGCAGGCGCCGGCACGGCCGGGTTGCGCCCGCAGGGGATGCGTTTTGCGCCGCTCTACCCGGCGCTGGTCGCGGCGGCGGCGGGCATGGACGGCAAGCTGCGGGCGGGCATGGATTGCGTGGTGGCCGGCGCGGGCCAGGACCCCGCCTGTCCGCGGGCGGCGCCGCTGCTGCGGTGGCTGCAGTTCGGCGAGCTGGCGGGGTTCTTCTGGCTGCTGTGGTGGATGGCGCGGCGCATCGGGGGCGGCGCGCTGGGCTGGCTGGCGCTGGGGCTCGCGCTGTGCACCACGAAGCTGCTGCTGGGCTCGGTGGCCTACCTGATGACGGAGATGACCACGCTGCTGCTGTCCACGGCGGCAATGGCGTGCGGCCTGGCGGCGACGGCGGGTGCGGGACGCCGCCGGCTGGGCTGGGCGGCGGCCGCGGGGCTGCTGCTGGCGCTGGCGGCGCTGACCCGGCCGGCCTTCCTGTATCTGATCCCGGCCGTGCTGTTGGGTGCCGCCCTGCTCGGGCGGCGGCGGGCGTGGCCAGGACTTGCCGCCTTTGCGGGCGCCGCCGCGCTGACGCTGGCGCCGTGGGTGGCGCGCAATGCCGTGGTGCTCGGGCGGCCCGCGCTCACCTACGGGTATGACAGCCACACGCTGGTGCAGCGCATCGCGTTCGATACGATGACCTGGCGGGAGTACGCGCAATCCTTCCTGTGCTGGATGCCGGACGGCAATGCGCTCGGCCGGCATCTCGCGCCCACTGGCTGTGACCGGTTCGGCTGGGACGATCACCCGAACTCGTTCTACGTCATCGGGCTGCGCCACATGCTGCCGGAAACGCTGGCGGCGTCCGGCGGCTACGACCACCATCTGGGTTACCTGCTGACGCATTACATACTGCGCAACCCTCTCTGGCATGCGCTGGTCAGCCTTCCGCTCGCTTTGCGCGGTGCGTATGTGGCGCATTGGTGGGGTTTTGTGCTGTTCTGGGCGGCGCTGGGCCTGACATGGTCGGCGCGGCCGTGGAGGGGGCAGGATGAGGGATCGATGTGGCGCCCCGGCGTGCTTCTGCTCGCCTGGCCGGCGTGGTTCATGCTGGCGTTCAACGCGTCCGTGGCGGTGAACCAGGTGCGCTACAACCTGCTGCTGATCCCGCTCTACGCGGTTGCGGGCGCGTGGCTGCTGGCGGCCGGGGCGGCACGCTGGCGCAGCCGAGGCCCGGCTGCGTGAAGTCTTCCTCGCTTGCCTTCGTGGTGGACGGCCTGACGGCGCGGCTGCATCCCGGGCCGCACCGCACGCTGGCCCTGGGGCCGGGCCGGATCGGGCGCGGCGGCGTGGCCGCGCAGGCTGTGTGGGATGCGGGCCGCGACGTCTGGGGATCGGACCTGTTCGCCGCGTTCTGGGAGTACGATGCCCGCCAGATCGACTGGCTGACCGGATTCCTGTGTGACCAGGCGATGATCGACTGGTTCGATGCGCTGGCAAACCCGCCGGAGGCGGAAGAGGAGCCGGAGGAGCTGTACGCCCGCGCTTCGATGAACACGCTTGAGAGCACCGTCGACGAAGGGCCCTAAAACGCAGGCCGCCCTGCCCGCGGACGGGCAGGGCTGCCTGCGCTCAGGGGGCGGCCGGCGTGGAACGCGACACAGCAAGGCCGGGCGGCACGTCCAGGCCAGGCGGCGTGGTCGTGGCCCGAGTGGTGCTGGTGGCGACAGCCGGCCGGTCACCGCCGCAGCCTGACAGCGCGGCGGCGCCCGCCAGCATCACTGCCGCCGTGGCGGTTGTGAGAAAGGCACTCAGTTCGGCACGCCCGTGGTGGTTGTCGTCGTGCTGCTGGACGTGGTGGTGGTCATCGGTGGGGGAGGCGGCGGCGCCACCTTGGTCGTGGTGACCGTGCTGTCCCGCGTGACGCCGCCGCCGTTGCTGAAGCTGGTGGCTTTGGAGTCGACGCGGTTGCCGTAGGCGTCCACGGCGTGGGTCTCTCGCGAGGTGGCGAGCGTGCCTGGCACCGGCGCCATCGGCGACGTGGTCTGGGTGGTGGTGGTGGTCTCGGACGCGCTCTGCGCGCTGGCGCTGCCGGCGGAGAGCGCCAGCGCGGTTGCGAGTAGCAGGGTTTTCATGGGCGGATCTCCTTCGGTTCAGGATGTGAAAGCTCGATCGATAAACGCGCGTCTGCGGCCAGGTTCACGCCAAGAGGGGCGATTGCCTGAGCCGGCAGCTAGACACGCCCTGCCATTGGTGAAGACGGATACGGTGTCTAAGAGGCCGACCTTGCCTGTTCTGCAGCCGAGCGGCTGACAGAACAGGCTGGAAGCAGGCCAGGGCGATAATCTCCGCAACCGTTTTCCAAACCAGACGGCCCGCGTTGCCCTCAGGGCGTCGTGGACGACGAGTGCGTGGTCGTCGTGGTCGTGGCAACAGGCGGCGGGGCCACGGGTGCGGTCGTCGTCGTGGACGAATGCTCCGTGGTGACGGTCACCGGCGGCGGTGCGTCCCCGCCGCAGCCTGCCAGAAGGGAGGTGACGCCGAGCATCAGCACGCTGAGCACGGCGGGCGCCTTGGTCCGGGCGATACGCATGATCGGCACCTCCCCTAGTTCGGCTGCGCGGTCGTGCTGGTGGAAGACGACGTGCTGGTCGTCGTCGTGGCCGGCGGCAGCGGCGGCGGCACGGCCACGTTCGTGGTGGTCGACGAACTCTCGGACGCCACGCCGTTGCCGCTCTGGTAGCTGGTGGCCTTCTTGTCCACTTGGTTCCCGTAGCCGTCCGTCGCGTGGTATTCCTTCGACGTGCTGAGCGTGCCGGGGGCAGGCGCCATAGGCGCCGGCGCCATCGTGGATTGCTGGGTGGTCGTGGTCTCGGACGCGGACTGCGCCGAGGCGGCACCGGCGGCCAGCGTCAAAGCCAGTGCGGCGAAACCTGTTGTGAACTTCATGTGTGGCACTTCCTTCGCGTATGTGAACACGCTGTGGGCATCCGCCCATCTTGACAGCTTCGTTTCAACTCCGTCGGGCTGTGCCGGTTCCGGCACGACCGCCGGGCGCTTTGCGTCCGATTGTTACGGAAGCAACGACCGCCGCCTAACCGGCCGCCGCCAGCGCCAAAGCCTGCGCCACGCGCGTGCCGTCTATGGCCGCCGAGAGGATGCCGCCGGCATAGCCCGCGCCCTCCCCGGCGGGGTACAGGCCCGCGGTGTTGAGGCTCTGGAAATCGTCGCCGCGGGTGATGCGTATGGGTGAGGAGGTACGGGTCTCCACGCCCGTCATCACCGCGTCCGCCATGTCGAAGCCGGGAATCTGGCGGGCGAACACGGGCAGCGCCTCGCGTATCGTGGTCAGCACGTAGTCCGGCAGGCAGGCTGCCAGGTCCGTGGGTGTGACGCCCGGCTTGTAGGAGGGGATGACGTCGCCCAGCGAGATGCTGGGGCGGCCGGCCAGGAAGTCACCCACCCGCTGGGCGGGT
The DNA here is from genome assembly GCA_965198915.1 of Acetobacteraceae bacterium. GTDB lineage: Bacteria > Pseudomonadota > Alphaproteobacteria > Acetobacterales > Acetobacteraceae > BOG-908. The sequence goes on along the minus strand of CBDAQC010000004.1, from coordinate 203,587 downwards.
GCCGCGTAGGTGCCGCCGCCCGCGGCGAACGCCGCCGATTCCAGGCGGCGCTGGAAGGCGATGCCGGCCAGCGGGTCGTGGGCGTCTTCGGGCGCGAAATCGGCAGGCCCCACGCCCACCACGATGCCGGCATTGGCGTTTCGCTCGGCGCGGGAATACTGGCTCATGCCGTTGGTCACCACGCGGCCCGGCTCGCTGGTGGCGGCCACCACGGTGCCGCCGGGGCACATGCAGAAACTGTAGGCGGAGCGGCCGGCGCCTTCGTGGTGCACCAGCTTGTAGTCCGCCGCCCCCAGGCGCCTGTGGCCGGCGAAAGCGCCGAAGCGCGCGCGGTCTATCAGCGATTGCGGGTGTTCGATCCGCACGCCTACCGAAAACGGCTTGGGTTCGACATGTATGCCGGCCGCCACCACGGCAGCGAACAGGTCCCGGGCGGAGTGGCCAGGTGCGAGGATGACGTGGCGGGCTTCCAGGGTCTCGCCGCTGGCCAGCGCCAGGGCCTCGATGCGGCGCGTGCCGTCGCGTGAGCGGCCGGTGATCAGGCCGGTCACCCTTGTGCCGAAGCGGTATTCGCCGCCCAGCGCCTCGATCTCGGCGCGCAGGCTTTCCACCACGGTCACCAGGCGGAAGGTGCCGATATGCGGCTTGCTGGCGACCAGTATCTCCTCCGGCGCACCGGCGCGCACGAAGGTCTCCAGCACGCGGCGGCCCAGATAGGCGGGGTCGCGCACGCCGGACCACAGCTTGCCGTCGGAGAAGGTGCCGGCGCCGCCCTCGCCGAACTGGACGTTGGATTCCGGGGTGAGCACGGATTTACGCCACAGCGCGAAGGTGTCCACGGTGCGCTCGCGCACCACGCGGCCGCGCTCCAGGATGATCGGGCGGAACCCCATCTGGGCGAGGGCCAGGGCGGCGAACAGGCCGCACGGGCCGGCGCCGATGACCACCGGACGGTCCTGCAGGGAGGCGGGCGCGCGGGCGGCATGGCGGAAACTGGTGTCCGGTGTGCGGCAGACGTGCGGGTTCTGGGCCAGGCGGGCCAGGATGGCGGCCTCGCCGGGCACTTCCACGTCCAGCGTGTAGATCAGGTGGATAGCGCTGCGCTTGCGGGCGTCTATGGCGCGGCGAAAGACGTGGATGGCGCTGGGGGCTACGCCGAGCCGGGCTTCGGCGGCCTGGGCCAGGGCTTCCGGAGTGTGGTCGAGCGGCAGTTTCAGTTCTGTCAGGCGGAGCACGGGGAGCGGCGGTCCTGTGGATGCAAGCGGGAGTTGGGACCGGGCCCCCAAGCCGGAAAGCAAGCAGACGGATCTTTCTGGGAAAAAGACCCAAATCCTTCATCCCCGCCAGCCGCTCATCACCGGTGCGCGCATCCCAGCGTTCCCGCGACAGCGGACCGAAAGCTTTTTGCTTCTTTTTCTCGAAAAAGAAGGCCTTGCTTACCGCAATACACTCCGCACCAGAAATGTAGGCGGGGTCCGCGCCGGCGATTGCATAACGACCGCCGGCCAGTAGCATGGCCAGCGGCGTATGGCATCCTGCGGAATACGCGAGCGGGACAGGCGGGATGCTTACGCTGTTCAGCCTGACCGGCCAGGGCAGACTGCAATTCGAGGAACTGCTGCTGGCCTTCGTGCTGTCAGCACTGGTGGGGCTGGAGCGCGAGATACGGCAGAAAAGCGCCGGGCTGCGCACTTATACGCTGGTGGGCGTCTCGGCCGCGCTGTTCATGCTCGTCTCCAAATACGGCTTCACCGACGTGCTGGTGACCGGGCAAGTGGTGCTCGACCCCTCGCGGGTGGCGGCGCAGATCGTGTCCGGCATCGGCTTCATCGGCGGCGGCGTGATCTTCATGCGCCGGGACGTGGTACGCGGGCTGACCACGGCCGCCTCCGTCTGGCTGACCGCGGCGCTGGGCATGGCGTGCGGCGCCGGCTTGCCGGTTCTGGCGCTGACCACGACGGTCATACATTTCGTCGTCATGCTGGTGTTTCCGCGCCTGGTCGGGTTCCTGCCGCGCTCCAGGCGCACGGCCACAAGGCTGCGCGTGCTGTACCAGGGCGGACGCGGGCTGATGCGGGAGATCGTCGTCGCCTGCACGCAGCTTCGGTTTTCCATCGATCACGTGGAGGTCCTGCAGGGTGGCGGCCTGCACGAGGCCGCCGAGCAGGCGCAGGATCTGGCCGATGTTGAGGGGACCGAGCCCGATGGCGGGCGGAACGGTCTTGTCAGCCTGACGATGCAGGTAAAAGGCAAGCGCCCGGTCTCCCATCTTGTCGGGCGGCTGAGCGGCATTGACGGGGTGGTTCAGGTCGGGAGCCTGGGAGAGGATGGTGAGCTGGATTGAGCGGGGAGGAGGGCCTGCTTTTCTCAACAGGACTGCTTGCTTCTACTGCTGCACCCGCACGAGGAACGGCCGGAGCGCCGCCACCATCGGCACGATGGCAGAAGCCGTAAGCGCTGCCGCCACCACACCCACACTCCGGCTGGAGTGATCCGCAAGACCTCCGTACAGGATCGGCGCCAGCCCGCCGGCGCCGATCACGCCGGTGTAGAACAGCGCGAAAGCGCGGCCGGCCTCGCCTTTGCGGGCCAGCTCCGGGACGGTTCCGTACAGGATGGAGGACGTGCCGTTCAGCACTATCCCCAGCAGCGGCAGGAGGACCAGCAGTGCCACGAGCGGCACCGCCAGGGTGGCCAGGATCAGAAGCGCCGTGGCCGCTTCGGTGACGATCACGCCCAGCACGACGCCCAGACGCTGCCCGAGCCAGCCGCAGCAGGCCTTGCCGAGCGCGCCGCCCGCGAACAGCAGGGCCAGGCCGACGCCGACCATGGACTCGCGGCCGCCCTGGGCGTGGATGAGGAACGGCAGGAACAGCAGGTAGCCCATGCGCGTGGCGGTGTCGCAGGCGCCGATGGCGAGCAGCAGGTTGAAGCCGCGCCCGTCGCCGCCGGACGCGGCGGCGCCCTGGGCGGCTGCAGGGGTGGTGGGCTGGCGCGGCAGCACGGCCAGCAGGGCGGCGGCGGTGGCAAGCCCTGCGGCAGCCAGGCCGGCGACCACTGGCCGCCACGCGGCGATGGGCAGCAGCAGGGCCACCGTGGCCGGGAAGATCGCCTTTCCCAGGTCGCCGGAGAAATTGTAGATCGCCAGCGGCCCGCGCGGGGAGCCCGCGGCCGTGTTGGTCACCAGCGCGGAGGCGCGCGGGTGCTGCACGCTGGATCCGATACCGGCGATGACCAGGCCGGTGCACAGTCCCGGGAAGCCCAGGGGGAATGCCGCCACCAGGTATCCGGCGGCGGCGACGGCAGTGGCCAGCACCAGGCCGGCGCGCGGGCTGATCCTGGCGGCCAGCCTGTCCGCCGGTACCTGCAAGCCGCCCATTGTGGCACTGTAGAGCGCCCGGACCAGCGCCAGGCCTGCGTAGGACAGGCCGAACTCGGCCTGCCAGACGGGCAGCAGGGCGTAGAGCGCGTCCGTGTAGCCATCGTGCAGCAGGTGGGCCAGGCACGCGCCGGCCAGGCTGCGGCGCTGCCTTGTCCATGTCGGGCGGCGCCCCTGCCTCGCTTCCTGTGCCGTGGCCGTTTGCATGTGGCAAGCCTAAGCCGGTGAGGTTACCTGGACTAGCGGGGCTTTTCTCAACAATATCGTCAGGTTTCCTCACGGGTAGTGATGCGCCGTCTGCTTCCGCTCAATGCGCTGCGCATCTTTGAAGTGGCAGCCCGCACCGGCAGCTATGCCGAGGCAGGGGCCGAGCTCGGCCTGACGCACGGTGCGGTCAGCCGGCAACTGGGCTTGCTGGAAGCCTGGCTGGGCCACCGGCTGTTCGTGCGGTCCGGCCGGCGGATGGTGGCGACGCAGGCGGCGCGCGCTTTCGCGGCCGAGATCAGCCTTTCCTTCGACCGGATCACCGCGGCCGCCGAGGCCTGCGGCCGGCCGGCGGCCCGGCACGTCCTGCGAGTTAGTGCGCCCACGACCTTCGCGCTGCGCTGGCTGATACCTCGGCTGGAGCAGTTCCACGCCGCGCGGCCGGATACCGAGGTGGTGGTGGCGACGGCCACCACGCTGCACGACGAACTGCGCGGCGGTTTCGACCTGGCAATACGGCGCGGCTCGGCGGAGCGCGGCGCCTGGCCGCATTACCGGGCGCTGCCTTTCCTGGCGGAGGCCGATACGCTGATCGCCAGCCCTGCGCTGCTGGCGCGCGCCCCGCTCGCCCGGCCGTCCGACATCGCGGGCCATGTGCTGCTGGGCAGCGAGACCCGTCCGGGCGACTGGGCGGATTGGCTGGACCGCGCCGGGCTGCCGCATCGGCCGGAGCAGCGGCGGCGTGTCTTCGACCATTTCTTTGTGACGCTGCAGGCGGTGGTGGATGGTTTCGGCCTGGGGATCGGTCCGTTGCCTGTGCTGCAGACGGACGTGGCGGCGCAGCGTCTTGTCACCCCGTTTCCTGATCTGGCGGTGACGCGGACAGGGTATGTGGCGCTGGTTCGTTCGGGCGCCGCGGAAGGTGCGGTGTTGCGGGACTTCCAGGAATGGCTGCTGGCCGAGGGGACGTTGCGCGATTAGGTAGCAGGAAAGGCCTTCTTTTTCGCGAAAAAGAAGCAAGAAGCTTTCGTCTGCGCTGTCGCGGTTTGCCGCAGCGCGCGCTTCATCCGACGGTGGCATTTGCCATGAGGACTGCGTCCTTGCTTTTCCGGCGTTGTGCCCGGTCTATCCAACACCCCCGGCCATCGCCTATAGCCCGCCCCCAACATCGCCCAAGGACCACCGATGGCCGAGCAAGCCCCGCCAGGATTTCGCATGGAAAAGGACGCCATGGGGGCGTTGCCGGTGCCTGCGGACCGGCTGTGGGGCGCGCAGACGCAGCGCTCCATCCAGAACTTCCCGATCGGGGTGGACCGGTTCCGTTTCACCCGGCCGGTGATACGCGCGATGGGGCTGCTGAAAAAAGCGGCCGCCCTGGCCAATGGCGAGTTGGGCGAGCTGCCGGCCGACCGGGTGAACCTGATCATACGCGCCGCCAACGAGGTGATCGACGGCGACCTGGACGCGGAGTTTCCGCTGGTGGTGTTCCAGACCGGGTCCGGCACGCAGACCAACATGAACGCCAACGAGGTGATCGCCAACCGGGCGATCCAACTGGCCGGCGGGACGGTGGGATCAAAATCGCCGATCCACCCGAATGACGACGTGAACCACAGCCAATCCAGCAACGACACGTTTCCCACCGCCATGCATGTGGCCGCGGTGGAGGAGATCGAGCACCGCCTGCTGCCGGCGGTGGCGCAGTTGCGCGCGACCCTGCACGCCAAGGCACAGGCCTACGCCCATGTGGTGATGATCGGGCGCACGCATCTGCAGGATGCGACACCGGTGACCCTAGGCCAGGTGATCGGCGGCTGGGTGGCGCAGCTGGACGGTGTCGTGCGCTCGATACGCGCCGAAGTGCCCGGGCTGCTGGAGCTGGCGATCGGCGGCACGGCGGTGGGCACCGGGCTGAACGCGCACCCGCAATTCGGTGCGGCCGTCGCGCGCCACATTGCCGCCGAGACCGGGTTTGCCTTTGTCAGTGCGCCGGACAAATTCGCGGCCCTGTCCGCGCATGACGCGATGGTGACGGTGAGCGGCACGCTGCGCACGCTGGCGGGCTGCCTGATGAAAATTGCCAACGACGTGCGCTGGTACGCGTGTGGGCCGCGCGCGGGGTTCGCCGAATTGCGCATACCGGAGAACGAGCCCGGCAGCTCCATCATGCCCGGCAAGGTGAACCCGACGCAGAGCGAGGCGCTGACGATGGTGGCCGTCCAGGTGTTCGGCAACGATGCCGCGGTGGCGTTCGGCGGCAGCCAGGGCAACTTCCAGCTTAACGTGTTCAAGCCGGTGATGCTGCACAATCTGCTGGAATCGGTGGCGCTGATGGCGGATGGCTGCGTGGCGTTCGACGTGGGCTGCGCGCAGGGAATCGAGCCGAACAAGAAACGGATCGCCGAGAACGTTGCCTCCTCCTTGATGCTTGTCACCGCGCTGAACCCGCATATCGGCTACGAGAAATCGGCGCAGATCGCACTGAAGGCGCATCGGGAGGAGACCAGCCTCAAGGAGGCGGCGCTTGCGTTGGGGTTCTTGAGCGCGGAGGATTTCGACGCCTGGGTGCGGCCGGAGGAGATGACGGGGCCTCTGGTGCGGTAGGTAGAAAGGAAGGCCTTCTTTTCTGAAGAAAAGAAGCAAAAGACTTTTGTTTCTCCGGTGCTGTGGCGCTTCGGTGTTTCTTGGGGCCGCGCGGTTCTGTTGCAGATGCGGGACGGCAGAAGTGCGGCGGCGACTCTCGCTAATCCTCTCCCGCCAGCCAGCCCTCGCAGCAGCCTTTTGCCAAAGCGCGCACGCGTCCGATATAGCTTGCACGTTCGGAGACGCTGATGACGCCGCGGGCGTCCAGCAGGTTGAACAGATGGCTGGCCTTTATGCATTGGTCATAGGCCGGCAAAGGCAAAGCACGCGCCAGCAGGGCGGCACATTCGGCTTCTGCGTCGGCGAAATGTCGTGTCAGCATCGCCGTGTCGGCAGCTTCGAAATTATAGGCGCTGTATTCGCGTTCGGCACGCAGGAACACGTCGCCATAGCTGACGCCGGCGCCGTTGAAATCGAGGTCGTACACGCTCTCGCGGCCCTGCACGTACATGGCCAGGCGCTCCAGGCCATAGGTGAATTCGGCCGAGGGCGTGACGACGGCGATGCCGCCCACCTGCTGGAAGTAGGTGAACTGGGTGACCTCCATGCCGTCGCACCAGACTTCCCATCCCAGGCCCCAGGCGCCCAGCGTGGGGCTTTCCCAATCGTCCTCCACGAAACGGAAATCGTGCAGCGACGTGTCGATGCCGATGGCGCGGTAGCTTTCTAACACCAGCGCCTGGGCGTCCGCCGGGCTGGGTTTCATAATGACCTGGTATTGATAATAGTGCTGCAGACGGTTGGGATTCTCACCGTATCGGCCGTCACTGGGGCGGCGGCAGGGCTGTACGTAGGCGGCCCGCCAGGGTTTCGGGCCCAACGCGCGCAGCGTGGTGGCGGGGTGGAAGGTGCCGGCGCCCATTTCCAGGTCGTAGGGCTGCAGAATAACGCAGCCTTGCGCGGCCCAATAGGCGTGCAGGCGCAGGATGATGTCCTGAAAGCTGGGCGGGTTGGGCATTCGAGTGGGTGGCCTTAGGAAGAAAGAAAGCAGCTCTCTTTGGAAAACCGAACCAAAACACTTTTGCCTTTCCGCCCGTCTCCAGGTTTGCGCAGCTTCGGCAACTGCGCGTATCGGCAGAACCGGAGCGGGCACCGGGGCAGAAGGGAAGCAAGAATTTTCGGTTCTTTTTTCGAAAAAGGACGGCTTTTCTCTACCTAACACACACAAAGGCAAGCAACACATGCGCCGCAGAGATTGGTGGGGCCTCGCCACCGTAGCCGCAGTCACGGCGCTGCTGATTCTTTATCGCTTCTATTTTCTAGAGCCGAGGAGCTGGGGTGCGGCCTGTGCCGCAGCGGCACCGCCATTGGCGTGCGTGCCGCGCGCGGCGCTTATCTGGCTGCAGGGACAGTACCTGTTCGGCGCTGCGGCGCTGGTCTTGGGCCTTGTGGGGTTCGCCTGGGGCGGCGCATTTGCGGCGCAGCTTGCCGCCGTGCTCACCGGAGTGGCGGCTATCGAGAACTACAACGCGACCTGGGGCGCGATCGGGCTTGCGCTGGGCGCCTGGGGCTGGCTGCGGCGGACTGGCTGGCGGGGGCGGTATTCGAAGGAACAGAAGAGGTAAGTCGGCAAGGTTGGGGCTCTGCCCCAAACCCCATTTCGTAGAAGTGCGTGTAGAGAGGTTCTAAGGACGACTGTCATTAGCGGGGTCCAGGGGCAGAGCCCCTGGCCTTTAGGCTCCCAATCCCGTCTAGCCGGTCTGATCAGGCGGCGCGCGATGGCCCTCTGGCTCGCGCTGCAGATCCTGCGGGCGGCCGGCATTGTTGTCGCCGCTGACGATGCTCTGGCCGACCTGGTCCGGTTTGGCCGGGCCGGACTTGTCGGGGTTGCCCGGCTTCGTGCTGTGGGTGCCGCCGGGATCGGCGCCCTCGATCGGATCGTTGCCTGTCGTGTGTTTGCTGTCGCTCATGGCATATGAACGCGGCGCGGCGCCCGGCGCCTGCATCAACGCAGCGTGTGCCGAAGGCAGCACGGGTTGGGGAGGTGGCCGCTGCGTCTTGTCGGGCGTGGCCCGGCTTTGCGTGCTACGCAGCACCTACTTTCGCCACGAATGCCTGCACTTCCTGCCGTAACTGCTCGGCCTGGCCCGCCAGCGCGCCTGCCGCGCCAAGCACGTCCGAGGCGGCAAGTCCGGTGCTGCCGGCCGCCTCGCGCACGCCCAGCATGTTTTCCGTCACCATCTGCGCGCTCTCGGCCGTCTGTTCCATGTTGCGGGCGATCTCCGCGGTGGCGGCCCCTTGCTGCTCCACGGCGGCGGCTATCGCGGTGGCCACGCCGCTTACATTCTCAACCGTCACAGCGATGTCGCGTATGGCGGCCACGGCTTCCTGGGTCGCCGCCTGCATCTGCGCCACCTGGGCAGCGATCTCCTCCGTCGCCTGCCCGGTCTGTAGCGCCAGGCTTTTCACCTCGCTGGCCACCACCGCAAATCCCTTGCCGGCTTCACCGGCGCGTGCCGCCTCGATGGTGGCGTTCAGCGCCAGCAGGTTGGTGCGGCGGGCGATGCCGCTGATCGTCTGCACCACGTGGCCGATGCGTTGCGCCCCTTCGGCCAGCGCCTGCACCGTGGCGCCGGTGCGGCGCGCATGCGCCACCGCGTCCTGCGTCATACGTGCGGAGGCGGCTACCCGGGCGCTGATCTCCTGGACGGACGCGGTCAGCTCCACGGACGCGGCAGACACCGTCCGCACGCTGGCGCCTGCCATGGCAGCCGCGTCCACCACCTGCTCCGCCCGCGCATTCGTCTGCCCCGCGGTCGACGTCATGGACCGCGCGGTGGCTTCCAGCTCGGTGGATGCGGTGGAGAGCAGCGCCACCATGCGGCCGGTCTGCACCTCGAAATCCTGGACGGTGGCGGCCAGGTGTTCGGCCCGGTCCACCTTGCGCGCGGCCTCGGCCGCCTGCTCGGCCGCCAGCCGGTCCGCGCGCATCGTGTTGTCCTTGAACACCTCCACGGAGGCAGCCATCGCGCCGATCTCGTCGCCGCGGCCCAGGCCTGGTACGCGGATGGTGAGGTCGTGCGCGGCGAGGCGGCGCATCGTTGCCGCCATCGCGGTCAGCGGCCGGGCGACGGCGCCGGTCAACAACCATCCTATGCCGCCGCAGAGCAGCGCCGTGGCCGCGAGAGCTGCGAGTATCCAGCCATGGGCGCCCTCCGCCAGCCGGACCGCGCGCGCCTCCGCCAGACCGCTGCGGTCCATGTTGGTGGCGATGCTGGTCTGGAGCTGCTTCTGGAACTGCAGGGACAGGGTGCGCATACCGGTGCGGAACAGGCGGGACGCGGCGGCATCGTCGCCGCCCTGCAGCGCTGCGGTGAACCGTGCATCGAGCTTCAGATAAGCCGCCCAGACATCCTGCATGGCTGCGAAATCCGCCCGGTCCGCAACGCCGCTCGCGAACTGTCCGTAGGCGGCGAAGCCGGCCTGCACCAGCTTGAGCGACTCGCGCGTGCGCGCCACCTCGGCCGCTTGCCCGGCGCCGGGCTCGGCCATGGCCGCCGAGGCTTCCAGCATCCTGAAGCGCATCGTCTGAAACGCGATCTGGCCCAGCGCGCGGCTGGCGGGAAGGTACTCCGCCTGAATCTCGCGCGCGGCGCTGTTGCAGGCAACCAGGCGGCCGATCGCGAAAAGGCCGAGGCCGGCGGTGCAGCAGATCACCAGCAGGAAGGCGAGCGCGATCTTGTTGCCGATGGAGATTTTGCTGAGCATGGAGGGAGTATGGCGCGGAAACCCTTCGCGGAAGTTACGGGCGGCACGCTTCCCCGCGCCCCGGCGCACGCGGCATGATTTTTTGCAGCGCTCGGTGAAAAAAGCAGGCCGTGGCCGGTGTTCCGCGCTACTTCGCCGCGCATGGACATCTCCGCCGCCCTTGGCTCCCACATAATCACCGTCTCGCGCGCCGCTTTCGCCCGGCCGGACACCGATTTCCTGTGTTTCGGTGAAAGCGACGTGGCCGCGCCGCGCGTGGCCCATGATGCGCTGGAAGCGGCGATGCGGGCCGGCCAGACACGCTATTCGGACGTGCGCGGCCTGCCGGCGCTGCGCCAGGCGCTGGCGGATTACCTCAGCGCGCAGCACGCCAGGCCAGTGGAGGAGGCGCGGGTGCAGGTGACCGGCTCCGGCATGGCGGCGGTGCACGTGGCCATGGCCGCCGTGCTGCGTCCGGGCGAGAGGCTGGTGCATCTGACGCCGGCTTGGCCGAACTCGATGAACGCGGGCCGTATGCGCGGCGCGGAAGTGGAAGAGTTCCCGCTGACGCCCACGCCCGAGGGCGGCTTCGTGCTCGACCTGGACCGGCTGGCGGCGCGGCTGGAAGGCGCGCGCGCGGTGTGGGTGAACAGTCCCAGCAACCCCACGGGCTGGACGGCAACGCCGTCCGACATGGCGGCCGTGCTGCAGATCTGCCGCAGGACGGGTACCTGGCTGATCGCCGACGAGGTGTACAACCGCCTGGTATATGGCGGGGAGCGCGCCGCCTCGATCCTGGACATCTGCACGCCGCAGGACCGGGTGCTCGTGGTGGGCAGCTTTTCCAAGGCCTGGGCGATGACGGGCTTCCGGATCGGCTGGCTGATCGTGCCGGCCGCCACGCGTGACAGCTTCACCGAGCTGGTGGAGATCACCCATTCCGGCGTGGCCGCCTTCGTGCAGGCGGCGGCCCTTGCCGCCCTGGCGGACGAGGATTTCGTCGAGCGGTTCCGCGCTTACTGCGCCACCGGGCGGGCGATGACGACGGCGGCGCTGGGCGGGTTGCCGCGGGTGCGCTGGTCGGCGCCGCCCGGGGCGTTCTACGCGTTCTTCGGCGTGGACGGGCTGGCGGACAGCCTGGGTTTCGCGCTGCGGCTGGTGCACGAGCACGGTGTGGCGGTGGCGCCCGGCTGTGCCTTCGGCGCGGGCGGCGAGGGACATCTGCGCCTGTGCTTCGCGCAGTCGCCGGCAGTGCTGTCACGCGCGCTGTCACGGCTGGGAGCGGCGTTGGGATGAGGCTGGCGGGAAGCCAGCACGGTTGCCCGCGGCCGGCGCAGCGGACACGCGTGCTTGGCGGGCGAAAACGATGAGGAAAGTTTTCGTTTCTTTCCGTAAGACAGGACGTCGTTCCACCTATCAACCGGGCTCATATACGGCATGACCACATTCCGCGCGCGCCTGTTCCTGTTGACGGCGGTCTGCCTGCTGGATGGCAGGCACCTGCAGGCGGCCTTGCCGCCGGGGCCGGAGACGGAGCCGGCGGCCGAGCCGGCGACGGCGCCACCCCTCTCGTCGCCGCTATCGCCGGAACCGCCCAAGCCCGCGCCCGCATCCGCCGCGGCGCCAGCCAAGCCGCCTGCGCCCCCGCCCGCCAAGACCGATACTCCTGCGCCGGTGCAGAAGATCGCCGCCGGCGGCATTCTGGGGCGCACGGTGGTGGGGCCGGACAACCAGGCGATCGGCCGCGTGGTGGATGTGCTGGTCGATGCCGCGAGCAACCCGCGCGCGGTGGTGATTGATTTCGGCGGCTTCCTCGGCGTGGGTTCGCGTCGCATCGCGGTGAACTGGTCGGACCTCAGCTTTCCGCCGGTCAGCCCCAGCGGCAATGGCAGCGACATCAGGCTGGACCTTACGGCCGAGCAGATCATGCGGGCGCCCGAATACACCGACCAGACCAAGCCGGCGGCAGTGGTGCAGCCGCCGCCTGCGCCGAGCAAGCTGGCAGCGCCCGGTCATTGAGGCCGTGCCGCCGATGCACGGCCGCGTGCTTCAGGCCCACGCACGCCAGCTACACCGGCGGACCGATGTAGGGGTTTTCGCGGCATCCCTGCACGAAGGCGGGCGGCTGTTCCGTCCGCCCGAATCATGACGGACCGGAGAAGCGCCGCCGGCCTGGACTGGCTGAATTTCTTCACCGCCAACCTGCAGACCGCGTTCGGCCCGTTCGTCTCCGTCTACCTGACCCAGCGCGCCTGGACGCAGGGCGACATCGGCCTGGCGCTCGGCGTGGGGTACGTGGCCAACATGGCGGCACAGGTGCCGGCCGGCGCGCTTGTGGATGCGATGCGGCGCAAGACGGCGGCGGCCGCGGTCGCCATCGTGGCGATCATCGCCGGCGCGCTCACCCTGGCGTTCCTGCCGGATCTGCTGCCGGTGCTGCTGGCCGAGATCAGCCATGCTTTCGCAAGCTGTATGCTCGGGCCCGCCATCGCCGCCATCAGCCTGGGGCTGGCGGGCCAGGCGGCGGGTGCGGCGGGTGAGCGGCTGGGCCGCAACGCGCGTTTCGCCAGCATAGGCAACGGCACCGCGGCCGGATTGATGGCGGTGGTGGGCGGCACGTTCGGCGCGCGCGCGGTGTTCCTGCTGGGCGCAATGCTGGCGGTGCCCGGGCTGTGGGCGCTGCGGCTGATCAGCGCGCCGGAACTGCCCGCGTCCAGGCGGGGGCGCTTTCCCCTGGCCGGGCTGGCGGGCCTGCTTGCGGACCGCCGGGTGCTGTGGTTCGCCGCCTGTTGCGCGGCCTTCCATTTGGCCAACGCCGCGATGCTGCCGCTGGCGGCGGGTGCGGCCACCACCAGCCTGGGGCGCCGCGCCTCGCTGGTCATCGGCGCGTGCATCGTGGGCCCGCAGATCGTGGTGGCGGCGCTGTCCCCGTTCGTGGGGCGTGCCGCCGAGCGCTGGGGGCGCCGCCCTGTTCTGGCCGCCGGCATGCTTGCGCTGCCTGCCAGGGGGCTGGCGCTGGCGTTGATCGCGCTCAACCCGTCCATCCCGGCGTGGCAGCTGATCGGCGTGCAGTTGCTGGATGGGGTGAGCGGCGCCGCGTTCGGCGTGCTGCTGCCGCTCGTGGCGGCAGACATCGCCGCCCCCGCCGGCCGGTTCAACCTGTGCATGGGCGTGCTGGGCCTGGCGATCGGGGCCGCGGCCGCCAGCAGCACGTTGTTCGGCGGCCGGATCGCCGACGGCTCGCTGCCGCTGGCGTTCCTTTGCCTGGCCGGCGTGGGCGCGATAGGGGTGGTGCTGGCCTGTCTGATGCCGGAGACCCGCCCGGATAGCGCCCGTCCGCAGGCGCAAACCGCCACTTAACCCATATTGCGCCGTTCCGGGATGGGCACGGCCGCCGCAGACGCGGAGAGAGAAAAGTTTTTTGTTTTTTTTTCAAAAAAGGACTGCTTGCTTGCTTCCCCCCAGGCAGTCTCACCCGATGCTGACCGCCGTCCTGGACCTCCTGCTCCCCGCCACCTGCGCCGCCTGCGACAGCACTGTGGGCGCGCCAGGCCAGCTTTGCGGCACCTGCTTCGGCCGGCTGAACTTCGTCACTGCCCCGTTCTGCGCCACGTGCGGGCTGCCGTTCGCGGTGAAAGGCGAGGTGGTCTGCCGGACCTGCCAGGCGGCGCCGCCGCCATGGCGCGAGGCCAGGGCGGCCCTGATGTACGACAAGGCGTCCCAGGCCCTGATACTGCCGTTCAAGCATGCCGACCGGACGGAGATCGCCGCCACCCTGGCGCTGCACATGCAGCGTGCCGGCGCCGCGCTGCTGGCACGGGCGGACGTGCTGGTGCCAGTGCCGCTGCATCGCTGGCGGCTGCTCGCGCGCCGCTACAACCAGTCGGCCCTGCTGGCGGTCGCGCTGGCGCGGCGATCCGGCCGGCCGGCGCTGCAGGATGCGCTGCGCCGGGTCAGGGTGACGCAGAGGCTGGGGCGCCTGCCCGCGGCGGAGCGCGCGGCGCTGCTTATGGGTGCGATCGCAGTCCGGCCGAACCGGGCCGCTGCGGTGGCGGGCCGGCGCGTCCTGCTGATCGACGACGTGCTCACCTCCGGCGCCACGGCGCGGGCCTGCACGCGCGCGCTTCTTGACGCGGGCGCCGCGAGCATCGACGTGCTGGTGGCCAGCCGGGTCGCCGACCCGCGCTCCGAGGCCGCGCCGGACACAGGAACTGACGATGAAGACAGTTGAGATCTACACCCAGCCGTTCTGCCCCTACTGCGCCCGCGCGCTAAACCTGCTGACCAGGAAAGGCGTGGCCTTCAAGGAGATTGAGGCGCCGGGCGGCTCGCCGGAGCGGGCGGAGGCCGGCAAGCGGTCCGGCGGCCGAAGCTCAGTGCCGCAGATCTTCATCGACGGCGCGCATATCGGCGGGAGCGACGACCTGGCGGCGCTGGACCGGTCTGGCAAGCTGGATGCCATGCTGGCTTGAGCGGCGCGTCGAGGAAGCCTCGCCTGCGTTTCGGGCAAATCTGGCCCAACGGCCGCGTGTGGCGGCGGCGTGCGCTTTGGCGGATCGAGGTTGCGCGGATGCTGGTTATCACGTCGGGTATGACAGCTTCATGATACATTACGCCCTTCGTTGCGACGCCGGTCATGAGTTCGACGGCTGGTTCCGGAGCAGTGCCGCGTTCGACGCGCAGGCGGCTGCCGGCCAGCTCGCCTGCCCGCTCTGCGCGGACACCTGCGTCAGCCGGGCGATGATGGCGCCGCGCGTGTCCACCGGCGCCGTGGCGCGCCCGGCCGAGTCCGGTCCGGTGACGCCAGGGCAGCAGGAACTGCCGGCGCAGGCCGGGCCGGCACCGGCCATGGGTGTCGGCGGCCAGCCGGCCATGCCGGACCAGCTACGCGCCACGCTGCAGCGCATACGCGCCGAGGTGGAGCGGAAATGTGACTATGTCGGCCCGCATTTCGCTGATACCGCCCGGGCCATGCACGATGGCAGCCAAACGCCGCGTCCCATTTACGGCGAGACCACGCCGGAACAGGCCTCGGCATTGGCCGAGGACGGCATCGAGGTTACACGTATTCCCTGGGTGCCGCGCGCCGATGGGTAGATGGCGGGGACTGCGCTGCCTGCTTGCGGCCGCTCTGGTGATGGCGGCGGCCCCGGCCTTTGCCGCAGCCGTTCGGGCGCCGGTCGGCTACTGGTTCACCGAGGATCTGGGCGGCATCGTGCAGATACAGGCCTGCGGCACGGATGTGCTGTGCGGCACCATCGTCGGCCTGCGTGACTGGCCGGCGTCCGGCCGGCGCCTTGATTGGCGCGGCAACCCGCAATGCCGGTTTCCGCTTTTGCGTGACCTGCGTCCGCAGGATGACGGCCGCTGGCACGGCACCGTCACCAACCCCGAGGACGGCCGGACCTACACCGCCGAAGTGTGGGTTCCGGCGGACGGGATATTGCGCCTGCGCGGCTATATCGGCCTGCCCATGTTCGGCTCCACCCAGCGCTGGCCGCCTTCGCCCACGGGCGCCAGGCCGGATTGTCACTATCTAAGATGAGGCGGGTGCGGGCTCGCCACTGACCGAAGCATGCCGAATCGGCATGGCTCCCAGTCTGTAAGCCAGCTTATAATCTGCCGCGTTCGGCGCATGTTGCAACGCAAGATGTTTTGCGGAGCAGCACAATGACACGTCAGCATTTCGGCACAGCCGCCGCTGCAATTGGGAGCTTCCTCTCCGTTGCCTGGGGCGCGTTCGTGGCAGCTTTCCTGTATTATGTGGCGTTGACGCTGGTGGCGATCAGCGTGGAGCAGCTGCCCGACGCGGCCATGGTTGCCGCCTACCTGCTGCCGGTCGCCGCCTACCTGCTGCTCCTGCTGTCGCGTGCGATCCGGGCCGTGGCTGCGGTTCCGGTCGAGATCGGCCAGTTGGCGCTGCCGCGGTTGCAGTAGCGGCTGGCGAACCGGGTCCGCTCACCAGGGTTTCACTTACAACGCGGCGGGGCTATACTTACATAAGTGCCGCGCCACTCCGCCGGCTGGCCTGGACTGGCCATTTACCCCCTGAATGAGGTGTCCCTGATGACAGATGAGACAACCGCGCCCGACGATGCCAACACGGACCGTTTCGCCGCCAAGCTTCAGCAGGATGTCCGTTCCTGGTCTGCCCGCGACATTGACGCGACCGACCGCGCTGCCGATGCCACTTTGGCCGCAGCGGCGAAGGCCGCAAAGGCCGCCACCGCGCGCAAGCGTGCCAAGCCGGCGGTAAAGGCCGAGGCGCCCGTCGAGAGCACGAAGGGCCGCCCGTTTTCCATGAGCTACGAAGGCGTCAGCAACGCCCAGTATTTGGCCGGCCGCATCGCCCGCGGTGCCCGATAAGGGTGCCCGCAACCCCTTGCGCTAACGCTACCTGTCTGGCCGACTGCCAGGCCGCACAATGACCTACGTTGCAAGAGCGGACCGCCTGCCCGGGGTGGGCAGCAAGCGTGTTTGCGTGTCCTGTGCGACCCGCTTCTACGACCTTGCGCGCACCCCGCCCGTCTGCCCGAAATGCGGCACGGAACAGCCGCCCGAAGCACCCCGGCCGCCGCCGATTCGGCGCAGCCCTGCCCGACACCGCATGATGAAGGCGCCGGCGCCTGCCGCGCGTGACGCGGATGATGACGGCGCGCCCGTGCTCGAGACAGACGAGGATGAGGTGGAGGCTGACGAGGACGCCGATACGGTCGAGGAGGAGGCGGAAGAAGAGCCTGACGCGGAAGCGGGGCTGGACGAGCCGCCTGAGCACTGAACCGGGGCAGAATGGGGCTCTGCCCCAAACCCCGCTGGGGCCTTGGCCCCAGCTCCCATTTTGCTCGGGTCGCTGGTGACGAGTCTCGGAGACTTCGCTCAACGGTGAGCGTTCCTGATTGAACGGGTCTGGAGCCCGCGCCTCAGCCTTGCTTGCAGGCAAGACGCCCGGCCTGCGCTATAAGGCCCCATGACCACCCACCAACGCGCCGCCTCCGACCCGCGCGCCTCCGCCTTCGTCTCCGCCCATGCCGGCACAGGCAAGACCAAGCTGCTGATCGATCGGCTGCTGCGCCTCATGCTGGCCGGCGCGGACCCGGCACGCATACTCTGCCTGACCTACACGAAGGCGGCGGCCGCCGAGATGGCCATACGCCTGCAGAGGCGGCTGGGTAGCTGGGTGGCGGCACCGGACGCTGATCTGGCGCACGCGCTGCAGGAGCTGGACGTCCCGGCCAGCGCCGCCAACCTGCGCCAGGCGCGTGCCCTGTTCGCCCGTGTGCTGGACCTGCCGGGCGGTATGCGTATCGGCACCATACACGCCTTCTGCCAGTCGCTGCTGAAACGCTTCCCGCTGGAGGCGCACATCTCGCCGCACTTCCAGCTCGTCGAGACGGCGGAGGCGCGCGCGGCGCTGCAGCACGCGCGCGAGGTGGCCCTTCCCCAGGCAGACCCGCAGGCGCTGGCCGCCCTGGCTGGCCTGGTCAGCGCGGACGGGTTCGCGGGCCTGGTCGAGACGCTGGAGCACGCGCGGCATCGGCTGGCGGACGCGCTCGCCCTGCCGCCCGACGCCTTGCGGGCCGCCATGCGCCGTGCCGCCGGGGCCACGCAGGCGGACGAGGCGGCCATCCTGGCCGCCGCCGTCACCTGGCCGGACGAGGGCCCGCTGACGGCCGAGATCACGCTGGCGGCTCGTCACGGCAGCGACGGTGTTAAGACCAAGGCCGGCCGCCTGCTGGACTGGCTCTCCCTGCCGCACGACCTGCGCGTGGAGCACTGGGCGAGCTGGACCTGCGAGTTCTACACCAAGGAGGGCAAGCACTGCGCGCTCAGCGCCTTTGCCAACGCCAAGCTGGCCGCACAGCACGACACCATCATCCCGGCCTGTGCCGCCGAACAGGCGCGGGTGGAGGCGGTGCAGGACAGCTTGCGCGCACTGCGCCTGGCGGACGCGTCCGCCGCATTGCTGACGCTGGCCGCACCGATCCTGCGCCTGTACGCCGGCGCCAAGGACCGCCGCGCCCTGCTGGATTACGACGACCTGATCGGCCGCACCGCCGGCCTGCTGGAGGATGAGGGTGCGGCCGCCTGGGTGCTGTTCAAGCTGGATGGTGGGCTAGACCACCTTCTGCTGGACGAGGTGCAGGACACCGCCCCGGCGCAGTGGCACATCGCCGACCGGCTGACGGCGGATTTCTTCACCGGCGAGGGCGCGCGCGAGGACGCCGCTCTGGCGCGCACCATCTTCGCGGTAGGCGACCGCAAGCAATCCATCTACTCCTTCCAGGGTGCCGATCCCGCCGAATTCGACCGCTGGCGGGACATCTACGGCAAGCGCGTGACCCAGGCCGGCCTGGCCTGGCGCTCCACCGTGCTGGACGTCTCGTTCCGCTCGACCGCGCCAGTACTGGGCCTGGTCGACGCGGTGGCCGGCGCACTCGGGCCGCAGGGCGGGGTGGGCGAGCCGGGCGTCACCCTGCACCACGTGGCGCATCGCGCAGGCGAGGCGGGGCGGGTGGATCTATGGCCGCTGGCGCCCCGGCCGGAGCCGGCGGTGCACGCGCCGTGGAGCATCCCGCACATCAACCAGGCGCAGCAATCGGCGCCGCAGACCCTGGTCAACCAACTCTCCGCCTGGATCGCCGGCGAGGTGGCGGCAGGCGCCATTCATCCCGGCGAGATACTGATCCTGGTACGCCGCCGCGGCGATTTCGACCGCGCCCTCGTGCGCGCGCTGAAGATGCGCGGCGTGGCGGTGGCCGGGCTGGACCGCATGGTGCTGACCGACCAGCCCGCCGTGCAGGACCTGCTCGCGCTGTGCGAAATCCTGCTGCTGCCGCAGGACGACCTGACCCTGGCCGAACTGCTGACCAGTCCCCTGGGTGGCCTGACCGACGACAGCCTGATGCAGCTTGCGACCGGCAGGCAGTCCTCCCTGTTCGAAGCGTTGCGCACGCGGGCGGCGGAGCGGCCGGACTGGCGGCGCGCGGCGGATTTCCTGCTCACCCTGCTGGCGCGCGTCGATTATACGCCGCCCTACACGCTGCTGTCCGAGGCTTTGGGCCCGCTCGGCGGGCGGGCGCGGCTGTTCGCCAGGCTGGGGCCAGAAGCGGCCGAGCCGGTCGACGAGCTGCTGAGCGCCGCACTGCTGCATGCGGCTGCCCACCCGCCCTCGCTGCAAGGCTTCCTGCACTGGCTGCGCCTGTCGGCGGCCGAGGTGAAGCGCGAGGCGGAAGCCGCAGGCGACGCGGTGCGCATCATGACGGTGCACGGCGCCAAGGGGCTGGAGGCGAAGCTGGTGATATTGCCGGACACCACCGCCCTGCCGCCGGACGAGCGCAGCCTGTGCTGGGCGCACGATCCTGGCACCGGCACCGACCTGCCGTTGTGGCAGCCGCACAAGGACATGCGCTGCCGCGCCATCGAGACGATACGGCAGGACGGCGCCGCCGCCCGCGCCCGCGAATACAACCGGCTGCTATACGTGGCGCTCACCCGCGCGCGTGACCGGCTTCTCGTCTGCGGATGGGAGCCCCACACGGTGCAGCCGGATAGCTGGTACGAGCAGGTCAGCGCCGCCATGCGGGGGATCGGCGCAGCGCCAGCACGGTTCGACGCATGGCCGGGCCAGGCGCTGCGCCTGGAGGCGAAGCAGACCGCCCCGCTTGCCGTATCCGCGTCGCAGCCGGCGGCCGCAGCCGTGCCCGTCCCTGCCTGGGCCGGCGCCGCGCCGGATTGGCGGCCGCGCCCCGTGGCGCCCGAGCCCGCTCTGCCCACGCCGCTTGCGCCCAGCCGGCCGGAAGGTGCCGATCTCGGCCCGGTGCCGCCGGCGCGCTCGCCTTTGGCCAGCATGAAGCAGCGTGGCCGCTTCAACCGCGGCCTGGCCATGCACGCGCTGCTGCAACATCTGCCGGACGTGGCGGAGGAGGACCGCGAGGCCGCTGCCCTGGCCTACGCGGCACGGCTGCGGGACCGGCTGGACGACCCCCCGGCGTTCGCGGCGGAGGCGCTGGGCGTGCTGCGGACGCCCGGCCTCTCCGCTCTGTTCGGCCCTGGCAGCCGGGCGGAGCAGCCGATCTCCGGCGTCATCGGAAACCGCGTCGTGTCCGGCCAGGTGGACCGCCTGCTCGTCACCCCGGCCAGGGTCATCGCCGCCGATTTCAAGACGGGGCGGGAGCCGCCGGCCTCCCCGGCCGAGGTGCCCGTGCTGTATCTGCGCCAGATGGCCGCCTATGCGTCCGTGCTGGGCCTGCTGTACCCCGGGCGGACGCTCACCTGCCTGCTGATCTGGACGGACGGGCCGGCGGTGATGGAGCTGCCGCCAGACCTGCTCGCCTTGCATGCGACCCCGGCGCCGGCAATGGCGGACGCTTGATCGCAACGCCTGTGCCCTCCACCTGAGCAACCGATCGATGAGGAGACCATGATGAGCGCCAACACGCATGCTACGACAGACGATACCTTCGAGACCGACGTGCTGAAGGCGTCCGGACCCGTGCTGGTGGATTTTTGGGCGGAGTGGTGCGGCCCCTGCAAGATGATCGCCCCCGCGCTGGAAGAGATCGGCGCCGAGTATGCCGGCCGCGTGCGCGTGGTGAAGGTGAACATCGACGAGAATCCGCAGACCCCGAACAGCTACGGCGTGCGCGGCATTCCGACGCTGATCATGTTCAAGGACGGCAAGCCGGCGGCCACCAAGGTGGGTGCGGCGCCGAAGAGCCAGCTCAAGGAGTGGGTAGCCTCCAGTATCTGAGGGTGCCAGCCCGCCGCTTCGGGAGCACCCCGAAGCGCCGGCGCAGGCGGCATGACCGAAAATTTTTGCTTCTTTTTGCAAAAACGAGGGCCTTGCTTGCTTGCCCTGACCAACGCCCACCCGCGCCCGTGTGTATTGTGGGGCGAGGACAACGCTGGCAGACAGGCAGCACATTAGCTTGGAAAGTATGATGGCTGACACCGCGCAACAGGCACCTGTCTCACCCAGCACGGAGGACGGCTTCCTCGCCGACCGCCTGAGCTTCTGGGCGGCGGTCACCAAGTTTTCCACCAGGGTCGTGATCGGCCTGGCGGTGCTGCTCGGTCTAATGTGGTGGTTCCTCGTCTGACTGTCTGACGGGACATCCGGTCAGGCGAACCAGTCTGTTCCGATGATCGGCCGCCGCAGCCGGCTTGCCTGCCGGATCCGCTTCCAGGCGCAACTCGGGATCGTTCTACGGCCGCTGCAAGGCGAGGCTGGCTCACGCAGTCATACAGGACGCGCCTGGCTAACGGCGGCTTGGAGGGCTGGCCTGAGAACGCGGCAATCCGGAGCAAAGGCCGGCCCCGGCTGCGCGCGTTCTCAGAAACAGGTTCAGTGCTGATCGGCGGCGTGTGTCACGTCCTTGCCGACGCTCGAGACATCCTGGCCGGCGCCGGCCACGGTGTTGCACGCGCTGAGCAGTGTTGCAGTGCTGAGTAGCAGGGCGGCAGTGAAGACGGCTGTGAGCATACGCGACATGACAATTCTCTCCTGAAAGGTGCCGGACCCCCGTCCAGCCCAATTCTCACAACGTAACGTAACCGCTTTGGTTCACCCGGCGGCGCCGGCCGGTGCATTAGGCGTGCAACACGCGCAAACCGGCCACAACCAGCGCCGCAAGCAGCAGCGAGAAAGCTATGCTGGACAGCAGGAACAGCACGGCCATCCGCACGAGCGTGCCGGGCACGCTGGTGCCGTAGACGCCGCGCATATGCGCGAACAGGTGCACCGGGGCGGCATAAAGCAGCCAGTCCTGGCTCGTCAGGACGGTCAGGCTGATCAGCAGCCCCTGAAAAGACAGCGAGTGCATCGAGAATATCAGGTGGTCGAACAGCACGAAGCCACGCCGGAACGCAAAGATGACAGCCAGCAGCAGGGCGGAGATCGGCAGCATCAGAAAGGCGAAATTCTCCGCCCGGTCCCACATGGCCGCGACAAGGTCGCCAGGCCGGGCAAGGGCCAGGCTGGCATGTGTGCGCAGCCAGTGCTTTATCGCGCCACTCCACGCCGAGGGCAGCCCTATCGTCGTCTGGCTCGCCTCCGCCGCCTCGAGTTCCAGCCGGTTATCGGCCAGCTCCTTCTGCACGTCGGGTGGCGCCTTGGTCAGGCGGTCCAGGCTGACGCCGCGCGTGGCCCAGCTGCCCGCCAGGAACACGATCAGCAGTACCGACAAAAACAGGCGCAGCGGCGGGATTTGTGGCGCCCGCTTGCCGGCCAGGTAGTCCCTGGTCAGGCGGGCAGGGTTGCGCAGCAGGCGCCACAGCGTGCGCCAAAGCCGGCTGTCCGCGTGGAAGAAGCTCTCGAAGGCCTCGCCGGCCAGGGCCCACGCGCTGCGGTGGAAATCATGCGGCGCCTGGCCGCAGGCGTGGCACCATTGGCCGACCAGCTTGGTGCCGCAATTGTAGCACGGCGTGCCCGGTGGGAGAGCGTGTTTCACGGGCTCACACCGGCCAGGGCCGCCTCCTACTTGGAGAGCGAGATCTCGACCCGGCGGCTCTCCACCCCCGGATCCTTGCCGGTCTGGCCGCGGCCCTGCTGGGTGATTCGGGCGGGGTTGATGCCGTCCGCAACCAGCCCGTCGGCCACCGCGCGGGCGCGGTCGCGGGACAGCTTGATGTCGTCCGGCCTGCTGCCGGCGCTGTCCGTGTAGCCGCGCACCAGCACGCCGCTTTCTGGCGCCGCCTTGGCCGCCGAGGCAGCCTGGCCGATGACGTCCACCGCCGCCGGTTCCAGCGCCGCGGAACGCTCGGGGAAGAAGACCACGAAACCCGGCGCGGGCGGGTTGCCGGAAGACATGGCGCAGGAGCCCAGCGCCAGCAGCATCGTCAGGTTGAGAAATCGGCGCATGGTCTCTCCTAGGGAACGGTCTTGTGTGCCCGGGCGCGTGTCAGCGCCTGGCTTTGCGCGCGGCGTAGCGCGCGTCGCGTGCGGCCTGCTGCTCGGCCTTGCGCTGCAGGTCCCGCGCGGCCTGTTCGATGGCCAGGCGCGCTTCCTCGGCCGCCTTCGCCTGGGCCTCCAACTCGCGCGCGGCCTGCTCGGCAGCCAGCTTGGCGGCTTCCGCCTCGCGTATGGCGCGGCGTTCCGCGGCGCGTATCTCGCGCGCCTCGGCGATGGCCCGGCGCTCCGCGGCGCGGGCGAGCACGGCAGGGTCGTCGGGCGCCGGCTTGGCCTTGAACTTCTCCAGCAGCGCCTGTTTGGCCTTCGCTGAGGCGTTCTGCCGCTCGTTGAACATATTGTCCTTGAAGACACCCATCGTCGTCGGCTGGTCCCATCCTGTTTCGCCGCGCTAATAGCACGGCCGGGCGGCTTGGCACACCTTGCGTGGCGGCGATCTGCCATGATTGCGGCCCGGTGCGGCGGCGAGGGAAAGCGGCGCACACGTAATAGTTGCATTCACCTGACCGGCATGCTTCAACACGTTCCGTAATCAAAACGGTCTGCGCGGCATGAAAAAACCCCGGTTCCGTCTGTGTATGGCTCTGCTGGCCGCTGCCGGGGGGCTCGCCACCGTGCCGGCAGGTGCGCAGACCGCGCTTACGCGCAGCCAGACCCAGCACCTGCTGCGGCGGTTCTCTTTTTCGGCCTCGCCGGCGGCGGTCACTGCCACGCTGGCCTCGGGCACGGCGGCCTGGCTTGCCGCGCAGGAGAACTGGTCCGCGCTGGACGACAGCAACACCGAACTGGAAACGCTGCCCACCGCGCTCGTCAATGGCGGCTACCCTGACTGGAACATCTTCGAGCGCGCGATGATGCAGCACATGCTGCTCACCAAGCGGCAGTTGCAGGCCAAGATGGAGCTGCACTGGCTGGACCATTTCGCGGTGGGCCTGGGCAAAGTCGGCGATCCGGCCATCATGTATCACTACGATCAGACGGTGCGCGCAAACGCGCTGGGCAACTTCGAGACGCTGCTGACCGCGGTGGCGCAGGAACCCGCGATGCTGATCTGGCTGGACAACAACAACAATGCGGGCCCGGTCGCCAACGAGAACTTCGCGCGCGAATGCATGCAGCTCTACACTATGGGGCTGTACCAGCTCGCCGATGACGGCGCGCCCCTGCGCGATGCGACCGGCGCCACACTGGCCAACTATACGCAGCCGGACGTGCAGGAGGTCGCCAAGGCGATCACCGGCTACAGCGTCTCCGTCGATTACACGAACAACAATCCGCAGACCCGGTTCTCCGTGCAATACGTGCCGTCGAATCACTACGCGGGCACGCTGCATTTCTTCGGCCGCGCGCAGGCAATCCCGAACGACGCAACGGCCATCGCCGCCGTGATGCACGTGATCGCCAGGCGGCCGGCCGTGGCACCCTTCATGGCCACCGAATTGCTGCAGCGTTTCGTGACCGAACATCCGAGCCCGACCTATATCGGCAACATCGCCGCGGTCTGGCGCGCGACGCAGGACAAGCCGGACCAGATTGCCCAGGTGATCACCGCGATCGTCAACGATCCCGAGTTCGCCGGCGCGTATCACGCAATGGGCCGGCAGCCGGCGGAGCTGGTGCTCGACACGTTGCGCGCCTTGCCCGGGGCGATGCAGCCGACCGCGGACACCACGCCCGGCAGCTCGCTGCTATGGGAACTCAGCAACCTCGGCCAGCAGCTTTTCTATTCGCCCAGCGTGTTCTCGTTCTACCGGCCGGGCGCGCTGAACGCGCTCACCAACACCGGCAGCCTGCTCAGCCGCACCGGCGTGTTCGCCAACATCACAAATGCGGATCCGGCCAGCCTCTACACCGACACCTTCATCGATATCCCCGCCTTGCGCGCCGCCATGGGCGTCACGCATGGCGCGGGCATTGCCACCTATCTGCTGGATGCGCTGCTGGATGGCGGCACGCCTGCGCAGCAGAGCCTGGTCGCCGGCTATCTGGGCGCCGCGCCGAGCGACAACCAGTTGCGCGGCGCCATCTGGCTGATCCTCAACTCCCCAGACTACGCGGTGAACTAGCATGATAAATCGCCGGAACGTCCTGCGCTGCCTGGGCGGCATCGCCATCGCACCCACCTTCTTCCAGACTATTGCGGCGGCGGAGACCGCGCCGGCCGGCACGATCGTCGTGTGCATATTGCTCGCCGGCGGCAATGACGGGCTGAACACCGTGGTGCCGCTGAAACAATACGGCGCCTATAACCGGCTGCGCACGCCGGCGCCGGCGCCGCAGAACCTGGCGCTGGCCTACACCCAGGCAGCGCTGCAGCCGCTCGCCTTCGACAGCACGCCTTCCACCCCGCCCGGCCTGGCCACCGAATATGCTTTCGCGCCGGGCATGGACGCCATGCGGCTGCTATATGCCGGCGGCAAGCTGGCCGTGGTGGCGGGGGTGGGCCTGCCGAAGGCGGAGACCAATCCGCTCAGCCACGAGAATGGCCAATGGGACTGGCTGACCGGGCAGATCAACGTCGCGGCCACGCCCAGCGAGGGCTGGCTCGGCCTGACGCTGGACCACGCCGCCGCCGGCAGCCTAGGGCCCACCGCATCGCTGGGCGGCGCCGTTCCGCTGATTTCGGGCAAAAAGACCCAGGGCCTGGTGATCAATCCGCCGATGGATTACTTCGGCATCTCCTACGGCAGCACGGACACATACGATCGGCTGATCTCCAGCTACCGCCAGATCGGCATCCTGCCCGCCGCCAACGCCACCTCCGCCTACAATCAGGCGCAGTTGCAGGAAGCGCTGGCCGATATCGGGACCATACACGGCTACGCCAGGCACGAGCAGCCGAAGGCCTATGCCACGCCCACCTACCTGGACTACCAGCTGCGCGACATCGGCCGGCTGATCGTGGCCGGCGCCGGCATACGCGGCTTCTACGCCGTGCAGGGCGGCTTCGACACGCATGGCGAGCAGATACTGACCCACCCGATCCTGCTCCAGCAGCTCAGCCAGTCGCTGGCCCAGTTCTACGGCTACCTGCAGGAACAAGGCGTCTCGAAGAACGTGGTGGTGATGACGATGTCCGATTTCGGCCGCCGTCCAGCCGCCAACCTCGATTTCGGCACGGATCATGGCGGATCCAGCGTCAGCTTCGTGCTGGGCGACGCGGTGAAAGGCGGCGTCTATGGCGCCTATCCCAGCCTGACCAGGTTCGATACCAACGGCAACCTCGCTTTGAGCGTGGATTTCCGCAACGTGCTCAGCGACCTGATCGGCAGGATGGGCGGCAACGCCGCTTCCGTGCTGGGCGAGACCTGGCCGCGGCTGGGGTTCTTCTAGCTAGCGCCCGGTGAGTATCCGCTCCACCAGCTCGCGCACGCTCGGCACGTAGCCGTTGGAATAGAACGGGTCGCTGCCGAAGCGGAACGCGTTATGGCCGGCGAACATCAGGTTGTGGTCCAGCGCCGCCTCGCTGTCGCGGTCATGAGCGATGTCCTGCAGCGTTTTCTGTATGCAGAAGCTGCGCGGGTCGGCCTTCTTGCCGTTGCTGAAATCGGGCTCCTCCTGGCTCCAGTTGGAGAACCGGCAGGTGGACAGGCAGCCCATGCAGGCGACCTGGTCGGCCACGATCTCGGCGGCGCGCTCGGGCTCGACGAAGATCAGAGTGGTGTCCGGCGTGCGCAGGGCTTCGGTGTAGCCCTCCGCCTCCCAGCCACGCACGCGGGCGAAGTCGCCGGCGGTCAGGTACACCGGGCGGCGGCGCGGGCCCACGCCATAGGTCTGCACGTGTTCGCCGAGCGGCTCGCTGGTGTAGGCGACCTGGCGCTCGCTGCGGCCGCGCAGTTCCTGGATGAAGCCATTGTTCACCGCGCTGGAATAGAAGCCGGTCGGGCTGAAGCGGTTGAGGAACACGTCGCCCGGCTTGAGCGTCAGCAGGCGCTGCTTCCAGCCCGGGCTGATCGGCGATTCCTGGGTAAGCAGCGGCCGGGTACCGAACTGGAAGGCGATCGGGCCCAGCTCGGGGTTGTCGATCCAGTCCTGCCACTCCTCCAGCCACCACACGCCGCCGGCCATGATGATCGGCGTCTGGTCCAGGCCGAAGGTGCGCATCAGCTTTCGCAGCGCCAGCACGCGGGGGAACGGGTCTTCCGGGCGATCGGGCTGCTCGCCGTTGGACAGGCCGTTATGTCCGCCGGCCAGCCACGGATCCTCGTACACCACGCCGCCCAGCAGCGCGGCCGCCTTCGAGTAGGCGCGCTTCCACAGCGCGTTGAAGGCGCGGGCGGAGGAGACGATCGGGTAATAGTGCACGCCGAAACGGGCCGCGATGTCCGACAGCCGGTACGGCATGCCGGCGCCGCAGGTGATGCCGTTGATCAGTCCGCGCGCGCCTTCCAGCACGCCGGTGATCACGCGCTCTGCGCCGCCCATCTCCCACAACAGGTTGGCGTGTATGCGGCCGCGGCCGCCCGAGACCTCGTGCGCCTGGCGCGCCTGGGTGATGCCGCCCTCAATCGCGAAGGCCACCAGCTCCTCATGACGGTCCCGGCGTGTGCGGCCGTGATAGACGGGCGGGATCGGGTAGCCTTCGGCATCGAAACTGTCCGGGTTTACCGCGCTGAACGTCCCGGCACCGCCGGAATTAGCCCAGGCGCCGCAGGTCAGGCCATTCGATACGGCAACGCCCTTTCCCCCCTCCACCAGGGGTAGCACGTCCACTCCGCCCATGCGGATCGCGTTCAGCGCCTTCATCTTTGGTCTGCCCTCGTAAGAAAGAAAGGCCTTCTTTTTTGAAAAAAAGAAGCAAAAAACTTTTGTCCGGCTGTCGCGGACTTTCCTTCAGCCGCGCGACAGCGGAGTAAAAGCCGTTGCTTCTTTTTCCAAAAAAGAAGCCTTTCTTACTCAGCAGCCTCGTCGCGCCGCCCACCCTTCGGGCCGACCTTCTCAGAGATGTCCTCTCCGGTCGCCTGATCAACCACCCGCATCGAGAGTTTCACCTTCCCGCGATCGTCGAAGCCCAGGCATTTGACTTTGACCGCGTCACCCACGTTGACGACGTCCGTCGTCTTGTTGACGCGGCCCTGGGTCAGTTCGCTGATGTGGACCAGGCCGTCACGGCTGCCGAGGAAGTTCACGAAGGCGCCGAAATCGGCGGTCTTGACCACCTTGCCGTTATAGACGACGCCCACTTCCGGTTCGGCGACGATGCCGCGTATCCAGTCGATCGCCTTCTGGCTGGCTTCCTCCGTGGTGGCCGCGATCTTGATCGTGCCGTCGTCCTCGATGTCGATCTTGGCGCCGGTCTGCTCGACGATCTCGCGTATCACCTTGCCGCCGGTACCGATGACGTCGCGTATCTTCTCCTTCGGCACGTTGATCACCGTGATGCGCGGCGCGGTGGAAGCGACCCCGGTGCGCGCGCCGGTCAGCGCCTTGGCCATCTCGCCAAGTATGTGCATCCGGCCGTCTTTCGCCTGGTCCAGCGCGATCTGCATGATCTCCGGCGTGATGGACGTGATCTTGATGTCCATCTGCAGGCTGGTGATGCCGTGCTCGGTGCCGGCCACCTTGAAGTCCATGTCGCCGAGATGGTCCTCGTCACCCAATATGTCCGACAGCACGGCGAAGCCGCGGTCTTCCTTGATCAGGCCCATGGCGATGCCGGCGACGGGGCGCTTGAGCGGCACGCCGCCATCCATCATGGCGAGCGAGCTGCCGCACACCGTGGCCATCGACGAGCTGCCGTTACTCTCCAGGATCTCGGAGACGATGCGCAGCGTGTAGGGGAAATCCTCCTTGGCCGGCAGCAGCGGGTGGATCGCGCGCCAGGCGAGCTTGCCGTGGCCGATCTCGCGACGGCCCGGGCTGCCCATGCGGCCGGCTTCACCCACGCTGAAAGGGGGGAAGTTGTAGTGCAGCATGAAGTTTTCCTTGTACTCGCCTTCCAAGGAATCCATGAACTGTTCGTCCTGGCCGGTGCCCAGCGTGACCACGCACAGCGCCTGCGTCTCGCCGCGGGTGAACAGGGCGGAACCGTGTGCGCGCGGCAGCACGCCCACTTCGGCCACGATCTGGCGGACCGTCTTGGTGTCGCGCCCGTCGATGCGCAGGCCGGTGTCCAGGATGGCGTTGCGCACGATGTCGGCTTCCAGGTCCTTCAGCATCGGCTTGGCGGCGTCGGCGTTCAGGCCCTCTTCGGTCAGCTTGGCGGTGACCGCCTTCTTGGCGGCGCCAACCTTCTCGTAACGCTGCTGCTTGACGCGCTCCTGGTAGGCTTCGGCCAGCGAGGCGCGGCCCAGCTCGTCGATGCGGCGGCGGAGCGCCACTTCGCTCTCGGACGGCTCGGCCAGCGTCCACGGGTCCTTGGCCGCGTGTTCGGCCAGCTCGATGATCGCCTGGATCACCGGCTGGAAGGCCGCATGGCCGAAGGTGACGGCGCCGAGCATGATGTCTTCGGGCAGTTCGCGCGCCTCGGATTCCACCATCAGCACGCCTTCGGCGGTGCCGGCGAGCATCAGGTCCAGAGTCGCGTTTTCCATCTGCGCGATGGTCGGGTTGAGGATGTACTCGCCGTTCTCATAGCCGATGCGGGCGCCGGCCACGGGGCCGAAGAACGGGATGCCGGACAGGGTGAGTGCCGCCGAGCAGCCGACGAGCGCCACCACGTCCGGGTCGTTTTCCATGTCATGGCTCAGCACGGTGGCCACAATCTGGACTTCGTTGCGGAAGCCTTCGGGGAAAAGCGGGCGCAGCGGGCGGTCGATCAGGCGGCTGACGAGAGTTTCGTTCTCGCTGGGCCGGCCTTCGCGCTTGAAGAAGCCGCCCGGGATGCGGCCGGCGGCGTAGGCCTTTTC
This sequence comes from Acetobacteraceae bacterium, assembly GCA_965198915.1. GTDB lineage: Bacteria > Pseudomonadota > Alphaproteobacteria > Acetobacterales > Acetobacteraceae > BOG-908. The sequence continues at coordinate 173,919 of CBDAQC010000004.1, read as the reverse complement.
CTGGTAGTTGACGGTGAGCGGGAAGAAGTCCTGCCCGGGCTTGACCGACTTGGCACCGACGGCGGTGCACAGCACGATGGTGTCACCGTAGCTGACGAGCACGGCGCCGTCGGCCTGGCGGGCCATCTTGCCGGTTTCCAGGGTGAGCTTGCGGCCGCCCCAGTCGAGTTCCTTGCGGAAATAGTTGAACATGACGCTTGTGGTCCTTCTGTTGTGTTCGAGAAGGGTGCGGGAAGCGCCTCGGACTGCATGGATGATGGACGATCCATGTGGCCGGAAGCGCTCGGCGGCACCCGGGTAGGAAGGCCAGGGGCTCTGCCCCTGGACCCCGCCCGAGGCCAGTCGGCCCTTGGAACCCAATCTTACGGGGCGAAGCCCGGGGTCTTGGGCCGACTGGCCCCGTCGTGCGAAGCACGCTAGCGCATGACGGGGTCAAGGGGCAGAGCCCCTCGCCTTTGTTCTAGCGGCGCAGCTTCAGTCGCCCAATAAGGGTCTCATACCGCGACTGATCCTTGCGCTTGAGATAGTCCAGCAGCCGGCGGCGCCGGCCCACGAGCATCAGCAGCCCGCGGCGCGAGTGGAAATCCTTCGCGTGCGTTTTGAGGTGTTCGGTCAGGTTGGTGATGCGCTCGCTGAGCAGTGCCACCTGGACTTCCGGGCTGCCGGTGTCGGCGGCCTGGGCCTGATATTCGCCAATGAGCGCCGTGCGGCGCTCCGCTGTGATCGACATCGATCTTACTCCGAGAAAGGGTTGTCAGAAGGCGCCCGGGGCTGTGCCCGATCACGCGTCCCTCCGCCTTGGCGTTTAGCCAGGAATTTGGCCGGTCGGGCAGGCGATTGGCCTGGCCCTTCGGGCTGCACGGCCTCCCTGTGTCTGTCTTGGCCAGTGCCGGGATGTCGGCCAGCACGGTCAGGACGGGTCAGGGCGGTCCGGAGAGGATCGCGCGGTATCGTCCGGCGGCGGGTGTTTGTCCAGTGAAATCGGTGCCGGGCGCGGGGGGAGGGTCAACTATCTCCGGCGCCAAAACGGTGCTGCATTCGGCTGCCTTTCGAGTAGGTGAGCAACAGCCCCATTAACATTAGTACGCAGCCCACCAGGCACGCGAGGCCATTTTTGTGGTGAAAGCCGTAAAGAACCAGGGCGAAACCTAGTAGAACGGCCGCGCACGCGCGAAGAGCCAGCCACGTTTGGCGGGCGGTTGACGCTGCTGGTGGCCTGGGCCGCGCATCGTTAGGGTCAACCCCGCCCATCTGCCATGCTCCTAAAGCGGGAAGTCGACAACCTCGCTCGAAGCTGACCGTTACCATTTCGCAACATCCCATGCAAGCTGCTGGGCCGTTCGGCTACAGGATACGCTCGGGCTTCAGCCACCCATCCTCCAGCCGGCACAGCCCCACCACCCGCCCGTCGCCCATGGCGCGCACCAGGCCGCCGGCGGGGTTCGCGTCCTGCGGGATGCGGCCCATCAGGGTAACCAGGCTGATCGGCTGGCCCTGGGTGAGCTGCACCGTCTCCTCGTCCGTCATCGCCAACGCCGGGATGTCCGCCAGGGCCATCAGCACGGGTTGCAGCAGCGTGGCGGACGAGCGGCCGCCCTCCTCGGCGGGCATCGCGGCTTCCAGGGTGACCGACTCGCGTTCCAGGAACGGGCCCACGCGCAGGCGGCGCAGCGCGGCGATGTGGCCATGCGCGCCGCAGGCGGCGGCCAGGTCGCGCGCCAGGCTGCGCATGTAGACGCCCTTGCCGGACTGCACTTCGAATATTGCGGTATCGGCGTCGGGGCGTTCGGTCAGCTCGAAGCGGTCCACGCGGGCGGGGCGGGGCTCCAACACGGGGGCGCGGCCCTCGCGCGCCATGTCGTAGGCGCGCTCGCCGGCGATCTTGATGGCGGAGTAGATCGGCGGGACCTGCATGATGTCGCCCAGGAAGGCGGGCAGCGCGGCGCGCAACTGGTCGTCGGTGGGGCGCGCGGCGGACTCTGCCGTGACCACGCCATCGGCGTCGTCGGTATCGCGCGTCTCGCCCAGGCGCAGGGTGAAGCGGTAGATCTTCGTGCTGTCCATCACGTAGGGGACGGTCTTGGTGGCCGCGCCGAAGGCGATCGGCAGCACGCCGGTGGCCAGCGGGTCCAGCGTGCCGCCGTGGCCGGCTTTCTGCGCGTCGAAGCCGCGGCGGACGCGGTTGACAACGTCCGTGCTGGTCATCTGCGGCGGCTTGTCGATGATCAGCCATCCGTCGAGCGGGCGGCCGCGCTTGCGTCGCATTGTGGGGTGTCCGGGCGTCTGGGAAGGAGCGGTGTTTCGGGGATGGGCGGGCGTTGGTCAACCTGGGAGGGGTGCGGTGCCGGACCGGGTCGGGGGGAGCGGGCAGGAAGAGAAGGAAGGCCTTCTTTTCTGAAGAAAAGAAGCAAAAGACTTTTGTCCCTGCGGTGTTCGACGTCTTCGGCGAGGCTTGTCGTATCCGGCCGTGGCGATGCGGGAAGAGCGAAGTTTTCGAACCTCTTTTCATGGGCAGAGTTGCTCGCCTCACCCCGTCAGTCTCAGGGCGGATCGTTCCCATGGCGTAGCGCGTCTATCACCTGACGCACCGCGCGCAAGACTTCGTCTGGCCGATCGTCCTGAATGAAATGTCCGCTGTTGGCGACGACAATGTTTTGTCCCGTCGACGACAAGGCGGCCAGCCGGTCATGTGCATGTTTCCATACCGCGTACAACGTGGCCTGGTCGCTTGCCGTGAAGCCGGAAGCCGGGGCCGGATGGCGGCTCGCCGTCAGCACGATCAGCTTCGCCGTTGTCAAGGGATGCAGCGGAGACGGCATTTCCCTGTCATCCGTCGTGATGCCGTCGGTTGTGGCGAAGCTGGATTGAAACTCCGAGAGGTTGGCTTCCTGGTAGGCGGGCGTTGCATATTGGCGGTCGAGCGCCTGGTGGATGGCCGGATCGGGGTTCGGCGGGTCGTCGAGGCACTTGGAAGGCCTACGTTCGTCCCCGGTGAGCTTTCCGGCTCTCGCGAGCACGACACACCGGGATGCGTCCGCAACGAGGCCGGCTGTCCAGGCTTTCAGTCCTGCCGTCTGGCGGGGACCCAGGCCGTACGAATCGTAGTTCTGCTGGCCGGGATACCCTGGGTCGATCAAGACCAGTCCGCCGATTTCGGCAGGATACGTTTCGACGTACAGTGTTGCGTATAGCCCGCCGTTCGAATGTCCGACCAGGACCAGCTTGCCTTCGAGCCCGGCCGCGGCGACGAGGCGGTGCAGGTCGTCCACCGCGTTACGGGCGTCGGAGGGGCGGAGCGCCGGATCGCTGAAACCGTAGCCGGCGCGGTCGTAGGCGCAGGTCCGGGTGGATTGCGCGAGCGATCCCTGCACCCTGCGCCAGTCGACGGTGCTCCCGCCCGACCCGGCATCGAGCAGAACCGTCGGACGCCCCTGTCCCAGGCAGAACAGGTTCAGCCGTCTTGCACCCTCCACGGCGACAAGCCGTTGCGCGGTGACATAGTACGCGGCCGCGACCACCATGTTGCCGGACGTGTCCTGACTCACGCCTGGCGCAGCGGCACCAGCCGCACCCAGGACGAAAACCAGCCGCAGAAGCCTAAACCAACGCATCATGCCGCCCACCCTGCAGGAACAGCCGCCGACCGGGAGCAAAAGTTTTTTGTTTCTTTTTTCCAAAAAAGAACGGCTTGCCTTCAAACCGTCTCCGCCAGAGGCGACACGGCAGGGTTCAAAGGCCCGGCGCCCCAGACAAGGCAGGTCTCGAAAGATCCGCCCCCCGTCCGCCGTATCTGGTAGCGCGAAACCTTCGCCGGCCCCGCCAGATGCAGCGCGCCGATCGGTGCGAATGGCGCCACCGGCTCGCAAAACGCCGCCGCGTCATCATTCCACATCGGAATGCCGCGATCGCAGATCCAGTTGTAGCGCGGCGGCAGGAAGCGGGTCGGCAGGCGGTCGGCGTAGATTGCGTGGTTCAGCGCGAACTGGTCGTGCGGCACCAGGTCGCCGGTGCGGGCCATGGCAGCTTCGTAGCGGTTGGCCCAGGCCTGCCAATGCGGCGCGTCCGCGCGTAACGCGAAGAAACCGGCGTTGAGGTGGCGGTGCAGCAGCAGCCGCGCGGTGTCCACCGGCCCGTAGCCGCGCAGGAAGTGCTTGCCGGTCCAGCCGAGCAGCCAGGGCTGGAAGCGGTAGGCGCGGGTGCGCTCGTGGGTGATCGCCATGCCGGCCTCCAGCGCGCCGGTCACGTAATCGTCGAAGACGGTGTTGTCCTGCAGCCAGACGTCCGAATCGATCCACAGATAGACGTCGTAGCCGGGGAAGTATTCCGGCAGGAACGGCCGCGCCAGGAAGGAGAGCAGCGCCGGCCGCACGCCGGCCGCGTCCACGCCCAGATGGGCGCGCGGGCGCACCACCGCCACGTCGGCCGCCTCCAGCAAGGCGCGGTCCGGCGCGGACAGGCCGATGTCGAAGCAGGCGATGCTGACCGCCGGGCGCGAGAGCCGCGCCTGCAGGGAGGCGAGCATGCCCTGCAGGAACGGCAGGAAACGCGAATCGCTCGCGGTGACGACCATCACGCGCGGGAAGCTGGCCACGCCCAGATCCATCAGGTGAGGGCCAGGCCGGAGGGGCGCAGGCCCCGGCGCAGGCGGCCGGTCACCCGCCGGGCCAGCAGCCGCCAGACGGAGGGGTGGCGCGCCACGGTCAGCAGCGCGCCCAGGCGATGGCCCTCGGCCGCGCGCTTCTGGGCCGCGATGTAGTGCACCATCACGCGATACTGCCTGTCGCGCCGCTGCAGCATGGAGACTACGTCGGCTTCCCCCAGCGCCTGCATGCGGGCGATGAACACGGCGTTGGCCGCGATGGCGCCGCGATAGTCGTAGCGCCAGGCCCCGGCGCCCGTCTGCGTCCATTGGCGAGATATTGTGCCGAACGGCATAGTCCACTGGTAGAGCGGCGCCGCGCAGACGACGAGCCGGCCGCCGGCCACGAAATACTCCATCAGGTAGGTGAAATCCTCCGCCAGCCGGCTGCCCTCGTGGTAGGTCAGGTTGTGCGCCAGCACGAAGCGGCGAGCGATCACCGGCTTGAGTATGCCATAGTCGAACTCCGCGTAGCTGTCCGCAGCGCTGACGAACTCTGCCTTACCCACTACTTCGTCCGGCCGGGCAGGGTCGAAGGCGGGGCGCAGCACGGTGCCGAAGCCGCCGTCCTGCGCATGCAGTCCGGCATCGATGTACTCTAGATTATCGGCCGCCATGTCCACGCCGTGCCGTTCGGCGGCGGCGATCAGGTGGGCCAGGCGGTCGGGGGCGTAGGCGTCGTCGGCGTCCAGCACGGCTACCCACTCGCCGCGGGCCTGGGCCATCATCACGTTCATCGCGTGCGGCTTGCCGGCGTTGTGCGGCTGGCGCAGCACGCGGATGCGCGGATCGGTGCGCGCCACCGTTTCGGCCACCGCCGCGCTGTCATCGGTGCTGGCGTCGTCAGCCACCAGGATCTCGATGTCCGTCAGGGTCTGCGCCTGGGCGGAGGCCAGGCAGCGGCGCAGGGTGGAGGCGCTGTTGTAGACCGGGACCAGGATGCTGGCGCGCATCAGGGGTGGCGCCGAGAAAGTAAGGAAGCCGTCCTTTTTTGAAAAAAAGGACCAAAAAACTTTTGATCCCCCGCATTTGCGGCAGCCGGGGACGTGCTGGAAACACGGGTGTTGCGGCTGCGGGGGGACAAAAGTTTTTTGCTTCTTTTCAAAAAAGAAGGCCTTTCTTGCCTTGCTTCAAACATCCAGCACCCGTTCCGGGGCCAGCCGCCCGCGCATCAGGTCGACGAACGCCAGCGCATTGCCCAGCAGCCGGCCGCGGCGGTCTATCCACGGCTCGGACCACAGCGCGCCCACGCCGTTGGCGGCCACGTTGCGGCCCACGCTGCCCAGCGCGCGCCGCCAGGAGTAGCTGCCCTTGGCGCGCAGGTAGATCGGGTTGGCAACCTGCGAGTAGCCCAGCCGGCGCCCCGACGAGCGGGCCGTCTTGGCGCCGAGATGCACCCCGCGGGCACCGTGCAGCTTGACGATCCGGCCATGGCGCTTGATCCGGTGGGCGAAGTCGATGTCCTCCGACCAGGCATACAGCGGCAGGCGCTCGTCGAAGCGCAGGGCGTGGGCGCGCACGGTGGAGAGGCGTATGGCCATGTTGCAGCCGTAAGCGTGTGGCGCCGGCTCGGCATGGGTGCTGGGCGGCATGCTATCTGCGGCGATTAGCGCCAGACCCTGCGCCACGGACAGGCCAGGGCCTTTCGCGTCGTCGGCAATCGGCAGGCCGGTCGAGGCCACGATGGTGGGGTCGGCAGCGAAGGCGTCCCGCACGGCTTCCAGGTAGCGCGGCGCGGCCAGGAAATCGTCGTCGAAGAACACGATCAGGTCGCAGTCGGCTGCTGAATCGAGGATGACGTTGCGCTGTTTCGGCAACCCCGGCGCGCTTTCATGCAGGGTCACGGTATCGTTTGCTGACAAGCCCGTGACGTCAGACGGTTTCGTGTAACAAATGATAACCTTGTCTGGTGGAAGACTTTGCGTGAGCGCGCAGTCCACCGCGTGGCGCAGAACCTCGCCACGTCCGCTGGTTGCAAAACCGACTGCAATACGCATTGAAACAACAGCCTTTTTGCCAAATTGGGTCGCGTTGGCGTGAGACCACCCTAACACACCATCTGTGGCGAGAAGATGCTTGCGGAAAGTTGAATAAAATGTGACTGCTGCACTGCACAAACGGTTTGGAAACTTATTGGGTGAGCGCCCGCTATGGGTTACGTAACCCGTCACCGGGTGAAAATCGTCGGCAGGGAAAAGCCCGGCCAAGCAGTCCCTTGAAGCGGTTACCGGAGTCGGCCGATGGCAGTCGTCCAGCGCATCCAGCGCCTATATCCTTTTCACTTTGACCAGGCGTTCGGAGCAAGTTCGGGCTCCGGACAGCGCCAGTCTGCGGTCAGGGCGAGTCGGCGGCTGGTCATCTGCGGTGCGGCGCTCCTGGGCGCTGACCTGCTGGCGTTCGCCGTCTCGGTGGCGGCCGCCTATCTGGCCTGCGCCATCCCAGGCGTGCGTGGCGATAGCGGCACCGGGGCGCAGGATCTCGCACTGGGCGCTGCGGCTCTGGCCGGGATCATCGGCTATTTCAGCTCGCACGAGCACTACGAGCATCGCGTGCCGTTCTGGGCCGAGTGCCGCGACGTCATGCGCGGCACCGGCTTCGCCGTGATGCTCACCACCACCGCGGCGTTCCTGCTGGCGCTGGTGATCCCCCGGGTGCCCGTCATGGCGGCCACCCTGGCGTTTCCGGTAGCGGTGCTGCTGCTCCGCCAACTGGCCCGCATGGCACTCTCCGCCGCCGGGCTGTGGCGGATGAACGTGGTTGTTGTGGGCGAGGGCGCCTGGAGCGCGCAGGTGGAGACGGCGCTGCGCGCCCAGCGCGGCCTGGGCTACGATGTGGTGGCGCATGCCAGCGCGTCCGCGCTGCGCAGCGGCGCCGGCGGCACCGCGGAAGGCGTGTGGACCCACCTGCTTGCCCATCACGACGCGCAGCTTCTCGTGCTGGCGCATGACACCGAGGGTCGGCTGCCGGCCTCGCTGATAGCCAATCTGGTGCGCGAGCGGGTGCCGTATGCCCTGCTGCCGAAGCTGGACGGGCTGCCGATGGTGGGCGCCCGGCACACCTATCTGGGCCAGGAAACCGTGATGCTCAGCTACCGCAACAATCTGCGCAAGCCGATCGCGCGCGCGGCCAAGCTGGCCTTCGACGTGACGGCGGCCAGTGCGGCGCTGCTGGTGCTGGCGCCGCTTATGCTGATCATCGCTGCGGTGGTTGGGCTGGATGGCGGTCCGGTGTTCTACGCCCACACCCGCATCGGCGCGCGCGGCCGGGTGTTCCGCTGCCTGAAGTTCCGCTCGATGGTGACGGACAGCGAGGCCGCGCTGCAGGCGTTGTTCGCGCGCGATCCGGATGCGGCCGAGGAGTGGGCCCGCACGCAGAAGCTGCGCCGTGACCCGCGGGTGACCTGGATCGGCCGCATCCTGCGCAAGACCAGCCTGGACGAGCTGCCGCAGTTGCTGAACGTGCTGCGCTTGGAGATGAGCCTGGTGGGGCCGCGCCCGATCGTCAGCCTGGAGATCCCGAAATACGCCGAGGACATCGCCTATTATTATGAGACGCGCCCCGGCATCACCGGCCTGTGGCAGGTGAGCGGCCGCAGCGACACGACCTATGCGCAGCGCGTCCGGCTCGACAGTTTCTACGTGAAGAACTGGAGCATCTGGCAGGATTTCTCGATCATCGCGCGGACGATCCCTGCCGTGGTCTCCGGCCGCGGCGCCGGGTAGTGCGCCCATGAACCCGTTCACCGCCCTGTTTGGCTGGTGGCGCCGCCGCGCCGCGGCGCCTCGCCCTGCCGCACCCGCCGAGCGCACCGCGCCGGTGATGGCCTCGGTGCGTCAGGCGGCCTCGCCGAACGAGGTGTTCACGCCCACGCGGCCGCGCGCCGGGCGCCGCACGCTGGTTGGCCGCGAGGCGGAGCTGCAGCGCATACTCGACGGCATACTCGACGATACCGCCCACGTGGTGCTGTATTCGGAGCGTGGCCGCGGCAAGACCTCGCTGTCCAATCTTGCGATCGAGCAACTGCGCCGGCGCGGCGCCATCGTGGCGCGCTGCGCCTGCGAGGCGGAGACCACGTTCGACACGATGATTCGCGCGCTGGCGCGAGACCTGCCGCGCTCGCTTCTGGCGCAGGGCGAGGTGGGTGGCGGACCGGGCGGTGACGACCAGGGCTGCGAGGCGGTGCTGCCGCCGCGCGCCATACGCCCGGCCGACGTGGCGGCGATCCCGGCGGCGCTGAGCTGCGACATGGCCGTATTCGTAGTCGACGAGTTCGACCGCGTGACCGACCTGGAGACGCGCACCCGCTTGGCCGACACGATCAAGCTGCTGTCGGACCGTGGCCTGCGGCTGTATTTCATGGTGGTCGGCGTGTCGGACACGCTCGAGCAGATCATCGGCCAGCATCCCTCGATCCAGCGCAACATCGTGGGCGTGCACCTGCCGCTGCTGCGTGACGACGAAATCGCCGACATGCTGACCAAAGGCGGCAGGCAGGCGGGCATCGCCTTCACCCCGCAGGCGAGCGGCGTTGTGCAGAGCGTGGCGCGCGGCATGCCGTATATGGCGCAGCTTCTCGGGTTGCGCATCGCGCAATCGGCGCTGCGCCATGCCGAGGACGACGACGCGCAGGTGAATGATGCCGACGTGCTGGGTGCGGTACAGCGGCTGATCGACGAAGCATCCTCGACGGTGCTGAGCACGCATGCGGCATTGGGCACCGAGCCGCGGCTCGGCATGGTGCTGCTGCGTCTGGCCGGTGCCGAGCAGGACCAGTGGGGCCGCATGACGGTCAGCCGGGTCGCGGACGGATTGCTGGTGGGCGGCGTTCGCCTGAGCCTGCCGCACTGGCAGCGTCTGCTGGAAGCCGGCGTCGTGGTCCAGCCGGAGGGCGAGGCCGGCCCCGCGCAGTTCCGCGATCGCCCGCTTATCTATCACGTGCTGCTGCTTGCCGCCCGCAAGTCACTCAGGGCACGCCTGGCCGGGCCGGCGGAGATCGACCAGTTGGACATGGCGCGGTGACACACCCATCAGGCTGCCCTGTCCTGAACGGGAGGCTGCAAAAAAAATCCGGCCGATGCACTTATTCGCCTATGCGCCGCGTTCGGGTGGCACGTGCCTGTTGGAACAGTCCCGCGACAGCGCGCGCAGGAAGCCGGTCCTTTCTCCGCGAAAGCGCCGTCTACTTCCGGGACCCGAGGACCGTGTTCGATGGATAGCCTGGTAGAACGCGCCGGCCCCACGCCTCCTGCAGCACCGGACGCCGTCCGGCCTGCCGCTCCCGTGGTGGTGCAGCTCAGGCGTGCGGCGGTTCCCATCGTGGTCTGCGCGATGCTTGGGGCGGGCGGCGCCTATCTGTACGCGCGCACGCTAGAGAAGTCCTACACGGCCAACGCGCAGGTGGCGGTGGAGGGCGACCAGATCGCCATTCCGGAACTGCAGGGCGCGCTGCGGTCCGACAGCACGCCCGACCCTATGCCGATGGTGCATACCGAGGTGCAGGCGCTGTCCGCCCGTCAGCTCGTCGAGCAGGTAACGACACAGCTCAATCTCGACCGTGACCCCGAGTTCAACGCGTCACTCCGGCCGCCGACCTTCCTGGGCAGCCTGCGTGACGGGCTCAAGCGCCTGCTGCCCGGCTCAGCCACCGACGCGAAAGCGCCGAACGGCGCGCAGGCGGCGCAGGACGCACTGATCGGCGCCGTGCAGCACAACCTGGTCATCAGCCAGGACAACCGCAGCCTGGTGATCGGCATCGGCTTCTCCGCGCACGACCCGGCGCTGGCAGCCAACTTCATCAACACGCTGATCAAGGATTACATCGACAACCGGGCGCAACGCCGCACGTCCGCCGACCTTGGCGCGAACACCGTGGTGTCCCAGCGTATCGAACAGGTGCGCGCCGATATCGAGCGCATCGAGAAGCAGATGCGCGATCTGCGCGACAAGTCCGGCCAGGTGGGCCTGCCGGCCGGCAGCGTGGGCCAGCAGCAGGTCGAAGATCTAGCGACGGCGGCCTCCAAGGCAACGCTGGACCGCAGCCAGATCGAGGCGAACTACGATCGCGCCCAGGCGCTGGCGGCAGGCGGCTCCTCGGACGCGCTGGCAAACGTGCTGGGGTCTGAGACGATCTCCCGCCTGCGCGAGCAGGAGTCGCTAGCGGCCGAGAAGGTGGCCGACCTGGAGCAGCGCTACGGGGCGGAATACCCGGCGCTGAAGAGCGCGCAGGCCGATCTTTCCGCGACGCGACGCGAGATAGGCGGCGAGACGCATCGCATCGTGGCCTCGCTGGCGACGCAGCTGAAGGTGGCGCGCGCGCATGAGGCGGACGTGCTGGCGCAGTTGCGGGCCGCGCGGCAATCCGGTGTCACGGCGCAGAACACCCAGGCGCAGCTCGACCAGTTGGCGCAGGACGTGGCGACACGGCGCGACCTGTATCGCACGCTGCTGGAGAGCGAGCAGCGGACGGCGACCACGCCGGTGGGCGACCGCACGCCCGACGTGCGCGTGCTGAGCAAGGCGACCATCCCTGGCCTGCCGAGCGCGCCGAATACCAAGATGGCGGCGGCTTTCGGCGGGATGGGCGGCGGGCTGATTGCCTGCATGGCGGCGCTGGCCTTTACCAGGCGTAGCGCCGGCGCCGCGGACGCGGCGGCCTTCGCGCGCGCCGCCGGGCTGCACGTTGTGGCCACGCTGCGCGGCCGCGCTGCCGGACGCTCCCTGGCGGACAAGCTGCTGGCGGGCGGCACCGGGCCGGAAGCCGACGCGATGCGGCTGGCACGCACGCGGGCCGGCCAGCTCTCCCGCACGCCGCCGCGTGTGGTAGGTTTCGTGGGTGCGCAGCCGGGTATGGCTGCAACCTCGGCGGCCTGCGCCTACGCCCGCACCGCGGCGCAGGACGGCCAGCACGTGCTGCTGATCGACCAGGACGCAGAGACGGGCGGCATGACTCGCGTGCTGGGGCAGCCAGGCGGCCGCCTGGCCGAGGTGCTGACAGGCGAGGCTGCCTGGCGCGACGCTGTGGCGCAGGATCGGGTCGCCGGGCTGGAGACGCTTCTCGGCACGCCGCGTCCGGGACCGGACGCGCAGCGCAGCACCGTAGGGCTGGAAAACCTGCTGGCGGAAGCGCGCGGCGAATACGATCTCATCGTCATGGGTGCGCCCTTGGCCTCCCACGCGGACGCCACACGCGTGGCGCGCAGCAGTGACGTGACCGTCGTCGTGCTCGAGGAGGCGCTGCTGCGTGAGCAGGCGGCGTCGGAATCCTGCGCCCGCCTGCGCAGCCAGTCGCGCAGTCCCCTGGCCGCGATAGTGATCTCGCGCGGCTGATGTTTCCGCTCCTGTTCGCTTCGGCGCTGCTGCTCCTGCTGGCGGCGCACCCGTTCACGACCTATCCGCTGAGCCTGCGTCTGATGGCGCGCACGCACGCGCGCCCGGTGCGCGCGGGCGTGCCGCCGGCCCGCGTCGCCGTGTGCGTCTGTGCCTATAACGAGGAGCGGGTGATCGCCGCCCGGATGGAGAACCTGCTGGCCCTGCGCGCGCGCCATCCGGACCTGGAGATACTCGTCTATGTGGACGCGGCGAGCGACGGCACCGCGCAGGTGCTGCAGGAATATGCGGACCGGATCCGCCTTGTGGTCTCCGCCGAGCGACTGGGCAAGACGGCGGGGATGAACACGCTGGTCGGCATGACGGACGCCGACATCGTGGTGTTCACCGACGCCAACGTGGCCTTTGCCGAGGACGCGCTGACCCGGTTGGTGGCGACTTTCGCCGACCCCGAGGTCGGCTGCGCCTGCGGCCACCTCGTCTATATAGATGGAGAGGCAGGGCCGGCCGCTTCCAGCAGCACGGCGGCCACCGGCTCGCTGTACTGGCGGCTGGAGGAGCACATCAAGTCGCTGGAGAGCGCCACCGGCTCGGTGATGGGTGCGGACGGCTCGATCTTCGCGATACGGCGGTCGCTGCACCGGGCGCCGCCGGCCTGGCTGATCGACGATATGTTCGTCTCGCTATCCGTGCTGTGCGCCGGGCGCCGCATCGTGCACGTGGCAGACGCGGTGGCGACCGAAGCCAGCGTGTCCCGCCCGGCGGAGGAATATCGCCGAAAGGTGCGTATCTCTTGCCAGGCGTTCAACGTGAACCGGGCGCTGTGGCCCGAGCTGATGCGGTTGCCGGCGCTGGACCGCTACAAATATGTCTCGCACAAGCTGCTGCGCTGGCTGACGATCTACCTGCTGGCCGGCTCCGGCGCCTGCGCCTTGCTGGCGGTGCTGGAAGCCTTCGGCTGGGCCGCCTTCGGCGGCGCCGTGCTCGTCGTGGCGGCCGGCGCCGCGTTGGTGGCGGGCGCGCGTGGCGGCCGGGTTGGACAATTGCGCGAGATGCTGGCCGCCTTCGTGGCGACGGGCGCCGGCGTCCTGCGCTCCCTGCGGGGCGAGAAGTTTCAGACCTGGAACCCGCCCGCCTCCGCCCGCACGCCGGCCGCCCGGCTGCAGGCGATGGAGGCACAGGCCTGATGCGCGTGGCGCTCGTCGACCCTTCGCTGTTCACGCTGCCCTATGACGGCGAGCTTATGCTGGCGCTGCAGCGTGCCGGCGCGCAGGTGGAGTTGCACGGCCGGGGGCTGACCCCGCTCGACGGTGCCTCGGCGGTGCGTATCGAGCCGACTTTCTACCGCGCGGCGGGCGGGCGCCTGGCACGGCGACTGCCGCGTGCGGCGCGGCTGGCGGTGAAGGGGGTGGATCACCTGGCCAGCATGCGCCGCCTGCTGCGACATTTGCGCCGCACACGGCCGGACGTGATCCACTTCCAGTGGCTGCCACTGCCCGCTTTGGACGCGCTCCTGCTGCCGGCGTTCCGCCGCGTGGCGCCCGTGGTGCTGACCGTGCACGACACCGATCCGTTCAACGGCAGCCCCACGGCGCGCCTGCAGCGCATGGGCTTTGTCCAGTCCTTGCGCGCCTGTGACAGGCTGATCGTGCACACCGCCCAGGGTGCGGCGCGGCTGGCCGCACTCGGATTGCCGCCGGCCTGCATCACCCAGTTGCCGCACGGGCCGCTGGCCGCCCAGCTTGCCGATGCGCCACCCGATCCCATGCAGGGCGAGCTGCGCTTCGTGCTGTTCGGCAAGATCAAGCCGTACAAGGGTGCCGACCTGCTGATCGACGCGTTCGCCGCCTTGCCCGCCGCGCTGCGGGCCCAGGCAAACCTGCGGATCGTGGGCCAGGCCTACATGGATACCGCAGCTTTGCTGCGTCAGGCGGAGGCGCGCGGCGTGTCGGACAGGCTGAGCCTGGAGGCGCGCTTCGTGGACGACGCCGAGATACCCGCGATCTTCGCGCCAGGCAGCATCGCCGTATTCCCGTATCGCGAGATCGAAGCCAGCGGCGTACTGTCGCTGGCGCTGGCGAACGGCCGCCCGGTATTCGCCTCCAGACTGGGGAGCTTCGCCGAGACGATCGCCGACGGCGTGCAGGGCCGGCTGCTGCCGCCCGGCGACGTGGCCGCACTCACCCGGGCGATGCAGGACGCGATCGCAGACCGCGCGCTGGCCGCGTGTTACGCCGCTTCCGCCCGCTCCCTCGTGCAGGCGCTGCCGGGCTGGGACGAGATCGCCTGGCGCACCCTGGAAGTGTATCGCACGGCGCAGGCCTCCGCCGCCCGGCCTTCGCCAGCCGCCCTGGCGCCACGCGCGCGGGAACTGGCGTAATGCCGCAATCCCCCCGCACGGCGGTGATGTTCCGCACCCATTTCTGGGACGGCTTCGCCCAGCGCCAGTTCGACCGTCTGCTGTCCGTGGCCGAAGGCACCGACGTGTTCGTGCTGGTGGATGAGACGAACGGCTCGGTCGCCGGCATCACGCATGACCGCGTGGTGCGGGTGACCGCCGACGGCCTGCTCGCCATGGGCTTCGCCCGCGCCGGCGAGGGCAACCTGCTGTGGTTCAACGGCGACTACCCGCTCTACCGCTTCCAGGAACTGCACCCGGACTACGATTACTACGTGCAGCTCGAATACGACGTGCTCATCCACCAGCCGATCGCCGAGCTGGTGGCGCGTCTGCAGGAAGGCCACGTCGATTTCGTAGGGCTTACCAAGGGAGAGACCGGAGAGGCGTGGTTCTGGCGCGGCACTATGGTGCCCGCCTACATCGCGGCCGACGTCCGCAACCAGCTCATCTGTCTGTGCGTGTTCTCCGGCCCGGCGCTGCGCCACCTCTGGCAGGCGCGGCTGGCGCAATCCGCCTTGTGGCGGGATGGCAAGCTTTCCACCTGGCCGTTCTGCGAGGGCTTCATCCCCACCGAGCTGGCAGGTGCCGGTTTCACGATACGCGAGCTGAGCGAGTTCGGCAGCACCGGCGCCTACGACCACTGGCCGCCCTTCCTGGAAGCCGACGCCCCCGGTCTGGCGCGCGAGGACTACGTGCATCCGGTGCTGGATGAGCCGCGCTTCATCGCCAGCATGCATAAATATCACGTTGGCCTGGCAGGTTTTCTGAATCCTGCCAGCCAGTTCCACCGCAAGCTCCGCCGGCTGCCGCCTTTGCGCTACGTCCGCGTGCTTGCCTCCAGTTTCGCCAGCAAGGCGCGGCGAAACCTCCGGCAGAGCAGGCGGGTTTTCGACAAGGACGAGAAGAGGCTTGCCCTGACGCCGTAGAAGCAGGCGCAACCTCCAGGACCGACGACAAAGCCGCCGCGGGTGGCCAAAGGCTTGGGTTCTTTAGCCGAAGAACCGTTTTCACCAGACTTTCACAGGATGCAGCATGATTTCCGCCCAGGACTATCGCTACGTCATCGCCGGCAGCGGCTTCTTCGGCGCGGTGATGGCCGAACGCATCGCCACCGTGCTGGGCGAGCCCGTGCTCGTGCTGGAGAAGCGTGACCATTTCGGCGGCAACTCGTTCTCCGAGCAGGACCCCGAGACCGGCATCGAGTACCACCGCTACGGCACGCACTTGTTCCACACCTCACAGGCCGATGTGTGGGCGTGGATCAACCGGTTCACCGCGTTCAACAACTACCGCCACCGCGTGCTGACGCGCCATTCCGGGCGCATGTATACGATGCCTATCAACCTGATGACGCTTAACAACTTCTTCGGCGTGGACCTCAAGCCGTCGGAGGCCGCGGCCTTCATCGCCGAGCGCGCCGCCCGCGAGGGCTTCACCAACCCGGCTAATTTCGAGGAAAGGGCGGTCTCGCTGATCGGCCGCGAGCTGTACGACGCGTTCATCCGCCACTACACGGCCAAGCAGTGGGAGACCGACCCCAAGCTGCTGCCGGCCGAGACGATCAGCCGCCTGCCGGTGCGCGCCAACTACAACGACTTCTACTTCAACGACATCTACGAGGGCCTGCCGCTGGACGGCTACCATGCGATCTTCGAGCGCGTGTTCGCCGACAAGCGCATCCAGGTCGTCTGCAACTGTGACTTCTTCGACGTCCGCCACACGCTGCGGCCCGATGCCACGCTGATCTACACCGGCCCGATCGACCGGTATTTCGACTACAAGTTCGGCGCGCTAGGCTGGCGGACGCTGGATTTCGAGATCGAGCGGCCGGAGATGGAGGACTACCAGGGCGCCAGCGTGGTGAACTACCCCGATGCCGACGTGCGGTTCACCCGGATACACGAGTTCCGCCATTTGCACCCGGAGCGCCGCTACACGCCGGAGCGCACGCTGATCATGCGCGAATACTCCCGCTTCGCCGCCCGCGAGGACGAGCCGTACTACCCGATCAACACGCCGGCGGACAAGGATCTGTACGACCAGTATGCCGCGCTGGCGGCGCAGGAGAACGGCGTGGTGTTCGGCGGCCGCCTGGGCACCTATCGTTACCTGGACATGCACCAGGCGATCGGGGCGGCGCTGAAATCCTTCGAGCGCGAGATTCTGCCGCGGGCCACGGGAGAGGTCGCGGCGGCCGCGGCAGCCTAGGCCGCGGGATTTCGGGCACGGTTCGGCGCGGTATTTGACAGGCGCCTGACGCCGCTTGCGTTCCGTTACCAAGCAGTGTCGTCCAGTGCCGGGAAGCCACGCCGTCCGGCCTTGAAGCACGGCCCCCGGAACGAGTACCCTCGGCCTTGCGTAAAGTGTAACGCAAGGGCGAGGTAAGCGTTGTGGATGTAATGCCGGGCCAGGGTCTCGCGCTGCGATCGGGCGGCCCGCCGATCGTGGCGCCGCTGCCCAGCCTGATCTTCGATCCGCTCGCGCCCACGGTGTTCCACCAGACCTGGTGGCTGAACGCGGTCACCGGCGGGGATTACGCCGAAGCCGAGGTGAACCAGGGCGGCCGGCGGGTGGGCCGGTTCCCTTACGTGCTGTCCAGCATACTCGCGGGCCAGAAGCTGTGCGGCATGCCGCTTCTCACGCATTTCCTCGGCCCGGCGATCGACGAGGGAAGGGGCGCGGCCTGCAATCGTGTGCTGCGCCGCGCCCAGATCACCCGTGAGTTGCTGGCCCAGGTGCCGCGCGCCGGCGGGTTCTGGCACGTGATGCACCGCGGCACCGCCGATACGCTCGTCTATCAGGAGATGGGCTTCGACATATCGGTGCAGTTCACCTTCGAGGTGGCGCCGGACAAGCCGGACGTGCTGTGGGGCAACATGCGCGATAAGGCGCGCAACGTGGTCCGTCGCGCCGAGGAGCAGCACCACGTGGCGGACCTGGACGCCTCGGCGTTCGGCGCTGTGTATAACGACAACCTGGCGCGCGGCGGCACGGCCAGCCGCTACAGCCCGGCGCTGCTGGAACGGGTCTGCCAGGCGGCGATATCGCGCGGGCAGGGGCGTATCATCGCGGCCGAGAACGCGGCCGGGCAGATTGCCGCTTCCATCTTCTACGTATGGGATACGGATGCGGCGTACTACCTGCTGTCCACCCGGCGGCCGGATTCAGGCAACGGGGCAGTCAGCCTGCTGCTGTGGCACGCGATGCAGGATGCGGCCGCCCGCGGGCTGATCTTCGATTTCGAGGGCGTGGTCACGTCGGGCAGCGCGCTGTTCTTCACCGGCTTCGGCGGGGTGATCAAGCCGCGCTATGTGGTCAGCCGGTTCTCGCTGGCGCACAGGGTGGCGGGACGGTTGTCCAATCCGTTCCGGCGGGGGTCTACGGAGAAGTATCTTTAAGGAAGGAAGGCCTTCTTTTTTGAAAAAAAGAAGCAAAAAACTTTTGCTTCCCCGCCTGCACGAAGGCCCGCCTTAGTTCTGCCAATGCGGATGCCCGCAGAACCAGGGGCGCGCCTCCGCGCAGGCGTAGGAACAAAAGTTTTTTGCTTCTTTTTTTCAAAAAAGAAGACTTTCCTTCCTTACCCCGCCAGCAACTCCACCGCCGCCCGGGCCAGCGCCTGCGCCCCCAGCCCGATACACGCCTCGTCCGGCTGATACCCTGAATTGTGCAGGTGATCATCCCGCCCCGCGGCGCCCGAGCCCACGCGTAGCACGAAGCTGGGCACGCGCGCGGCGATCATGGCGAAATCCTCCGCACCCATGCTCGGCTCGGCGGCATCGAACACCGCGCCCAGTTGCTGCTGCACGGCAGCCACGGTGCCGTCCAGCACACGGTCCGCGTTCAGGGTCGGCGGCACGCCAGGGGTCCAGGCCAGCTCGGTCTGCGTGCGGAAGGTGGCGTCCAGCCCGGCGCAGATGCGCCGCAGGGCGGCTTCCGCCTGGCCGCGCACGGAAGGGCTCAGCGTGCGTATGGTGCCAAGAAGCTCCGCAGCATCGGGGATGATGTTGTGCACGGTGCCGGCATGCAGGGCGCCCACGGTGACCACGCAGGGGTCGAGCGGGTTGATCTCCCGCGAGACGATGCTCTGGAGATTGGCAACGAGGTGGCAGGCGGCCACGATCGGGTCGACGGTGGTGTGCGGGTAGGCGGCGTGGCCGGAGGTGCCGCGCACGGTGATGCGGAAGCGGTCACAGGCGGCGTAGGTGGCGCCGCGCACCGCGGCGAAGCGGCCCACCGGCAGTTCCGGATGATTGTGGAAGCCAAGCGCCATGTCCACGCCGTCCAGCACGCCGTCCTGGATCATTGCGGCGGCGCCGCCCAGTATTTCCTCGGCCGGCTGGAACAGCAGGCGCACGGTGCCCGCCATGTCCGGCGCCAGCCGGGCCAGTATGGTGGCGACCCCCAACAGGGTGGAGCTGTGCACGTCATGCCCGCAGGCGTGCATCTTGCCGGGCGCGCGGCTGGCGAAGGCCAGGCCGGTCTGTTCGTGTATGGGCAGCGCATCCATGTCCGCGCGTATGACAAGCGTGGGGCCGGGCCGGCCGCCCTGTATGGTGCCCACCACGCCTGTCTGGCCCACGCCGGTCTGGTGCTCGATGCCCAGCCGGGTCAGCTCGCGCGCGATCAGGCTGGCGGTGCGGTGTTCCTCGAAAGCGAGTTCGGGGTGGGCGTGCAGGTCCCGCCTGATCTCCACCAGGCCGGGTTCGGCCTCGTGCGCCAGGCCTCGTATGGCCGAGCCGATGTCGTTTATGTGTCCCATGACTGGCCCCTGCGGTGCACAATGGGCTAGCTTGCGGCAGAGCGGGCCGGACTGGCAAGCGTGTTGCGGCTTGAGGGGTGTGTAGCGGTGGATCAGCTGGCGGGGATCGAACGGACGACAGGGGCGCCGGCCCAGGCCGGCTTGATCACGCCGATCATCCTGTCCGGCGGTTCGGGCACCCGCTTGTGGCCGGTTTCGCGCGAGAGTTTTCCCAAGCAGCTCTGGCCGCTGATCTCCGAACGCTCGATGATACAGGAGACGGCGCTGCGGGCCGCGGGTGTGGGGTTCGCGCCGCCGGTTGTGGTGTGCAACGAGGAGCACCGCTTCCTGATTGCCGAGCAGTTGCGTGATGCGGGCATCACCGGCGCGCGCATCCTGCTGGAGCCGGTGGGACGCAACTCGGGCCCGGCGATTGCGGCGGCCGCCCTGCTGGTGGCGGAGACGGAGCCGGACGCGGTGCTGTGGATGATGGCCGCGGATTCCTCGATCACCAAGACGGACGCGCTGGAGGAGGCGCTGGGCCGGGCCGTGGCGGCGGCGCGCGCCGGCCGGTTCGTCACCTTCGGCATGAAGCCCACCGGGCCGGAGACCGGCTACGGCTACATCGAAGTGGGGCCGGAGCTGGAAGGCTCGGCCGGCGTGCACGCGGTGGCGCAGTTCGTGGAGAAGCCGAACCAGGAAGATGCGGTCCGCCTGGCCGCGGATGGGCGGCATTTGTGGAACAGCGGCATGTTCGTCTTCACCGCCGCCACGCTGATCGCCGAGATGGAGGCGTTCGCACCGCTGGTGATGTCCGCGGTGCGCGCCGCCGTAGCCGCACGGCTGACGGACCTGGATTTCGCGCGGCTGGAGCGCACGGCGTTCGCCGCCTGCGAGAACATCAGCCTGGACTATGCGGTGGCCGAGCGGACCCGCCACGCGGCCGTGGTGCCGGCCGATCTGGGCTGGTGCGACGTGGGGAGCTGGAACGCGCTGTGGGAGCTGGGCGCCAAGGACGAAGCGGGCAATGTCAGCCTGGGCGACGTGCTGCTGGAGAACACGCGGCGCTGCTACGCCCGCAGCGACGGCATGCTGACCGCCGTGGTGGGGCTGGACGATACCGTGGTGGTCACGACCGAGGACGCGGTGCTGGTGATGCACCGCGACCGTGCGCAGGACGTCAAGAAGATCGTGGAGCGGCTGCGCGCCGCCGGGCGCCACGAGGCGGCCTCGCACAACCGCGCCTACCGGCCCTGGGGCTTCTACGAGAGCCTGATCAATGGCGAGCGTTTTCAGGTGAAGCGCATCGTGGTGAAGCCGGGCGAGAAGCTTTCGTTGCAGAAGCACTTCCATCGCGCCGAGCACTGGGTTGTGGTGGCCGGCACGGCGCTGGTGGTGCGTGACGCGGACCAGGTGATGGTGCGGGAGAACGAGAGCATCTATTTGCCGCTGGGCTGCGTGCACCGTCTGGAAAACCCGGGGCGCATCGCTCTGGAACTGATCGAGGTGCAGTCCGGGGCATATCTGGGCGAGGACGACATCGTGCGCATCGAGGACACGTACGGGCGGGCTTGATGCAAGAAAGCATCTCCTGCTCTGCCGAGCGCGAAATCATTTCGATATACATACGAACCGACATGCGGTAGGCAGGTTTGCCGCTGGAGGCGGCAGACATGCGCCATTCCCTTCTGCTGTCGGCCTGCCTCGTGCCCTGCCTGGCGCAGGCTGCAACGTTTCAAACTTTCGACGTGCGGGGCGCCGGTGGAACCTGCGGCGACGCGATTGCCAGCAACGGGCTGGTCGCAGGTGTAACGTTCACGCCGGAAAGCGTGGGTGCGGGCAGCCGCGCCACCGGGTTCGACTCGATACCGTTCCTGTATGCGGCCGGGCAGTTTTCCTTTCCGCATACGGCCCTGCTGGCCGGAACGGTGACGTTCACCGGGGTGAACAAGGACCGCTTCGTCACCGGCAACGCGGTCGACATCAACCTGCCCGGACCGTCTTCCACGGTTGCGTTCGTGCTTCACCACGGGGCCGTCTCCACGCCTTCCGCCGGCACGCTGCCGGTGAGCGCGCTGTGGGGCATCACCGATCGCGGCGCGCTGCTTGGCCAGGCTACGGTGACCAGGCAGCTCGGTGGCGGCTTCACGACAACCTACACGACCGGCTTCCTGCGTGCGCCGGGCGGCGCGGTCACCACGATTGATGACGGCAGCGGTTTCCTGGTGCCGCGCGGGTTCGATGCGCGGGCCGACAAGGTGGTGGGCTACAGCTTCACCGCGGCCGGCACCGGCTGGCTGTTCAGCGCCGGCACGTTCACGCCCGTCAACTATCCGGGCGCCAGCTTCACCATCCCTGCGGGCGTGGACGAGGCGGGAACGATCAGCGGCACGTATCTGGTGGGCGACATCACCGTGCCCGGCAATGCCGTGAGCCACGGCTTTTTCCTGCGCAACGGTGACTACAGGAGCTTCGACGTTCCGGGGGCGAGTTCGACCACCATTCAGGCGATGAACGAGGCGGAGCAGATTACCGGCTGCTACACGGACACGAAAGGAACCCACGGGTTCGTCCACACGCCGTGAAACGAACCCGCGATCTCAGGACGGGGCGTGCCTTGACCGCTCGAACTATCGCGGCCCTGCCGGGCACGAGATAGAGCGCCTGCGTCCTCAATACATATGCTGTCCGCCATTGATGGACAGCGTCGCTCCCGTCACGAAATCCGCGTCGTCCGCGGTCAGGAAGGCCACACCGCGTGCGATGTCATCCGCACGGCCCAGGCGGCCCACGGGTATGCGGCCGATGATTTTCTGCAGCACGTCTTCCGGCACCGCGCGCACCATGTCCGTATCGACGTAGCCTGGTGCGATGGCGTTCACCGTGATGCCGTAGCGCGCCCCTTCCTGCGCCAGCGCCTTGGTGAAGCCGTGTATGCCGGATTTCGCCGCGGCGTAGTTCACCTGGCCGTACTGGCCCGCCTGGCCGTTGATGGACCCCACGTTGACGACGCGGCCGAACTTCGCCGCGCGCATCGCATCGAAGGTGAGCTTGCAAAGGTTGAAGCAGGAACCGAGGTTGGTGTCGATCACCGCGTCCCACATGTCACGCGTCATCTTCGCCATCACGCCGTCCCGCGTGATGCCGGCGTTGTTGACCAGTATCTCCACCGGGCCGTGTTCGGCGTGGATCTTTTCGATGGCGGTCTTGCAGGCCTCGAAGTCGCCGGCGTCGAACCGGATGACGGCGATGCCGGTCTCCGCGTGGAAGGCCTCGGCTGCCGCATCGTTGCCGGCGTAGCTGGCCACCACCTGCCGGCCGGCTGCCTTCAGCGTCTGGCTGATGGCGGCGCCAATGCCGCGTGTTCCGCCTGTGACGAGGGCGATTCGTGCCATTCCTGCCTCCCAAGATATTGTTTTGTTACCTTGCATATGACGCGGGCCGGCGAGGCGGGGCAAGAGCCGCCCGGGAACGTGAACAGCCGGGCGGCGGAAAGCGATTGCGAATCAAAACGGTTAATCGGATTTTTATCTGATTGGGGGATCGTTGCACTTGGCAGCGCGTTGCACCACCGCCGCCCGCTAGTCAGCCCCCCTTGTCCGGATGCCGCCATGTCCCTGTCCACTTCCGTCCGCGCACCCTACGCCGTCGCTTTCTCGATCGAGGATCTGCTTCTGGTGCGCAGTTGGGCGGAGCAGCGCGGCCTGCGCCTGAACATCGCCACGGATCAGGTCATGGACGGTGCCGAGTTCGAGGAGATGCTGATCATTGCGCCGCCAAACCGCGAGCGGCGGACTCTGACGGTATGGCGCACGCAGGATGGCGTGTTCGCGCAAACCCCACAGGGCCGGCCACGCAGCTTCGCCTGCACGAAGGACCTGCTGGAGGCGCTGCGGCCGGCCCAGCCGCGCCAGCGCGCGGCGTGGAAGCGCCTGCTGCGCCTGGCCGTCTAGCCGGGCAGCGCCGTCAGGCGGCCCGGATCGCGGCGAGCGCGTCGCGTACCGTCGCCGCTCGCTCGCCCTCCACCTGCACCACGATAGGCCGCTCGTCCGCCCCTGGTTCCTCCAGCGTGCTGAGCTGGCTTTCCAGCAGGCTGGCAGGCATGAAATGCCCCGTCCGCTGGCGCAGGCGCGCTTCCAGCACCGCCGGATCGGCCTTCAAATAAAGCAGCCGCACGTTCGGTCGGCCGCCCACCAGGCCCGTGCGATAGGCGCGCTTCAGCGCCGAACAGGTGATCAGGCCCGGCTCGCCGGCGGCCACGCGCGCATCGATCCAGCCCTTCACGCTGGCCAGCCACGGCGCCCTGTCCGCGTCCGTCAGCGGAATGCCATGATGCATCTTCTGCACGTTGGAAGGGGGGTGAAGCGCGTCACCCTCCTGATAAGGCCAGTGCAGCTCCTCGTTCACCGCTTCGGCCACGGTGGATTTGCCCGACCCCGATACACCCATCACGATGAACACGCACGGCTTGCCAGCCCCGGTCATGCGCGCTGGAAGCGGCTGACGCCCTCGGCACCGGCCACCAGCGCCAGCTCCGCCATGCCCACGAACAACCCCGTCTCCACCACGCCCACGATCTCCCGCAGCTTGCGATCGGTGACGGCGGCATCCGCGATCGCGCCGAAGCCGCAATCGAGTATGTAATTGCCGCCATCCGTCAGATACGGGCGGCCGTCCGGCTGCGCCCGGCGCGCCACGCTGGCGGCCAGCCCGGCCAGGCGGCTGGCGGTCAGCTCCCAGGCGAACGGCGTCACCTCAACCGGCACCGGCGCCGTGGTGCCCAGCCAGTCGACCAGCTTCTGACCGTCCGCGATGATGATCAGCCGCTTCGCGGCGCTCGCCACCAGCTTCTCCCGCAGCAGGGCGCCGCCCAGGCCCTTCACCAGGTCCAGGCTGTCCCGCTTGATCTCGTCCGCACCGTCCACGCAGATGTCGATGCTGGCGGTATGCGCGAAATCGGTGAGTCGCAGCCCGCCCTCGCGCGCCTGCGCGGCGCTGCGCTCGGAGGTGGGTATGCAGAGTATGTCCGGCTTGCGGGCGATCAGCGCCTCGATGAAGAACGTGGCGGTGGAGCCGGTGCCGAGCCCGACCACCATGCCGTTTTCGATCATGTCGGCGGCCTGGTGGGCGGCGTCTCGTTTCAGGTCGTCGCGTGAGGGCATGGGGCACCTGAAAGGAAGAAAGGAAGCAGTTCTTTTTTGAAAAAAAGAACCAAAAAACTTTTATCTCCCCGCATCTGCATCAGCCGGTTTTATCCGAACAGTGCGAGGCATCGGCAGCGTCGGGGGGAGCAAAAGTTTTTTGCTTCTTTTTTTCAAAAAAGAAGGCCTTGCCTTACTTCACCGCCGCCGCATCCGTAAACCAGATCACCTGCCCCGCGGACGTGACACGCGCCGCCGGCTGCGTCCTGTCGCCGTCCAGCACCAGGCGTAGCACGCTGGCCTTGCCCGCGCCTGCCACCAGGAAGGCCGCGTATCTGCTGCAGGCGATCGCCGGATAAGTCAGCGTCAGGCGCGGCTGCGGCACGTTCTCGGTCACCGGCGTCACCCAGGCCAGCGTCTCGTCCAGGGAATTGGTGCCGGGGAAGAGCGAGGCCGTGTGGCCGTTCTCGCCCAGGCCGAGCAGCACCACGTCGAACAGCGGCCGCGTCATGTCCAGGGATTCGGCCTGGTAATAGGCCTGCAGGGTCGCCTGATAGTCGCGCGCGGCCTGGGCGGGGTCACCGCTGATGGGCATCGGGTGGATGTTGTCGGGCGGGATCGCCACGTGGTCCAGCAGCGCCAGCCGCGTCATGCGGTAGTTGCTGTCAGGGTGGTCGTAGGGAACGAAGCGCTCGTCGCCCCAGAACAGATGCGTGCGCGTCCAGGGGAAGCGGGCGGCACGCGCGGGCTCGGCCAGTATCTCGAACAGGCGCTTCGGCGTGGACCCGCCGGACAGGGCGATGGAGAACCGGCCGGGCGCGGCCGTGGCCAGGCCGGTCAGCCAGTCCGCCACGTGGCGGGCCAGCGCGTCCGGGTCGGGCAGGGTGACGATGGCGCGCTCAGGCATTCGCTGTCCCCAGGATGAAACGTTCGACTGCGCGGGCGAATCCCTCGTCCTCGCTGGACGTGGTGACTTCGTTGGCCTGCTTTTTCACCGCGTCACTGGCGTTGCCCATGGCGATGGACAGGCCGCTTTTCTTGAACATCAGCACGTCGTTCGGCTGGTCGCCAATGGTGGCGATTTCGCTGGTCTGCAGACCCAGCCGTTGGGCCAGGAAGCCGATCGCATACCCTTTGTTGGCGTCCGGGTGCGTCACGTCCAGGTAATAGGGTTGCGAGCGGGCGGCCGACGCGGTGGCGCCCAGGGCCTCTTGCACCTCGCGTTCCACCCGCTCGGCGCGCTCTGCATCGTCCGTCACGCCCACGATCTTCACCGCGCGGTCCAGCGCGTCGTTGAAGTCGGCGGTCACCGTGGGCTCGAACTTCACCGTCCAGGCCTCGCGCGCCACGTGCGGCGCGTCCTTGTCGTGCACGAACCAGGCCTCGCCGGTGTACACCCATGCGTCCAGGCCGCCATCCTGCAGCAGCTTCATTGTGCGGTCGGCCACATCGCGCGGCAGCGTGCGCGCGGCGATCGGCGAGAGGTCCGGGTTCACCCACATGCCGCCGTTGAAGCCGGCCAGCGGCGTGTCTATGGCCAGCGGGCCCACCAGCATCTGCATGCCGCGCGGCGGACGGCCGCTGGTGATGGCGAACTTTATGCCGTGTTCGCGCAGCTTGCCGACGGCGGCGATCGCGCGCTCGGTCAGATGCTTCTCCTTGGTGACCAGCGTGCCGTCCACGTCCGCCAGCAGCAGTTTTATGCCTGCCATGATCTAGCCCTTTGCGTTGTGCGGCAGGATGAAGTCCTGCACGGCCTTCGCCCAGCCGCTGTCCTGGTTGCTGACGGACACGTAATCCGCGCGCGCCTGCATGTCCGCCGGCGCGTTGCCCATGGCGATCTTGTAGGCTGCCACGTCGAACATCGGCAGGTCGTTATGCATGTCGCCGATGCAGGCAGTCTCCGCCAGGTTCACGCCCAGCAGGCGCGCGGCTTCGCGCACCGCCTCGCCCTTGTTGGCGCGCGGGTTGGTGATGTCCAGGTAGTAATCCTGGCTGCGGTGCACCGCGGCGCGCTTGTCCAGCCGGCGCTGCAGCTCCGCCTCGCAAGCCCGCAGTTTGGCGAAATCCTTCGACGCCGCCATGATCTTGCCGGCGCGGCTGGCATGCTCGCCCAGATCGCGGACCACGTGATGTTCCATGCGCACGGTGCGCTGTTCCCAGCTCACGTAGTCGCCATCAGGGTCGGTCAGCAGCCATTCGTCCGTGGTGAACAGCCACGGCGTGATGCCCTGCGCGCGCAGATAGTCCAGCGCTTCGTGCGCGGCATCCTCCGCCAGCAGCTCGGCCCGCAGCACCTCGCCCGATTGCGTGGTAAACACGCCGCCGTTGAACGCCGCGCGCGGCGTGGACAGTCCCAGCGCGTCGGCGAAGATGGCCACGCCCTGGGGCGGCCTGCTGCTGACGAGCACCAGCTTGACGCCGTGCTGGACGAGGATTTCGGCCGCGGCGCGCACCGGCGGCGTCAGCTCCTTGTCGCGTGTGACCAGCGTGCCGTCTATGTCGGAGACCAGCAGGCGTATCATGTCAGCAGGAAATCCAGCTGCGGTGGTCCCGATGCAGCATCTCGGCGGACTCGTCCGGCCCCTGGCTGCCCGCGGCGTAGGGATGGACGTGTATGTGCCCGGCCTCCCACGCGTCCAGCGCCGGCTGCACGATGGACCAGCCGGCTTCCACGTTGTCCGCGCGCTGGAACAGTGTGGCGTCGCCCACCAAGCAATCGTAGAGCAGGGTTTCGTAGCCGGTGCTCGGGCCTTCGTGGAAGTAGTCCGCGTAGTTGAAGTTCATGCTGACGCCGCCGAGCTTCACGCGCGGCCCGGGCAATTTGGCGCTGAACTGCAGCGTCACACCCTCGGTCGGCTGTATGTGCAGGAACATGATGTTCGGCGTCAGCTTGTTTACCGGCGTGTCCCGGAACAGCGCGAACGGCGCCTGCTTGAAATGTATGGACACTTCGGTGCAGCGGCGCGCCATGCGCTTGCCGGTGCGTATGTAGAACGGCACGCCGGCCCAGCGCCAATTGTCGATCGCCAGCTTCATGGCGATGTAGGTCTCCGTGCTGGACAGCGGGTCCACATCCGGCTCCTGCCGGTAGCCTGGCACCTGCTCCGTGCCGTAATGGCCGGTGCGGTATTGGCCGCGCACCACGTCATGTATCGCGGCACGGCCGGCCAGCGGGTGTATCGCCTGTATCACCTTGGCCTTTTCCGAACGTACCGCATCCGCATCGAACGAGGTGGGCGCTTCCATCGCCACCATGGAGAGCAGCTGGAAGATGTGGTTCGGCACCATGTCGCGCAGCGCCCCGGTGCCTTCGT
Source organism: Acetobacteraceae bacterium (assembly GCA_965198915.1). Lineage (GTDB taxonomy): Bacteria > Pseudomonadota > Alphaproteobacteria > Acetobacterales > Acetobacteraceae > BOG-908. The sequence goes on along the minus strand of CBDAQC010000004.1, from coordinate 146,357 downwards.
AGAACTTGCCGCGGCGCTCCACGCCCACCGTCTCGGCCACGGTGATCTGCACGTGGTCGATGTTGTCGCGCTTCCAGATCGGCTCGAATATGCCGTTGGAAAAACGCAGCGCCATGATGTTCTGCACCGTCTCCTTTCCCAGATAGTGGTCGATCCGGTAGATCTGGCTTTCCTGCATGACGGAGAGCAGGGCGGCGTTCAGCGCGCGCGCGCTCGCCAGGTCGTGGCCGAACGGCTTCTCCACCACCATGCGGCGGAACGCGCCGTCCGCTTCCTGCAGCAGGCCGGCGCGCGAGAGCTGTTGGGCGAGCTGGTCGAAGAAGCGTGCCGCGGTGGCGCAGTAGAATACCACGTTGCCGGAGATCGACTGGCCCAGCCGCGCAAACGTCTCCGGATTGGCGAAATCGCCTGACAGGTAGCTGAGCCGCTCGCTCATCCAGTCCCAGGACTCCTGGTCCAGCTTGGCAGTACTGTCGCCACGCCGCTCGGTGACGAAATGCGTCATCGCCTCGCCGAGATGGTCACGGAACGCCGCGTCGTCCATCTCGCGCACGTCCACGCCGATGATACGGAAACCGTCATTCAGCAGCCCGGCCAGCCGTAAGTTGTACAGCGCCGGCATCAGCAGACGGCGCGTGAGGTCTCCGCCGGCGCCGAAAATGACGAAGGTGCAGGCGGGTGCCTGGGTCGCCTTGGACAGCGTGGCCGGGTCGCTCAAGCCTGGGTGGGCGCTTTGCTGGTCCATGTGCGCGATCCTGAAACAGGAAGAAAGGAAGCGGTTCTTTTTTGGAAAAAAGAACCAAAAAACTTTTGCTCCCTGTAGGCGGCCCGCGGGCCGCCTACGCTCTAATGCGGTTCCACGTGGCCGCCGAACTTGTTGCGCATGGCGCTCAGCAGTTTTTCGCCGAACGTGTTGCCCGAGCGCGAGCGGAAGCGCGCGAACAGGGACGTGGACAGAACCGGGACAGGCACCGCCTCCTCGATCGCCGCCTCCACCGTCCAGCGCCCTTCGCCGGAATCGCTGACATGGCCGGTGAATTCGTCCAGCGTGGGGCTGTCCGCGAGCGCCGAGGCGGTGAGGTCCAGCAGCCAGGAGGAGACCACGCTGCCGCGGCGCCAGACTTCGGCGATGTCCGGCAGGTTCAGCGTGAAGCGCTGGTCCTCCGCCAAATCGGTGGACGCCTTGCCCTGCAGCACGTCGAACCCTTCCGCGTAGGCCTGCATCATTCCGTATTCGATGCCGTTATGCACCATCTTCACGAAATGCCCCGATCCGGCTGGACCGCAATACATGTAGCCCTGCTCGGGGCGCGGATCGCCACCTTTGCGCTCCTTGGTGCGGCCGATGTCGCCCATGCCGGGCGCCAGCGTGGCGAAGATCGGATCCAGCCGGCGCACCACTTCGTCGGGTCCGCCGATCATCATGCAGTAGCCGCGCTCCAGGCCCCAGACGCCACCGGAGGTCCCCACGTCCACGTAGTCGATGCCGCGCTCCCGCAGCTTGGCGGCACGGCGTATGTCGTCCTTGTAGAAGGTGTTGCCGCCGTCGATGATGGTGTCGCCGGCCTCCATGTGCTCGGCCAGGGTGGCGATGGTGTCCTCGGTGATCTGGCCTGCGGGCAGCATCACCCACACCGCACGCGGCTTCTCCAGCCCGCGCAGCAGGTCCGCCAGGTCCTTCGCACCCACGGCACCCTCGCCGGACACACGGGCCACCGCGTCCGGGCTGTGGTCGTACACCACGCAATGATGGCCCGCCCGCATCAGGCGCACGCTTATGTTGCCGCCCATCCGGCCCAGGCCGATTACGCCTAATTGCATGTGTATTCCTCCAAGAAAATCAGGCCGTGGATCGCTGCCCCGCGTCCCGCGCCCGGCATTCGGGGCGGGGGAGCGGGCGGGCCGTGTGCCCCGCCTGCCGCGCTAGGACAGTGCCTGTTCCACGGCTTGCGTCAGCGCGGACAGGCCGGCTTGCACATCCGGTCCCAGATGCACCCGCAGGGCGCGGCGGTCACGCTCCGCCAGCACGCCGAAATCGCCGCGCGCCTGCGCCGCCTTCACCGTGCTGAACGTGTAAGTCTCGCCGGGCACGGCCAGGTCCGCGCGGTCGTCCGCGGTGATCTGCAGGAACACGCCGCTGTTCGGCCCGCCTTTGTAGGCCTGCCCGGTGGAGTGCAGGAAGCGCGGCCCGAACTCGGCGGCCACCGCCAGATGCGTGCGGTCTCTGATCAGCAGCCGCAGTTTCTGCAATAGCGCGATCGTCTCCGGGCTGCGCTCCACATAAGCCAGCACGCCCACATAGTCGCCGGCATGCGCGCGCTTGAATTGCGCGCGCAGCACGTCCACCAGGCTGTCACCCTTCAGCGCGGCCGCGTTCTTCTCGTCTGCGAACAGGCGCACTTCGCCGAACGTGGCGAACGGCGTCTCGTCCGGCAGCTTGCCGGTCTTGGTGACCGCATCGGTCAGCTCGCGCGTCTTGACCTTGCTGGCCTCCACGTCGGGCTGGTCGAACGGGTCGATCTCGATGATGCTGCCGGCCACCGCGGTCGCGAACTCCCACAGGAAGAATTGCTGCCCGATCTCCTGGTGGCCGTTGATGGCCACGCGCACTACCGGGTGACCTGCCTTTTCCAGAGCGGTCACCGCGCTGTCCTGCGTGGCGTCGGCGCGGTCGTCGGCGTGCAGATAGGCGAACAGCCTGTCCTGGCCGTAAGTGTCCGGTGCGGCCAGCGTCTCGTTATCGATCGGCACCAGGCCGCGGCCCAGCTTGCCGGTGCTCTCCGCGATCAGCTGTTCCAGCCAGGCGCCCAGGTCGGCGATGCCGGGCGAGGCGATGATCGTCACCTTGTCGTGGCCCGCGCGCTGGCACTCGCCCATGATGGCGCCCAGCACCACGCCCGGGTTGGCGGCAGGCGGCGTCCCGGCCGAACAGGCCTGCACGATCGTCTGGGTGGATTTCAGGAAGGCGCGCACGTCTATGCCGATGGCCGCCGCCGGCACCATGCCGAAATTGGACAGCACCGAGTAGCGCCCGCCGATGCCGGGGTTGCCGTAGAAAATCTTCCGGAAACCGTCGCCCTCAGCCACTTTTTGCATGTGGCTGCCGGGATCGGTGATCGCCACGAAATGCTGGCCGGCGCGCTCGGCACCTACCGCCGCCTTCATCCTGTCCCAGAAATAGGCTTTCAGGATGTTCGGCTCCAGCGTTCCGCCGGACTTGCTGGAGACGATGCACAGCGTCTTTGTCAGATCGACCGCGTTCTCGAACGTCTTGATCTGCTGCGGGTCCGTGCTGTCCAGCACGTGCAGCTCGGGCCAGCCGGCGCGCTTGCCGAATGTGCGCCCGAACACTTCCGGCCCAAGGCTGGATCCGCCCATGCCGAGCAGCAGCACATGCTGGAAGCCGGCCGCCTGCACGTCCTTCTGGAACGCTTCCAATTCGTCGGCGTGCTCCAGCCGCTCGGCCACGATATCCAGCCAGGCAAGCCACTTGGCCTCCGGGCCGCCGGTCCACACGGAGGCGTCGCGCGCCCAGACCTTGCGCACCGTGCCGTCCTTGCGCCACGCCTCCAGCCTGGCATCCACCGCGCGGTCCAGCGCGTCCGGCAGGCTGTAATGCAGCGAGGCCACGTTGCTGCCCAGCAGCGTCGCGCGCTTCTTGGCCACCGCCAGAAGCAGCGCGTCCGCGGCGTCGGCGAACAGTCGCACGCCGTCTTCCACAAGATGCTTGGTCACGCCAGGCAGATCGAGCTTCAGGCGTTCGACTTCGGCCATCACGTGGCGCGCGTCATCCAGGTTCTCGGTCAGCGACGGGCGCACGTGGCCGTGGTCGCGGAACGCATCCATCGTCGCCGGCGGGATCGTATCGACCGTGTCGCGGCCTATCAGTTCCTCGACATACAGCACGTCGCTATACGCCTTGTCCTTCACGCCGGTGCTGGCCCAGAGCAGGCGTTGCGGATTGGCGCCGGCTGCCGCCAGCTTCCGCCAGCGGTCGGTGGCCACCATTTCCGTGTAGAGCACGTAAGCCATCTTCGCGTTGGCGATCGCAACTTTGCCACGCAGCTTTTTCAAGGCGTCGGCTTCGGGGTCGCCGGCGGCCACGCGCTCGTCGATCTTCTTGTCAATCTGTGCGTCGATGCGGCTGACGAAGAAGCTGGCCACGCTGGAAATGCGGCTGATGTCGAGGCCCTTGGCGTGACGGTCCTCCAGCCCGGCGATGTAGGCTTCCGCCACCGCCTTGTAGGCGTCGTTGGAGAACAGCAGCGTGACGTTGATGTTGATCCCCTCGGAGATCAGCGTGCGTATCGCCGGCACGCATTCCGGCGTGCCGGGCACCTTTACCATCAGGTTCGGCCGGTCCACCCATTTGTGCAGCCGGCGCGCCTCGGTGACGGTGTCCTCCTCGCGCAACGCCAGATAGGGCGAGACTTCCAGGCTGACGAAGCCGTCCAGGCCCTTCGTGCGCTCGAACACCGGATGCAGCACCGCGGCCACCGCCTGTATGTCGGCCACCGCCATCGTCTCGTAGATCTCCTGGGCGTCCTTCAGGCCGCCCAGGGCCAGGGTCTTGAACTCGGCATCGTAGTCGTTGCCGGAGCCCATCGCCTTTTCGAAGATCGACGGGTTGGAGGTGACGCCGCCCAGCCCGTCGGACTCGACGAGCTTCTGCAGGCTGCCATCGGCGATGAAGCTGCGGCGGATGAAGTCCAGCCAGGGCGACTGGCCCTCGCCCAGAAGCTGCTTGACCGGATTGGCCGAGGTCTGCGTCGGCGTATTGACGACCGTGTCCATGGCAATGGTCTCCTGTAAAATGTCGGCCGTTGACGCATCAGCCGCCGACCGGGAAGTTTTGGCCCTTCTCGCCGGAGAAGAGCCGCTCGCTTGCCTTCCTACCCGCGCCCGGCCTGCTTGCGCGCAGCCTCCGCCACCGCATCAGGGGTGAAGCCGAACTTCTTCTGCAGCGCGGCCATCGGTGCCGAAGCACCGAAACTATGCATGCCGATTGTCGCACCTTTCAGCCCGACATAGCGGTCCCACCCCATCGTGGAGGCCTGCTCCACGGAGACACGGGCGGTGATGTGCGGCGGCAGCACGCTGTTCTTATACTCGGGCGACTGGTCCTCGAACATCTCCCAGCTCGGGAAGCTGACGACACGGACGCGTATGCCCTCTTTCGTCAGCGTCTCGTAGGCGCCGACCACGAGGTTCACCTCGCTGCCGGTGGCCATCAGGATCACTTCGGGCTCGCCGCCCTGCGGCGGGTCCGCCAGCACATAGGCGCCGTGCTTCAGCCCGGCGGCCGGGGCGTATTTCTCGCGGTCCAGCGTGGGCAGCGGCTGGCGGGAGAGTATCAGGCAGGCCGGGTGCTCCTTCAGCGTGACGATGTGGCGCCACGCCTCGGCCACCTCGTTGGCGTCGGCCGGGCGGATGACGCGCATGCCCGGGATGGAGCGCAGCGAGACGAGCTGCTCGATCGGCTGGTGCGTCGGCCCGTCCTCACCCACGCCGATGCTGTCATGGGTGAAGATGTAGACCACCGGCAATTCCATGATCGCCGAGAGGCGTATCGGCGGCTTCATATAGTCCGAGAAGATCAGGAAGCCGCTGCCGTAGGAGCGCAGGGCGGAGAGCGCCAGGCCGTTGCAGATGCTGCCCATGGCGTGTTCGCGTATGCCGAAATGCAGGTTGCGGCCGCCGTAATTGTCGGCCTCGAAGCTTTCGGCACCGGCGAATGTCAGGTTGCTCTTGGTGGAGGGGGCGAGGTCCGCCGCACCGCCGATCATCCACGGGATACGCGCGGCCACGGCGTTGAGCACTTTCTGCGAGGAGTCGCGCGAGGCCACGCCCTTGGCGTCAGCCGGGAAGCTGGGGATGTCGCGGTCCCAGCCCTCGGGCAGCGTGTGCTGGTTCATGTGCTCCAGCTCGGCGGCCAGCTCCGGATAGTCGCGCTTGTAGCCGTCGATCAGCTTCATCCAGGCGGCGCGCTGGTTTGCGCCGCGCTTGCCTATGCCGGCGGAGAAATGCTCGTACACGCCGTCCGGCACCAGGAAGGAGCTGTCCTCCGGCCAGCCATACGCGCGCTTGGCGCCGCGTATCTCCTCCTCGCCCAGCGGCTCGCCATGCGCCTTGTTGGTGCCGGCCTTTTTCGGCGCGCCGTAGCCGATCACGCTGGTCACGCGGATGAAGCTCGGCCGGTCGGTGACCGATTTCGCATGCTCCAGCGCGCGGCCCATGGCGGCCAGGTCGTTGGCGTCGTCCACGTGCTGCACGTCCCAGCCATAGGCGGCGAAGCGGGCCACCACATCCTCGTCGAACGCCAGGTCCGTGCCGCCCTCGATGGTGATGTGATTGCTGTCATAGATCCAGGTGAGGTTGCCAAGCTTGAGGTGGCCCGCGGTCGACGCGGCCTCCGAGCTTATGCCTTCCATCATGTCGCCATCGCCTGCCAGCACCCAGACATGGTGGGTGAACAGCTCGTAGCCCGGCTTGTTGAAGCGCTGCGCCAGGAAACGCTGCGCCATGGCAAGCCCCACCGAATTGCCGCAGCCCTGGCCGAGCGGGCCGGTGGTGGTCTCCACCCCGGAGGTCATGCGGTATTCCGGATGGCCCGGCGTCTTGCTGTCCAGCTGGCGGAACTTCTTTAAATCCTCGATCGTGAGCGCCGGCGCGTTGCGGTCCTCGTGCTCGTTGACGGCGCGCACGCCGGTCAGGTGGATCAGCGAGTACAGCAGCATGGACGCGTGGCCGACGGACAGCACGAAGCGGTCCCGGTTCGGCCAGTTCGCGTCGGCCGGATCGAAGCTCAAATAGTTCTGCCACAGGTTGTAAGCGACCGGGGCCAGCGCCATCGGCGTGCCGGGATGTCCGGAATTTGCCTTTTGCACGGCGTCCATGGCCAGCGTGCGCATGGTGTTGATGCAGAGCAGGTCGATGTCGCCCGCTTTCTGGGAGGCTTCCATGGTGGCTGATGCTGACATCGTTCGCTCCTGATCGCCTGCTGTGCTGACGTTCCCGGTTGCTTCCAGGTTGCTTAACGCGGTGGCGGGGATGTGTGCACGTCTTCCCCGGCCTTGCCAGCCCGATTTGGGGCGAACCGGGCCTTCACCCGCTCGCGTCCAGTCTGGAACGTGACATAGAGCATCGGAATGAGGAAAATTCCAAGCGTGCTGGCCGCGAGCATTCCGGCGAAGACCGGTGTTCCCACGTCCCGCCGGCTGATCTCCGCGGCGCCCGTGGCGATCACCAGCGGCACCAGCCCGAGCACGAAGGCCACCGACGTCATCATCACCGCGCGGAACCGCATCTGCGCGCCCATTGCGGCGGCCTCCGCGATCGGCACGCCGCGCTCGCGCTGGTCCTTGGCGAATTCCACGATCAGGATGCCGTTCTTGGCCGCCAGCGCGATGAGCACGACCAGGCCGATCTGCGCGTACAGGTCCAGCGCCAGGCCGGCCAGCGCGATGCCGGTAAAGGAGCCCAGCACGCCCACTGCCACCGACAGCAGCACGGGTATCGGTATCACCCAACTTTCATACAGGCCGACCAGGAACAAATAGGCGAACAGTACAGCCAGCGCCAGGATTGTGCCGGTCTGCCCGGCCGCGGCCACTTCCTGATAGGCCGTGCCCGTCCATTCATACGCGTAGCCGGCCGGCAGCGTGTGGGCGGAGACGTCCGCCATGGCCGCGATGGACTGGCCGGAGGAGGCGCCCGGGGCGGGCGAGCCGTTGATGGTGACGGAGCGGTAGTTGTTGTAGCGGTTGAGCACCTGCGGCCCGAGCTTTATGCGCACGTCCGCAATGGAACGCAGCGGCACCATCTGGTTGTTACGGTTGCGCACGTAGATCTGCCACAGCGCCGGAATGTCGCTGCGGTCATACGCCTCGCCCTGGATGTTCACCTGCCAGACGCGGCCGTACAGGTTGAAGTCGTTGATGTAGATGCCGCCCAGCGTGGCCTGCAGGGCAGCGAACACGTCCGACATGTTCAGGCCCAGCGCCTGCGCCTTCTCGCGGTCTATGTCCAGGAACAGCGACGGGTTGCTGGCAGTGAACGTGCTGAACACCTGGCCCAGCCGGTGGTCCGCGTGCACCGCGCTCAGCAGGCCGGACAGCGTGCTGTTCAGCTCCGCCGGGTCCTGTCCCTCAAGCGCGTCGAGCTGGTATTCGAAGCCGCCCGCGGTGCCCAGGCCGATGATCGGCGGCAGGTTGAACGCCAGCACATTGGCCGACCGTATGCCGGCCGCCATGCCGAACACCTGGCCGATCATCGACGTGATCTGCGTCTGCGCGGTGGTGCGGCTGGCGAACGGCTTCAGGCGGATGAACATGAACCCGCTATTGGGCTCCTGCGCGTTGTCCAGGATGGAGAAGCCGATGATGGCGAAGGTGTCCGCCACGCCCGCCATCTTGCCGATGTTGGTCTCCACCTGGCGCACCACCGCGCTGGTGCGCGCCACCGACGCGCCGTCCGGCAACTGGATGGAGACGAAGAAGCCGCCCTGGTCCTCGCTTGGCAGGAAGCCGGAGGGCGTGATGGTGGACAGGCCGAAGATGCAGGCGCCGCAGACGGCGACCGCCACCACCGCCAGGACGGAGCGGCGCAGCAGCCGGCGCACGACCGAGGTGTAGCCATCGCGCGCGTTGTCTATGCCGCGCAGGACACGCGCCAGTATGCCGCGTTCCTGGCGCGGCCGGTGGCGCAGGAACAGGCCGCACAAGGCGGGCGAGAGCGTCAGCGCGTTCAGCGCCGATATCAGCATCGCCGCGCTGATGGTCACCGCGAATTGCTTGAACAGCACGCCGGAGATGCCGGGAATGAAGCCGATCGGCACAAACACCGACAGCAGCACCAGCGTGATGGCGATGATCGGCGCGGTGATCTGCCGCATCGCCTCCTTCACCGCGTCACGGGGGTGCCATTCGGGATGTTCTTCCAGCACGCGCTCGACGTTCTCCACCACCACGATCGCGTCGTCGACGACGATGCCGATCGCCAGCACCATGGCGAGCAGGGTGACGGTGTTCTCGGTGAAGCCCAGCGCGAACAGCACGGCGAAGGCGCCGATCAAGCTGACCGGTACGGCGATCACCGGGATGATGGTGGCGCGCAGATTGCCGAGGAATAGGAACACCACGATGACGACGAGCACGAAGGCTTCGCCCAGCGTCTTCAGCACCTCGGTTATCGTGTCGTTGACGAACAGCGTGGAGTTCCACGTCACCTGGTAGTCCAGGCCGGCGGGAAAGCGGGCGCGCAGGGCGGCGAGCTTGGCGTTCACCAGCCTGGCGGTGGCCACCGCGTTGGCCCCAGGCGCCAGGCTTATCTTCATCGCGACCGACGGGTTGCCGTCCAGCCGGCTTTCGCTGTCCACGTTCTGCGCGCCGAGCTCGACCCGCGCCACGTCACCCACCCGCAGCAGCGAACCGTCCGGGTTGGCGCGCAGCACGATGTCGGCGAACTGCTTGGGCGTGGTCAGGCGGCCCTGCGTCTGCACGTTGAGCTGGAACTGCACGTCCGCGGTGGCCGGCCGCGCGCCGATGCGGCCCACCGGGGCCACCACGTTCTGCGCCTCGATGGCGTTGACCACGTCGGCCGGGGTGAGGTTCAGGTTGGTGAGCCGCTGGTTGTCGAACCAGATGCGCATCGAGTATTTCTGCTGGCTGAACAGCGAGGCGTCGCCCACGCCGTTGATGCGTGAAATCTCGTCCAGCACGCTGATGGTGACGAAGTTGGTGATGAACAGCGTGTCCTGCTTTCCGGAGGCGCTGTAAAAATTGACAAATTCCAGGATGGCGCTGCTGGCTTTCTGCACCACCAGGCCTTCCGCCTGCACCGCGGCCGGCAACTCCGCCAATGCAGTCTGCACGCGGTTGTTGACGTTGACGGTGTTGATGTCCGGGTCCGTGCCGAGTGCGAAGCTGACGGTAAGGTTGTAGGTGCCGTCATTGGCGTTGGTGCTCTTCATGTAGAGCATCTTGTCCACGCCCACGACGCGCGCCTCGATCGGCTGGGCGACGGAGGCTTCCACGTCCGCGGCGGAGGCGCCGGGATAGGTGGCGGTAACCTGCACCTGCGGCGGCACTATGTCCGGGAACTGCGCCACCGGAATGCGTGTGAGCGAGATCAGGCCGGCGATGGTGATGACGATGGCGATGACGATCGCCAGGCGCGGGCGATCAACGAAGACGGCGGAAATCATGAGGAAGGAAGCAGTTCTTTTTTAAAGAAAAGAACCAGAAAACTTTTGCTCCCTGTCGGCAGCTGCTGAAACACGGCGCGACAGCGGAGCAAAAGTTTTTTGCTTCTTTTTTCCAAAAAAGAAGGCCTTTCTTGCTTCACTGCGCCACCTTCGGCGCCGCGCTAGCCGGCCCTGGCACCACGAGTATGCCCGGCCGCACGCGCTGTATGCCTTCGGAGATCACCGTCTCGCCCTCTTTCAGCCCGCTCGTCACCGCCGCCACGGCGGGTGTCGATTGGCCGAGCTGGACCCGGGTCTGCTGCGCGTGGTTCTGCGCGTCCACCGTATAGACATAGTCGCCCTGCTGGTCTGACAGGATGGCCGCGCGCGGCACGCCCAGCACCTCGATAGGCGTGACACCCTGGACCAGGACCTGGACGAACTCGCCGTCTATCAACTCGCGCTCAGTGCTCTTCGGCCCGGCGCCTTCGGGGCCTGAGATGCCGATCAGCGGGTTCGGCATGACGGCGCGCGCGGTCAGCGTGTCCGTCGAGGTGGAGATGGTGGGATCGACGTAGTCCAGCTTGCCGGACTGCGCATACATCTGGCCGTCGGGCAGGCGAAGCTGCACGCGCACGGCCGCCAGCCCGCCCTGTCCGGCGTAGCGCTGCCGCAGTTCCAGCGCGGTGCGCGAGGAGACGGGGAACAGCACATACATGGGGTCCTGGCTGACGATTGTGGCCAGGGTGCCGCTGGTTGGGCCCACCACGTTGCCCTCCGTCACGTTCGTGCGGGTGATCCGCCCGTCGATCGGCGCCTTGATGCGGGTGTAGTCCAGGTTGATCTTGGACGTGGCCAGGTTCGCCTGCGCGGCCAGCACCTGGGCGGCTTCGCTGCGCTGCTGGGCGATGGCGCTATCGACGTTGGATTGCTGGCCCGCCGGCGTGTGTAGCAGCGCCTGCTGCCGGTTCAGCGTCTGGTTGGCGTTCAGCAGCAGCGCGTTCTGCTGCTCCAGGGCGGCCTGCTTGGCCATGAAATCCGCCTGAAATGGGCCTTCCTCAAGCTCGTAGAGCATGTCGCCCTGCCTGACTTCGGTGCCCTCCGTAAACAGCCGGCGGTCCAGGAACGCGGTCACCCGGGCGACCAGCGCCACGCGGCTTACGGACTGGACCCGGCCGATGAACTCGTTCGTCTCGGTGATGGGCATGCGCGCGGCATGCACCACGCCTACCGCGGGCGGCCCCTTGTCCGGCTGTGCCATGGCGGGCGGGGCAAGGAGGACGGCGAGCACGGTGAGACAGCGGCGATCGAGCAAACCTTGGCCCCGCTTTTGGCTACGGGCCCACAATGGTTTGCGGGGCGTCCGGGGTCAATGGGATGAAAGATACGAAGAGGAAGCGAGCTCTTCGTATTCGAAGTAGAGCAAAAGCTTTGATCCGCCCTGTCGCGGACCGCAGAACAACGCGCGCCCAATTTTGGAAGTTTTTTGGCTCCTCTCTTCAAGAACGAGCCGCTTGCTTTCTTCCGTGTCAGAACAATGAAAGTTGCGGCGCCTCGACCTTCTCCCCAATCGAAGGCACGCAGAAATGCCTGGTCTCCAGCGCCGTCCGGTCCTCGAACCCCCATTGCCGTGCCGCGCGTGCGAAGCGCTGCCCCAGCAGCTCGGCATACGGCCCCTGGCCGGTGAAGCGCGCGTGGAACTTGCTGTCGTTCAGCGCGCCGGCACGGGTGTCACGTACCAGGCTCAGCACGTGGCGTGCGCGGTCCGGGTAGTGCTCGCCCAGCCAGGTCTCGAACATCTCCCGCAGCTCAAGCGGCAGGCGCAGCAGCACGTAGCCCGCAAAGCGGGCGCCGGCACGCGAGGCGCGCTCCAGTATGCGTTCCAGCTCGGCGTCGTTCAGGCCGGGGATCATCGGCGCCGCCAAAACGGCCGCCGGCACGCCGGCCTGGCTCAGCGCGGTAATCGCGGCCAGGCGCCGCTCCGGGGTCGCGGCCCGCGGCTCCATGCGGCGCGCCAGGGTGGCGTCCAGCGTGGTGACGGACAGATAGACGCGCACCAGCCCGCGCGCCGCCATGCGTTGCAGTATGTCGATGTCGCGCAGCACGCCGGCCGATTTGGTGACGATACTGACGGGGTGGCCGTAGCGCTCGAGCACTTCGAGCACCGTCCGGGTCAGGCGCAGGGTGCGTTCCACCGGCTGGTAAGGATCGGTGTTGGAGCCGAGTGCGATCGGCTTGCATTCGTAGCCCGGCCGGCGGAGCTCGCGCTCCAGCAGCGCGCCCACATCGGGCTTGAACACCAGCTTGGTCTCGAAATCCAGGCCGGGCGAGTAGCCGAGATAGGCGTGCGTAGGCCGGGCATAGCAGTAGACGCAGCCGTGCTCGCAGCCGCGATAGGGGTTCACCGCACGGTCGAAGCCGATATCAGGCGAGGTGTTCCAGGAGATCGCCGACCGGCTGGTGTCACGCGTCAGCGTGGTGGGCAGCGGCGGCAGGTCGGCGAGGGCTTCCAGCGTCTCCCAGCCATCGTCGAACGGCTCCAGCACCCCCGTCTCGTACCGGTTTGCCGGGTTGGACGAAGCGCCCCGCCCGCGCAGCGAGCCGGACAGGCGCGCGTTGGTCATCTGCTGGCCGGCGGGCTGTCCCTGACCCTGCTTGCGGCCGGCTACGTGAATGGGGGCGACGTACATGGGGTTCTCGCTTCGTTCCAGGCGAAATTTACGGTTTTACCACCTCGTGTCAAGAACAAAATGAGAACCGAGATCGGCCCGGCGAGGAGCGCGGGCTAGCGGTAGGCCGTGCCGTCCTTCGCCGTCGCCGGCGCGGCCACGTAGGACCCGAATTTCGGCACCGCGACCTGTTCGAAATCGCGTGCCAGGCGGTCGAGCGCCTCCGTCAGCGCCGGCCCGGCCATGGCGCGGCCGTGCCCGGTCACCGCCAGAAACGGCTGCAACGCGGCGAGCTTCTCCACCGAGACCCGGGCCGCGTGCCAATCGGGCGTGAGGTACATCGGCGGTCCGTGCAGCTCCGGTTCCTGCGTGATGGCGGAATACAGTGATTCCTGCGCCGTGGTCACGAACGCATCGCCGGCAATCATCGCCCGGTCGGACTGCCGCCAGAACGACACATGTCCCACCGCGTGCCCCGGCGTGTGCAGCCAGGTCCAGCCGGGCATGCCCGGCACGCTGCCGTCTTCCGGCAGGGCATGCAGCCGGCGTTTCACATCGACCGGGCTACGCGGAAACAGCGGCGAGACCACCGACATGATGCCGCCACCCACCTTGGGATCGGGCGGCGGATAGCTGGACGTGCCGTTCAGATACGGATGCTCCAGCGCGTGCGCGTAGACCGGCACGTCCCATTCCGCTGCCAGCGTTTCCAGCGCGCCCACGTGATCGAAATGGCCGTGCGTCAGAATGATGGCAGATGGCCGCGCGCCTTTTCCGTAGCGCGCCTCCACCGCATGCTGCACCACGTTGCGCGTGCCGGGCATCCCCGCATCCACCAGCACGAATTCTCCGCCAGGCGCGCCTGCAAGGATGATGTTGACGATACCCACCCGCCGGTAAGCCAGGTCAGGCGCGATCTCGATCACGCCTTCGCCGGCATCCGAGCCGGTGACGGCGTGGGGATCGACTTCTATCTGCTGCGCCATGTCGGCGTCTCCTCTGAAAGGCGGAATGCAAGGCGTGGTCTGGAACAAGGCTCAGGGCTGCTGCCGCGCAGCTTGCGCGGCGCCAACCCTACGCTCCGCCCCAATGCATGGTGAGCCCGCCATCCATCGTCCATGTCTGCCCGGTCACGTAGTCGCCGGATTCGGCTGCCAGGAACAGCGCCAGTCCGGCAATCTCCTCAGGCCTGCCCGGACGCTTCCACGGGATCGCCGCCATGCTCTTCTCGCGTGCGGCCGGATCGTCCAGCCGCTTCTGTGTCATCGGCGTCGCGATCAGGCCGGGTGCTATCGCGTTCACATTGATATGGTCAGGTGCGACTTCCACAGACAGCGAACGCACCAGCGAGTTCACGCCGGCCTTGGCCATGCCATAGGGCGCGCTGTTCGGCGTGGGCAGATGTCCCGCCACGGAGCCGGTGATCACGAACCTGCCGCCGCCGCCTGCCGCCCGCCGAAGCTGCACGAAACTTCTAGCACAAAACAGAGGACCTTTCAGATCGGTGTCCAGGATGCGATCCAGCGATTGCGCGTCCATCTCGGCCACCGGCTTGGGGTCGCCCATGCCTACACCCGCATTGGCCACGAACACGTCAGGCGTGCCCACTGCCTTTGCCGCACCGGCAAAGAACGCATCCACCGATTTCTGGTCACTGACATCCACCTGCAGGATCTGCGCGCGCCGCCCTGCCGTCTCCACCAGTCTTGCCGTCTCGCGTGCGCCCGCCTCGTCGGAATGGTAGCCGATGGCCACGTCCGCACCTTCTTCCGCAAACAACTTCGCCGTCGCCTGGCCTATGCCTGAATCGGCGCCTGTTATGTAGGCGATCTTGCCTGCCAGCTTCATCTCGGAATCCCTCGTTGCCGAGGGCCAAACAAGGCAGGACGGACGCGGTTCTCCCGTGGCGGAAAACAACACTGTGCCTGGAGTCACCGCTCCTTCAATCGCGGCATCAGTTCCACGAAGTTGCAGGGCCGGTGACGTATGTCGAGCTGCCAGAGCAGTATGTCGTCCCACGCATCTTTTACCGCGCCGGTGCTGCCCGGCAAGGCGAACAGGTAGGTGCCGCCCGCCACGCCGGCCAGCGCGCGCGACTGTATCGTGGACGTGCCGATCTTCTGGTAGCTCAGCATGCGGAACAACTCGCCGAAACCCTCGATGCGCTTTTCCAGCACGCGGTCGAAAGCTTCCGGCGTCACGTCCCGGCCGGTGACGCCGGTGCCGCCCGTGGTGATGACGGCGTCGATCTCCGGATCCTCGACCCATCGGCGCAGATGCGTGGCGATCACATCGGCATCGTCGCGGCATATCGCGCGCGCGCGCAGGACGTGGCCTGCCGCGGCGACGCGCGCAGCCAGGGTGTCGCCCGAAGTGTCGTTGGAGGAATCACGCGTATCCGACACGGTGAGCACCGCTATCTGCACCGGCACGAACGCGATGGTCTCATCGATGCGACTCAACAAATCCCTCCGGCGGCCAAGCTCGCCTGCTAATGCACCCGAACGGACGCAAACTCGGGAGAGAACCGCGGCCAGTCTCCCTGCGCCAGAGCGTCCAGGCTGGGCGCGGAGGACCGGAAACGCGCGGCATAGCCCCAGAGATTGGTGAGCACGCGCTCCAGGAAATGCCGCGTCTCGTCCACCGGTATCGCCTCCAGGAACAGCAGCGGATCCTGGCCTTCCATGTGCGCCCAGCGCTGCACGGCGCTAGGGCCGGCGTTGTAGCTGGCTAGCACGCGCAGCAGGTCGTCGCCCGCCAGGTCCTGCCGGCTGAGATAGGCCAGATAAGCCTGGCCGAGCCTGAGGTTCTGGCCGGGATCGGTGAGCGGCCGAGTGCCCGCGCTCTGGCCCACCGCGTCCACCACGCCCGGCATCAATTGCATCAGCCCGTTGGCACCGGCCCCGGACACGGCCGCACCGTCGAAATTGGATTCCACCCGCGTCACCGCGTAGACGAGCGCCGGGTCCAGCCGGAAACCGCCGCGCGGGCGCAGGACGGGCACCGGCAAGTCGGCTTCGCTGGCATCGACAAGCCCGGACAGGTCGGCCACGAGGTCGGTCAGCCCGGCCGCCCCTGCCACCAGGAACAAGGCGCGGGACAAAGCGGGCGTGGACTGGGCCTGCGGCCAGAGCAGGCGCAATTCGGCCTCTGCCCGGGCGGGCTGGCCCACCTGCAGCAGCGCGAAGGCCCGCCGGCCTTGCGGCGTCGCGGAGATGGCCTCCAGATCCGCTTCTGCCAGGATCGGGCTGGCAGGGGCGGCCGGCACGGTCAGGCCAAGGGCGCGGCGGGCCAGCATGCCATGCAGCGTGTGCGGCTCGGCCGCGGCGCGCATCATCCAGGGGCGCCAGGTGGCGGCCTCACCCTGGCGCAGATGGGCGCGCGCGGCCCAGAAAGCGGCGGCGGCGCGCAGGCCGGCGCCCGATCCGTCCGCCAGCGAGGCGAGTTCGAACAGCCCACCCGCCCGCTCCAGCCGGCCGGCGCGGAAGGCCGCCAGCCCGGCCACGTAGGCCGCCTGGCCGTCGCGGTTCTGGCTGCGGGCGAGGGCGTCGCGGCCCAGCCGTTCGGCCTGCGCATCGTGGCCGGCGGCGAAAGCGGTGCGCGCGGCCGATGCGGCCAGGCTGTCCGCGCCCGCGGTGCGCGCGGCGGTGCCGAGTGTGGCGTTGGCCGGCGCCGGAGGACGTGCCGCGTCCGGCGGCAGGCGGCGCAGCAGCAGCGCGTAGATGGCACAAGCGTCGGGCAGGTCCGCGTAGCGGCCGAGCCAGTCCGACAGCGCCGGCGCCCGGGCGCGGGCCGGCCGCAGCAGCAGCCGGTCCGCCAGTATGTGGCCCAGCAGCGTGTCGTCATCCAGCCGCGCCGTCTCCGCCACGGCCTGCGGCAGGTCGCCTTCGCGCTGCAAGGCGAAGATGCGGCGTATCTTGGCTGCCTCGCTGGGGGCGAGCGGCTGCGGCAAGCCAATGCCGTTGGTCCCGGCGCCGGGGTGTATCCGGGGAACGGCCATGGCCAGATCGTCAGACTGTGGCGCCAACCCACCGCTGCCTGATCCCTGGGCAGGCCGCCACGCGGCTCCGGCCAGAAGGGCAGCGCCCGCCAGAACGGCGCGGGCAGTGGACAGGCGGGAGATGGAAAACCCGATCCCTCGCATGGCGGTGCCCTTAACAGCGTTTGGCTGGCGGGCGCAACCGCAAATGTAGTTCGCTGCAGTGCAAGAGTTGGCAAGTGGCTGGCCAGTAAGCCCGGCACACACTGCAGTACCGGAACGCTTCAGCTTCGCGGCCCGCGGTTTAAAGGTATCGTTTCATCTTCGTAAACGCCATCTTCCTCTTACGCGTGGTTCACGAAATCTTTTTCGCCACCCGTCTTGTCATTGCGTTTGCTACGTCCGGGGTGTCAGGGCGCGCTTCAGCGTCAGCAGGTCGGCCCAGGCCTCGCGCTTGCAGGCAGGGGTTGCCAGCAGCAACGCCGGGCTGAACATCGGCAGCGTTTGTATCGGCGTGGGCAGGCCGGGCACCGCCACCGGCACAAACCGGCCGCGCAGCTTGCGTATGGTGTCGCCTTTGCCGGTCAGCAGGCGCGCGGGCAGCGTGCCGGCGGCCACGATCAGGCGGGGGCGCAGCAGGGTCAGATGCCGCCACAGGAAGGGCGCGCAGGTGTGCACTTCGGCATCCGTCGGCGGCCGGCCGCCTGGCGGGCGCCACGGCACCAGGGTGGTCAGCAACATGTCCGCGCGTGAGAGGCCGATGCTGGCGAACATCCTGTCCAGCAACTGCCCGGCCGGCCCCTGGAACGGCAGGCCCGCTACGTCCTCCTCCGCTCCCGGCACCTCGCCCACCACCACCAGCCCGGCAGCCGGGTTGCCGTCCGCGAACACCAGGCTGGTGGCCGTGGCCGCCAGCGGGCAGGCGGTGAAGGAGGCCAGCGCCTGGCGCAGCGCCTCGACCGTGTTGGCGCCCTGGGCCACCGCCTGGGCGTGTGCCGCGGGCCCCAGGCGCGTGGCGGGCGCCGCCTGCATCGGCCGGGGCAGGGCAGGGGCGGGCGGGGGCGCGGCCGTGCGGTCGATAGGCGCGTCGTCCAGCGCCTCGTCGGCGCCCCATTCGATCTGCAGGCGTAAGGCGGCCAGCGTGTCCATGAGCTGTTCTAGAGCGAACACCCGGGCGCGAGATAGCCGCCGTTCCGGGCCGCGCAGCGCCCGCCTCGCGCCTCAGGCGCGTGCGCCTCACGATGGTGGGAACGCAGATGAGGGCGCTTCCCGGCAGCCGCCTTCCTTCCGCTCAGGCCAACGGGTCGTGGCCCCAGTTCATCAGCGAATGGCGCCACCTCGTATCCGTCACGTCGCCGCCGGGACGCTGCGCCGAGTGCCGCTTTATGTAGCCGACCACCTTGCGCATGTCGGCGTAATCCGCGTCGGTGAGCGCAGGCTTTTTCGCGGCACGTATCTCCAGGATACGCTCGCCCATGTGGTGGCCCACGGATTCCGGCTGCGCGGCCCCGGTCACCTTGTCGCCACCCGGCGTCATCCCGACGCTGAGGCTCTCCTCGCTTTGCAGCCACTGCCGCAGCTTCGCCGGAGTCATGTTCACCAGCGCGTGGAATTCCGTGTAGGCAGCGGATTTCTCGTCGTCTGCCATGACAGGTGAGGCCACTACCCGAGCGCCTTTACCAGCTCGGCCTTGCGCATGCGGGACCGGCCGGAGATGCCGGCTTTCTTTGCGCGCGCCAGCAGCTCGGTCCGCGACAGGCCGGCCAGGCCGCCGCCGTCGCGGTCATGCGCTGTCTTGCGGGCGATCTCTTCCGGCTGCGCGGAGAACTGGCGGCCGGCTTTCGTGTCGGCCCGCTTCTTGGCGGTGGTCTTGGCATACTCCGCGTCGCTCAGATGCTCGCGTGCCTTCTCCGGCAGGTAGCGCTCGCCGGTCTTGCCGGACGGCTCGCCGGATTTGGTGCCCCAATGCTCCTCGGTCCATTGGTGCAGGTGGTTGTCGTCGCTTTTCGGGCCTTTGTAGCCGCCGCCTTCCGCCTTGTAGTCATGCACGGCCAATTGGGCCTTGCGCGCGGACCACTGGCCCGGCTTGCCGCCTTTGTCGCCATCGGTGACCTCGTGCTTAACCTTCTCCCAGAGTTCGGGATCGGTCTTTTCGGCAGTCCCTGTCATGGCGTTTGCTCCGCTGCTTATCTCCAGCAACTCGCGACGCGTGCGCGGTGTTCCGGGGTAGAAGCGCACAGCGTTGTTATCGGGGAAGAAGGCCAGGGGCTCTGCCCCTGAACCCCGCTAAGGACAGTCGTCCTTAGAACCTGCTGCACGCACTCCTAGGAAATGGGGTCTGGGGGCCAAGTCCCCGTCACGCGCGAGCGTGCTTCGCACGACGGGGTCCAGGGGCAGAGCCCCAATTCAGCGCTCGCCGCGTGTCGCATACGCCACGTCCGCCAGGCTGGAACCCCTGCCGAGTGCCCGCGGTGGGAACACCCGGCAGGGGCCGGAAGTGCGCCTGCTAGACCGGCTCCTCGACGCGCCCGTTGATGGAAAGGCCCTCCATGCCGGCCGAGACGCGCACCGCCTCGCCCTCGTGCACCGCACCTTCCAGCAACAGGCTGGCCAGCGGGTTCTGCAGGCTGCGCTGGATCACCCGCTTCAGCGGCCGCGCCCCGTAGACCGGGTCGTAGCCCTCGTTGGCCAGCCAATCCATCGCACTCTGGTCCAGCTCCAGCGAGATCTTACGCTCGCCCAGCAGATGACGCAGCCGCGCCAACTGGATGTCCACGATCACGCCCATGTCGGCCCGCGCCAGGCGGCGGAACAGCACGATCTCGTCCAGCCGGTTGAGGAACTCCGGCCGGAAATGCTCGCGCACCACGCGCATCACCTGCGCATGGGCCATCGCCATCGGCTCTCCCTCCGGCTGCGCGGCAAGTATGTCGCTGCCCAGGTTGGACGTCAGCACGATGATGGTGTTGCGGAAATCCGCGGTGCGGCCCTGGCCGTCCGTCAGCCGCCCGTCATCGAGCACCTGCAACAGGACGTTGAAGACGTCCTCGTGAGCCTTCTCCACCTCGTCGAACAGGATGACCTGGTAGGGGCGCCGGCGCACCGCCTCGGTCAGCACGCCGCCTTCCTCGTAGCCCACATAGCCGGGCGGGGCGCCGATCAGGCGGGCGACCGCGTGCTTCTCCATGAACTCGCTCATGTCGATGCGCAGCAGCGCGCGCTCGTCGTCGAACAGAAACTCCGCCAGTGCCTTTGTCAGCTCTGTCTTGCCCACGCCGGTGGGGCCCAGGAACAGGAAGCTGCCGATCGGCCGGTTGGGGTCACCCAGGCCGGCGCGCGCGCGGCGCACCGCGTTGGCCACGTGGCGCAGCGCGTCCTCCTGGCCCACTACGCGGCGGCGCAGCTCGTCCTCCATGCGCAGCAGCTTGGCGCGTTCGCCTTCCAGCATCCGCTCCACCGGCACGCCGGTCCAGCGGCTGACCACGCCGGCGATCTGCTCGGCGGTGACCGCCTCGTTGACCAACTTGCCGTCCGCCTGGCTGCCTTCGATCTGCCGCTGGAGGTCTGGGATCACGCCGTACAGCAGCTCGGACGCACGTGCGAGCTGGCCGTTGCGCTGGGCGATCTCCACCTCGCTGCGCGCCTGGTCCAGGCGCTCCTTCAGCTTCTGCGCGCCGGCCACCTTCTCAGTTTCCGACTTCCAGGCCGCCGTCATTGCGTTGGAGCGTTCCTCGATCTCGGCCAGCTCGCGCTGCAACTTCTCCAGACGGTCACGTGAGGCGGGATCCTCCTCGCGACGCAGGGCCTCGCGCTCGATCTTCAGCTGGATCAGCCGGCGGTCCAATTCGTCCAGCTCCTCCGGCTTGGAGTCCACCTCCATGCGCAGCCGGCTCGCCGCCTCGTCCATCAGGTCGATCGCCTTGTCGGGCAGGAAGCGGTCGGTGATGTAGCGATTGCTCAGCGTGGCAGCCGCCACCAGCGCGCCATCGGTGATGCGCACGCCGTGATGCAGCTCGTACTTTTCCTTGATGCCACGCAGGATGCTGACGGTGTCCTCCACCGACGGCTCGCCCACGAACACCGGCTGGAACCGGCGTGCCAGGGCCGCATCCTTCTCCACGTGCTTGCGATACTCGGCCAGCGTGGTGGCGCCGATGCAGTGCAGCGCGCCGCGCGCCAGTTCCGGCTTCAGCAGGTTGGACGCGTCCATCGCACCGTCCGCACGGCCGGCGCCCACCAGCGTGTGCATCTCGTCGATGAACAGGATCACCTGGCCTTCCGCGCTCTCGATCTCCTTCAGCACGGATTTCAGGCGTTCCTCGAACTCGCCGCGGTACTTCGCACCGGCCACCAGCCCGCCCATGTCCAGCGACAGCACGCGCTTGTTCTTCAGCGCCTCCGGCACGTCGCCGCGCACGATGCGCAGGGCGAGGCCTTCCACGATCGCCGTCTTGCCCACGCCAGGCTCGCCGATCAGCACCGGGTTGTTCTTGGTGCGCCGTGCCAGAACCTGGATTGTGCGGCGTATCTCCTCGTCGCGGCCGATCACCGGGTCGAGCTTCTGCTCGCGCGCCTGCTCGGTCACGTCCTTGGTGTATTTCTTCAGCGCGTCGAAACCGCTCTCCGCGTTCGGGCTGGTCACCTTGCGGCCGCGGCGTATTTCGGCCAGCGCGCGCTCCAGCGTCTGCGGGTTGGCGCCGGCGCCGCGCAGCGCGCGCCCGGCCGGCGTGTCGCTGGCGGCGAGTGCGGCCAGCACACGGTCCTGCGCCACGTATTCGTCGCCGGCCTGGGTGGCCTGCTGCTGAGCGGCGTCCAGCACCCGCACCAGCTCGGGGGTTGCCTGCGGCTGGCCCTGGCCGTCGCCGTGCACCTTTGGTATCCGCGCTAAATCGGCGTCGTTTGCGGTGCGCACGCGCGCCGCATCGCCGCCGGCCGCCTTGATCAGGCCGGACGCAGCGCCCTCCTCGTCGTCCAGCAGCGCCTTCAGCAGGTGCTCGGGCGTCAGCCGCTGGTGGAATTCGCGTATTGCAATCGTCTGCGCAGCCTGCAGGAAGCCCCGCGTGCGCTCCGTCAGTTTTTCCATGTCCATGATGCGTGTCCCTATCTCTCAGGCGACAAAGAAATCCGCGCCCCTCGGGAGGCGACGCGACTGGCGTGTATTTGGTGAGGGACGCAGGGCAAGAGAAGGCAGGCGGTTCTTTTTTGAGCAAAGAAACGCTTTGGAGTAAGGCCAGGGGCGCTGCCTTGGACCCCGCTAAGGACAGTCGTCCTTAGAACCTCTTACGCACCCTCAAGCGTGCCCAGCGCTGCCCGACAACAGCACCGGATCGACTTTCAGAATGCCCATCGCGCGGCGCCACTTCGTCTCGTGGTCGCCGTCGAACACGATGTCTATGCTGGCCGGCGCGGACAGCCAGGCATTCTCGCTCATCTCGCGGTCCAGTTGGCCGGGCCCCCAGCCCGCGTAGCCCAAGGCGAGGAACCCGCGCTCCGGCCCGCCGCCGTCCGCGATCGATTTCAGCACGTCCAGGCTGGCCGTCAGCGCGATCTGCGGATCGACCATCAGGCTGCCGTCGCCGGTCCAGTCCGCGGTGTGCAGTACGAAGCCCCGGGCGGCGTCCACCGGGCCGCCGCGATACAGCTCGATCTGGCGCACCGGCGGCTTCGGCGACACGTCGAGCTGCTCCAGCAGGTCTCCGAAGCTGGGGCTGGACAGCGGGCGGTTCAGCACGATGCCCATCGCGCCCTCCGGCGTATGCGCGCAGATGTAGATTACGGCCTGACTGAAATGCGGCGTGGTCATCGCTGGCATGGCGATCAGCAACTGGCCGGTCAGCAAGCCTTCCGGCTGCTCGTCCCGCTCGTCGTCTTCCCCCCTGACCACCTCTGGCGCTGCCGCCTTAAACCTGCCCATCCCCGCTACCGTCGTCCCCGCAAGATCTGAGGATTGCAAATGGGGCGCAACTCGGTGCGCGCCAGCACCCCCCGGTGACAGAGCGTAACCGAGCTCTTACAGGTTCCCGCTCACACGGACGGAGACACACAATGATCAAGCAGGGCGACACGCTACCCGCCATGAAGCTGATGACCGCTACGCCGGACGGCCCGCGGGAGATCACCACGGAAGACGTGTTCCGCGGCAAGCGCGTGGTGCTGTTCGCCGTGCCGGGCGCGTTCACCCCCACCTGTTCCGCCCGCCACCTGCCCGGCTTCAACGAAAACCTGGACAGCTTCCGCGCCCGCGGCATCGACACGGTGGCCTGCCTGGCGGTAAACGACGCCTTCGTCATGGGCGCCTGGGCGAAGTCCCAGGACATCAGCCCTTCCATATTGATGATCGCGGACGGCTCTGCGGCTTTCACCAAGGCGCTGGGACTGGAGCTGGACCTGACCAGCCGCGGCATGGGGATACGCAGCCAGCGCTTCGCACTGGTGGCCGACGACATGAAAGTGACGCACCTGGCCATCGAGCAGCCGGGCGATTTCGATGTCAGCCGTGCGGAGGCGGTGCTCGCCACGCTATGAACGCCGCCCCGCTCGGCTGTCCGGACGTTCTGGCCGGCAGCCGGCTTGCACCCTTGAAACCAGGGACGGAGAATGTTGCAACCTGCAATTGAAATATATTAACATCGTTCCAGTTCCGTTCTCTTCACGTGCTGTGGACCTTCCGACATCGTAACTCAGGGTTGTTGAACTGCGCGCGCATGCACGCGGTGACGGTGCTCGGGCCCGGTTTATGGAGGACGAAACGTGGGACAAGGCTGGGTATACGTGCTGGTGAACGCTTCCATGCCGGGGCTGTCCAAGGTGGGGTGCACCACGCGCGCCCCGCATGACCGTGCGGCCGAGCTGTCAGGCGTCACCGGCGTCGCGACGCCCTTCGTCGTCGCCTACGAGCAGGCGTTCGCGGATTGCCACGCAGCCGAGAGCGCAATTCACGCGGAGCTCGACGGCCGGGGTTTGCGAGTCCATGCGCGGCGGGAGTTCTTCACCTGCGCCCCCGCCGAAGTGGCTTGCCTGCTGCAGGCAAGCCACTCGGGCGGGGGCGCGCCGGCCTGCCAGCAGGCACCGCTGGCGGCCGAGGCGCTGCTCGCCGCCGGCGACCGATGGCTGTATGGGACCGGCAGCGCGCGACAGGATACCGGCGAGGCGGTACGATGCTACAAGCTGGCGGCCGAGCGTGGCGCCGCCGCGGCGCATGAACGCCTGGGCCGCATCTACCTGCAGTTGTTCGCCACGCGTCGTGACCAGGCCAGCCGGCGCAGGGCGCTGTCCACCCTGAAGGAGGGGGTCCGCAGCGGCGATCCGTATTGTTTTTGCGTGATGGCGGAGTTGTTTGCCGTCGAGCACCATCTGGGCAACGTCGTCAAATCCTGGGCGATGTTTTACGCCGCCGGTACGGAGCAGTCCTGCGAACGCTTCGCCGTGGCCGCCTGCCGCTACGTTTCGCACTGCCTGGAGCTTCGCCTCCCGCCGGCGCATCGGCCGGTGCTGCAACAGGTAGGCGACGCGATGATGCGCGCGCTGCTGGCCGAGATGGAACTGGTCCGCGACAATCCGGCCGAACGCCGGCGTCTGGCATCCTGCCTGCGCTGGGTTTGCCAGAACGCGCCGGAGGAGCCGGCCGCCTTGCCCCGCCTTGCCCCGGTCGCCAGCAAGCGGTCTTGGAGCCCGGCCACCGGGCTGGCGGTGGCCGGCGCGTAGGCCGCCGAACGCCCGCCCGGCGAAGCTCGCCGCTTTTCCAGCCACAACTCTCTTGCTCGCCAACCCCCGCTTTCTTTACGGAAATGACCCGAGGCGCCCGGCGCAACGGCCAAACACAACCAATTTGCCGAGCCGCGTTGTGCAATGTCAGCGTCACCTCTAGCTCTGGATGATTGAGCGTATGAGGGACAGGGCCGATGGACGTGGAGCCAGCGACGATGGACGTGCTGCAGGACAAGCGCCTGCCCCGCCAACCTGGCCCGGTCACGCTGGACGACCGCTACGCCCGTTTCGACGGCCGGGTGTTCCTGACCGGCATACAGGCGCTGGTCCGCCTGCCGCTGCTGCAGCGCCGGCGGGACCGTGCGGCCGGGCTGAACACCGCGGGCTTCATCAGCGGCTATCGCGGCAGTCCGCTGGGCGGCTACGACCTGGCGCTGTGGAGTGCCAAGAAGCATCTCGACGCGCATGACATCGTCTTCCAGCCGGGCATAAACGAGGACCTGGCGGCCACAGCCGTCTGGGGCAGCCAGCAGGTGGGCCTGCTGCCGAATCCCAAGCACAATGGCGTCTTCGGCCTGTGGTACGGCAAGGGGCCGGGCGTGGACCGCTCGGCGGACGTGCTGA
Source organism: Acetobacteraceae bacterium (assembly GCA_965198915.1). Lineage (GTDB taxonomy): Bacteria > Pseudomonadota > Alphaproteobacteria > Acetobacterales > Acetobacteraceae > BOG-908. The sequence goes on along the minus strand of CBDAQC010000004.1, from coordinate 121,195 downwards.
AGCACGCGAGCTACGCCGGCACGCCCGCTCTGGGCGGCGCCATCGCCTTGTGCGGCGACGACCACGGCGCCCGCTCCTCCACGCTCGCGCATCAGAGCGACCTCGCCTTGATCCATTTCGGCATGCCTGTGCTCAACCCCAGCACGGTGGAGGAGCTAGTCGGCTACGGCCTGGCCGCCTGGGCGATGAGCCGCTACAGCGGCTGCTGGATCGGCATGAAGGCGCTGACCGACACGGTGGAGGGCGGCGCGTCGATCCCGGCTGACATGGACACGCTGCCCTTCGTGCTGCCCGCCGATTTCGACATGCCGGAGGGCGGGCTGGGCCTGCGCGCCCGCAACGGCAGCGCGCTGGAGATCGAGGCGCGCCATTTCGAGCAGCGCCACCCCGCCGCCCAGGCCTGGGTGCGCGCCAACAACCTCGACCGCCTGGCGTGGGGCAGCGCGCCGCGCAACCGGCTGGGGCTGGTCAGCACCGGCAAGGCCTATCTCGACGTCATCGAGGCGCTGCGCGGGCTTGGCCTGACGGAGGCGCGCTGCACGGAGCTGGGCATCGCCGTGTACAAGGTGGGCATGGTGTGGCCGCTGGAGCCCGAGCGCCTGCGCGCGTTCGCCGCCACCTGCGACGAGATCTTCGTGGTGGAGGAGAAGCACCCGATCATCGAGGACCAGATCTCCACCATCCTATATAACCAGCCGGCGCATCTGCGGCCGCGCCTGACCGGCAAGCTGGACGAGAACGCGCGCCCCTTGCTGCGCGAAGTGGGCGAGCTGGACCCCGACCTGCTGCTGCACGTGATCGCCAACCGCCTGCGCGGACGCATCGAGGACGACCACCTGCGCCAGCGCTTCGACAGCATCAAGCCGCTTGAGACCGGCATCCCGACCATCTCCTACGGCGTGCGGGACCTGCTGCGGCCGCCCAGCTTCTGCGCCGGCTGCCCGCACAATACCTCCACCGTGGTGCCGGACGGCTCGATCGCCGGCGCCGGCATCGGCTGCCACATCATGGCCGCCGCCATGCCGGAGCGGCACACGATGGGCGCCACCCACATGGGCGGCGAGGGCGCGCAATGGATCGGCCAGGCGCCGTTCACCGACACGCCCCACATGTTCCAGAACTTGGGCGACGGCACGTATTTCCACTCCGGCCTGCTGGCCGTGCGTGCCGCCATCGCCGCGAAAGCACGCATCACCTACAAGATCCTGCTGAACGGGGCGATCGCCATGACCGGCGGGCAGACCGTGGAGGGCGAGCAATTCGCCGGCCAGATCACCGGCCCGCACGTGGCCGCCCAGCTCACCGCGGAAGGCTGCCAGCGCGTGGCCCTGGTCAGTGACGACATCACCCGCCACGACCGCGCGGACTACCCTGGCCTGGTGACCTTCCACCCCCGCGAGGAGCTGGATGCCGTGCAGCGCGAGTTGCGCGAGTACGACGGCGTCAGCGCCATCATCTACGAGCAGGCCTGTGCGACAGAGAGCCGCCGCATGCGCAAGCGCGGCACCCTGAAGGACCCCAACGAGCGCATCTTCATCCATCCCGAGGTGTGCGAAGGCTGCGGCGATTGCGGCGTGCAGTCCAACTGCATCGCCATCGAGCCGCTGGAGACGCCGCTCGGCCGCAAGCGCCGCATCAACCAGACGGTGTGCAACAAGGATTTCTCCTGCGTGAAGGGCCTGTGCCCCAGCTTCATCACCATCAAGGGCGGCCGCGTGCGCGCGCGCCCCGAAGGTGATCCGGACGCCGCCGACCCGCTGGCCGGCGAGCAGGCGCTGATCGCCGGCCTGCCCGAGCCCACGCTGCCGCGCATCGGCGAGGTGTACAACATGCTGCTGGCCGGCATAGGCGGCCAGGGCGTGGTGACCGTGGCCGCCCTGCTGGGCATGGCCGCCCACCTGGAAGGCCTTCTGCTGACCGTGCTGGACAATTCCGGCCTGGCGCAGCGCAACGGCTCGGTCACCAGCCACCTGCGCCTGGGTGACGGCGCCGAACGCCACTCGCCGCGCATACCCAACGGCGACGTGGACCTGGTGATCGGCGCCGACCCGATGGTGGTGGCGATACCGGAGACCCTGGCCAAGCTCGGCCACGGGCGCAGCGCGGTGCTGCTGAACCGCTTCGTCTCGCCCAACGCGATGTTCGCCCGCAACGCCGATCTGGACCTCAGCTTCGATCCCCTGCTGACGCGAGTCATGCCGCGTGCGGACCAGGAGCGGGTGATGAGCATCGATGCCACGCGCATTGCCCAGGTGATGCTGGGCAATGCGGTGGGCGCCAACCTCTTTCTGGTGGGCTACGCCTGGCAGCGCGGCCTGATTCCGCTGCACGCGGAGAACATCATGCGCGCCATCGAGCTGAACCGCACCGAAATCGACATGAACAAGCGCGCTTTCGGCCTTGGCCGCATCGCCGCGGCGCGCCCGGAGCTGGCCACCGCCTGGCTGCGCGGCCACGAAGAGGAACACATCCCCGATACGCTGGGCGACCTGCTGGCGGACCGGATGCCCCGCCTGCGCGCCTGGGGCGGCGACCGCCACGCCAACCGCTACCGCGCGCTGGTGGCCCGGGTGGAAGCGGCCGAGGCCGCGCTCCCGGAAGCGGACGGCCGTCTGTCGCGCGCGGTGGCCCAGGTGGCCGCCAAGCTGATGACCTACAAGGACGAATACGAGGTGGGCCGCCTGATGACCGACCCCGGCTTCGCCCGCCGCCTGCGGGAGAACTTCGAGGGCGACTACGAGATCGCCTACAACCTGGCCCCGCCGATCTTCGCCCGGCGCGACGCCCGCACCGGCCGGCCGCGCAAGACCCGCTTCGGCGCCGCGATGACGCACGGCTTTGCGGCGCTGGCCAGGCTGCGCGCGCTGCGCGGCACGCCGCTGGACGTGTTCGGCTACGGCGCCCACCGCCGCATGGAGCGCCAGCTGGTGCGCGACTACGTGGCGCTGGTGGACACCGTGCTGGCCGGGCTTTCGCCGCGCAACGTGGCGCAGGCCGAGGCGGTGCTGCGGGTGCACGATCAGGTGCGCGGGTATGACGTGGTGAAGGAGGCGTCCGTGACGCGGGTTCGGGAGGGATTGCCTGGGTTGCTGGCGGCTTTCGAGGGGGTGAAGTAAGGAAGGAAGGCCTTCTTTTCTGAAGAAAAGAAGCAAAAGACTTTTGTCTGTTCGCTGGTGTGGGGCTTCGGTTTTAGGTGGCGGACGGTTTCAGGTGGCCGGATTTTATCCATAGCAGGCAGCCGCTCTCGCCGGCGTTTGCTTGCAGGCGGGCGCCGGCTGGCAGGCGCAGCCAGGATTGTGGCTCGAACGTTTCGCCGGTTTCCTGGAACGCACCTTCGAGGACCAGCACCTGCAGGCCGCCTGGCAGGGCGAGGTCGATGACGGCGCCCGGCGCCCAGCGTTCCAGGCGGACCTGTTCGCGCGCCGTCTGGAACAGGGCGGCTTGCGACACGCCGGGCCGGCCTGGCACGGGCGCGAAGCCGGCTTGCCGCGTGTCCAGGCGCAGGGCGGTCCTGTCCTCGGGCGCGAACTGCCGCAGTTTGACGAAGATGGTGCAGCCGGGGGCCGATCCCGGCATGTGCCGGCTGCCGGGCGGGTTGCGGACGTAGAAGCCGGCGGGGTAGTCGCCGTGCTCGTCCTGGAACATGCCGTTCAGGACGAGGAACTCCTCGCCGCCCTCGTGTACGTGGGCGGAGAACCGGCTGCCCGGCGCGTAGTGCACGATGGTGGTGGCGCGCGCCACTTCGCCGCCCACACGGTCCAGCATGCGCCGTTCTACGCCCGCCTGCGGCGAGGCCGTCCAGTCCATCCGCGCCGCATGCACCGCAGCGCGGACGGAGAAGTCCGAATTGAGATTCATCGAGGGCTACGCAAGGAAGCGTCCGCCCCCGCCACTGTAAAACAAGGAGTCCACTCCACCGCCAGGATCAAAAGTTTTTTGCTCCTTTTTTTCAAAAAAGAAGGCCTTCCCTACTTGCTTGGGTCTATCAGAAACTTCTGCCCCGTAGCCTTGCGCGCATAAGCCCGCACGATGTCAGGATTCAGCGCATCGGCAAGCGAGATAGTGTCCGTATACGTGCTGGCGAACGTGGTCGTCAGCTCGCGCTTCACCCTGTCCTGCAGCCGCGTCAGGCCGTCGCGGCCGATCTTGGCCAGGAACGGCGTGAGCAGGAAGCCGCTCACCGCCCAGGCGAAGCCGTAGAGCCGGTCCAGCGTAGTGGGTCCGGTGTCCAGCATGCCGTAGATGTAGACCTGTTTGAACGTGTTGGACCCGTAACGGCTATACGCGGTGGCGCTACGGTTCGCCGCGGCTTCCATCGCTTGCAGGATGGTATTGGCCAGGCCGCCGCCGCCCACGGCGTCGAACGCGATCGTGGCCCCGGTTTCGGCCACCGCGTCCGTCAACTTGGCGCGGAAGTCGGCGGCGGTGCTGTCCAGCACGTAGCGCGCGCCGAGTTTGTGCAGGATGTCCGCCTGTGCGGCGCTGCGCACGATGTTCACCAGGGCGATACCGTCCGCCAGGCAGATGCGGTTCAGCATCTGGCCCAGATTGGAAGCGGCGGCGGTGTGCACCAGCGCGCTGTGGCCTTCGGCGCGCATCGTCTCCGTCATTGCCAGCGCGGTCAGCGGGTTTACGAACATCGAGGCGCCGTCCGCCGGCGCAGCCCCGTCCGGCAGTTCCAGGCAGGCGTGTTTCGATATGGTGCGAAACTGCGCGTACATCGCCCCGCCCCACATGCCCACCGTCTTGCCGAGCAGCGCCTGGGCATCCGCACCGGCGCGCACCACGACGCCCGCGCCTTCGTTGCCCACGGGCAGGGACTGGCCGAGCCGCCCGGCCATGCCGGCCAGGGCCTCCGGCGGTAAGCTGCCGGTGAGGACCGGCCGGCCGTCCTGCGTGCCGGCGGTGAGTGCGGACGGGTCGGTCCAGCCCAGCAGCAGCCCGAGGTCGGAGGGATTGATCGGCGCGGCCTGCACCTGCACCACCACTTCGTCCGCCTTGGGCGCGGGTATGGCGACGTCCTCCAGGCTCAGCACGAGCTTTCCGTCCGCGGTGACGCAGGAACGCAGCTCCAGGCCGTGCAGGGTGTCTGACATCTGGGTCTCCTGATTGGGAGACGGAGCAAGGCCCGGTTTTGCGCCGGGACGCAACCTGGCCGCTAGCGTCCGGCGCGCAGCCCCGCCTCGTCCAGCAGCATTTGCGCGCGCCGCAGCATGGTGCGCCGCGCCAGCGCCTCGCGCTCCTCCCGCAGCGTCTCCACCGCCTCCAGCGCGCCTTCCGCCGCCTGCAAGGTCTGGCGCGCGGCGTCCAGCGTGCGTCCGGCCGTGTCCAGCCTGGCGGCCTGGCCGCGTATCTGGGCGGCGGCGCGCGGCAGCCAGCGTGCGAAGGCGGCCGCGACCGCCTGGTCCTGCGATGCGTTCACCCGGCCGGCTTCGTCCAGCGGTGCCTGCCTGGCCTGGTGCAATGCGGCTTCCGCCTCCGCTTCGGCACGCAGCGCGTCCGCCACGTCCCGCCTGGCGGCGGTGGCCTGCAGGCGGCGCAGGCGGGCCAGGGTGGCGAGCGTGTCCGCCATGCGGCGCTTAGCCCGGCCGGGCCGGCGCGGCGATGGCGGCCTGCAGGGCGGCGAAGCTGGCCTCGATGCCGGTGGGTTCGTGGCGGCCCTGGGCGAGCATCGCCTCGATACGCGGCACCGCCTGCAGGGCGGCGTCCAGCGCCGGGTCCGCCCCCGGCTTCACCGCGCCGAGCCGCACCATGTCCGCCATCTCCGCGTGCAGCGCCAGCATGGCGCGCGCCTGGCGCACCAGGGCGGCCTGCGGGGGCGTCAGGCAGCCGGCGGCGGCGCGCGACAGCGAGCGGGCGACGTTGACCGCCGGGTAGCGGCCGCCTTCGCCGATGCGGCGGTCCAGCACTACGTGGCCGTCCAGTATGCCGCGCACGGCGTCGGCCACCGGCTCGTCATGGTCATCGCCTTCCACCAGCACGGTGAACAGGGCGGTGATCTGGCCGGCGGTGCCGTCCGGCCTGACGGGGCCGGGGCCCGCGCGTTCCAGCAGGCGCGGCAATTCGGCGAACACGCTGGGCGGGTAGCCGCGGGTGGCGGGCGGCTCGCCGGCGGCCAGCCCGATCTCGCGCAGCGCCAGGCAGAAGCGGGTGACGCTGTCCATCAGCAGCAGGACGGATTTCCCCTCGTCGCGGAAATGCTCGGCCACCGTCAGCGCCGTGTAGGCGGCTTCCCGGCGCAGCAGCGGTGGCGCATCCGACGTGGCGACGACAACCACCGAGCGGGCCAGGCCGTCGGGCCCGAGATCGTCCTCGATGAACTCGCGCACTTCGCGGCCGCGTTCGCCCACCAGCGCCAGCACGATCACGTCCGCCGCGGTGTGGCGCGCCAGCATGGACATCAGGGTGGATTTGCCCACGCCGGAGCCGGCGAACAGGCCGAGGCGCTGGCCGGTGCGGCAGGTGGCAAAGCAGTTCAGCACCCGCACGCCCAGGTCGATCGGCGGGCCGAGCCGGGCGCGGCTGACGGCCGGCGGCGGAGCCGCGCGCACCGGACGGGCGAGCGGGCCGGGCGGCAAGGGGCCGCCGCCATCGGCGGGCTGGCCCAGCGGGTCGATCACCCGGCCCAGCCAGGCGTGGCTTGGCGACAGGCTGGCGCCCTGGCCGCGTCCCGCCTGCGGCACGCATGCGGCGTGCACGCGGGCGCCGGCGCCCAGGCCCAGCGTTTCCCCGAAGGGTGCGGCCATCAGGCTCTGCGCCGTGGCAGAGACGATTTCCGCCAGCGTGCGCCGCCCCTGGCCGGCTTCCACCCACACCCGGTCACCGACAGAGAGCTGACGCGACAGGCCGGCGATCTCGACCCCGAGCGGGCCCACGGCGCGCGCCGCGCCACTCAACTGGTAGGGCTGAAGCCCGGCGAGGGCTGCGCGCACGGCGTCATGTCGATGGTCCTGAGACGAGGAAGCCATTATGGTTGCCGATCCAGATTAAAACACGTGACGACATCTCTTCCCTGTTTGTTCAGGAAGCAATCTTCTTTCGTTCTCATTTTTATTTCGAAAACGCGAGAAAAAGCTGGTGTGACACACGCGGTAGTGGTAAACATTACGTATCGAAATACGGGAGATGGCAATGCGGGTCCTGCTGGTAGAAGACGATATGAACGCTGCACGCGCGGTGGTGATGATGCTCCGCAATCATGGAGCAATCGTTGACCAGACCGACACGGGCGAAGAAGCGCTCGAGCTGGTGCGTCATTATGATTACGATATCGTCGTGCTGGACCTGATCTTGCCGGACATGGAGGGATACGAGGTGGTGCGCCGGATGCGCGCCGGGCGTGTGGAAACGCCGGTGCTCATCCTGTCCGGCCTGAACCGCGCCGGATCGAAGGTGCGCGGCTTCGGCATGGGTGCGGACGACTACATCAGCAAGCCGTACGACAAGGACGAGATGATCGCCCGCATCCAGGCGATCATCCGCCGCAGCAAGGGCTACAGCCAGCCGGTGCTGCGCATCGGCAACCTGCAACTCAACCTGGACAGCCGGGAAGTGCAGGCGGACGGCCAGACCGTGCACCTGACGGGCAAGGAATACGCGATACTCGAGCTACTGGTCCTGCGCCGCGGCATGGTGCTGACAAAGGAGGCGTTCCTCAATCACCTCTATGGCGGCATCGACGAGCCGGAGATGAAGATCATCGACGTGTTCATCTGCAAGCTGCGCAAGAAGCTGGCCCAGGCCGGCGCCGGCAATTTGATCGGCACCGTCTGGGGACGCGGCTACATGATGCGGGATCCGAACAGCCTGGCCGCCCTGTCCGCCACCGGCCTGCAGGCGCCCGAGAACCTCGTCGCCGCCTGAGCAGAGCGTCCGCTCCCATCCAACCGCAAGCGCCAGGGCAGGCGCTTGCGGCCCGTGGCGCGAGCCGCGTCAGCTCCCCCATCGTGCTGGCCCGCTTACAAAACAATTCCCGCCCGCCTCAGACCGTGAACTGCTCCGCCACGATGCGTTCCGACAGACCCTGGTCTGGATCGAACAGGATCGTCGTCTTCACGCTGCGATCCTCGCTTATCGCCACCGAGGCCACGTCGCGCACCTCGGTGAAATCGGCCACCGCCGAGACCGGCCGCTTGTCGCCCTCCAGTATCTCGAACAGCACGTCCGCGGTGCTGGGCAGCAGCGCACCGCGCCACCGCCGCGGCCGGAACGCGCTGATCGGCGTCAGCGGCAGCAAATTGGCCGAGAGCGGCACGATCGGCCCGTGCGCGGAGAGATTATACGCCGTCGAGCCGGCGGGCGTCGCCACCAGCACCCCGTCGCACACCAGCTCCGCCAGGCGCACGCGGCCGTCGATGGTGATGCGTATCTTCGCCGTCTGCCGCAATTGCCGCAGCAAGGACACCTCGTTCAGCGCCAGCGCCTCCTCCACCACGCCGGAGCGGGTGACCGCATGCATGCGCAACGGGTGCAGCACCACGCCCTGCGCACGCGCCAGGCGGTCCGGCAGGTCGTCCTCCAGGAACGCATTCATCAGGAACCCGACCGAGCCGCAATTCATGCCATACACCGGCACGTCGCAGGTCAGCGTGCGATGCAGCGTCTCCAGCATGAAACCGTCGCCGCCCAGGCAGACGACCACGTCGGACGCGGTGAAAGGTGCGTCGCCGAAACGGGCGACGAGGCGGGCGCGGGCTTCCTGGGCGAGGTCGGTTGGGGAGGCCAGGACGCAGATGCGGGTCATGAAGAAGCAAGCAGTTCTTTTTTGAAAGAAAGAACCAAAAAACTTTCGCTTCCCCGCCCGCACGTGGGCGCCCGCCGGTTAGGCACATGCGCGCTTTGGCAGAACCAGCGCACGTTTCGGTGCAGGCGAGAAAGAAAAAATCTTTTCAAGAAAGAAGGCCTTCCCTGCCTTGCCTGCCCGCGACTCTACCCACCACGCAAACGCCGCGCCAGATGCACCAGGATCGCTGCCGTCGCCCCCCAGATGTATTGCTCCGGATGCGGCCACACCCAGTATTCCCGCCACGCGCCCCGGAACATCGCCCCGCGTCGCTGCGGCGCGTCCGGATCCAGCAGCGTGGCCAGCGGCAACTGGAAGATCGCGTCCACCTCGTGGGCCGAAGCCTCGGTGATGTAGCCGGGCGCCAGCAGTGCCAGAACCGGCGTGATACGATAGCCGGTGCCGGTCGCGTAATCGTGCAGCCGGCCCAGTATCTCGGCATGGCCCGGGTCCAGCCCCACCTCCTCGTTCGCCTCGCGCAGCGCGGCCGCCTCGGGGCTGGCGTCGGCAGGATCGATACGGCCGCCGGGAAAACTCACCTGGCCGGAATGCTGGCGCAGGTGGGCGGTGCGCCGCGTCAGCAGCACGCCTGGCGCCGCACCGGTGGCGATCCCCACCAGAACCGCCGCCGGTATCAATGACGCAACATCCCTGTCCGGCAACTCGGACGCGTCGAGCCCGGCAGGGTCGGGTCCTGCCAGGCGGGCACGCAGATCGGACTCAGTCAGGCCGGACGCGCGGAAAACCGCATCCGGCGCATGCGCCTCACGCGTCAGTGTCGTCGTCGCCGGTCTCGGCCACCAGATCGCCCAGCGGGAAGAACACGCCGCAGCTCCACACGCCCAGCTTTTGCTGGCCCGCCACCACGCCCGGCACGGCGATCGCCACCAGCTCGTAATAGACCGAGCGTGCGATGCGGGCCTCCAGCTTGTGGCCGCCCTGGCCGTCGCGGATGTGTATGTAGGGCACCGGCTCGCAGGTCAGCGCGTTGTGCGCTACTCGCAACGGATGTTCGGGCCCGGCGGTCACCACCTGGTCCACGTTGGTGCGGAAGGACAGGCACTGGTTGCGGCCCTGGCCGCATTTCCGCCAATCCATCTCCACCGCAATCCAGGGCGTGTCCTCGACCTGGATGCGGCCGCGCTCGACCGGCGTCTCCAAAAAGTAGTCGCCGGCCGCGTCGCGAGTCAGCACGCTGCTGAACAGGCAGACCAGCTCCTTCCGGCCGATAGGGCTGCCGCGGTACAGCCATGTGCCGTCCCGCTGCACCAGGAACGGCATGTCGCCGCATTCGGTCCGCACGCGCTTTGGCCGCTCGCAGCCAGACTGGTGGGCGCCACCAGGCAAGACGATCGCGGTGTCGGGCGTGAGGAGGGCGCGGTTCATTGGGGTGCGGCTTGGCGGCGTGGCAGGATCCGGCGCATCACCGGCATATAGGGAGCGGGATGGCGCGTATGTAATACCGCCGAAGTGGAAAATCGGCGGTTGAGGTGGCACCACTGGACGCGCGGTGGACGCGGGTTGCAGGATGGCCACGCGGGTCCACTCTCAGCCCACGCCAACGGGCCATTTCAGCTCACGGGGATATCCGGTGCAGGACACTCTGATCGCCGACGCCGACCGACTGGCGGCAACCATCGCCGCTGCCAGGCGGGAGATCGGCCGCGTGATCCTCGGCCAGGAGGACGTGGTGGAGCAGACCCTGGTCGCGCTCCTGGCCGGCGGCCACGCGCTGCTGGTGGGCGTGCCCGGCCTGGGCAAGACGCTTCTGGTGGAAACGCTGGGCACCGTGCTGGGCCTGGACCGCCGTCGGGTGCAGTTCACCCCGGACCTGATGCCCGCCGACATCACCGGCACCGAGGTGCTGGAGGAGGGCGAGGCCGGCCGCCGCAGCTTCCGCTTCGTCCAGGGCCCGATCTTCTGCCAGCTGCTGATGGCCGACGAGATCAACCGCGCCAGCCCGCGCACCCAGTCCGCCCTGCTGCAGGCGATGCAGGAGCACCGCGTGGCGGTAGGCGGCGTGGAGCACAGGCTGCCCGAACCCTTCCATGTTCTGGCGACCCAGAACCCGATCGAGCAGGAGGGCACCTACCCGCTGCCGGAAGCCCAGCTCGACCGTTTCCTGCTGCAGGTGGAGATACGCTACCCGCATCTGGCCGACGAGCGCGCCATGCTGCTGGCCACCACCGGCGCCGAGACCGCCGCGGCCACTCAGGTGATGACGGCCGACGACCTGATGCGTGCCCAGGCGCTGGTCCGCCGCGTGCCGGTGGGCGAGAGCGTGGTCGACGCCATCCTGGCCCTGGTGCGCGGCGCCCGTCCGGAAACCGCGCAGGATGATGGCGTGCGCCGCCACGTGGCCTGGGGGCCTGGTCCGCGCGCCGCCCAGGCGCTGATGCTGGCCACCCGGGCGCGCGCGCTGCTGGACGGCCGGCTGTCGCCCAGCCTGGACGACGTGGCGGCCCTGGCACAGCCGGTGATGCGGCATCGCATGGCGCTCGGGTTCTCCGCGCGGGCGGAGGGCGTGGCGCTGCCGGCGGTAATTTCCCGGCTTGTGGGGGCGTTGGGGTGAGCGGAAGAAAGCAAGGCCTTCTTTTTTGAAAAAAAGAAGCAAAAAACTTTTGTTCCCCCGCCTGCAGAACGGCTTGCTCTGGTCCTGCCGATACGCGCACCGGCAGAACCTGCCCGCGCCTCGGCGCAGGCGGGGAAGCAAAGGTTTTTTGGTTCTTTTTTTCAAAAAAGAACTGCTTGCTTCCTGACATGCGAGCCACAGCCGAAACCCTAGCCGCCCGCCTCCCCCCGCTCCTGGTGGCCGCCGAACGCGTGGCCGCCACCGTGGCGCAAGGCGTGCACGGCCGCCGCCGCGTCGGCACCGGCGATAGCTTCTGGCAGTTCCGCCCGTTCGTCACCGGTGACACCGGCGCCCGCGTCGACTGGAAGCAATCCGCCAAATCGGACCGCACCTATGTGCGCGACATGGAGTGGGAAGCCGCGCAGACCGTGTGCCTGTGGCGCGACGCCTCGCCCAGCATGGCCTGGCGCTCCGCCCGGTCGCTGCCGGAGAAGCAGGAGCGCGCCGACCTGCTGCTCCTGGCGCTCGCCAGCCTGCTGTTCCGCGCCGGCGAGCAGGTAAGGCTGATCGGCGCCGACACCCGCGTGTTCGCCGGCCGCCTCGCCCTGGAAGGACTTGCGCGCGCACTGCCGGACGGTGCCGCCGGCGTGCCGCCGCCCGCCGCCCTGCCGCGCCACGCCACGGCAATCCTGCTCGGTGACTTCCTCGGGCCGCTGGACGAGATACGCACCGCCGTGCGCCGCCTGGCCGAGACGCCGCTGCGCGGGCACCTGGTCATGGTGCTCGATCCCGCGGAGCTGGCGCTGCCCTATGGCGGGCGGGTGCGTTTCCATGGCCTGGAAGGCGAGGCGGATGCGGTGATCCCGCGCGTGGAAGGGGTACGTGACGCCTACGCCAGCGCGCTGGCCCGTCAGCAGGAGGGGCTGCGCGCCATCTGCGAGGCCGCCGGCTTCGGATTCGCCATGCACCGCACGGACGATCCGCCGGAGACGGCCTTGCTGGCGCTGTGGATGGCGCTCAGTGCCACCAGCCACGCCGGCTCAGGACACGTGGCCGCGCTATGATCTTCGCCGAACCTTGGGTGCTTGCCGCGCTGGTCCTGCTGCCGGTGCTGTGGTGGCTGCTGCGCGCCACGCCGCCCGCGCCGCGCGCGCAGACCTTCCCGGCGATACGCCTGCTCGCCGGCCTGCGCCCGCGGGAGGAGACGCCGTCCCGCACGCCCTGGTGGCTGCTTGCCCTGCGGCTGGCCGCCTGCGCGCTGGTCATCACCGGGCTGGCGCAACCCGTGCTGACCGGCGCCGGGCTGGCGGTGGGCGGCGCCGGGTCCGCGCTGCTGGTGATCGATGACGGCTGGTCGGCCGGCGCGGACTTCACCCAGCGCCTGGCCGCCGCGGACGCGATACTGGACAGGCTGGCCCGCGCCGGCCGCCAGGTGAGCCTGCTGACGACCGCGCCGGGCCAGGATGACCGCCAGCCGCCGGCGAGCGCCGCCATGCCGGCTACCCTGCTGCGTCAGGCGCTCGACGCGCTTCGCGTGAAGCCGTGGCCGTCCGACAGGGCGAAGGCAGCCGGCATGGTCTCCGGCCACGGGCCGGTTTTCTATGTCTCGGATGCGGTAGAAAGCGCCGGAGACGCCGCCTTCGCTCGTGCCCTGTCGGCACGTGGGGCGGTGACCGTGCTGACCGGGGACGCGCCGGCACGCCTGCTGCAGGCCGATACCGGCCCGGAGCGTTTGGTGGCGCATCTGCGGCAGACACCCTGGCCCGGTGCGCGCCAGGAATTTGTGCTGGCGGAGACCAATGACGGACGGGTGCTCTCGCGCACCGCGCTCGCCGTGCCGGCGGGCGCCGCTGCGGCGGAGACGGTGATCGAGCTGCCGCCGGAACTGCGCAACCAATTGGGTGCGCTGCGCCTGGCGGGCGCGCCCGGCGCCGGTTCGGTGGCGCTGCTGGACGAGGCGGCGCGGCGCCGCCCGGTTGGCCTGGTCCGCGGCGGGACAGGCACCGATACGCCGCTCCTGGGCGACCAGTATTACCTTGAGCGTGCCCTGGGTCCCACGACGGAGCTGCGCCACGGCACCGTCGCCAGCCTGCTCGCGCGCAAGCTGTCGATGCTCGTCCTGACCGGCAGCTCGCTGTCCCCGGAGGATGCCACTGCCCTGAGCGCCTGGGTCAGGCAGGGCGGGCTGCTGCTGCGCTTCGCCTCGGCCGGGCTGGCGCCGGCGCCGGATGCCGCACCCACCGAGGACGCAGCCTCAGCCGACCCGCTTCTGCCCGGACGCCTGCTCCCAGGCGACAGGCAGCTCGGCGGGGCGATGTCCTGGAGCCAGCCCGCGCATCTGGCCGCCTTTCCGCAGGGCTCGCCGTTCGCCGGGCTGCGCGTGCCGGCCGAGGTGACGGTGAGCCGGCAGGTTCTGGCGGACCCCTCGGCACAGCCGGCGCCGGCCACCTGGGCCTCGCTGGCGGACGGCACGCCCCTGGTTACCGCAACGCATCTGGGCGCGGGCGAAGTGGTGCTGTTCCACGTGACGGCCAACGCCGACTGGTCCAACCTGCCGCTGTCCGGCCTGTTCCTGGACATGCTGGGCCGGCTGGTGGCGCGCTCCGCCGGCGTGGCGGTGGCCGACGACGCCCGCCTGCTGGCGCCGGCGCTGATCCTGGACGGCGAGGGCGTGCTGGGCCAGCCGCCTGACGCGGCGCGCAGCGTCAGCGCGCGCGACATCGGCCGCGTGGTGCCCTCTCCGCTGCACCCGCCCGGCTTCTACGGTCCGGAGCGGGACCGCCACGCGCTGAACCTGGGCGCCTCGTCGCTGCAGCTCGCCGCGATGGCGCCACTGCCCGGCGCGGCGCGGCTGTCCCTGGCCGCGGCGCCGCGCACCCGGCCGGTCGGGCCGTGGCTGATCGGCCTGGCGGTTCTGCTGCTCTGCACGGACATGCTGCTGACGCTGCGGCTGCGCGGCCTGCTGGACGCCCCCGGCTGGCGCCGCGCCGGCGCGGCGCTGGGCCTGGCGCTGGCCCTGGGGACGGGGAGCGCGGCGCAGGCGGCGGACAACCCGGCGCTCGCCACGCATCTGGCCTACGTGGTTACCGGGGACCCCACGGTGGACGCCACCTCGCGCGCCGGGCTGGCCGGCCTGTCCGACTACGTGAACACCCGCACCGCCGCCGTGCTGGCGGACCCGGTGGGCGTGGTGCCGGGACGCGACGATCTCGGCTATTTCCCGCTGCTGTATTTCCCCGTCACTGCACAGACGGACGGCTCGCCCAAAACGGTGGCCGCGCTGAACGACTACATGCACCATGGCGGCATCATCGTGATGGATCTGCAGGGCGGCGGCGCCGAGTCCGCGGGCTCCGGCGCCGGTGCCGCACCCGATGCGGCAGCCGCCCTGCGCAGGATCGGGCGGGGGCTGGACATACCGCGCCTGGCCCCGCTCACTTCCGCCCACGTGCTGGCCCGCGCCTTCTACCTGCTGCAGGATTTCCCCGGCCGCTTCGACGGTGACACGGTGTGGGTGCAGCAGGACCAGGACCGCAGCAATGACAGCGTAAGCCCGGTGATCGTGGGCTCCAACGACTGGGCCGCCGCCTGGGCGCAGGACGACGACGGCAACCCGCTTTTCGCGACGGTGCCGGGGGGCGCACGGCAGCGCACGCTGGCGTTCCGCTTCGGGGTGAACCTGGTGATGTACGCGCTGACCGGGAATTACAAAGGCGACCAGGTGCACGTGCCGGCGATTTTGGAGCGGCTTGGGCAGTGAAAGGAAGCAAGCGGTTCTTTTTTGAAAAAAAGAACCAAAAAACTTTTGCTTCCCCGCCCGCACTACGGCGTGCGCCGGTTCTGCTTGCGCGCGCATTTGCAGCGTCGGAGGAGCAAAAGTTTTTTGCTTCTTTCTTCCAAAAAAGAAGGCCTTTCTTTTGACCCAGGCCATCTCAGCCCTACGCTTCGCCCCTTCACTCCCGCTCTGGCTCCTGGCCCTGCTCGCCGCCGCCTGCATCCTGGCCGCCGGCGCCGGCCATTGGCGGCGCGCGCGGGGCGCCTGGTGGCGGACCGCCGCCTTCGCCGTGCTGCTCGCCTGGCTCGCCGGCCCCACGCTGGTGCAGGAGACGCGGCAGGGCCTGTCCGACATCGCCCTGCTGGTCACCGACGCCTCCGCCTCCATGCAGGTGGGCGACCGGGCCGCGCTGGCCGCGACCGCCGCGTCCTCGCTCACCGCGCAGGCGGCGCACCTGCCCGGCCTGGAGCTGCGCCACGTGAGCGTGCCGGAATCCGGCCATGACGGCACGCTGCTCTGGGCCGGCGTGCGCCAGGCGCTGGCCGACATACCGGCCGACCGCCTGGCCGGCATCGTCGCTATCACCGACGGCCAGGTGCACGACTTGCCGGCCGACCCGGCCGCCATACCCGCGCCGCTGAACGTGCTGATACCCGCGCGCGGCGAGCAATGGGACCGCCGCGTGCGGGTGATCGAGGCGCCGGGCTACGGCATCGTCGGCCGCACGCTGATGCTGCGCGTGGCCGTGGAGGACCTCGGCCCGCCCGGCAGCGCGCCGCCAGGGCCGGCCACGCTCGCCGTGCAGGTGGACGGCCAGCCACCGGACCACATTCAGGTAACCCCGGGCGAGGTGCAGAGCGTGCCGGTGGACATCACCCGCGAAGGCCGCATGCTGGTGAAGCTGTCCACCGATCCCGTGCCGGGCGAGGCCTCCGCCCTGAACAACCAGAGTGTGGTGGAGATAAACGGCGTGCGCGACCGGCTGCGCGTGCTGCTGGTCAGCGGCGAGCCGAACCAGGGCGAGCGCACCTGGCGCCGCCTGCTGAAATCCGACCCCGCCGTGGATCTGGTGCATTTCACCATCCTGCGTCCGCCCGAGAAGGACGACACCACGCCGCTGAACGAGCTGGCGCTGATCGCCTTTCCCACGCGCGAGCTGTTCCAGGACAAGCTGTCCGGCTTCGACCTGATCATCCTCGACCGCTTCACCGACCGCGGCATCCTGCCGCACATCTACCTGCGCAACATCGCCGATTACGTGCGCCACGGCGGCGCGCTGCTTCTGGTGGCGGGGCCCGAGTTCGCCGGCGGCCGCAGCCTGGACCAGACGCCGCTCGGCGACGTGCTGCCCGCCCATGCGCCGCCCGGCGACGACAGGCGCGACGATGCGGTGCAGGCGGGCGCCCAGGGCCAGGACCAGCCCGGCCTGGTCACCGGCGCCTTCACGCCGCTGGTCACCGAGCTGGGCACCCGCCATCCGGTCACCCAGGGCCTGGCGGCCGATCCGAACGCGCCGGGCTGGGGCCCTTGGTACCGCGCGATCAAGCCGGAGGACGTGTCCGGCCAGGTGCTGATGACCGGCCCGAACCACGCCCCTCTGCTCATCCTCAGCCATGTGGACCAGGGCAGGGTCGCGATGCTGATGAGCGACCAGATCTGGCTGTGGTCGCGCGGACAATCGTCTTTGCCGGGCGGCGGCGGCGGCCCGCAGGCCGAGTTGCTGCGCCGCGCCGCGCACTGGCTGATGAAGGAGCCGGACCTGGACGAGGAACGGCTGACCGCCCGCATACAGGCCGGCCGGCTGCAGGTGGAACGCCAATCCGTCTCGGGCAGCGCGGCCGGCACGGTGACGGTCACGCCGCCGGAAGGCGCCAAGCGCAGCCTGGCGCTCGCACCTTCGGGCGCCGGCCGCGCGGTGGCCAGCCTGGATGCGGCCGCACCCGGCGTATGGCAGGTGAGCGACGGGACCAGACTGGCCTATGCCGCGGTGGGCCTGGACAACCCGCTGGAATACGCCGACCTGCGCGCGACGGCGGACCGGGTGCGCAAGCTGGCGGAAGCCACCGGCGGTGGCGTGGCCTGGCTGGGGCACGGCGTGCCGGAGTTGCGGCGCGTGGGATCAGGGGATGTGGCGGCGGGCGCGGGCTGGATCGGTCTGCGCCGCCGCGATGCGCATTTGGTGACGGGAGTGGATTCCGTGCCGCTACTGCCTGCCTGGGCGGCGTTGCCCCTGCTGCTGGGACTGGTGGTGGCAGCCTGGCGGCGCGAGGCCGGGTGAACAAGCAGCAGGGCTTTTGCTCAGCGCCACGGCGGTGGGCTGAAGCGCGCGGGTGGCCGCAGGTGACGGTTTCCGAAAACCTTGTCTTAACTTCTGCAACTTTTCTGTGCTACGCAGACGACATGAAGCGCTACCTCCTCGCCCTGCTCCTTTGTGCCGCAGCTCTTCCTGCCTACGCCCAGGTCGGGCCGACCGTCGGCGGTCCGGGCGGCTATGGCGCGGGCAGTGGCTATGGCGGCGGCGGCTCAGGCCTGCCGAACCGCAACCATGGCCAGGACGACGATTCCTCCAGGAAGCCCGACGACAAGCCGGTGCCGCCGCCGCCTGCCATCCCCGGCGCCCAGCCGGATGCGGACGCCGCCGTGATCCCGGCCGACAAGGTTGCGGCAGAGATGAGCCCCAACGAAGCCTTGTTCGACGCCATCAACCGCGGCGACCTCGCCGCCGCCAAGGACGCGGTGAACCGCGGCGCGCAGCTGGACGCGCATAACGTGCTGGGCCAGACGCCGACCGACGCGGCGATCGACCTCAGCCGCAACGACATCACCTTCCTGCTGCTCTCGCTGCGCGGCGCGGTCAGCAGCGGCAAGCCGGCGCAGACGGCCGCCACCACCGGCAAGCCCGCTCACGGCATGGTCAAGGTGACGCGCGTGGCCGCCCAGCACGCGGCGCCCGTGCACGTGGCCGCGACCGATCGCGGCAAGCCCAACCCGGCCGTGGGCTTTACCGGCTTCTAGGGCGCGCCCCGCCGCCGCGGCTCGTCTCCGCCGGAAATCCGGGTTTTGGCGGTGTTTTTTCAAAAACACGTGGCCTTGTTTGCCTTCGCCAAACTGGCTGCCATACCCAAATCCGCGTCCGCACACCGACAGAGGACGCCAGATGACCGACCATACCGACGAGACTTTCATGCGCCGCGCCATCGCCCTGGCCCGCGAAGGGACTGGAGACACCTGGCGGCTCCCCGATCGGCTGCGTGATCGTGCTCGACGGCCGCATCATCGGCGAGGGCCATAACGAGACCGAGGGCCAGCACGACCCGACCGCGCATGGCGAGGTGGTGGCCATGCGCCGGGCCGGGAGCGGCCATCGAGAACTTGGGAGCTGCGCGGCGCCACGCTGTACAGCACGCTGCAGCCCTGCGGCATGTGTACGATGGCCTCGATCTGGGCCAAGATCGGCCGAATCGTGTACGGCGCCGGGCGGGACGACGTGCACGAAATGTATTTCGAGGATCAGGCATTTCGACACTGACGATTTCATACGCGACGCCTATCGCAAGGACATCAGCATCGAAGGCGGCTTCATGGCCAAGGAATGCGCCGAGCTGTATTTCAAGCCTGGCCAGGATCTGACGCTTCGAGGAGCAGGCTAACCTTTAGGCAAGGCAGCTCTTTTTAGATGAAAGGTGACTGTCCAGGTCTTTGCCATAGGCTCGTCAGGATTCGCCGATGGCTGCGTCGCTGAACCGGGCATTTAACACCAAGGCCACGAAGAACACGAAGAGCACGAAGAAGAAAGCGCTCCGATGCGGGCGGTATTTCTTCTTCGTGCTCTTTGCGTCCTTGGTGTTAAAAGCTGTGTCTGGCTATGCGGATGAGTGTCCATGAGCGCGGACGTGAGCCGACCGGGCAGGGACAAACAAAAAAACCTAAAAACTTTTGCTACCCCGCATCTACACCAGTCGTGTGCCTCCTGATGCGGTGGGCGTCACAGCGTCGGGGAAGCAAAAGTTTTTTGCTTCTTTTTTTCAAAAAAGAAGGCCTTGCTTCCTTCCATGCAAGATCTTCTGGGACGCGAAAAGCGAGCTACGTCCGCGCCATGCTGAGGGATGTGCAAACCGAGGCGCATGATCGGGCTGCATCCGTGGGAACGCCATCCGCAGCGGCCGACCAGGCTGGTGGTCAACGTGGAGATGTTCGCGCACGGCAGCGGTGTTCCTGGATTACGACCCGATCCGCGCCGCCATACGCGCCTGGCCTGGCCCGGCCGCATACGGAGTTGCTGGAGACGCTGGCGGAAGAGATCGTGGCGGTGTGCTTCGCCAATCCGCTGGTGGAGGCCTGCCGGGTGAGCGTGGTGAAGCCGGACATTTTCAACGAGGCGGCTGCGGCGGGCATCGAGTTCTATCGCCTGCGCCCCGCGTGAGGCGCGTCGCTCGTCACCGGCGGCGCGCAGGCGGATAGGGGCGGCCATCAGCCAGGGCCTGGCCGCGGATGGGTGGCATGTCGTCATCCACTGCAACGCCTCGCGCAAACGAGGCCGCAGGCGCTGGCGGCGCGCGTGTATCACAGCGGCGGGCGGAACGCTGCCAGCGTGGTGCAGGCGGACCTCGCCCACCGGGACGCGGTGGCCGGGCTGATCGCCGCCTGCCGGTCACGCTGGACGCGCTGATCAACAACGCCAGCAGCTTCCGTTACGACAGCGCTGGAGACGATGGACGCCGCCTCCTGGGACGCTCATCTGGGCCCGAACCTGGAGGCGCCGGTGTTCCTGGCACAGGCCTTTGCCGCCGCGCGCGCCGGGCGGCCGGGCAGCGTGATCAACATGCTGGACCACAAGGTGACAGCGCTTAACCCGGACTTTTTCAGCTACACTGTGGCCAAGGTGGCCCTGGCCGGCGCCACCCGCCTGCTGGCGCAGGCGCTGGGGCCTGCACGGGTGTCACGGGTGAACGGCGTGGCGCCCGGCATCACGCTGCTCAGCGGCAAGCAGACACAGGCGGGCTTCAAGCGCGCGTGGTCGGCGCCGCCGCTGGGTCGCAGCAGCACGCCGGAGGAGCTGGTGGCGGCGTGCCGGTTCATCCTGGCGACGCCTTGCCTGAACGGGCAGATCATCGTGCTGGACGGGGGGGAGTCGCTGGTGGGTCGGCAGCGGGATGTGGCGTTCGAGACGTGACGCAGCGCCACTGGCAAGAACAGCCGCATCGGTTTCCTAGGCGAGAAAATTCACCACCAAGCGCACCAAGAGCACCAAGAAGGAAATGCGGCTGCTGAATGGCCCGTCGCCGTTGCAGAAGACAAGCAGGCCTTCTTTTTTGAAAAAAAGAAGCAAAAAACTTTTACTTCCCCGCATTTTCAGGTTGCGTATTTCTCCAGAAACACCCGCACGCCGCAAATGCGGAGAGACAAAAATCTTTTGGTCCTTTTTTAAAAAAAGGACTGCTTGCTTTTGTAATGAGTCAACGTCCAGACCTCTGTTTATTACAAAAGGCCTCTTGGTGTTCTTGGTGCACTTGGTGGTGAATATCCTTCCTTGCCTTACGGAAGCGACCACCCCCGTTAAAGGGTAACACGCCCCTTCCGCTCCCCCCCGACCACCCACGCGAACGCCGCCCACACGCACGCGAACACCGCAAGCCCCAGCCACCCCGCTGCACCCTCGAACGACGCACCCACCACCGCCAAAGGCGACTGGCTGCCGGACGCGCCGATCACCGCGGCCATGGCCACGCCCACCAGGCTCTCGCCCACGATGAAGCCGCTGGCGATCAGCACGCCGCGGCGCCGCGCCGTGTCGCCGTCCGCGCGTCCGCGCAGCCGCCGGTCCACCACCCAGCCCATGATGGCGCCGATGGCCAGCGTGACGCCCACGGTGGGCGGCAGATACAGCCCGATGCCCACGGCCAGCACGGGGATGCCGGCGCGCCCCGTGCGCTTGAGGCCGAAATCGAGCGCTATCAGCACCAGCCCGGCCGCGATACCGATGCCGATCGACGTCCAGTCCAGCGTGCCGCCGAATATGCCGCGCGCGATCGCCGCCATCAGCGTGGCCTGCGGGGCGGCCAGCGTCTGGTTCGGGTCCATGCCGGCATCCGGCATGGCGCCGGGGAAGCCGTAGGCGTGGTAGAGCAGGTCCAGCACCGGCGGTATCACCAGGGCGCCCACCACGCAGCCCACCACCAGCACGGCCTGCTGCCGCCAGGGCGTGGCGCCGAGCAGGTAGCCGGTTTTCAGATCCTGCAGGTTGTCGTTGCTGACGGTGGCGGTGGCCAGCACCACGGAGACCACGAACAGGGTGAACGCGATGGCGGCCTGGCGGCCGTCCGCGCTGGCCAGCATGCCGCCGCTCTGCAGGATGGCGAGCAGCAGCAGTGAGGTCAGGATGGTGGCGATGATGGCGATGCCGGAGATAGGCGAGCTGGAGCTGCCGACCAGGCCGGCCATGTAGCCGCACGCGGCCGCCACCGCGAAGCCGAACACCACGCTGAAGGCGCAGCCGAACGCCACCAGGCCCCAGATGCCGAACGCCTGCGCCGGGCCGGCGCCGTGCAGGAAGGCCGCGAACGTGATGGCCATGGCGAGCAGGGCGCCGGCGAAGGTGAGGCCGATCCAGCGCGGCGCCATATCGCGGTCGGCATCCGGCGCGCCGGCGACACCCGGTGCCGCGCGGCTGGCGCGCAGGCTGTCGCGCACGCCGGCGATGGTGGGGCCCAGCAGCCCGGCCAGCGACCAGATGGCGGCGACGCCGATCAGGCCAGCGCCCATGAAGCGCACCTGGTGCGACCACAGGCCCGTGGCGTAGCCGATCAGCGCGGTGCCCGTGGGGGCGGGATGCAGGGCGGTCAGCACGGGAACCGCCACGCCCCAGGCGAGCACCGCGCCCAGCAGCATGGCCAGCCCGCCGGCGATGCCCACCAGGTAGCCGGCGCCCAGCAGCGCCAGGGAAAACCCGGTGGACAGCCGGAACGCCGCATGGCCCAGCACGGCCCACTGGCTGATGCCCTCACCCAGCACGTGCAGGCCACTGGTGGCGAAACTGACCACGGCCGCCACGATGCCGCCGGCCGCGATGTCGGACGCGCCCGGCTCGCCCGGCGCCGTCTGGCCGTGGCCCACGCGCAATATCTCGGCCGCGGCCACGCCCTCCGGGTAGGGCAGCGTGGAGTTGACCACCATGGCGCGTCGCAGCGGTATGGTGAACAACACGCCCATCACGCCGCCGGCCGCACACACGCCCGCACTCTGCCAGAACGGGAAGCCGTGCCAGTGGCCCACGATGACCAGCGCGGGCATGACGAAGATGACGGACGACAGGGTGCCCGCGGCCGAGGCCTGCGTCTGCACCATGTTGTTTTCCAGGATGTTGCCGCCGCCCAGCGCGCGCAGCACCGCCATGGAGATGACGGCCGCGGGTATGGAGCTGGCGAAGGTGAGGCCGACCTTCAGGCCTAGATAGACGTTGGCGGCGGTGAAAACGACGGTGATCAGGGCGCCAAGGATCAGGCCGCGTGCGGTCAGTTCACGCAAGGAAGAAAGCAGTCCTTTTTTGGAAAAAAGGACCAAAAAACTTTTGCTCCCTGTCGGCGGCTGTATCAGCACCCGCCGACAGGGAGCAAAAGTTTTTTGCTTCTTTTTTGCAAAAAAGAAGGCCTTGCTTACTCCACTTGCCTGGCCTCGTCCGGCAGCATCACCGGAATGCCGTCGCGTATCGGGTAAGCCAGCCCAGCGCTGCGGCTGATCAGCTCGCCGGCCGCGCGGTCATACTCCAGCGGCCCTTTGGTCACCGGGCAGACGAGTATTTCCAGCAGGCGCGGGTCCAGCGGTGCGGCGTCCAAAACGGCTCTCCTGTCAGCTCGGCCGGGAATCCGGGTCACCCTCATGCACCGACATGCGCAGCAGCGCCAGCAGGTCGGCCGCGCGGTCGGCATCCGTGGGGGCCTCCAGCAGCGCCTGCTTCTCCGCATCCTCGAACGGGCAGAGCATGGCGAGCGTGGTCACCAGGGTCGCCTCCGGCATACGCTCGATGGCGTCCCAGTTCGCGTCTATGCCGTGCAGGGTGAAGAACGGCCGCAGCGCGTCCAGCAGCTCGCCGCGCCGCACGCCTATGGCGCTGCCGGCGGGCGAGAGGTCGGCGGGGAACTGGACGAACTCGGCGGTGATGCGGCGGTAGCCGTGGCGCACCGGCAGCTCGTCGACCACCCGGAAGCGGCTGACGCCGGTCAGCGTGATGAGGTAGCGGCCGTCCTCCGTCTCGGCGAACTGCGACAGCCGGCCCAGGCAGCCGATCTGATACAGGCTGGGGCCGTTGGGCGCGCGCGGGGCGTGCACGTTGGGCTGGATCATGCCGAACATGCGGCTTTGCGCCAGGCTGTCATCGACCAGGGCCAGGTAGCGCGGCTCGAACACGTTCAGCGGCAATCGCCCGTGCGGCAGGAGCAGCGCCCCGGGCAGCGGGAAGATCGGGAACTCCGACGGCAGGTCAGCCTGGGTCGGACGGAGCAAGCTCATCATGGCCCTTAGCTGAACAGGAGGGCGGACAATTTTCGCCGCGCCGCCATGGTGGCGGGGTCGGCGAAACCCCAGGCCTCGAAGAACTTCAGCAGCTGCTGTCGCGCGGCATCCTCCCGCCAGGTCCTGTCGCGGCGCACGATCTCCAGCAGCGCCTCGGCCGCCTCCATGCGGTTGCCTGCGGCGTTGAGCGCGGTGGCCAGCTCGTAGCGGGCTTCGTGGTCGGCAGGGTCGGCGGCCACGCGGCCCGCGAACGCGCCCACCTGGCCGGCGGCCGCCCGGCCCTCTGCGGCCAGTGCCACTGCGGCGCGGGCGCCGGCGACCTCTGCGTGGTCGGTCAGCTTGGGCGGCACCTGGGCCAGCGCCTCGGCCGCCTGGTCTTCGTCGCCAAGGGCCAGCAGCGCGCGTATCAGGCCGCCCCAGGCGTCGGCGTTTTCCGGATCCTCGTTCAGCAGGGCGGAGAAGCCGTCGGCGGCCGCATCCGGCTGGCCGGCCTCCAGGGCCGCGCGCGCCTCGGCCAGGAGGTCCGCCTGCGGCATGGAACCGCCAGCGAGCTTGAGCAGCGCCTCGGCAAAGCGCTTGATCTCGGATTCCGGCAGCGCGCCCTG
Organism: Acetobacteraceae bacterium; assembly: GCA_965198915.1. GTDB lineage: Bacteria > Pseudomonadota > Alphaproteobacteria > Acetobacterales > Acetobacteraceae > BOG-908. The sequence goes on along the minus strand of CBDAQC010000004.1, from coordinate 96,953 downwards.
GAAGATGTCGGCGATCTGCCCCTGCCAGAAGGCGGCCACGGTGGGCACCGACTGCAGCGGCAGGCCGAGCTGGCTGAGCTGGGCGACCAGCGCCTTGTTCTTGTCGATGTCGATCTTGACGAGCTTGAGGCGGCCGCCGGCGGCGAGCGTGACGCGCTCCAGCGCGGGGGTGAGCTGCTTGCAGGGGCCGCACCAGGTGGCCCAGAAATCCACGAGGACGGGGGTTGTGCGCGAGGCTTCGATGACGTCGGCCATGAAGGTGCGCTGGTCGCCGTCGACGATCATGTCGCCGGAAGCGGCCGGTGTGGCGGCTGGTCCGGCGGGATGGTGCGGCAGGCCCGCGGCCGTGGCTTGTGGCCTGGCGGGGCGGGCTTGGGCAGCCGGCTTCTGGCCGATAATGTAGTCCATGGCGTGGTCCGTCCCTGCGAGTTGGCTACGAGGCCCGTAGACTAACATGTTGCGTGCCGGGGAGGCTGCAACCTGTTTTGCCCAATACGCGGGCGGCGCGGGGCCTTGCAATCCGTGCTGGCCGGGATTAAGCACCGCCTCCTCCGCAGGAGCGCGGGCGTAGCTCAGGGGTAGAGCACAACCTTGCCAAGGTTGGGGTCGAGGGTTCGAATCCCTTCGCCCGCTCCAGACTTTCAGATGATGTCAGCTTTCTACAGCTTGTGTTCGGCCGGCGAATTTATCCGGGCGAGCTTTGCTCAACACCTGGTCATCACGGACGGGTCAACGCCGTTAGCCGCTCAATCCTCTTTTTGTGACGGCACACAGTCGCGTCTCGACGCACATCAGTCTGCTGGTCGGAAACAAAGAGGTGTTCGACCTGCGCCTTGGTGACATCTGGGGCATGCAGGCTCGCAGCGTGTGCAACAAGACATCAGTGCATCGGCTCGATCTACCTGTCAGAGCCCACCGCAGCCACGGCCTCCACCGGCTTGAAGCGTGGGGCAGGCAATCCTGCTGATGATGCGCGCGACGCTTGTGCGCCTCACGGTCGCGCTGGCTTTTACGGCGCCAGCTGCCTTCGCCGCTATCATCTCGTTTTTGGCCTTACCCACATTGGTGGCGCGCATGGGCCTTGGCAGCAGATATCCGCCGGCATCGGCGCGATAGCCATCGCAGCGGCAGCGCTGGCGCGCCTCGCTAACCCGGTCATCCCACCGGCACCGCCAACGCGCACGGCTTGAACGGGTCCGCCGCGCGGCAGGGTAGGCTAAAGGGTCAATGGAAGCAGTCGTTAATGTCGGCAGACCCATGGCAAATGGTGGATGTCACCAGTCCGGCTGGTTCAGAGCAGTGTGGTGAAACAGCTGCCATCTCTGATCGTGCGATGAAGCTGTCCAAAAACCGTCGAGGGTCGGTCAAGCCAGGCGTCCTCGACATGCAGCCGACCGATCCGGCACCATCTCGGCATGGGAAACCCTTTGTCGGCTTTGACAGCGCGTGGATGGGCAACCCTAAACCCCGGGGTCCATCTGTGCGGTGTCATCAAGCACGGGGCCCAGCTCCGCTGGCACCCGCCTGTGCTGGTTGGCTTTGGCGCAGCGCTCACATTCATCGCCGAGCGCTGAGCGGTCACACGTCATTTGTCCGGAAACGGTGAAGGCAAATGAGAACACGGGCAGACTGATTCCCGGACGGGTAGGCGGGCAAAGCATTATGCCGCGCCCGGCCAAAATGCTTGATCAAGTGGCGGCTGATGACGCGACTGTTGGGCTGGGGCCATGTAGTTACTGCTTGGGCAGCGGGGTCCCCTGACGTCACGAGCCCATGGCGTTCAATCCGCTGATCAGCCATGGCGCATGAGAGAGACGTTCAATCAGGAGATTGCCGAGCGCTTCGATCTTCGAAGCCCGCGCACGCGCTGTCGGTGTCACGAAGTAGACGCCCCCTTCAGCCATGCGCCAGCGCGGTAGAATGACTTCCAGACGACCGCCCGCGACGTGCTCCGATGCGATGAAGTCGGGTAGTTCGCCGATCGCGAGGCCTTCGAGCATGGTCGGGAGCAACGCATCGACGCTGGTTGCGCGCAGCGGCCCGACCGGCGTGTAGACCGCATCGTGCCCTTCGTCGTCCGCGAAACGCCAGGCATCGCCGCGGTCGCGCAAGGCGTATCCCAGACACGAATGGGCGACGAGATCGTCCGGATGCTGCGGAAGGCCGTGCCAGCGGTCGGCTCGAGAGACCACCGTCGGTGTTCCGCGACTGGGTGACCGCGGACGGGTCTGCTCCGCGGGGTGGAAGGGCGTTCAAGGCTGAACGCGGCCGCTATCACCTGTACGTACCGTTGGCCTGTCCCTGGGCGCACAGGGCGCTGATCCTGCGCAGTCTAAAAGGCCTTGAAGAGGTCATCGGGTTGTCCGTCGTGCACTGGCTGATGGGCGAGGCGGGTTGGACGTTCGAGCCGGGACCGGGCGTCGTGCCCGACACGGTCAACGGCCAGCACACACTGCATGGAGTGTACACGAGGGCTGACCCAGCCTGCACCTCGCGCGTGACGGTGCCGGTGCTCTGGGACAAGAAGCAGGGCACGATCGTCTCGAACGAGTCGTCAGAAATCATTCGGATGCTCAACTCGGCGTTCGATCATCTCGGCGCTCGTCCCGGTGACTACTACCCGGCCAAGCATCGGCAGGAGATAGATGCAGTCAACGACCGGATCTACCGTCATCTCAATAACGGCGTCTACATGGCTGGCTTCGCGACGGATCAAGCGGCCTACGAGGACGCCTTCGTTGGCGTGTTCGACACTCTGGATTGGCTGGAGGCACGGCTCTCGCATCAGCGTTTTCTGGTCGGTCCTACCCTGACCGAGGCCGATATCCGGCTGTTCACTACGCTGGTGCGCTTCGACGCAGTCTACCACGGGCACTTCAAGTGCAATCGGCAGACGCTTATCGAATTTCCAAAGCTTTGGAATATACGCGCAGCCTCTTCCAGCACCCTGACATCCGGCCGACGGTCGATTTCGATCACATCAAGCGGCATTACTACATGAGCCATCCGTGGCTTAACCCGACGCGCATCGTGCCATCGGGGCCGTTGCGCGATTTCGACGCAGTCGTCCTTTGAGCGGCCCGGGCACGCCGGGCATTTGCAAGCGTTGCGCACCACGTCGGGACGGCTCTGTTGCGAAGCGTAGTCGAAGACGCGCGAAGGCGGCTGGTGAAAATTAGGACGGCACGGACATCAGCGTTGGTGACCCAGGAGTGTAGGCAACGGAGTACGCCGCGATGAGCAGGGAACAGAATATCGAGATCGCCAAAACGCTGCTGGAAGGCATGGGAACCCGCCGCGATCCCTACGAGATCGCCGCACTCTTTGCTGAAGACCTCGTGTTCGAGATCCAGGGTGATGCCGGGGTGCTGCCCTGGGTCGGCCGCAAGACCGGACGCAATGCAATGGCCGACTTCATGCGCGATCAGCGCGCCATGACGGAGCCGCTGGCATTCGACGTCGAAGACGTGCTCGCCAGCGAGGAGCGCGCAGTGATCGTCGGGAGGCTACGGGCACGGATCAAAGCGACGGGCAAGATCACCACGACCCAGTTCGCGCTAGTGCTGACGATTGCAGACGACATCGTGACGCGCTTCCAAATGCTGGAGGACAGCTACGACGTGTCCCGAGCTGCACGTTTCTGACAAGGCGCCGCGAGCCAACTGGAGGACAGGTTCATCGTCATCAGCGAGCACGGCGAAGACGAGCTCTTCCTCCACCCGACGTTCCCGGATTGCGAAGGCGCGCCCCTGATGGGGTCAAGTAGCAAAGCCCCTTGCCTTGCTTTGCGATCTTCCGGCCGCGCAAGAAAGTGCGATCCGCATGGAATAACGCCAAGCGTCGCGCCGTCTTTCAAGCGGGCCTGCCGAGCATTCGGCAAGTCCGACCAGAAGGGGATACCATGTCGAACCTGTCACGTTTCACTCTGTTGCTCGGCACAGCGATGCTGTGCAGCCCTGCCCAGGCGAAGGAGCTGGTCCAGACGAACCTGGTCTCCGACGGCACGGTGCCTGCCGTCGTCATCGATCCGCATCTGGTCAACCCCTGGGGCGTCGCCTATAGCCCGACGGGACCGTTCTGGGTGGCCGACACCGGCACGGGCGTGAGCACGCTGTACGACAGCGCCGGCGCGATCCAGCCGCTGGTTGTGGCGGTTCCCGCGCCGGCAGGCAGCGCCGGCCCATCCCTGCCCGCAGGCCAGGTGTTCAACGGCACGCAGGATTTCCAGGTGAGCAAAGCGGGTAAGACCGGTGCGCCACCCTTCATCTTCGCCACCATCTCCGGCACCATTTCCGGCTGGAGTCCGTCCGTCGATCCGGCCAACGCCGTGATCGCCGTCGACAATTCCGCACAGCACGCCGCCTATCTCGGGCTGGATCTGTTCAGCACGGGCAAGGCCAATTATCTGCTTGCAGCCAACTTCGCAAGCGGGCTGGTCGAAGTCTATGACGGCAATTACAAGCAGGTCTTCAAGTTCCGCGACCAGGGCGGCGCGAGGCTCGCCCCGATACCGGCCAGCTACAGTCCGCATAACGTTGCGGTGGTGGACGGACACATCTTCGTCGCCTACGCGAAACTGGATCCGGCAAACGGCCACGAGAAGCTCGGCTACGGGCTTGGCTTCGTCGACGAGGTCACCGTATCGGGCAAACTGATCAGGCGCGTCGCGAGTCACGGCGTGCTCAACGCTCCATGGGGTTTTGCCGCAGCGCCTGCATCGTTCGGCCGGTTTGCCCACGCGTTGCTGGTGGGCAATTTCGGCGACGGCCGAATCAGCGCGTTCCGCCTGAGCGACGGTGCGTTTCTGGGGCAGCTGATAACGACCGGGCAGACGTATTTTGCCGAGCCGGGCCTGTGGGCCATCCTGCCCGGCAACGGCGGCGCGGGCGGAGACGCATCGACCCTGTATTTCGACGCAGGCATCGACCACGAGGCGCACGGCCTGTTCGGCAGCCTCTCTCCAGCGAACTGACGCACTCTGAGGCCGCGCGTTTAGCGGCCCCGGACACCTCATTGTCGGCATCGCAACTCTTGGTATTGAGGCGGGGTCGGCCCGGCGTGGCGGGGTTTTCAAATGCTGCCAGCAAGTCAGCTTGCCCGGGCCAACCCTGGGCAACGCGATCGTCGGCGTATGGTGTTGGCGCCGGCAGCGCGGAATGTCTGCTGCGTGCTCACGTCGTCAGAGGACTTTCACGCAGATACCGCCCGAGACTGCGGGCGAGGAGACTGTCGAGCATCCGGTCTGGAAGGATACTACCAGGCGGACGATCATCGCCGCGTCACGACCAGCGGTCCAGCGGGTAAGAGGCCGCTTGCTGATGATGGCGTCTGCGACGACTCGATCCGCTTCTTCGAAAGGCACTCCCTTGGGGAAAGCCGCCTGAGCCTGCGAGATGATCGAACGCATGAGCGTGGCGTAGCGACCACGCTGCTCGGTTTCCATTGCATAACGATACGCTCGCCAGTGACAGCGACTTGCCCGAGCATTTCAGTTCTGACGGCGCCCGGTTCGATGACGATGACGATAAGATCGAGCAGCTCGACCTCTCGGCGCAAGGCTTCGCTCACTGCTTCGATGGCAAACTTCGAGGCAGCGTAGGGCCGTAGGTTGCCATCGCCGTTTTGCCGCCAACGGAGGAGATGTAGACGATGCTTCCACGGCTCTCGATGAGCGCGGGCAACAGCGCCTGCATCATCGCGACGTGGCCGAACAGGTTGACGTCGAACAGCAGGCGCCACTGTGACTCTCCAGCAGACCCTGAGCCTGCCTACTTCGTGGCCGAGCCGTTACGCCGGGCAAGGCGTTCGAGGTGACCGGCCTGTCACCGGCTTCGAAATACCTCGTGTTCGTGACGGCGGTCGGCCCGGGCGGCAGTAACATACCTTTCGGCGCGCGGTTCACCTCGAGCAGGTAGCGGGCGCGACACCCGATTGATGGCGCGCACGCATGCCGCAAACCGGCGTGTCACGGCGTGAACTTGAAAACCGAACCCTGCTGCAAGGTGCTCTCGTCCTCCCAATCGATCGTCACTCCGTAGAGCGCACCTCCGAACGGCAGCAACGGCCCCAGCGGTGCATAGCCGGTGTCCGCGGTGAAGGTGCCCACGGTGGCTTGCGCGCCGGTGTTGGGATCGACGGTGAATATCGTCCCCATGAAGCCTTGGCCGGGACCGAATTCGGTCACGCCGTACAGGGTGCCTTTGAACAGCGTCAGCCCGGCGGAAGGCTGGTCGCCGTCGTTGCCCGCTGCCGTGAAAATGTGCAGCACAGTGTAGGCGCGGCTCGTCAAATCTATCTTGTAGACGCTGCCGGCGTGATCGACACCGGACGTTTGCGTCACCCCAAGCAGCGCCCCGTTATAGTCCAGGAGTTGTCCGACCGGCCCCGAGCCGCTGGCAAAGTCATACAAGACCTTCTGCGTGTTCGTCGCGAGATCGATCGCAAAGACGATCCCACCGCCGTTCTTCCCGCATCCTGTCGCGGTGCCGTACAGCGTGCCGCTCACGATGAGCACACCGTTCGGGTTGCAGCCGCTGTCGTTGCTGGGAAAGCCGTACACGATGGAGAAGCTGCCGGACGGCGTGATTTTGTAGATCGCTCCCCTGCCGTTTGGCCCGTTATAGTAGGCCGTGCCGTAGAGCGCGCCCTTGTAGGCGACGAGCGGGTCTTGCAGCAGGCTGGGCTGGCCGCCATCCGAGCCGTCGAACTCGTGTATCGGCGTCTCGGTGCCGGTCGTCGGGTCGAACGAGAACACCGTGCCGTAGCCGTGATAGGGAGTGTTGGTGCTTTGCCTGCCGCTGCCCTCGGCGGTCGTACCGTATAGCACGTTGCCGAGCCTGGTGAGACCACCGGTCGGCAGGTAGCCGTCTTTCGGGTTGTCTCTTGGCAAAAAGAATGTGTAGACGTCGTGTTCCGTATCGGTCTTGGGATCGACGCTGAAGAGGGTGCCGACGGAGTTGGGCCCCTCCTCGCTCGTCCCATAGAGCAGGCCGTTGAAGACAGCGAGCCGGCCGACCGGGAAGCCGTCGCTACCGGTGAAGGTGTGGACGCCCGTCACGCTCCCGGCTGACGCCGCCCCGGCCACGAGTGTGGACACCGCTGCTGCCAGCGCGAATGTTTTTCTGCCGATTATCATCGATACCGCCTCCAGTTGCCGAAAGGCGTTCCCGTCGCCTCACGTCATCAGGACGAACTACGCCCGGCCTTATTCCATGCTGCCGCAATTTCGTGAAACAGGTCTGGTCATTTGAGAGCATCCGGTCGCTGCAAATGCGGAAAAATAAAACTTTGTGCATGAAAGCTGTTTGCTTGCCGCGTGCCGAAACCAACGCCGCCGGCAGTGCGGGAATTTGCTTCGTGCACGGATTTCTTTTCTCGCGCGTGGAATAGCCGAGCGGCAGGCTTCGTCTTCTGACTGCCGGCCCGCATCGCAACCTTCAGCGGCGCCGCCAGGAAAAGGACCGTTCATGGCCGCGTCTCCGACAAAACTCCTTCTGATGGCAACGACTCTCGCGTGCAGCCTGCACAGCCTCGCGAGAGCAGCCGGGCCAGCCGACATCTTCGCGCTACCGGACATCGCCGGGTCCGCCACTTCGACGGGCCGGCTAGCCCCGGCGGCACGCCTTCGCATCGTCGTGGCGCTCAACCTGCGCGACCCGGCGGGCGCCGAACAGTTCGTCCATGACGTATCCACGCCAGGCTCGCCGCGCTACGGCCTGTTCCTCTCGCCGGCCGACTTCGCCGCCCGCTTCGGCGCTACCGGCGAGGACTACGCGGCCCTGGCCAGCTGGGCGCGTGCGCATGGTCTGCAACCGGGCCCGCAGACCGCCAGCCGGACGACCCTTTCCTTACGCGGCGACGTGGCGACACTCGAGCGCCTGTTCGCCACCCAACTGGCCGCCTACGTGACGCCGGACGGTCAGCCCGCCTACGCACCGCTGGTGACCCCGACCCTGCCCGCGGAACTCGAAGGCCGCGTCGCTGCCGTGATAGGCCTGGCCAGCGGCAGGCAGTTCGCACCCCTGCTCAAGCACGCCGACCTGCGCAGCGTGCGCCCGCTTTCGGCCGGCGGCAGCGGCGTCGGCGGCGCCTACAGCCCAGAGGACTTCCGCACCGCCTACGACGTCCCGCCGCAGCCCGGCGCGGCGTCCAGCGAGACCGTGGCGGTGTTCGAACAGGGCGGGTTCGCCATGGATGACGTCGCCACCTTTGCCCACCGCTACGGGCTGCCGAAGCCGCCGGTCAAGGTGCGCGCGGTCGATGGCTCGGGCACCGGTATCACCAGCGGCGATGTCGCGCTGGAAGCTGTGCTCGACATCGACACCATCCTGGGCGTGAACCCGGCCGTCGGGCAGATCATCGCCTACGAGGATGGCACCGACCCGTTCCCGGTGGCCCTGCTCGACAGCCTTTCTGCGATGGCGGACGACGACGGGGCGCAGACGATCAGCATCTCCTACGGCCAGGCCGAGGCGCTGACCGGGCGGGCGGCGGCCAAGGCCGAACACACCGTCCTGCTGCAACTGGCGGCCCAGGGCCAAACGGTCTACGCGAGCGCCGGCGACAGCGGCGCCTACCTCGTCACCAGGAACACTGTAACGCTCGCGGTGAACGACCCCGCCTCCCAGCCGCAGGTGACCGGAGTGGGCGGCACCACGCTGTTCACCGGGTTCGGCTCCATCTACAGCCAGGAGAACGCCTGGAACTCGCTCGATACGGGGTTCGGCGGCGCCACCGGCGGCGGGATCAGCAATCTATGGCAGATACCGGACTACCAGGTGGCGCTGAACAACTCCGTCTTCGCCAACGCAGGCGGATCGAGCACGAACCGCAACGTGCCGGACGTGACTGCCGACGGCGACGTCAACACCGGCGCGTCGCTGTACTCGCGTGCCAATGGCGGATGGTTGATCGCCGGCGGAACGAGCCTTTCGGCGCCGCTCTGGGCCGGGTTCAGCTCCATCCTCAACGCCACACGGGTCGGCGTGGGCCTGCCACGGCTGGGGTTCTTCAACCCGATGATCTACACGCTCGGCCTGGGCGGCTTCGGCATACACGACATCGTAAACGGCTCGAACGGCAACCCCAACGACTACGTGGGCCAGCCCGGTCTTGTCGGCTACTTTGCAGCGAGCGGGGCGGACAACGTCAGCGGCTTCGGATCCTTCGACGGCCGGCTCTATCTCGGCAACCTGCTGGGGCAGAACCTCATCGGTGACGGCAGCGGTCCGCCCTCGCGCATCGCGGCTCCGTCAGCCGTGCCCGGCGCCACCGGCGTCGCACTGAGCTGGAAAGCGGCCAAGCGCGATCTGGGCTACCTGATCGAAGTCTTCCCGACGGCCAACCCGGCCGCGGTGACGTTCGCCGCAACCCGGGCGCTTGGCGTGACGGTGACCGGTCTTGCGGCAGGCACCGACTACGGTGCTGTCGTGCTGCCGACCAACGCGTATGGCGAGTCGGAAAGCCCGGTCACCCGCTTCACGACGCCGCCCAAGTAAAAACAGCAGCTTCGGCATCTCCGAGCGGAAGCACGGCAGTTTCGTTTCCAGAAACGAAACTGCTGCTCCTACCGGCGCGCACGGTTGGAGGGCTCGCGGCCGCTTCTTTTCGACCGTCATGCGTCAGGGTCAAGCGCGCGCATTGCAGCGCGCCTTGCTCCGCTCTACGCGACAAGGGGCGGAAAGCTTTTGCGCCTCCTGGATGAAGTCCGCCAAACCCGCAATCTCTTCCGGACCTTAAAGGTCGAGATCTCCGTAAGCCTTGCTCGCCACCCGCATCATCTCGCCGGCCGATAACGGCGCCACGATTACGGCGCCGACGACGTTGTCTTGCCAGATGCAGATACGCTGTGCGCCTTGCCGCAGCATGTCGAACCTGACCGTTCCATCCGACGGCCGCACGTAGATGGTAAGGTTGCGGCGGCCGCGGTCGGCGTAGCGCAGCTGTGCTCCGCGCGTGAACAGTTGCACGGCCGTGAGCTGGAAGCCGAAACGCTGCAGGTCGGGCGCATGTGCGGGAAGGCCGATCGCCGATGCCAGCTGTGCGTCGCGCGCGGCGGCGTCCGCCAGCAAATCCGCGGGCAGGGCGCGGCCTCCGGCAGCTGCGCCATCTCTGACCGCCAAGGCATCCGCCAGGATCGTGTCCCCGCCGGACCACCTTGCCGCCGCCGCCGCTCCGAGCGCCAAAGCCACGCTGGCGGCGATGGCGTAGCGCCGGCCCAGACGCGCCGGGCGCCGCCGCGCGGTTGCCGCTGCGATCTGCGCGGCCCATTCCGACGGAAGCTGACCAGCCGAGAGGTGTGTCACCGCCGCGCGCAGGAGGTCGCGGTCGTGCACATAGCCGGCCACCCTGGCGGCCAGCGCCGGGTCTGCGCGCAGGATCGCGGCCACCTCATCCCGGCGCCCGGGGTGCAGCGCGCCGTCCACGAAGGCGTGCAGCTCGTCCTCGCTGGCCGGCTGGACGCCGCTCATCCTGCGGCTGCCGCGCCGGCCTGGGGTGCGCCGGCCTCCACGGCAAGCCGCAACTGGTCTCGCGCACGGGCCAGGCGCGACATGACCGTGCCGACGGGAACGCCGGTCTCCTCGGCCGCTTCGCGGTAGCTCAACCCTTCCACGCCGACCAGGAGCAGCACCTGGCGATGCTGCGGCGTCAGCGTGGACGCAGCGCGCAGAACCTGCTGCAACTCGTGCCGCCTCTGCGGATCATGGCCTAGGTCGGGCAGGGTCTCCAGGAACTCGGTCTCCACGGTTTCGCCCCGATGGCGCAGCTGCCGCCGCTCGTCAACGAAGGCGTTGAAAAGAATAGTGCGCAGCCAGGCGCCGATCCTGTTTTCATCGTCCAGGGATGCCAGCCGGCGCAGGGCGCGTTCGATGCAGTCCTGCACCAGGTCGTCGGCGGACGCGTGCTGGCCGGTCAGCCCGAGCGCGTAGCGGCGCAGGGCGGGCAACTGGGCTACCATGGCGGCGCCGAGCCGCCCGGCACGCTCGCTCAACCGCTTGGCTCCGCAACCGCGGCCCCGGCCTGATCGTCCTGCGCGCCGAAGGGCGCCAACACGCTTGCATGCACATTCACCCTCTGCGCGCTACGCCATCTTAGGACGCGGCAGCGCGATGTTTTATTCCAAAGGTTACTGCGGATCATCCAGACGCACCCCGCACGACTGGAATTCCGGTCTTAGCCTTACCGGTCCCAGCCTTATCCGGTCCCAGGCCTTATCCCGGTCCCAGACCTCAAACGACTGTTTGCCTCCCCGTGCTCCAAGTCCGCTAGAACGTCCTGACGAGGGACAGCAACACAAAATCACGGTCCGCCAACGGCTGCAGGCGCGGCGCACCGAGGTAGTGAGTGTAGGACAGGCCGGTCTGCCACACCGTCCGGTACGTGGCCGAGATGCCAAGTGTGAGGGTGCCGGTACCCGCGTCCTCGCCGGCATCGACGCTCGACTTTCCGGCCAGGCCGATCCGGAACCCGGCCGGCACGGACACATTGAGGTCCCGGCGCACGTTGTACCAGGTCGGCGTCAGCACCACCTGCAGCGCCGAGCTGAAACTGGTGGATCCCGGCAGGCGGTCACCCGGGTTGGTCTGCACGGACACCAGCTGCGTCGCGGCCGCCTCGGCTTGCAGGTTCGCGACGTCCCACAGCCGTCCGGGCGGCAGCAGGCGTTCGTAGGAGGCCAGGCCGGTGAGGGTCTGGCCGGTGGCAAAACCTGCCTGCGGCGGTGGCGGCAGGGCCGGAACGACGGACGCTGACGGCAGCAGGCTCGGTGTCAGCGGCTGGAAGCGGCTGACCAGCGGCAGGTTGCGCCGGAACGACACTTCGCCGGCCAGCGTGGCGTCGCCCGCATAGGTGCTGATGCTGGCCCCAAGCAGGTCGATGCCCCGCGGGAACACCAACCGGTAGGTGCCCTCCGCCACACCGAGGTCGATAGCCGGCGACTTGGCGTTGTAGCGCAGCGCGTAGAGGCCCAGGCCGAGCGTACCGCCGTCACGCAGCAACGCAACGCCGAACTGGCCGAGCCCGGCGGCGGACGGCGTGTCGTCCTGCGCCCGGAACAGGACACTGCCGCCGGCCGTGAAAAGGCGCTGGCCGCCGGTGTCCAGCACGTCGCTGGTGCTGAAGTAGCTGGCGACCCCTGGGACGCGGTCCCGCCGCCACTCCGCCTGGTCATAGGCTTCGAGAGACAGGCCGAAGGGCAGCTGCAACCGGATGTCGGCCTGCGCCACTGGCAGATACAACTGGTTGGCGGGAGCCAAAGGCTGGCTCGCCCCCTTGATCAGGTCCAGCGGGGCCTGCGCGCCGGCGATGCCGTCCTGCGCGAAGAACAGGCTCTCGCCCCAGAGCAGGGTCTGCCGCCCAATCCTGAGGCTGATGGGCAAGCCGTCCAGGTCGAACTTGTAGCGGACATAGGCGGGACCGAGTTCGACCGTGCCGCCCATCAGCCGGCGCACATCGGCCGGGAACATATCATGCGCAACGGTGACCGGGTTGAAGGTGGCGGGCGAACGGTTGGCGTTCGTGCCGTGGTACGCCGCGTCGTACCAGCCATCGGCACCGATCTCCACGCCGAACGCACCGCTGGTGGCGTCCAGTGTTTCCGACACGTCCAGGCGTTCGGAGATCGGGCCTTCTGCGAACGCGCGGTCGCCGTCGTCGGCGTTGACCAGGTCCAGCAAGGCAGGGTCTTGCGGGGCAACGCGCAGGCCGAGCGAGACGCCCAGCCCGCTATCCAGGCGGACATCGAAGCCGCCGATCGTGCCCAGGTCGGCGGCAGCGGCGGATCCGGCGAGGCCGCAGAGGATGCCACAGGTCAGGGCGGCCGCCTTGGGCAGACCGGGCGTGTGGCCCTTGGACCTGAACCGGGGACAGGCGACCTGAACCGGCGCGGATGAAGAGGAGGGGACCGCCAGGGTCTTCTGGGCTGGCGGCGGGCCAGGCGCGCCCTGCGTCGCTCTTTCATGCGTGAGGCGACGGCCGGCTATCGGCCCAGGCCCTGCGGCAAGCGGCCGCTCTGCGGCAGCCGCCTGCGGGCTTCCGGGCCGAGGTGCGGCGTGCGATGTCGGCTGCATGAGCACGAGAACCCGGCGCAAGCCGATGGCGGCAATCCTGCTGGCGGCTGTCAACCTGGCCTGGGGTGCAGCCGGCGCGCACGCCGCGGTGACGGCTGAAGCAGCGGCGGCGCTGCAAGGCCGGTTGACCCCGATGGGCGCCGAGCGGGCCGGCAACCAGGCCGGCACCATACCGCCCTGGACAGGCGGCCTGGTCGGTCCGCCCTCGCCGACCGGCCTGCCCTGGACCGACCCGTTCGCCCGCGACCGGGAGCTGTTTACGATCGATGCCTCCAACGTCCAGACGCAGGCCGACAGGCTTCCCGAGGGGGCGCTGGCGCTGTTCCGACGCTACCCCGACTACCGCATGCATGTCTTCGCGACACGCCGCACCGCGGCTTTCCCGCCATCGGTCTATTCGGCCGTCGCGCGCAACGCGCTGCGTGCCCACGCCGCCGAGTCCGGCATCGCCGAGGGCGTGGAAGGCGCCGCCGGCGGCATCCCGTTCCCGATCCCGGGAAACGGCGCCGAGGCGATGTGGAACCATCTTCTCGCGTTCTGGGGTGCGGCCCGCGAAGCGCACATACGGACCTACGTGGCCCCTGGGGACGGCACCACCGAGCTGACCGCCGGCTATGACGAGATCACCGATTTTCCGTATTACGCGCCGGGAGCCACGCCGGAGAGCGTCGGCAAGTATTACTTCAAGACCCGCCGGCGGATGGACGCCCCCGCGACCCTCGTTGGCCAGGGCTACATCGGCTGGCAGCCGCTCGATGTGTCCGCATCGCCCTTTGTCGCCTGGCTGAACCATCCCGGCGAGCACCGGGTGCGCCGCGCACCCTCGTTCTCCTACGACACGCCGGACCCGACCGCCGCCGGCTACGAGTCGATGGACGACTACTACCTGTTCTTCGGCGGGCAGGACCGTTACGTGTTCCGCCTGCTCGGCAAGCGCGAGATGTTCGTGCCCTACAACAACAACCGGCTGGCACTCGTCCCCGCCGCGCGAGCGATGGGGCCGGCGCATGCCAACCAGGACGAGTTGCGCTACGAGCTGCATCGCGTCTGGGTGGTCGAGGGCACGCTGGCGCCCGGCCGGCACCACGTCGCACCCCGACGACGCTTCTACCTGGACGAGGATACGTGGCTTGCCGTGTACAGCGAGGGCTGGGACGAGGACGGCAAACTCTGGAAGTTTGCGCAGGCGACGATGATGGCGATGCCGGGCGTGCCGGCGGTAATCGGCGGCAGCGCGTTCTTCTACGACCTGATCCAGGGCGGGTACTGTTACGATTTCGTCTTTACACCGGGAAGTTACAAACTGACCGCAATGCACCCCGCCGACGCGTTCGGGCCCGACGCGATGGCCGCCGAGTCGCTGCGATGATTGCTGAGAGGTTATCGTCGAGGGCCTTCAAGCCGCTTTAGGCCGAACTTGTAGGCATCGACAAAGTAGTCGATTTTCTGCAGCGCGGACGACCGGCGCCACCTTGCTGCCAAGCAACTCGATCGAGCGCAGCATGGCGCCGTGGTCCAGCAACGCCGAACTCATCTGGAACGTCAGGCGCGCGATGCCGCCCAACGCCTCGCTCGCGGTAAGTACCTTCTCGGCGACCGTTTCAGGATCGCCGATCAGGTAGGCGCCGAGGGGGCGCACATCGCATCGAATAGCTGTCGCGTGGCGGGCGCCCAACCCCGCTCGCGCCCGATCGCAGTAGCTTTCCAGCGCCTCGACTATCAGGCTGCGGCGCCCGGTCTCGTGACGGGCCTGGCGACACCCTCGGGGCAGTCTTCCAGAATCGGCTTGAATGCTTAACCGCTAAAGAGTTTGTAAGGTTCTGGCGATCCAGTACGGGCCAATGCGCCTGTCGCTCCTTCCAGGAACCAACAAATGCGGATTATCGCCCTCGAGGAACACACCCTGGATCCCGGCATCGCGAAGGCGACCCAGGCAGCCCAGGCAGCAGAAGCCGCATACCTTGCCGACCTGGACGATGCCGTCGAGGACAAGCCGCCGGTATCTGAAAACCGCCCTTACATGCTCCCGGTGCGCGAAATCACGCCCAGGGCGGCTGACGTCGGCGCCGGGCGGCTCGCCGACATGGATGCACATGGCATCGACATGCAGGTCCTGTCGTACAGCAACGCGCCCCAACTGGCTCCGGCCGTGCAAGGCGTTGAGCTGACGCGTGCAGCCAACGACAGGCTCGCCGCAATCGCGCGGGCTCACCCCGATCGTTTCGCGGGCTTCGCGACTCTGCCATGGCAGGACCCGAAGGCTGCAGCTGACGAACTGGGGCGGGCCGTGCACGAGCTGGGCCTCAAGGGTACGCTGCTGATAGGGCGGCCCGGCCAGAGTTTCCTGGACGATCCGCGCTATGGGCCCATGCTGGCGAAACTGGCCGAACTGAAGGTGCCACTCTACGTGCACCCTGGCCCTCCTCTGCCGCAGGTGCAGCTTCCCTACTACGGAAACTTGGGCAAGATGGTGACCGCGCGCCTGTCGTTGTTCGGCTGGGGCTGGCACAACGAGGCCGGCATTCAGGTCATCCGCATGATCCTGTCCGGGGTGTTCGACAAGTTCCCCGACTTGCGAATCATCAGCGGCCACTGGGGCGAGATGGTGCCCTTCTATCTCCAGCGTATGGATGACGCGATGCCGCGGGGCGTTACCGGACTGTCGCGGACCATCACGGACACCTACACGTCGCATGTCTACGTCACGCCGAGCGGCATGCTGAACCTGCCGCACTTCAAGTTCATCCATGAGGTTCTGGGCGCAGATCGTCTGCTCTATGCTGTGGACTACCCCTACCTCACCAACACGGGTGCTCGCGAGTTCCTGGAACAGCTTCCTATCAGCCAGGAGGACAAGGAGAAGTTCGCCCATCGCAATGCCGAAGCTCTCTTGCGTATGTGATCACCCGCAACGCCTCATGTCAGAAGCCCCGGTCTCTCCTCACCGCAGGTTCCGCCACGCCCACGACGATTGGCGGGGTCCGGGTTGGAGAGGCGCCGCTACTGCCAGCTTCGCAGGCGCCTGCGCCTGTAACGGTCTGCGCACTGGACAGCTACCGCGGCATGATCGAGATCGAGCTTGCGGGCGGTCGACGCATCCGTGTCGGATCGAACGTTATGCCGACGCTCTGCGACGGGTCGTGGCCGTGCTGAACAGCCGGTATGCTCACTGTGCCAGCCCGCGTGCGCATCCACCTCGCACTCGGTGCGACCGGCACGCGAAAGGCTTCGGTGGTCTTGCATTGCTGGTGCAGGAGGTGCTGCACGCCGACCCGTTCAGCGGCCGACTGTCGTCACGAACGATCCTGCATTTCGCCGCTATTGAAGCGGCCGAAATGCAGTGCCGCGAGCAGCATCACGACGAGCACACCCAGACCCAACGCCCCGATATGACGTGGGCGGTCAGCACCGGGCAGAGCCCCATGCTTGCCCAGATGTCCGCCTGGTTTGCCCTACATCCGGTGCAGCGCACAAAGCTTGTGCCCATCCGGATCACGCAGATACGCCAGATAAAGCTTCCCCAGCGCCCCCTCGCGCACGCCAGGCGGGTCCTCGCACGTGCTGCCGCCAGCCGCCACACCGGCGTCGTGCCAGGCGTCGGTCTGCTCGGGCGACGACGTGGCGAAGCCGATCGTCATGCCGTTGGCGTTGGTGGCGGGCTCGCCGTTTATCGGCTTGGTGATCGAAAGTATGCCGGTCTTCGTCATGTAGAACATGCGGTTACCGTCGATGCGCGCGGGCGGCACGTCCACCGTGGCGAGCAGCTTGTCATAGAACGCCTTGGCGCGGTTGAGGTCGTTGGTGCCGATCATGATGTGCGAGAACATGGGACGTCTCCTGTTGCTTGGGCCTGCGCGGACGGGGGGGGACTCGCCCGGCGCGGACAGCCGAGGTGATACCCGGGCGGGCGGGATTTACCAGGGGCGGAGCCGGTTTTTCCAGCCCGGTGCCTGCCGAAGAAAGCCGATTGCCCGAGCAGGGCAGAGACAAAAGCTTCTTGCTTCTTCTTTCCAGAGAGAAGGCCTCCCTTTCTCGCTTGCCGTCCCGGCGCCGGCCGCTATTACCCGGCGGGTCCGGCTGGGCTAGAACGCCGGTCCGCCGCCGCTTAGTGTCCGTTTGAACAGGCGCCCTGGCGGCCATCTGGCGCGCTCATGGCCACGAGAGGCCACGCCGCTCCGGTGCTCGGAAAACACGCCAGCTGACTCGCCATGCCGCCTTTTGAAACGGACACTTAGGACCCAATCTTGAGCCAGAACCTGTATGCCGACATGCGCGCCCACGTGCTGGCCGCGCTGCGGCGCGCCCTGCCGGACCTGCCGCCCGAGATCGCCGCGCGCGTGGAGGTGACGCCCACGCGCGAAGCCGCGCACGGCGACATGGCGACGAACGCGGCGATGGTCTGCGCCAAACCGGCCGGGCGCCGGCCTGCCGAGTTGGCCGCCGTGCTGGCGGCCGATCTTGCGGCCAATCCGGACGTGGCGGCCGCGGCCGCGGCGGGGCCGGGCTTCATCAACCTGCGGCTGGGCGCGGCGCTGTTCCGCGCACAGCTGCCGGCGATCCTGGCGGCGGGCGAGGCGTATGGCGACAGCGCGGCGGGGCAGGGTGTCGCGGTGAACGTGGAGTACGTGTCGGCCAACCCGACCGGGCCGCTGCATATCGGCCATTGCCGCGGCGCGGTGGTGGGCGACGCGCTGGCCAACCTGCTGGGCAAGGCGGGGTTCGCGGTGACGAAGGAGTATTACGTCAACGACGCGGGCGCGCAGGTGGTGGCACTCGCCTGGGCGGCGTACTGGCGGTACTTGCAGGCATTGGGCACCGCGCTGACCGAGGAGGAATACGCGGCGGCGGTGCCGGGCGGGCTGCAATATCGCGGCGACTACCTGGTGCCGGTCGGCGCGGCACTGGCGGCGGCGCATGGCGCGGCGCTGGCCGGTCCGGGGGCCACGCCGGCCGACCCGTCGGTGTGGCTGGACGTCGTGCGCGAGGCAGCGACCGGCATGATGATGGTCGCCATACGCGAGGACCTGGCGGCCCTAGGCGTGGTGCATGACGTGTTCACCTCCGAGCGCGACTTGCTGGGCAGCGGGGCGGCGGAGCGCGCGATCGACACGTTGCGCGAGCGCGGGCTGATCTACGAGGGCGTGCTGGAGCCGCCCAAGGGCAAGACGCCGGACGATTGGGAGCCGCGTCCGCAGACGCTGTTCCGCGCCACCCAGTTCGGCGACGACGTGGACCGGCCGCTGCAGAAATCCGACGGCACCAACACGTATTTCGCCAACGACATCGCCAACCACGCCGACAAGGCAGCGCGCGGTGCGCGGCTGATGATCGACGTCTGGGGCGCGGACCATGGCGGCTATGTCAGCCGGATGAAGGCGGCGGTTCGTGCGCTGGCCGGGGGTGGTGACGCGCTGGACATCCTGCTGTGCCAGATCGTGCACGTGGTGCGCGGCGGCGTCGCCGTGAAGATGAGCAAGCGCGCCGGCAGTTTCGTGACGTTGCGTGACCTGATCGACGAAGTCGGCCGAGACGTGGTGCGCTTCACCATGCTGACGCGCAAGCCGGACGCGCAGATGGAGTTCGACCTGGACCTGGCGGTGGCGGAGACGCGGGAGAACCCGGTCTATTACGTGCAGTACGTGCACGCGCGCTGCCGTTCCGTGCTGCGACGCGCCGAGCCGATGTTCGGCGCCGACGCGATCGCGCCGGCGGCGCTGGCGCGGGCGGACCTGGCGTGCCTGGACGCGCCGGCGGAGCTGGCGATGCTGCGGCGCCTGGCGCAGTGGCCGCGCACTGTGGAGGGCGCGGCACTGGCGCACGAACCGCACCGAATCGCGTTTTTTCTCTATGACTTGGCGGCCGACTTTAATACACTGTGGCAGCAGGGCAGGGCCGACGCCACGCTGCGTTTCCTGCGGGAGGATCAGCCGGCGGAGACGCTCGCGAGGCTGGCTTTGGTCGCCTCGGTTGCTATAGTGATCAGGTCCGGCCTTGCCGTGCTTGGGGTCGTGCCCGTGGAGGAGCTGCGGGACAGCTAGGGGATTGCCGATGTCGGACGTGCCGCAGATCACGCAGAATTTCGGCCGCCCGTCCTACCGGCCGGCAGCACCCGTGGGCGGGCTGGATCCGGACATGCGCCGCATGGCGATCGTGGCGGCGGGCTTCGGCGGCGTGCTGGCCCTGGCGATCGGCGTGTTCAGCATGTCGCACCATGCGCATCACGGCGTGCCGGTGATCCTGGCGCAGACGGGTCCGGTGCGCATCAAGCCGCTGGACCCGGGCGGGATGAAGGTGGCCGGCGCCGAGGAGGCAGCCGGCGGTGCGGAACGGCTGGCGCCCGAGCCGGAGAAGCCGGCGCTGCATGCGCTGCACGCGAAGGTCCACGTGGCGCCCAAGCCGGTGGAGCAGGCGTCGGCCGTACCGGCCACGGCGCCGGTGGCTGCCGTGGCGCCGCCAGTCGCGATACGCCCTGCGGCGATGCCGGCCGTGGCCGCCGCGCCGCCGGTGCAGCACGCCTCGGCAGCGGCGGTGCTGCCGGCCGCCGACCTGCCGGTGGGGACAGCCGTCCAGCTGGCGGCGTTCGAGAGTCAGCAGGCGGCCGAGCAGGATTGGGGCAAGCTGTCGGAGAAGAGTCCTGGTCTGTTCGACGGGCACAAACCCGAGGTTGAGCGTGCGACGGTTGCCGGCCGGGTGGTCTATCGGCTGCGCACCAGAGGGTTCGCCAACATCGCGGCGGCCACGGCGTTCTGCGGCAAGGTTCGGGCGAAGGGTGGGGATTGTTCCATCGCGGCATTCTGACGCGGTTTTTCGGCCGGTGGAGGCGCGAAAGGAAGTAACCACCAAGGACACCAAGAGCACCAAGAAGGAAGACGAAGCGGCACTATCTGGCCCGAAGACCGGAATGCAGGCTGGCGGTGAATACGAACCAAAGCTTCTTGGTGCCTTGGTGGTTGATCTTCTTCCTTTCTCCTCGGAAGACCCCGCCCTTGGTTGATGCGTCATGCGCCCGGCCATAATCGGCGTAAGCGGCCTGCGGCTCACGCCTGACGAGACCGCCCTGCTGCGCGACCGGCAGCCGCTCGGCGCGATCCTGTTCGCCCGAAACGTGGCCGATCCCGCCCAGCTGGCCGGGCTGATCGCCGAACTGCGTGCCGTGTTGCCGCAAGAGGGCGTGCTGATGGTGGACCAGGAAGGCGGGCGCGTGGCGCGGCTGCGGCCGCCGCACTGGGGCGCCCATCCGCCAGCACGCGCACTGCGCACCGCGCGCGCGGCGTGGCTGACCGGGGCGCTGATCGGGCTGGATTGCGCGCAGGCCGGCTTCGATGTGGTGGCCGCCCCCGTGCTGGATGTGGCGTCCCCGGACGGGCACGACGTGATCGGCGACCGCGCGTTCTCCGACGATCCGGACGTGGTGGCCGCGCTGGCGGGCGCCTATGCCGCCGGGATGATGGCGGCCGGCGTGCAGCCGGTGGGCAAACACGCGCCAGGGCACGGCCGCGCGCGCGCGGACAGCCACAAGGAGCTGCCGGTGCTCGACGCCATCTCGGAGGCGGATCTGCTGCCGTTCCGGCGGCTGCGCACGCTGCCCTGGATCATGACGGCGCACATCCGCTACATGCGGCAGGACATGACCCACCCGGCCACCCAGTCGGCCGCCATCATCGGCGGCGTCATACGCGCGCCGGAGGGCATCGGATTTCAGGGCGTGCTGGTGACGGACGATTTGGCCATGGAGGCGCTGCAAGGCCCGCCCGGCGCGCGGGCGGCGGCGGCGCTGGCGGCGGGATGCGACGTGGCGCTGCACTGCTCCGGCGTGCTGGCGGATTCGCGCGCGGTGCTGGAGGCGGTGCCGGAGGTGTCGGCTGCGTGCCTGGCGCGGTTGTCGGCGGCTCGGGCGGCGGTGTGCCGGCAGGCGTTGGATGCGGCGGCGCTGGCGGATGAGCGGGCGGGGCTGTTGGGTGGGTAAGAAAGCAAGCAGTTCTTTGAACGAACTTTTGCTACTGACGCCGTACCGGCCGGTTGTGCCAATGATCGACCGCGCACTTGTAGCGTCGGGGAAGCAAAAGTTTTTTGCTTCTTTTTTTTAAAAAAGAAGGCCTTTCTTCCTTTGATGTCCCCCCACACCCAAGCCCTGATCCAGCAGGTCCTGATAACCGCCGCTTTGGTGATGGTGGCGATCATCCTGCACGAGCTGGCGCATGGCTACGCCGCCTGGGCCATGGGCGACACCACGGCGAAACGCTCGGGTAGGCTGTCGCTCAACCCGCTGGTGCATGTGGACCGGATGGGCACGCTCCTGCTGCCCGGCTTCCTGCTGGTCAGCCAGCTCGTAACGGTGGGGCACGTGCTGTTCATGTTCGGCTGGGCCAAGCCGGTGCCGGTGGATCCGTCGCGGTTCCGCTATCCGCGCCAGCAGATGGCGGTGGTGGCGGTGGCCGGGCCGGTGATGAATTTCAGCCTGGCGCTGCTGGCGGCGTTTGCGCTGCGTCTGTCGGGGTTGTCGCCGGCGTGGTTGCAGGCAATCGGGACGTTCATCGTGCTGAACCTGGTGCTGGGGATGTTCAACCTGGTGCCTATACCGCCGCTGGATGGCGGGCGTATTGCGGTGGGGCTGCTGCCGTTGGCGGTGGCGCGGCAATGGGCAAGGCTGGAGCGGCTGGGGATCGCGTTCGTGCTGATATTCCTGACGGCGGGGCCGGCGCTGTTGCGGGCCAACGGGATCGCGTTCAATCCGCTGGGAGATACGCTGGTGCCGGCGGTGACCTGGGTTTACGAGCATCTGCTGATCCTGGCGCATGTGCCGCCCAGCCCCGACATCGATGTTTGACGCGCCTTGAGCACGATGATGTCTGACCCGGCTGTCGAGACGCTTCTGCTGCGCCTGGACGGGTTCGAGGGTCCGCTGGACCTGCTGCTCGACCTGGCGCGGGCGCAGAAGGTGGACCTGGCGCGGATTTCGATACTGGCGCTTGTGGAGCAGTACCTGGCCATCATCGAGGGTGCGGAGCGGGTGCGGCTGGAGCTGGCGGCGGACTGGCTGGTGATGGCGGCCTGGCTGGCGTGGTTGAAGTCCCGGCTGCTGTTGCCGCAGAGCGATCCCGAGGCGGAGGAGGGCGCGCAGTCGGCTGAAATGCTGGCGGCGCGGCTGGCGGAGCTGGCGGCCATGCGGGCGGGTGCGGCGTGGCTGGCAGCGCGGCCGGTGTTGGGGATCGACGTGTTCCGGCGCGGTGCTAGCGAGGGGCTGACGGCGACCGATCGCTCCCGCCTGGTGGCCGACCTGCCGGCGTTGCTGCGCGGGTATGTGGAGGCAATGCGGCGTGGGGCCTCGCGCGTCAGCTACCAGCCGAAGCAGCTGAGTTTCTGGACGGTGCAGGATGCGCTGGGGCGGCTGTCGGCGACGCTCGGTTCAATGCCACCGTGGACGACATTGGAGGTGTTTCTGCCAGCCGCGTTGAGTGGCCAGCAGCGGCGGGCGGCGATCGCCAGCACGTTGCTGGCTTCGTTGGAGATGGCGCGGGGCGGCGGGCTGCGGCTGCGGCAGGATGCGCCGTTTGCGCCTATTCTCGTGGCGGGGCCTGGGGGATGAGGCAGGCAAGCAAGGCCTTCTTCGAGAAAAGGAAGCAAAAAGCTTTCGTCTGCGCTGTCGCGGATTGCTGGAGCGCGCGCGTCCGCAACGCGCACCCGACGGAGATAAAAGTTTTTTGCTTCTTTTTTTCAAAAAAGAAGGCCTTTCTTACTTTCCATGCTCCGCCATGAGCGACCCGTCCGAAGACCATCTGCGCCTGGCCGAAGCGCTGGTATTCGCCAGCCCCGACCCGGTGCCGCTGCGCGCCTTGGCGGCGTTGCTCCCGGAGGACGTGGATGCGGACGCCACGCTGCGCGCGGTGCAGGCGCGCTATGCCGGGCGGGGTGTCGAGCTGGCCGAGATCGGGCTGGGCTGGCAGTTCCGCACGGCGCCGGACCTGGCGGGGCGGCTGACGCGGACGATCTCAAGGCCGAGGCGGCTGCCGCGGGTGGCGATGGAGACGCTGGCGATCATTGCGTGGCACCAGCCGGTGACGCGGGCGCAGATCGAGGAGATACGCGGCGCGGCGCTGAGCCAGGCGACGCTGGACGCGTTGCTGGAGGCGGCGTTGGTGCGGCCGGCGGGGCATCGCGACGTGCCGGGGCGGCCGACCTTGTGGGCCACGACGCCGGCGTTTCTGGCGCAGTTCGGGCTGCGGGATCTGGGCGAGCTGCCGAAGCGTGGGGAGCTGGTGCTCGAGGGTGGTGTGCTGGTGGCCAGTCCGGAGGAGGCTTCGGAACGAGTGGGTGAGGTTCAGGCGGGGCAGATTGCCGAGTAGCCGAAGCCGGTCAGAAGCCGCGATGCGGTTTGGTCGAACGTGGCAAAGACGTCGCCACCGCGCGCGCGTCCCTGGTGGGCGATGACACCGTCCGAGAAATCGCCGCCGGCACGCAGGATGCGAAGACCATCCTCCACGGCAGCCCGGTCGATAACGACGGAGCTGGCCTCCACATAGCGTTTGATCGCGCTGTGTAGCTGCTCTTTTGAGTATTTGTAACCTCGCCCAAGCACCCAGGCGAACTCACAGATCACCGGTGCAGGAATGACCACCCTTTCGGCTGCCGCGAGGCACGCGCGCGCCGCTTCCGCCTGGACGGGATCGTCGTCTGTCGTTGCACGGACCAGGAGATTAGTATCGGCGGTGATCCTCAACGCTTGCCGGCCCATGCGGCCGCGATCACCTCGTTCATCTGCTCGATCGTCAGCGCCGGGCCTTCGGGCCTGGGTAGGCAGCTAAAGGCGTCGGCGATGTTGCCGCGTGGGGCGGGGCGCAGTTCGACCACGCCATCCGGGCGCAGTTCGACAGAGACGCGCTCGCCTGGCTGCACGCCGAGATGGGACAGCGTCTCCTTCTTCAAGGTGAGCTGGCCCTTCGCGGTGATGAGAAGTGATTGTGCCATGCGCTGGAAGTAAGGCAGTTCCGCCTTACTTTCAATCGCGCGGGCCGTGTGCCCTTTCGTCCACCCCCATTGACGGGCTAAGACACCCCCATGTTCGACTTTGCCTGGTCCGAGATCGCCCTGATCGGTGTGGTGGCGCTGATTGCCATCGGGCCGAAAGACATGCCGGTGGCCATCAAGGCGGTCAGCGACACGATAAAGAAGCTGCGGCGCATGGCGGGCGAGTTCCAGGGCCACGTGGACGAGATGATACGCGAGGCCGATCTGGGCGACGTCAAATCCTCGTTCGACGAGCTGCGCAGCCTTAACCCGAAAGCCATGGTCAAGCGGGCGATAGACCCGGACAACACGATGAGTTCGGCGTTTGCCGATCCGTTCCGCGAGCATCCGGTGCGGCCTGTGATGACGCCGCTGGACCAGACCCATGCGGTGGCGGCGCATCCGGAGACGGTGATTGCGGCGCCCGACCACGCCGCGCCGGCTTTCATCCCGCCTTCCGCGCCGGCCCCCGAAGCAGCGCCGGCGGCAGCACCCGCGTTCATCCCGCCGGCCGCGGCCCTGCCCGACCACGCCGGCCAGGGCTGAACCATGCCCGACGCGGTGGCGGCCCCGGAAGACCCGATACACGACAAGCCGATGCCCTTGCTGGAGCACCTGGTCGAGCTGCGGCGCCGGCTGCTGTGGTCGGCGGTGGCGTTCGTGCTGGCTTTCTTCGTCTGCTACCACTTCTCCGGCGCCATCTACCTGTTCCTGGCGCAGCCGCTGGCGCACATCATGGAAGCAAAGGGCGAGCAGCCGCATCTGATCTACACGGCGCTGTATGAAGCGTTCTTCACCTATTTGAAGGTGGGTTTTTTCGGCGCCACGTTCATCGCATTTCCGGTGATCGCCAGCCAGATCTGGCTGTTCGTGGCGCCGGGCTTGTATCGCAGCGAGCGGCGCGCGTTCGCGCCGTTCCTGATCGCCACGCCCGTGCTGTTCGTGGCGGGTGCTGCGCTGGCGTACTACTTCGTGTTTCCGTTTGCGTGGAAGTTCTTCCTCAGCTTCGAGACGCCTGGCGGCAAGGACGTGCTGCAGATCGAGCTGCAGGCGAAGGTGAGCGAATACCTGTCGCTGGTGATGAAGCTGATCATGGCGTTCGGCATCGCGTTCCAATTGCCGGTGCTGCTGACCTTGTGCGCGAAAGTGGGGCTGGTGAGTTCGCGGGGTCTGCGGAAATACCGGCGCTATGCGTATGTCGGGTGTTTCATCGTGGCGGCTATCCTGACGCCGCCGGATATCATCACGCAGACCGGGCTGGCGGTGCCTTTGATCGCGCTTTACGAGATATCCATTATTTCGGCGCGGCTGGTCGAGGCGAAGCCGGTCGAAGTGTGAGGCGAGCAGTGTTTTCCTGAAAGGGACGCCTGTGTGAGTCCGGCGTGGGCGCGCTTTCTATAGATGGCCCGCAAGGGAGTTCACCACCAAGCGCACCAAGTGCACCAAGAAAGTTGAGCCGCTCGTCACCGGACTGCGCGGGCGCGACGGTTTTCGGTCGTTGGACAAGGCCTCTTGGTGCGCTTGGTGGTCGACCCTTCTTCCCGCCGCGACAACAGCACGGTATTTCAGGAAACGCCGAAGCCGCGGCAGCAGCGAGGGAGCAAAAGTTTTTTGCTTCTTTTTTGCAAAAAAGAAGGCCTTTCTTCCTCATGCACGACATCAGAACAATACGCGCCGATGCAGCCGCATTCGACGCCGCCATGGCGCGGCGCCGCTTGCCGGATGCGTCCCGACCGCTCCTGGCCCTGGACGCCGAGCGGCGTGCCGCCGCCACCGCGCAGCAGGATGCGCAGTCCCGTCGCAACGTGCTGGCGCGCGAGATCGGACAGGCCAAGCGTGTGGGCGGCGATACTGCGGCCCAGGAGGCAGAGGCCACGGCGCTGCGCGGCGAGATGGAGCGGCTGGACGGGCGCCACGCGGCGCTGGATGCCGAATTGCGCACGGCGTTGGCCGCGCTGCCGAACGTGCTGGATGCCGAGGTGCCGGACGGTGCGGACGAGGCGGACAAACCGCGCGCTGAAACACTGGGGCACGCCGCGTGATCTCGACTTCCCCGCGCGCCAGCATTTCGAGCTGGGCGAGGCGTTGGCGATGATGGATTTCGAGCGGGCGGCGAAGATCTCCGGCAGCCGGTTCACCATCCTGCACGGCCCGCTGGCACGGCTGGAGCGCGCGCTGGGGCAATTCATGCTGGACATGCACACCACGCAGCACGGCTATACGGAAGTGAGCGTGCCGGCGCTGGTCAACGAGGCGGCGTTCTTCGGCACCAACCAGTTGCCGAAATTCGCCGAGGATTCGTTTCGCACGACGGACGGGCGCTGGCTGATACCGACGGCCGAGGTGCCGATCACCAACATGGTGGCGGGCGACATACTGGCCGAGGCGGCACTGCCGATACGGCGCACGGCGCTGACCGAGTGTTTCCGCAGCGAGGCCGGCTCGGCAGGGCGCGACACGCGCGGCATGTTGCGCCAGCACCAGTTCCGCAAGGTGGAATTGGTCAGCATCGTGCATCCGGACCACAGCGACGCGGAGCACGAGCGGATGACGCGCTGTGCCGAGGCGGTGCTGGAGGCACTCGAGATACCGTACCGGCGCATGCTGCTGTGTGCGGGCGACACCGGGTTCGGCGCTGCGCGCACGCATGATTTGGAGGTTTGGCTGCCGGGGCAGGCGATGTGGCGGGAGATCAGCTCGTGCTCCAACACGCGGGCGTTCCAGGCGCGCCGCATGAACGCGCGCTTCCGTGCGGCCGATGGCAAGACCGTGGCGCACGTGCACACGTTGAACGGGTCCGGCGTGGCGGTGGGGCGCGCGTTGATCGCGGTGTTGGAGACCTACCAGCAGGCGGACGGCAGCGTGGTGGTGCCCGCGGTGCTGCGCCCGGGCATGGGCGGCGTGGCGGTGATACGCCGCGATATGTGATTTCCGCGGCCGGTCCGGCATCGTTACGGTCTCGCTAACGGTTTCGCTGGCGGGGACGGAATGGCGCTTGGCGGACGGTGCTGTCGGGCAAGTCGTAGCGGGTGGCGATGTTCAATGTGAGTTGGAGGTGGTTGGGGGCGTCGCCGCATAATGGTCGGCGTGCGCTTTGGTGTGGCAGCTTTTTGAACACGAAGGGCACGAAGAGCACGAAGGACACGAAGAAGAAAGCAGCGATTTCGTCTTGTCGATTTTGGCTTTGACGGTTGGCTGGAACTTGTCGTTTTTGCGCGCCGTGGAGCTGAGCAAGTAGTTAAAGTCTTTGCTCCTTTCTTACAGAAAGAAAGGTTTTTCGTTCTTTGGCGTTGCGCGCGCTGCGATCCGTCCTGCTTGAATATCAGGGTGATAAGATCAGGCTAGCAGCGTCGGAGCCCGCGGCGTTCACATAGCTCAGGTGTGGGGCCAAAGACGCCAAGTGGAACGCCCGGGTTCAGCGCCGCGCTGGCGGTCTTCGTGGTCTATGCCGACAGGTCAGCAGAGCTTTCGGTCACAGGCGCTGGCATCCGCACCGGTCCGCTGCGTCCGAGGTTCGCGCGCCGCAGAGCAGCGCCAGGAGCAAAAGTTTTTTGCTTCTTTTTTGCAAAAAAGAAGGCCTTGCTTGCTTGCTTCCTTACGCGGCGCGCCCCCCAACGCGCGCGATGATGCCCGTCGTCGACTGCCCCGCCACCAGCTCGGCCAGCACCACGCGCCCGCCGGCGGCCAGCACCACGTCGGCGCCCACAACCTGGGCCACGCTGTAGTCGGCGCCCTTCACCAGCACGTCGGGCAGCAGGCGGGTGATCGCCTCCAGCGGCGTGTCTTCGGCGAAGCCCACCACGCAATCGACGAAGCGGATCGCGGCCATCACCTGGGCGCGCTGGGCCAGGCTGTTGACCGGGCGGGTGGGGCCTTTCAGGCGGGCCACGCTGTCGTCGGTGTTGAGAGCCACCACCAGGCGGTCGCAGGCTTGGCGGGCGGCGGCGAGCAGGGCCACGTGGCCGGGGTGCAGGATGTCGAAGCAGCCGTTGGTGAAACCGACACGCAGGCCCTGCTCGCGCCAGAGCGCCACCATGCCGAGCGCGGAGTCCATGCTCTGCAGCCCCGGGGCCGGGGCGCCGGCCAGCTTGTCGGCCTGGGCGGAGAGTTCGTGCATCACCTCGGCGATGTTGGCCGTGGCGGTGCCGAGCTTGCTGACGACGACGCCAGCGGCCGCGTTGGCGATGTGCATGGCCTGGGCGAGCGTGCGACCGCTGGCGCAGGCCAGCGCCAGGGTGGCGATGACGGTGTCTCCGGCGCCGGAGACGTCGAACACCTCGCGGGCGCGGGCGGGCACGGTGGTGACCTCGCCGGTCCGCTCGACCAGCGTCATGCCACGTTCGGAGCGGGTGACGAGTATGGCGTCGGCCGCGCAATCGTCGAGCAGGGCGCGCGCGGCGGTGGCGATCTCGGCTTCGGTGCCGCAGGGGCCGCGGGCGGCGGCGGCGAACTCTTTCAGGTTGGGCGTGATGCAGGTGGCACCGCGGTAGCGGGTGAAATCGTCCGATTTGGGGTCGACGAAGACGGGCACGCCGGCGCGCCGGGCGGCGGCGATCGCGTGGGCGACCACGGCCGGTTCCAGCGCGGATTTGCCGTAATCCGACAGGATGAGCGCGCCGGCGCCGGCGAGACGGGCGTCGACGGCGGCCATCAGGGCGGCGGCTTCTTCCTCGAACAGGCGGGCGCCGCTCTCGTCGTCGGCGCGCACCACCTGCTGGCGGCCGGCGATGAAGCGGGTCTTGCAGATGGTGGGCCGGCGCGCGCTGGTGACGAGCGCGGGCTCGATTCCGGGGCGCGCCTCGAGGATGCGGCGCAGCTTGGCGCCCGCCTCGTCCTCGCCGACCAGGCCGACCAGCACGGCGCGCGCGCCCAGGGAGGCGATGTTGCAGGCGACGTTGCCGGCGCCGCCAGGCATCTCGCGGGTCTCGCGCAGGCGGATGACGGGCACGGGGGCTTCAGGGGAGATGCGCTCGATGTCGCCGTGCAGGAAGCGGTCCAGCATGACGTCGCCCAGGCAGAGAACGGTGAGGCCGGTGAAGTCCAAGTGAATCCCCTAGGTAGAAAGTCGCCTGAAAAGGCAGTCGGCTGCCCGTCGGCATGACGGCATGACGGCATGCCGGCCAAAGCGCCAGAAGCGAAAGTTTTTTGCTTCTTTTCAAAAAAGAAGGCCTTTCTTCCTGTCCTATTGCCGGACAGTGCAGCTTTTTGGTTCCGCCTTCCAAAAAAGACGCAAACCCGGCCTCAACTCCGAAAATTCCGATTCTTACGCATTGATTTCCATCGCGGTAATTGCCAGAACTGCCGTGGGGTGGCGAGGGGCTGCATGACCAGACGGGTTGTCTTTGCCGGCGGGGTACAGGCGCGGGCTTTGGCGAAGGCCTACCGTCTCGACATCGCCGGCGACAGTGACGAAGACGTGTTCTTCATCGGCACCGAAGCGCTGGTGCGCGAGGCGGCGCATCGCGTGATCGCGGCGGCCGACATCGTGGTCACCGAGCTGACGCAGGCCGGCGAGACGGTGGCCGACCACCTGGTGCCGGCCAGCGCCGAGCGGGTGGCGGTGCCGGTGGTGCGGGCGGATTTCCTGTGGCCCTATGCCGGCGCGCCGCATCCGAAGAACCAGGGCACCCACGCGCTGCGCGAGGGCCCGTATCCGGCCGATTTCGGGGACATCTTCCTCGACGCCATGATGGCCGAGGGGGTGGGCGCGGACGAGGCGGTGCGCCGTTACCTGGCGTTGGACATCGCCGCCGAAGCCGGGCTGAACGACCTTCTGGACGCCTCGCTGAACGCGCTGGCCCTGCTGGATGGGCGGTCCGGGTTCGAGCTGGCCGCCTTCGTGGCCGCGGAGTTCCGCCAGCAGAACCTGTTCGCCACCGCCGAGCGCCTGCGCCTGCCGCTGTTCCGCCACATCGCGGGGTGCGTGTTCAGCCGCCTGGGCGTGGACCGCCGGCGCGCCGAGACGCTGATGGAGGCGCCGTTCACGCCCGGTGCGATGCCGATACACCCGGGCGTGCTGCGCCATTTCGGCATGGCGGCGCCGCTGCCGGACCACCGCTACCCCGTGCTGGACGAGGGCGCGTTCACCTTCGAGCAGTATTGCCGGCGCTACCTGCGCTACGAGTGGAACGAGGCCCTGCACACGGCGATGAAGCTCGCCGAGAGCGATCCGGCCGAGGCGATCCCGCTGCTGCGCCAGGCGCTGGACGTCTCGCCCGGCTCGCGGGCGGGGCAGGCCGCCCTGGAGGACGCGGAGCGTGCGCTGGCCGAAAAGGCCGGCGTGGCGCCGCTGGTTATCCCCTCCACCACGCCGGCCGGCACGGTGGCGGCCACGCCGGAGGGGCCGATCTACGCGCCGGTGGACGAGGCGCTGCCGGACAACCAGGCGACGTCCGGGCTGATGCCCGGCAGCCTGCCGGTGCCGCCCACGCCCGTGCGCCCGGCTGCCGCCGAGCCGCCGGTGTTCGCGCCGACCAGCCTGGGCAAGCTCGCCTTCAACGGCGCCGAGCATGGCGTGTTCGAGGATCCCGTGCCGGCGGAGCTGCCGCCGATCGCCGTCTTCGACCCGGAAAACCCGGATTTTGTCATCGCCGGCGCCGAGGAGCAGCAGCCCTATGTGGAGCTGCCGCGCTTCGGCGAGCCGGCACCGGCGGCAGCTGCCACGCAGACGCCGACCAACCGCTACGTCCCCCTACCCCCGTCCTCGGAGCTGATCGAAGTGCTACCCCGCATGCTGCCCAACACGCGCGGCCTGGCCAACATCGTGGACGGGCCGTTCTCCGCGATGCCGGAGACGATGCCGCCGCCGCCGCTGCGGCCTGTGCTGCCGCCTGAGTTGCAGCCGGATGGGGAGCCCAAAGGGATTGGTGGCTCGGTTGTTTGGGCCGAAATAGGCAAGCAAGGCCTTCTTTTTTGAAAAAAAGAAGCAAAAAACTTTTCTCCCCCCGCCTGCCCTGACGCGCGGCCCGGTTCTGCCGAAGCGCGCATTGGCAGAACCGGGCCGCGCGTTGTTGCAGGCGAGGGAGCAAAAGTTTTTTGCTTCTTTTTTTCAAAAAAGAAGGCCTTGCTTTGCTTCCTTCCAGGGCTTCCCGCCGCCCGCGCACGCCCAACCTGCATGCGTAGGGTCTTTAAGTGCGGCAATACCCTGCCTTATACGTCAATCAAGATGCACACAGGGGACGTTGGGGCATGAGCGAGCGCGAGGCGATGGAGTTCGACGTGGTGATCGTGGGCGCCGGGCCCGCGGGACTGGCGGCGGCCATTCGCCTGAAACAGCTGGCGCCGGACGCGGCCGTCTGCGTGGTGGAAAAGGCCGGCGAGGTGGGCGCGCACATCCTGTCGGGTGCGGTGATCGAGCCCGGCGCGCTGGAGGAGCTGCTGCCGGACTGGCGCGAGCGCGGGGCGCCGCTGCACACAATGGCCACGGAGGACCATTTCGTCTTTCTGACGGAGAAGCGCGCGTTCCGTTCGCCGATCAACCCGCCGCAGATGAACAATCACGGCAACTACATCGTCAGCCTGAGCGACGTGGTGCGCTGGCTGGGCAAGCAGGCCGAAGAGCTGGGCGTGGAAATCTATCCCGGGTTCTCGGCGGCCGAGCTGCTGATCGAGGCCGATGCTTCCGGGCAGGATCGGGTGGTGGGTGTCGCGACCGGCGACATGGGCGTCACCAAGGAAGGCGAGCACGGGCCCAATTATGCGGTGGGCATGGAGTTGCGTGCCGCCTACACGCTGTTCGGCGAGGGGTGCCGCGGGTCGCTGTCCAAGCAGCTGATGGCGACGTTCAATCTGCGCGAGGGCGTCGACCCGCAGACCTACGGGCTCGGCATCAAGGAATTGTGGGAGATCCCGCGCGAGAATCACAAGCCGGGGTTCATCCAGCACACGGTCGGCTGGCCGGCGGACAACAGCACCTATGCGGGATCGTGGCTGTATCATTTCGGGGACGGCCTGGTGTCGTTCGGCTACGTCGTCGGGCTGGACTACAAGAATCCGTGGCTGTCGCCGTTCGACGAGATGCAGCGGCTGAAGACGCATCCCGCCATGCGCAAGCATTTCGAAGGCGGGCGGCGTATCAGCTACGGCGCGCGCGCGCTGTCGGAAGGCGGGTTTCAGTCGATACCGAAGCTGACGTTCCCGGGCGGCGCGCTGATGGGTGACTCGGCAGGGTTCCTGAACCTGCCGAAGATCAAGGGCACGCACTGCGCGATGAAGTCCGGCATGCTGGCGGCCGAAGCCGCGGCCGAAGCGCTTGCCACGGACCGCACGATGGAGCTGACGGCCTATACGGAGAAGTTCCGCGCGAGCTGGCTGTATCCGGAGCTGAAGCGCGAGCGCAACCTGCGGCCGGCGTTCGCCAAGTTCGGTCTGTACGGCTTCATGGCGTATTCTGGGCTGGACACGTTCCTGTTCCGCGGCCACGCGCCCTGGACGTTTCACCACAAGCACAGCGACAACGAGGGCCTGGCGCGTGCGACGGATGCCAACAAGATCGTCTATCCGAAGCCGGACGGCGTGCTGACGTTCGACCGGCTGTCCAGCGTGTTCATCAGCAACACGAACCATGAGGAGAACCAGCCGGTCCACCTCAAGCTGCGCGATCCCGGCCGCTGGCTGGGCGTGAACTGGGACGAATACCGCAGCCCGGAGAGCCGCTACTGCCCGGCCGGGGTGTACGAGGCGGTGGGCGTGGAAGAGGGCCATCCGCGCCTGCAGATCAACGCGCAGAACTGCGTGCACTGCAAGACGTGCGACATCAAGGATCCTACGCAGAACATCGATTGGTCGGCGCCTGAGGGGGGCGGGGGGCCGGCTTATCCTGGGGGGATGTGAGGAAGGCAAGGAAGGCCTTCTTTTTTGAAAAAAGAAGAGCTGCTTGCAAAACTCGCCCTGGCGGCCGTCTGACGCGCGTTTGCTGCGCTCCGGTGCTCATGGCCACAGGAGGCCACTCCGCTCCGGTGCTCGCAAACGCACGCCAGCCGACTCGCCATGCCAAGTTTTGCAAGCAGCTCAGAAGCAAAAAACTTTTACTACTGGCGCATTTCCACCAGCTCTGAATATCCGGAAACACCCGGCTGCTGCAGATGCGGGGTAGCAAAAGTTTTTTGGTCCTTTTTTCCAAAAAAGGACTGCTTGCTTCCTTCTCAGCAGTGACACGGCAGGCCGCCGCGTATCGCCCGTGGTCAGTTGAGCGCAGCGCGGGAACCGCCTACGCTGGCAGCATGAACAGGCTACGCGTTGCGCTCCTTCTGACCGTCGCCCTCGCGCCCGCCGCCCAGGCGGCGCGGCCGGCGGATTTCCTGGTGTCCCAGTTCGCCTCGCATCAGGGCGATCCGGCGCGCGCTGCGTCCAGCATGGCGGACGCGCTGGCGGGCGACCCCACCAACCCCGAATTGCGGGAAGACGCGTTCGTGCTCGCGCTGCTGGCCGGCGACAGCCAGGCCGCGCAACTGGCGCGCTCGCTGCCCACCAACCCGCTGGCGCAGCTTCTGCTGGCCACACGCGCGGCGCATGACGGCAACTGGCAGCAGGCGGAGCTGGGTTATGCGGAGCTGCCGCACCAGGCGCTGGCCGACGCGATCCGGCCGCTGCTGCTGGCCTGGGCGCAGCAGGCGCAGGGCCAGAGCGACCGCGCGATGGACACGCTGCAGCCGGCTGTCGCCGGCGGCAAGCTGGGCGCTATCGCGCCGCTGCACGCGGCCCTGCTGGCCGACGCCGCGCACCGGGACGGGCTGGCGCAGCGGCTCTACGCCGACCTGGCGCATGGCCAGACGCAGCCGAGCCTGCAATTCGCCCAGATACTCGCAAGCTGGCAGGCGCGCAGCGGTGACATGACCGCCGCCCGCGCCACCATCGATGGCGCGATCGCCGCCTCGCCGGAGCTGGGCATCGCCGAGCCGCGCCTGGTGGCGGCGCTGGACCATGCGCACGCGCCGGCGCCGCTGCACGGCTTGGCGATGGCGCTGGTGGAGGTGGCCGCGGCCGCCGACAGCCAGAGCAGCCACGAGGTGAGCGAGCTGCTGGTGCAGGTGGCGCTGATCGCCGAGCCGGGGATGACGGACGCGCATCTGCTGGCCTCCGAGATCGCCGCCAACCACAAGCAGTTTCAAGCTGGCGGCCAGCGAGCTGGAGCGCGTGGCGCAGGACGATCCGCTCAAGCCGGTGGTGCAGCTTCGCCTGGCCAATCTGTATGCGCGGCAGGACCGGCGCGACGATGCGGTCAGCCTGTTGCGCGCGCTGGCCGCCACCTACCCGAAGCGGCCGGAGCCGCTGGCCCAGCTTGGCGACACGCTGGCCGACCAGAAGAAGTTCGGTGAGGCGATCGGCGCCTATGACCGCGCGATCGCCCTGCTGCGTCATCCGCAGGCGGCCGACTGGGTGGTGTTCTACGCGCGCGGCAGCGCGTTGGAGCGCGCGCATGAGTGGCCGCGCGCGCAGGCGGACATGAACCGCGCGCTGGAGCTCTCGCCGGACCAGCCGTTCGTGCTGAACTTCCTGGGCTACGCGATGGCCGAGCGGAACGAGGACCTGCCGCTGGCGCGCGAGATGGTCGAACGCGCGCTGCATGCGCGGCCGAACGACGGCGCGATCGTGGACAGCCTGGGCTGGGTGGCGCTGCGCCAGGGCGACACAAAGGAGGCGCTGCGGCTGCTGGAGAAGGCCGCCGAGCTGGAGCCGGAGGATCCGAGTATCACCGGGCATCTGGGCGATGCGTATTGGAACGCGGGGCGCCGCATCGAGGCGGAAGACCAGTGGCGCCGGGCGCTGGTGCTGAAGCCCGACGCTGACGAGCAGGCGCGGATCGAGGCCCGGTTGAAGAGCGCTTCGAAGTAAGGCAAGGCCTTCTTTTTTGAAAGAAAGAAGCAAAAAACTTTTACGCCCTACGCCTGCACGGTGAACTCGTCTGGTTGTGCCGGCGCGCGTATCTGCATGACAAGCACTGCTCGCTGTGCAGGCGGGGCGCGGCCTGGATACATTGGAAGCAAAAGTTTTTTGCTTTTTTTCAAAAAAGAAGGCCCTGCTTCCTTCTAAAGCCACCCCTTCCGCCAGAACAGCCAAAGCGGCACCACGATGCTCAGCGCGATGAGGCACAGCGCGTAAGGATATCCATAGCGCCAGCCCAGCTCCGGCATGTGCTGGAAGTTCATGCCGTACAGGCTGGCGATGAAGGTCGGCGGAATGCCGACGATGCTGACGACGGTCAGCACCTTTATCGTGTCGTTCTGGTCGATGCTGATGAAGCCGAGCGTGGCGTCCAGCAGGAACTGCACGCGGTCATTAAGCTGGACGTCGTAGTCGTTCAGCGAGGCGACGTCGTGGTCCAGCGTGGCGAGGCGGTGGGCGTCGGCTTCGGTGGGCCAGGTGACGGCCTGCGGCACGTAGCGGACGATGCGGCCGATGCCGAGCAGGCTGTCGCGCAGCTGGGCGATGCGGGCGCCGCGGTCGCCGATCTCGATCAGTGTCTGCTGCAGGAAGAAGGTGCGGCGGCGGCCGGAGAGGCGGCCGGCGGGTCCGTCGCGGAACAGGGCGGAGGACAGCGCGTCCATTTCACCGGAGAGCCGTTCCAGCACGTCGGCCAGGCGATCGACCATGATTTCGAGCAGGCCGAGAAAGGGGTGCATGCCGGAGACCGGGCCTTCGGGTGCGCACCATGTCCTGGCGAAGTCGTCCACCAGGGCGGATTCGGCGAAGCGGACGGTCAGCAGCCGGTCGGGCGTCACAACGAAGCCGATCGGCGCGACCGTGCGGACGCCGCCGGCGCTGCGGCTGAGCATGGACATGGAAAGTGTGAGGATGCCGGCTTGGGTGGCGAGCCGGCTGGAGGACTCGATTTCGGTCACCTCGGCCAGGCTGGGCACGCGCAGGCCTGTCTGGCGTGCGGCGTCGTCGCGCTCGGCTTCGGTGGCGCGGTCGAGATCGAACCAGACGGGCGGCGCGCCCGCGCGGCCTGAGATGGCATGCAGCATGACTGAAATTGTGCGGTTTGCACGTGCCCAAGGCAACAGGCGGCTGGACGTTATCCTGGCGCGCCCGTTCCAGCCGCGCCCGTCGTAAAAGTTTTTTGGTCCTTTTTTTCAAAAAAGGACTGCTTGCTTTCTTCCTTACAACCCAAGTCAGTCCAGGCTATCACCACCGCCCGCCCAGGAGCCGCCTTTGAACCACGCACCAGCGCTGCCCAACACCCTGCGTTCCGGCCCGGACGGGCAGGGCCGCTTCGGCGCCTATGGCGGACGGTTCGTGGCCGAGACGCTGATGCCGCTGGTGCTGGAGCTGGACGCCGCCTACGAGGCGACCAAGCGGGATCCGAGCTTCCAGAAGGAGCTGGACTACTACCTGAAGGACTATGTGGGCCGGCCAAGCCCGCTGTGGTTCGCCGAGCGGCTGACGAAGCTGTGGGGCGGGGCGAAGATCTATTTCAAGCGCGAGGAGCTGAACCACACCGGCGCCCACAAGGTGAACTCCTGCATGGGGCAGATCCTGCTGGCGCGCCGCATGGGCAAGACGCGCATCATCGCGGAGACCGGGGCTGGCCAGCACGGCGTGGCGACCGCCACGGTGTGTGCGCTGATGGGCATGCCGTGCGTGATCTACATGGGTGCCGTGGATGTGGAGCGCCAGCGCCCGAACGTATTCCGCATGAAGCTGCTGGGCGCCGAGGTGTTGCCGGTGACCACCGGCGCCGGCACGCTGAAGGACGCGATGAACGAGGCGATGCGCGACTGGGTGGCCAATGTGACGGACACCTATTTCCTGCTCGGCACGGTGGCCGGGCCGCACCCCTATCCGGCGATGGTGCGCGACTTCCAGAGCGTGATCGGCACCGAGGCGCGCGCGCAGATGATGGCGGCCGAGGGCCGGCTGCCCGACGTGGTAATCGCAAGCGTTGGCGGCGGCAGCAACGCGATGGGGATCTTCCACCCGTTCCTGGACGAGCCTTCGGTGCGCCTGATCGGCGTGGAGGCGGCCGGCCGCGGCCTGGACAGCGGGGCGCAGGCGGCCAGCATCGAGCGTGGCCGGCCCGGCGTGCTGCACGGCAACCGCACGTATCTGCTGCAGGACGATGACGGCCAGATCACCGAGGCGCACAGCATCAGCGCCGGGCTGGACTACCCGGGCATCGGCCCGGAGCACGCCTGGCTGCACGACATCGGGCGCGCGGAGTATGTCGGCATCACCGACGACGAGGCGCTGGCGTCGTTCCAGTTGTGCAGCCGGACGGAGGGGATCATTCCCGCGCTGGAGTGCGCGCACGCGCTGGCGCATATCGAGAAGATCGCGCCGGGGATGGCGGCGGATGAAATCATCCTGATGAATTTGTCCGGTCGTGGCGACAAGGACATCTTCACGGTGGCCGAGCACCTGGGCGCCAAGCTTTGAACGGCGTGGCCAAAGACATTGAACCACCAAGGACACCAAGAACAGGTGGCTTGCCTCTTGGTGTTCTTGGTGTCCTTGGTGGTTTATTCATATTCTGCTGTTGCCGACGCATGAGCCGCATAGAAGCCAAGTTCGCCGCCCTGAAGCGCGAGGGTCGCGGCGCGCTGATCCCGTTCCTGGAAGCCTACGACCCTGATCCCGCCACCAGCATGGCCATCCTGCAGGGCATGCCGGGCGCCGGCGCGGACCTGATCGAGATCGGCATGCCGTTCACCGATCCTATGGCGGACGGCCCCACCATACAGGCGGCCGGGCGGCGCGCGTTGCTGGCGGGCGGCTCGGTGTGCCACACGCTGGCGATGGTGCGCGAGTTCCGCACGGAGGACGACACCACGCCGGTGGTGCTCATGGGCTACCTGAACCCGATCCTGGCGTACGATCCGGCACGGTTCTGCCTGGACGCTGCCGCCTCCGGCGTGGACGGGCTGATCGTGGTCGATCTGCCGACGGAGGAGGCGGCCCTGCTGGCCGTCCACGCCGCCGAGCATGGGCTGGACATCATACGGCTGGTGGCGCCCACCACGGACGATGCGCGCCTGCCGCAGGTGCTGCTGGGGTGTTCGGGATTTGTGTATTACGTGAGCATCACCGGGGTGACGGGCACGCGCACGGCGTCCGCCGAGGAGCTGGGCGCGGCCATCCCGCGCATACGCAAGGTGACGGACCTGCCGATCGCGGTGGGGTTCGGCGTGCGCTCACCGGCGCAGGCGGGAGCCGCGGTGCAGGTGGCCGACGCGGCGGTTGTGGCGTCCGCGCTGATCGACACGCTCGCTGCAAGCCTGGACGATCATGGCCGTGCACGGCCTGACACGGTCCGGCGCGTTCTCGACCAGGTGCGCCAGCTCGCCGCAGCGGTGTCAGAAGCACGGGTCGAGCCGCTTATCGTAGAAGCGACAGATACCGCCGACTGATCCCCTGAAATCGCGTGCATCTTGGCCGCTGGGTGGCCTTGATCGTAGGCAAGGTTTCTCCTCCGGTCATCGCGGAAAGCAACATCCAGATCACCGCCAACCGTACCGATAGTCGCCTGATGATCTATGAGGGATCCGTGCGACGGATCGCGAAGATCGCGGAACCGGAAGCGAGCATTTTTCCCACTCCGTTCGTGATCTTTGCCTCGGAATACATCAGTGTCTGCGACGTGTTCGTAATCCAACCTTCCACCAGCACGTCTTCATCTTTCGGGATGGGCCGGAAGAACTTCACGTCCAGGTCGATCGTCGCGAGCCAACCTCCCGCTTCCAGCAGGGAATGGACGGCGATGCCAGTTGCAGAATCCAGCACGGTGCAGGCGAAACCGCCGTGAACCATGCCGAGCGGATTGAGATGCCGGTCGTCCGCGCGCGCCTTGAAGCGGACGCGGCCAGGCTCGACGGAATATTCATGCATCGGCATCGTGACCGCAATCGAGGCAGGAGGCAACGAACCATCCGCTAACCCTCGCATCAACTCCAAACCAGACATCCTGGAATAGTCCATCAGATCAGTCTCCGCTATCCAGATCGGCACAGCCGATACAGTCTTCCGCTGGTAGGTTGCTCTGTCCAGGGCGTGTCGTCATCCGGGGACTCCGGCGCGGCACGTTCTTCGATTCAGAGGGGGGCAGTCACGACGGAGCTGACCGATCATGCAACGCCACGACTTCTCGGCGCCATTCATCTGGTTGCCGCCTTTGTCTGGCCGAATTGACGGCACGCCCCGGTCCGCAGTATCGGACGACACCGTGATACTTGGGCGTATCTTTGTGATATGTGCATTTTCGCGTAATCGACGCTGGTTGGCTGCTGCTGTACACGGAAAAGTCCGGATGACGTTTGTCGCACCGTGCGATTTGTAATTCAGGGATTGAGATGAGCTGGCTCACGGAATACGTCCGGCCCCGCATACGCACGCTGCTCGGCCAACGGCCGGACGTGCCGGACAATCTCTGGTCGCAGTGCAACGCCTGCGAGCAGATGGTGTTCACCAAGGAGCTGGAGAAGAACCAGCGCGTCTGCCCGCATTGCGGCCACCACATGCGCGGCACCGCGCTGGAACGGCTGGACTGGACGTTCGACGAGGGCAGCTTCACCCGCATCGAACTGCCACGCGCGCCGGCCGACCCGCTGACCTTCCGCGACCAGAAGCGCTACGCCGAACGCCTGCGCGAGGCGCGTGCAAAGACCGGGCTGGAAGACGCGCTCGTGGTGGCGCACGGCACCATCGAGGGCGCGCGTGCCGTGGTCGCCGTGATGGAGTTCAACTTCATGGGCGGCTCCATGGGCGCCGCGGTGGGCGAGGGGATCGTGGCGGCGGCGCGCCTGGCGGTGCTGCAGGCCGCGCCGCTGATCGTGTTCACCGCATCGGGCGGTGCGCGCATGCAGGAAGGCGCGGTCAGCCTGATGCAGATGCCGCGCACCACCATCGCCGCCATGCTGCTGCGCGAGGCGCGGCTGCCGTTCATCGTGGTGCTGACGGATCCCACCACCGGCGGTGTGACGGCCAGCTTCGCCATGCTGGGCGACATCCAGATCGCCGAGCCCGGCGCGCTGATCGGGTTCGCCGGCGCACGGGTCATCGAGCAGACGGTGCGCGAGACTTTGCCGGAGGGGTTCCAGCGGTCCGAATACCTGCACGAGCACGGCATAGT
Source organism: Acetobacteraceae bacterium (assembly GCA_965198915.1). Classification (GTDB taxonomy): domain Bacteria; phylum Pseudomonadota; class Alphaproteobacteria; order Acetobacterales; family Acetobacteraceae; genus BOG-908. The sequence continues at coordinate 56,816 of CBDAQC010000004.1, read as the reverse complement.
GGACATGGTGGTGCGGCGCACGGACCTGCGCGAGACGCTGGGGCGGGTGATACGGCTGCTGCAGCCTTATGCGCCGGAGGTGGTGGCGGATCCGGTGGCCGAGGCTGAGCCGGCGGCGGCAACAGAGCAGTAAGGAAGGCCTTCTTTTTTGCAAAAAAGAAGCAAAAAACTTTTGCTGTCCCGACGCTGCGGCGCTTCGGTGTTTCAAGCTGCACCCGGCTGGTGCAAATGCGGGGCAGCAAAAGTTTTTTGGTCCTTTTTTTCAAAAAAGGACTGCTTGCTTGCCTGACTTGCCCCGCCTGCCGCCCGCGTACGGCCGCGCGGACGCCATACTGGACCGGCTGCAGACCCTCTACCCCAAGCTCATCGACCTTAGCCTCGGCCGTGTCGAACGCCTGCTGCACCAGCTCGGCGACCCGCAGGACCACCTGCCGCCGGTGATCCACGTGGCCGGCACCAACGGCAAGGGCAGCACCTGCGCTTTCCTGCGCGCCATCGGCGAGGCGGCGGGCTGGCGCGTGCACGTCACCATCTCGCCGCATCTGGTGCATTTGCGCGAGCGCTTCCGGGTGGCGGGCGCGCTGGTCGACGACGCGCTTCTGGCCGACACGCTGGCCGAGATCGAGGCGGTGAACGCCGGCCAGGCGATCACCGTGTTCGAGGCGCTGGCGGCGGCCGGCTTCCTGCTGTTCGCCCGCGTGCCGGCCGATCTGTGCGTGGTGGAGGTGGGCCTCGGCGGCCGCTTCGACGCCACCAATGTGGTGGCCGCACCGGCCGCCTGCGCCATCACGTCGATCTCGCTGGACCACCAGGATTTCCTGGGCGACCGGCTGGACCGTATCGCCTGGGAGAAGGCCGGCATCATGAAGGCGGGCCGCCCCGTCGCCACGGGCAACCAGACGGCGGAGGTGCTGGCCGTCCTGCGTGCGGAGGCGGCGCGGGTCGGCGCGCGGCTGCTGGAACGCGGCCGCGACTGGACGATACGCGCCGAGGCCGCCGGCCTGGTGTTCGAGGATGCGGCCGGCGTGGTGCTTCTGCCGCCGGCGTCGCTGCAGGGGGCGCACCAGGTGGACAACGCCGGCATAGCGGTGGCGTGCCTGCGCGCCTCCGGGCTGGCCGTGCCCGAGGCGGCCTGTCGCGGCGTGGCGCGGGCGGCGTGGCCGGCGCGGCTGCAGCGTCTGGACGGCCGGCTGGCGGCGATGCTGCCCGCCGGGTTCGAGCTGTTCCTGGACGGCGGGCACAACGCCGGGGCGGGGCTGGTGCTGGCCGAACACCTGCGCGGCTGGGCGGACCGGCCGGCCTACCTGGTCGTCGGCATGAAGCAGAGCAAGGATGCGGCTGGCTTCCTGGCGCCGATGCTGCCGTTTGCCGGGGCAGTCTGGGCGGTGCAGGAGCCGGGGCAGCATCTGGCGCTGCCGGTGGCCGGCATCGTCGCCGCGTCGTCCGGCACGGCGCGCGTGGGGCCGGACGTGGCCGGCGCACTGTCGCAGGTGGCGGCCTTGCCGCCCGGGCGCGTGCTGATCTGCGGCAGCCTCTATCTCGCGGGCGAGGTGCTGAAGCTGGATTCCATCACTTAGCTGCTAGGTGATGCCGTCCGATACACGGTTGCAAAACTTCCGTAACCTCCCTCCGATATTGCTGCATTGCGGCAAGGGGATTGGACATGAAGTTTTTCATCGTTGGTGTGACAGCGCTTCTCAGCCTGATCGCGGTCTCGCCGCTCTGAGCTTGCGCGTGGCGGTTGGGCGGGGGCTGTTTGCCCTGTGCGCCCTGTCTGCCGGGCGGGATGCGTCGGCTGCCGACACCACGGTGCAACTGGTCGGCAAGGGCGTGCAAATCTACACTTGTTCCAAGGCGCCGCAGTCATTTGCCTGGCGTTTGAAGGCGCCTGACGCGAGACTGTTCGATGCTTCGGGGGCTTTGGCCGGCCACCATTTTGCCGGGCCGACCTGGCAGGCGGTGGACGGCAGCACCGTCGTCGGCTCGATCGTCGCAAGCAGTCCTGCGCCGCAGGCTGGATCGATCCCGTGGTTGGTTCTCGCCGTGAAGTCGCACGCCGGCGCGGGCCGTTTCGCCAACATCGCGTATGTTGTGCGGAGTCAGACCGAAGGTGGTGCGGCGCCGCTTTCGGGGTGCGACGCGACGCATGCAGGGATCGAGACGCGGGTCGCCTATCAAGCGACATACATCTTCTTCCCGACCGCTCCGACGCCGTAAGGCTGCCCAGCCGGCTCAGAAGGCATCACGCTGCGCAAATGCGGGGAAGTGACTGCTTGCTTGCCTGCCTTGCCCGCCGATGCCCAAAGCAGGCAGGGTGCAGCGATGCCCGAGACCTTGCTGGACGTAAAAGGCCTGAACTGCCCGCTGCCGGTGCTGCGCGCCAACCGCGTGCTGCGCGGCCTGGCGCCGGGTGAGAAGCTGCGTGTGCTGGCGACCGACCGTGCCTCGATCGCCGATTTCCGCGCGTATTGCCGCGAGACCGGGCACGATTTGCTGGCGTTCAGCGAAGAAGTGGGCACGCTGAGCTTCACCATTCGCCGCCGGCCGCACCGGCCCGACGAACTGCCGGACGCAGTGCCAGACGCGGCGCCAGACACGGCGCCCACCGCATGAGACGGGTGGCGCTGTTCAGCCACCAGGCGTGCCTGGCGCATGACCCTGGCGCCGGCCACGCGGAATGCCCGGACCGGTTGCGTGCCGTGCTGCGCGCGCTGGAGCACCGCGATTTCGACACCCTGCTGCGCGAACCGGCGCCGCTGGCGACACGCGAGCAGCTCTGCCTGGCCCACCCCGCCGCCTATGTGGACGCCCTGCTGGCGCTGCATCCGCAGGAGGGGGACCTGCTCTGCCTGGATTCCGACACGTTCGTGGGTCCCGGCAGCGTGACGGCCGCGCGCCACGCGGCGGGCGGCGCCGTGGCCGTGGTGGACGCCGTGATGGAAGGCTGGGCGGATACCGGCTTTGCCGCGGTGCGCCCGCCCGGTCACCACGCCGAGGCGCGCCAGGCGATGGGGTTCTGCCTGTTCAACAGCGTGGCCGTGGCGGCGTATCACGCGCGGGCGCGCTGGGGGCTGCGGCGCATCGCGGTGGTGGATTTCGACGTGCATCACGGCAACGGCACGCAGCACATGTTCCAGGCGGATGCGGACCTGTTCTACGCCAGCAGCCACCAGATGCCATGCTACCCGGGCACCGGGGCGGCGCGCGAGACCGGCGTGGGCAACATCGTCAACCTGCCGTTGGCGCCGGGGTCGGGCAGTGCCGCGTTCCGGACGGCGTGGACGGCGCACGGGTTGCCGGCGCTGCGCGCCTGGGCGCCGGAGCTGCTGATCGTCTCGGCGGGGTTCGACGCGCATCTGGCCGACCCGCTGGCGCAGCTGGCGCTGGAGACGGCGGATTTCGGGTGGATCACGGACGAGCTGCTGGCGTCGGCGCCGCGTGTCGTCTCGGTGCTGGAGGGGGGGTATGACCTGGCAGCGCTGGCGGCGTCGGCGGCTTTGCATGTGCGGCGGTTGATGGCTGGGTAGGGGGTTGTTGTTCGGGTTGCTGGTTGGTTTGCGCTTCGAGGAGTTTTGGGATTGCAACACGAAGGGCACGAAGAACGCGAAGGGCACGAAGAAGAAAGACGCTTGGCTGCTCCAGCGTCTATGCCTTTCTTCTTCGCGTTTGTGCCGTTGTGCTTGATCGCCCGCTAAGCGACGCAGTATTGGCTGGTTCGGTCCTGCGCCGACAGGCGCGACGGCGACCTGATCGTGCGATCTGCACGACAGACGCTTTGAGGTTGACACACAAGGAAGCAAGAAAAGCCTTCTTTTTTGGAGAAAAAAGAAGCAAAAAACTTTTGCTACCTGCGCAGGCTTCGCCGCCTCGTTCTACCCGGACCTGCCGGAACGCTGCAAATGCGGGGTAGTAAAAGTTTTTTGGTCCTTTTTTCCAAAAAAGGACTGCTTGCTTCCTATGTGTCACTTTTTCGAAGGCCTGGTATAAGAGTCCGTCCCAGATCATGTTGAGGCCTGACAGAGCTTTCGCGCCATCATCCGTATAGACGCCCAGCGTAGGAAGGCGAGCGCATTTTCATTGAGGTTCTCCCAATCTTTCGCCAGCCGCCTGCATCTGTTGAGCCACGCAAAGGTCCGTTCGACGATCCAACGCTTCGGCAGGACCACGAACTTCTTGGCGGCATCGGACCGCTTGACGATCTCGACATTGATCTGCCGACAAACCCGCTTGAGGCCGTGTTGGAATTGCCGGCCCTGGTAGCCGCCGTCAGCGTAGAGTTTGATCAAAAAAGGAAATAGGCCAAACATCGTGCTCATCAGCAGCACGCCACCATCGCGATCCTGCACGTCTGCCGCATGTACAAGAGCAAGCAGCAGCAAACCCTGGGTATCTACCGCGATATGGCGCTTCTTGCCCTTGATCTTCTTGCCTGCATCATAGCCTGGCGGGTCGATGCAGGCCCCCCTTTTTCTGCGCTCTTGACGCTTTGGCTATCGATGATGGCAACGGTCGGGCTGGCCTCTCGCTCCGCCATCTCCCGGCATTTCACGTAGAGCGCGTGATGGATACGTCCGACCGTCCCGTCGTAGGTCCAGCGGCCGAAATACCGATTGACCGTGCTGCGCGGCGGCAGGTCCTTGGGTAAGGATCGCCACTGACAGCCGGTGCTCAAGACATACATCAGCCCATTGACGACCTCGCGCATATTTACAGTGCGCTTGTTGCCGCCCCGTTTGGCCGGCGGGATAAGCGCCTCGATCAGCGACCATTCCGCGTCGGTCAAGTCGCTGGGGTAGCGCAGCTTGCTACGGTCATAGCGATGGCGGTTTTCGTTCGTCCACATGCGGCGGCTCCTGCGAATCGGACCGCCGCCATCGAATCACAAGTGATTCAGTTGATTCAAGGTGTTATGGGACAGACACTAAGACGGCCGGCTATTGCAAATCTGTATCTTTCTTCGTCGTGCCCTTCGTTTTGAAATCGCCCGCGGCAGCGACGCGGCCTGTGAAGGCTCGGCATCACCCACGCGCCTGCGCCACCAGCCTGGTCTTGCAAAGCGCCGCTGCGCTGCCGAACTAGCTGACACGCCAGGGTGCCATGATCGGGTCCTGGCAGATCGTCTCGCTCATCCAAAGAGGAGGCCCAGGCCGTGAGTTCCAGACTGTTCACCTCGCCGCTTTTCCTTGGCTTCGATCATCTGGAGCAGATGATGGAGCGGGCGGCCAAGACGTCCTCGGACGGATACCCGCCCTACAACATCGAGCAGACCGGGCCGAGCGCGCTGCGCATAACGCTGGCGGTGGCGGGCTTCACGATGGACGACCTGCAGATCACCCAGGAAGACAACCAGCTGGTGATACGCGGCCGCCAGGCCGACGACACGCAAGGGCGCGTGTTCCTGCACCGCGGCATCGCGGCCAGGCAGTTCCAGCGCGCCTTTGTATTGGCGGAAGGCATCGAGGTCGGCGGCGCGTGGATGGATAACGGGCTGCTGCACATCGAGCTGTCGCGCCCGCAGCCGGAGCCCAAGGTGCGCCACATCGAGATCGGCAAGCCGGAGCGCGCCCCCGCCCGCACCATTATGGACGGCGAAGGCTGACACCCGCACGCGCCCACGGCCCGGTCCTTGCTTATCATTTCTTTATCCGCTTCCGCCGTTTCATGGCGGGACGGTCCCGGCCCGCGCGCCTGCCGATCATCGGCCGGTTGCGGAGGCTGGTTTCGGAGTTGCAGACCATGAACATCGACCACGACGACGACGCTGCTGAGACCGCCACCCAGGCGATGAGCGCGTTCGACATACGCCACATGACGGTGGAGCAACTGGCGGCACTCGGCGTGTCGCACCTGGCCTACGTGAAGCCGGTGCTGGTGAACGGCACGCGCGCGTTCGCCATACATGGCGCGGACGGCACGCCGATGGCCGTGGCCGGGGCGGAGGATCTGGCGTTCGCGGCGATCCGGCAGCATGAGATGGTGCCGGCACTGGTGCATTGAGGTAAGGAAGCAAGCAGTCCTTTTTTGAAAAAAAGGACCAAAAAACTTTTGCTTCCCCGCCTCTGATATGTCCGGGCATCTCTTTTGCGGGGCGGCGGCTGGGTGACGGTCCGGCGGTCGCCTTGCTTCCTGGGGCGGCGGCGCTAGTGAGGCTCCGGACGTAACTTCAGGAGTGGACCAGGTGCGCCAGCTGATCTGCCGTGACACCGCCTGAGAGGGCGGCCTGGGCGACCGCCCTGGGCCTTGTTGGCATCGTGGCCGTGCTGGGCGCCATCTGGTTGCCGCTGCTGCCGAACCGCGCCGGGTGGCTGGGGCCGGACTACGCCTATTGGCTGCCGAACCTGCTGGCCGGGTATTACTGGCACCTGCAGAGTCCCTGGTGGGCGATGCCGTGGTTCTCGCCGGCCGAATGCGGGGGCGTGCCGCTGCATGCTAATCCGCAGGGCGCCTACCTATCATTGCCGCAGCTGCTCGTGGGATGGCTGGGGCCGGTGGGCGGGTTGCGCGCGGCGTTCCTGGCCTACGCAGGGGCAGGCTGCTGGGCGGCGTGGTTCCTGGCGCGCGTGCGCTTCCGGCTGGGGCGCGCGGAGTCGGTGCTGGCGGCTGGCCTGTTTACCTTTAACGGCCTGTTCGCGGTGCGTTTGGTGGTGGGCCACCTGAGTTTCGGCCCGTTCATGCTGCTGCCGGCAATGGCGGCCTGCGTGGTGGGCGCGGCCGGGGTGCGGCCGGCCGATAAGGTGCTGCGGCTGTGCGGCCTGGGCGCGCTGCTTGCGGTGTGCGTGCAGGCGGGCACGGCGGTGCTGCTGCCGCCGATGATGCTGGGCCTGCTGACCGTCTGCGTCCTGCACGGCCTGGCGGCCGGCGGTGTCCTGCGCGCGAGCCTGGCGCGGCTGGCGGCCGGCACGGCCCTGGCGCTGCTGCTGTGCGCCGGCAAGCTGGCGGCGGTGGCGTCCTTGCTGGCCCATGTGCCGCGCGACAGCTACCCGCTGCCCGGGTTCACCAATTTGGCGGAGACGGCCTGGGTGGCGGCGCGCGGCGTGTTCCTGTGGCCGGTGCCGGCCATGCCGGCCGCCCTGGCCCTCTCCGCGCTGACGCTGGAGTTGCACGAGTTCGACTACAGGGTGGGGCCGGTGCCGCTGGTGCTTTTGGCCGCCTGGGCCTGGGCGGCGTGGCGCGGCGGGGATGCAAGGCAGGCGGTGATGACGCTGCGCCGGCGGTTGCTGTGCTACGCGCTGGTCGGGCTGCTGGCCGTGCCGGTGGCGCTGAACACGCTCCTGCCCGGCTGGACGCCGTTTCTGAAAGCGCTGCCCATCATCGGCAGCAGCAGCAGCCTGCTACGCTGGTTCGCCGCCTTCATCCTGCCGGCCTGCCTGGGTGGCGCCATCGCGCTGGACCGGCTGGCCGCGCGGTTGCCTGGCGGAGGGCGGGGTGCGTGGGGGATCACGGGCGCGGGGATCGCCGCGACCGCGCTGCTGGTGGCGCTGCCGGACAGGAGCTTCTACGGACCGCACGGGATCGGGGTGTACGACCCGGCGCCGATCGCGGCGGGGTTCGCCGCGGCGCGCGCGAGCGGGACCGTGCCGCCGGTCACCGGCCTGGTGCAGGCAGCCGGCGTGTCGCTGGCGGGACAGGACGGGCTGACGCGCGGCCTGTCGCAGATCACGTGCTACGAGCCGCTGTTCGGCTACCGGCAGGAGCGGCTGCCGAAAGGCGTGCTGCATGCGGGCGGGGTGTTCGAGGTGGCGGACGCGCGGGGGCTCCGGCTGAACCTGGTGGACCCGGCCTGCTACGTGTTTCCCGGCGCCAACGGGTGCGCGCCCGGTGCGGCGTTCGCCGCTTCCGACCTGCCGGCGGCCCGCGCGTTCGCTGGCTACCGGCCCTGGGTGTTCGCCAAGCCGGGCTGGGCCAGGCTGGCGGATTGGGTGGGGCTCGCCACGCTGGCCGGCCTGGGCGTCGCCACCGTTTGGGCGGGCGCCGTGCGGCTGCGCGGCCGGGGCCGTACGGCATGAGGCTGCCGGCGGAACTCTGCGTGGTGGTGCCCTGCTACAACGAGCGCGGCAACGTGGCCGCCCTGGCGGGCAAGCTGGAGGCGGCGCTGGCCGGGGTGGCGTGGGAGGCGCTGTTCGTCGACGACGACAGCCCGGACGGCACGGCCGAGGAGGTGCAGCGCCTGGCGGCCGCCGACCCGCGCATACGCTGCATCCGGCGCATCGGGCGGCGCGGGCTGGCCTCCGCGGTGATCGAGGGCGCGCTCGCCAGCGCCGCACCGGTGGTGGCGGTGATGGACGGCGACCTGCAGCACGACGAGACGGCACTGCCGGGCATGCTGGCCCTGCTGCAGGCCGGCGGCGTGGACGTGGTGGTGGCGAGCCGGTTCGCCGCCGGCGGCGACGCGGACGGGCTGTCCAGCAAGCGGCGGCTGGCGCTGTCCAACCTGGCCATCGGGCTGGCCACGATGATGCTGGGCACAAGGCTGACCGACCCGATGAGCGGCTTCTCCTGATGCGCCGGCCGTTGTTCGAGCGCATCGCGCCACGGCTGACCGGGCAGGGGTTCAAGATACTGCTCGACCTGCTGCTGTCTGCGCCGTCGCGCTTGCGGGTGACCGAGATGGGCGTGCATTTCCGGGTGCGCGCGGCGGGCGAGAGCAAGTTGGGTCCGCTGGTGCTGCTGCAATTCGTGGCCCTGCTGCTGGACAAGGCGCTGGGCGGGCTGGTGCCGCTGCGCTTCGTCTCGTTCGCACTGGTAGGCGGGTTCGGCGTGCTGGTGCACCTGGCGGTGCTGTGGGGGCTCGGCCGGGCCGGTGCGGGTTTCCTGCCAGCGCAGACGGTGGCGACCCTGGTGGCGATGGTGGCCAATTTCGCGCTGAACAATTCGATCACCTATCGGGACCAGCGGCTGCGCGGCGGGCGGCTTTGGCGCGGGCTGGGGCTGTTCATGCTGGTGTGCGCGGTCGGCGCGGCGGCCAACATCGGCATCGCCAACGCGCTGTATGCCGGCGGGCAGGCCGGGCGGACGCCGGCCGGCGCGCTGGGTGCCGTGATCGGCGTGGTGTGGAATTACGCGATGTCGGCCACGCTGGTGTGGGGCCGGCCGCCACGCTGGCGGCGGTAGCTTTTTATTCTCGTCCGGTTTAATCGATCGGTTGAACAAGACGGAGCGCTTGGGTGAACTTCGATTTTTCGCAGGAGCTGGGCGAGGTGCGCAGCCAGGCGCAGGCGTTCCTGCGCGCCAACGCCGCGGGTTCGGCCAGGCGGGCGCTGGAGGCGCATAGCGGGTTCGACCGGGCGCTGTGGGACAAGGTGGCCGGGCTCGGCTGGCTGGGTGCGGCCATCCCGGAGGAATACGGCGGCATCGGGTTGGGCGAGGAAGGGCTGTGCGTGATCGCCGAGGAGGTGGGGCGCAGCCTGGCGGCGATCCCGTTCGCATCCAGCGCGTATCTCGCCGCGCAGGCGGTGCTGCTGTTCGGCGACGCGGCGCAGAAGCGGCGCTGGCTGCCGCGCCTGGCGGGCGGCTCGCTGATCGGCTGTTTCGCGCTGGCCGAGGGTATGGGCGCGCCGTCGGAGGGGTCGGTCGCGACCGTGTGGCGGACGGACGGCTGCATGGCGCCAAGTCTCCGGTGGTGGATGGCGGCGTGGCCGGGCTGGCCATCGTGGCGGTGCAAGGCGGGCTGTGCGCGGTGGAACTGGACACGCCCGGTGTCGCGCGTTCGGCGCTGGAGACGATCGATCCCAGCCGGGATGCGGCCAGGCTGGTGTTCGACGGTGCTGCGGCGGAGCGCCTGCCGGGGGCGGCCGGATGGTCCGCGGTGACGCACCTGCTGGACCGCGCGGCCGTGCTGTTCGCCTTCGAGCAGGTGGGCGGCGCACAGGCATGCCTGGAGATGGCGCGCGACTACGCGCTGCAGCGGCGCGCGTTCGGACGGCAGATCGGGTCCTTCCAGGCGATCAAGCACAAGCTGGCGGAGTGCTACATCGCCATCGAGCTGGCGCGATCCAACGCGTATTACGGCGCGTATGCGCTGCAGTCGGGGGCGGCGGATCTGACGGAGGCGGCGGCGGCGGCGCGGGTGGCGGCGACGCAGGCGTTCAACTTGGCGAGTGCGGAGAACATCCAGGTGCATGGCGGGATGGGCTTTACGTGGGACGCGGATTGTCACCTGTTCTACCGGCGGGCAAGGCACCTGGCGCTGGTGATCGGGGCGGCGCCGTTCTGGAAGGATCGGCTGGTGAGGGCGCTGGAGTTTCGTAATGCGGCTTAGACAAGGAAGGCCTTCTTTTTTGCAAAAAAGAAGCAAAAAACTTTTACCACACCGCCTGCATCAAGGTATGCGCCGGTTCTGCCAATACGCGCACTCGCAGGACCTGGGCGCGCCGTGATGCAGGCGGTGTAGTAAAAGTTTTTTGCTTCTTTTTTTCAAAAAAGAAGGCCTTGCTTTCTTACTTTGGGATTTTTCAAAATGGACTTCTCAGACACCCCAGAAGAAGCCGCCTTCCGCGCAGAAGTGCTGCGTTTCCTGGACGCAAACGCGCGCCGGCTGGACGGCCGCGCCGGCGAAGGCCCTGTGGACGACAGCCATGTTGCCGGCGCGCGCGCCTGGCAGGCCAAGCGGGCGGAGGCGGGCTTTGCGGGCATCACCTGGCCGAAGCGGTTTGGCGGGCGTGGCGGCACGCCGATGCAGCACGTGATCTATGGGCAGGAAGAGGCCAAGTACGACGTGCCGCAGCATGTGTTCGAGATCGGGCTCGGCATGTGCATTCCCACGCTGATGGCGTATGCGGCGCCGGAGGTATCCGCGCGCTACGTCGGGCCGGCGCTGCGTGGGGAGGAGATCTGGTGCCAGTTGTTCTCCGAGCCTGGTGCAGGGTCCGATGTGGCGGGGCTGCGCATGCGGGCGGAGCGGGACGGCGACGACTGGGTGATCAACGGCCAGAAGATCTGGACCAGCGGGGCGCATTTTTCCGATTTCGGCCTGTTGCTGACACGCAGCGATGCGAGCGTGCCGAAGCACAAAGGGCTGACGATGTTCTTCCTGGACATGCGTTCGCCTGGCGTGGAGGTCAGGCGGATACGGCAGATTTCCGGGACGAGCAATTTCAACGAGGTGTTCTTCACCGACGTGCGCATTCCCGATGCGCAGCGCCTGGGTGCGGCGGGCGAGGGCTGGAAGGTTGCGTTGACGACTCTGATGCACGAGCGGCTGGCGATCGGGTCGCTGCCGGGGCCGGATTTCGGCGAGTTGTTCGAGCTGGCGCGCGGGTTGCAGGTGGGCGGTGCGCCGGCGAGCCGGGACGCGAACGTGCGCGACAAGCTGGCGGATTGGTATGTGCAGAGCAAGGGCCTGGAATATACCAAGATGCGTACGCTGACGGCGCTGTCGCGCGGGCAGATGCCGGGGCCGGAGTCGTCGATCTACAAGGCGGTGAGCGCGCGCAAGATTCAGGAGATTGCGATGTTCGCGCTGGATCTGATGGACAGTGCGGGCATGGTGTCCGATCCGGAGACGGCGCCGATGCGCGCGGTGTTTCAGGATGCGCTGCTGTATTCGCCGGCGGGGCGTATTGCGGGCGGGACGGACGAGATACTGAAGAACATCATAGCAGAGCGGGTGTTGGGGTTGCCTGGGGATATCCGGGTGGATCGGGAAGCGGCTTTTTCGGATTTGCCGGCTTAAGGCAAGGAAGGAAGGCCTTCTTTTTTGCAAAAAAGAAGCAAAAAACTTTTGCTCCGTTCGCTGCTGATGCGGCCACGATTGTCTTCGACCTGCGCGTCTGCTGGTGCAGGCGTCATAGTAAAAGTTTTTTGCTTCTTTTTTTCAAAAAAGAAGGCCTTGCTTTCTTCCTTCGGAGCGTCCCCCATGAACATCGAAAATACCGTAGCCGTAGTGACAGGCGGCGCCTCCGGCCTGGGCGCGGCCACGGCCCGCAAGTTGGCAGCGCGCGGCGCACGGGTTGCGATCTTCGACTTCAACGCGCAGGCCGGCGAGGCGTTGGCGGGCGAGCTGGGTGGGGTGTTCTGCCGCGTGGATGTGACGTCGGACGACGACGTGCAGGCGGGGTTTGCCAAGGCGCGCGCGGCGCTGGGGCAGGAGCGGGTGCTGGTGAACTGTGCCGGTACGGGTGTGGCGATCAAGACCGCGTCGCGCGACAAGAAGACTGGCGAGATCAGGGCTTTTGCCGCGGCGGACTTCAACCGGATCATCCAGATCAACCTGGTCGGCACGTTCCGGTGCGTGGCGCTGTCGGCGGCGGGAATGATGGCGTTGGAGGCGGGCGCGGATGGCGAGCGCGGCGTGATCGTGAACACGGCATCGGTGGCGGCGGAGGATGGGCAGATCGGGCAGGCGGCGTATTCCGCGTCCAAGGCGGCGGTGGCGGGGATGACGCTGCCGATCGCGCGCGATCTTATGGGTGAGGGGATCAGGATAAACACCATCCTGCCCGGGCTGTTCGACACCCCGCTGCTACAAGGTTTGCCGGACCAGGTGCGCGACGCGCTTTCGGCGAGCGTGCCGTTTCCCAAGCGGCTCGGCGCGCCCGAGGAGTTTGCGCGGCTGGTGCTGGAGATGGTGGAGAACGGGTATTTCAACGGCACGCAGGTGCGGCTGGACGGGGCCATACGGATGGCGGCGCGTTGAGCGGGGCGGCGGCGCGCGCGGAGGAGGGGACGGGCGCCCGCGCGCGGCTGCTGGAAGCGGCGGCGACGCTGATCATCGCGCGCGAGACGATCGACATATCGTTGTCGGACATTGCGGGACAGGCTGGTTTGAACGCGGCGCTGGTGAAGTATTATTTCGGCGGCAAGTCGGGATTATTGCGTGCGCTGTTGCGGCGGGATGCGGAGCGCGCGCTGGCCGAGATGCAGGCGCTGCTGGCGATGCGCGTGCGGGCGGGCCAGAAGATGCGGCTGCACCTGCGCGGAATCATGCGCACGTATTGCCGCTCGCCGTACCTGAACCGGTTGCTGCACGCGATGCTGACGGGCGTGGACCAGGCGGCGGTGGCGGAGACACACGACGTGTTCGTGCGGCCGGTGATGGAATGCCAGCGCGCGATCCTGGAGGAGGGTGCGCACTCCGGCGAATTCCGGAGCGTCGATCCGATGCTGTTCTACCTTGGCGCCGTGGGCGCTTGTGACCAGTTCATGCACAGCGAGCGGATGTTCCGGCTCAGCACAGGTGCGGCGCCTGGGGCGGACTTCTCCGAGCGGTATATGGGGTTTGTCGAGGACATGGTTCTGGCGTCTCTGTCGCCGTTGGGTTTGGATGTTGCTTCAGCAAGCAAGATGTAACCACCAAGACACCAAGAAGCATGCGCCGGCTCCGGTCTCGAGGCAGCAGACCGTATGCTGCCGGTCGCAGGGGGCTTTCTTGGTGCTCTTGGTGTCCTTGGTGGTTAAATCTCTTTTCCACGATGTGGCTGGATATAAGGAAGCAGCATGGACGCGCATTCGCTTAGGCCGGAGACGATTGCCCGCAGCATCACCAGCCCGAAATCCTATGCGGCACCCGCCACGCTGCTCGCCGACTTCGCCTGGCTGCGCGCGCACGATCCGGTTAGCCTGTACATGGCGAAGATGGAGATGCGCATCCTGTTCGAGGAGCTGCTGCCTCGGCTGGGGGAGATTTCGTTTGCTGGGGAGCCGACGCTGACGGCATCGAACTTCGTGAGCGGGCCCAAGAGTTTGCCGGTGCGGTTCGTGATGACGTAGCGCCAGGAAGGAAGCAGTCCTTTTTTGAAAAAAAGGACCAAAAAAGTTTTGCTTCCCCGCCTTTGCGGCAGTCGGGTGCCTCCTGATGAAACGCCGCGGCCGAGCTGCGGGGTAGTAAAAGTTTTTTGCTTCTTTTTTTCAAAAAAGAAGGCCTTGCTTTCTTTTACAGCAACCCCGACGCCAAGTTCACCGTCAACGCGATGATAACCGTGTTGAACACGAACCCCATCAGCCCGTGCAGTGTCGCCAGGCGGCGGAACTTGCGCGACGTGATGTTCACGTCGCTGACCTGGAACGTCATGCCGAGCACTGCGGCGAAATACAGGAAATCCCAGTAGTCCGGGTGCGTCTCCGACGGGAACGCCAGCCCGCCATCGACCGGTCCGTCCTGCGGGCCGCTGTAGTATTCGTGGGCGTAGCGCAGCGCGAACACCACCTGCGCCAGCATCCAGGACAGCGCGAGCGTGGCGGCCACCAGCGCCACTTTCATCTCCTTGGCCGCGGCAGGCGCGTTCTTCATGCTGCCGAACTCGTCCAGTATGGCGGCGAAACTGATGATGATGCCGGCCAGCACGAGGAAGAACAGCGTCCATTCGCCATCCTCCTGCGCGCGGGCGTTGGCGGGCATGCGCGATGGCGGGCAGGTGGCGAACAGGAACGCCATAGAAGCGAGGTAGCAGGCGGCGGCGATGTCCCAGGCCGCGATGCCGCGCGCGCGGTCTGGCCAGGCGTGCGGGAAGAGGGTGAGGGCGGCCAGGCCGATCAGGATGGCGAGGAAGAGGCGGGCGTGGCCCAGGAGCACGCTGCGCATGAGGGAAGGCCTTGCCTGCTCGCCTACACCCGCACCAACCCGCTCATCGCCGAAGCATCCCCGCTTCCAGGCAGCACCCGCCCCATCGCCGCCTGCTGCATTCCCATGTGATCGCCCAGCACGCCCTTGATCAGGCTGCGCACGTCCGTGGTCGGCGCCAGGTCCCGGTCCTCGAACAGGCGGCCGGCGCCCAGGCCGGGCCAGTCCGCGCGCACCCGGCCGCCGGCCACCGCACCGCCCACCAGAAGCGCCACGCCGCCAGTGCCGTGGTCCGTGCCGCCGGTGCCGTTCACGCGCGCGGTGCGGCCGAACTCGGTCACCGCCAGGACCACCGTCTTGCCCCAGGCATCGCCCAGGCTGGTCTTCAGCCCGGCCAGCCCGGCGTCCAGCTGGCCGAGTGCGGTGGCGATCCGCTTGTCCTGGCCGGCATGGGTGTCCCAGCCGCCGATTTCCAGCACCGCAATGCGCGGCCCGTTCGGCTGGGCGAGCAGCCGGCCGGCGGCCGCCGCCATCACCTCGAAGCTGCGGTCGTGTTTCGGGTCGGCGGCCTGGCCCTGCAGCGCGCTGGCGGCGAAGCCCCGCTGCTTCAGGCCTTCGGCCATCGCCGGGCCCACAACGGGGTCGTGCGCGCTGATGGTGAGCAGGCGCTGGTAGAGGTCCGCGGTGGGCTGGGCGAAATGATCGGGCGCCCAGGCTTCCACGGTGGCGGGACCGCGCAGCAGCAGCGGTGCGGACAGGCCCACCGAGAGGGCAAGCTCACGGCCGGGGTTGGGCATCAGCTCGACGGCGCGGTTCAGCCAGCCGCTGTTCAGCCGCTGGTCGGCGCCGCTCTCCAGGCAGTCCTGCGCCTCGAAATGGCTGCGGCTGCGGTAGTGGCCGGCGCAGGCGTGCACGAACAGCGCCTGGCCGCCGGCATACATCTGGTGCACCTGCGCCAAGGCGGGATGCAGGCCGTACAGGCCGCCGAGGTCCAGCAGGCCGTCCGGCTGGCCGGGGGCGGGCAAGGCGAGCGGGCCGCGCAGGCCGGCGAAATCGCGGTCGCCATAAGGCTGCACGGTGGACATGCCGTCCATGGCGCCGCGCATCAGCACCACCACCATGCGCTTGTCGGTCTCCGGCGCGGCGAGCGCCATCGAGGTGCCGCCGAGGGTGAAGGCGGCCGACAGGCCGAGCAGGGCCTGGCGGCGGGTGAGCCGGAAGGCGTCCGGGCAGAGGGGAAGGGTCATGTCAGCGCCTCTGGAATTCGGGGGAGGACAGCAGCAGGGTCAGCCCGTCCCGGCGGGAGCCGGCGGCCTTTATCTGCGCCAGGGTGGTGGCACTCATCAGCGGCCCGACGGTGGCGGCAGCGAGCTGCTCGGGGTCCATGGTGGCGTGGCGGCCGGCCATGGCGTAGCTGAAATCGACGCGCTGCAGCATGGCCTCCGGGCCGGCCCAGTCCGCCGCACGGTCCGGCCAGCCGATCGGGAACGGCGCCTGGAACAGCGGCTCGCCCAGGCCGCCGACCAGGCCGCCTATGCCGGGCACCTGGTCCGGCGCGGTGCCGAGCGCGCGCAGGCAGGCGATGACGTATTCCTGCGGCGTGCGCAGTTTGGCCTGCGGCACCCAGGCGCCCGGCAGCTCGACCAGCGCGGCCGCGGCGGCGCCCAGGTCGCCATGGGTGTCGCGCAGCACCGCCTCGATGCGGGCCACCTGCGCCGGCGGCGGCTCGTCGGCCACGAAATGGCGGCACAGCTTGTCGGCCAGGTGGCGGTAGGTGGCGGGGTGGGTGCCGAGCCAGGCCAGCAGTTCCACGCCGCCATCCTCGCCGGCGGGCCAGGTCCTACCCATCACCTCGATCTCGCCGGGCTCGTGCATGTTGGGGCGGAAGCGGAAGCCGAGCGGCGGCTGCCGCGTGTCGACGGACCAGCCGGTCAGCACGCGGGCGAAGTTGGTCACGTCCGCCTGGGTGTAGCCGGCCGCCGGCGTCACGGTGTGCAGCTCCAGGCACTCGCGCGCCAGGTTCTCGTTCAGGCCGAGGTGGCGGCGCTGTCCGGCCAGGCTGTCGGGGCCGGCGGATTGCGCCTGGTTGAGGTAGTTCAGCATCGCCGGGTGGCGCATCACGGCGAGCAGCATGTCGGCGAAGCGGCCGGTCACATGCGGGCGTATCGCCTCGCGTATGTAGGCGCCGCTGGTGGCCGAGACGACGAGCGCGCGGTCGGCGATGGTGAAGTGGTTGGCCCAGAACCAGACGAGCCGCTCGCGGTAGGGTGCGTCGGTGGTGAGCGCCCGGTCGAGCAGGGCGCGTATCTCGCGCTGCGCGAGCTCGCCAACCGGGTGGGGGTTCATCGGGTCGGCGGCAGGCGGCGGGGTGCCCGCGGCTCGGGCGGCCTTGAGCGCGCCCATGGCGGCGAATTGCTGGTCCACGACGGCGAGGCCGGCGGCGGTGTCCGGCAGGCCGTCGGCGGGCGTGGTGTCCGGCCCTTCCAGCTGGGCGCGCAGCCAGGCGCGCGGCTCGGCGGGAAGCGGCCTCGTCGCCCGCGCACTCGTCGCGTGTGCTGTTCGTGTCGTCGATCTCCGGGCGCTTCGTCGTCCCCGGGCTCGCAAGCTACTCCTCGTCCAAGTTTGCGCTGGAGGCCGTGGCCAACGCCTTCCGCATGGAACTGCGCAGGTGGCACGTCGACGCCGTGCTCATTGAGCCAGGACAGATCGCCACGCGCTTCGGACAGAGGGTGGAGTCGTCGAGCAAGGGGTGGGAGGGAACAGGGAGCGAGGCTGCGAGTGCGCTGTACGCGGGCGTGAAGGACCGCTTCTTCCACTTGCTGTTGGGCTCCGACCGCGTGGAGTGGGCGTGCGACGCCATCGAGCTGGGACTGCGCTCGCAGCGGCCGAGGGCGCGGATCATGGCCGGTTGGACAGCGCTTCCCACCCTGCCTTACCTGGCCATGCCTACGGAGATGACCGACCCCATCATGGGGTATGCCTTCCGATGATACACGACCACGCATGTATAGCTATGGACGCTGTCAATCCGACACCACAATGGCCTCGTCCTCCTTCTCGCCGGACCTCTCAGCGCGCGAGGTGAGGCCGTCGCTAACGCTCCTCCGCTTCTTCTCGTGCACCACATCACGCCCCTCGGACTTGGCCTTGGTGAGCGATGCAGGGGCAGCGACATGCCCATCCTCCCCCTCGCGCTTCCTCCTCCCTCTGCCCTGCAGCCGTCGCCGCTCGAGCGCCGCGCGTTCCTGTATGAGCGCGCGCTTCTGCTCGATGAGGCGGTCGATGTCGGCGGTGTGGCGCGCGTGCTCGCGGCGGAGGTCGCCGGTGTCGCGCTCCTTGTCCTGCACCTGCTCCTTGTACGCGCGCTTGACGGACTCCACCTCCGCCTGCACCTCCCCGATCAGGACGCGCATGAGGAGGTCCATCGCCTCCTCGCGTGTGGAGGGCTCGGCGTCGACGGGCGGGGAGGAGTACGGCATGCGCCGCTCCTCAGTGCGCAGGAGGGCGTCGAGGTCGACGTGCGCGCCCTCCTGCCACGTGCGGCGCACGGTGGTAATGCAGCGGATGACCAGCAGCTGGCGGTGCAGCGTGCGGCGACGCTGCTGCAGAAGGCGGTGCGACTGCGTCGCAGTGGCGAGGGAGGAGCGGAGGCGGGTGAGCTCATCGGTAAGGGAAGACAGCTCCGAGGTGTAGTGAGCGTGAGTGGCCTCGAGCTCTGCTACGGCCGCTACGACGTGCGCAGTGCGGGAGGTGAGCTGAGCGCGCGCCTCGGTGCGCTGGGTGCGCTCGAGGCTGGCGGCGTCGAGCTGAGCGGTGAGAGACTGCAGGCGCAGAGGAAGAGTGAGAGGGGAGGGCTTTGGTAGAGAGGCCGGGGAAGAGCACGCTGCGGACGGGGAGGAGGACGAGGACTCCGCTGCCAGGAACTGCTGCTGGAACTCTGTCAGGCGCTGTCTGGGCTGATACTGCAGGGCCACGAGCTGCTGCGCGTTGCAGTCGCTCTTGCACAGCGGACACGCCGTCTTCTGACGCATCCACAGCCTGATACAGAACTCGTGGAACACCTGAGGGAGGAGAGCAAAACACGCAGTAGAGCGGTGTCAGAGAGGGACGATGCGGGGAAGATGGAATTGCGAGGTGCAGTGTGGCTGACATGTCCACATGGCGTCGTGCATAAGGCAGCGTCGAGCACTTCGGAGCAGATGATGCACACAGACATGCCGAGAGCGCTCAGGGAGGCATCGCGACAGCAGCTCGAACGAGGAGATAGTAGGGACGGCAGACAGTGGTGAACGTGGGGGTGAGATGTGAGATGTGGGAGAGTGCAGAAGGCGTGTGAATCGTGTGATGCAGTCTACGGAGGGTTGCACTGCGCGCGCCATCCCGGGCCGATCAAACACGGAAAGAGCCGGCGACTGTGTCGCCGTGCCCGCACCTTCTGTTACCGCGCTCGCTGGCACAACAACAGCGCACGCGCCGTCGCGATCCTGCAGAGACAGCGCCTGCTAGGCTGCTACTGTGACTGGCTCATGTCCACGCGCACGCTCGACAGCATCATCATGCATGTGACATCCGTCCTCACCAACCGAGTCTCGCCACAATGACTGCTGCGATCTTCAAGTCAGACATCGAGCGGCCCCCGCGCTCCCATTCCGCAGCCACTCACCAAGTGCTCTGTTCTTCTCGCCTGTCCCCGCGTGCTACACAATGTCTCGTCTCTTCCTCACCGTTGCCTTGATTCTCGTCATCCTCACCACCGTCGCTGCTTCTCCCACTCCCCGTGTCGGCCGCTCGCGACAGCTGCTGCCCACCGTCGCTCCCACCCGCTCCTCCCTCCGCAGCGCTGCGGATGATCCGCACTTCTATTGCAACGTCAGCGTGGCGTCCGGCTCGTGGACCGGCACCATCTCCCTGCTGTACGAGCAGCTGACGTTCGTCGACGCGCTCGGCTCGTCCATCACCTCCTTTCCCGTGGCGCCCAAGCGTCCGTTCTCCTTCGGCACCGTCCTCAACCCCAACGACGACTTCGACGTCCTCTTCCAGGTCCGCCCTTCAGCGCTCCCTCCCGCATCCCTGCCCCTCTCCTCAGCCCCGTGCACTGACGTGAGCCGCTTGCTGCCTCTGTGCGGCGCAGATCACCATGATCGAGGTCGGTGCTGTGAGTGCGGAGAGCCGCCGCGTGTGTCTGTTCCTGATCAGCGCGTACCACGCGGCGGATCCACAGGTCAGCGCGTTCACGTTCAACGGAGCCGTCAACTGCACGTGGACCGATGCCGGCGTCTTCCAGCTCTTCCACGTGCAGTGACCTGACCGGGCAGTCAGCGCGACCATGTATCTTGACTTTGCGGTATACTGATCGAAAGTATCTATAGT
Organism: Acetobacteraceae bacterium; assembly: GCA_965198915.1. Lineage (GTDB taxonomy): Bacteria > Pseudomonadota > Alphaproteobacteria > Acetobacterales > Acetobacteraceae > BOG-908. The sequence goes on along the minus strand of CBDAQC010000004.1, from coordinate 36,949 downwards.
CTCTCACAATTATACAACAATTGACATGGCATTACACTCGGCGTAAGCGCAACGGCGGTCGATGCGGCGCCTCGCTCATTCCTCCGCGACGGCCCGTACACGCTTGCTGCTGCTGCTGCTGCTGCTGCTGTTAGCGACACGCACGTTGATGTCGAACGTCGGTGTGTAGGCCAACGGTTGTGCGACGCCATCCACGAAGACGATGAGGCCGACGTACGTGGGGTCATGGCCCTTTTCTCCATCAGGCGATTGTTGCCACCTGGAGGAAGGCCGCGGAAGGGGCGGAGAACGGGGAAAGCAGAGTCAGCTATGCTCGCACGGCTGTTGGGCACGCGACTGGTGGTGTGCTCAGCTCCGTGCCTGTCGCCTCTGTAGAGGAATTGCTCCTTGGCACGCAGACAAGAGGGAACAGCACAGGCGGAGCCCTGGTGAGAGGCAGAAGGGCGAACTCAGCAGCGTTGGGGTGCGCAGAACGTGGTGCGGGGGACCTGGCCGGCCTCATTGATGAACCGCGTGATGTCGGTCTGCTGTGACTGCGCCGCCGCGCTGAGAACGCTGCTGCGGGTGTAGGGGCCGAGCGGGTGGGTGGCGGTGTACACGACGGCCGCCGACCCCGCCTTGCAGTAGCAGCACAGCGGACCCGTGGACGCGTAGTACGTCCCATTGCGCCTGAACAGCGCCGGCGCCTCCACGTCGTAGGCGCCGCCCACAGGACCGCTGTAGTTGGCCTTGCCCAGCGCGCTGAGGTAGTCGGGTGCGAGCGCCTCGATGACCACCTGGAACTGGCCGCTGTACATGATGTACCCCTGCCCCGAGTCCGGGTCCTTCCACAGTGCACTGTCCGACGGCGACGTGTTGATGAGCTGAGCGCGCTGGACGACGACGGCGAAGGGGCCGTAGGGCGAGGCGGAGGTGGCCACGCCGTACTGGCCGACGCGCGAGTCGTTGAGGGGGTTGTAGTTGAACCAGAGGACCCAGAGGCGGGTGAGGTCGTTGTAGAGGACCTTGGGGGAGAACATGGTGGCGGGGATGGGGAAGTCGCGGGCGATCTCGAACACGGGAGGATGCGGCGTCCACGCGCTGAGGTCGGGCGACGTGTACAGCGCCACGCTGTGGTTTAGCAGGAAGCCGCACTGCTTGCCGAACACCTACGAGAGGCAGGCGGCAGCAGCACCCCACGGGCATAGGTGAGCAGCGCTGATGAGGACGGGTGAGCTGAGGGTTGTCGTCTGTGCACAGTACCGCGTCCGCGCAGCCGGTGGGGCCGGCGGGTTCGGTGCAGTTTCCGTATGCGGCGCCGTAGTAGAGGTAGAGGGAGTCGGGCTCGTGGTAGACGATGTTGCCGTCGTGGATGTCCATGATGCGCCCGGTGATGTCGCGCCGAGGAGAGGCGTTGTCGATGATTACACGTCGCCCGCTGCATGGGAGTGGGAGGGTGCCGATGAGAGACAGCAGCGCCAGCACGAGCGACGGCATCACAGCGGAAACAGAGGGCGTTGTCATTCTCCCCCTCTCCATACCGGTGTCTTCCAAGGGGAAGACGAGCAACGGGAGTCAACGAGATGTCGTCCCGCTGACCGTGGCCGTGGATCGGCCAGGATCGCTGAGAGCAATCGACGAGGGTAATGATGCATTGCCAATCGATGACATTGCCCCGCAGGACAGCTGAGTACTGCAGACAGTGGCATAGGGCAGCCACACTCCTCGCGCGTTCGACTGTGTTCAGTCAGCGGCGCGGACTGCGCTGCTGTGCTGCAGTCGCCAGTCAAATTGCTCGACCGTCGGTATCAGCTGGCAGATTCCACGCGGGCCGCCTGCGTCGCACTATTGCCGCTGATTGATATCGAGAACCACATCGCCACGACCAATGCTGTGCTCCAACAACCAACACACTGTGAGTGACCCGCTCTCCTCAACCTCGCTGCATCAGCGGTGCAGATAGGCCACCATGCCTTCGCTCCAATGCTAGAGTGCCAGGTAGTGTATTACGACAGCGCTTGTGCAACGATGCTTCGCTCAGGACCTGCCCATGCACCTCTCGCTGGAATGCTGCAGATGCCTCCCTAAGGCTTCGGAATGTGCACCTCGCTGATCATCATGCTGCCGACGAAGAGGAACAGCAGCGAGAACGGGTGGAACGTGCCGAGGTGCCAACCCGCAACCTGCACCTCCATGACCCCGCCCAGCAGGTGGTCGAGCACCGCGCCCCTCCAGTACATCCCGCCCATGAGTAGCACCAGCAGCACGCTGGTGGGCACGGGGAAGCCCTGGTAGTACTTGACCTTGCCCGTGCCTCCGCTCAGCGCGATGGCCGTGACGTTGAAGCGCGCGAGGCGGCCGATGCCGCAGCAGACGAAGAAGGAGAGGACGGCCATGTCGAATGCGCCGCGGCAGCCGAGGGTGAATGCGAGGACGGTGGGTGCGACGCTGAAGCTGACGACGTCGGCGAGGGAGTCGAGGTCCTTGCCGTAGGGCGAGTTGGACTGGCGCCAGCGCGCCACGGAGCCGTCGAGAATGTCGAACAGCAGGGCGAGTGGGAGGAGGACGAAGGAGAGGAGGATGTACGGCTGGTACTGCTCGTTGATGAGGAAGTTCAGGCACGAGAACATGCTGAGAATGCCGCACGCCGCGTTGCTCAGCGTGATGAAGTCTGCCAGCGCCAGCGAGCGGATCAGCTTGAAGCGCCGCGGCAGACGCCCAAGCGGCCGCCCGCTGGCCTGCGACGCCGCCAACTGAGCCAGGTCGTGCGGGGTGGGCGAGGTGGGGGACAGGTCGTCGGCGGTGGCGGAGCCAGCGGAGGTGGTGGTGGTGGTGGTCGTCGAGGTGACGGTGGACGGGGCGGAGTTGGATTTGTTGGTGTCGATGCTTGTGGGAGCCACGGCTTGACTGCGGCGTTTGGGCGCCATCGTTGTTGAGAGCGCAGCGGGGTGCGGAGAGGCGTATGTGTGGTGACGCAGGCGTGTTGTGCACAGCAGCCGACTGACTCTCGTAGTACTGCTGTTGGGCCACTATGAACGTGCACGTCGTTTATGACGATGAGGTACTACGACAGCGATGCGACGGCTTGGTGCTCGCGGAGACTGCGCTGTTGCGGCAGTCGACCGTAATGCACACGGCCGGCCTGGCGTGCAGACAGAGTGGCGGGCAGAGCGGCGGCAGAGATGGCGGGAACCTGAATCGGCTCAGCTCTGCTCAGCCAGGCTCTGCTTGTGTTCTTCCCCGTCTCGTGCAACCGTCTGAATGTTGCTCAGCTCCGCTGCTCGCCTCAGTCGCTTATGCTGTGGACGCTGGCGTGCGCGCTGTTATCGTTGTTGCCAGCCACATTGCCATCGCCATCACTTTGAATGTCGAGCGCTCAGCATCATCCCAGCTGCTGTGCGCACGGCATGGACGCCGATTGTCTCAAACCTCGGCTCACACCTCTGCTCTGCTCCCTTCTCACTGCCGCAGCAGGCGGAGGTAGCATGTGCCAGCGGCACAGAGATCACCGACGCGCTTTCGACTGTGCCGCGGATGCTCACTCACCGCACATGAGTTGATTCACGCGCTCTCATGACGCTGCTCGTTGCGGAGACCTTGTCGGCTCAGTCCGCGTCTCGCATCCCACGCGTCGTCATGGACGACGGCGACGTGGTCGAGAAGAAAGAGGGCGCCACGCGCGACGACAGTCCGCTCGCGTCGCACGACGGCGTCGTCGACGACAATCCGCTTCCAGGCAGCCGCGTCGCCCCGGTCATCGCGGCCATCGACCCGCACTCCGTCCACCGCATCTGCTCTGGTCAGGTGATCCTGGACCTTGCCACTGCGGTGAAGGAGCTCATCGAGAACAGCCTGGACGCGGGCGCAACGGTGGTGGAGGTGCGCTTCCGGAACTACGGCGCTGACGCCATCGAAATCATCGACAACGGCAGCGGCATCGACCCCACCAACCACCACGCAATCGTCAGCCTTCACCCACACCACCGCACCCCACCCCCTCCACCGCTCCGCTGTGTCCGACGTCCGCTGTGCGTGTGCTGCGGTGTGCTCTGCGCAGGCGCTGAAGCATCACACATCGAAGCTGCGCAGCTTTGATGACCTGGCGTCGGTGCGGTCGTTCGGCTTCCGCGGTGAGGCGCTGTCGTCCCTCTGTGCCCTGGGTGCGCTGACCGTCACCACGAAGACGGCCAACGAGCCGCTGGCCTCCACGCTGACGTTCGACGCGTCCGGCCGCCTCGTGTCGACGTCGTACACCGCGCGCACGGTGGGTACCTCGGTGTCGCTGACGCACCTGTTCGCGTCGCTGCCCGTGCGGCACCGCGTGTTCCTGAAGCAGCTCAAGCGCGAGTACGCGCGCATGCTGTCCACCGTGCAGGCGTACAGTCTGATCTCCACCGGCGTGCGCTTCACCGCCAGCCACACTGCGTCCAAGGGCGGACGCAGCGTCGTGTTCAGCACGCAGGGCAGCACGGACCAGCGCGACCTCATCACTAACGTGTACGGCTCCAAGCAGTCGCAGCAGCTCGACCGCGTGGACTGCGCGCTGACGGGCGACGACGCGCACCCACTGAGCGGCCGCGAGGGACAGTGTCGGCTGCGCGGGTGGGTGAGCAAAGGGTTCGAGGGAGGACGCAGCAACGGCGACCGGCAGTACCTGTACGTCAACCACCGGCCGGTGGACCTGCCCAAGGTGCAGCGCGTCATCAACGAGGCGTACCGCGGCTTCACCAGCTCCACGTCCACGTTCCCCTTCGTCGTGCTCGACCTGCTGCTGCCCACCGACGCCTACGACGTCAACGTCACGCCCAACAAGCGCACGGTGCTGCTGCACGACGAGGCCGCTCTGCTGCACGCCATCAAGGTGCAGCTGACGGCCCTGTGGGCGCCCTCTCAGCAGATCTTCTCGGTCAACCGCCTCGACGCCTACGTCACCGCAGCGAAGAAGGAGCCGCGAGGGGACGAGGACGACGACCTTCCCGCCTCTCTTCCGTCGTCCCTCCCCGACCTGGAGCCTGCGACGCAAGAAGCCGTTGAGGAGGATCAGGCAGCAGCAGTCGACGGCGGTGGTGACGACGACGCCAGTGACGCGGTCCCCGCGTCTCCCAACCGCAGCGCGCTGCAGTCGAGACTCTCTCCCACTGCAGCTGCACAGGGCAGTGCCCGCGGCTTAGCCTCCGCCGTACCTCGTCCATTGGTGCCCATGTTCCTCCCTTCCCCACAGAAACGACAGCGACTCGCGGACGGCTCTGCCTTGTCCCCGCGATCGCTGGGCTCGCGTGCTGTCACTCGCGACTCTCCCCGTCGTCAACCGCCGCTGCCTGCCCTCCCTCCATCCCAACCTCAGCTTCCATTCGGTCAGCTCGGCGCAGCAGTCAAACACACTTCGGCCGAGTCCGTTCCCCACGCATCCTCTGCTCGCTCTGAGCCGCACGTTAAGCGGGAGCCCTCGGTGGAGTTCGGTTCGACCGAGGAGGGAGCGCGGGCAGTGGGCTCGGCCGGCGCAGCGCCTCCATCACGACAGATAGTCGTGGATGTGGCTGCCATCCAGCAGCACTGGAAGCGAGGAGGACGGTCGCCCAAGACGACTGCCCCTCTCACGAACGTCGCGTCCTTCTCCATCCTGGCGCGCGTCTCTGGGGTGCCTCCCATGGAGACCTCGACCTCGTGTGCCGGTGCGTCCCACAGTCCTGACCCCGCTTCTTCCCCTCCGCCGTCGCTGGGCGGTGACTCCTCCGTGGGCGCGCTGCTCCCTGCTTCGCTGCTCTCCCGCGTGGTGTCCAAGGCGGACTTCGCGCGCATGCGCGTGGTGGGTCAGTTCAACCTCGGCTTCATCATCGCGCGCCTCGGCTCCGACCTGTTCATCATCGACCAGCACGCGGCGGACGAGAAGTACCGCTACGAGGCGCTGACCCGCAACTCCACCGTACAGCAGCAGCCGCTGCTCACCCCCCTCCCCCTCCACCTCTCCCCGGCGCACTCTGAGCTCATCCACCACCACCTGCCCACCTTCACCTCGCACGGCTTCTCCTTCGCCTTCTCCTCCCCTCCGCCCTCTGCGGAGGCCTCCGACGAGGCGCCCAGCACGCCGTGCATCCTCGGGCTGTCGTCCATCCCCTACAGCCGGGACAAGGAGTTCGGCGTGCGCGACGTGCAGGAGCTCGTGGACCTGCTGGCGGAGGGCGTGAGGGCGCCCATCCTCCCGAAGCTGCGGGCGCTGCACGCGAGCCGCGCGTGCCGGAGCGCTGTCATGATCGGGGATGCGCTGGATGAGGGTCGCATGGCGGCCATTGTGCGGCACATGAGCGAGATGGAGCAGCCGTGGGCGTGCCCGCACGGCCGGCCCACAATGCGTCACCTCAGCGACGTGCGAATGCTACGCGGTCGCTGAGAGAGGACGAAGGGTGGATGGTCGATATATGGATACTGTGTATGAAGGCTGTGTCACTTCTTCTTGGTCTGCGTTGCTGCGAGGCGCTCGCGGTCGTTGTCTGCGGCGTGCGTGATGAGGAGAGACACGAACACGAAGAGGCTGCCGATGGTCATGACGGCCAGCAGCAACATGAGGTAGGCCTTGCCGCTCACACCCACCAGCAGATGCGACCTCCACGCAAAGATGCAGCTGAACAGGAACACCACGATCGGCGACAGGTGGCGGGCGGCCTTGTACACGCCCGGGGAGGACGCGCGCCGGTGCAGGAAGGCGAGGACCAGCACCACCGCGGCGGTGCCCAGGCCCATGATGAGGGAGGTCTTGGCCTTCGACTGAAAGCCGGAGAGGGCGAAGCCCAGCGCTCCGCTGCCGGCGAGGAAGAGGGCGTAGTAGGTCAAGACGGTGGACTGAGGAGCGAAGTAAATGGGGAATCGCGGTGAGTGGGCGAGCGGTAGCCCAGAGCGGTGCCGTGTGCGGGAGGTGAGTGCGTGAGTGCTGACCTCGCTCGGCATGGTGGAATGTGGCAAGAGACTGCACTGGAATGGAGTGCACGCGAATGTCCTGCGTACGTACAGAGGCTGTACGTGTGTTGATGCGGCATGTGAGGATGATGTGAATAACGTCGGCGTTCGTTCAGCGAGCGATGGGTGTCTCCCACAAGCTGCTGCCGTGACCATGCGCATGGACATCGATGCTGACTGTCCGACGTCGCTGTCACGTGCCGTGTGGCAATCCTCCGCCGCCACTCCCGCAGTCGCGCTCGGCTCGGCTCATCCCGACCGCTCGTCGCTGTATAGCGCTGTACAGCAGCGCCACTCCCGCCAGTGTGCAGTCAAAGTATCCCAACACTGTTCACGGCACTGCTGTTGGAGCATTGGGCGACCACCATCGCTGCGCACGCGGCGTCCACCTGCACCCCATCATCGTCACGCAAGAATCATCCAGAACCTCATCACTCAGTCCTTCCGTCCCTTCGTCCAAACAAGGTGCTGCTAGTCCAGTCCGTGCTTCACGGTCCGCCACCTCTCCTCCACCATCACCATGACCTTGTCCTCGTCATGGTCGATTTACCTGTCGAACGCCTTTCATCCGACGACGTTTTTCGTCATCTTCAGCTTGTTCCTCTGTCTCCGCCTTCTCATCCTGGAGGCCTTCGCCTTCGCCGTCATTTCCGCCTCCATCACCTTCCTCCTCCACCGCCTCACCCCTCTGCACCCCGCCCCGAGCAACTCCGCCGTCCTCCTCACCGGCGCCGCCCGAGGGCTCGGTGCAGACGCGTGCGTCCGGCTGAGCGCGCTCGGCTTCAAGGTGTTCGCTGGCGTGCGCAAGGAGGCGGACGGGTACCGGCTTCAGCTGAAGTGCCGCGAGTACGCGGACAACGTGGTGCCGGTGGTGATGGACGTCACCAAGAGCGACGAGGTGCGCTCCGCCTACCACAAGGTGCAGCAGATCATGGCCGAGCGCGGCTGGCAGCTGTACGCGGTCATCCTCAACGCGGGCTACGGCGAGTACGGCCCGCTGGAGATGATCAGCGTCGAGCGGCTGCGCGCTCAGCTCGAGGTCAACGTGATCGCGCAGCAGCTGCTCGTTCAGACGTTCGTGCCATTGCTGCGGGCGCACTCGGGGTACGAGGCGGCGGCGGCGTCGGGCGGCGGGGCGGCCGCAGCGTCCGCCATGCAGCCGCGTCTGCTGTTCGTGTCGTCCATAGCGTCGCGTATCTCGGTGGGTGGGCGCGGCGCGTACTGCGCGGCGAAGGCGGCGCTGCAGATGCTGTGCGACGTGTACCGCGTGGAGCTGCGGCCCTTCAACATCCACGTGGTGGCCATCACACCGGGCGAGCTGCGCTCCGCATTCCACGGCACCAGCAAGGTCAACTACGGCGCCATCCTGTCCGAGTGCACCCACCGCGCCCTGCAGCCGCCGCCCTCCACCCCCTCCTCCGCGCCCGTCCCTCCTCCCCTCCCTCTGTCCGTCATCAACCACTACGACCGCTGCTACCTCGCCAACGCCAAGCGCCGGCCGCGCACGGTGGGCTCGGCCGACATGTTCACCGACGCGGTGGAGGTGGCTATGCGCACGCGCTTCCCGCTCCCGCGCTACGACTGCGGCGACGACGCCGCCGTCAGCAGCCTCCTCCTCCTCCTCCCCGCTCGCCTGCGCGACTGGCTGCTCAGCCGCTGGTTCATGCGCTGGACGACCACGGCCGGCGGCGAGGACGTCACCGAGCACAAGGAGGACGACCTTGCGGACAAAGCCGGCGATACCGCCATTGCGGTCAAGCCCAAGGACAAGCTCATGGAGCGCGAGCGCAAGACGGCTCCGGAGGAAGAGACCGAAACCTTTGTTATCGATGACTCCTAGCCAATGCAGTGCATAGAGACAGCGCGCGCTTACGCCACTTTGCTCGGCTCTGTCTTCCCACTGTGCGGGTAGTACACGCTGAAGTCGCCGTCGCGGCCGAAGCTGCCGGGGTTGACGCACAGACAGCCGTCGCTCTCCACCTCGAACGGCGCGCACGAGTCGAGGAGGAACAGCACGTGAGGCAGCGGGTACAGCGACAGCGCGGTGTCGTACTGCCAGTACACGGGCGCAGTGTCCAGTGTGAAGGGGCTGAGGTGGGACTGCGAGAGCAGGGTGTGCAGGTAGTGGCGGTGCTCGGACGTCACGGACTTGGTGGACAGTGTCGTGGTGGCGGCGGCCGCGGGCGTGAGAAGGGCGTGGCGCTGCATCAGCGCGAGCGTGTTCTGCCGGTAGAACAGCAGGTGCTGGCGGTGGTACAGCAGGTGGTGTGGGTTGCTGGTCAGCACGACGTTCTTCACCTTGGCCGACAGCGTGTGCGACGACGACAGCATGGCCGGGTACGGCAACACGGGGCCGAACGGCGTGTCCGACGCCGCCGGGATCAGCACGAACTGACAGCGCTCGTTGAGGCGCGGGTACGACGCGATCAGCTCGCCGAGCACGTCCAGGTGGGTGGACAGCGCTGAGGCGGGCGACGACGCGCTGAGGAAGGAGCCGGCCAGCACGATGATGGACGGCGGCTGCCCCTCGTCGAACGCCGCGAACACCGAACGCAGCCGCGCGATGACGGTCGGTTGGTCCAGCCACACCTCACTCAGCACCAGCACCATGTCGCTCTCTGCCGGCCCGCCCGCGCTCGACTCCCTGCGACCGCGCGAGGCGCTCGGCTCATCGTCGGCCAGCGCGTCTGCGTGCTGGGCGTCGAGGGAGTCGTCGAGGGAGTCTTCGATGAGGCGCAGCTCGCGGTGGCGTGTGAGCGTGTCCCTGCGGCGCTCGGTGGGCGGCATCATGACGGTGTCGAGGGAGAGGGTGCGCTCGTCGTCCATGCGGCCCTCCGCCAGCACGATGCAGCCCTCCATGTAGAAGCCCTCGCCGTACACGAAGTCCTCGCCCCACGTCACTGCCACGCTGCCGGTGACGTCCTCGAGCGCGTAGCGCCCGTCGCCGCCCCGCGTCAGCATCCCCAGCACGTTGTGCTTGTACGACGTGCCGTGCAGCGTGTCCAGCGTGGACAGCCGGAAGCCGGACGCGGCAGAGGAGAACAGCGGATTGCTTAGCACGCGCTGGTGGATCAGCTCGTAGCGGTGCACAAACACCAGCGCTTTGTGCGACACCGCCGCACACAGCGGCGGCGCGGTCGGCTGAGCCACGAAGACGCGCTTGTGGGGGTCGAAGGAGAAGCGCGGGAGGGTTGTGAGGGCGGAGAGATGCTGGACGAGGTCGGCGCTGCGGGGGGCGGCGCGGCTGCGGATGGAGGAGATGGTCTGCTGGAGGAGGTCGGTGTTGACCAGGGAGAGAGAGGAGGAGTGCTCCATCACCGCGGCCTTCACCTTCGACACCAACTCATTCAGCAACAGAGAGGGGAGGGAGGACAGCTGCGAGGAGATGGACGAAGGAGGGGAGGAGGACGAAGAGGAGGAACGGATCTGCTTGGCGCGGAGACGGTACTCCTTGCGTAGGTGAGCCTGGATGAGGTCCAGCACGCCCTGCTGGAGGGAGAGACCCTGACACCGGAAGGCGCTGATGACCTTGCGGGGCTCGGGCACGGACATGGTGTCGGCAGGAGAGGTGTGTTGTCGAAGCACGCGGTCAGACACGGGATGTGCTGATGTGCTGACGAAGGTTGTCGCACGCAATCGGATACACGTGAGCGAGGATAAGGGTGCGGTGATGTGGTGTCCATCAATGGCGCCATCCATCATCCGCGACCATCTTGAATGGTTCTGTTCCCGCCCAGTACACGTGTCCGCTGAGTGGGAGAACCACCAACTGCTCCGCGCGCTGTCCTCCAACCACGCGGACTGACTTTCGTATACTCAGTCAGGTTGGTTCGAATCGCTCAAAGCGGCGAGTTCAGCCAGTCGACCGTCGGAAATGCTGAGCCCGTGCGAGTATGAGGAAGGCAAGTCGAGCAGCCACAGAGAGCTGCTGCCAGCGATCTCTCAGTCGACTGCAACACACAGCGACCGACCACGGGCGAATGCGTGCCTGCGTGGCCGCAGGATGAGGACGGTGGACGGGTGGTGCCGACGCTGGCCTTATCGGGTGGCCACCACGCGTGCGGCACCCGTAGCCTACGCTGTTCATCACCACCTCGCCTCCTCGCATGTGCGTAGCATAGCAGTGGCTGATGGCTGTGGACGAGGACCCGACAACCTCTCCCTCGCCATCATCATCCTCTTTCTCACCATCCTTTCGACTAACTTCCGGCGGTGCACGCATCGCAAAGTTATTGCGGTACACCGCTTCTCCGTCCACCATTTCTCCCTCTCAACGCGATGTGGGCAGTCCTCCTGATCAACTCGGGCGATATCGTCCAGGACCCATCCCTGGATCAGTACTTCTGGCCGCGCTTCCTGATGCAGGTGGTGATCATTCTGACCATCTGCAAGGCGCTGGGGGTGGTACTGGGCTACGTCAAGCAGCCGCCCGTGATCGGAGAGATCATCGGCGGCATCCTCGTCGGCCCGTCCGTCCTCGGTCAGTGGTCGTGGTGGGCCTACCACGTCTTCCCGCCCGCCAGCATCAGCGCGACCAGCAACAACTACATCACCCTCGTAGCCGACCTGGGCATCATGCTCTTCCTCTTCATGCTGGGCCTCGAGCTGGACGAGCGCCTCGTCCGCCGCATGTGGAAGACTTCCGCACCCATCGCACTCGCGTCTGTCCTCGTCCCCTTCGCCATCGGCATCGCCCTCGCCACCTGGCTGTTCGACCTTAACAACTCCTACCTCTCCAAGCCCGTCGACCGGACCGCGTTTTATCTGTTCACCGGAGCGTCCATGTCCTTCACGGCGCTGCCGGTGCTCGGCTCGCTGCTGAGCGCGACGGGGCTCATCACGACGCCCGTGGGCATCCAGGCGATCTCCTGTGCCACCGTCGACGACGTGCTGGCGTGGTGCGTGCTGGCGGTGTCGACCGCCTTCGCCACCGGCGACGACGCCGCGGGTGCGGTGACCTTCGCCCTGGCCGTGGCCTACATCTCCACGATGGTGTTCGTCGTGCGGCCCGTGCTGCGCGCCGTGCACGCGCACTACCTGGCCAAGGGGCAGGAGCACTCGCACACCTTCAACTACGTGATGATCATCACCCTCCTCCTGGCCGCCTTCTTCTCTGAGATCATCAACATCCACTCCTTCTTCGGCGCGCTCATCGCCGGGCTGTGCGCGCCCAAGGCCGGGCGCTGGCACATCGACGCCGCGGAGAAGCTGTCGCTGGTCACGAAGCAGCTGCTGCTGCCGCTGTTCTTCGTCAGCAGCGGCGCAAAGACCAACATCGGCAGCCTCAACACCGCCTCCCTCGTGGGCATCGTCAGTCCAGCCACCCACCCGCACGCTCTCCCTCGACCATCCTTCCTCCCTCCCTCCCTCACCCACCCCTCTCTTTCTCCCTGTGTTCAGATGTTCGCTGTGTGGGCCATCGCGACGTTCGCCAAGTTCACCCCCGCCACGCTGATGACCAGGTGGATGACCGGCCGCGACTGGAAGTTCTCCGTCACCGTGGGCGTGCTGATGAACACCCGCGGCCTGGTGGAGCTCATCGCCCTGAACATCGGCTACACGCTGGGCATCCTCAGCGAGCAGATCTTCACCGTGCTCGTGCTCATGGCCCTGCTCACCACCTTCTGCACCGCGCCGCTGGTCTACCTCATCTACCAGCGCACGTATGTCCCCGAGCTCGAGGCCCAGGCCGTGCCCCAGCTGCACGTCCTGCACACGGTCAAGGAAGCCGACCTCCAGCAGAGCCCGGCCGACGCCGAGGTCGTATGGCACGTCGACGACGCCCGCGAGCACTCCCTCACCCGCTCCGGGACCGGCGTCCAGCTCGGCGATCTGGCCTCCTCCTTCTCCCCCGCGATCACCCCGTCTGCCGCGGGCGCGTCTGCACCGGGCACGCCGAAGCACTTCATGATGTCGGGGAGTGGGAAGCGCGGGCTGACGGGGTCAGGCGCTGGGCTGACGACCAGCGGTGGCGGGCGGGTGACGATCCACGAGCACAAGGAGGAGCTGATCAGCAGCGGCAGCCACGGCGACGACGCCATCACCGCCTACCACGGCCGCCGCACGTCGGGCACGGCCACGCCTGCGGACGTGCACAGCCGTCGTCAGTCGCTGAACGCGAGCGGCCCGGGCGGCATGCGCTCCGGAGGGATGAACACGTCGGGTCCAGGCAGGCTCAGCATGGGCCGCACGCCGCACCCGGCGGACACTGAGAGTCACGTGTAGCTGCGCCAAGCATGGGTCGTGTGCGGTCAGTGGAGTCGCGCGGTGTCGGTGGACGTGCGGTGGGCACGGGCGCATGGGCGCGGAGCTTCGAAGTGCCCTTGGTGGGAGGGACGTCTGCGTGTGTGTGTCTGTGGTGCTGTGCTGTGCGTTGATGTGACCATGTGACGCGTCTGCGTTGGGCACAGGCGCGGGCGGTGGGCGGTCGTGGAAGCATCCGACGATGCGACGCAGCGACCGCCTCCGCCACGCGTCTCCCTGCCCTCTGCCGACAGTCACTGCCCGTCGTCTCTGCTCCCTCACCGGAGCGGAGGCGCAGTGCACCCCCCTTGTGCCATACTGCGGCTGCCTCTCGCACCTGGTGGCGGCCTCCATCGATCCTCGAGGAGACCGCCACACGCACCGCTCATCTCCGTGAGCAGTGCAACAGGTCAGAGGCACAAAAATAAAATGAGAGTCGTTCTCATCTATCGATGGATGTAGCGTCCTGGGGTCACCTCAGCACACAAACGCGAAGCGCCGGACAGTCTCCTCAGAGCCCATCGTCGAACGCATAGCCCGCAGTGCTCTCCTTGGGGAAGTCCACCAGCTCCCCATCGTCGTACCCGCGCCTCTTCCTCAGCTGCTTCTGCGTCCACTGCGCCTTGACACAGCTCCACACCCACAGCACCGCCGCCAACACCGTCACGCCCAGCAGCCCGTACAACACATACGCGATGGGGATGGCCGCGAGGCGGTCGCTGATGCTCTGAGTGGTGGACGGGTCGGTGGTCGCAGTCTCCATCGGATCCTCCTGGCCGCCGTAGTCATACATCGGTGTGGTCATGGCGGGCTGAGAAGGCCCCGCAGGCTGAGTCCTGGGAGGGAGAGCGCCTGCGCCTGGAGAAGACTCCATCGGGTCCTCGGTCTCGTTGGGGAACTCCTCCTCCTCGCGCAGGGGGTCGAGGGACGAGCGGATGGGCAGCGCAGCGGCCGAGGATGAGGAGGACTGCGCCTTCTTCGCCGCGGCAGCGCGCTCTGCGAGAAGCGAGGCGTTGGCCTTCTCGATCTCCTCCTGCTTCTTCATCTGCTCCTGGTGCTCGGGAGTGAAGTCGGGGTTGACCTCCGCAGTGGACGACGCCTGCACGGACTCCGCGGTGGACGACGCCTCGACAGCGCTCCCCTCCTCCTTCTCCTCCTCCTCCTCTTCCTTGGGAGAGGACTTCGAGCTGATGACGGCGCCGTCCAGCGCGGTGAGCACTTTCCCGTTGTACTGCCACCAGCCGTTCAGCGTGTCGGCCACGCGCTGCTGGATGCCGCGCACGTCGTCCCCGCTCACGCCGGCGTCCAGCAGCATCTCCGGGGCCGGCGCACCCACCGGACTCCTCCCCGTTGTCGCCGCGAAGATCATACAGGCCGCCAGGTAGCTGCCCTTGAGGCTCAGCACAGCCGACCCCTCAGCCCCCTCCTCGTACAGTCCCTCCAGCCAACCTTCCTCGTCCTCCGCCTCGTCGTCCTCCGCCCGCACGAAGGCCGCCCCCAGCGGCATGACCTCGATCTTCTTCGAGCGGTTCGTGCCCACGGCCTCCTTCAGGCCGGCGCTGACCGCCTTGAACCACGGGTTGGTCCACGCGTTGAGCACGGCGCCGTACGACATGCCGCTGTCCGTCCAGTCCTCCACGTCGCCCTTGTCCTGGTCCTTCAGGCACTCACCCACCGGCACTGCGCAGGGCAGCGGCGGGGACAGCAGGTGGACGCGGGCCATGGGGCACGTGACGTTCCACAGGGAGAACAGCGCGTGCACGTACGGCGAGCGGAGAGTCGCGAAGAACGGGCGGGTCAGGCGGTCCTGCACGATGATGTGGTGGTACATGTGCGTGGACAGCGTGGCGCGAGTGACGGAGCCGGGGGAGGCGTGCGACGGCTCGGTGGACGGGGAGAGGGTGAAGAGGGGGAAGGAGTCGTTGAGCAGAGCGTCCACGTGGAGAGTCAGCGAGGCGGCGTCGTAGAGGGTGGGGAGGAGGGCGGTGGGCATGGAGTTATGGGAGAGGAACTCATTGCCGATGAGGAGGAGGGACACGTTGAAGCGGTCGGTGGTGTCGTCGGCCATGTAGGCGGCGGAGCGCGAGCAGTTGGTGCAGCCCGAGGCGACGGGCTTCGCGCGGTTGCGCGAGGACGAGGGAGCGGTGCCAGCAATGGAGGAGCTCGGAGGAGCGGAAATGGGGGCGGACAAGGAGGACGAAGCTGACACGGCCGAGGAAGAGGACTCGGCTTCCTCAGCGGAGGACGCGCTCTGCTCCTCGGAGGCCTCGGCGCCCGAGGAGCCGCCTTCTCCCTCCTCACTTGCGCCGGCGGAGCTGCCTGCTTCTTCCTGCTCAGCGCTGTTCCCTCCCTCGCCGCTGCTGCTCTCCTCGGTTACCATCGGATTCTCCACTGCCACAGCCGCGCTTTCCTCTGCAGTGGAGCCGTCGAGCGCCACCTCCGCAGTGCTGCTCTCGGCGGCCGCGGACACGTCGGTGGCGGTGGAGCTGTCCTCTCCGCCAGCGCTCTCTGTGACGACCGCCTCGTTCGGAGGCAGCGCGAAGCGTGCAGTCAGCGACGACGTCGCTGCCGACGCGGCTGCGGGCAGCGCCGATGATTGAGGGACGGCCTGACGACCGCTCTGACCGCCGATCTTCACAGTGCGCCGGGGCGGAGTTGGCGACGCTTTACCCGTCGGAGCGGCCCGCACTGAAGAGGCGCTGACCACGCCAGCGGTTGCAGCCGCAAGTGGAGCTGAGGACGACGGGTAGGCGGAGGCGACCGATGCAGCGGCATCGGCGACAGTCGGACGGGAGGAGGGAGGCAGGACGCGGTCATTCCCGGCTTTGGGCTTCGCCGCTCCCGTGCTGCTGCTCGTGGGCTTCTTCGGCGCAGCTGTCGACTTCCTGCTCTTGGGCAGGCTGGTTGGGTTGGCAGCGTCGGCAACCAGTGTGCAGGAGAGGAGGAGGACGAACAGAAACGCGAGGAGAACGCGCGTCCTCATTGTGGCAGGGAGTGGGAGGGAGAGTGAGGCGAGGGAGACAGTGGGATCTACGATACAGTTCCCTGCACCGGCAGACAACAATCAGTGGCCGATAAAGGTGATGTGAATCCACGCGGACGTCGGCGTGAACAGTAAGTCAGGTCAGTGGGTGGGTGGATGGGTGGAGTGTTGTGCTCACGGCACAATAGCGCTGTGCAGTCGAGTTAGCGACGCGTCCCGCTGTCGTGCACTGTCCCTTCACTCCGAGCACCGACCGCGGAGCAACACGGACCCACCCTCTCTCCGGCTCAGCTCAAAATCACGCAGCTCTGCAGCTCTGGCTGTACCATCACCACGCACCAGAGCCCAAGGCGAACGTGGAGAGCATTCACAGCACGAGCGTGCAATTGCTTGGTATTCGTGGCATGCACATCAGAACAGGCGACTGCCGTCAGCGCATCGCATATCGAAAGCACAACGAGAGGAATGTATTTAGAGTGCAGGAAGACCAGGAAGACCTTGGGCCGCAGAGAGCAACTGGGCGGTGCTCAATCTTCCACGATGGCCACTGCACCGATACCCTTCTTGGGCAGCGGTCTGTCCTTTCCCCTGCCTTTCCCTCCCTTCGTGCCCTTCCCCGCTTCTCCGTCCTCGAGGTCCAGCTGGTCCCATCCCGCCACTCCCGCCTCGTCGACCTCGTCGAGTCCGTCCAGCCCGTACTTGGAAGTGATCTCCGCGCGCGCCGCGGGGTTGGCCACCGGCGCCTGCTGCGGCGCTGCGGCGCGTGGCTTCGCCTGCACGCGGATGGGCTCCTGGTACCCGGTGGTGGCGATGCCGACGTCGCTGAAGAAGTCGATCTCCGCACGCGGCGGAGAGCCCAACGGCAGCGGGGGCGTGGACGAGGCCGGCGGGGTGGACCGGTTCGGGCGGGGAACGAAGGCCGGAGTGGGTGGAGCGGTGGAGGTGGTGGAGGAGGGCGTGGATGAGGAGGCGGAGGAGGACTCGCGAGGGAGGGGCGGGTCGCGGTCCTTCTCCTCGAGAGGGGAGGCTGCTTTGGATGACTTCTGCTCGCCGCGCTCCACTGCATTGGATGAGTCGTCCTCGTCGAAATCTTCCCAATCCTCAGTAGGCGGCTGTGCAGAGGAGGCGGAGGACGAGGAGGAGGGCAGGGACGAGGCGCTGGTGCTCACCGGCTGATAGCCCGCTTCTCGTACGTCGTCGGTGGATGGAGTGAACGGCTTAAGACACCGGATGCACGGCCTGAGCAGCGGAGCAGAGTGAGAGGTGGGTCAACGTGGAGAGGTCAGCAGGGGAGTCGCTGCTGGTGGGTGCAGCGCTTGGGCAGAGGAGTGCTTGCTTGGCAGACTCGAGTACGGAGTGCACGGCGCCCATGGCGATGCCAGAACGGCGGCAACCGTAGTCACACTCGCACACGCCGCTGCCAACAATCCAAGGGAGGAAGGAGCCTTTCGGAGGGGGACGTCTCCAGTGGGTCCGGTGAGCAACTTGAATGACGGTGAGCGCCCGTGAGACGCACGTCAGTGACGACGTGCTACGACAATGGGAGTGTGATGACGAGTTCGTTGCGAACGACGCATTTGGAGAGGATGTGATCGACTGTTAGTCTTGTGACTGCTGGGAAGTCGTCTCAGAGAAGTCGACTGCACGAACGTGACGACCACAGCACCTCAGCAGGTCGTCGTCCGCAATGTGCCAATCGCGCCACGTCCACGTGCGATGGCTCGTGGCTCGTCGCTCGTGTGGCTGAGAGACGGGGACGCGCGTAGGACGAGAGACCGTGAGATGCCTGAGAACAGGGCCGCTGCCACTGCAGCACTGCCGCCGCTGCCGTGGCCTTGAGGGTGCGATACAGACGCGCGCACAGTCCACAGCACTGCACCTCGAGTCTGGACTACTGTAGGCGCAGCACAGCACCGCAGCGCCCCTTATTGCGATGACACACAGCGTAGCCCTGGACTCGGCGACAGCTGTTGACACGCCTCCGGCTCCGATCATATCTGCATCCCACACATCAGTCCTCGATGATGTTGCAGGTGCAGACACTTGTCGTGCGTGCGTGAC
The DNA here is from genome assembly GCA_965198915.1 of Acetobacteraceae bacterium. Taxonomy (GTDB): domain Bacteria; phylum Pseudomonadota; class Alphaproteobacteria; order Acetobacterales; family Acetobacteraceae; genus BOG-908. The sequence continues at coordinate 18,732 of CBDAQC010000004.1, read as the reverse complement.
AGTGGTCGTCGTTCCGTGCTTTTGCCCGTCTTCATGCTCGTCGATGGCCGCGCTCTTAACGATTCCGTGCGGGCCGTGTCCGACGGCGATGTGTCCGTCGACGAGGACGACTCCGCCGACGTAACCGAACTCCTCACTCATCGTCCACGCACCCCCAGCGACCCCCCTCCTCCCCTTCACCACCCCTCCTCCCTCCCCCTCCCCCCTCGCGCCACTTCCGACCCCCGCCCCCCCTACCCCCGTCCCCTCGACCTCTCCGTCCTTCCCTCCTCCTCCACCGCCCGCACGAGCCCGTCATCGGACCCGTCCGGCGCCTCGTCGATGCTGTCCGCGTACTTCCGTCGCACGTCGCACCCGGCGTTGTTCGGTGACAGCCGACCGTCGTCGTCGCCGGGCCATCCGTCGCGGGGGTCGTCATATGGGGGAAGGGATGCTCGGGTGAGGACGCTGATGTACTGTGTGCTGTTCACGTCCATCTGCCTGCTGATCTTCCTCGTGGAGTACATCTACATCGACCACGCCTACCACGTGGCGGAGTCGGCGCGCCACGCGCAGACGTCCGCTCTGCTGACCTCCGCGCAGTCCGACCTGGAGGCGGCCGCCGCTGAGCTGGAGACCAGCGCCTCCGTGGTGCACGAGCACGAGCGGCGCATCGACGAGCTGTCCCACCAGCTGAGCCAGCGCGACGACGCGCTGCTGATGTACCGGCAGCTGGTCACTGACCTGCAGGAGAAATCCGCCGCCACCGAGGCCGAGCAGGCGCTGACGCTGCAGCAGGCGCAGCTGCAGGCGCAGGCGCTGCTCAACCAGACGTCCTACCTCTTCAAGAAGTCCGAGGTGGCCACGGTGGAGACCGTCACGCGCGTGGTGGAGGGCTCCAACGACGCCTCCGCCAACCGCTCGTCCTCCCTCGGGGCCGCAGAGCCCGAGGCCGTGGCCACGCGCCTCGTGGACAGCGACCACAACGAGTACATCCTCAGCAACCCCACGGACCAGTCGAGGAAGACCGTGGACTCGCGCCTCATCCTGGACCTCGGCATCGTCATCATCAGCTCGGCCATCGGCGGCCTCATCGCCGCGCTCATGCAGCAGCCGCCGCTGCTGGGCTACCTGCTGGCCGGCAGCGCCATAGGGCCGGGCGGCTTGCGCCTCATCGGCCAGTTCGTGCAGGTGGAGACGCTGGCGGAGTTCGGCGCCACCTTCCTGCTGTTCGCGCTGGGCGTGGAGTTCTCCGTCGGCCGGCTGCGGCGTGTGAGGAACATCGCGGTGGGCGGTGGAGGCCTGTCGATGGTGGTCATCGTCGGCCTGGTGGGCGTGCTCGGGTGGGGAGCGCTGGGCCTGTCGCTGGGGAAGGGCCTCTTCATCGGCGCGGTGCTGTCGATGTCCAGCACCACCGTGGTGGTGAAGAGCCTGATGGAGCGGCGGGGCGAGCTGGACTCGCGGGTGGGCCAGGTGATGCTGGGGCTGCTGATCGTGCAGGACATCGCGCTGTCGCTGCTGCTGTCCATCATCTCGCTGGCGTCGTCGACGTCGGATGCGCTGCTGCACGACGTGGTGATCCACCTGCTGAAGTTCGTGCTGCTGGCCTGCATCGTCGTGTGCTGCGCCTTCCTGTGGCCTCTCGCCCTGCGCATGCTCGACTACAGCCGCTCGCACGACCTGTTCCTGCTCGGCCTGGTGGCGCTGTGCGTGTCGCTGACGGTGGTGGCGGACAAGATCATAGGCAGCGCGGAGGTCGGCGCCTTCCTGGCCGGCATCCTCGTGTCCTCTTCGCCCACCGCCTCGGTGGAGCTGACCAAGCGCTCGCTGCGCCTGTTCGAGCCCATCCGCGACATGTTCGGCGCGCTGTTCTTCTCCAGCATGGGCATGCTCATCAACCCCCTCTTCCTGCTGCACAACTGGAAGGAGGTCATGGTCCTCGTGGCCCTCACCGTGCTCATGAAGGCGGCGGTGACGTTCGCGGCCATGCGGCTGTTCAAGGTGCGCAGCGAGGACGCCGCACACGTGGCGCTGTGCCTCAGCCAGATCGGGGAGTTCGCCTTCGTGCTGGCGTCGCAGGGCCTGAGGGCCGGCCTGCTGCAGAGGGAGGACTACATGCTGCTGCTGGGCGTGACGGCCGTCAGCATCTTCATCACGCCGGGCCTCATCGGAGGCAGCTTCCTGCTGAGGCGGAGCCTGGTCAGGGGAGCGCCGGACGGGGAGGGCAAGGAGGTCGGCTTCGACGCCTCGCACGACGAGCGGCAGACGGCCGCTCTGCACAGCGACGGCGGACGCGGCGCGGAGGAGCGCGAGCGGAGGGAGAAGGAGCGCGCGGACGACCCGAAGCACCACCGCAAGGACAAGAGCAGCGACGCGGAGCACCACTGGGCCCGCAGCCTGCACGCTCCCCACACCGACGAGGAGCGCTCGTCATCCCCGCGCCGCGGTGACTCCACCGCTGAGGACGACGACAGCGCGAGGCCGTCGCGCTCCCTCACGGCCACCTACCCGCTGAAGCGACAGGCCAGCAGGGAACGCGCGGTGCTGGAGCCGCTGGAGGAGGATGAAGCGGACCGCGGGGCAGGCGGTGGGTGGAGGGAGAGGCGGAGGCTAAGGCAGCTGGAGAGAGCGAAGGCGTTGGCCGATGAGAAGAAGGCGGAGGAGGAGAGGGAAAGGGAGAAGGAGAAGGCGAGGCAGCAAGAGATGCGTATCAACGTATCCGCTCGTGACGAGCGGAAAGACGGAGGAGGACATGGTGAACGCGCCTCGGGCGAGCCCAGCCTCAGGTGATACTAGTATACGCCAGCGCCCATAGCGCTTTTATTTTGAGCACCGGATGGTGGGCGAAGTGCAGTGCAGTCTGCTGTCTCTCGAAACAGCGCTCACACACAGCGGCGGCTGGAATGGCTTAGCGGAGGCAGAGAGGCCGGCCGGGTGTTGCAGTGCGAACGACAGCAGAGCGCACGGTTCACACGGGTCTCCCATCCCAATCAAATGAATCCCCGCACACAGAGGCGCATTGAGGTCAGTCACCGAGCCCCCGTCTCCGATCAGCGCGCGGGCCGCAGCAGCGAACGGGGAATCACAGTGGAGTGGGGGGAGAGACTGAGGCGGCGTTGAGCACCGGGGCAGAGTTGAGCGGCTGACAGGGACTCCGACTCGATGGGCTGCCGCTGCGCTCAGTCTCTCAGGCGCTCGGCACTCGAACGACAGCGATTCTCTCCCTCCCACCCGCTTGCAAACTCTGCACACGCCACGAGCGGTGGATACAGAGCGTCATTGCCGCTGCTCTCTTCGTTGTGTGGCGAGACCATCCCTGTGAGTGCCATCAGCGATCTTCAGACGTCCGTTGTCCGTGCTCGCCATCGCATCTCGGCCTTGTTCAAGTCGCCGCAGCGTCGCTTGGCGTCCCTCTTCGCGGCTCTGCTCGCCTCCCCTCCTCTTCGCTCACGATGTCGCGAGTCCCTGCACAGGCCGCTGCCACCTCGCCGCCTCTTCACAACGCTGCTATGGAGTTTGAGTATGACAGCACTGACGCTGAGGACGATTTCCAGCTCATCGCTACCAACACAGCCTCCACACTGCACCCCTCCGCCACCTCCACCTCCACCTCCACCACCTCTGGCCCTCTTCCCATCCCACCTCGCCCCACTTCCGCCGCTCAGTCTGATGCCACCCTGCCCGTCCCCGCTTCCAACACTGCTACGCGCTCTCCCAGCACGCGGCGGCGCAGGCGGAAGGCGGCTGCTGCCTCGACCTCCTCGCTCGACCAGGACACTTCTGCAGCACAGCCTTCTGCTGCAGGCGAGGACGCTGCGTGGGGTGTGAAGTCGCACTTCGCGGGATATCGGGACAGCGACTGGGCGGTGCAGCCGCACAGGTCCGGTGGCTCTCCGCCCGACCCGTCGCTGCATCAGCACATGAGCCCTCCGCCCGTCTCCGCGTTGGCCCCGCGCAGTGGGCAGTCGCTGTCGCTGGGGTCGAGCTGGTCCTCGGGCGTTGCTACGGGCTCGATGGAGTACGAAGAGACAGAGGTGACGGAGGAGGAGGGCGACGCCTTCGACGAGGACGACCAGGGAGCGTCGTCCACGCAGCGCGGCTTCGCGCACGTGGAGGACGAGGCCAATCACCGCAGCGGCGGGGGCAAGGAAGAGAAGGACGAGGGCGTACTCGCGAAGAGGTCGCCTGCGCTGAACCCCGCGCAGTCCGCATCGACTCTCTATCCGTCCATCACCGCCTTTACCGCCGCCTTCCCGTCCGCGGTGTCGGGAGGCGACGGTCAGTCCCGCGTTCTCCCGCTGTACTCCGGCCCGTCCATACTGTCGTACTCGCCCACGCAGCACGCGTCGGCCGTGCCGGCCATCGGCAATGTGCCTGCGTCCTCCATGGAGCCGTCGGCGTCCTCCTCCTCGTCTGCCGCACCGTCCGCGGAGTCTCCCTTCCCGGCTCTGTCAAAGCCCTCGGCCGATACCGATCCCCTGCCTTACTTCCCCTGGGTTTCTCCGCAGTTCCTCCGTCGCGCCGGGTACGCCGCCGTGTCCCTCCTGGTCCTCGTGGGGCTCGTCCGCCTCGGCGCTCTGTACTACAGCAAAGGCATTCCCTTCCAGATGCCGTCGTGAGGGCGCTCAGCGATGATGTATAACCTGTGCTTTGCATGTGCGCGTGACGAGGATGTGGACGTGACTGTGCAAGTAGGCCTGCGAGTGTTAGTAGGATCGCACCCACGTCAGCTCTCGCCTTTGTACTGTGGGGTGCGAGCAGTGCAGGTGTGCTGATGGCGCGCTCCGCCTTCGCGGGATGCAGGGGCTGTGGCTGCTGCAACGTAATGTACATCGCGAGTTGCTCACGCCGCTGACCGGTAATATCCGGGCGTCATGATGTATTGGACGAAACAACGTGCGCTCACGCATAGTCTCGGCCGAGCAGGGCATCGCACACCTCGGTGGGCAGCTTTGTGAGCGGTTGAATGAACAAACTCGTCCAGCCTGCTGTGTAGCGTGACAGCGGCTGACTGTCAAGCAGCGCGCACTCGATCGCGTCGCTCGTGTACGCCACGCTCTCGTGCGGTACGTTCTTGGCGGCCGCCTTGGTCTTCTCGGCGGCCGCCAGGTAGTGCTCGAGCACTGCGCCCCCGGCGGGCAGCTGTCCCTTCTCGAGCGCCGCCTTCACCTCTGCGAAGCGCTTCTTCTGCTTGGCCTCGACGACGCCGAGGAAGTTCGAGCCGATGCTGCCCGGCTCCAGCACAGCGATGTGGATCCTCCACTTGCGCAGTTCCATGCGCAGCGCGTCGCCGATGGCCTCCACGGCGTGCTTGGACGCCGAGTACGCGGCAGCGCCGGCCGGAGTGAACCGCCCCACGACGCTGCCCACCAGCACCACGCGCGCGCCGTGCGTGGACGACTGCGCGAACTCCCGCAGCAGCGGCAGGAACGCCTGCGTCACCGCCACCACGCCCACCACGTTGACCTCGAACAGCGCGCGGAACAGGTCGGGCGACGACAGCTCGGCGGCGAAGAACTCGGCGTAGCCCGCGTTGTTGACGAGGCCGAGCAGCTTGCGGTCCTCCTGCGCGAGGCGCTTCTTGACGGTCTCCACGGCGGCGGCGATCTGCTCGGCCTTGGTGACGTCCAGGAGGACGGGGAACAGCATCGCACTGTTGTTGGCCTTCTTGCGCAGCGCAGTCGCGTCCTCCTCGCTGCGCACGGCGGCGAAGACGAGGAAGCCGCTCTTGACCAGCCGCAGGGCCGCATCCGCTCCGATGCCACTACTGCACCCGGTGATGAGCACCGCGGTCTTGCGTGGAGTGGGCAGCAAGTGGTTGACGAAGCGCCGGTACGCGAAGGTGCCCAGCGAGGCCACGATGAAGGCGAGGATGACGCCGAGGAACGCGCCCGAGAAGATGGACACGAGCACGAACACCAAAGCGTACACCCATGTTCCCCACAGATTCTGCAGCAGAATGCCGACGGGATTGGCGAGCGCCATGCTGCGGGACGGCAGTGGACCAAAAGGGAGACGACAGTGACACAGCAACCGGTAGGGAGGAGCAGTGCTAGTACAGATATGCGGAGCTCGCGTGGCGCCAGCGACGACAACTGAGAGGGGGCAACGTGCGATCGGTACTTTTTTGTTAGTGAGTCGGTCGTCCTTGGGCTGAGTGAGCGCAGGGATAAGCAATGGATGGATGCAGGCGGAGCTGCGCTGGATGGGCAGGGACTGATTTCCCAGGTGACAGCGCGCGACGCCGCACTCTGGGGTCGGCAATGCGTTGAATGAGAAGACAGAACAGAGCAGTGAAAGGCCGCACAGTGCAGAGTGCGTGCCACGCACCTGCGGCCACCGCGATTGCGACACGACACACGACAACCAACATTGCACTGATCACTGTCAACGACTCCACCATCGACAGCAGTCGGTGAACATCCCACCAGCCCGCTCCACACCGCGGTGTCCCCATCAGTCCTTCTCCTTCCTTCTCTCCCTCTCCACCATGTCGTCCGCCACCGTCAAGACCAAGACATTCAGCCGGAAGGCTGCTTCTCAACCTCCGACCAAGCGGAAGGTGCACGTTCCTCCACCTGACGCGTCATCCACGTCCTCTCCTTTCATTCCCAAGGCCATGATCTTCCGCCGCGGCCCCGTCGCTCATTCCGTGCTCCAACTCGTCACTGATCTCCGCCTCCTCTTCTCGCCCAACTCCTCCCAGCGCCTGCAGGAGCGCGCCACCAACACGATGAAGGACTTCCTCGCCGTCGCTCCTCAGCTGCAGGTCTCCCACTTCCTCTGCCTCACGCAGTCCGACGTGGGCGTCAACCTCCGCGTCATCCGCATCCCTCAGGGCCCCACGCTCACTTTCCGCGTCACGTCCTACTCCCTCATGCGCGACGTGGCCAAGGCGCAGAAGCGGCCGCACAGCGCGGGGAAGGAGTTCGAGCATCCGCCGCTGGTGGTCCTCAACAACTTCTCCAGCGCCGCTGCTGCAGCCGCGGGCGACGTCCCGCGGCCAACCTCTGACGTGTCCCTCCACCTCCCCCTCCTCTCCACCGTCCTGCAGCACTGCTTTCCCCCACTCCACCTGCCCACGCTGGTGCTGGCGCACTGCCGGCGCGTGGTGCTGTTCCACTTCGACCCGCACACGCAGCTCATCGACATGCGCCACTTCCTCATCACCGCGTCACCCACGGGCGTCAGCCGCGTCGTCCGCCGCCTGCTCAAGGGCAAGGCGGCCGACATGAGCGCCTTCGAGGACGTGGCCGACTACGTCCGCCACGTGGAGGAGGGAGGGGGTGGGGTGACCAGCGACAGCGAGGGGGAGGTGGGTGAGGAGAGTAAGGTGGAGCTCGGCGACCGGTTCGTGGGCCGGGGGAACGCGAAGGGCGTGCGCAGTGGGGTGCGGCTGAAGGAGGTGGGGCCGCGGCTGACGCTGTCTCTGCTCAAGGCCGAGGACGACTTCTGCGGCGGCCGCGTGCTGTACCACCACTACCTCAGCAAGTCGCCCGAGGAGGTCGCCGACCTTCAGCGACGCAAGGAGGAGCGCCGCAGACAGCGCGAACAGCGCCGCAGGGAGCAGCAGCGCAACCTTCAGCGCAAGCGACCGCACGACAGCGATGGGGCGGACGGGGACGAGGACCCGGCAGAGTTCAGGGACCCGCACGACGCGGCGGATGACGACGTTGAGGATGCGGCGTGGTACGAGCGCGAGGTGGGTGAGAAGCCCAGCAAGGAGCTCTTCGACAGGGGCGAACGGCTGCACCCCTCCTCAGCGCACGACGACGACGACGGCGACGACGAGCAGAAGGAGGTGAAGGTGGGCCGCTTCAAGAAGCGCAGAATCGAGGCGCGCGAGGAGAAGGAGAGAGAGCGCGCGGCACAGGACGGGGACGGGAAGGACGGCGCGAGTGGCGGCAGTAAGAAGAAGAGGACGGGTGGCAGGCGCGTCGGGGCAGGGCCCAGGCAGCCGTGGATCAGAGGAAGAGGCGGCAACCTCGCTGACGGTGCGGGACAGAGGGGAGGACGTGGCGGCGACAGGGGCCGCGGCAGCAGCAGAGGAGCATCACGAGGGAGAGGAGGAGCCGCGGGTGACAGACGCGGCGGACGCGGTGCACACGGTCGAGGCGGGCGAGGACGCGGTCGTGGGCGCAGTTGATGTGCTACAGCCAATACAACGACTGAGCTTCACAACTGATGGTGTTATATACAGTGCAGAAGCGTCACACGACCGCGCGCTCGTGTCTGTCGTGGCGGCTGTCGCCGTCCCCATCACCGGCGTTGTCCGCAGTGGCGGGGGCAGTGCGTGGGGTGGAGCGCTGCACGGCGGCGGGTTGGGAGGACTGCCTGGATCGGGTGGGGGATGCGAGCGGCGCTGTGGGTGTGGTGATGATGGGCTTCTTATCCGGCATTATGTCCACGACGACCTCCTCCTTGGTCTCCTCCTCGTCGTCCCCCGTCTCGCCGACGTCCTTCGCTCTGCCGCTGCTCACGTCCGCCGCGCTGAGTGCGCTGAGCTGATCGAGTTCGTCCCTATCGAATTCCGCGTCGTCGGTGTCGTCGTCCTTCTCCTCGGGGAACAATTCGTCCGCCTCCTTCTGCTCCTTTGCCCCCGCGCCTCCCGTCTTCCTCGAGCGTCTGCGCTGGGCGAGCTCCGTCTCGAAGACGAAGGCGCCGCTGTCCTCCTCGTCGTGCGTGTGCGTCTGCTGGTAGTTGACGTGGTGGCGCTGCACGTGGCGGCGGATGATGTATACGAGGGCGATGAGGAAGATGGAAGCGGCGATGGTGTAGAAGAATATGGGCAGACCCTCAGTGTCGAACACCATACTTAGGGCTAGTGAGGACAGTCACAAGCGGCTAGTGCGAGATCATACGGCAGCGACTGCCTCGCTCGGAAGGTGGACGCGTACTGATGCGCGGAGCTGGGAGGATCCTGTGGGTTCAGAGTGCAGCGATGACGACAAGTGTGCATGTGACACTTCGTGATGATCGATGTCGTCAGGACGTAGCAGGAGGTCAGCTCAGATGCCAGAGAGACTGACCCGCTGTTATGTCCTGTACAGTGTACAGTGTACAGTGTACAGTGTACAGTACAGTACAGTCGGGCGCGCGAACTGCGATCGAATCGGCGCCGGCGGCGGTGTCGGATGCGGCGGGTGGAAGGGCGGCGCGGGGGCCCGGAGGCTTCAGGTGCTCGAGCGGCTCACAGTGAGAAGCGACGCCACTGCTGCGCTGCTGCTGATGCGCTGAGTGCTGAGCTGCAGCGCTGCTGACTGTGCTGACGCTGCTCATTGCTGATCGAACACACCACGTCGACCACGCACTGCACGAGCAGCGGTGTCGCCGGACTCACCATCGCGATCTCACAAGAGGTGATGGTGCAGCATCGCTCTGATATCTCGCTACCATCGTGCGTCTCATCTCACAACCTCGCAGTTCCACTGCTCTCCACACACGTCGCTCACTCACTGCTCTTCACCTACCTGCACAGAGGTGTGCGCGTGTGTGGCGTGCAAGTCGCGCGTGGCGTCGCGCTGTAGATCGCATCGACACGTCTCCACTCCCCATCATCATCGATCTCATCGCCTCACCGCCATGATGCCGCCGCCGTGCTGCGTGCATCGCGGGAAGCGACCGACGTGTCACCACCCGTGAAAACTGCCAAAGCCCTACTGCTGGGCTCCTCCCCGCTGTCTCCCTCCCTCTTCACCCTCCCCCGATGCCTTCGTCCGTCACTCGGCAGTCGGGCGCTGCGGGCGCTGGCACACCCTCATCGCGCACGCTGTCGTACGCGGAGCTGTGCAAAGCGTATCACCTCGACTTGGGATACTGCCACCGCGCCTCCAACCTCACCGCACCGACGCGGAAGTGCCGCACCTCCCCCAACTGCCTGCACGGGTTGCGCGGGAAGAAGGGCATCTGGGAGGCCGTGCCCGCTGCGCTCAGAGCGCTCGGCCAGGACCCCAACCTCAGACGGAGAGAGCCGGGTACCCTCGTAGGCCTCCAAAACCTCGGCGCGACGTGCTACATCAACACCCTCCTGCAGTGCCTCTTCATGAACTCCCACTTCCGCCACACCCTCTACCGCTTCCGCTCCTCCTCCACTCTGCCTCTGCCGGCCGTCTCGTCGTCCTCCTCTCCCTCGTCCTCGTCGTCCGCCTCCGCGCACCCCGATGCGGTGGTGCTGCTGCTGCAGGACCTGTTCGGGTTGCTGGAGTACGGCGTCAGCTCGTACCAGAGCCCGCGTGCGATCGTGCGCGAGCTCGGGCTGAACGCACACGAGCAGCAGGACGTGAATGAGTTCAACAACCTCTTCCTCACCCACCTCGAGCAGCGCCTGCGTACGTGCGCGGGGGACGGCGACGACGTGGAGCGCGTGCGCAGCCTCGTGGCCAGCGAGTTCACCGGGGAGATGGTCAGCGTGGTGACGTGCGCCGTGTGCGGCACGCGCAGCTCGCGCCTCTCCTCCTTCCTCGACGTGACCCTGCAGATCCGCGGCAAGAAGAGCGTGGTGGACTGCCTGCACTCGCTGATGGAGGTGGAGTCGCTGCACCAGGACGGCCGCCACGACAACCGCTACTTCTGCTCGCGCTGCTGCAGCAAGCAGGCGGCAGACAAGCGCACGAGCTTCAGCAAGCTGCCGCCCGTCCTCAACCTGCAGCTCATTCGCTTCAGCTACGACGCGGAGAGCGGCCAGAAGAAGAAGATCAACGACCGCGTCTTCATCCCGTACACACTCGACATGGACGCGTTCCTGGACAGACCGTCGTCCTCCTCTGCTGCTGTCTGCTCTCCGTCCCCCTCCTTCTCCTCGTCCTTCTCCTCGTCCTCTGCTCCTCCCTCCACGGCCTATGTGTTGACTGCTGTGCTGCGTCACAAGGGCGCCAGCGCGCACCGCGGTCACTACACGTGCGAGGTGCAGGACGCGAGGAGGAAGTGGTGGATCTTCGACGATGAGAAGGTCGGCCTCGGCGGCGATCACTTCAATGCGCGCGGCGATGCGGCCATGGCAAAGACCACCGCTGCGGCGGCCCCGGAGGACGACGCGAAGGCCGGGGAGGCCGGCAAGAAGAAGCGCAGGAAGAGACAGCCGTCGGTGTCGATGAACAAGAAGAAGCCGCGCTCGGTGGAGGACGACAACGCGCAGGGCCGCATGACGGACCACTTCTACGCCGCCAACTTCGAGTCCAAGGCGGACTACGTCGCAGTGGACGACGCCGACGACGACGACGACGTCCGCGTCATTGACGCGCAGTCGGACGACCGCGTGGAGGACGACGCGGCGGTGGTCGAGGAGAACAGAGAGCCGCCCGGCCTCCAGCGCGGCGTCGACGGCGACTACTCGTCCAACGCCTACATGCTCGTCTACCACCGCGCGGACCGCGTCAAGGCCGACGCGGATGCAGCAACGGCAGCCGCAGCGAGCATTGGGAAGAGGGAGACGTCTGAGGAGACGAAGGAAGGTCGGGCGCTGGCTGGCGGATCCAGCACCGTGGCGCCTCTGTCGTTCATCTGCGACTGTCACTCGTCGTGTCAGCCACCGCCGCGCGTGCGCGAGGCCATCGAGGCGAGCGCCGCGGAGCTGTCGCGGGACATCGACGGGTGGGAGAGGCGGAAGGCGCAGCTGTTGGAGAAGGTCGAGCAGAGGAAGGAGGACGTCAACACCGTCCTACAGCGCATGGACGGGCCCGAGCTCACCGACCGCTCGATCGCTGAGTACGAGCGACGCCTCCAAGGGCTGTCCCCGTCGAACAGAGGAAGGCTCCGCTCGACGCCGTCCTCCTCACGCGGGCAGCACCGAGATATGATCGATGTGGAGGACGACGAGGTCAAGGACATGGGTCGCCGGCACGAAGAAGTGGACGACGACTCCGACGTGGAGGACTTCGGCGATCCCTTCTACTTCATCCACGTCGGCTGGCTGCAGCGCTGGCTGGCCGGCCTGACGGAGAGGGAATTCAGCGACGCTCACGCAGGGAAGCTCGGCGGAGGCGACGTCAAGGGGAAGCCGTCCTCCAGCAGCAGCGCCTCCGTAGCGGGGGGCGACACCATCGTCCTCATCGACGACGACGAGGAAACCGAGGCCCGCATTCAGCAGCGCTCCCTCGCCGTCTCCGTGCGCAAGGAGAGCGTCGTGCTTAGCGACGAGGAGAAGGGCGCGGACGAGGACGCACCCAGCAAGGAACAGTCGACCACCTCGGCCCACTGTTTCACCGGCCTCTCGCCTTCCGCTTCTTCCTCAATCTCTCCTCCCCCTTCTTCCTCCTCCTCCTCCTCCCTCTCTTCCTCCCTTCTGGACGAGTCCGATCCTCTCTACCCCGGCGATCTGTTCGAGTCCATCCAGAAGCTCCGCTGTCCCCACGGGCGACTCGACCCCCGTCCTCACACGTTGGGCTTCATGAAGCGCATCAGCGTCTTCGCGTGGAACCTGCTCAAGAGGCGCAACGCGGAGAACCAGCAGCTCCGCGCGGTGTTCCTCACCACTGCCGGGTGCTCCCCTGCCGAGCCTCTGAGCGAGGTGGCGTTGGACGAGGGCAGTCTGTGCAGTGAGTGCGTGGTGGAGCTGCAGGCGGCCGACAACGCGCTGCTGTCTCAGCGCGAGCAGTTCGACACGCTGGTGGAGCTGATGAAGGAGTTCACCAGCCCCGCCAGCAAGTCGGTCAGCGCGTTCAAGGACGGCGACCTCAGCCGGCGCGGCGTCCTGCTCGACCGCGCCTGGTACCGCGAGCTGGTGGAGCGCATCAAGAAGCACAAGCAGAAGGCGTTCAGCAAGGTGCCGCTCGAGCCGGACGCTGGCACGGACATCAACGCCGCGCTGCGCTGCGAGCACGGCGGGCTGGCCATCAACCGGTACGAGCGCGCCTACCTCATTTCGCCCGACCTGTGGGAGCAGCACTTCCTCCCGCTGTGGCCGCTCTCCACGCGCATCCCCGTCACTGAGCGCGAGTGCGAGCAGTGCGCCGCCGTGGACGAGGAGGACATGACCCGGCGCGAGGACCTCGTCCGACAGCTGGAGGAGGAGCAGAGCCCCATAGGCATGAAGCGCTTCGTCGGTTCCGCCACCCACGAGACGTTCCCGGACAGGAAGCGCGCGCTCAAACAGGGCCTGCGCTACTACCTGCTGCCCATGCGCTGGGTGCGCACCTTCATCCGCTATCAGCAGCAGGTCGTCATCGATCCCGCCTTGCCACTCATCCTCGAGCGGCCCGAGCTGGTCTCGGTGGCCGACCTCCTGTGCTCGCACGATCGGCTGAAGCTGAACCCGGTGCCGAAGGAGTGCAAGGCGGCGCGACCCGGCTTCCCGGGCACGGACCCCGGTGAGGTGACGGTGTGCGAGGCCAACGTGTGGTCAGCGCTGCAGCAGCTCGGCTACGCGCCGCGCAGGAAGGACTCCGAGGTCACGGAGGTCAGCGTGGACGTCGCGAGCTCAGCGGACGGCCTCGAGGGCTCCATCGGCTTTGACGACTGGGATCAGCTGCGTCTGACGTTCAGCCCGCCGCTGTGCGCGGAGTGCATCCACGCGCGCGAGCAGAGCGAGTTCAACCGCCTCCACCACTTCACCGATGGCTGGCTGTCCATCAAGCACGTGTCCAAGGACGCGCCCATCGGCAGCTCCTCCTCTGCCGACTCCCTCTCCCGCACGCGGCGCAAGCGCGTCGTGTCCGCCAAGGAGGAGTTCACCGTGCAAGACATCTCTGCGTCCGACGACGTGTGCACTGTGAAGTTGAAGGTGAGTCAGTACTGCGCCTACTCGCCCGGGCAGATGCTGCTGTACTACAACGACGACGAGCTCAAGGCCGGGAAGCTGTCGGACTACCGCGTGCCCAACGGCGCGGAGATCCTCATGAAGATCTCCGACATGCGCTACGACGTCGACTTCGACAGTTACCTGCCGCAGGACGACGTCGTCTTCTCGCACAACGGCGACGTAGAGAGCGGCTTCGCGGGCACCAGGCTGGCGGCCGGCGCTGCGGGGGACAGCGGGGGAGGAGGACGGCCTGCGGATGAGAAGAAGGCGCTTTCCCCGGCTGCGCTGATGCCGCTGCTGCCGCCCGACTCGCCGTCGGAGGATCACAAGGCCCTGGTGACCCCGGACTTCCATCCCTTCTCGCCCATGTTCTCGACGCCGCTGTCGCCCATGCGCCCGCCCATTCTGCCGCGGTTGGACGACGTGCCGGCGTCCCCGCGCGGGCCCACCTCGTCCGTGGACGTACCCCTGCTGCGGGTGCCGTCGGTGTCGCCCGTGCACGGGCCGATGCCGACCTTCCTCAAGCGCGTGATGAAGGACTTAGAGGAGCAGCAGCAACAGCTCCATCACAGCAGCAGCAACAGCAGCGGCCTTGGCTCCCCCGCCTGGTCGGTGCCGCGCGTCCCCGAGCCCTTGCAGGTCCTGCTGCAGGAAGAGGCCGCACTGCGGCAGCAGACGCAGCTGCGGCACGGGGGCGCAGCGTTGGACGACCACTCGCGGCGAAGTTCGCTGCGAAGCCGGGAGGAGGACGACCGCCGCGTGGCGCTGGCCCTGCAGGAGGAGGAGGACCGAGCGGCCGCGCGGCGCAGACAGCTGCAGGAGGACAGTGACGCGGCCTCGCGCGACTTCATCCACTCCATGAGAGGGGAGGAGGTGGCGGACCTTCTCGTCGCCGGCAAACCGCCGGACTCGGACGACGAAGACGCCAACGGCGGCCGCCGCGATCCCTCCACCGACGAGGACGACGACGACGGTGAGTGGCGCGCAGGCGACCGCCGGCCAAGGAGGAAAGCGCCAGCCAGGAGCAAGAGCCAGGGCAGGAGCGGCCCTTCCACGTCGACCAGGACTAAGCAGCCCTCTCCACGCGGCGGAGGCCGGGGAGCCTCCACACAAGGCCCCTCAAGGGGGCGCGCGAGGAGTGGACAGCCGGAGTTGGAGGAGGTCGAGGCCAGCGATGACGACGCGGCCGCGGAGGATGAAGAGGAGGAAGGGGAGGTGCGAGAGACCAAGCAGCCTCGGCGCAGCAGCCGCTGGGGTCCTCCGACTGCGGCGCCAGCGGGTCCTCCAAGAGTGGCCCGCGCCGCCATCTTCTCATGCTCGACCTGCACGTTCCTCAACCAGAGCGGAGTCGATGAATGCGTCCTGTGCCACACACCGCGGCCGGCGCTAGGCTGCTGAGCGAGTGAGGGAGCTCGACACTGTTCTACGCTATCCATATGTATCTGCAATACACACAGTCATGCAGCGCAGCGGATGACGGCGACGACTGAGCATGCGTGTGCGCGAAGCAGCACAGCCGCTGTCCCACCAGCACCTCTGCCGTTCCACATAACCCACCCGTGCCAAGCGCGGAGAACGCCATGGCCACTCCAGGCTAACCAACCTCCGCCTGATGCTTCGGGGGATCGAAGGAGTTCTGCACGGACGAAAGGATGCTGCGAAGGGCAAGGCCGACTGAATGCGATGGAGATCGATTCGATTATATTATTTCTGCGTGAGTACCGCCACCTTGTCCATGAGGCCGCTCATGACCGCCACTGCACGGCCAAACTGACCGCCTCTGCCGAAGCCCGCAACCTTCTTGGGCTCTTTGACGGTGCTCGTGTTGCCGTGGCCGAGACAGCCGTTCCCGCCGGCGCCCCACGACCACAGCGCGCCGTCCTCGTCGACCGCCGCACTCCAGTTCTTGCCGGCACCCACTGCGCGCATGCGGACGCCCTCCAGCGCGCCGTCGTCGCCGCGCACCCTGACGGGCTTCATCCAGTTGCGCATGCCCCAGAGGTACAGCTGGCCGGCGTCGGTGAGCGCCACCATGTGCCGGTGGCCGGCCGTCACTGCGCGCACGACCACCTCCTCCTCCTCCGCGCTCTCGTAGTCGAACTCCACGCGCGCGGGCACGGACTCCATGGAGTACGTGTCGAGGGTCAGGCCCACGCCCAGGCCCAGCTGGCCGGCCTCGTTGCGGCCCCACGTCATCAGCCCGCCGGACTCCAGCACCGCCGCGTTGAACGAACTGCCGCAGACCACCTGACGCACGCGCAGCTCCGCGCCCGTCAGCGCGTCGATGCGGACGGGGGAGGGCTGATTGCCGCTGCCGCCGAGTCCGAGGCGGCCGAACTCGCCCTTTCCCCACGACATCACCTCGCCGCGTTCCGTCAACGCCAGACAGTGCTGCTTGCCCACCGCCAGCTGCTTCACCGCGTCCTTCAGCCCGGCCACGCGCGATCGGCACAGCGCACGTCACCTTAGTGCCGTGGCCCAGCGCGTTGGGGCTGAACAGAGAGCCGCCCCAGCCCCTGCGAGCGACGGAGCAGCGAAGACAGCGCAGACGTTGGGGTGAGCGAAGGCGGCGACGGGGAGAGGGGAGAGCGCTCTGCACTCGCCGTCGTGGTGCTCCGCTGACCAGGTCCACACGCTGCCGTCCCTCGCCAGCGCCGCCGTGTGCCACTCTCCGCAGTGCACGGACTGGCAGGGAGGGAGGCCGGCCACCTTATGCGGCACTGCCTGGCCTTTGCTGGGGTAGCCGAGCTCAGCGTACGTGCCCGTCCCCGCAGTGTACACCGCGCCGTCAGAGGTGAGCAGGGCGTAGTGGTGGTCGCCGTAGGACACGGACACGAGCGGGTGGATGGGGGAGGGGGAAGGGAAGAGGTGCGGCGTACTGCTGCTCTTCCGCTGCTCCGGCTCGTGGAACAGCATGCGGCCCTCGCCCCACATGTACAGGGACGTGGCCGGAGAGGACGAAGACGACGGCGGGGCGGACGAGGGGGGAGGAGGGGAGGAGGCTGGACGCGAGCGGGCGGGACAGAGGCGCGGAGAACGGGGAGTGGGAGTGATGAGGAGAGAACGCTGTGCCGGCAAGGGAGGCAGCCGGGCAGAGCGCGGTGTACGAGGCCAGCAACGGCAGCGGAGCCGTGAGGCTGAGGCTGCGCAGAGCCGCTCGATGCATGGCGATGGCCACGGAGGTGTCGTGAGATATGCTGTGGCTGCTGAACAGCGGATGATCGCTCTGCGTAGCGATAGAGGCGGCAGCGAGCAGATGTGCGAGAACTGGAAGACAGTGAGCGGTTCGTCCAGTGCTGGTAACCAGCGTCGATGGTGTGACCTGTCGAGACGATCGGTTCATCGTTGATGATGAGACCGAGTATCTGAACTGAGACTCACTGAGCAAGTCGACTGGACCGCTGGACTACAAGACTGACGCGCTTCGCGCCATAGTCAATCAATTCTTGATGATTGCCTGCAAATGTGTGCCCTGGGCGCTGTGACCGCGTTTCAGCCGTCGGTGGGTTGGCTGCCGAAGGGGAGAGCAGAGCTGAGCTGAGGCAGGCACCGCCGCACTGCAGCAGCAGCAGTTGGCGATCTCTGACGCTCTGACCATCGCCAATGCGCTCGGTCAATCTCAGCCTCGGTCCAAGCCTCAGTCCAGCTCGACGACCGTCGACCACCCACACTCCCACTCCACACTCCACACTCGTGCACGCTCCCCGCTCACCGTCTCCAGACTCTCCACCCCGCATCGACTCGAACTCATACCGCAATCACCAGACGCCACGCATCGCTCTGCGATCATCAATGAACGATGCTGCTGCTCGTGCATGCCGATCACCTTCCCCCTTCCTCGTCACCAGCGCCATCATCGCTCTGACAGCGCGACCTTGCTGACCACGCGTTCGAGTTGACGGCCGCGAGCTTCACATCATGCGGCGCTGAGCCCAACTCGACGTCGCGGATTGGTTCGACGTAGATCGTTCCGCTCTCAGTTTCTTCCTCTCTTCCTCATTGCCCTCTTCTCTATCCTTCTTCTCCTCCTTCTCCTCTTCCTCCTCCCCTTTTGCCCTTCTGCTCCTCTCCCTCCTCCTCCTCATCCCCTCCGTGGGGCCTTCCGCCATGTCCGACTACACGTCCGACTTCTCCTCTTATTCCTCGTCCACCAACCTGCACTCCCCCGACTCCATCAGCCTCGCGACTGTGTCTGCACCCACCAATGGGCTGTCCTCCCTCCACCCGACGTCGTCCGCCGCCGTGTACCCGTCCTCCCTCCTCCCGTCCTCGTCCTCCACCTCGTCGACCGCGCTGCTGCCCAATGACTTCGACATGACGTCGGCGTCCGAGGAGTTCCTCGCGCTGCCTGCGGAGGAAGGCGAGGCGCAGCTCCGCGCCATCAGCACGTGGACGAAGCGCGTGCAGTTCTGCTTCGCAGCGCACCTCGTATCCGCAGTGGCGCTCCTCCGCACGGACTTCTGGTTAGCGCCGCACAGCCCTCCGCGAGGGGTGGAAGAACAGTGGGATGAGGGAGGGATGAGCGGGTGCTCACTCAATCCACTGTGCTGCTGCCTCTGCTGCTGTGTGTCCCCTGTGGTGCGGGTGCAGGGTGTCGAGCATCGTCGGTCTGCTGCTGCTCCTCGCCTTCTACCTGTTCGCGCACTTCATGAAGATCCGGAGGAAGAATGTCAGCCGCAGCGCTCCCGCCTGCCGCGTGCAATCCGCGCACTTTCGGCAACGCTGAGCTCCGGCCCTCTCTCTCCCCACTGTGCTGTGCTGTGCTGTGGTGTGCTGTGGTGCAGTTCATCTACCTGTACATGCTGGTGGTGTCGCTGAACCTGGTGCGCGATGGAGTGATTCTGTTCTTCTACATCCCGACGCTGGAGGTGGACTGGTGGGGCATCCTCACGCTCGTCCTGCTGGCAGCCGACGCGCTCGTCGTCACCCCCTGCACGTGCTACACGTGCTTCTGGCTGCACCGCAGCACCGCAGTGTCGCAGCTGTCGGTGTGACGGACGGAGCTACCGGCAGCCACA
>CBDAQC010000003.1:0-46788 GCA_965198915.1 Acetobacteraceae bacterium | reverse complement strand
ACGCCGCCTGGGACCCTGCGGCAACGCCTGCCAGGCTCGGTGCAGGGGAGTCTTCGGCATCAGCTCCGGTGTTCTCCGCAGACGAACGCGTGTCGGTGCCTTGGCCGCGCCCGGTTGCGGGCTGGCGCGCCCCGTATAGACTGGACACGCATGGACGCGACAGGGGGAGGAGTGACGCAGGACGTGGCCGCCACCGGGCCAGGCGTGCTGCCGGCGTTCGAAGTCGCGTTCCCGGCGCCCGACATCTCCGCCTGGCGCGCCGGCAATTGCGGGCTGGAGGGTTTCTGGAGCTTCGACGGCGCGGCGCCGGGCCCGCACGTGGTCGTCACCGGCCTGGTGCACGGCAACGAGATTGGCGGCGCTGTGGCGCTGGACCGCCTGTTGCGCGCGCCGCCCAGCTTGCGGTGCGGCCGGCTGACGGTGGGCTTCGCCAACCTGGCCGCCTATGCCCGCTTCGATCCGGCGCAGCCCACCGCCTCGCGCTATCTGGACGAGGACATGAACCGGCTGTGGGATGCCGAGGTGCTGGACGGGCCGCGCCGCTCCTCCGAACTCACCCGCGCCAGGGCGATGCGCAAGCTGATCGACAGTGCCGACCTGCTGCTGGACCTGCACTCTATGCTGTGGCCCTCGGACCCGCTGATACTGAGCGGCCCCACCGCGCGCGGCCGCGCGCTGGCCGGCCGGATCGGCACGCCCTCGCTGGTGGTGGCCGATCGCGGCCATCTCGGCGGTAGGCGGCTGATCGACTACGCGCCGTTCTGGCAGGAGCCCGGCACGCGGGTGGCCGTGCTGGCGGAGGCCGGCCAGCACTGGCAGGCCGGCACCGTGGCCACCATGCAGGCGGCGATCGACGGCGTGCTTGCCGCATCCGGCCTGGCCGCGGCGCCGCCCTGTCCGCCTGCGCCACGCTTCGCCGAGGTGACGCAGACGGTGACCGCCGGCTCCGGCGCGTTCGCCTTCACCGAAGCTTTCCGCGGCGGCCATGTGGTGGCGCGCGGCGGTACGCTGATCGCCATGGACGGTGCGACCGAGATACGCACCCCGCATGACGATTGCCTGCTGGTGATGCCCAGCCTGCGGCCGAGCCGCGGCCACACGGCAGTCCGGCTGGCGCGCTTTGCGTAGTCAGGGACGCAGCCCGATCTTGCCTTACAGACGCGCCCGAATGCCGGCTCCTTGCCACGCCGCGGCAGGCGCGCCCGGCGGCCGCGGCGGCGGGGAACAAAAGTTTTTTGCATCTTCTCTGCAAGAAAGAAGGCCTTTCTTCCTCCCGTGAAGCGTATCCTTTTCATCACGGCCACGAGGCTGGGAGACGCCGTGCTGTCCACCGGCCTGCTCGCCCATCTTGCCAGCGACCATCCCGACGCGCGGTTCACCATCGCCTGCGGGCCGGTTGCCGCCGGGCTGTTCGCACGTTTCCCGAAGCTGGACCGCGTGATCGTCGTCGACAAGAAGCGCTACGACCTGCATTGGCTCAGCCTGTGGTGGCAGGTGGCCTGGACCAGATGGGACCTGGTGGTCGATCTGCGCGGCTCGGCGCTCAGCCTGGCGCTGCGGGCCAGGCGCCGCGCCATAATGCGCGGCGGCCGGCGCGCCGGGCACCGCCTGGGCCACATCGCCGGCGTGCTGGATCTGGCGGAGGCACCGTTGCCGGCGATCTGGACGGCGCCAGCCGACCAGGCACGCGCCAACATCCTGCTGCCATCGGGCAAGCCGTTCGTGGGCCTGGGACCCACCGCGAACTGGCCGGCGAAGATGTGGCCGTCCGACCGCTTCGTGGCGCTTGCGGCGGGGATCGCCAGCCGTATGCCCGGCGTGCGCTTCGCGGTGTTCGGCGGGCCGGGCGTGGCGGAGCGCGCCGCCGCCGCCCGCGTGGTGGCGGAGCTGTCGGGCGCGGTCGATCTGGTGGGCATGCTGACCCTGCCGCAGGCCGCCGCCTGCCTGGAGCGCTGCGTGCTGTTCGTGGGCAACGATTCGGGGCTGATGCATCTGGCCGCGGCATCCGGCACGCCCACGCTTGGGCTGTTTGGCCCCACGCCGGCCAGCGAATATGCGCCGGCCGGCCGCTGCACCTCCGCCGTGCTGGCCGACGGCGAGCCGGGGCGCTCGGCGATGGAGCGGCTGCCGGTGGAGGCGGCGCTGTGGGCGGCGCTGGACTTGCTGGAGCGGGATGGCCGGTTGGCACCGCCGTTGCCGGTATGAGGGAAGAAAGAAAGGCCTTCTTTTTTGAAAAAAAGAAGCAAAAAACTTTTGCTCCCTGCTGGTACGTGCCTTCGTTCTTTCCAGAAGCACCCGGCTGCTGCAAGGTCGGGGAAGCAAAAGTTTTTTGCTTCTTTTTTTCAAAAAAGAAGGCCTTCCTTCCTTGAGAGTCGCTCACCTGATCTCCGGCGCTCCCGCCGGCGGTGCGGAGCTGTTTTACGAGCGCCTCTGCATAGCCCAGGCCGAAGCAGGCGACGACGTGCTGCCCGTCATACGGCGCAACGAAGCCCGCGCCGCCCGCCTGGCCGAAGCGGGCCTGGCACCCGTCCAGCTCGGCTTCGGCGGACTGGCGGATTTCTGGACCAGGCCACGCCTGGCCCGCCGCCTGCGGCGATGGGCGCCGCGCGTGGTCGTGGCCTGGATGGGCCGCGCCGCCCGCCACGCGCCGACCGGCCCGTGGGTGCTGGTGGGCCGGCTGGGCGGCTATTACGATTTGCGCCAGTTCGCTCGCTGCGACCACCTGGTGGGCAACACGCAGGGCATGGTGGCCTGGATACGCGCCCAGGGCTTCCCGCCAGACCGGGTGCACCATTTGCCCAATTTCTCGCCCGATCTGTCCGGCGCCGCCCCGGCCGTGCTGCCCGTGCCGCCGGGCGCGAAGGTGGTGCTGGCGATGGGCCGGCTGCACCGCAACAAAGGGTTCGACGTGCTGATCGCGGCGGCCAGTCGGCTGCCGCAGATACACGTGGCCATCGCCGGCGACGGGCCGGAACTGGTAGCGCTGCAACGCCTGGCCGCCCATGCCGGGGTGGCGGGACGGGTGCATTTCCTGGGCTGGCGCACCGACACGGCGGCGCTGCTGGCCGCCTGCGACGTGCTGGCCTGCCCCAGCCGCAGCGAGCCGCTGGGCAACGTGGTGCTGGAGGCATTCTCCGCCGGACGTCCGGTGGTGGCCTCGCTGTCGGACGGGCCGCGCGAGCTGATCGAGAGCGGGCGGACCGGCGTGCTGGTGGCCGGCGAGAGCGCGATCGCGCTGGCCGCCGGGCTGGAAGGCGTGCTGCAGCGGCCGCGCCAGGCCGCCTCGATGGCCGCGGCCGGGCGTGCCCGGTTCGAGGAGGCCTATGCCGAGGCGCCCGTGCTGGCACGCTGGCGCCGCTTCCTGGCCACCATTGCCAAGCCGGGCGACAAACCGGGGGCGAAGCCGGCCTGATGTGCGGCATTGCCGGAGTGGCCCTCTCGCAGGGCGCGCCGCCGCCCGATCCTGCGGTGCTGGCGGCACTCGCGCGCGGCATCGCCCATCGCGGGCCGGATGGCGTCGGCAGCGTGGTGCTGGGCCAGGCGGCGCTGGTGCATGCCCGCCTGGCGATCATCGACCTGCCGGGCGGCGCGCAGCCCTTGCACGCCGGGCCGGCCGCGCTGATCGCCAATGGCGAGATCTACAACTACCGCGAGCTGCGCGCGGCGATGCCTGGCACCGCCTTCGCCACGCAGAGCGACTGCGAGCCGCCGCTGCATCTGTTCGCCGGCAACCCGGAGGGCTACGCGCTGCGGCTGCGCGGCATGTTCGCCATCGCCATCTACGACCGGGCCGGCCGCACCCTGACCCTGACGCGCGACCCGTTCGGCATAAAGCCGCTGTACTGGACGCAGGTCACGGGCGGCATCGCCTTCGCCAGCGAGCCGCAGGCGCTGCTGGGCGCCGGGCTGGCCGCGCGCGCCGTGCGGCCGGCGGCGCGCGCGGAGCTGCTGCAGATGCAGTTCACCTGCGGGGCGGAGACGATCTTCCCAGGCATCTTCCGCGTGCTGCCGGGCGAGACGCTGCGCATTGCCGACGGCCACCTGATTGAGCGCAGCCGCGTGGACGCCCTGCCGGACGGCCCGCCGGAAGCCATGGCCGAGGCCGACGCGCTGGCGCGGCTGGACCGCGCGCTGATGGAGAGCGTGGACCTGCACCAGCGCAGCGACGTGCCCTATGGGCTGTTCCTGTCCGGCGGCATAGACAGTGCGGCCATACTGGCCACCATGGCGCGGCTGGCCAGCCGGCCGGTGCTGGCCTTCACCGCCGGCTTCGACGTGCCGGGTGCCACCGACGAGCGCGCCGTGGCCGCTGGCCTGGCCGCCTCGGTCGGCGCCGAACACGACACGATCACCATCACCCGCGAGATGGTGTGGCGCGAGCTGCCGCTGATCGTCGCCTGCATGGACGATCCGGCGGCGGATTACGCCATCGTGCCCACTTGGTTCCTGGCCCGCCACGCACGCAAGCGCGTCAAGGTGGTACTTTCCGGCGAGGGCGGCGACGAGGTGTTCGGCGGCTATGGCCGCTACCGCAGCGCCATGCGGCCCTGGTGGCGCGGCGGCAGGCTGATGCGTGGCCGCGGCACGTTCGACCGGCTGGACGTGCTGCGCGCGCGCCCTACCGGCTGGCGTGACGGGCTGGCCGCTGCCGAGGCCTTGGCGGGCGCCGGCGGCCGCACCCGGCTGCAGGCCGCCCAGGCCAGCGACGTTGCCGAGTGGCTGCCGGCCGACCTGCTGACCAAGCTGGACCGCTGCCTGATGGCGCACGGCGTGGAAGGTCGCACGCCGTTCCTTGATCCCGCCATCGCCGCCGCCGGGTTTCGCCTGCCGGACGGGCTGAAAGTGTGCCACGGCCGCGGCAAGTACCTGCTGCGACGCTGGCTGGAAGGCGCCTCACCCGCCGCGCGGCCCTTCGCGCCGAAGCAGGGCTTCACGGTGCCGGTGGGCGCCTGGATCGCGCAGGACGGCGCCCGGCTGGGCCGCCTGGTGGCACGGCAGGCCGGCGTGGCGGAAATCGCCGAGCCGGGGCGGGTGGAAGCCCTGTTCCGCGCGGCCGGCGGCAAGCGGGAGGGCAAGGCGGCCTGGATGCTGCTGTTCTATGCGCTCTGGCACCGTGCGCATGTGGAGGCGGGGGACGTGCGGGGGAGCGTGTTCGAGGCGCTGGGGTAGGCAAGGAAGGCCTTCTTTTTTAAAAAAAAGCAAAAAACTTTTATCTTCCCGCATCTGCAGCAGCCGCGTTCGGCCGGAAACATCGAGGCGCTGCGACAGCGTGGGATCAATTTTGTGCTTCTTTTCTTCCAAAAAAGAAGGTCTTGCTTCCTCCTCCGACCAAGCCGCGCTTGCCTTCCACCCGCCGGCCGTAGTTACACCCGTCTCGCATGACCCAGACCCGCTCCGCCGTCGTCGACCTCGGGTCAAACTCCGTGCGCCTCGTCGTGTTCGAGGGCCAGGGCCGTAACCCTGTGGCCATCTTCAACGAGAAAGCGGTGCTTCGCCTGGGCCGCGGCCTGCAGCAGACCGGAAGGCTGAACGAGGACGGCGTGCAACAGGCGCTGATGGTAATGGCGCGGTACGCGGCCATCGCGCGGGCCATGCGGGCGGCCCCCTGCGAGGTACTGGCCACCGCCGCGGTGCGTGACGCCAGCAACGGCCCCGCGTTCATGGACGCGCTGCGGGCCGGCCTGCCGGACATGACGCTTCGCGTGCTGAGCGGCGCCGAGGAGGCCGGCTACTCCGCGGCCGGTCTGCTGTGCGGCATCCCGGGTGCCGACGGCGTGCTGGCCGACATAGGCGGCGGCTCGCTGGAAGTGGTGCAACTGGCCGGCGGCGAGCTCCGCGCCGCGCAGACCCTGAAACTGGGCGTGCTGCGCCTGTCCGACCGGGCGGGCGGGGACGTGGTGCGCGCGCGTGCCATTGCCGAGGCGGACCTGGCCGGCGTGGGCTGGCTGGCGCAGGGCGCCGGGCGGGACCTCTACCTGGTGGGCGGCGCGTGGCGGGCGCTGGCGCGCATACACATGGAGCAGACCGGCTACCCGCTGGCTATCGTGCATCACTACACGATCGGCCGGGAGGAGGCGCGCGACCTGTGCGGCGTCATCGGCTCGGCGAGCCGGCGGGCGCTGGAGCGGCTGCCCGGCATGTCCCGCCGCCGCGTGGATGACATGCCGTTCGCCGCCGTGGTGCTGCGCCGGCTGCTGCGCGCCACGGACGGGCGGCGGGTGGTGTTCTCCGCCAACGGCCTGCGCGAAGGCTGGTTCATGCGCAACGTTGCCAGCCCGGAGGCTCGCGCCGAGGACGCGGTGCTGGCCGCCTCCCGCGACCTGGCCGCCCGCTACGGGCGCGATGCCGGGCTGCCGCCGGCGCTGCTGGCCTGGACCGCCGCCCTGCTCGACGGCGAAGGCAGCGAGGACCGCCGGCTGCGCGAGGCGGCCTGCTGGATGAGCGATGTCGGCAGCCAGGAGCATCCGGAATACCGCTCCGAACAGGCCTTCACGCGCGTGCTGCGCCAGCCTGGCATAGCATTGGACCACCGCGCGCGCGCCTTCCTGGCGATGACGATCGCGCTGCGCTACGAGGCGGAGCCGGACACCGCGTACCTCAACACCGCGCGCATGCTGCTGGACATGATGACGCTGCGGCGGGCGGAGATCCTGGGGACCGGGTTGCGGCTTGCCTACACATTATCCGGCGGCACGGCGGCCCTGCTGGGCGGCACGTCCCTGGTGCGCGAACCGGGACGGCTGGTGCTGCGGCTGGCACAGGGCAGCGGCGTGTTCGCGGGCGAGTCGGTGACGCGTCGGCTGGAGCGGCTGGCGCAGGCTTTGGGGCTGGAGGCGGCTACCGAGGTGGTTTGAAGGTCCAGGAGGAAGAAAGGCCTTCTTTCTCGAGAAAAAGAAGCAAAAAGCTTTTGTCTGGCTGTCGCGGTTTGGGGCGGCAGGCGTGTCGGTGCTGACGGTAGCCAGGTTTTATGGATTGGGTTGAGCGGCGGGGGTTGTTGCGGGCGGCGCACATGCTGCCGCTGACGGCATTCGTGCAGACATTGCGCGCGCAAGGCGGGCTGTTCGTGCCGGACTTCGATCCGCTGGACGGCGGCATCGATGCGCGGCTGCTCCTTTTGTTGGAGAAGCCTGGCCCCACGGTGGCGCCGTCGGGCGGCTCCGGCTTCGTGTCGCGTGACAACCCGACGGAGACGGCGCGTGCCATACGCGACGGCATGGCGGCCGCCGGCGCGCCACGGGCGGGCACGGTCATCTGGAACACCGTGCCGTGGTGGAACGGCACGATGCGCGTGCGCGTGGCCGAAGCACGCGACGGTGCGGCCGCGCTGCAGACCCTGCTGCCGCTGCTGCCGCAGTTACGTTGCGTGGTGCTGGCAGGCGCGGTGGCGCGGCGCTTTGCGCGGCCGGTCTGCGCGCAAGCGGGGCTCGGCATTTTCGAGTGCGTGCACCCCTCGCCGAACGCGCGTGCCGGGCCGGCGACGAGCGCGGCCTGGCGGGCGATGCCGGACATTTGGCGGGCTGCTTGGGAGGTAAGCAAGGAAGGCCTTCTTTTTTGAAAAAAAGAAGCAAAAAACTTTTATCTCTCCGCCTGCATCACCGCCCGCGCCGAACCTGCCAGTGCGGGTGTTGGCAGAACCAGGCAACGCCTACGTGCAGGCGGGAAAGCAAAAGTTTTTTTGCTTCTTTTTTTCAAAAAAGAAGGCCTTGCTTACTTCACTGCTTAACCACCCGCGGCGGCAAATCCAGCTTCAACGACAGCTCTTTCAACCGAGCCGCATCCACCTCCGCCGGCGCCCCCATCAGCAAATCCTCCCCCTGCTGGTTCAAGGGGAACAGGATCACCTCGCGAATATTGGGCTCCTCGGCCAGCAGCATCACCATACGGTCGATGCCCGGAGCCGACCCGCCATGCGGCGGCGCGCCGTAGCGGAACGCGTTCAGCATGCCGCCGAAGCGCGCTTCTACATCCGCCTGCGTGTAGCCGGCGATTTCGAACGCGCGTATCATGATGTCCGGCCGGTGGTTGCGTATGGCGCCGGACGACAACTCGATGCCGTTGCAAACGATGTCGTACTGGAACGCCTTGATCAGCAGCGGGTCCATGTTGGTCAGCGCGTCCATGCCGCCCTGCGGCATGCTGAACGGGTTGTGCGAAAAGTCGATCCGGTTCGTCTCCTCGTTCAGCTCATACATCGGGAAGTCCACCACCCAGCAGAAGCGGAACGCATTGCGCTCGATCAGGTCCAGCTCCTGGCCGATGCGCGTGCGCACGGCGCCCGCGAACTTGGCCGCCGTCTCGTGTGCGCCGGCCGCGAAGAACACCGCGTCGCCCGGCTGCAGGTTACAGGCGGTGCGTATCGCTTCCAGCCTATCGGCTTCCAGGTTCTTGGCAATCGGGCCTTTTGCGCCGTCGGCCTCGAAGATGATGTAGCCAAGGCCGCCCGCCCCTTCGGCACGCGCCCATTCGTTTAGCTTGTCGAAGAAGCCGCGCGGGCGCGGGCCGGCGCCGGGCGCCGGTATGGCGCGCACGATGCCACCGCCCGCCGCGATCTTGGCAAACAGGCCGAAGCCGCTGCCGGCGAAATGCGCGGTGACGTCCGTGATGCGGAGCGGGTTGCGCAGGTCCGGCTTGTCCGAACCGTATTCCAGCAACGCCGTGTCGTAGGCGATGCGCTGGAACGGCGGCTTGTCCACCGTGCGGCCGCGCGCGAACTCCTCGAACAGGCCGCCGATGACGGGTTCGATCGTGGCGAACACATCTTCCTGCGTCACGTAGCTCATCTCGAAATCGAGCTGGTAGAACTCGCCCGGCGAGCGGTCCGCCCGGCTGGCTTCGTCACGGAAACAGGGTGCGATCTGGAAGTAGCGGTCGAAACCCGCCACCATCAGCAGCTGCTTGAACTGCTGCGGGGCCTGCGGAAGGGCGTAGAACTTGCCAGGATGGTTGCGGGCAGGGACCAGGAAGTCCCGCGCGCCCTCCGGCGAGCTGGCGGTGAGAATTGGAGTCTGAAATTCGGTGAAGCCCTGCTCCGTCATGCGCCGGCGCAGCGAGGCGATGACGTGCGCGCGCAGCATCATGTTGGCGTGCGTGCGCTCGCGCCGCAGGTCTATGTAGCGGTAGGTCAGGCGCGTCTCGTCCGAGTAGGTCTCCGCGCCGGCCACCTGCATCGGCAGCACGTCCGCGGTCGACTGTACGGTGATGTCGGCGGCGCGCAGCTCCACGTCGCCGGTGGGCAGGCGCGGGTTGCGCGTGGCGGGGTCGCGCGCCACCACCTCGCCGGTCACCGTGATGCAGGATTCCACCCGCAGCGCGTCCGCCGTGGCCAGCGCCGGCGAGCCGTGCGGAAAGACGATCTGCGTCAGCCCGTAATGGTCACGCAGGTCGATGAACAGCAGGCCGCCATGGTCCCGCTTGCTGTGCACCCAGCCGGACAGGCGGGCGGTGCTGCCGGCGTCGGCGGCGCGCAAGGCGCCGCAGGTGTGAGTGCGGTAGGTGTGCATGGGGTCCTCGGGGGCGTAGATCAGGCCGGACCGAGGCTCCTGCCCCCACACCTGGGCCCGGTCAAGAGATGGCGGACGCGCCTATCCGGCCGATGGCGGCTTGGGACCGCCGCGCAAAGCGTGTAACACTGACGGATGCCCCGCTCCCCCCGCGACACTTTCGCGGCTCCCGTCCTGATCACCGACACCCCTGCCCTGGCGGCGCTGTGCGAACGCCTGGCGGCCGAACCCTATGTGACGGTCGATACCGAGTTCATGCGTGAACGGACCTACTGGCCCGAGCTGTGCGTGGTGCAGCTTGGCGGCCGCGCGGACGTGGCGGTGGTGGACGCGCTGGCACCCGGGCTGGACCTGGCCCCGCTGGGCGCGCTGCTGGCCAACACGGCCGTGGTGAAGGTGTTCCACGCGGCACGGCAGGACGTGGAAATCTTCCTGCAACTGTTCGGCGCCGTGCCAGTGCCGCTGTTCGACACCCAAGTGGCCGCCATGGTGGCCGGCTTCGGCGACCAGGTGGGCTATGACAGCCTGGTGGCGGGCCTGGCGGGCGGGCAAATCGACAAGGCGCACCGCTTTTCGGACTGGTCCGCCCGGCCGCTGAGCCACGCACAGGTGGCCTATGCCGCCGCCGACGTGACCCATCTGCGCACCGTGTACGAACGCCTGACCGCGCGCCTGGCGCAGGAGGGCCGCACCGCCTGGGTAGCCGAGGAACTGGCCGCACTCGCCGAACCCGCCACCTACCGCCCCGATCCGGAGACGATGTGGGAGCGCCTGCGGCCGCGCACCACGAACCGGCGCATGCTGGGCGTGCTGCGCGCCATCGCCGCCTGGCGCGAGCGCGAGGCGCAGCGCATCAACATCCCCCGCCAGCGCCTGGTGCGTGACGAGAGCCTGCTGGAGATTGCCGCGACCGCGCCACGCGACACCGAGACGCTGGGCCGCATACGCGGCGTCACCCGCGGCTTCGCCGAGGGGCAGACCGGGCAGTCCCTGCTGGTCGCCATCGAGGAGGCCCGCGCGTTGCCGGAGGACGCGCTGCCGGAGGCGCGCGCCGTTCGCGAAGGGGCCCGCCCCTCGCCTGCCCTGGTGGCGCTGCTGAAGGTGCTGCTGGCGGAAAAGGCGGACAGCCATGACGTGGCGCCGAAGCTGCTCGCCTCCTCCGACGACATCGACCGGCTGGCGAGCGAGGAGGAGCCGGACGTGCCCGCTTTGCACGGCTGGCGCTTGGGCGTGTTCGGCGAAGACGCGCTGGCGTTGAAGCAGGGGCGGATAGCGCTTGGCGTGGCGGGCAAGCGGATCAGGCTGATACGGTCGTGACGCCGGCGGCCAGGGGCCTCATTCCGGCCTGAACTCCACCACCACAGGCTCGGCGCCGGCGAAGGCGGCCGTGGCCCGGCTGCCGGCCGGCGCGGCCGTCCTCCCGGTCCAGGAGCCGCACGTGACCACCTGCCCCGCACGCAGCCCGCCGGCCCAGGTGGCGCCGGTGTTGGCCAGCCATACTATCAGCCGCAACATGTCCCCGGCCGGGTTACCCACGGCGCGCCGCTCAGGCCCGCCCTCGATCGTCTGCGTCACCGGCAGGGACGCGAAGTCCACGTCGCGCCAGCCCGGGATAGGCGCGCCCACCGCGTAGCCGCCGGTCTGGATGAAGTCGGCCAGCAGCGCCAGCGCGCCCGCCGCGTCCGGATCGGCGTAGCGGGATTGCAGCACCTCCATGCCCGGATGGCACGTATCGATCGCGGCCAGCAGCTCGGCCCTGCCATACGGTTGCGCGCGCGGCGGCAGGTCGGCGGCCAAAACGAAGCAGATCTCGGATTCCACCTCGCGCTGGGTGAACAGCGCGGGATCGAACCGGCACGGCGCGCGGCGCAGGCCGGACGCGGGCATCGGCGCGCAGGTGATGGGCCCGTCCGGCGCCGGCGAGCCCACCTTCCAGCCGCCTATCTCGCCCAGCTCCGCCATCACGCGGGCCTGCACGCGGTAGGCTTGCGCTTCGTCCTCCGGCGCTTCGGCGCTGGGGATGGGGGCGCCTTGTCTGGCGGCTAGCAGGAGGGTGGCCTGTTGTTCGTCGGTCATGGGCATCCCAGGAAGGAAGAAAGCAGTTCTTTTTTGAAAAAAAGAACCAAAAAACTTTTGTCTTCCCGCATTTGCACCAGCCGCGTGCAGCAGGAAACACCGAAGCCTCGGCCGCGTGGGAGGAGCAAAAGTTTTTTGCTTCTTTTTTTCAAAGAAGAAGGCCTTTCTTGCCTTTCCCCACCCCATGCCCGACAACGCCGCCCACCATGCAGGTTCTCACCGACTGGGCGGCCACGCCTGCCCATGCGCGCGGCGCCACGGTGGCGCTCGGCAACTTCGATGGCGTCCATCTCGGCCACGCCCACCTGATACGCGCCGCCCACGCCGCCCGGCCGGACGTGCCGCTCGCCGTGCTCACCTTCGAGCCGCACCCGCGCGAGCTGTTCCGCCCGGAAGACCCGCCATTCCGCCTGTCGTTGCCGGCCGAGCGGCAGGCCGCCCTGGCGGCGCAGGGCGTGCGCCTGGTCTACGAGCTGCCGTTCACCGACGCGTTCTCCCACTTGACCGCCGAACGCTTCGTCGAAGAGGTGCTGCACCGGGGCATCGGCGCCGCGCACCTCGCCTGCGGACCGGATTTCGCGTTCGGCCACCGTCGCGGCGGTGACGTGACGCTGCTGGCCGCGCGCGCCGAGGAACTGGGGATGGGGCTGACCATCGTGCCGCCGCTGGCGGATCGGGAAGGTCCGCTGAGCTCCACGCGCATACGCCGCGCGCTGCAGGACGGCTACCCCGAACGCGCCACCGCCGAGCTGGGCAGGCCCTGGGCCATACGCGGCGAGGTGGCGCATGGCGACAAGCGCGGCCGCACCATCGGCTACCCTACCGCGAACGTGGCGCTCGGCCGCCACCTGGAGCCGGCGCGCGGCGTGTACGCCGTGATGGTGCGGCTGGCCGACGGCACCACGCATCGCGGCGTGGCCAATATCGGCCGCCGCCCGACGGTGGCGGACGGCATGCAGAGCCGGCTGGAAGTGCACCTGTTCGATTTCGACGGCGACCTGTATGGTCAGGAGATTTCCGTGGCGCTGCACGCGTTCCTGCGCGCCGAGCAGAAATTCGCCGATTTCGCGGCGTTGCGGGCGCAGATCGTGCAGGACGCGGAGAGCGCTCGCGTGATGCTGGACCGGGCGCTTTTGCCAATTGTCTAGGCAAGAAAGGCCTTCTTTTTTGAAAAAAAGAAGCAAAAAACTTTTGCTTCCCCGACGCTCCGCAGCCTCGGCCTGTCCGGATGAACCCGGCTGGTGCACCTGCGGAGAGATAAAAGTTTTTTGGCCCTTTTTTTCAAAAAAGGACTGCTTGCTTTCCCTTCCTGTGTCCAAGGCCGCACGATGACCGAACGTGACTACCGCGACACCGTCTTCCTGCCGGCCACGCCCTTCCCCATGCGCGGCGACCTGCCGAAGCGCGAGCCGGCCATCCTGGCACGCTGGGAGCAGACCGGCCTGTTCGCGCAACTGCGCGCGCAAGGCGAGACGCGGGAGAAATTCATCCTGCATGACGGCCCGCCTTACGCCAACGGCAACATTCATATCGGCCACGCGCTGAACAAGATCCTGAAGGACGTGATCAACCGCGCGCGCCAGATGGCCGGCTACGACGCGTATTACGTGCCCGGGTGGGACTGTCACGGTTTGCCGATCGAGTGGCAGATCGAGGAGAAGTACCGCAAGGCGGGCCGCGACAAGGACGAGGTGCCGATACTGCAGTTCCGCGCCGAGTGCCGCGAGCACGCGCAGAAATGGCTGGATGTGCAGGCCGACGAATTCAAGCGCCTGGGCATATTCGGCGATTGGGCGAACCGCTACGCCACAATGGATTTCTCCGCCGAGGCGGCGATCGCGGCCGAGATCCACTGCTTCGCCAGCAACGGCGCGCTGTATCGCGGGCTGCGGCCGGTGATGTGGAGCGTGGTGGAGAAGACCGCTCTGGCCGAGGCCGAGGTGGAATACGCCGACCACACGAGCACCACCATCTGGGTGCGTTTTCCGGTGATCACGCCGGGGGCGTTGCAGGGTGCGGCGATCGTCATCTGGACCACCACGCCCTGGACGATCCCGGGCAACCGCGCGCTGGCCTATGGCGCCGAGATCGAATACGCGCGCATCCAGGTCGATGCGGTGAGCGAAGAGAGCCTGTGCCGGCCTGGGGAATCGCTGCTGGTGGCGCTGGCGCTGCTGCCGCGCTTCGTCGAGGAGGCCGGCATCACCCTGCATCACGTGCTGCACGTGCATCGCGGCGCGGAACTGGAAGGCGTGTTGTGCGCGCATCCCCTGCGCGGCCAGGGCTACGATTTCGACGTGCCGCTGCTGGCCGGCGATTTCGTCACCACCGACCAGGGCACCGGCTTCGTCCACCAGGCGCCGGCGCATGGCGAGGACGATTTCGCGCTGTGCCGCGCGCACGGCATCGGCGTGCCGGAAACCGTGGCCGATGACGGCACCTACTTCCCCTGGGTGCCGGTCTTTGCCGGCGTGCACGTCTTTCGCGCCGCCAAGCCGGTCTGCGAGGCGCTGACGGCCGCCGGCGGCTTGGTGAAGCAGGGTACTATCGTCCACTCCTACCCGCATTCCTGGCGCAGCAAGGCGCCGCTGATCTTCCGCGCAACCCCGCAATGGTTCATCCGCATGGACGGGGACGAACACATACGCGACCGCGCGCTGCAGGCCATTACGGAGACGCATTTCGTGCCCGAAGCCGGCCGCAACCGCCTGGCCAGCATGGTCGCCAACCGGCCGGACTGGTGCATCAGCCGCCAGCGCGCCTGGGGCGTGCCGATCGCCATCTTCACCGAGAAGCGCACGGGCGAGATCCTGCGCGACCCCGAGGTGATGGCGCGCACCATCGCCGCGTTCCGCGAGGAAGGGGCGGATGCCTGGTACGCTTCGCCGCCCGCGCGCTTCCTGGGAAACGCCTACAACCCGGACGATTACGACCAAGTGCGCGACATCGTCGACGTCTGGTTCGAATCAGGCTGCACCAACGTGTTCACGCTGATCGACCGCGGCCTGCGCTGGCCCGCCGATTTGTATCTGGAAGGGTCGGACCAGCATCGCGGCTGGTTCCAGTCCTCGCTTCTGGAAGGCATCGGCGCGCGCCAGCAGGCGCCGTTCCGCGCCATCCTGACGCACGGCTTCACGCTGGACGAGCAGGGCCGCAAGCAGAGCAAGTCGCTGGGCAACGTCACCGCCCCGCAGAAGGTGACGGACGAATACGGTGCAGACATACTGCGCCTGTGGGTGATGAACGCGGACATCACCGAGGACCAGCGCATCGGCCGCGAAATCCTCAAGCAGCAGGCCGAGCTGTATCGCCGCCTGCGCAACACGCTGCGCTGGCTGCTGGGCTCGCTCGCCGGCTTCACCGCGGACGAACGCATCGACTACGCCGAGATGCCGGAGCTGGAGCGCTACATCCTGCACCGCGTGGCCGAGCTGGACGCCCGCCTGCGCCGCGCGGTGGACACGCATGACTGGACCGGCGTGTATCCGGACATCCACAATTTCTGCAGCGCGGACCTCAGCGCGTTCTATTTCGACATACGCAAGGACACGCTGTATTGCGACCGTCCGGACGCGCCGCGCCGGCGCGCCGCGCGCACGGTGCTGGACGTGCTGCACCGCTGCCTGGCCACCTGGCTGGCGCCGGTGCTGGTGTTCACTGCGGAGGAGGCCTGGTCCGTCCGCTTCGGCGAGGCCGAAAGCGTGCACCTGCAGGACTTTCCGGACATTCCCGAGACCTGGCGTGACCCGGCTTTGGCGTCACGCTGGGCGCGCATACGAGACATCAGGCGGGACGTGACCACCGCCATCGAAGGCTTGCGCGGCTCGGGCGAAATCGGCGCTTCCTTGCAAGCCAGCGTGGCGCTCGGCCTGCATCCGGCTGAGGCCGGGCTGCTCCCGGAGGCGGAATGGCAGGACGTGGCCATCGTCTCCTCGCTCACCCTGTCCCATACGGACGCGCCGGTCAGCGTTTCCGTCAGCGTGGCGCCAGGGGAGAAATGCGCCCGCTGCTGGCGCGTCCTGCCCGAAGTGGGCACCGTGGCTCACCATCCCACACTCTGCCTGCGCTGCACGGACGCCGTGGACCCGGTGGCCGCGCACGCATGACGCAGCGCGCACGCATACTGGCCGGCATCGTGCTGGCAGCCCTGGTGCTGGCGGCCGACCAGGCCAGCAAATACGCCATTCTGCACGTGTTGAAGCTGCCCCAACGCGGCGTGGTGCCGGTGCTGCCGCCGGCGCTGGACTTCGCCATGGTGTGGAACCACGGCGTCACCTTCGGCCTGCTGCAGGCTGGTCAGGGACGCGGCCAGCTAATCCTTGCGGCGGTGGCCGTGGCCGTGGTGGTGGGCCTGCTCGCCTGGCTGCGCCGGGCCGAGGCGCTGCTGACCGCCTGCGCCATCGGCGCCATCGCCGGCGGGGCGCTGGGCAACGTGGCCGACCGCGCCCGCTTCGGCATGGTGGTTGATTTCATCCACGTGCACTGGGCGGGATGGGACCCGTTCCCGTTCGTGTTCAACGTGGGCGATTCGGCGATCGTGGTGGGCGTGGCCGCCTTGCTGCTGGAGGGGCTGCTGCCGCACCCGGTCGCGCGCTTGCAGGCGCCGCCGCCGAAGGCGTAGAAAGGCCTTCTTTTCTGAAGAAGAAGCAAAAGACTTTTGTTTCTGTCGCTGTCCAGCAGCTTCGGCATGTCCTGAGTTGCCAAGCT
Organism: Acetobacteraceae bacterium; assembly: GCA_965198915.1. Classification (GTDB taxonomy): domain Bacteria; phylum Pseudomonadota; class Alphaproteobacteria; order Acetobacterales; family Acetobacteraceae; genus BOG-908. The sequence goes on along the minus strand of CBDAQC010000003.1, from coordinate 30,505 downwards.
GGTGCAGATGCGCGGGAGAGACTGCTTGCTTCCCTACGAACGCAGTCCATGAGGATCGCCATGTCCAGACCGCTCGCCCTCGCCGCCGCCCTCGCCACCCTCACCCTGTCGGGCTGCGGTGACGTGGAACGCACCTTCGGTCTGGTGAAGGACGCGCCGGACGAGTTCACCGTGCAGACTCAGGCGCCGCTGTCCATGCCGCCAAGCTTCCAGCTCAACTCGCCCACGCCCGGGGCGGACCGTCCGCAGAACGTGCGCAGCGACGCCGCGGCCGAAGCCGCCATCGCGCCCAGCACGGCGCTGGGCGGCGGCACGCGCACCGGCCCCACCACGCCGGGCCAGCAGGCGCTGGTGGCCGAGGCGGGCCCCGCCGCCCCTGCCAACATACGCAACACGGTGAACGCCGAGGCCAAGCTGGACCGCCCGCCGCAAAGCCTGGCCGACCGGCTGATGTTCTGGCAGGCCGCCCCGCCGCCCGGCACGGTGCTGGACCCCGCGAAAGAGAGCCAGCGCCTGCGTCAGAACGCCGCCCTGGGCCAGCCTGCCACCACGGGCGCCACGCCCATCATCCAGGACAAGCCGAAATCCAGCTTTCTTGGCGTTTTCTGACACGGTCCGCTGGGGCTGATGTTTCAGAAGCAAGCAAGGCTTTCTTTTTGGAAAAAAGAAGCAAAAAACTTTTGCTCTGTTCGCTGGCGTGACCGGAGTGTCTGTTCTGCACGCTTGCGGCGGCGGGACCGGAGCGGCTTGCGGCACCTTTCGATACCGAGGTTGAAATGACCGACCGTGTAACCGTCACCGCCCCGGCCGCCCGCATAATCGAACAACTGGCGGCCCAGCACGGCCCGCTGCTGTTTCACCAATCCGGCGGATGCTGCGACGGCAGTTCGCCCATGTGCTACCCGCGCGGCGAGTTCCGCGTCGGTGCGCAGGACATCCGGCTGGGCGAGATCGCCGGCCACCCCGTCTATATCGGCGCCGCGCAGTTCGCGCTGTGGTCCCACACCCAGCTCATCATCGACGTGGTGCCGGGCCGCGGCGGCGGGTTCTCGCTGGAAGCGCCAGAAGGCGTGCGTTTCCTGACGCGCGGGCACGTGTTCACGCCCGAGGAGACGGCAGGACTGGAGCCGGTGCAGACGGGGGCGGAGGCCTAGCCTACTCCGGCCCGTTGTTTTCCCAGATGTAGGTGTAGTCACCTTTGGGTGTTGCCGGCGGCAGCAGGATGTTGCTGTGCGAGGCGGGCAGCGCACGCCCTGTAGCCGCCATGTAGCGCTGCGCGGGGCTGGGCACGGAGAACACGACGATCTCGGAGCTTCCTTCAGCGCGCTCATAGGCCGCACCGGCCGGCAGTATCACGTTCACGCCGATCGAAGTCTTGAAGCTCGTTCTGGACGACGCATGGCTCATTTGAACCCGCGCGGGTGCCGAGAAGGAAAACCCGCCATGTGCCCAAGCTGGCCCAACAGCCAGGCAGGCCAACATAACGCCCGAAACCCGCAGAAAACCCATGTCACCCACCCCGAATCGCAGGGGATTCGATACAACACCGAAACGGCAAGGTCAATCAGAAAGCGTCAGCCGTCTTCGGCAGAAACATCAAGTCGCTGCAGCGTCGGAGAGACAAAAGTTTTTGCTTCTTTTTTCAAAAAAGAAGGCCTTCCTCACCCAAACACCACCAGCCGTCCGCAAGGCGCCCCCAGCACCTCGTCCTCCCGCATCACAACCTGCCCCCGAACCACCGTCGCCAACGGCCAGCCCTGCACCTGCTTGCCGTGGAACGGCGTCCAGCCCGCGGGCGTGGCGATCCAGTCGTTCTCGATTGTGCGCCGGCGCGTCAGGTCCACCAGCGTGAAATCCGCGTCGTAGCCCACCGCCAGCCGGCCTTTCGTGAGCGCGCCGTACACCCGCGCCGGGCCGGCCGCCATCAGGTCCACCAGACGCGCCAGGCTCAGGCGGCCTGCGTTGACGTGGTCCAGCATAATCGGCAACGCGGTCTGCACGCCCGTCAGCCCGGCCGCCGTGTCCGGCCAGGGGCGTGCCTTGGCGGCGTGCGAGTGCGGCGCGTGGTCGGACCCGATCGTGTCCACGCGGCCGTCGCGCACCGCTGCCCAGGCCGCGTCGTAGTGCTCCCGCGTGCGGATCGGCGGGTTCATCACCGCGTAGGCGCCCAATTGCTCGTAGCACTCCGGGCCGATTTGGGTGAGGTGGTTCACCAGCACCTCGGCGGTGGCGATGTCGCGGTGGTGGCCCAGGAAGTCGAACTCCTCCGCGGTGGAGACGTGGACGATATGCGCCGGCCGTCCGATCTTGCGGGCGAGGGCGATGATACGCCGCGTGCCGAGCGCCGCGCACTCCGGATCGCGCCATTCCATGTGGCAGGCATAGGGCTCGCCGCCGTGGAACATCGCCCGGCGCGCCTGCAGGCGGTATTCGTCCTCGGAGTGGAAGGCGATGCGGCGGTGGCCGGAGCGCATGACGGCCTCGAGGCCGTCGTCATCCTCGATCATCAGGTCCCCGGTGGAGCTGCCGGCGAACAGCTTGATCGCGCACACGCCGCGGCCGCGTTCCAGCACGCTCAAATCCTGCGTGTTGGCGCGGGTGGCGCCGATATAGATGCCGAAATCGCAGTAGCTGTGGCCGGGCACGTAGTCCTGCTTCCACGCTAGCGTGCCGGCGCCGGTGATGGCGGGCGCGGTGTTCGGCATGTCGAACACGGTGGCGATGCCGCCCAGCACGGCGGCGCGGGTGCCGGTGGGTATGCTCTCCACGCTGGCGTCGCCCGGATCGCGCAAATGCACGTGCGGATCGATCAGGCCCGGCAACACGTGCAGGTTGCGTGCGTCCAGCGTAACCTCGGCGGTGTCCGCGGCGGCGGCCGCCAGGGTGACGATGCGGCCATCCCGCGCGCCCAGGTCGGTGCGGGTCTCGCCCCAGGGGGTGACGGCTGTGCCGCCGTGTATCAGCAGGTCATAATGGTCTGGCATGCGGGAGCGGGCTTTCGGCAGTGGAGCAGACGGGCCAGGCGTTGATGGACGAAGCGGCAGGCGCCCACGCGCATGTCCCTGCCCCGCCGGGCTCGCCCGTGTTCATCGGCAGCGAAATCTACCGGCATTCCACCTATGGCAACACCCACCCGCTGGCCGTGCCGCGCGTCTCTACGGTCATCGATCTGTGCCGCGCGCTGGGCTGGCTGGACGGCGCGGACTACCGGGAGGCGCCGATCGCCAGCGTGGCCCAGGTCTGCCGCTTCCACGATCCCGGCTACCTGGCCGCCCTGCAGCGCGCCGAAGCCACGCAGGCGGTCAACGCGGAGGACCGTGCACGCTACGCCATCGGGGCGGAGGGCAACCCGGTCTATCCGGAGATCTACCGCCGCCCGATGACCTCCGCCGGCGGCGTGCTGCTGGCGGCCCGCCTGACGGCGGAGGGCGGCACGGTGTATTGCCCGGGCGGCGGCACGCATCACGGCCGGGCCGCGCGCGCCTCGGGCTTCTGCTACCTGAACGATCCGGTGCTGGGCATCCTGGCCTGGCTGGACCAGGGCCTGACCCGCGTGGCCTATCTGGACATAGACGCGCATCACGGTGACGGCGTGCAGGACGCCTTTGCCGGCGACCCGCGCGTGCTGACGATCAGCATCCACGAGCAGGACCGCTGGCCGCGCACCGGCCGCGCGCAGGACCGCGCCGGCGGCAGCGCGCGAAATTTCCCGGTGCCGGCCGGCTTCAACGACACCGAGATGCGGGTGCTACTGGAAGACGCGGTGATGCCGCTGCTGGCCCGGCAACGGCCGCAGGCGCTGTTCCTGCAATGCGGGGCGGACGCGTTGGAGGAGGACCCGCTCAGCCGCCTGTCCCTGTCCAACAACGCGCATTGGGGCGTGGTGCGCGCGGTGCGCCACCTGGCGCCGCGGCTGATCGTGACGGGCGGCGGCGGCTACAACCCGTGGTCCGTCGCGCGCTGCTGGGCCGGCGTGTGGGCCACGCTGCGGGATCTGCCCGTGCCCGCGCGCCTGCCGCCGCCGGCCGAGGCGCTGCTGCGCACGCTGCGCTACAACCGGGCGGCCGGCCGTAACCCGCCGGAGCACTGGTTCACCACCTTGCAAGACAGCCCGCGCGAAGGGATGGTGCGGCCCGAAATACGGGCGCTCGCCGCCCAGGCCTTGGAGGACGACATTTGAAGCGCATTCATGCCAGCCTGGGCATCCTGCTTGCGGCAGGCCTGCTGGCCTGCCCCCTGGCGGCCACGGCCGAGCCCACCGGCCCGCAAGCCAAGCTGCCGACGGAGAAACTGACGATCACCGGCAAATCCGGCGCGCGCCACGATTTCGAGGTGGAGGTGGCCACCACGCCGGAAGAGCAGGAGGTGGGCGAGATGTTCCGCACCAACATCCCTGCGGACAGCGGCATGTTCTTCGACTGGGGTACGCCGCGCGACGTGCCGATGTGGATGAAGAACTGCCCCGTGCCGGAAGACATGGTGTTCATCGGCGAGGACGGGCGCATCACCCACATCGCGGAAAACACGGTGCCGGAGAGCCTGGCGCAGATTCCCTCCGGCGGGCCGGTGCGCGCGACGCTGGAGCTGCAAGGCGGGCTTACGGCCAAGCTGAATATTTCGGTGGGGGATCGGGTGTCTGGGGTTATATTTCCAAAGTAGGCAGGCAAGGCCTTCTTTTTTGAAAAAAAGAAGCAAAAAACTTTTATCTGTCCGCCTGCGCCGCAGTCCGCGCCAGCTCTGCCAGCGCGCATGCCTGCAGGGAAAATAAGCGCCGCCCATGCCAGCGGACAGATAAAAGTTTTTTGGTTCTTTTTTTCAAAAAAGAACTGCTTTCTTTCCTTTCTTCGCAGGAGACACCCCATGCCAGCCGACCCAATCGTAATAGTCGGCGCCCGACGCACGCCAATGGGCGCGTTCCAGGGCGCGCTGAGCGGTATCCCCGCGCCGAAGCTGGGCGGGTTGGCGATCGCGGCGGCCCTGGCCGATTCCGGCGTGGCGGCCGGCGACGTGTCCGAAGTGGTGATGGGCTGCGTGCTGCCGGCCGGGCTGGGCCAGGCGCCGGCGCGGCAGGCCTCCTTCGCCGGGGGCTTAAGCGATGCGGTGCCGGCCACCACGGTGAACAAGATGTGCGGCTCCGGCATGAAGGCGGTGATGCTGGCGCACGACCAGATAGCGTCCGGGGCGGCGGACATCATGGTGGCGGGCGGCATGGAGAGCATGAGCCGCGCGCCGTATCTGCTGGACCGCGCGCGGGACGGCTACCGGCTGGGCCACGGCCGCGTGCTGGACCACATGTTCCTCGATGGGCTTGAGGACGCTTACGAGACCGGCCGGCTGATGGGCAGTTTCGCCGAGGACACCGCCGAGAGCCTGCAATTCACGCGTGCCGCGCAGGACGAGTTTGCGTTGCGCTCGCTGGAGCGCGCCCGCGCAGCCACCGCGGAGGGCCGTTTCCGCAGCGAGATCGTAGCCGTTTCCGGCAAGGTGGACGTGACCGACGACGAGACGCCGGCAAAGGCGCGGCCAGAGAAAATACCTACGCTGAAACCGGCGTTCCGGCCGGACGGTACGGTGACGGCGGCCAACTCCAGCTCGATCTCGGACGGCGCGGCGGCGCTGGTGCTGATGCGCCGCTCGGATGCGGCGGCGCGGGGCTTGAAGCCGCTGGCCACGATTTTGGGGCATGCGAGCCACGCGCAGGCGCCGGCCTGGTTCACCACCGCGCCGATCGGGGCGATGGAAAAGCTGCTGGCGAAGGTTGGCTGGGCGAAGAGCGACGTCGATCTGTACGAGATAAACGAGGCGTTCGCGGTAGTGACGATGGCGGCGATGCGCGAGATGGATCTGGGTGCGGACCGGGTGAACGTGAACGGCGGCGCGTGCGCGCTGGGACACCCGATCGGCGCGTCCGGCGCGCGTATCCTGGTGACGCTGCTGTCGGCGTTGCGCGCGCAGGGCGCGCGGCGTGGGATGGCTTCGTTGTGTATCGGTGGGGGTGAGGCAACGGCGGTGGCTGTGGAGTTGGCGCAGTGAGGGAAGCAAGCGGTTCTATTTTGAAAAGAAGAACCAAAAGACTTTTGTCCCTACGCTGCTGCACCAGCCGCATTCGTTGCGGAGCCAGCACGCGCGCGTCAGCGTCAGGGGAGCAAAAGTTTTTTGGTCCTTTTTTTCAAAAAAGGACTGCTTGCCTTGCCTTCTGACGACACCGCCCTACGCAACGAAATCGAAACCCTCTGGCAAACGAGAGACACCCTGGACCGGGAAGCCGCCCGCCCCGCCATTGAGGCAGCGCTGGACGCCCTCGACACCGGCCGCCTGCGCGTGGCCGAGCCCACGCCCGCCGGCTGGCAGACCCACGCCTGGCTGAAACAGGCCGTGCTGCTGTCCTTCCGCCTGAACGACAGCGCGCCGATGCCCGGCCTGGCCTTTGACAAGGTGCCGCTGAAGACCACGGGATGGTCAGCCGAACAGCACGCGCAGGCCGGCTTCCGCGCCGTGCCGGGCGCCGTCATCCGCCGCAGCGCCTATGTGGCGCCCGGCGTGGTGCTGATGCCCTGCTTCATCAACGTGGGCGCTCATGTCGGCGCCGGCACCATGATCGACACCTGGTCCACCGTGGGAAGCTGCGCCCAGGTGGGGGCGAACTGCCATATCAGCGGCGGCGTGGGCCTGGGCGGTGTGCTGGAACCCCTGCAGGCGGGCCCGGTGATCGTCGAGGACGACTGCTTCATTGGCGCACGATCCGAGGTGGCCGAAGGCGTGGTGGTGGAACGCGGCGCGGTGCTGTCGATGGGCGTGTTCCTGGGCGCGTCCACCAAGATCATCGACCGTGCCACCGGCGAGGTGTTCGTGGGCCGCGTGCCGTCCTACGCGGTGGTGGTGCCCGGCACCCTGCCCGGCCGCGCGTTGCCGGACGGCGCGCCGGGGCCGGGGCTGGCTTGCGCGGTGATCGTGAAGCGGGTGGATGCGCAAACGCGGGCCAAGACGGCGATCAATGAGTTGTTGCGGGACTGAGATGGGGTGGGAAGCCGTCCTTCTTCGAGAGGATGGATCAGGAAACTTACGCTTCCCCGCTTGCACTGGGCGTGCGTCCCGGGTCTGCGGGCGAAAGGCTTACAGACACAGGACGTGCTGCCGTGCAGGCGAGGAGGTAAGGGATTTCTGCTTCTTCCTTCGGAAAAGAAAGCACTCCTTCCGCCAGGACACACCACCTCACGAATCCGTGCCCGCCCGCTATTCCCTCCCGAACTAACCCTGTATAGCGCCCGGTAACGCTCCTGGAGGGTTGGCCTTGCGTATTGCGATGATCGGCGGCGGCTACGTGGGCCTCGTCTCCGGCGCCTGTTTCGCCGAACTGGGCAACGACGTGGCGGTGGTGGAAGTGGATGCCGCCAAGCTGGCCAGCCTGCGCGAAGGCGGCATCCCGATCTACGAGCCGGGCCTGCAGCCGCTGGTCGCCGACAACGTCAAAGCAGGCCGCCTGACCTTTGGTGATGACATCGCCGCCGCGGTGGCCGGCGTGGACGCCGTGTTCATCGCCGTGGGCACGCCCACAAGGCGCGGCGACGGCCATGCGGACCTGTCCTACGTGTTCGCTGCCGTGGAGCAGGTGGCGCGCGTGCTGACCGGCTACACCGTCATCGTCACCAAATCGACCGTGCCCGTGGGCACCGGGCGCCGCATACGCGAAATACTGACCAGCGTGCGGCCCGACCTGGAAGTGGACGTGGCGTCCAACCCCGAATTCCTGCGCGAGGGCAGCGCCATACCCGATTTCATGCGGCCGGACCGCGTGGTGATAGGCGTGGAGACGGACCGGGCGCGTGAAGTGCTGCGCCAGCTCTACCGGCCGCTGTATCTGATAGAGGCGCCGATCCTGTTCACCGGCCTGGAGACGGCCGAGCTGGTGAAATACGCCGCCAACTCCTTTCTCGCCATGAAGGTGACGTTCATCAACGAGATGGCCGACATCTGCGAGCGCGCCGGGGCGGACGTTCACGACGTGGCCCGCGGCATCGGGCTGGACGGCCGCATCGGCCGCAAGTTCCTCCACCCCGGCCCGGGCTTTGGCGGCTCCTGCTTCCCCAAGGACACGCTGGCGATGGTGCGCATCGCCCAGGATCACGGCGCGCCGTCCCGCCTGATCGAGGCGGTGGTGGCGGTGAACGAGGCGCGCAAGGCCGGCATGGGCGCGCGCGTCATCGCCGCCGCCGGCGGCTCCGTGCGCGGCAAGACGGTCGCCATCTTCGGCCTGACGTTCAAGCCGGAAACGGACGACATGCGCGATGCGCCGAGCATACCGATCGTCGGCCGCCTGGCAGAGGACGGCGCCCTGATACGCGCCTTCGACCCGGCCGGCATGGAGCAGGCGCGCCCGATGCTGCCGCCAAACGTCACGTACTGCACCGATGCGCTTGACGCCGCGAAGGGTGCGGATCTGCTGGTGGTGGCTACCGAGTGGAACGAGTTCCGCGCGATTGCGCCGGAGCGCCTGCGCGAGGCGATGCGCGGCGACCTGGTGGTCGACCTGCGCAACATGTACGAGAAGGCCAGCATGGCGGCGGCGGGGTTCCGCTACCACAGCATCGGGCGGCCCTGATGAGGCAGGGGAGCAGGGCCGTCTTTTCCGAAGACAAGAAGCAGAAGACTTTTATCTCCACTCTGCTGCAGATGCTCGGTTCTTGTCAGAACAGTTTCGCCGCAGACCAGAGCGGGAAAGTAGAAGTCCTTCGCGCCTTCTTCTCGAAGAACTGTTTCCTCGCTTTCTTCCTTGTTCTTGCCACCACCGCGCAAGCCCAGTCCTACGCCACGCTCGCCGGCGAGCCGGACCCGCGGGACTTCGTCAAGCGCACAGGCACTACGCTGATGCTGCAGGGCCGCCCAATGCGCTTCGGCGGCGTGAACATCACCTGGCTCGGCCTGCGACAGGACGGGGACGGCGCACCCCGGCGACCCACCCCGTTCGAGGTGCGTGACGCCCTGGCGACCGCGCGCGCGCTGGGCGGCGAAGTGGTGCGCCTGCCCGGCCTGCTGTCCACCGCCGGATGCAAGCTCTGCCTGGAACCAGCGCCTGGCCAGATGAACCCGGACGTGTTCGCGCAGATCGACTTGATTCTGGAGACCGCGCGGGACATGGGCCTGAAGCTCATCCTGCCGCTGGCGGATGCCGGCACCGATTGCGACGGCCGGGGTGCGACGGGTGTGATCTGCGCGGCTACGAGGCAGGCAGGCCGGGCCGGATTCTTCACCAATCTGCGTGTGCAGGCCACCTTCGCCGCCCGCGTGCGTGCCATCCTGACACATGTCAACAGCCTGAACGGCGCCATATACGGCAACGATCCGGCCATACTCGCCTGGGAGGATTGTGACGCGTGCGGGGCCGCGGGCGACGCCAACGCCATCTCCGCCTGGGTGGAGCGCACCGGGAGGCTGGTGAAGGCCACGGACACGCGGCACCTCTTCGAGACCAGCGCGTTCGCGGGCCACATAGGCCCGGGCGCCCCGAACGAAGTGTCCGCCACGCTATATGCGCCGCCCAGCGTCGATATCATCGGCGACCGGCCCGCCATTGCGGGTGACCCGGCAGGCGTGCGCGCCGCGCTGTCACGCCAGGTCGAGGCCGTCGGCACCGCTGGGCGCGCCTATGTGCTGGACGATTTCGGCTGGTCACCCGCCCTGTGGCATACCGAGGCGGACCTCGAGGCCTGGCTGGCGGACATCGTGCGAAGCCGCCTCCTCGCGGGCGCGCTCACCGGCAACCTGCAGGGCCATGCGGACCAGGGCGGCTATTTGCCGCCGCCGGCGCCGGCCGGGGACGGTGTGGCGGCCCTGTATTTCCCGGGCATATCCACGCCGGACATGGACCAGGCGGCTATGGAGGCGCGCAACCGCGCCCTGCACCGCTTCAACTTCGCCATGGTGGACGTGACGCTGGCCCCGGCCTACCTGCTGCCGCCGAAGCCGGAAATCCTGAGCGCCAGACACGGCCGCATCACCTGGCGCGGTTCGGCGGGGGCAGCCAGCTACATCGTGGAACGCTCGCCCGACCCGGCCGCTTCCGGCGCCTGGACCACGGTTTGCGACGGCTGCGCCACGGATGTGCCAGGTTTCTGGCAGGATCCGTTACCGCCGGACGCACCGGCTTATTACCGGATGATGCCACTGAACATAAACGGTCACCGGGCAGTGCCGTCCGAGCCATTCAAGGGAAGCTAGCGCCGGAGTTCCTGAACCGAGACCGAGCTCTTCCCGGCTGTCAGGCGTAAGCCGCCGCCCGGTCGTATTGGGAAACCTCCGCCAGCAACGACCAGACACGCGCGGGCTCCATGTCCACCGCAGGGTCGTTCAGCAGCCGCTCAAGCTCTTCGAGCTTGCTGGTGTAGTCCGTGTCGTCCATCGTACCGCACTCCCGGCCACGTCTTCCACCGGAAAACGTGGCGCCGGGAGCGGGGTTTCACGGCGAGGACAGCACCGCGGGTGCCAAAGCCGGCAGCTTGGCCTGCGGGTGGCCGGGGTTGCGGAAGCGCAGTTCGCTGCAAGGCTGGCCCTCCGCCTCGTCCGGCCCCAGCAATTCCAGCCGGGAGGCGCAGGTGACCGCCACCACTGACCTGGCTTCGGGCTTGGTCATGAAGTGCCGCGCCTCGCCTTCCAGGCGCAACTGCGCGCGCAGCGCCTGCCATTCCGGCCGGTCGGTATCTTCCACGAACATCGCCAGTATGCCGGCCCGCGTGCCGGTCAGCCGTGTGGGGGCGATGTCGGCCATGCGGCGGTGCACCGCGCCTGCCACCTCGTCCTCGCGCCCGGCCCGCGCTGCCATCACGAACACGCCGGCGCCGGCGGAGGTGACGGCCAGGTGCGCTTCCGGCCCGAACTCCCGACGCAGCCGCGGCATCAGGTCGCCCTCGGTGCCGCCGCGGTCGCCCATCTGGGCGGCCGCCAGCATCAGCGGGTCCAGCCGCAGCACCGCTGCCTCGTCATGGTCGGCACGGCGCTGTTCGGACAGCATCTGGGTGATGCGGCGGTGCAGCTCGGCCAAAGGCGGCGTGCCGTCCTCTGTGGTCTTCAGGCCCTTGGGCAGCGTCATCTTCAGCAAATAGCGGCCGGGATGGGCGGCCAGCCAGCTCTGCAGGTCGGGATCGACCCGATCCATGAGCTGGGACCAGGCGCGGCGGTGCAGGTCGCGGCCCGCCTCGGCGGAGACCACCTCGCAGGCCACCTCGGCTTCGCAGTTCTGCCGGTGCAGCAGCAGGTCGAACGGGGCGCCCTCGTCCAGCCCCTCGAAGGCCACGCTGAAGCCGCGGCGGCGCTGCAGGCCGGCGGTGCGCATCATGTGGAACAGCGGAACCAGGTTGCCGGCGCCGCGCATGGCGGCGGCCAGCGTCTCCTCCAGGCGCCGGCGTCCGGCGGCGGTCAGTTGTTCGGCCAGCTCCACCACTTCTGCCGCAAGCGAGACGATCCGACGATCCAGGGTAGTCAGCGGCGTGTTGCGGCCGGGGCGGCGCAGCCGTTCCAGGGTCAGCTCCAGCGCGTGCAACTGGCACAGTCCGCGGCCGGCGTAAGTCGGGCCGCAGCCACGTTTCAGCTCCGCCATCCGCGCTTGCCACACGTGCCGGCCGATACGGTCAACAAGTGCGTCCAGGGCTGCAGAGAGGTCGGTGTCAACCGGAGCATTCATGACACTGACAATGGGGAATGCACAGCATCGTCTCCCACCAACATTTCAGTGATTTAAGAAATTAGTCAGACCCGGGCGGTCCAGGCACCCCGGTCAGCCGCATTGCGCGCGGTGGCGCAGCAGATGGTCGGCCAGCACGCAGGCCAGCATGGCCTCGCCCACCGGCACGGCGCGTATGCCCACGCAGGGGTCGTGCCGCCCCTGGGTGCTGACATCCACGTTCCGGCCTGCGGCGTCCACGCTCTGCCTGGGTGTCAGGATGGAGCTGGTAGGTTTGACCGCGAAACGGGCCACCACCGGCTGGCCGGAGGCGATGCCGCCCAGCACGCCGCCCGCGTGATTGCTGGCGAAGGCCAGCTTGCCGTCCTGCATGCGCATCTCGTCCGCGTTGGCCTCGCCGGTCAGCGCGGCCGCGGCGAAACCGTCGCCGATTTCCACGCCCTTGACCGCGTTTATGCTCATCAGCGCGGCGGCGATGTCCGCATCCAGCTTGCCGTAGAGCGGCGCGCCCAGCCCGGCCGGCACGCCGTCCGCCACCAGCTCGATCACCGCACCCACCGAGGAGCCGGCCTTGCGCACTGCCAGCAACTCGTCCGCCCAGGCTTCGGCGGTGACAGGGTCCGGGCAGAAGAAAGGGTTGCGGTCCACCTCCGCCCAATCCCAGCGCGCGCGGTCGATCGCGTGGCCGCCCACCTGCACCAGCGCGCCGCGTATACGCATGCCGGCGCCCAGCACCAGGCGGGCCACGGCGCCTGCCGCCACCCGGCACGCCGTCTCGCGTGCCGAGCTGCGTCCGCCGCCCCGGTAGTCGCGCAGGCCGTATTTCTGGTCATAGGTGAGGTCCGCGTGGCCGGGCCGGTATTGCTGGGCGATGGCGCCGTAGTCGCGGGAGCGCTGGTCGACGTTTTCGATATGCAGGGCGATCGGCGTGCCGGTGGTGCGGCCCTCGAACGTGCCGGACAGGATGCGGACCTGGTCGGGCTCCTGCCGCTGCGTGGTGAAGCGTGACTGGCCCGGGCGCCGGCGATCGAGGAAGGGCTGGATGTCGGCTTCGGTGAGGGGCAGGCGCGGCGGGCAGCCATCGATGACGCAGCCGATCGCGGGGCCGTGGCTCTCGCCCCAGGTGGTGACACGGAACAGGTGGCCGAAGGTGTTGTGGCTCACAGAAAGGAAGGCCTTCTTTTTTGAAAAAAAGAAGCAAAAAACTTTTGACTCCGCTGTCGCGGACTGGCCGGGCACTCGCCAACAGGGAGCAAAAGTTTTTTGGTTCTTTTTTTCAAAAAAGAACTGCTTTCCTACTCTTCGCTCACCGCCGCAATGTCCGGCGCCTTCGGATTTTTCATTCCTATCACGTGGTAGCCGCAATCCACGTGATGCACTTCGCCGGTCACCGCGGTCGACAAATCCGACAGCAGGTACAGCCCGGCGCCGCCCACCTCGTCCACGCCCACGTTGCGCTCCATCGGGCTGTTGAGCTGGTTCCAGCGCAGGATGTAGCGGAAATCGCCTATGCCGTTGGCCGCCAGCGTCTTCACCGGGCCGGCGCTGATCGCGTTCACCCGTATGCCGTCCGCCCCCAGATCCATCGCCAGGTAGCGGACGGAAGCCTCCAGCGCCGCCTTCGCCACGCCCATGACGTTGTAGTGCGGCACCACGCGCTCGGCGCCGAGATAGGACAGCGTCAGCAGCGAGCCGCCCTGCGGCATCAGGGCGGCAGCGCGCCGGCAGACCGCGGTGAAGGAGAAGCAGGAGATGTCGAGCGCCTGCAGGAAGGCCTCGCGCGGCGTGTCCACGTAGCGGCCGCGCAGGTAGGCCTTGTCGGCAAAACCGATGGCGTGGACCATGAAATCGATCGTGCCCCACTGCTCGGCCACCGCGCCGAAGGCCGCGTCGATGCTCTGCTCGTCCACCACGTCACAGGGCAGCACGAGCGAGCTGCCCACACTGGCCGCCAGCGGCCGCACCCGCTTGCCCAGCGCCTCGCCCTGGTAGGTGAAGGCGATCTCCGCGCCCTGGGCGGCGCAAGCGGCGGCGATCCCCCAGGCCAGGGAACGGTCATTGGCGACCCCCATGATCACGCCCCGCTTGCCGGCCATCAGCGTTCCGCGGGCCGGAAGGGTGTGTGTCTGGTCAGGCATAGACTAAGCGTCCTTGGGGGGTGTGCGTAAGTCGGCGCGGGCAAGGGTCGTGACACACGCAGGCGGGCTTAAGCAAGTAAGCGGTTCTTTTTTGTGGAAGATTCGCCATTCCGGCAGGAACCGTGCGCGGCGCCGAGGGATTTATTGGAGGAGCCAAAACTTCTTATAACGGCCGGGTGCGCGTAGCGGACACCCGCGCTTCAGCAAACGGCGACAGCGGAGCAAAAGCTTCTTGCTTGTTTTTCTCGAAAGAGAAGGCCTTCTTCCCCACCCTGCCAGACCGTGCGCCACCTATCTGTTACGAATCGTAAGCGACCAACACCTCTGCCGGCACATCGAGCTTCGCCCGCCCGCCCAGGAACGTCAGCTCGATCAGCGCCGCCGCGGCCGGCACCTCGGCACCCATCTGGCGCAACAGCCCGATGCCGGCCGACATGGTGCCGCCGGTCGCCAGCAGATCGTCGACGATCACCACGCGCTGGCCGGGCGAGACCGCGTCCGCCTGCATTTCGATACGATCCGTGCCATATTCCAGCGCGTAGTCCAGCCCCACCGTGGCGCCAGGCAGCTTGCCCGGCTTGCGTATCATCACGAAGCCGCAGCCGAGCTTCAGCGCCAGCGGTGCGGCCAGCAGGAAGCCGCGGGACTCGATGCCGGCGAGCAGGTCCGGCTGGTAGCGGCTGACCCGGCTGGCAAGGCGGCCCATGGCCACCTGCCAGGCATCCGGATGACGCAGCAGGGTGGAGATGTCGTAGAACAATATGCCGGGCTTGGGAAAATCCGGGATGGAACGGATGTGGTCTTTCAGATCCAACGCGGCATGCTCCCAGGGGTGAGGAGCAACAAAGGCCTGCTTTTGTGGAAAGAAGCAAAAAACTTTTGCTTCCCCCCACCTTCGCCAAAATCGAGCGAACCTGCCGATGCGCGTGCCCGCAGGACAGGCACCGCCCGTGGTGCAGGCGAGAAGCAAAAGTTTTTTGCTTCTTTTTTCAAAAAAGAAGGCCTTTCTTCCCGCCAATGTCCCGCACCCCCATAGCCACCGTCGTCATCGTCCTCTTCGTTCTCCTCTGGCTCGCCGCCGCCGCCGTCCTGGCGGACTACGTGCGTCCGCTGCACTGGGCGATACAGGCGGTGTACTACCCGATCGCCGGCTTCGCCTGGGTGCTGCCGGTGCGCTGGATCATGCTGTGGGGCGCCCACAAACGCTGGCCGTCCGAAGCACGCCGCCAGCGCTGAACCCGGGTGTCGGACCGGACCCGCATCGGCGCGCTGACCGGCCTGCGGGGCGTGGCAGCGCTCTGTGTCGCCGCCTACCACCTGCTGCTGCCCGGCGCGTTCCTGACCGGGATGCCGGCGCGCCTCCTCGGCCGGTCGTACCTTTGCGTGGACCTGTTCTTCGTGCTTAGCGGCTTCGTGCTGGCGCGCGGCCATGGCGGCGACACCTCGCACAGGCCAGCCGGAATGGGTGGGTTCATCCGCCGCAGGCTGGCGCGCATCTACCCGCTATACGCGCTGATCCTGCTGAGCCGGCTGGGCTACACCGTGTGGCGTTACGGCAGCTTCGATCTGCCGCGACCGTGGATCGCGGCGCCGATGGACCATCCGTGGCGCGCGATACCGGCCAACCTGCTGCTCGTGCAATCCTGGGGCGTGGCGCCCAGCATCACCGGGCCGGCGTGGTCCGTCAGCACGGAATGGGCTGCCTACTGTGCCTTCCCGTTGCTGGCATGGCCGATGCTGCAGGCTAGCCGGGCGGTGGCGCTGGCCGGCGCCGCGGCGGCCGCCGCACTGGTCGTGGCCGCCGCCTCGCATGGCGCGCTGGATGCCTGGGACGGCCGCCACGCGGGGCCGCTGCTGCGGTGCATCGGCGGGTTCACGCTCGGTCTGGGCCTCTGGCGGCTGTCTGGCTGGCAGCCCGCCGCCCGGCTGGCCGCCCGGAGCGGATGGGGGTGGTGCGTCTGCGCGGCACTCGCCGCGGCCTGGGCCTTGGGCGCACCGGACCTGGCCGTCTATCCCCTGCTGCCGGCGCTGGTATTGGTGCTGGCCTGCGGCGGCGGCGGACCGGCCAGGCTGCTGCGCACGCCGGGCGCGGTGTGGCTGGGCGAGGTGTCCTACGCAATCTATCTGCTGCACATCTTCCTGCTGCACCCGCTGGACCAGGCCCGGGCGGCGTGCCGTCTGGCGCTGCCGCCGCCGATGGCGGACGCGCTTGCCGCCTGTCTGGTGCTGGCGTTCCTGCTGGCGGCCGCGGAGCTGGCCTGCCGCCTGATCGAACGCCCTGCCAGAGCCTGGCTGGAAGCCGGCGTGCCGGACCAGGAGGGGTGCCGATCATCCTTGACTCGCGGGGGGTCGGCACTTAGAAACCTGCCTCCTCCGGCGCCGCACACCGCTTGTCCGCGCGCTGGATAACGAGACATTGCGAACCGCGAGATAGACCAGACCATATGGCGAACACCGATTCCGCGCGCAAGCGCATCCGGCAGAACATCGTGCGCACGGCCCGTAACACGGCGCGCAAGTCCCGCATGCGCACTTTCGTCAAGAAAGTGGAAGCGGCGATCGCCGGAGGTGACCATGACGCCGCGCGCGCGGCGTTGCGCGAGGCGCAGCCTGAGATGCAGCGAGCCGCCGGCAAGGGCGTGATCCACAAGAACACTGTCGCGCGGAAGATCTCGCGCATGAGCGCGCGCATCAAGCGGATTTCCGCCTCCGCCTGACGCGTCGCGTAAGGGCAACGCTTACGTTAGGCGTTGCCGGTCTGCCTGCATGTGACAGGCGGATTCCGACCAGGGCCGCTTGACGGCCGGGTTCCGAGCATGGCAATGCGAGGCATCGCAGCCCCGATATGTTGCTGTACAAGTATTGAAAGTATTCAATACTTGCAGTTAATTTCCTGGTTAGATTTCGATTGCCACGGGCGGCGTCCTGACCTAAGTTTTGCTGGCCGGCCCGTCCGGCAGCCTTGAAATAAGAAGTCTAGACGAAGCTACGGCGGCTCGCTGGTGGGGTGGGCAGAGTGCCGTCGCGCGTGCGGGCGGCTGTCCGGATGCAGAGATGTGGGGGAAGCGTCAACTTGGGCTCGGGCATCTCGCGGATTGCTTTGCAGAACTCGGTGCCCGCCGGCAGCGGCGGCCTGACCGCGCAGAAGCTGGCGCGGCCGGGCGGCGAGCCCGCAAGCCCCGCGGAGCAGGTGGCGGCCCAGTGGGCCCGTATACGCTGCCGCCTGCAGAGCGAAGTGGGCGACGTGGAATACCGCAGCTGGTTCAAGCAGATGACGCTCGGCGGCCTGGACGGCGAGGAGCTGACCATGTACCTGCCCTCGCGCTTCCTGCGTGACTGGGTGCGTACCAATTACGGCGAGAAGATCGGCGCGCTCTGGAAGCTGGAAAACCCCGCCATCAAGCGGGTGGAAATCCGCGTGGACGAAGGCATGGCCCCTGCTTTGGCGGAGAGCCTGACGCAGCCGCCGCTCGTGCCCAAGCCGGCCCCGGCACCGCCGTCCCGCGCCCCCGCCGCCGTCAGCCGCTTGGTGGAGGACTTGTCCGCGCCGCTCGACCCGAGTTTCACCTTCGACACCTTCGTGGTCGGCAAGCCGAACGAGTTTGCCTATGCCTGCGCCCGCCGCGTGGCCGAGAAGCCCGGCGCCCGCGAGTTCAACCCGCTGTTCCTGTACGGCGGCGTGGGCCTGGGCAAGACCCATCTGATGCACGCGATCGGCGTGGAGATGACCCGCGACGGCGCCGCCCATCCTGCCGTGGCCTACATGTCGGCCGAGAAGTTCATGTATCGCTTCATCGGCGCCATACGCTCGCAGCAGACGATCGAGTTCAAGGACCACCTGCGCTCGCTCGACGTGCTGATGATCGACGACCTGCAATTCCTCATCGGCAAGGACAATACGCAGGAAGAATTCTTCCATACTTTCAACGCGCTGGTCGATGCCGGCAAGCAGATCGTCGTCAGCGCCGACAAGTCGCCGTCCGACCTGAACGGGCTGGAGGACCGCCTGCGCACCCGGCTGGGCTGCGGCATGGTGGCGGACCTGCACGCCACCACGTTCGAATTGCGTATCAGCATTCTCGAAGCCAAGGCCGCGCGCGCCAATGCGCTGGTGCCGGCCGCCGTGCTGGAGTTCCTCGCCCGCAAGATCACGTCCAACGTGCGCGAGCTGGAAGGCTCGCTGAACCGGCTGATCGCCCATGCCGGCCTGTTCAACCGGGACATCACGCTGGACACCGCGCAGGAATTGCTGCGCGACATCCTTAACAACCCGAAGAACAACAAGGTGACGATCGGCGAGATACAGCGCCGCGTGGCCGAGCGCTACAACATGCGGCCGGGCGACATGGTGAGCGCGCGGCGCGCCCGCGCGGTGGCGCGGCCGCGGCAGGTGGCGATGTTCCTGGCCAAGCAACTGACCGGAAGTTCGCTGCCGGAGATCGGCAAGAAGTTCGGCAACCGGGACCACACGACGGTGATGCATGCTTGCGCGCGCATTACCGAGCTGATGCAGTCGGACAGCGTGCTGGCGGAGGATGTCGATCTGTTGCGCAAGCTTTTGGAGAGTTAGGCAAGGTTGGGGCTCTGCCCCAAACCCCGCTGGGGCCTTGGCCCCAGACCCCATTTTGGTTGTGTGCGTGTAGATAGGTTCTAAGGACGACTGTCGCGAGCGGGGTCCAGGGGCAGAGCCCCTGGCCTTCTTAATGCGCCTGCCGCTCCAGCATGCACTGCTTCGCCGCGTCGGAAAACCGGCCTCTCATCGCCTGGATCGTCGGGTTGCTGCTCGTGTCGCCGTTCACGGCGCTCAACGCCGCCGCATGCACCTCGCCCACCGTCAGGCTGGCGGTAACCCGGTCGCTCGCGCAGTCGCAGATGGCGGACACGTTGTCGGCCACGCCGGCATCGGCGCTGTGCAGCGTGGCGGCCAGGCTCGTCCGGCAGGCGGCCACGCTCGAGCTCTTGAAGCTGGACAGGAAGCCGGTGACGACAGGGTCCGTCGAGTCCTTGGCAGCCGCCGCATCGGCCATATCCGGACTGGCAGGCACTGCCGGCGCAACGATCGGAGCAGCGCGAGAGACGACCGGTGCCGCCGGCCTGGTGACGAGAACCACCACGAGTGCGAGCGCCAGCAGGAATACCGCGGCAGTCAGTAGCGTGGTTCTGGACATCAGTGCGGCGCCTCGCAAACGGTGGCCGGCAGGATACCCAGCATCGCACCGGACCGGAAGCCGCCCCGCCCCCGCCGGCCGGCTACTCCGCGGCAGCCCGCCGAAAGTTTTTGGTTCTTTATTAAAAGAGAACTGCTTGTTCTTATTCCTCGCGAAACGCCCCGGCTGGATATCCCTGCGCAAACAGCAGCGCACGCAGGTCAGCGAAATCCACCCGGTTGGCGACTTCGGCCGCTACCACCGGCTTGGCCCGGAACGCCACGCCCAACCCCGCCTCCCGCAGCATTGCCAGGTCGTTCGCGCCGTCGCCCACTGCCAGGCTCGCCTGAACCTGCAGCCCTGCCGCCCGCGACAATTCGCGCAGCGTGGCAAGCTTGGTATCGCGGTCCAGGATCGGCTCCGCCACGGCGCCGGTCAGCCGGACGCCGTCATCCAGCAGCACGTTGGCGCGGTGGACGTCGAAGCCGCACAAAGCCGCGACACGCCGGGAGAAGAAGGTGAAGCCGCCGGAGACCAGCGCCGTGGTGGCGCCGAACCATCGCATGGTGGCCACCAGCGTCAGCGCGCCCGGCGTGAGACGGACGCCCCGCCAGGTGGCTTCCAGCGCGGCCAGGTCCAGCCCGGCGAGCATGGCCACCCGGGCGCGCAGGGCCTCGCGGAAATCGATCTCTCCGTTCATGCTGGCGCGGGTGATCTCCGCCACGCGCGCGCCCAGCCCGGCGTAGGCGGCCAGCTCGTCCAATGTTTCGGAGGTGACGATCGTGCTGTCCATGTCGGCCACCAGCAGGCGGCGGGTGCGCGCGTCTCCGCGGCTGACGAGTACGTCGATGGCCGCCCCCTCCAGCGCCAGGCGGGCGGCGTCCAGCTCGGCCGTTGCCACGCCCTCGATGTCGGCCGCCTCGCCAGGAGAGAGGATGACGGGAGTGCCGCCGCCTGCCGCGTCGCGCACCCGGCCGATCGTGGCCTGGGTCAGACAGGTGCGCGCGCGGTCGGCCACCAGGGTCAGCACATAGGTCATGGGCGGACCTTCTGGCGCGCGATACGGGTGTAGGCAATGAGCGGGGAGCCGGACAGGAACGTCGCCTTCGTGGTGGCCGGGCCCACCTGCAGCGGCAAGAGCGCGCTGGCGCTGGACCTGGCCGAGCGTGTCGGCGGCACCGTCATCAACGCCGATTCCATGCAGGTGTATCGGGAGCTGCGCGCGCTGACGGCCCGCCCGAGTGCGGCCGACGAGGCACGGGCGCCGCACGCTTTATACGGCGTGCGGCCGGCCAGCGAGCCGGGTTCGGTCGCGTGGTGGCGCGACGCGGCGCGGGCGGCGATGGCGGCCGCACGGGACCAGGGCCGCGTGCCGATACTATGCGGCGGCACGGGCATGTATCTGGCCGCACTGTGGCAGGGCCTGGCGGACATCCCCGATCCTGGCGAGGCAGCACGGGCAGAGGCGCGCGCCTTGCTGGCCGGGGAGGGTCCGGCGGTGCTGCACGCCCGCCTGGCGCAGGCCGATCCGGCGACGGCTGCCGGCCTGCGCCCGTCGGATGGCCAGCGCCTCGCCCGCGCCTGGGAAGTCTGGCGCGGCACCGGCCGTGGCCTGGCGGCGTGGCAGGCGCAGCCTGGCGCCGCGGAGGCGGCATGGTCGGTGCGGGCCATCGTGCTGGACCCGCCGCGCGCCGAGCTGCGCGCCGCCATTGCCGCACGGTTTACGGCCATGCTGCAGGACGGCGCCCTGGCCGAGGCCCGCCATCTGCTGGAACTCGGGCTCGACCCGGCCCTGCCGGCCATGCGCGCGCATGGCGTGCCCGAACTGTCCGCCCATCTGCGCGGCGAGATAGGGCTGGACGAGGCGGCGCGCCGCGCGGTTCTGGCGACCGGACAATACACACGCCGCCAGGCGACGTGGTTCCGGCACGGCCGGTCGTGCCCGGCGGCAGCAATGCAGCCCAGGCTGATACGCATAGGTTAATTGCGCGCTATACCTCTACACAGCAACTACTGGATAGCTTCACATGCCTGTTCTGATATTTTATTTTGCGCGAATTTGACGCGTGCTGCCCCGGCGGGTTAGATGGAGTGATGAACGCCCTGACACCCGCAACCGGCGACGCCGGACATGTCACCCAGGCCGCTTCGGGCGCCGAGGTGCTGCTGCGCTGCCTGCGTGACCAGGGTGTAGAGGTAATTTTCGGCTATCCCGGCGGCGCCGTGCTGCCGATCTACGACGCGCTGTTCCAGCAGAGCGACATCCGCCACATCCTGGTGCGCCACGAGCAGGCCGCCGTGCACGCCGCTGAAGGCTACGCGCGCAGCACCGGACGCGTGGGCGTGGTCCTGGTCACCAGCGGGCCCGGCGCCACCAACGCGGTGACCGGCCTGTTGGACGCGCTGATGGATTCCATCCCGCTTGTGTGCCTGACCGGCCAGGTACCCACCCACCTGATCGGCAACGACGCGTTCCAGGAGGCGGACACCACCGGCATCACGCGCCAGGCCACCAAGCACAACTACCTGGTCAAGCGCAGCGAGGATTTGGCGCGCACCGTGCACGATGCCTTCTACGTGGCGCGCACCGGCCGGCCCGGCCCGGTGGTGGTGGATTTGCCGAAGGACATTCTGATCGCGCCCGCCGCCTATGAACCGGCCGGCACCAAGCCGCATCGCAGCTACCGCCCGGTCACGCAGCCGGATGCGGGCGCCATCGCCAGGGCGGTGCGCGCGCTGAAGGGGGCGCGGCGCCCGGTGGTCTATGCCGGCGGCGGGGTGATCAACGCGGGGCCCGAAGCGTCCCGCCTGCTGGCCGAGCTGGTGCGGCTGGGCAACCTGCCCTGCACCAACACGCTCATGGGGCTAGGCGCGTATCCCGCCTCCGACCCGAACTTCCTCGGCATGCTGGGCATGCACGGCACCTACGAAGCCAACATGGCCATGCATGGCTGCGACGTGCTGTTCAACATCGGCGCCCGCTTCGACGACCGTGTCACCGGCCGGCTATCCGCCTTCAGCCCGGGCAGTTTCAAGATCCACGGCGACATCGATCCGTCCAACATCAACAAGAACGTGGCGGTGGACGTGGCCCTGGTCGGCGACGCGGCTTCCATACTGCGCGCCATGGTGGAGTCCTGGCGCGCCGAGCCGGCGCCGCAGGACACCGGCGCGGTCGCCGCCTGGTGGCGCGAGATCGCTGGCTGGCGTGCGGTGAGGAGCTTGCGCTTCACCCAGGACATGTCGCCGGACGCGGTGATAAAGCCGCAATACGCCGTGCAGCGCCTGCACGAGATGTGCAAGCAGTCCGGACGCGAGACCTTCATCACCACCGAAGTGGGCCAGCACCAGATGTGGGCGGCGCAGCACTTCCATTTCGACAAGCCGAACCGCTGGATGACCAGCGGCGGCCTGGGCACCATGGGCTACGGCCTGCCCGCCGCCGCCGGCGTGCAGGTGGCGCACCCCGACGCGCTGGTGATCGACATTGCCGGCGAGGCCAGTATCCTGATGAACATCCAGGAGATGGGCACGCTGGCGCAGTACCGCCTGCCGGTGAAGATATTCATCCTGAACAACGAATATATGGGCATGGTGCGGCAATGGCAGGAGCTGCTGCACGGCTCGCGCTATTCCGAAAGTTACAGCCAGGCGCTGCCGGATTTCGTCAAGCTGGCGGAAAGCTTTCCACGCGCACGGCCTGCGCGCGCGCAACCTGGGCGAGCTGGACGGCGTGATCGCGCGCATGCTGGCGATAGACGGCCCGGTGATCGCCGACATCTGCGTGGACCGCGCCGAGAACTGCTATCCGATGATCCCGTCCGGCGCCGCGCATAACGAGATGATACTCGGCCCCGAACATGCCGGCCGCACCGCCAGCATCACCGACGAAGGCCTGATGCTGGTCTGATGTCAGACGCCGGCCAGATGCTGCGCAGCGCCACCATTTCGGTGCTGGTCGATAACGAGTCCGGCGTGCTCGCGCGCGTCATCGGCCTGTTTTCCGGCCGCGGCTACAACATCGACAGCCTGACCGTGGCCGCCGTGGACCAGGACCGCAAGCGCAGCCGCATCAACGTCGTCACTTCCGGCACGGAGATGGTGATCGGCCAGATCAAGGCACAGTTGGACCGCCTCGTGCCGGTGTACCGCGTGGCGGATTTGTCGAAAGACGGCCCGCACGTGGCGCGCGAGATGGCGTTGATAAAGGTGGTGGCCGGCGGCGAGGCACGCTCGGAATCGCTGCGTATCGCCGACGCGTTCCGCGCGCGTGTCGTCGATACGACGACGGGCAGTTTCGTCTTCGAGCTGACCGGCTCGATCGACAAGATCGACGCGTTTATCGAGCTGCTGCGTCCGCTGGGGCTGGCGGAGGTGTCGCGCACGGGGATTGCGGCGATCGCGCGGGGGGCGGGAGTGCTTTAAGAAAGCAAGGCCTTCTTTTTTGAAAAAAAGAAGCAAAAAACTTTTACTCCTGGCGCTGCTCAACCCGGCGCGCACCCCAGGATGAAAACGACTGTGGCAATTGCGGGAAGCAAAAGTTTTTTGCTTCTTTTTTTCAAAAAAGAAGGCCTTGCTTTCTTCCTAAAGGACCAACCCGAACATGCGCGTATACTACGACACAGACGCCGACGTGAACCTGATCAAGAGCCGCCGCGTCGCCGTCATCGGCTACGGCAGCCAGGGCCACGCCCACGCGCGCAACCTGCACGATAGCGGCGTGCCCGACGTGGTCGTGGGCCTGCGCCCCGGCTCTTCCGGCGTGGCCAAGGCGCAAGCGGCTGGCCTGCGCGTCATGGGGCCGTCGGAAGCCGCCGCCTGGGCGGACGTGATCATGGTGCTCACGCCGGACGAGGGCCAGGGCGACCTCTATCGCGAGCATCTCGGCCCCAACATGCGCGAAGGTACGGCGCTGGCCTTCGCGCACGGCCTGAACATCCATTTCAACCTGATCGATGCACGGCGGGACATCGACGTGTTCATGATCGCGCCGAAAGGCCCCGGCCACACCGTCCGCTCCGAATACGAGCGCGGCGGCGGCGTGCCTTGCCTTGTGGCGGTGGACCAGAACCCGTCCGGCAACGCGCTGGAAATCGCACTCAGCTACGCCAGCGCCATAGGCGGCGGCCGCGCCGGCATCATCGAGACCACGTTCAAGGAAGAATGCGAGACCGACCTGTTCGGCGAGCAGGCGGTGCTGTGCGGCGGCCTGGTGGAGCTGATAAAGGCCGGGTTCGAGACGCTGACGGAAGCCGGCTACGCGCCGGAGATGGCGTATTTCGAATGCCTGCACGAGGTGAAGCTGATCGTGGACCTGATCTACGAGGGCGGCATCTCAAACATGAACTATTCCATCAGCAACACTGCCGAATACGGCGAATACGTCTCCGGCCCGCGTATCGTCACGGCGGAGACGAAGGCGGAGATGAAGCGCGTGCTGGAAGACATCCAGTCCGGCCGCTTCACCCGCAACTGGATGCTGGAGAACAAGGTGAACCAGGCGAGCTTCCGTGCCACGCGGCGCCGCAACGCCGAACATCCGATCGAGCGCGTTGGCGAGCGGCTGCGTGGGATGATGCCCTGGATCACCAAGAACGCGCTGGTTGATAAATCCAGGAACTGAGCGCGGCGCTGGACGGCTTTTCAGGAAGCGGGGCGCCTTTCTCCGCTTCCTTGCGGCAGCGCCGCCACAAACGCCCTATCATTACCGAAAAAAAAGCTGACGACTCAGACCATTCAATGCCAAAGGGGCGTGCGTTTCACACATGCTGCTACGGCGTCGTGTATGGCCGACGCGCCCCACCCCACCCCCAGTAAAAAGAAGTATGGAGACCCTATGAAGCTCCCCCTGATGAGCGCCGCTTTCGTCGCTGCCGCCATGATCGCCGCGCCGGCCTTCGCCCAGACGCCTGACGCGTCGGCCCCGGCTACCACCACCACCACCACGCCGCCGGACAGCACGACCACGACGACGACGACGAACCACAAGAAGCACCACCACCATTCGTCTTCGCATCACCACCATTCCAAGGCTGCGAGCAGCGACGCTGCCCCGGCCGCTCCGGACGCCTCCGCCCCGGCGCCCGACGCGCCGAAGTAAGGCAAACACGGCTCCCTGCCCGCGGCCTGCAGCCGGCCGCGGCAGGGAATGTGTCCGATCCAGGCGGCCGGCACGGCTTTCTTGCCTTCTTAACCGCCGCCCGCCTATAACCGGCCCGATGACCAGGGCCGCCAGCCTCGCGCTTCGACTTATCGCCCCCTGAACGGGACCGTTCAGGGGCGCCAGGTGCCGCAGGCACCCAACCGATAATTCCGACCTGCCGAGGACCCATCATGCCCATCGACCATCCGAGTTTCGGCCGTCTGGACGACGACCGCGTCATCATGTTCGACACCACGTTGCGCGACGGCGAACAGTCGCCCGGCTTTTCGATGAACCTGGCCGAGAAGCTGCGTCTGGCCCACGCACTGGCGGAACTGGGCGCCGACGTGATCGAGGCGGGCTTCCCCATCGCCTCGCCCGGCGACTTCGAAAGCGTGGAAGCCATCGCGCGCGACGTGCGCCGCCCAGTGATTTGCGGCCTGGCCCGCTCCGCGCCGGCGGACATATTGCGCGCCGCGGAAGCGGTGCGCCACGCGGAGCGGCCGCGCATACACACCTTCATCAGCACCAGCAAGCTGCACATGAAGTACAAGCTGCGCATGGAGCCGGAGGCGGTGCTGGAAGCCGTCACCGCCTCCGTCACCCTCGCCCGCCGCCACACCGCGGACGTGGAATGGTCCGCCGAGGACGGGAGCCGCACCGAGCCGGACTTCCTGGCGCGCTGCGTGGAAGCCGCGATCGCCGCGGGTGCGACCACCATCAACATCCCCGACACCGTGGGCTACGCCCTGCCCGAGGACCTGACGCGCATCTTCACCGACCTGCGCACCCGCGTGCCGGGGGCGGACCGCGTGGTGTTCTCCGCACACAACCATAACGACCTGGGCCTGGCCGTGGCCAACACGGTCGCCGCCCTGCGCGCCGGCGCCCGCCAGGTGGAATGCACGATCAACGGCATAGGCGAGCGCGCCGGCAACGCGGCGTTGGAGGAGATCACCATGGCGTTGCGCACGCGCCAGGACGCCGTGCCCCTGCGCACCGGCATCGCCAGCGAACAGATCCTGCGCACGTCCCGCCTGCTGTCCACCATCACCGGGTTCGACGTGCAGCCGAACAAGGCCATCGTCGGCCGCAACGCGTTCGCGCATGAGAGCGGCATCCACCAGGACGGCATGCTGAAGAACGCGCAGACCTACGAGATCATGACGCCGGAAAGCGTGGGCTGGACCAAGACCAACCTGGTCATGGGCAAACATTCCGGCCGCGCCGCCTTTCGCGACAAGCTGGCGGCCCTTGGCTACACCGGCATCGGCGACAACGCCCTGAACGACGCGTTCCGCCGCTTCAAGGACATCGCCGACCGCAAGAAGATCGTCTACGACGAGGACATCGTGGCGCTCGTCGACGACGAGGTCGGCCGCGACCACACGCGCATTCGCTTCATCGCCCTGGACGTCCATGCCGGCTCCCGAGGGCCGGCACGCGCGGAACTGACGCTGGAGGTCGACGGCGTGCAAAGCAGTGAAAGCGAGACCGGCGACGGCCCGGTTGACGCCACGTTTCGCGCCATACGCGCGATCTTCCCGCACGAGGCGGCGCTGGTGCTGTTCTCCGTGGGCGCGGTGACCGAGGGCACGGACGCGCAGGCCAAGACCACGGTGCGGCTGACGGAGAACGGCAAGATGGTCGATGGCCAGGGGGCGGATACGGACACGATCGTGGCCTCCGCGCGTGCTTACGTGCATGCGCTTAACAAGCTGCTGGTTAAGCGGCTGCGTACGGAGCCTGGGGCTTTGCTCGAGAGTGCCTGAAGGAAGGCAAGGCCTTCTTTTTTGAAAATAGAAGCAAAAAACTTTTGCTCCCCGACGCTGCAGCGTTTCGCTTTCGTGAGCGGCACCCGGCTGATGCAAGTGCGGGGAGTTAAAAGTTTTTTGGGCCTTTTTTCAAAAAAGGACTGCTTCCTTTCTTCCTACGCCTCGAACGCCACGTCCCGCTGCCGCCCGAGCAGCGACTCCCCCCCATCCAGCACGAGTATCTGGCCGTTCAGGCTGGGCGTGGCCAGGATGAACCGGCAAGCCGCCACCAGCTCCTCCGGGGTGCTGCTGCGGCCAAGCGGCGGCGCAGACCAGGCACGCTCGAACCCCGCCTGTGTCTGCTTGCCGCTGAGCAGCGTGATGCCGGGCGCCACGCCGTTCACCCGTATGCCGGCAGGCCCCAGCGCCTGCGCCAGCAGGCGGGTGGCGCCGGCCAGGGCCACCTTGGCCACAGTGTAGCTGAAAAAGTCCGGGTTAAGCGCTGTCACCTTGTGGTCCAGCATGTTGATCACGCTGCCCGGCCGCCCGGCGCGCGCGGCGGCAAAGGCCTGTGCCAGGAACACCGGCGCCTCCAGGTTCGGGCCCAGATGAGCGTCCCAGGAGGCGGCGTCCATCGTCTCCAGCGTGTCGTAACGGAAGCTGCTGGCGTTGTTGATCAGCGCGTCCAGCGGACCGCAGGCGGCGATCAGCCCGGCCACCGCGTCCCGGTGGGCGAGGTCCGCCTGCACCACCTGGCAGCTTCCGCCCGCCGCTGTGATACACCCGGCCAGCGCCTGCGCCTCGTTTGCCGAGGCGTTGCAGTGGATGACGACATGCCACCCATCCGCGGCCAGGCCCTGGCTGATGGCCGCCCCTATCCGCCTGGCGCCGCCGGTGACGAGCGCGCGCCTCACGCGGGGCGCAGGCGATAGAACTCGATGCCCGCCGCAGCCGCCTCGTTGAAAATGTCCGGCTTAACCACGCTCACCCGGCAGGCCTCCACCAGCGGATTGGCGAAGCACACCGCCACGATCTCTTCCGCCAGCGTCTCCAGCAACTCCGTATGCGGCCGGCCAGGCCAGGCGCGTATGGCGGCGCGGATCGGGTCGTAATCCAGGAACACCGCGCCGTGCGCGAACATCTCCACGTTGACCACCAGCCTGGTCGGCCGCTGCGGATGGCGTTCCCACGGATGCAGCCCGACATGCGCCTCGGTTTGCACATCCCTCAGCATGGCGCGGACGTAGCTCGCGGTCGCGTCCCAGAAGGCTTGCATGGGGAGAAGAGATGCCTCCAATCGCCACGAGAAGCAAAACCCTGCTCCCACGCCGCGGCTTCTGTCAGGGCCATACCGCTGACGCCGGTGCGCCGTTTCGTCCCGCACCGGCGTCAGAGGGGCGCGCGATTAGAGGTTCGCCTGCTCCTCGAAGCTCAGATCCTGGCCAGGCTTGAAATACAGCTCGGCGCATTCCTTGGCCATGAAGCCGCCTTCGATGCTGATGTCCTTGCGATAGGCGTCGCGTATGAAATCGTCAGTGTCGAAATGCCTGTCCTCGAAATACATTTCGTGCACGTCGTCCCGCCCGGCGCCGTACACGATTCGGCCGATCTTGGCCCAGATCGAGGCCATCGTACACATGCCGCAGGGCTGCAGCGTGCTGTACAGCGTGGCGCCGCGCAGCTCCCAGTTCTCGATGGCCGCTCCGGCCCGGCGCATGGCCACCACCTCGCCATGCGCGGTCGGGTCGTGCTGGCCCTCGGTCTCGTTATGGCCCTCGCCGATGATGCGGCCGTCGAGCACGATCACGCAGCCGATCGGGGAGCCGCCAGGTGTCTCCAGCCCTTCGCGGGCCAGGGCGATGGCGCGGCGCATGAAAGTCTCGTCGGTATGGTCGGTCATGGCGTCCTCTGAAGGTGGGACGCGGATTTGGGTATGGCAGCCGTTTGGCGAAGGCAAACAAGGCCGTGTTTTTGAAAAAACACCGCCAAAACCCGGATTTCCGGCGGAGACGAGCCGCGGCGGCGGGGCGCGCCCTAGAAGCCGGTAAAGCCCACGGCCGGGTTGGGCTTGCCGCGATCGGTCGCGGCCACGTGCACGGGCGCCGCGTGCTGGGCGGCCACGCGCGTGACATGGCCGGGCTTGCCGGTGGTGGCGGCCGTCTGCACCGGCTTGCCGCTGCTGACCGCGCCGCGCAGCGAGAGCAGCAGGAAGGTGATGTCGTTGCGGCTGAGGTCGATCGCCGCGTCGGTCGGCGTCTGGCCCAGCACGTTATGCGCGTCCAGCTGCGCGCCGCGGTTCACCGCGTCCTTGGCGGCGGCGAGGTCGCCGCGGTTGATGGCGTCGAACAAGGCTTCGTTGGGGCTCATCTCTGCCGCAACCTTGTCGGCCGGGATCACGGCGGCGTCCGCATCCGGCTGGGCGCCGGGGATGGCAGGCGGCGGCGGCACCGGCTTGTCGTCGGGCTTCCTGGAGGAATCGTCGTCCTGGCCATGGTTGCGGTTCGGCAGGCCTGAGCCGCCGCCGCCATAGCCACTGCCCGCGCCATAGCCGCCCGGACCGCCGACGGTCGGCCCGACCTGGGCGTAGGCAGGAAGAGCTGCGGCACAAAGGAGCAGGGCGAGGAGGTAGCGCTTCATGTCGTCTGCGTAGCACAGAAAAGTTGCAGAAGTTAAGACAAGGTTTTCGGAAACCGTCACCTGCGGCCACCCGCGCGCTTCAGCCCACCGCCGTGGCGCTGAGCAAAAGCCCTGCTGCTTGTTCACCCGGCCTCGCGCCGCCAGGCTGCCACCACCAGTCCCAGCAGCAGGGGCAACGCCGCCCAGGCAGGCAGTAGCGGCACGGAATCCACTCCCGTCACCAAATGCGCATCGCGGCGGCGCAGACCGATCCAGCCCGCGCCCGCCGCCACATCCCCTGATCCCACGCGCCGCAACTCCGGCACGCCGTGCCCCAGCCAGGCCACGCCACCGCCGGTGGCTTCCGCCAGCTTGCGCACCCGGTCCGCCGTCGCGCGCAGGTCGGCGTATTCCAGCGGGTTGTCCAGGCCCACCGCGGCATAGGCCAGTCTGGTCCCGTCGCTCACCTGCCATACGCCGGGTGCGGCCGCATCCAGGCTGGCCACCGCGCGGCCGGCGCCCGAAGGTGCGAGCGCCAGGCTGCGCTTGGCGCCTTCCGGCGGCGTGACCGTCACCGTGCCGGCCGCGCTGCCCGAGACGGATTGGCGTTCCACCTGCAGCCGGCCGGCCTGTATGCGGGCGGTCAGCCGTTCCTCGTCCAGGTCCGGCTCCTTCATCAGCCAGTGCGCGGCGCGGCGCAGCAACTCGGCCTGCGGGCCGCCGCCGCCGCCCGGCAAAGACGATTGTCCGCGCGACCACAGCCAGATCTGGTCGCTCATCAGCATCGCGACCCTGCCCTGGTCCACATGGCTGAGGATGAGCAGAGGGGCGTGGTTCGGGCCGGTCATCAGCACCTGGCCGGACACGTCCTCCGGCTTGATCGCGCGGTACCAAGGGCCCCAGCCCGGCGCGTTCGGATCGGCCGCCAGGCCCTGGGTGACCGGATGGCGGGTGCCCAGCTCGGTGACCAGCGGCGTGAAGGCGCCGGTGACCAGGCCGGGCTGGTCCTGGCCCTGGGCGCCCGCCTGCACCGC